>NJIE01000027.1 GCA_002213445.1 Xenophilus sp. AP218F | reverse complement strand
AACAGGACCGTGAAACGCCTTAGCGCCGATGATAGTGTGGCATTCGCCATGTGAAAGTAGGACACCGCCAGACGCCCTTTAACGAAGCCCAGCTCAAACGAGCTGGGCTTTGTGCGTTTCGGCGACACAAACGACCGCATGCGGGTTTGGTCGTTGGGAAACGAGCGAGAAAGTCGAAAAAAAACCCCGCAGTAGCGGGGTTTTTGGCGCAATCGGCGTCAGAGCATCAGATTGAGCATGCGATCTATCCGCACCCGGCTCAAGCGGGTGAGCAGTTTCTTGATCTGCTCCGGATAGCGTTTGACATCTTCCAGTTCGCGGTAATGCGTCAGCGCTTGCGTGTGGATCAGAATGCTGTCCTGCTCGGCCTGGCTTTGCTTGCACAGCTCGGCCTTGGGATCGTGGATCAGCAAGGCGTTTTCCAGGTCCAGGCGGAAGGCGCGCGGATTGAGGTTGTTGCCGGTGAGCAGGATGTAGCGCTCGTCGCTCCAGATGCCCTTGAGGTGGTAGGTGTTGTCTTCGTGCTTCCACAGGTGGACGCGCAGCTGCCGGCGCGCGACGTATTGGCGCTGGCGCTTGGCGAAGCGGCGCAGGTTCATCTCGTAGAGGTAGGGCAATGCGCCGATGACGCGGAACGGCTCGCTGGGCGGGATGTAGAAATCGTTGGCGGTTTTGTCGCCGACCACGATGTCGATTTCCACGCCGCGGCGCAGCGCGCGGTTGATGGCCAGCACCACCGCGCGCGGGAAGTTGAAGTAAGGCGTGCAGATGAACAGCCGGTTGCGGGTGCTGTCGATGACGCTGAGTATGCTGCGGTTGAGAGGGTTGCCCTTGCCGATGCCGACGATGGGCGTGATGGCCAGCTCGTCCTGGCGGGCGATGTCGGCCACCCGGTAGTGGCTGTGCAGCAACTTGTCGCGCAGATCGCGGATTTCCTTGCGGATGCTGCGCGTCGCCGGCGCCGGCTTGTCCAGCCGGAAAACCGCCGGGTTGTTGAAAAACAGCTCGGTCATGAAGCCGGCCATGGCGTCGGCCAGCTGCTTGTTGTGAATCAGGTGGTAGCGGTCGAAACGATATTTGTCCAGCTTGTGCAGGTAGACGTTGTTGAGGCTGGCGCCGCTGTAGAACACGGTGTCGTCGATGACGAAGCCTTTCAGATGCAACACGCCGAACAGCTCGCGGGTTTGCACCGGCACGCCGTAGAGCGGCAGTTCGACGCTGTGGCGTTGCGCCTGCTCGCGGTACCACGCCGCGTTGCAGCTGTCCTGGCTTTCGCCTATCCGTCCGCGTTGCGCGCGGTGCCAGTCCACCATGACCCTGACGTCCAGCTGCGGTTGGCGGGCCTTGGCCTGATACAGCGCATCCAGCACTTCCTGGCCCGCCTCGTCATGCTCCAGATACAGCGCGGAAATGTAGATGCGGCTGGCGGCGGATTCGATGGCCGAGAGCAGGCGCAGCCGGAATTCGCTGGTCTGGAGCAGAGTGGTGAATGAGGTCGCGGCCAGCGGAAACTTGGGCAGGCGCGACAGTGAAGGCTGATTGATCAGGAATGCCATGAATGCGCGGTATAGATTTCGTTTGATCGTGGCATCGTAGCATTGATTGGCCCCCTTGGGGGAGTCGCGGCCGGGCGCCAGGGGGCTGTCTGATCAGGGTCAAGGCGGGCGTGTGGAGGGGCGTGCATGGCAAGCTGGCGGGAAATGTGCAAAAATTCCGGTAACTAGACGAATTGCAGGTTTTCTCCATGCTGGACCGGGACGGATACCGCCCAAATGTCGGAATTATCCTCATCAACGGCAAGAATGAGGTGTTCTGGGGCAAGCGCGTGCGCGAACACTCCTGGCAGTTTCCCCAGGGCGGCATCAAGCCGGGCGAAAGCCCGGAGGCCGCCATGTACCGCGAGCTGCTGGAAGAAGTGGGTTTGTTGCCGCAACATGTGAAGATACTGGGACGCACCCGCGACTGGATGCGTTACGAAGTGCCGACCAACTGGGTGCGGCGCGAGTGGCGCGGCAGCTATAAGGGCCAGAAGCAGATCTGGTTTCTGCTCAGGCTGGTGGGGCGCGACAGCGACGTTTGCCTGCGCGCCTGCAGCCACCCCGAGTTCGACGGCTGGCGCTGGAACGATTACTGGGCGCCGGTGGACGCGGTGATCGAGTTCAAGCGCGACGTTTACGAGCGCGCGCTGGGCGAGCTGTCGCGCTTTTTGCGCGGTGTGGAAAGCCACCAGGCCTATTTGGCCCGCACTCGCGCGCAAAGCGAGCAGTGAACGCCGGCGGGCAGTGCCGCGATAACCACGGCGGGCTTTCGGCCCGCTGTCTTTTTTTGATGCAGCCTTGCGGGCAAGGCTGAGTTGAGTTCCGCATGGGCAAGAACAGAATATGACCCAACAATACGACGAATCTTCGGTACGGGTGCTCAAGGGGCTGGAACCGGTCAAGGAACGACCGGGCATGTACACCCGCACCACCGATCCCACCCATATCTGCCAGGAAGTCATCGACAACGCCGCGGACGAGGCTTTGGGCGGCTTTGCCAAGAAAATCGCCGTCACCGTGCACCAGGACGGCTCGCTGAGCGTGGAGGACGACGGCCGCGGCATTCCGGTGGGCCTGCATCCGCAGGAGGGCGTGCCGGTGGTGGAACTGGTGTTTACCCGGCTGCACGCCGGCGGCAAGTTCAACAAGAAGGACGGCGGCGCTTACGCCTTCTCCGGCGGCCTGCACGGCGTCGGGGTATCGGTGACCAACGCGCTGTCCACCCGCCTGGAAGTGGACGTGAAGCGCGAGGGCGGCGTGCATCGCCTGGTATTCGCCGGCGGCGACGTGATCGAACCGCTGTCCCGCGTCGGCGATTGCGGCCCGCGCACCAGCGGCACCCGGGTGCGGGTATGGCCAGACGGCAAGTATTTTGAAAGCCCGCGCTATTCCCTGCCGGAGCTGGAGCGCCTGCTGCGCGCCAAGGCGGTACTGCTGCCCGGCGTGGCGGTGACGCTGACGGTGGAGAAGCCGAGCGGCGACGAAGTGAAGGTGTGGCATTACCCGGAAGGGTTGAAGGGCTATCTGGCCGAGCTGTGCAACGGCGACGAGCCGGTGGCGCCGCTGTTCGCCGGCGAGGCCTATATCGGCGACGATCACGAACAGTTCGCCAGGGGCGAGGGCGCGCAGTGGGCGATGGCCTGGTTCGAGGACGGCGCCAGCGGCGAGAGCTACGTCAACCTGATTCCGACGCCGTCCGGCGGCACGCACGAGGCCGGCCTGCGCGCCGGCGTGTTCGAGGCGATGAAGAGCTTCATCGACCACCACAACCTGCTGCCGCGCGGCGTCAAGCTGATGGCCGAGGACGTCTGGAGCCGGGTGCGCTTCGTGCTGTCGGCGCGAGTGCTGGATCCGCAGTTCCAGGGCCAGACCAAGGACAAACTCACCAGCCGCGACGCCTTGAAGCTGGTTTCCGGCCTCGCGCGCGACCCGGTGGAGCTGTGGCTCAACCAGCATGTGGAAGCCGGCAAGAAGATCGCCGAGCTGGCCATCCGCCAGGCGCAGTCGCGCCTGAAGTCGGTCAAGAAGGTGGAGAAGAAGAAGGGATCGGGCGTGGCGGTGCTGCCGGGCAAGCTGACCGATTGCGAGAGCGAGGACATCGAGCGCAACGAGCTGTTCCTGGTGGAGGGCGATTCGGCCGGGGGTTCGGCCAAGCTCGCCCGCGACAAGGAATACCAGGCCATCCTGCCCTTGCGCGGCAAGGTGCTCAACAGCTGGGAGACCGACAGGGACCAGTTGTTCTCCAACGCCGAAATCCACGACATCTCGGTGGCCATCGGCGTCGATCCGCACGGCCCGGACGACGCGCCGGACCTGTCCGGCCAGCGTTACGGCAAGATCGCGATCCTGTCCGACGCCGACGTCGACGGTTCGCACATCCAGGTGCTGTTGCTGACCTTGTTCTTCCGCCACTTCCCGCGGCTGGTGGAGAACGGCAACGTCTACATCGCCCAGCCGCCGCTGTTCCGCGTCGACGTGCCGGGCCAGGGCAAGCATCGCCCGCCGCGCAAGCTGTACGCGCTGGACGAGGGCGAACTGAACGCCATCCTCGACCGCCTGCGCAGCGAGGGCGTGCGCGAAAGCGCCTGGAGCATTTCCCGCTTCAAGGGTCTGGGCGAGATGAACCCGGAGCAGCTGAAGGATACCACCATGAATCCGGACACCCGCCGTCTGTCGCGGGTGCAGGTGCGCCCCGGCGCGCTCAAGGAAACCCGCGACATGTTCGTGATGCTGATGGGCAAGGGGGAGGCGTCTAGCCGCCGCAGCTGGATGGAAGCCAAGGGCAACGAGGCGGAAGTCGATATCTGACGGCAGCCTGCCCTGCGCGTGAAAAAACCGGCCTGGACTTCCAGGTCGGTTTTTTATTCGGCGGATGCGGCGCTTACCAGACGCGCAGCACCTGGCCGTTTTCTACGCCTTCCACGCTGCGCCGGTACGCCAGGGCGACGCGGCTGGCCGGCACCGGCTCGAAGCCGGGGAAGAAGTTCTGGTATTTGTTCCAGGACTCGGCCAGCACATTGGGGCTGACCGCGTTGATGCGCAGGCCGCGGCCCAGCTCCGCCGCCGCGCCGAGGACGAAGCCCTCCAGCGCGCGGTTGACGGTAGTGGCGTTGCTGCCCAGGCGGATCGGCGTTTCGCTGATGATGCCGCTGGTGAGGGTGAGGGAGCCGCCGTCGTTGAGGTGATGCTGGCCGATCAGCGCCAGATTGATCTGGCCCAGCAGCTTGTCTTCCAGGCCGATGCGGAACTGCTCGGTGCTCATTTCCGCGAGCGGGCCGAAATGCACCTTGCCGGTGGCGCTGATGATGGCGTCCAGCCGGCCGGCCGCTTGGAACAGCGCGCGGATGCTGGCCTCGTCGGTGAGATCGACGCGGAAGTCGCCGCTGTTGCGGCCGGCGGTCAGCACCTGGTGATGGGCGAGGGTTTGGCGCACGGCCTGGCCTACGGCGCCGCTGGCGCCGACCAGTAAGATTTTCATGGGGTTCTCCTGATGATGGGCCGCTTGGGCCATGCAGGCAGTCTGCGTCTGCGATGGAAAAAGATAAATCCGCTAAAATTAACAAGATTCATAACTCAGGATTTTGAATATGGACAGACTGTTGAGCATGGAGCTATTCGTCGCGGTGGTGGAGCAAGGCAGCTTCACCGCGGCGGCGGAGGCCTTCGGCTTGTCGCAGCCCATGGTCGGCAAGCACATCGCCGCGCTGGAGAGCCGGCTGGGCGGCAAGTTGCTGGCGCGCACCACCCGCCGCCAGCAGCTGACCGAGCTTGGCCGGCAGTATTTCCAGCGCAGCCAGTCCATCCTGGCCGAGATCCGCGCGGCCGAGGAGGGCGCGGCCATCTTGCAGCAGACGCCGCGCGGGGTGCTGCGCGTCAACGCTTCCGTCACCTTCGGCTCGCAGCGGCTGGCGCCGGCCCTGGCCGACTTCATGGCGGCCTATCCGGATATCGCGCTGGAGCTGACGCTGTCCGACGCCCTGGCCGATCTGGTGGCGGACGGCTTCGACGCGTTGTTCCGCATCGGCCATCTGGGCGACGCCGGCGTGGTGGCGCGGCCGCTGCGGCCCTACCGGATGCTGATGGCAGCCTCGCCCGCGTATCTGGCGGCGCGCGGCGAACCGCGCTCGCCGGCGGAGCTGGCGGCGCACGAGTGCCTGGGGTTCAGCTACTGGCGCAAGGACGACGGCTGGGCGCAGCTGGCGGCGGCGCACGGCGTGAGCGTCGGCGCCAGCCGTTTCCAGTGCAACCATGGCCAGGCCCTGCGCGAGCTGGCGCTGGCCGGCGCGGGCATCGCGCTGCAGGCCGAGGCGCTGCTGGCCGACGATGTCGCCGCCGGGCGGCTGCGCGAAGTGTTGCCCGGTTGCTTGCCGCCGCCCAAGCCCATGCACCTGCTGTATCTGCCGGATCGGCAGCCGCCGCCCAGGCTGCGGGTGTTCATCGATTTCATCCTGCAACGTTTCGGCGCTTGAACGCGCGGCTGTGAGCGGCGGGCACGGCCGGTGTCAGAAATTATCGTTTGAAAGCCGCGCTTGCGCGGCGTAGCTTCTCTAGTATGGAAACCAATTTGCGCAAGCCGGACAGACGGGAACTGTTCGCCGGCTTTTTCTCCATCGGCCTCACCGGTTTCGGCGGGGTATTGCCGCTGGCTCACAATATGCTGGTCATCCGGCGGCGCTGGCTGTCCGAGGCCGACTTCGCCGAGCTGCTGGGGCTGGGCCAGGTGCTGCCCGGGCCGAATATCGTCAACGTCGCGGTGGCGGTGGGGGCGCGCTTTCACGGCGCGGCCGGTTCGCTGATCGCGGTGGCGGCGCTGCTGTTGGCGCCGATGGCCATCGTGCTGACGCTGGCCAGCCTGTACGCGCGCTTTCACGGCGACCCGCTGGTGGCCGGCGCCTTGCGCGGCCTGGCCGCCGCCGCCGCCGGGCTGATTCTGGCCATGGGCTTGCGGCTGGCGGCCAATCTGGAGCGGCGCGGCTGGAGCCTGGCGGTGGTGGCGGCGGGCTTTCTGGAGATCGCGGTGTTGCGCTGGCCCTTGCCCTGGGTGCTGCTGAACCTGTTTCCGCTGACCCTGGCCCTGGCCTGGCTGGGCCGCAAGCGGGAGGCGGCGCGATGACCCTGCTGGTCTTGCTGCTGCAGTTCGCCGTGATGTCGTTGCTGGCGGTGGGCGGCGCCAACGTGCTGATTCCCGAACTGCAGCGGCTGGTGGTGGAGCAGGGGTGGATGACTTTGCCGCAATTCACCGAGATGTTCGCCATCGCCCAGGCCGCGCCCGGCCCCAATGTGCTGGTGGTCAGTCTGATAGGCTGGCACGTGGCCGGCGTGGCCGGCGCGCTGGCGAGCATGCTGGGCATGTGTCTGCCCTCGTCGGTGCTGAGCTTCTGGGTGGCGCGCTGGTGGCAGCGGCATCGCGACGGCAAGCTGACCCAGGTGTTGCGCCGCGCGCTGACGCCGCTGACCGTGGGCCTGGTGGCGGCCAGCGGCTGCTTGCTGAGCCTGGCGGCCAACGGCGAGCGCTGGCAGGCCTGGCTGTTGTGCTGCGCGGTGGCCTTGCTGGCCTGGCGCACCCGCGTCAACCCGGTCTGGCTGCTGGCGCTGGGCGGCGCGCTGGGCGCGTTGGGGTGGGTGTGAAGGGTCCTGGCGCTGCAGCGCGCGGCGAGGCTGCCGATAATGAAAGGCAGAGGGCGCTGGCGCGCGAAGGAGGCTGCATGAAAATCTGGCTCGGTCTGCTGGCCTGTCTGTTGTCTCCGGCTGTGTGGGCGGCGAGCGCCGCGCCGCCGGTTCTGACCATCCGCTACGCGCTGGTGTCGGGCGACAAGGACCCGCATCTGCCTTATATGCAGGCCTTGCTGTTGCTGGCCTGCAGCGAGGCGGGGCGCAGTTGCGAACTGTCGGCGGCGCGGGACATGAACCAGGGACGGGCCACGGAGCAATTGCAGCGCAAGAACGGCAGCGTAGACCTGTTCTGGGGCATGACCAGCCGCGAGCGCGAACGCAAGCTGCTGGCGATACGCCTCCCGCTCTACAAGGGGCTGATCGGCTGGCGGGTGGCGCTGGTAGACGCCCGGCGGCCGGATCGGCTGCGGGGCGTGGCCGCCCTGCCGCAATTGGCCGCCTTGCGCGCCGGGCAGGGCCAGGATTGGCCCGATACCGAGATACTGCGCGCGGCCGGCCTGCCGGTGGTGACAAGCGTGGATTACCCCAATCTGTTTCCGATGCTGCGCAGCGGCCGCTACGACTATTTTCCGCGCAGCGTGATCGAAGTGAGCCAGGAGCTGGAAGACCCGCGCAGCGCCGGTCTGACGCTGGACCGGTACCTGCTGCTGCATTACCCGGCGGCGTTTTACTTCTTTGTTTCCCCGTCCCGGCCCGACTTGGCCCTCGTCCTGCGGCAAGGCCTGGAGCGGGCGATCCGGGACGGCGGCTTCGAGCAGACTTTCCAGCGCTTCAACGGCGAGCATGTCCGCGCGCTCAAGTTGTCCCAGCGCCGCATCATCGAGCTGCCCAATCCGCTGTTGCCGGAGGCGACGCCGCTGGCGCGCCGCGAGTTGTGGTTCCGGCCCTGATCAGCCGGGCAGCAGGTCGGTAAACACGAAACCGTCGCGCTCCACCGTTTCGCCGACGCGATGGGCCACCGGGCGGCGGAACATCGGTCCATCCCAGGCGAAGCTGTGGAACTCGCCGTGCTCGCCGCAGGGGTCGGCGTCGGCAGGCAGGGCGTCCAGCAGCGTTTGGCCGAAGTCCTGGCCGGCCAGCTCGCGCGGCAGCTTTTTCGGGTCCAGGCAGGTCAGCCGCGCCTTGAGGCCGCTGGCGATCATCGTTTGCGCCAGCTCGGCGGTGGGCAGGCCCCACAGCGGAAAGACGGGAGCGATGCCGCTGCCCGCCAGATTCTCTTCCCGATAGCGGCGCACGTCCTCCAGGAACAGGTCGCCGAAGGCCATCTGCTCGACGCCGTCCTCGCGACAGCGGGCGACGAAGGCCGCCATGCGCGCGGCGTAGTCCTGGTTGTCGCAGGGGTAGGGGATTTCGACGATGAACAGCGGCAGCTCCAGCGCCTCGGCCTGGCGTCGCAGCAGCTCGACGCGCACCGCGTGCATCGCCACGCGCTGGAAAGCCTGGTTGACGGTGCAGAACAGGCCGGCCAGTTCCACGGCGGGGTCCTGGCGCAGCGCGTGCAGCGCCCAGGCGCTGTCCTTGCCGCTGCTCCAGGAGAGCAGGGTTTTCTTCTTTTCCATGCCGGGCAGCTTAACGGCGGCGGGCCGCCTTGCCAAGGCGGGGACGGGGCGGGGCGGGCTGGGATATAATGCCGGCTGATTTTCATCGCGCGTGCCGACATGACCCAGTTGACCAACGATACCTTTTTGCGAGCCCTGCTCAAAGAGCCGGTTGAATACACTCCGATCTGGATGATGCGCCAGGCTGGCCGCTACCTGCCGGAATACCGCGCCACCCGCGCCCGCGCCGGCAGCTTCATGGGCCTGTGCACCAGCCCGGACTACGCCACCGAAGTGACGCTGCAGCCGCTGGAGCGCTTCCCGCTGGACGCGGCCATCCTGTTCTCCGACATTCTCACCGTGCCGGACGCGATGGGGCTGGGCCTGTATTTCGCCGAAGGCGAAGGGCCGAAGTTCGAGCGTCCGCTGCGCGACGAGGCGGCGATCCGCGCCTTGCAGCCGGCGCCGCTGGAAAAACTGCAGTACGTGTTCGACGCCGTTTCCAGCATCCGCAAGGCGCTCGATGGCCGCGTGCCGCTGATCGGCTTCTCCGGCAGCCCGTTCACGCTGGCCTGCTACATGGTGGAAGGCGGCGGCTCCGACGACTTCCGCCATGTCAAGGCCATGCTCTACAGCCGCCCGGAACTGCTGCACCACATTCTGGAAATGAACACCCGCACGGTGATCGATTACCTGAACGCCCAGATCGCCTCCGGCGCGCAGGCGGTGCAGATCTTCGATACCTGGGGCGGCGCGCTCAGCCATGCGGCCTATCGCGAATTTTCGCTGCGGTACATGCAGCGCATCGTCGCCGGCCTGACGCGCGAGGCCGAGGGGCGGCGCGTGCCGGTCATCGTTTTCACCAAGAACGGCGGCCAGTGGCTGGAAGACATCGCCGCCATCGGCGCGGACTGCGTCGGCCTGGACTGGACCACCGACATCGGCCTCGCGCGCGCGCGCATCGGCGACAAGGTGGCGCTGCAGGGCAATTTCGATCCCAACGCGCTGTTCGCCTCGCCGCAAGCCATCGAGCGCGAAGCCGGCCGCATCCTGGCCGCTTACGGCCAGGGCAGCGGCCACGTCTTCAATCTCGGCCACGGCATCTCGCAATTCGTCGACCCGGCGCACGCCGGCGCCCTGATCGAAGCGGTGCACCGCTTGTCGCGCGCCTACCATTGCTGATGGCATGTAAGCGTTCCAAAATGGTGCGGGGCCGAATCGGATTCGCGCCATTTTGGCCAGGCAGCGCCTTGATTTGACAGTTTTTTTACCGTTTGATGTCGAAATGTTTTTGCCAGCGGCAAGCGCTGATCAAAAGCGTCGCGTTTTTTAAGCGGATTTTGCAAATACCCGGCGTCCGCGCCGCCGCGAAGCCAGATTTCCGGCGGGGTATGCCAGCTTGTCCGGCCATTGGTTTTCCAGTGGCCGGCTTGCTTTTTGCGAACGCGAAACAAGGCTATTGACAGCCGGGGGCAGGCTTGATCTTGCGACTTATGCACACTGGCTAGTCCTTGGGGGCGGCCTTGTCAAGCCCGCATGGCAAAAAATATCAAGCGGCGCAAGTTATTGATTTTAAAAGAGATAAAAGTTTGATTAATTTTTGCGCAATCCAATGGAAACGCTGATTTCACGGCCTTTTGCCGGCGGGGCGTCGGGTTGTGCACAAAGTTATCCACAAGATCTGTGCACAGCTGGCGCAAAGCCTTGTCGCAGCAGGGTTTGTCGAGGGAAGGGCAAAAATGGAGCATGCAGACACTATCCAGATTGCGGTTGATGTGCCGCTGTCAGGTACGTTCAGCTACCTGACCCAGTTGCCTGTCATAGCCGGGCAACGGGTGCTCGTTCCCTTTGGTCCGCGCAAGTTGTGTGGCGTGGTTGTCACGACGATGCCTCCGGCCGGCGGCGAGGGGACGGATCGCGCCCGCCTGCGCAGCGTCGAAGCGGTGTACGACGGTTTGCCGCCCTTGCCGGAGGAGTTCCTGCAGCTGGCGGCTTTCGCCGCCGGCTATTACCACTACCCGCTGGGGCAGACGCTGTTCACCGCGCTGCCGACCGGCCTGCGCGACGCGCGCGACGTGGCGCGCGTCGACGAGCGCCCGTTCGGCCTCACCGCGCTGGGGCTGGCCGAGCCGCCGCCGGCGCGGCAAAAGGCGCGGCTGGCGCTGTGGCAGGCGCTGCAGGACGGCCCGCTGACGCAAGCCGCGGCGCGGCAGGTAAGCGCCCAGGCCGGCAAGGTCCTCGCCGATTGGCTGGCCGAGGGACGCATCGAACGCGTCAGCCCGGGGCGGCCGGCGCTGGAAGTCGCCGCCGGCCCGGCGCTGACCGACGAGCAGCAGGCGGCGCTGGCCGCGCTGCGCGCCGAGGCGGGGTTTCAGCCCTGGCTGCTGCACGGCGTCACCGGCAGCGGCAAGACCGAGGTGTATCTGCGGTTGATCGCCGACCAGCTCGCCCAGCGCCGCCAGACGCTGCTGCTGGTGCCGGAAATCAACCTCACCCCGCAGCTGATCACCCGCTTCACCAGCCGCTTTCCCAATGCCCGCATCGTGGTGCAGCACAGCAACCTGGCCGAAGGCGAGCGGCTCAAGGGCTGGCTGGACGCCTGGCACGGCGACGCCGACATCGTCATCGGCACCCGGCTGTCGGTATTCACGCCCTTGCCGCGGCTGGGGCTGATCGTGGTCGACGAGGAACACGACGGCTCGTTCAAGCAGCAGGACGGCCTGCGCTACCACGCCCGCGACCTGGCGGTGTGGCGCGCGCGCCGCAATGGCGTCGCCATCGTGCTCGGCTCGGCCACGCCCAGCCTGGAGACGGTGGCCAACGCCGAGGCCGGCCGTTACCGCAAGCTGGCCTTGACCCGGCGCGCCCACGGCGCGGCGCGGCTGCCGGACATCCGGCTGGTGGACACCCGTCGCCAGAAGCTGGCCGAGGGGCTGGCCGAGCCGGTGGTGCAGGCCTTGCGGCAGCGGCTGGCGCGCCGGGAGATGAGCCTGGTGTTCATCAACCGCCGCGGTTTCGCGCCGGTGGTGGCCTGCGGCGCTTGCGGCTGGACCAGCGGCTGCCCGCACTGCTCGGCCAAGCTGGTGGTGCACCTGCTGGAGCGCAAACTGCGCTGCCATCACTGCGGCTGGGAGGAGGCGGTGCCGCGCGCCTGTCCCGATTGCGGCGAGCCGGACATCAAGCCGCTGGGCGAGGGCACCCAGCGGCTGGAGGCGGCGCTGAACCGGCACTTTCCCGAGGCGCGCATCCTGCGCATCGACCGCGACACCACCAGCCGCAAGGACGCCTGGGACGAGGTGTATCGCCGGGTGCACGCCGGCGAGGTGGACATCCTGGTCGGCACCCAGATGCTGGCCAAGGGCCACGATTTCGGCACGCTGTCGCTGGTGGCGGTGCTGGGCGCAGACGGCGGCTTGTATTCGGCCGACTTCCGGGCCTCGGAGCGGTTGTTCGCCCAGCTGATGCAGGTGGCTGGCCGCGCCGGCCGCGCCGACGCGCCGGGCGAGGTGCTGATCCAGACCCAGTGGCCGGATCACGAGCTATACCAGGCATTGCAGCGCCACGATTTCGACGGTTACGCCCGCCAGCTGCTGGATGAGCGGCGCATGGCCGGTTTTCCGCCCAGCACCTTTCAGGCGCTGATCCGCGCCGACGCCGCCAGCCAGGCCGAGGCCACCGCCTTCTTGCGCGAGATCCGCGCCGAGACCGAAGCGCTGGCTGGCGGCGTTTTGATTTCCGGGCCGGCCCCCGCGCTGATGGCGCGGCTGGCGCGGCGCGAACGCGCCCAACTGGTGCTGGAAGCCGGCCAGCGCGGCGCGCTGCACCGGCTGGTCGGCCAATTGCTGCCGGCGCTGGAGGCCGCCGCCCGCCGCCACGGCAAGGGGCTGCGCTGGTCGGTGGATATCGATCCTCAGGAGATGTGATGCGAGCGTTGTTTCAATGGCTGCCGGCCTTGTGGCTGGCGGCGAGTCTGCCGGCCCTGGCGCTGGATCTGCACGGGCTGCGGCCCGACGAAATCGCGGTATGGGCCGCGCCGGTGGAGGGCGGGGCCGTGCTGGAGAGCCATCGCGCCGACGTCGCGGTCAACCCGGCGTCGACGATGAAGACGCTCACCACCTGGGCCGCGCTCAAGCAGCTGGGGCCGGATTACCGCTGGAAAACCGCGCTGTTGTCCGCCGCGCCGCTGCGGGGCGACACGCTGAACGGCGACCTCTACTGGCTGGGCGGCGGCGACCCGCGCTTCGACAACGGCAACCTGCTGAGCCTGCTCTACGGCCTGCGCCTGCGCGGCGTCAGGCATCTTGACGGCGCGCTGCTGCTCGACAAGCGCGCCTTCAGCCGCGTCTCCAGCGCCGACGACTTCGACGAAGACGCCGGCAAGGCCTTCGTGGTCGAGCCGGACACGCATCTGACCAATCTGAAAGTCGCCTGGCTGACCTTCTTCAACGATGACAACGGCGCGCGCGCGGCGCTGGACCCGCCGCTGGCCGGGGTAGCGCTGGACGTCAGGTTGACGGCGGGAAGCCAGGCCGACGCCTGCCCGGACGTGAGGCGCTACGTCAATATCTCGGTGGATGGCGAACGGGTGCGGGTGGACGGCGTTTTGCCCGCCGCCTGCGACGGCGCGCGCGCCTACGTCAATGTGCTGGACCACGACCAGTTCGCCGGCCAGGATTTCGCCGCTCTGTGGCAGGCGCTGGGCGGCACGGGGCCGGCGCGGGTCGGGCTGGGCCGCGCGCCGGAAGGCGCCCGCGAGCTGGCCAGCTGGCAGTCGCAGCCCTTGCCGGCAGCCATCGCCGACATCAACAAGTACAGCAACAACACCATGGCGCGCACGCTGTTCCTGACGCTGGGGCGCGAGGCGGGCGGCGAGGACACGCTGGCCGCGGCCAAGGGCGCGGTGCGCAAGGCGCTGGCCGTCAGCGGCATTTCCGACGAGGCGCTGACGCTGGAGAACGGTTCCGGCCTGTCGCGGCGCGAGCGGGTGTCCGCGCATCTGCTGGGCCAGGTGTTGCTGGACGCGGCGCGCGGGCCGTACGACGGCGAGTTTCTGGCCAGCCTGCCCATCGCCGGCGTCGACGGCACCCTGAAAAAGCGTTTCGCCGAGCAGGGCGCGCGGCTGCGGATGAAGACCGGCACGCTGAAGGACGTCAAGGCGCTGGCGGGCTACTGGCAGTCGGCCGACGGCCGGCGGCTGGCCATCGTCGCCATCGTCAACAGCCCGCGGGCGATGCAGGTCGGCAAGCAGCTGGACGCGGTGGTGGCCGACCTGATCGACCGTTTCGAGGCGCGACGCTGATAGAGCGGGCCCTGGCCGGATTTATCTCAAGCCGGTCCGGCCGGCCGCGGGGTATAATCCGCCCTTTGAACTTCATTCCATTGGTAGAACCGTCGTCATGAAACCCGTCACCATGTACACCACCGCGGTGTGCCCCTACTGCGTGCGCGCCAAAATGCTGCTGAACAGCAAGGGCGTGACCGATATCCGCGAAGTGCGCATCGACCTGGACCCGGCCGAGCGCGACAAGATGATGGATCTGACCGGCCGCCGCACCGTGCCGCAGATCTTCATCGGCGAAACCCACGTCGGCGGTTGCGACGATCTGGTGGCCCTGAATCAGGCCGGCAAGCTGGACGTGCTGCTGGCCGATTGAGTCGGCGCGCGGTCTGCTTTAGTCTGTTGGCCCGTGGCCGCTTTCATGCGATGATGCGGGCCTGTCTACCCAAGAAATACGACCGTCATGGCGACGGTCTTTTGCGAGAATCGAAATGAGCGAACAACAAGAGCTGCAACCGGCTTTCTCCATCGAGAAAATCTACGTCAAGGACATTTCGCTGGAAGTGCCGAACGCACCGCAAGTGTTCCTGGAACAAGCCCAGCCGGAAATCGACATGCAGCTGGCCAGCGGCGCGCAGCAGATCGACGAGGGCTTCTTCGAAGTCACCCTCACCGTTACCGTCACCGCCAAGCTGCCGGAAAAAACCATGTTCCTGTGCGAAGTGGCGCAGGCCGGCATCTTCCAGATCCGCAACGTGCCGGCGGAAGACATCGACCCGATCCTGGGCGTGGCTTGCCCCAACATCCTGTTCCCGTACGCCCGCGAAGCCATCTCCAGCGTGGTGAGCCGCGCCGGCTTCCCGCCGGTGCTGCTGGCCCCGATCAACTTCGAAGCCCTGTACATGCAGCAGCGTGCGCAGCAGGCTGAAGCCGGCAACGCCTGAGGCTAGCGATGAAGCGCCTCGTCCTGCCGCTGATGCTGGCCTTGGGCTTGTTGGCCCAGAACGCCAACGCCCTGGAATTCCGTTCGGTCAAGGAAACCGGCGTCGCGCTGTACGAGGCGCCGACGCTGTCCGCGAAGAAGCTGTTCGTGGTCAGCCGCTATTACCCGGTGGAAGTGCTCTCCAGCCAGAAGGAGTGGGCCAGGGTGCGCGACGCCACCGGCGGCATCGCCTGGATTCCGGCCGCCGCGCTGTCCAAGCAGCGCTGGCTGCTGGTGACCGCCGACAAGGCGGAGGTGCGCGACCGCGCCGCCGCCGACGCCAGGCTGCTGTTCGCCGTGCCCAGGGACGGCGTGGTCGAATTGCTGGAACAGCCGCAAGCCGGCTGGGTCAAGGTCAAGCACCGCGACGGCAGCGTCGGCTATGCTCGTATTACCGACCTCTGGGGCCTGTAAGCGAATGAAACTGGCGATACTGGGCGCCGGCGCATGGGGAACCGCGCTGGCGATTGCTTTTGCAAGACATCATCAGGTAACGCTGTGGGCGCGCGACGCCAACCAGGTGGCGGAGCTGGCCGCCAGCCGCGTCAACCGGCGTTATCTTCCCGACTGTCCGTTCCCGGACGCGCTCAAACTCAGCGCCGAGCTGCCGCGCGCCTTGCAGGACGCTGAGCTGGCGCTGATCGTCACGCCCATGGCCGGGCTGCGTCCGACCTTGCGCGCGCTGACCGCGCTGTCGTCCGACCTGCCGCCGGTGCTGTGGGCCTGCAAGGGTTTCGAAGCCGGCTCCAGCCTGCTGCCGCACCAGGTAGTGGCGGAGGAGCTGCCGGCCGATCATCCCTGCGGCGTGCTGTCGGGCCCGAGTTTCGCCCGCGAAGTGGCGCAGGGCCTGCCGGCGGCGGTGACCATCGCTTCGGACGACAGCGAATTCGCCGCCCGCGTGGCGCGCGAGCTGCACAGCCCGCTGCTGCGCCTGTACGCCAACGACGATCTGGTCGGCGTCGAGGTGGGCGGCGCGGTGAAGAACGTGATGGCGATCGCCACCGGCGTCGCCGACGGACTCAATTTCGGCCTCAACGCCCGCGCCGCGCTGATTACCCGCGGCCTGGCCGAGATCACCCGGCTGGCCACCGCGCTGGGCGCGAGCCAGCACACCATGATGGGGCTGGCGGGAATGGGCGACCTGATCCTCACCTGCACCGGCGCCTTGTCGCGCAACCGCCAGGTGGGCCTCAAGCTGGCCGAGGGCAAGCCGCTGGCGCAAGTGCTGGACGAACTCGGCCACGTGGCCGAAGGCGTGGCCACCGCCCGCGAGGTGTTGACCATGGCCGAGCGGCTGGAAGTGGACATGCCGATCACCGCCGCGGTGTGCGGCCTGCTGTACCAGGGCCACGACCCGCAGCAGGTGGTGGCCGGTCTTTTGGGGCGCGCCCCCAAGTCCGAATCCGGCGGGATGCTGGATTAGGACAGGCTCCACAGCCCTGGCATGAAAAAAGCCGCTTCCGGCCGGAAGCGGCTTTTCTTATCGCGGCGCTCAGCGCCGGGCGACGCCCAGGCCCAGGCCCAGGGCATAGCGTATCACCTCGCGTTTGAGCGGGCCTGCCTTGTCCGCCAGCCGCAAGCCCAGGCCGCGCAGCATTTTCAGCGGGGCGATATCGTTGGCGAAGCCGTAGCAGAAGGCGTCCATGCCGCTTTGCATCGCCAGGTTGGCGGGCTTGCGCGCGCGCTGATAGCGAGCCAGCGTTTTGACGCCAGCCCAGTCCTCGCCGCGCGCGCGGGCGGCGATCAGAGTTTCGGCCAGCCTGGCCGCGTCCTGGAAGCCGAGATTGACGCCTTGTCCCGCCAGCGGGTGGATGGTGTGGGCGGCGTCGCCGGCCAGCGCCACGCCATCCTTATAGTAGCTTTGCGCGTGACGGCGGGTGAGCGGGAAGCTGCCGCGCGCCAGAATCTCGCGGATGCCGCCCAGCCGGCGCGGGAATTCGCGGCTGAAGGCGGCGATCAGTTCGGCGTCGGGCAGCGACAGCAAGCGCTTGACTTCCTCCGGGCGCTGATACCAGACCAGCGAAGCGGTGTCGCCGGCGAGCGGCAGGAACGCCTGCGGGCCGTCGGCGGTGAAGCGTTGCCAGGTGATGTCCTGCTGGCCGTAGTCCATGCGGCAGCTGGCCACCAGCGCGTGCATCGGATAATCCCAGCTGGTGATGCCGATGCCGGCGGCGTCGCGCACTTGCGAGCGCGCGCCGTCCGCCGCCACCAGCAGCCGCGCTTGCAGCTGGCTGCCGTCGGCCAGCGTCAGCTGCGACGCCTGCGGGCGGTAGGCGATATGGGCGATGCCCGCCGGGCAGCGATAGTCGATATCGCCTTTTTCCAGCAGGGCGGCGGTGGCCGCCAACTGCACGATGCGGTTCTCCACGATGTGGCCGAGCTCGGCCACGCCGGCTTCGTCGGCGCAGAACAGGGTGCCCTGCTCTGCGTCGCCTTCCCATACCTGCATGCGCCGGTAGGGCGTGGCGCGCATCGCCAGTATCTTGTCCCAGGCGCCGATGCCGGCGAGAAAAGCGGCCGAGGCCGGGCTGATCGCCGAGACGCGCAGGTCGGGCGGCTGCGCCGGCGCGAAGGGCGCGATGGGGGATTGTTCCAGCACGCAGACGCTGAAGCCTTGCCCGGACAGGGCCGCCGCCAGCGAGCTGCCCACCATGCCGCCGCCGACGATGACGATGTCGCGATGTTCCATGGCTGTTCTCCTGATTGTTCGACGCCGCGGCGCCGTGAGCAAAATGGCCGCTATTGTGGCAAGGCGTTTGTCATGCCGCCTTGGCCTGGATCAAGCTCGCCTTGCAACAGGGCGCGCAGCCTGGGCACCACGTATTGCAGAAAGGCTTCGTACTTGCGCGGCAGCGGCGTGCGGAAGGGGTAGACCAGATACACCGGCCAGTGGTCATGGCTCCAGCCGGGCAGCAGCGGGACCAGCTGGCCGCTGGCCAGATGCTCGCGCGCCACGTAATGCGGCAACAGCGCCACGCCGCTGCCGGCGGCGGCCGCCGACAACAGCGGAGAGTACTGATGGCTGCTGAGCACCGGCTGCACCCGGATGCACTTTTGCACGCCGTCCTTTTCCAGCAGCCATTCCTGGCGCTCGCGCAGCCGCGGGCGGCTGGTGTCCAGCAGCGTGCGGTGGCGGCTGAGGTCCTCCGGCGTCTCCAGCGGCGGCGCTTTGGCCAGATAGGCCGGCGAGGCGTACAGCGTTTCGCGCACGAAACCCAGCGGCTTGGCCACCAGCGCCTCGTCGTGGACGTTGCGGGTGCGCACGCAGAAATCCAGGCCTTCGGCGATCGGGTCCTGCAAGCGGTTTTCCACCTGCAGCTGCAATTTGAGATCGGGGTACTGCACCGCCAGATCGGCCAGCACCGGGGCCAGCAGGTAGTGGGCGAAGGAGGTGATGGAGCTGATCACCAGCGGCCCGCCCACCGTGCCCTGGGCGTCGCTGATGTCCGGCGCGATGCCTTCCAGCAGCGCGCGCAGCGCGCCGGCGTGCCCCGCCAGCCGCTGGCCGGCCTCGGTCAGCGCCACGCGCCGGGTGTTGCGCAGCACCAGCACCGCGCCCAGGTCTTGTTCCAGCTGTTTGATCAGCTGGCTGACCCGGCTTTTGGCGCAACCCAGCTCGTCGGCGGCGGCGGTGAAGCTGCCGCGGCGCGCCAGCGCGTCGAAGGCGAGCAGGGCTTCGGTATTGGGTAGCGGTTGTGTTTTCATTTACAGAACAGTCTGTCAGCAATCTGGCGATTTTTCAATATCCTCTTGCCATATACGCTATCGGTATTGCATTTTCTGGAACAATGGTGACGAGCATGTGGCAAAGCATCAGATCGGGATGGCGGGCTCTGGGCGATTGGTGGCGGCTGGGAATGCGCATTCATGCGCGACACGTTTGCCGGGACGAGGCGGAGGCGATGGCGCGCATCCGCCGGGGAGGAGGGCGGCGGGGATGAGCGCGATCGGCACGCGGGAAGTGGTGGCGGGGTTTCTGCGCGACGTCCGCTCGGGACGGGATCCCGAGGCGGCGCATCGCTATCTGGCGAAGCGGGTGACGGCGCACCAGCTGGAGTCCGAGCATCCGCGCGCCTTGCCGCGCGATCCGGCCGATTACGCCGAACACGTGCGCGAGTTCCGCAAGCTGTTCGGCGACTTCGATCTGCGCATAGACGAGCTGTTGGTCGATGGCGACAAGGCTTATGCGCGTTGGACCCAGTTTGGCCGCCATCTGGGCGATATCGACGGTCATGCGCCGACGGGCCGCTCCTTGGCGTTGATCGACAGCGCCTGCTATCGGGTGGCCGACGGCAAGATCGTCGAGTACTGGATACAGGCCGACCGCTGGGGCTTGCAGGCGCAGTTGCAGGCGGCGCGGCCATAGGCGCGAGGCGCGGAGGTTAGACAGCCGCGCCGCGGTTTGAAACAATGCCGGCTCGAACCGGGGCCGCGCAAACGGCCCGCGCCGCCGGAGGACTCGCTTTGCCCTATCTTGCCCTGATTGCGGCCATGCTGTTGTGGTCGAGCGCCTTCATCGCTCTCAAATACGTATTCGCATATTACGATCCGCTGACGGTGCTGTTCGCCCGCATGGCGATCGCCACCGTGTGCCTGCTGCCGCTGGCGCTGCGCGGCCGGGTGCGCTGGCGTTATCAGCGCGGCGATTGGCGCTGGATTCTGGCCATGGGTTTGGCCGAGCCCTGTTTCTATTTTCTGTTCGAGGCCAACGCGCTGACGCTGACCAGCGCTTCGCAGGCGGCGGTGATCACCGCCACGCTGCCGCTGCTGGCCTCGGTGGGCGCGCTGTTGTTCCTGAAGGAGCCGCTGTCGCGCCAAGGCTGGCTGGGCATAGGCGTGTCCCTGGCCGGCGTGGCGTGGCTGACCGCCGCGGGCGAAGCCAGCGCGTCCGCGCCGAACCCCTGGCTTGGCAATGCGCTGGAGTTTTGCGCGATGCTATGCGCCAGCGCCTACATGCTGATCGCCAAACGACTGTCGGCGCGCTACTCGGCGCTGGCCATCACCGGCATCCAGACGACGCTGGGCTGCGTCTGGTTCGGGCTGCTGCTGCTCTCGCCGTGGGGCCGCTGGCCGCAGGCCTGGCCTGAGCTGCCCAGCCTGGGCGTGCTGTATCTGGGCGTGGCGGTCACGCTCGGCGCTTACGGGCTGTATACTTGGGCGGTGGCGCGGGTGGCGGTGGCCAGCGCCGCCAGCTTCATCAATCTGATTCCGCTGTTTACGGTGGCGCTGGCCTGGCTGCTGCTGGACGAGCGCTTGACGAGCGCGCAGTTTCTGGCCGGCGGGCTGGTTCTGGCCGGCGTGGCGCTCTGCCAGCGCGCAAGATCCGGCTAAGCGCGGCCGACAAAACCGCTGACGCCGCGTTGCGCCCGCGGGGCGTGCGACTGGTGCAGCCAGGGGCGGCGGGCCTTGCCACGGACGCTTGGCCGGGGTTTGCCGGATGCTCCGAATCTGACGCATGGATGCATTCAGCTTTCCCGGCTATAGTCGATGATGCAGAATAAGCACAATTTCCATGACGTTACAGGAAGACAGCATGCGCTCAAGGCTAATCGGAACCGGCGTGGCAGCCAGCTTGCTGCTGTTGGCGCAATCGGGGTGGGGGAACGAAGCGCCGGCCGCGCCCGGCGGGCAGGTGCAGCAGGTGATCAAGCTGCCGCTCAAAATCAAGCCCGCCGCCGAGGCCAGCGCCGCGCAGGCGGAAAAGGCGGCCCCGGCCAAGAGCGAGGAGGCGGGCAAGAAAAAGTCGGCGGAGCCGGCCAAAGCCGCCGCGCCGGAGAAAATGGAGCCTGGCGTGGCGATGGCGCCGCCGCGGCCGGCGCGCGATCTGTCCCAGCCCAGCCCCGAGGTCAAGGCGCCCGGCGGCACGGTGCAGCCGCGCCGCAAGGCCAAGGCGCGCAAGAAAACGGCCAAGCCGGCCGCCGCCGCAGTGGAAATGGGCGCTTCCGCGTCTTCCCAGGTGCGCGGGCTGGTCAACGGCATCATCCAGTCCAACGCCCGCGAGATGGCCAAGCGTTCGCCGGGATTTTTCGCCAAGCTGGCCGAACACCGCACGCCGCGCGCCACGGTGGTGATAGGCTCGGATATCGGCAGCCAGGCCGGCGCCCTCCTCGGCGACTCCGCCGATCTGTTCGTGGTCAGCAATCTGGGCAGCCAGCTGGCCACCAGCGAAGGCTCCATCGAATACGGCGTGCGCAAGCTCGGCACGCCCTTGCTGATGTTCATCGGCCACTCGCAATCCAGCGCCATCAAGCTCGCGGCCGGCGATTACGGTTCGCAGTCGGACGCGGTGCAAAAAGAGCTGGCCTCCATCGAGATACCCAAGGGCATCGACGCCACCAACGGCGCGCTTCTCAACATCAACAACCAGGTGGAAGGCGCCATCCTGATGTTCTCGGGCGAGGTGGAGGCGGGCAAGCTGGCGGTGCTGGGCGGCTATTACGATCTGCTCAACGACCTGAAGCAGGGCCGGGGGCGGCTGGTGATCACCAACATCAACGGCGAGACCGATCCGGGCCGCATCCGCGAGCTGCTCAAGAGCGGCCAGTTCTTCCGTTACGGCTTCATGAAATAGAGGCTGGCGAGGCGGCCTGCGCGCGATCCCGGGGCGGGATCGGCGGCAGGCCGTTTTGTCGTTTTGGTAGCGCCGCCATTACAGGCATTCGCCGCGCCGCCGGCGCGGAAAAACGGATTTCGCTATTTCCCGGCGGTGAAATGCGCGATTGTTTGGCTATGCGCAAAAACGAATATCCGAAAATGGATTAGTATCGGCTTATGGATGGCAGGTCGATGGCGAAACAGAGAAACGCCAAGGTGCCAAGTCGCTGTAAAACCCGCACCGTGTAACGACTTCGCTACAAAAAGATTTTGGCGCAGGCAGCGTCGCTTTAGTGTTTAATGGTATTTAATTCCAAAAATATTTTCTAATACGAAAATATTATTGACATTAAACGAGCGCTGCCAGGCGCAAGGCGGTTTATTTTCGTTCTGGAGAAATAAGCATGGCTGTTAGCAATCAAGTCGAATTGGACGCGCTGGTCGCGCGAGTGAAAAAGGCACAAGCTGCCTTTGCCCTGTTCACCCAGGAACAGGTCGATCACATTTTCCGTTGCGCAGCCCTGGCGGCGGCCGACGCGCGCATCCCGCTGGCCCGCATGGCGGTCAACGAAACCGGCATGGGCGTGATCGAAGACAAGGTGATCAAGAATCACTTCGCCTCCGAATACATCTACAACAAGTACAAGGATGAAAAGACCTGCGGCGTGCTGTCCGAGGACGACACCTTCGGCACCATCACCATCGCCGAGCCGGTAGGGATCCTGTGCGGCATCGTGCCGACCACCAACCCGACCTCCACCGCCATCTTCAAGGCGCTGATCGCGCTCAAGACCCGCAACGGCATCATCTTCTCGCCGCACCCGCGCGCCCGCCGCTCCACCTGTGAAGCCGCCCGCCTGGTGCTGGACGCCGCCGTCGCCGCCGGCGCGCCGCAAGACATCATCGGCTGGATCGACGAGCCGTCGGTCGCGCTGTCCAACCAGCTGATGCACCACCCCGACATCAACCTGATCCTGGCCACCGGCGGCCCGGGCATGGTGAAGGCCGCCTATTCGTCCGGCAAGCCGGCCATCGGCGTGGGCGCGGGCAATACCCCGGCGGTGATCGACGAAACCGCCGACATCAAGCGCGCCGTGGCTTCCATCCTGATGTCCAAGACCTTCGACAACGGCGTGGTGTGCGCGTCGGAGCAGTCGGTGATCATCGTCGATGAAATCTACGACGCGGTGCGCGATCGCTTCAACAAGCACGGCGGCTACATCCTGTCCAAGTCCGAAGCCGAAGCGGTGCGCAAGGTCATCCTGCTGGACGGCAACCTGAACGCCGCCATCGTCGGCCAGAGCGCGGCCAAAATCGCCGCCATGGCCGGCATCACCGTGCCGCCGACCACCAAGGTGCTGATCGGCGAAGTGACCGAAGTCTCCGAACAGGAAGCCTTCGCGCACGAAAAACTGTCGCCGACCCTGGCCATGTACCGCGCCCGCGACTTCATGGACGCCTGCGACAAGGCCGAAGCGCTGGTCACCATGGGCGGCATCGGCCACACCTCCGCGCTGTACACCGACCAGGACTTGCAGGAAGACCGCGTGCGTTACTTCGGCACCAAGATGAAGACCGCCCGCATCCTGATCAACACCCCGTCCTCGCAAGGCGGCATCGGCGACCTGTACAACTTCAGCCTGGCGCCGTCGCTGACCCTGGGTTGCGGCTCCTGGGGCGGCAACTCCATCTCGGAAAACGTGGGTCCCAAGCACCTGATCAACAAGAAAACCGTCGCCAAGAGGGCTGAGAACATGCTGTGGCACAAGCTGCCGAAGTCGATCTACTTCCGTCGCGGTTGCCTGCCGGTGGCGCTGGAAGACCTGTCCGACAAGAAGCGCTGCCTGATCGTGACCGGCCAGTACCTGTTCGAGCACGGTTTCGTCGACGAACCCATCCGCCTGCTGAAGAAGATGGGCCTGGAAGTGGAAGTGTTCTTCGAAGTGCCGGCCGACCCGACCCTGGCGGTGGTGCGCAAGGGCACCGATCTGGCCCACGCCTTCAAGCCTGACGTCATCATGGCGATCGGCGGCGGCTCGCCGATGGACGCGGCCAAGATCATGTGGGTGATGTACGAACATCCGGAAGCCCACTTCGCCGACCTGGCGCTGCGCTTCATGGACATCCGCAAGCGCATCTACCAGTTCCCGAAACTGGGCCAGAAGGCGATCATGGTGGCCGTGCCGACCACCTCCGGCACCGGTTCGGAAGTGACCCCGTTCGCCGTGGTCACCGACGAAGTAACCGGCGTGAAGTACCCGATCGCCGACTACGAGCTGACCCCGAACATGGCCATCGTCGACGCCAACCTGGTGATGAACATGCCCAAGTCGCTGACCGCTTTCGGCGGCATCGACGCGGTGACCCACGCGCTGGAAGCCTACGTTTCGGTGATGGCCAACGAGTACTCCGACCCGCAAGCCCTGCAGGCGCTGAAGCTGTTGAAGGAATACCTGCCGTCGTCGTACCTCAACGGCGCCAACGATCCCAAGGCGCGCGAACAGGTGCACAACGCCGCCACCATCGCCGGCATCGCCTTCGCCAACGCCTTCCTGGGCGTCTGCCACTCGATGGCGCACAAGATCGGCGCCGAGTTCGGTCTGGCCCACGGTCTGGCCAATGCGCTGCTGATCAGCAACGTGATCCGCTACAACGCGGCCGACGTGCCGACCAAGCAGGCCGCCTTCAGCCAGTACGACCGTCCGAAGAGCGTGGCGCGCTACGCCGAGATCGCGCGCCATCTCGGCCTGGAAGCCAGCCGCGACCACGAGCGCGTCGAGAAGCTGATCGAATGGGTGGACGAGCTGAAGAAGATTCTGGGCATCCCGTCCTCGATCCAGGCAGCCGGCGTCGCCGAGTCCGACTTCCTCTCCAAGGTGGATGCGTTGGCCGAAGCCGCTTTCGACGACCAGTGCACCGGCGCCAACCCGCGCTACCCGCTGATAAGCGAACTGAAGCAACTGCTGCTCGACAGCTACTACGGCCGTCCGTACAAGGAAGCCTGGGAGCGCGAAGAGGAAGCGGCCAAGCCGGAAGCCAAGCCGGCCAAGGGCAAGAAGTCCTGATCCCGCCGCGCGCCTGATTGATTCGATCCGGACCATCCGGCCAACCGCAAGGTTGGCCGGATTTTTTTTGCCGCGTCAGCGCGCGTCCGCGGGCAGGGCGGGCAGGCTTAACCGTTTCAGGCCCTGATTGAAGATGGCGGCCAGCCGCTGTCCTTCCGGGCTGGACTTGAAGCAGACGAACAGCAGCTTGTTCTCCAGCAGGCGCGGATTCATCAGCAATTGATCCTGCAGCGGCTGCAGCGCCTTGTCGTGCTGCATCAGGTAATGGAAGACGTTGCTGTCGATCACGGCGAGGTCGACGTAGCCGCGATGCAGCTTGAGCAGGTTCTTGGCGTCGTCCAGCGCGGCGTCGGCGGCTTGCTGTTTGCTGGCGATGCGGGCGTCCAGTTCGGCGGTGTTGACGTAGTCCTGCACCACGCCGATGCGCAGCCGCGACAGATCGCTCAAGTGTCGCCAGTTCAGGCGGTGGTCGCTGCGCTCGGCGAGGCCCAGCGGGCTGACGCCTATCGGCTGGGAGAAAACGAAGGCGCGGCGGCCTTGCTCGGAGTCGTATTCCGGAAAGTATCCCATCACCTGAGGCGAGCCGCGCGCCAGCGCCACCGCGCGCGACCAGGGCAGGAAGCGGATGTTCAGTTGATAGCCCATGGCCAGGAAGGCGGCGCGCGCGATGGCGGCGGCGCTGCCTTGTTCGGGCAGCGCCTGTCCGGAATAGGGCGGCCATTCCAGCGAGGCCAGCGTCACCTCCGGGGCGGCGCGGGCAAGGCAGGGCAAGAGCAGCAGCCAGGCCAGACTGCGGTAGTTCACATCTTCTCCTTGAGTTTCGGTCGAGCTTGTCCGTTTCGGCATAGCCCAGCGGCGGCGCGCTTGCCAGTCTCCAGCGATGTTTTATGAATTTAGAGCAATCAGTCACAATGTAAATGACATTGACGGTTTCTTCTGGTACTTTTGTGCCGCTCGTTACGGCACCCAAAATTACAAAGGAGAAACCATGCAGTCCACGGAAGGAACGCTGCATCGCGGCCTGGAAGAGCGGCACATCAATCTGATGGCCCTGGGCGCGACCATAGGCGTCGGTCTGTTCTTAGGCTCGGCCACCGCCATAAAAATGGCGGGCCCGGCCATCATGCTGGCTTACGGCATCGGCGGCCTCGCCATTTTCATGATCATGCGCGCGTTGGGGGAAATGGCCATCCACAACCCGGTGGCGGGTTCGTTCAGCCGCTACGCGCAAGACTACCTCGGGCCGATGGCGGGCTATCTCACCGGTTGGAACTACTGGTTCCTGTGGCTGGTTACCTGCATGGCGGAAATCACCGCGGTCGGCGTCTACATGGGCATCTGGTTCCCCGACGTGCCGGCCTGGTACTGGGCGCTGGCGGCGCTGGTGGCCATGGGCGGCGTGAACTTCATCGCGGTCAAGGCCTACGGCGAGTTCGAATTCTGGTTCGCGCTGATCAAGATCGTCACCATCGTGCTGATGATCATCGGCGGCCTGATGATGATTCTGTTCGGCTTCGGCCACGACGGCGTGGCCACCGGCATCTCCAATCTGTGGGCGCACGGCGGCTTCATGCCCAACGGCTTTTCCGGCGTGCTGATGTCGCTGCAGATGGTGATGTTCGCCTACCTGGGCGTGGAGATGCTGGGCTTGACCGCGGGCGAAGCCAAGAACCCGAAGAAGGCGCTGGCGCGCGCGGTGGATTCGGTATTCTGGCGCATCCTGATTTTCTACGTAGGCGCCTTGTTCGTGATCCTGTCCATCTACCCGTGGAACGAGCTGGGCACGCGCGGCAGCCCCTTCGTCCTGACCTTCGAGAGCATGGGCATTCCGGCCGCCGCCGGCATCATCAATTTCGTGGTGCTGACCGCGGCCTTGTCCTCCTGCAATAGCGGCATCTTCAGCACCGGCCGCATGCTGTACAACCTGGCTGAGCAGAAGCAGGCCCTGCCGATGTTCGCGCATGTCTCCAGGAGCGGCGTGCCGGTGCCGGCCCTGCTGATGTCGATCGCCGCGCTGTTGCTGGGCGTGCTGCTCAACTACATCGCGCCCAAGGAGGTGTTCACCTGGCTGACCGCGATCTCCACCTTCGGCGCGGTATGGACCTGGATCATCATCCTGCTGGCGCAGTTGCGTTTCCGCCGCCAGCTGTCGGCGCAGGAGCTGGCGGCCATTTCGCACCGCATGCCCTTGTGGCCTTACGGCTCTTACCTGACGCTGGCTTTCCTCGCGCTGGTGATCGCGCTGATGGCCTACTTCCCTGATACCCGCGTGGCCTTGATCGTGGGACCGGGTTGGCTGGTGTTCCTGGTGGCCGTCTATTACCTGTTGGGCTATCACAAGCAGGACGCCGCCTGGCGTGTGGCGCAGCAAGGCCGTTAAAACGCGAACGCCCCCGCGGAAGCGGGGGGCGCTCGAATTTCTCGCAGGAATTCTTTGCTTTGTGGCAATATCTGGATAATTAACCCATCCGGTATTTTTATCGGCATAAGGGTTCTCATTCAGAATTTCAAAATCCATGCCCAGCGATAGCATACAAAGCATACTGGATTTCAAAACCACCCTGCTGAGCACGACTGGCTATACCGTCATGCTGACGGTGGTGGTGCTGTTGTTCTGGTTCAACAATCGCGACGAGCGCAGCTTGTTGACGCTGGGCCTGGGCGGTTTGGCCGGCGCGGTCGGCGCGCTGCTGGGCTATGCGCCGCCGCTGCTGGCGCCCTGGCCGTTGCTGGCGCTGTCGATGGGCCTGTTGTTGCTGTTTCACCCCCTGGCGCTGATCGCCACCGAGCAAATGCTGGGCCGCCGCCCCAGCTGGCGTTTTTGCGGGTTGCTGATGCTGCTGGCGATGGCCTTGTTCGTATGCTGGGGCGGTCCGGGCGGCTATGCGCGGCGAGTGGTGGTGACTTCCTCCACCCACCTCGCATGCTGGAGCGCCGTCATCGTCCTGCTGCTGCGCGAACGCAAGCTGGCCACGCCGGTCGGGCACTGGATGGCGCTGGCGCTGGCGCTGGCGGTGTGGGCGCTGGCCGCCTGGCGCTTGACCGTCGCCTGGCGGGCCGGCGACGCGGCTTTCGGCCGCGACGGCTTGCTGTTCAATCTGTTTACCTCGCTGGGCCTGTTCTGGACCACGTTCTGCTTCAGCATCGTGCTGTTGTTCATCAGTTACGAGCGCCTGTTGCAGCAGCTGAAAATCCGCGCGCATCACGACAGCCTGACCCAGCTGCTCAATCACCGCGCCTTCAAGGAGAAGGCCGAGCCGGCCTTCGCGCGCGCCTTGCAAAGCGGAGAGCCGCTGGCCTTGCTGCTGATCGATCTGGATCACTTCAAGAGCATCAATGACCGCTACGGCCATCAGGTGGGCGACGCGGTGCTGGAGCAACTGGCCGCCTGTCTGAGAAAAGAGGCCCGGCAGAGCGATCTGCTGGGCCGGCACGGCGGGGAAGAGTTCGTGGTGCTGCTGCCGCAAACCGGGGCGATCGAGGCCTACAACGCCGCCGACCGTCTGCGGCGCGCCATCGCCAACCTGCATCCGGAAGCCGGCGGCCGGCGGCTGGCCATCAGCGCCAGCATCGGCGTGGCCTGCCTGAATCCACAGGAACACAGCAATCTGGCCAGCCTGTTTCTGGCGGCCGACATGCTGCTCTATCAGGCCAAGCACAAGGGCCGCGACCGGGTGGAGATGGTTTGAGCGCGGGGCTGGCGCGCCGTTCAGGTTTCGGACCGTTTCTCCTGGCTGGCGCCGGCTTTGCCTGCTTTCGCCGTTTTGCCCTTGCGCGGCCCGGTGGCCGGCTCTCCCTTCTGGATGTGGATCAGGCGGCGGCGGATATTGTCGCTGTCCAGCCAGATGTCCTCGCCCTTGAGGATGCGGTCCAGTTCCTCGTCGGAAAGGAAGGGCCGGCAGACGTGGCGCATCACCTTTTCAAACCATTTGCCGCTGGCCATCACCTGCGCCTGCTGCTCGTTGCCCTTGCCGATCAGCGCCGACGAATAGTTGTGGAACATCAGCTGGCAGGTGTCGTGCACCACCAGCTCGTCGCCGGCCAGAAAGATCAGCGCGCCCATCGAGTAAGCGCGCGCCTCCAGAATGGTGACCACGTGGGCCTGGCTCGCGCCGATATTGTTGATGATCTGCAGGCCGGTGTCGAAGTTGCCGCCGGGGGTATTGAGGTGCAGGAAGATCACGTCGGTGCTGGCGGCGGTGCGCAGCGTATACAGCAGGTCGGTGTAGAGAATGGGAGCGCCGATTTCTTCCGACAGATAGAAGGAAATCTGGTGCACGGCCCCTTGTGATTCGTAGCGGCGATAGGGGGCCGTTTTGGCCGGCGGATCGTCGTCTTCCAGTTCGGCGCGGCGCGGGTTGTAGGCGAGGGACATGGCGTCTCCTTTTTTATGCCGATCCGGAAGCGCGGCCGCGGAGGGCGGCGGCGCGGCTTCCGGCGTGGGGAGGGCTACCCTTCCCACTGTAGCCCTTTTGCCAGCCTTCTGTCCAAGCGCCCAGCGCGATCAGGACAGCTCCTTGAGCAGCTCCTTCACCCGCACGATGCGCATCGCCACATCCGGCAGCGGACTCTCCACCCGCAGCTTGTCCTGCCCCGCCAGCCGGTAGTTCTTCTTGCTCTGGATCAGCATGATGATCTTCACCGGGTCGATGGGCGGGTTCTTGATGAAGGTGATCTGTATCGCCGCCTCGCTGGCGTCCAGCTTCTGCACGCCCAGCTCCCTGGCCGCCAGGCGCAGGCGGTGGCTTTCGATCAGCGTCTTGACGCTTTGCGGCGGCAGGCCGAAGCGGTCGATCAGCTCTTCGTGGATGCCGTCGATCTCGGCCTCGGCCTCGCAGCTGGCCAGCCGCTTGTAGATCAGCAGCCGCTCGTGCACGTCCGGACAATAAGCGTCCGGCAGCAGGGCGGGGCTGTGCAGATTGATCTCGGTGGTGACGCCAAGCGGCGCGTCCAGGTCCGGCGCGCGGCCTTTTTTCAGGTCGCGCACCGCCTGTTTCAGCATCTCGGTGAACAGCGAGAAGCCCACTTCCTGCATTTCGCCAGACTGTCCTTCGCCCAGCACTTCGCCCGCGCCGCGGATTTCCAGGTCGTGCATCGCCAGATAGAAGCCCGCGCCCAGCTCGCCGGACAGCTGGATGGCCTCCAGCCGCTTTTGCGCGTCGCGGGTCATGCCGTCCGGCGTCAGCAGGTAGGCGTAGGCCTGATGGTGCGAGCGGCCGACGCGGCCGCGCAGCTGGTGCAGCTGCGCCAGGCCGAACTTGTCGGCGCGGTTGATCAGGATGGTGTTGGCGTTGGGGATGTCGATGCCGGTTTCGATGATGGTGGAGCAGAGCAGCAGATTGAAGCGCTGCTGCAGGAAGTCGCGCATCACCTGTTCCAGCTCGCGTTCGCGCAGCTGGCCGTGGGCTACGCCGATGCGCGCCTCCGGGATCAGTTCGGCGAGCTTCTCCCGCATGTTCTCTATGGTGTCCACCTCGTTGTGCAGGAAGAACACCTGGCCGCCGCGCTTGAGTTCGCGCAGCACCGCCTCGCGGATCACGCCGTTGGCGAGCGGGCTGACGAAGGTTTTCACCGCCAGCCGGCGGCTGGGCGCGGTGGTGATGGCGGAGAAGTCGCGCAGGCCCTCGAGCGCCATCGACAAGGTGCGCGGTATCGGCGTGGCGGTCAGCGTCAGCACGTCCACATTGGCGCGCAGGCGTTTCAGCTGTTCCTTCTGGCGCACGCCGAAGCGGTGCTCCTCGTCGATGATGACGAGGCCCAGGTTCTTGAACGCCACGTCCGGCTGCACCAGCTTGTGGGTGCCGATGACGATGTCGACGCTGCCTTCGGCCAGGCCTTGCAGGGCCTGCTTGGTTTCTTTGCCGCTCTTGAAGCGCGACAGCTCGGCGATGCGCACCGGCCAGTCGGCGAAGCGGTCGGAGAAGTTCTGGAAGTGCTGTTCGGCCAGCAAGGTGGTGGGCACCAGCACCGCCACCTGCTTGCCGCCCATCACCGCGACAAAGGCGGCGCGCAGCGCCACCTCGGTCTTGCCGAAGCCGACGTCGCCGCACACCAGCCGGTCCATCGGCTTGCCGGAGCACATGTCCTGGATCACCGCTTCGATGGCGCTGGCCTGGTCCGGCGTTTCCTCGAAGCCGAAGCCGGCGGCGAAGGCGGTGTAGTCGGCCTGGCCGAGGGTGAAGCTGTGGCCCTCGCGCGCCGCGCGCTGGGCGTACAGATTGAGCAGCTCGGCGGCGGTGTCGCGGGCTTTTTCCGCCGCCTTTTTCTTGGCCTTGTCCCAGGCCGGGTTGCCAAGCCGGTGCAGCTGGATGTTGTCGGCGGCTCCGCCGGCGTAGCGCGAGATCAGCTGCAGCTGCGACACCGGCACGTACAGCGTGGCGCCGTCGGCGTACTCCAGCTGCATCAATTCGGTTTCGCCCTCGCCCAGATCCATGGTCACCAGGCCGATGTAGCGGCCGATGCCGTGGGCCTCGTGCACCACCGGGTCGCCGGACTTGACCTCGGCCAGGTCGCGCAGCATGGCGTCGGAGCCAGCCTGATGGCGCTTGCGGCGGGCGTGGCTGCGCGCGACGTGCTGGTAGAGCTCGCTCTCGGTGACGACGGCGATGTCCGGGTCGCGCAGGGCGAAGCCCGAATAGAGCGGGGCCACGGTCAACGCCAGCGGCTGCGCGCCGTTAAGGAATTCGCCCCAGCCGGCCACCAGTTGCGGCTTGATGCCGTGCTCGCTGAGGAATTGCTGCACGGTTTCGCGGCGGCCCAGGCTTTCGGCGGCGATCAGCACCCGCTGGCGGCCGGCGGCGATGAAGTCGGCCAGCCGGAACAGCGGCTGCTCGGCGCGGCGCTCCACCGCCAGCGGCGGCAGCGTCGCGCAACCGGCTTGCATTTCGCCGTCCGCCGGCAGTTCGATGCGCGGGTAGGGTTTGAGCAGGGAGAACAGCTCCTCGCTGCGCAGGAACAGATCGGCCGGCGGCAGCACCGGGCGTTCGAGGTCGCCGCGGGCCATTTCGTAACGGTTTTGCGCGTCGCGCCAGAACGTTTCGGCGGCGGACTGGACATCATGGTGCAATACCAGCAGGGCATCCTCGCCCAGATAATCCAGCAGGGTGGCGGTTTCATCGAAGAACAGCGGCAGGTAGTATTCGATGCCGGCCGGCCACAATCCGGCGGAAACGTCTTTGTAAATCCGGCTTTTGCTGGGATCGCCTTCGATCCGTTCGCGGTAGCGCTGGCGGAAGGCGGTGACGCCGCTCTCGTCGGCCGGGTATTCTCGCGCCGGCAGCAGGCGAATCTCCGGCACCGGGTACAGCGTGCGCTGGGTGTCCGGGTCGAAGGTTTTCAGGCTGTCGATGTCGGCGTCGAACAGGTCGATGCGGTAAGGCAGCGGCGAGCCCATCGGGTAGAGATCGATCAGGCCGCCGCGCACCGAAAACTCGCCCGGCGCCATCACCTGGGTGACGTGCTGATAGCCGGCGGCGACCAGGTCGCCGCGCAGCGCTTCCGGGTCCAGCCGCTGGCCGGTCTTGAGGAAGAAGGTGCGGCCCAGCAGGTAGGAAACCGGGGCCAGCCGCGTCATGGCGGTGCTGACCGGGGCGATGATCACCTGGCACTCGCGCTGGCGTATCTGCCACAAGGTGGCCAGCCGTTCGCTGACCAATTCGCCATGCGGCGAGAAATGATCGTAGGGCAGCGTCTCCCAGTCGGGCAGCAGCGCGGCCTTGAGCTCGGGGTCGAAAAAGGGCAGCTCCGCCTGCAACCGTTGCGCGGCCTGGGCGTCGGCGGCCAGCACCAGCAGGGGCCGGCGCTGGCGGGCGAGGTCGGCGATCAGCTTGGCGTCCAGACCGGCGGGCAGAGCGCCGCAGCGGGTTTTCCGGCCGGCGGAGGGAAGGGGGGGATGCGCTTGCAGCATGGAATTCACGTCCTGGAGATGCCGGCATTATACCAGCGGCCAGCCGGGCCGCTGTGGCGCTTTTGCCGAAGCCAGACCGGCTGTTTGCCGGCCAGTTTCGTTTCATTTAGTAATATTTATTGTTTTTACTGTTTTGACAATGGCATTATTTGGCGTGCGCAACCGCGCAGACCTCAATGAATACAGAACAACCATAACATGATGGATGACAAGGGATGGCGGCTGTGAGGCAGACTCCGAAATGGGCGGACCTGCTGGTGTTCCTCGGCTTCGCCGCCAGCGTATTGTTATGGCCGCGCGCCTTGCATTCCGGCTTGACGCTGGGCAGCTTCTTCGCCCACGGGGTGATGGCCGGCGCCTTGCTTACCAGACAGGGGCGCGGCTATTGGTGGTGGCCGCTGGCGGCGGCCCTGCTGGCCGGCACCATGATGGCGCCGCAATGGGCCTTGCTGTTGTCCGGCTCGCTCTACCTGTTGTGGCCGACCTTGGCGCTGGGACGGCGCTGGCTGCCGGCGCTGCCGCTTACCGCGCCGATCGCGCTGTTGTCGCTGCTGTTGTCGCTCGCCTGTTACCCTCTCTTGCTGGTGCTGCTGGCCCTGGCGGTCTACGCCCAGCTCAACGGTCATCCGCCTTCGTTGCAGTGGCTGCTGCAAGGCTGGGGCGCGTTGCTGGTGCCCCTGCTGCTGTTCGCGCCGCTGGCGCTGTCTCCCTTGTGGCAATTGCGGCTGGCCCGGCGCATGGAACTGGGCGTGATCCTGCTGGCCATCCTGGCGGTGTGGGCCTTGCTGGTGTCCAGCGGCGCGGTATTCCCCTTTCCCAGCCAATTGCTGTTCTTCCCCTTTGTGCTGTGGGCGGCGTTCCGCACCCATCTGGGCGGCGTGGCGCTGAGCGCGGCGCTGGTGACGTTGCTGCTGACCAGCGGCGAACACGCCAGCGGCTGGTCCTTGCGCCAGGGCATGGGCGATACCAACACGGAATTGCTGCTGGCCCTGGCGCTCAACGTGTCCGGCCTGTTGCTGGCGGTGGCCGCCGAGGCGCACCGGGTCAACGAGCAGGCGCTGCGCGAATTCCAGGCGCGCATCGAGGCGCTGGTCAACAACAGCCCCACCATGATGTCGCTCAAGGACCTGTCCGGCCGTTATCTGCTGGTCAACGCCGCCTACGCCCAGCGCGTCAACTCCACGCCGCAGGCCATGGTGGGGCGGTTGCCGGAAGACGTGTTCGAGCCCGCCGACGCGGCGCAGATACTGGAGCAGGACCGCCAGGTGCTGAACACCCTCGCTCCGCGTCAGTTCGAGGAAAGCTTTTATTTCAACGGCGAGCTGAGCTATCTGCTGGCGTCCAAGTTCCCCCTGTTCGACGCCGACGGCCGGCCGGCCGGGGTGGGCAGCGTGGATACCGACATCACCGCCAATCGCCGGGAACAAAAGGCCAAGCAGGAGGCCGAGCAGCGCTATCTGGCGCTGGTGGAGCAGTCGCTGGTCGGCATCTATATCCTGCAGGACGAGAAGGTGGTGTACGTCAACCCCAAACTGGCCGAGGTGCTGGATTACGCGGCCGACGAGTTGCTGGGCATGACGCTGGACCAGGTGATGCTGCCGGGCGAGGCCAGCCGCATCCGCCAGCAGATCAACCTGCGGCTGCGCGACAACATCCAGGTGATGCACTACTCTTCGCGGCTGCTGCGCCGCGACGGCGTCTTGGTCAATGTGGAAATCCACAGCCGGCTGTTCGATTACCAGGGCCGCAAGGCCATCATCGGCGTGGTGATGGACGTGTCCGAACGGCTGCTGGCCGACGCCAACCTGCGTCTCGCCGCCAAGGTGTTCGAGAACTCCACCGAAGGCATCCTGATCCTCGACGCCGGCGCGCACATCATCGCGGTCAACGACGCCTTCTCGCGCATCACCGGCTATCCGCAGGAAGAAACGCTGGGCAAGGTGTCGCGGATTTTCAGCGATTGCGAACAGCATGACAGCGCCGCCATGCTGGAGGCGCTGGCCGGCAGCGGCCACTGGCACGGCGAGATGATGGACCGGCGCAAGAGCGGAGAGTGGTACCCGGCCGAGCTGTCCATCTCCGCGCTGCGCGACGACGCCGGCGCGGTCAGCAACTACGTGGCGGTGTTTTCCGACATCACGCTGCGCAAGCAGGCCGAAGAGCGGCTGCAGTTCCTCGCCAATCACGACCCGCTGACCCGGCTGCCCAATCGCAGCAGCCTCACCAGCCGGCTGGACGAGGCGCTGGGACAGGCCTGCCGCGAAGGCGGGCCGCTGGCGGTGATGTTCATCGACCTTGACCGCTTCAAGCTGATCAACGACTCCTTCGGCCACCAGGTGGGCGACCAGCTGCTGTGCGAAACCGCTTCGCGGCTGCTGCAGGTGGTGGGCGAACGCGGCCTGCTGGCGCGCCTGGGCGGCGACGAATTCACGCTGCTGATGACCGATTTCGCCGGCCACGAAACGCTGGCGGCGATGGCCCAGGAAATCCTGGACGCGCTGGGCCTGCCCCTGTGGCTGGAGCAGCACGAGATCTACGTCACCGGCAGCATCGGCATCAGCGTGTTCCCCAACGACGGCCTGGACGCCGCCAGCCTGCTCAAGAACGCCGACGTGGCCATGTACCGGGCCAAGGACGCCGGCAAGAACACCTACCAGTTCTTCGACGCGGAGATGAACACCCAGACCTTCGAACGTCTGCTGCTGGAAAACGGCCTGCGGCTGGCGCTGGAACGCGGCGAGTTCGAGCTGCATTACCAGCCGCAATTGAACGCCGCCAGCCGCGAACTGGAAGGCGCCGAAGCGCTGCTGCGCTGGCGGCACCCGCAGCTGGGACTGGTGCCGCCGGGGCGTTTCATCTCGCTGGCCGAGGAGACCGGCCTGATCAAGCCGATAGGCGACTGGGTGCTGCGCGAGGCTTGCCGCCAACTGGCGGCTTGGGACGCGGAAGGGCTGGACGTGCCGCGCCTGGCCGTCAATCTGTCGCCGCGCCAGTTCGGCCAGCAAGGGCTGCCGGCCAAGGTGGCCGCGGCCTTGCAGGCGGCCGGCCTGCCCGCCAAGCGGCTGGAGCTGGAAATCACCGAGAGCATGATCATGCAAAGCCCGGCCGAGGCGGTCAGCCTGCTGGCCGAGCTCAAGGCGCTGGGGGTGTGGCTGTCCATCGACGACTTCGGCACCGGCTACTCCTCGCTGTCCCACCTCAAGCGCTTCCCGCTGGACACGCTGAAGATAGACCAGTCCTTCGTCGAAGGGCTGCCCGACGACGACGACAACGCCGCCATCGCCGAGGCCATCCTGGCCATGGCCCGCAAGCTGCGCTTCCAGGTGGTGGCCGAGGGCGTGGAAAACGAGGCGCAGGCCCAGTTCCTGCGCGCCAAGGGCTGCGCCACGCTGCAAGGCTATCATTTCAGCCGGCCGCTGCCGGCGGCCGAGTTCGCCGCCCTGGCGGCGAGCTGGCGCAGCGCGGCGCTGGTTTGAGGCGGCGGAGGCCAGATTCGTTTGGGCGGATCGGCCGCTTGACGCTAAAATGGCGGGATTGAATCGATAGAGTTCCCCATGAGCAACAAGCGCCTGATCCATGGCTTTCACGCCATCAATGCCCGACTGTGGCAAAACCCCAAGAGCCTGCTGGAAATCTGGCTGGCCGGCGGCCGCCACGACGCGCGCGCCAAGGCGGTGCTGGACAAGGCCGCCAGCGAGAACATCAAGCTGCACATCGTGGACAAGGAACGGCTGGACGCGATGAGCGGCAACGCCCGCCATCAGGGCGTGGCGGCGATGATAGACGCCAGCATGAACTATGTGGATCTGGACGACGTGCTGGAAAACCTCTCCGAGCCGCCGCTGCTGCTGATCCTGGACGGCGTCACCGATCCGCACAATCTGGGCGCTTGCCTGCGGGTGGCCGACGCCATGGGCGCGCACGCGGTGATCGCCCCCAAAGACCGCTCCGCCACGCTCAACGCCACCGTCTCCAAGGTGGCCTGCGGCGCGGCCGAGGTGGTGCCCTACATCACCGTCACCAATCTGGCACGCACCTTGCGCGACCTGAAAGACGCCGGAGTGTGGATAGCCGGCACCACGATGGAGGCCGATACCGATCTGTACCATTTCGAATCCTCCGGCCCGCTGGCCTGGGTGATGGGCGCGGAAGGCGAGGGCATGCGCCGGCTGACGCGCGAACATTGCGACGTGCTGGTGTCGATTCCGATGTTCGGCACCGTGGAGAGCCTCAACGTTTCCGTTTCCGCCGGCATGGTGCTGGCCGAAAGCCGCCGTCAGCGGGTGCTGGCCGGCGCAGCCAAGGCCTGATCGCGGTTTGCCGGCCCGGCGCGCGTTTCGCGCGCCGGGCTTTTCATTTGTCGCGGCGCGGCAGCGTGAATGCTGCCGCGGCCGGCCAGGCCGGCGGCGGTGTCATTCCGCGGCTTTGCTGATAACATCAGGCTATTGCAACCTTCAGGATTATTGCCATGAAATGCGCGTTTTGCGGCAATGCCGATACCCAGGTGATCGATTCCCGCGTCAGCGAGGACGGCGCCAGCATTCGCCGGCGTCGACGCTGCCCGGCTTGCGACAAGCGTTTCACCACCTTCGAAACCGCCGACGTGCGCATGCCGCAGGTGGTGAAAACCACCGGCCAGCGCGCCGAATTCGATATCGAGAAAGTGCGCACCAGCTTCCTGCGCGCGTTGCATAAGCGCCCGGTGCCCACCGCGCTGGTGGACGACGCCATCGACCGCATCTGCCACAAGCTGCTGCAACTGGGCGAGCGCGAAGTCAGCAGCCGCCAGATCGGCGAGATGGTGATGAGCGAGCTGGCGCGGCTGGATAAGGTGGCCTATGTGCGCTTCGCCTCGGTTTACCGCAGTTTCCAGGACATTTCCGAATTTACCGACGCGATCAAGGAAATCCAGAAGTCGTCACATTGACAATGCCCACCGCCGCGTAGCAGCATGAATGACTTTGTCATTTTTAGAGGGTCGCCATGATTGCCGAATTGCAGCACGCCGTCGCCTTGCGCGCGCCCGCGACGGCCGACGCCGATGAGTTGTTCGCGCGGGTGGATGCCTGCCGGAAGACGCTGCGGGCGTGGCTGCCATGGGTGGATGCCACCCGCAGCCCCGACGACTCGCGAGCGTTTCTGGAGAGCGTCAGCGCAGGCAAGTCCCCTGCCTGGCTGATCGAAGTGGACGGGCGCATCGGCGGCATGATCGACATTCATGGCATCTGCAAAGTGAATCGCATTGGCCATATAGGGTATTGGCTGGCCGACGGACATGTGGGGCGCGGCATCATGCAGCAAGCGCTGAGCCGGGTACAGGCCATCGCCTTCGACGAACTGGGCCTGCACCGGCTCGCCATCATCGCCGCTCGCGAAAACCGCCGCAGCTGCGCGGCGGCCGAGCGGCAGGGCTTCAAGCTGGAAGGCGTACTGCGCGAGCACCTGCTCCTGGACGGGCGCCGCTGGGACGCCTGCCATTACGGCCTGCTGGCCAGCGAGCGGCGGGCGGGCTGATGGCGCGCATCGCCCTGCGCGAATCCGATCCCGAACGGGATGCGGCCCCGCTTTGCGCGTTGATAGACCGTTATCGCGCCACGCTGGCGCAGTGGCTGACCAGCGTCGTCAAGCTGCGATCGGCGGAAGACGCCCGATCTTTTTTGCAAGCCCAGCGCGACGGCAACGCGCGCGGCGGAGTCGCGCATCGCCTTATCGTCGTGGATGGCGAAATGGCAGGCGCGCGCTGGCTGCACGGCATCAGCCAGGCCCACCGCTACGCCCGGCTGGGCTACTGGCTGGCAGATCCCTATGCGGAGGGAGGCATCATGCATGCCGCCCTGACGCAATTGATAGGCTACGCTTTCGCCGACCTCCGGCTGCATCGCTTGGAGTTGGGCTGCGCGCCGGGAAGCGCGCGCAGTTGCGCCGTGGCCGAGCGGCTCGGCTTTCGTCGGGAAGGAGAGTTGCGCGAGGCGCAATGTTTGAATGGCAGGTTCTGGAATCTGCGCTGCTACGGCCAGCTGGCCGAAGAATGGAAACACCGAGCATGAGCGATTACACCGCCGATGATCACCGTCATATGCAACACGCGCTGCGCCTGGCGGAGCAAGCCACGCGCCGCGCCGCGCCCAATCCCGGCGTTGGCTGCGTGCTGGTCAGGGATGGCCAGGTGATAGGCGAAGGCGCGACGCTGGCGACGGGTTCCGATCACGCCGAGATCCAGGCCATCAAGGATTGCCTGGCGCGCGGCGACAGCCCGCGCGGCGCCACCGCCTACGTCACGCTGGAGCCGTGCAGCCATTATGGCCGCACCCCGCCCTGCGCCGAGCGCCTGATCGCCGAGGGCGTCGCGCGCGTGGCGGCGGCCATGGTCGATCCTTACCACGAGGTGGCCGGCCGCGGCCTCGCCATGCTCAAGGCGGCGGGGATAGACGCCAGCGCCGGCCTGCTGGAAGCCGAGGCGCGGCGCGTGCATCGCGGCTTTCTGTCGCGCGTCGAACGCGGCCGGCCGTGGGTGACGCTCAAGGCCGCCGCCACGCTGGACGGCAAGACCGCGCTGCTCAACGGCGCCAGCCAATGGATCACCGGGCCGGCGGCGCGCAGCGACGTGCAGCGGCTGCGCGCGGCCAGTTGCGCCATCCTGACCGGCAGCGGCACGGTAGCGGCCGACGATCCGCAGCTTACGGTGCGCGAGTTCGACGTCCCGCGCCAGCCGCTGCGGGTGGTGCTGGACGGCCGTCTGCGCACCTCTCCCGCCAGCCGCGTCTATCAAGGCCATCCGGCCTTGCTCGCCTGCCTGGAAAGCGAAGCGCAAGGCCTGCCGCCCTATCTGGCCCGCGGCGTCGAAGCCTTGCCCTTGCCGGCGCGCGATGGCCACGCGGATCTGGCCGCGCTGCTGGCCGCGCTGGCCGCCCGCGGCGTCAACCACCTGATGGTGGAGGCCGGCGCAGGGCTCAACGGCGCCTTGCTGCAGGCCGATCTGGTCGACGAAATCATCCTCTATCTCGCCCCGTCGCTGGCCGGCGACGCCGCGCGCGGGCTGTTCGCCTGGCCGGCGCTTGAAGACCTGGCCGACAAGCGCCAGGTCGACATCGCCGACGCGCGGCTGGTCGGGCGCGACCTGCGCCTGACGCTGCGCCCGCGCTGAGTTTGCCGCCGGCCTTCCCGGCTGGCATCCCGCCTTTCGGTATCCGACAATGAAACCATCGCTGAGCCGGGCCGGCCTTGGGCCTGGCCGGCGGATGCGCGTCTGCCGCGCTGATCGGCAGACGAGGCCCCAAGGGCACGGGAGCGGACATGAGTCAGTCAGTGGCGGCGCTGGACGCCTATTTGCAGCTGATCGCGCGTCAGGGCGCTTCGCGCCAGACCGTCGACGAGCGCCGCCGCCTGTTGCTGAAGCTGCTGCCGCATCTGGCGCAACTGCCGTCCGGCTCCGACAGCTATCGCGCGGTGGTGGACGGCTTTGTCGCCGACAGCCCGCGCGAGCGGCAGGTGCTGCTGCTGACCTGCGCCCGCGAGTACTACTATTTCTGGCTGGGCAATATGAAAAAAGTCGTGGAGATCACCGCGCGCGCCGGCTTTACCTTGTTCAACCCCGTCATCCCGATGGCGGCCGATCTGGCCGAACTGCGACGGCGCATGGCCGAGCAGGGCTTCAGCCGTTTTCCCCCCTCGCTGGACATCTATCTGGGCAAGCTGTTCGAGGACGGCGTGGACGACGCCTTGATCCGCGAGCGGGAGAGCCTGCTCAAGCCGCTGTTGTATCTGCTGGATGGCCTGCCTTTCAATCCCGGCAGCTACCGCATGGCGGTGGATGCCTTGCTGCTGCACCTGGGGCCGGCCGATGATCCGGGCGACTGCCTGCGGCTGGTGCGCGAATTCTTCTACTACTGGCAATCCTTTCCCCACGCCCGGCAGAGAGGCGGCGAAGCCGGCTAGCCGCCGCCGATGCGCCGCGAGCATGCCTGGCATGCGGATAGGCCATGGCTCTTTGGCCTGGATGGCGCGCGATCCGCATTCTTGTTGCCTGCATCCAATTGAAAACAAAGGGATAATCGACGATGTCTTGACGGGCGGAGGCTTGGCGTCCCATGATGCCTGCTCACACAAGGGAGAAGAATCATGACGCAAGCGAAGGCCTATCAGAGCCTGCTGGCCGCGTTTCAGCGGCTGCACCATTTCGCGCATCTGGGCGCTATCGCTCATTGGGACCAGGCGACGATGATGCCGGCCAAGGGCAACGACGCGCGCGCCGCCGCGCTGGCGGAGCTGGGGGTGCTGACGCACGGCATCATCACCGACCCCAAGCTCAAGCAGGCGCTGGACGCCGCCGAGCAGGAAGACCTGAGCGAACTGGAGCGCGCCAATCTGCGCGAAATGAAGCGCGACTGGGGCATGGCCAACCTGTTGCCGGCGGCGCTGGTGGAAGCCAAGACGCTGGCCGCGGCGCGCTGCGAGCACGCCTGGCGCCGCCAGCGCGCGGCCAACGACTGGGCCGGCTTCCTGGAAAATTTCCGCGAGGTGGTGCGCCTGTCGCGCGAGGAAGGGCGCTTGCTGGCCGAGGCCAACGGCGGCAGCCGCTACGACGCGCTGCTGAACAAGTACGAGCCGGGCATGAAGAGCGCCGATATCGAGCGCATCTTCGGCGAGGTCAAGAGCTGGCTGCCGGGACTGATCGAGCGGGCGCGCGCCAAGCAGGCGAAGGAGAGCGTCGTCCAGCCGACGGGGCCGTTCGCCATCGATCAGCAGCGCGAGCTGGGCTTGCAGGTGATGGCGCTGCTGGGCTTCGATTTCGACGCCGGCCGGCTGGACGTCAGCAACCATCCTTTCTGCGGCGGCGTGCCGGAAGACGTGCGCATCACCACCCGCTATCGCCAAGACGACTTCGTGCAAAGCCTGATGGGCATCATTCATGAAACCGGGCACGCCCGCTACGAGCAAGGCCTGCCGCGCGAGTGGCTGGCGCAGCCGCTGGGCCGGGCGCGCTCGATGGGCATCCACGAAAGCCAGAGCCTGTCGTTCGAGATGCAGCTGGGCCGCCACCCGGCCTTCCTGCAATCGATCGCGCCGCTGATCCGCCGCCAGTTCGGGGAGCAGCCGGCGTTCGAACCGGACAACCTGGCCCGGCTGTATACCCGGGTCGAGCCGGGCTTCATCCGCGTGGACGCCGACGAGCTGTGCTATCCGGCGCACGTGATCCTGCGTTTCGAGATCGAGCGCGCGCTGATGGACGGCGAGATCGAGGCCGAGGACATTCCGGCGCTGTGGGACGAGAAGATGATGGCCTATCTGGGGGTGGACACCCGCGGCAACTATCGCGACGGCTGCCTGCAGGACATCCACTGGACCGACACCTTCGGCTACTTCCCCAGCTACACGCTGGGCGCGATGTACGCGGCGCAGTATTTCGCCGCCTTGCGCCGCGAGGAGCCGCAGCTGGACGCCAGGATCGCCGCGGGCGATTTCTCGCCCGTCTTCAACTGGCTGAACGCGCATATCTGGAGCCAGGCCAGCCGCTGGGATACCGACGAGCTGGTGCGCCGCGCCACCGGCGAAGCCCTGAATCCGGCGCATTTCCGCGCGCATCTGGAAGCGCGCTACCTGGGCTGAGGCGGCGCGTGGGGCGATTGGGAACGGCGGCGTCAAGCCGCCGTTTTTCGTCAGGGGCGCGCGGCGGCGGTCAGGCGCCGCCCATGTGCTGGTGCATGTGATCGCACCAGTCCTCGAATTCGACGTCGTCCATGCCCAGATAGTTGAGCACCGCGGAGCGGCGCTCGGCCCACCCGGGGTCTTCCCGGCCTGGCGTGGCGGTGCGCCAGACATGCAGCGCGGCGCGGGTGACGGCCACCATCATCCGGCCGTCGTAATCCAGCAGCGCGTCCGGGCCGGCGCTGAGCGCTTGCGGCTCGTACTGCAGCAGGATGGCGCGGGCGAAGTGCTCCGGCATGTTCCACACCCGTGCCACCAGATAGCCGACCACGGCGTGGTGGGTGCCGTGCAATTGCTGCTCCACCTTGCACACCTTGTCGTCGGTGGCCATTTCCATCAGCTGCAGGGTGCGCGGGTAGCCGGGGTAACGCATCAGCATGATGGCGATGCCGCAGCCGTGGAACAGCGCGTAGCTCTGGGTTTCGTCCGGCACCTGGCCGATCTGTTCGCTGAGGGTGCGGGTGATCATCGCCATCTGCACCGCCTGCTCCCAGAACTGTTCGATGGCCAGCGGCGCGTCCTGCGTCAGCCGGGTGCGCAGCACCAGGCCGCTGATCAGGCTGGCGACATTGTTGATGCCCAGCAGGTTGATGGCCTGCGTGACCGAGCGGATTTTCCGGCCCTGTCCCACGACCGGCGAATTGGCCGCCTTGAGCATGGCGATGCTCAGCGCCGGATCGCTGGCGATCAGGTCGCTGACCTGTTGCAGCGTGCTTTCGGGATCGGCGCGCAGCGCTTCCAGTTCGTCCAGGATGGAAGGGCGCGGCGGAATGACCAGGTTTTGCAGCAGCAGATCGCGCTGTTCTTCGCTGATTTCGGTAGTCATGATGGCTGCCTGTTGTGCGCAAGGGGGCCTGACGGAGCCGAACGATACGTCCCCCGCAAGCGCGGCGGCGCGGCTTGCCCGTGTCGGTTGGCTGGGCGCGTGTCCGCCGGAGCCTGCCGCGCGGGGCGGGGCGCGCATGGCGGAGCGCTCAGTCCAGTTTAGCAGCCGGCTTGGCGGATTTCGGCCCAAAAGCGGCGGGGATCGATTTGTCTGCGGGCGCCGATGTTCCGTCCGGGTCCCTCGCGGCGGCGGGCATGGCGATGCCCGGTTTCAGCCGAGCAGGAAATCTTCCACCGCGGCGGCCAGCGCCTCGGGCTGTTCCCATTGCAGCATGTGGCCGGCGCCGGCGAGGGTGACTTCGCGCAAGTCGGCGAAACAGGCGCGGCGCTCGTCCAGCGTCTGCATCACGCCGCTGACCATGGGATGGTCGAAAGCGCGCTCGCCCAGCACCCACAGCACCGGCGCGGTGATGCGCTGCCAGCAGGCCTTGGCTTCTTCCAGCCGGTACAGCACCGGGTTGACCATCTTGTGGCGCGGGTCGGCGCGGTAGCGGACGCCGCCGTCGGCGTCCGGCTGGGTGAGCGTGGCTGCCAGCCAGCGCGCCCGCTCCGGACTCAAGCCCGGGTTGCGGACATGCAATTTATCGGCCATCGCCTCCAGGCTTGGCAGCGGGTCGAAGCCGGTTTGCTGGTGTTCGCGCAGCCAGCGTGCGTAGCGGCCCGGGGCTTCGGCGGGGCGGGTGGCGTTGAGGCCGAAGCCTTCGGCCAGCACCAGTTTGGCGACGCGTCGCGGCCGCACTCCGGCGTAGATGCCGGCGATCATCGCTCCCATGCTGTGGCCGAGGAGATTGACCGGTTGGTCAGGAGACAGATAGTCGAGCAGGGCGTCGAGGTCGGCAAGGTAGTCGGGAAAGTAATAGCTGCCTTCGTTCCACTGGCTGTCGCCGAAGCCGCGCCAGTCCGGGGCCACCACGCGCCAGTCGCCGCGCAGCGCGTCCACCATGAACTGGAAGGTGGCCGCGCAATCCATCCAGCCGTGCAGCAGCACCAGGGGCGGCGCGTCGTCGGCGCCCCAGTGGCGCAGGTGGTAACGGCGCTGGTTGAGGATGGCAAATTCGCTGCGGCTGGGCTTGAGAGCGGGCATGGCGGTCTCGCGGGGCAAAACGACAGTGTAACAAAAAGGGCGTCGTCGACGCCCCGCGCCGCCGCTCAATGGCGGTGGATGTCGGTTTGATAGGTTTCGCGCAGAAACAGCAGGCTGATCACGAAGCTCGCCGCGCAGACGATGACCGGATACCACAGTCCATAGAGAATATCGCCGGTGTAGACCACCAGCGAGAAGGCCACGGTGGGCATCAGCCCGCCTATCCAGCCGTTGCCCAGGTGGTAAGGCAACGACATCGAGGTGTAGCGGATGCGGGTGGGGAACAGCTCCACCATCATCGCCGCCAGCGGGCCGTAAGTCAGGGCCGAAATCGCCGACAGCAGCACCAGCACCAGCGTCACCATCGGGTAGTTGATCTTGTCCGGGTCGGCCTTGGCCGGGTAGCCGGCCTGATGCAGCGCCGCCTCCAGCGAGGCTTTGTCGACGTTTGCGAGGCGGATGTCGCCCACTTGCACCGCGGTGGGCGCGCCGGGTTCGGCGGCTTGCTTCCGGTAGGGCACGCCGTTCTTGGCCAGCAGCGCCTGCGCCTTGTCGCAGGGGGTGTTGAGCTTGGCCTTGCCGATCGGGTCGAACTGGAAGTGGCAGCTGGCCGGGTCGGCCACCACCACCACCGGCGAGCGTTGCTGGGCGGCGGCCACGTCCGGGTTGGCGAAGGCGGTCAGCCAGCGGAAGGCCGGAAAGGTGAGCAGCACCGCCAGCGCCAGGCCGGCCAGCAGCACCGGCTTGCGGCCGACGCGGTCGGAGAGGTGGCCAAAGTACAGGAATAGCGGCGTGGTCAGGATCAGAGAGGCGATCAGCAGCAGGTTGGCGGTTTGCGGGTCCACCTTCAGGATCTGGGTGAGGAAGAACAGCGAGTAGAACTGCGCGCAGTAGAAGGTGACCGCCTGGCCGCCGTTGAAGCCGAACAGCGAGATCAGCACCAGGCGCAGGTTTTTCCAGTTGCCGAACGATTCGGTCAGCGGCGCTTTGGACTGGCGGCCTTCCGACTTCATTTTCAGGAAAGCCGGCGACTCCCGCATCGACAGCCGGATCCAGGTGGAGATGGCCAGCAGCAGCACCGACAGCAGGAAGGGCAACCGCCAGCCCCATTCGTTGAAAGCGTCGCCGGTAAGCTGGCGGCAGGCCAGGATCACCAGCAGCGACAGCAGCAGCCCGGCCCCGGCGGTGACCTGGATCCAGCTGGTGTAAGCCCCGCGCTTGTGGTCCGGCGCGTGTTCGGCGACGTAGATGGCTGCGCCGCCGTATTCGCCGCCTATCGCCAGCCCCTGCAGCATGCGCAGCAGCACCAGCAATACCGGGGCTGCGATGCCGATGCTGGCGTAGCCGGGCAGCAGGCCGACCAGGAAGGTGGACAGGCCCATGATGACGATGGTGGCGAGGAAGGTGTACTTGCGGCCCACCAGATCGCCCAGCCGGCCGAATACCAGCGCGCCGAACGGCCGCACCAGGAAGCCGGCGGCGAAGGTCAGCAGCGCGAAGATGAAGGCGGTGGTGTCATTGACGCCGGAGAAGAACTGCTTGCCTATCACCGCCGCCAGCGCGCCGTACAGGAAAAAATCGTACCACTCGAAGACCGTGCCCAGCGACGAGGCGAAGATCACCTTGCGCTCGTCCCGGCTGATGCCGCCGCCGGCCGCGGCTTGGGAAGCCATGCTGTTGCTCATCTCTCTCTCCATGGTGTGCGCCGCGGACGCGGCTTATTGTCCCCGCCCGCCATCGCGCCGGGCGGCGTCCTGCAAAATCATGCGCGCGCCCTTTTCGGCGATCATCAGCGTCGGCGCGTTGGTGTTGCCGGAGGTGATGGTCGGCATCACCGAGGCGTCCGCCACCCGCAGGCCGGCGACGCCGCGCACCCGCAGCCTGGGGTCCACCACAGCGTAGTCGTCGTCGCCCATCTTGCAGCTGCCCGCCGGGTGGAAGATGGTGGTGCCGATTTCCCCGGCGGCGCGCGCCAGCTCTTCATCGCTGACGTAACCGGGGCCGGGTTTGTATTCTTGCGGCGCGTAGCGGGCCAGCGCCGGCGCGGCGGCGATGCGGCGGGCCAGGCGGATGGCGTCCGCGGCTGTGCGCAGGTCTTGCGGGTGGCTGAGATAGTTGGGGTGGATCACCGGGTGGTCGTCCGCGCCGGGCCCGCCGATGGCCACCCGGCCGCGGCTTTGCGGGCGCAAGTCGCAAACCGAGGCGGTGAAGGCCGGGAAGCCGTGCAGCGGCTGGCCGAAGCGCTCCAGCGACAGCGGCTGCACGTGGAATTCCAGGTTGGCGCGGGTCTGGCTCGGGTCGCTGCGGGCGAACGCGCCCAGTTGGCTGGGGGCCATCGACAGAGGGCCGCCGCGATGGCGGAAATACTGCCAGGCCATGGCCAGCTTGCCGCGCCAGCTCGCCGCCAGCTGGTTGAGGGTGAGCGCGCCCCTCACCTTGAAGATCAGCCGCAGCTGCAGATGGTCCTGCAGATTGCCGCCGACGCCGGGCAGGGCGTGGCGCACCGGTATGCCGTGCTGTTGCAGCAAAGCGGCCGGACCGATGCCGCTGCGCTGCAACAAAAGCGGCGAGCCGATGGCCCCGGCGGCGAGGATGATCTCGCCGCGACAGCGGGCGGTGAAGCGCCGGCCCTGTTGCAAGAATGCCACCGCCGCGGCCCGGCCTTGCTCCAGCAGCAGCTTTTCGGCGTGGGCGCGGGTGAGCACGGTCAGGTTGGCGCGATGGCTGGCCGGGCGCAGAAAAGCCTTGGCGCTGTTCCAGCGCCAGCCGCCCTTCTGGTTGACTTCGAAGTAGGCGCAGCCCTCGTTGTCGCCGGTATTGAAGTCGTGGATCGGCGGGATGCCGCTCTCCGCGGCGGCGGCGCGAAAGTCGTCCAGCAGCGGCCAGCGCAGGCGTTGCCGCTCCACCCGCAATTCGCCGCCGGCGGCGTGGCCGGGGCGTTCCGGCGCGAAGTGGTCCTCCATGCCGAGAAAGTCCGGCAGCACCTCCCGCCAGCTCCAGCCTTCGTTGCCTAGCGCCGCCCAATGGTCGTAATCCGCCGCCTGGCCGCGCATGTAGATCATGCCGTTGATCGACGAGCAGCCGCCCAGCACCTTGCCGCGCGGATAACCCAGCTGCCGGCCGCCCAGCTGGCGCTGCGCCACGGTCTGGTAGCACCAGTCGGCGCGCGGGTTGCCGATGCAGTACAGATAACCCACCGGGATGTGTATCCATGGATGCCAGTCCTTGCCGCCCGCCTCCAGCAGCAGCACCCGGTTGGCGGGGTCGACGGACAGGCGATTGGCCAGCAGGCAACCGGCGCTGCCGGCGCCGACGATGATGTAATCGAACTCCTGGCTGAACATGGGCGACTCGCTGGGGAATGTTCTTATGCCAAACATCTAAACGGAGCGCGCCTGCATTGGAAATAGCCACAAGAAAACAGCATGTGTTAATTTTTGAACAGCCGGCGCGGCAAAGCGGCCGGCTGGCGTGTGCATATGCACAATGCTCGCCCGTGAAAACAGATGCTTGGGAGCGGCGATGTTCGACTGGAACGATGTGCGTTTTTTCCTGGCCTTGCAGCGCGGCGGCAAGCTGCTGAGCGCCGCGCGGCAACTGGGCACCACCCACGCCACCGTCGCCCGCCATATCGCCGAGCTGGAAGCGGCGCTGGGCCAGCCCTTGTTCGTGCAGCAGCCGGACGGTTACGTCCTGACCGCCGCGGGCCGGCAGCTGCTGCCGCTGGCCGAGGCGCTGGAAAACACCGCTTCGCAGATGCTGGACGTGGGGCGGGCCGGCCATGCCGAGGTAAGCGGCCTGGTGCGCATCGGCGCGCCGGAAGGGCTGGGGGCGATTTTCCTCGGGCGGCACCTGCCGGCCCTGATGGCGCGCTTTCCCGGGCTGGAGGTCGATCTGGTGGCGGTGCCGCGTTTTGTCAGCATCACCAGCCGGGAGGTGGATATCGCCATCGCGCTGGAGCGGCCGCAGGCCAATCTGGTGGTGACGCGCAAGCTGACCGACTACGCGTTGGGGCTGTACGCCACGCCGTCCTATCTGGCCGGCCGCGAACCCATCCGCGAGCGGGAAGACCTGGGCGGACACCAGATCATCGGCTATGTCGACGATCTGCTGTTCAGCCGCGAGCTGATGTTCCACCACGGCTTGTGCCGCAATCCGCGCCTGTCGCTGCGCAGCACCAGCGTGGTGGCGCAGCGCGAGGCGGCGCTGGCGGACGGCGGCATCGCGGTGCTGCCTTACTACATGACGTTCGATGATCCGCGGCTGGCGCGGGTGCTGCCGGAGTTGAGCATCGTGCGCAGCTACTGGATCAGCGCGCGCGGCGACATTCGCCACACCCTGCGTTACCGGGCGGTATGGGATTTCCTGGTGGAGCTGTGCCAGAGCCGGCAGGCGCTGCTGTTGCCCCAGTCCGAAGGGCAGGGGTGAGGGGGAGGGCATAAAGAAAAAGCCCGCGTGGCGTGACGCGGGCTTTCGTTTGAGCTGGAGCAGGCGGATCAACGATCCACGTGGTAGTTCGGCGCTTCCTTGGTGATCTGCACGTCGTGAACGTGGGACTCGCGGATGCCGGCGGAGGTGATCTCCACGAACTGCGCCTTCTCGTGCATGGCCGGGATGGTCGGGCAGCCGAGGTAGCCCATCGACGAGCGCAGGCCGCCCACCAGCTGGTGGATCACCTGGGCGATGGAGCCCTTGTACGGCACGCGGCCTTCGATGCCTTCCGGCACGAACTTGTCGGCGGCGTTGGAGCTGTCCTGGAAGTAGCGGTCGGCGGAACCCTGGCTCATCGCGCCAAGGGAGCCCATGCCGCGGTAGGACTTGTAGGAGCGGCCCTGGAACAGTTCCACTTCGCCCGGCGCTTCTTCGGTGCCGGCGAACATGCCGCCCAGCATCACGGCGCTGCCGCCGGCCGCCAGGGCCTTGGCGATGTCCCCGGAGAAGCGGATGCCGCCGTCGGCGATCATCGGCACGCCGGTGCCTTTCAGCGCTTCGGAAACATTGTGGATGGCGGTCAGCTGCGGCACGCCCACGCCGGCCACGATGCGGGTGGTGCAGATCGAGCCGGGGCCGATGCCGACCTTGACGCCGTCGGCGCCGGCGGCCACCAGATCCAGCGCGGCTTGCGCGGTGGCGATGTTGCCGCCGATCACGTCGACGTGCGGGAAAGTTTGCTTCACCCAGCGCACGCGGTCGATCACGCCCTGGCTGTGGCCGTGGGCGGTGTCCACCACGATCACGTCCACGCCGGCGGCCACCAGCGCCTTGACGCGCTCTTCGGTGTCCGCGCCGGTGCCGACGGCGGCGCCTACGCGCAGGCGACCCTGGCTGTCCTTGTTGGCGTTGGGGTGTTCGCTGGTCTTGACGATGTCCTTGACCGTGATCAGGCCCTTCAGCTCCCAGGCGTCGTTGATCACCAGCACGCGCTCCAGGCGGTGCTTGTGCATCAGTTCGCGCGCTTCGTCGATGCTGGCGCCTTCCTTGACGGTGATCAGGCGCTCGCGCGGGGTCATGATGGAGCCGACGGTCTGGTCGAGACGGGTTTCGAAACGCAGGTCGCGGTTGGTGACGATGCCGACCACCTTGCCGGCCTCGATCACCGGCAGGCCGGAAATCTTGTGCTGGCGGGTCAGCAGAACCAGGTCACGAACCAGCATGTCCGGAGCGATGGTGATCGGATCCTTCACTACGCCGCTCTCGTGGCGCTTCACCTTGGAAACCTCGATCGCTTGCTTTTCGGCGCTCATGTTCTTGTGCACGATGCCGATGCCGCCTTCCTGCGCCATGGCGATGGCGAGGCGGGCTTCGGTCACGGTGTCCATGGCTGCGGAAACCAGCGGCAGGTTCAGGGTGATGTTGCGGGTGAGCTTGGTAGAGAGGGATACGTCGCGCGGCAGAACTTCGGAATGGGCCGGGACGAGGAGAACGTCGTCGAAAGTATAGGCTTTCTCGATGATACGCATCTTGGCGTTTCCTTTTCGGCAAAGCGGCATTATATCGGATCGCGCCTGCGGTTGCAAAAACGGCGGGAGGCCGGGTCTTTTGCGCGACGCCGGGCCAGGCCTTACAATCAGGGAGTTCAGGACACGGCGGGGATGCGCGGATGAAATCTTTTACAGTATGGACGTTTTTGCTGGGTTTGCTATTGCCCGGGCTGGCCGCCGCCGAGGTGTACACCTGGAAGGACGCCGGCGGCAAAACCGTCTATTCCGACCAGCCGCCCCCCAACGTCAACGCCCGCCGGCTGGACGTGCGCGCGCCGCAAGCGGCGGCGGGCGACGCCTCCGCTCCGCAGGCGCGCAATAAGGCGGCGGAGCGCAAGGCCAGCAGCGGGCCGGAGGCCGACAACGCCCGCATCGCCGAGGCCAACGCCAAGATCAAGGCGCAAAACTGCCTGCGCGCGCGGGACAACCTGAAAACCCTGCAACTGAACGGCCGCATCCGCCTGGCCGGCAGCAACGCGCTGGCCACCGACGCCCAGCGCGCCGGCCTGATCCGCCAGGCCGAGGCCGACGTCAAGATCTGGTGCGGCAAATAGTGGCCAAAGACGCATTCGATAGCCAAAGCGTATTGCAGAACCTGCCCGCCTTGCCCGGCGTCTATCGGATGCTGGATGCGGCGGGCAATGTCTTGTATGTAGGCAAGGCGATAGACCTCAAGCGCCGGGTCAGCTCCTATTTCCAGAAAAGCGATCTTTCGCCGCGCATCCAGCTGATGGTGCGGCAGATCGCCCATATCGAAACCACGGTCACGCGCTCCGAGGCCGAGGCGCTGCTGCTGGAAAACAACCTGATCAAGGCGCTCTCGCCGCGTTACAACATCCTGTTCCGCGACGACAAATCCTATCCCTACCTGATGTTCAGCGGCCACGCGTTTCCGCAGCTGGCCTACTTTCGCGGCGAGCCGAAGAAACCCAACCAGTATTTCGGCCCTTATCCCAACAGCTACGCGGTGCGCGAAAGCATACAGATCCTGCAGAAGGTGTTCCGTCTGCGCACCTGCGAGGACGCGGTGTTCGCCAATCGCTCCCGGCCTTGTCTGCTGTACCAGATCAAGCGCTGCTCGGGCCCCTGCGTCGATCACATCGGCCGCGACGAGTACGCCGCCGACGTGGCCAGCGCGGTGGCTTTCCTGAACGGCCGGCAGAGCGAGCTGATCGACGAGCTGACCCGGCGCATGCTGGCCGCGGCCGAGGCGATGGAGTTCGAACAGGCCGCCGAGTTGCGCGACCAGATCCAGGCGCTGTCGCGGGTGCAGGAAAAGCAATTCGTTTCCAGCAATCAAAGCCAGCAGGATTGCGACGTGGTGGCCGCCCAGCTGCGCGACGGCATGCCTTGCGTCAATCTGGTGATGATACGAGGCGGACGCCACCTGGGCGACAAGAGCCACTTCCCGGTGGGCGGCGAGGCCGATTCGCGCGATGAAATCCTGGAAGCCTTCATCGGCCAGTATTACCAGCCGCACAAATCGCCGCCGCCGGCGCTGATCGTCAACGGCGAGCTGAGCGAGGCGCTGCGCGACTACCTGCAGCACTTGGCCGGCCGCAAGCTCGCCATCGCCGCCAACCCGATAGGCGAGCGCCGGGTCTGGCTGGAGATGGCCGAAAAGAACGCCGACCTCGCCTTGATGCAAAAACTGAACAGCCGCGCCACGCAAAGCAAGCGCCTGGCAGAGCTGGGCGAAGCGCTGGAGCTGGACGGCGCGCAGCGCTTCGAGTGCTTCGACATCAGCCACACCATGGGCGAGGCCACCGTCGCCTCCTGCGTGGTGTACGACAAGGGCGGCATGCAGCCGTCGGAATACCGTCGCTTCAATATCGAAACCGCCAAACCCGGCGACGACTACGCGGCGATGCGCGAAGCGCTGACGCGGCGCTACGGCAAGCTGGCGGCCGGGGAGGGCAAGCTGCCGGACGCCTTGTTCATCGATGGCGGCAAGGGCCAGGTGGGCGTGGCGCTGGAAGTGATGGCCGAGCTGGGTTTGACCAGCCTGCCCATCGTCGGCGTCGCCAAGGGCGAGGAGCGCAAGCCGGGGCTGGAGACGCTGATCCTGCCGTACTTGGGCAAGGAGCTGAATCTCAAGTCCGATCACCCCGCGCTGCACCTGATCCAGACCGTGCGCGACGAGGCGCACCGCTTCGCCATCACCGGCCACCGCGCGCGCCGCGCCAAGGCGCGCACCGCCTCCACGCTGGAAGACATCCCCGGCATCGGCGCCAAGCGCCGCCAGCTGCTGCTCACCCGCTTTGGCGGCCTGCGCGGGGTGGCGGCCGCCAGCATGGACGATCTGGCCAAGGTGGAAGGTATCAGCCGCACGCTGGCCGAAAAGATTTACAATGCGCTACATTGACGCCGCAACGACGCATTCGCTCCCGGATCAGGCTCGGGGAACGAATCCAACGCCGTGTTTCGAGCCTGCTGACGACAAGACCAACGACTGATGCCCTTCAATTTGCCGATTTTCCTGACCTGGCTCAGGGTCGCCCTGATTCCGATCTGCGTGGCCGTATTCTTTCTGCCGGACTCCATCCTGCTGCTGGAGAGCCGCAACGGGGTGGGCGCCGGCATCTTCGCGCTGGCCGCCGCCACCGACTGGCTGGACGGCTATCTGGCGCGCAAGCTGGGCCAGACTTCGGCCTTCGGTGCCTTTCTCGACCCGGTGGCGGACAAGCTGATCGTGGCCGCCGCGCTGATCCTGCTGGTGGAAATGGGGCGGACGCCGGGCTGGATGGCGATGATCATCATCGGCCGCGAGATCGCCATTTCCGCCCTGCGCGAATGGATGGCGGAAATGGGCACCCGCAACAGCGTGGCGGTGGCCTACATCGGCAAGCTCAAAACGGCGGCGCAAATGGTGGCGATCCTGCTGCTGTTATACGCAGGCCCGTTGCCGGCCGGCGTTTCCGCCTTGATCGTCGGGAATGTTTTCATGGTCATCGCCGTGATTTTGACTTTGTGGTCAATGGCTTATTACCTGAGAATGGCTGCGCGGGAGTTTTCGGGTAAAAAAATTGATGTTTGAAGTGTTGACACCCGGGAATAAATCCTTATAATTCGCAGTCTCTCGCCGCTACTGAGAAGCAGCGACGAGAAAACAGAAGCAGTTTTGCAAGTCAGGCAGTGCGGGAATAGCTCAGTTGGTAGAGCGCAACCTTGCCAAGGTTGAGGTCGCGAGTTCGAGCCTCGTTTCCCGCTCCATCCCTCTCTTGCGATTGTTTTGCGACGCGGGAATAGCTCAGTTGGTAGAGCGCAACCTTGCCAAGGTTGAGGTCGCGAGTTCGAGCCTCGTTTCCCGCTCCAATTTATCGCAATCAGTTTCATTAACTGATTGATGCCGCTCAAGCGGCGGGGTAGCAAAGTGGTTATGCAGCGGATTGCAAATCCGTCTACGCCGGTTCGATTCCGACCCCCGCCTCCAGGATAAAACCCGACAATCCAGCGATTGTCGGGTTTTTTCTTTTATATCTTTCTCCGATGCTTTTCCCGCCCTCCGTCTATAACGGCCAGCTGCGCATGGCGGGGCAATCGCCTATTTTTCAGCCCACGAGTCCGGCGCTTTTGCCGGCTATTTGGGGAGAGGTTGATGAAGACATCCATCCGTTTGCTGGCGATGGTGGCGTTGTGTTCGATCTTGGCAGGGTGCGTCAGCTTGTCGCCTGACAAAAATCCGTCGCTGGCGGATGGCTGCGTGGGTGCGGTGCTGCCGCCGCCCGCGGGTATGCGGGAGACGACCGACGAGGCGCTGCTGTCGGCCGCGGTGGCAGCGCCTGGCAAGGGCGGCTTGTGTTTGGGCAAGGTGTTCCAGCAGACCGCTGGAGCGGTGATGGTGTATCGGGTGTGGGACGCGAGCAAGCCAGCCTCCAGGCTGGGGCGCTGGTGGTCCTTCAGCGCGCCGGCCGGGTCGGTGGAAGAGTACCGCCGCGCCAACGCCATCTGCCCGGCCTGGAGCCAGTTGAACGCGGTGGAGCGTTGCGTTCTGGTCAAGGGCGCCAAGGTGGCGGCGGGGCCGGGCCAGAGCGCGACGTGTTCGGATGCGCTCGCTTATCCGCCGTCGGCGGTCAACCAGGTTTATGTCCCGAATGCCCAGGACGCGACGTGGGTGGAGGATTGCCAGCCGCTGGGTCCCTTCCCGGCGGCGGGCGGCTAAGCGCGTTTGGAAAATTTGCCGGAGGGCGGCGGCGCGGGTAAACTGCGCGGCCGCTTATCGCGGAGGGAAGGGCTTGCGGCGGCGCATTGCCAGCAGCGCGCTCCATGGGCTAAAATCGCCCCCTCGACGTGCCCCGGTGGTGAAATTGGTAGACACAAGGGACTTAAAATCCCTCGGCTTCGGCTGTGCCGGTTCGACCCCGGCCCGGGGCACCACGCGGCGGCAAACACCGCGCCGGTCCGGCGCATGGCGCTGTCGCCCGCGCTGTATTAAAATGCCGTCCTGAGCGCTAGTTTTGCGTTTGCAGACTTAGTCAACCAAACTGGACAAGTGGCCGGTTGCATCACGCCTCTTGGTCGGGCAGCATCGCTGCCTTTGCATCAACGGATCTAGATAGAAGTTCATGAAGCCAAATACTGAAACGGCACTGGGTGCTGCTCTCAAGTCTGCAGTTCAAAGCCTCTCCAAGAAGAAGCAGACCGAGATGATCGCGGATCACATTTACAGCAAGTTCGACGTGTTCCGCCAGTTCCGTCCGCTAGCTCTGGGCATTCACGAGAGTCTGATCGCTGCGCTGTCCCAATTCGATCCGGCGCTGATTTCCCGCGTGGTGGCCAACCATTGCCGCAAGCCGCGCTATATCAAGGCTTTGGCTCGCGGCGGCAAGCGTTTCGATCTGAACGGCAAGCCGCAAGGCGAAGTGAGCGCGGAAGAGAAGAAAGCGGCCGAGCTGCAAGCCCAGCCCAAGGCGGCCGCCCCGGCCCCGGCCGCTGTGGAAGCGCCGGCTGCCGACACCGGCGCCGAATAAGATTTCGCCCGGCGCGCCCTGTCCGGCGCGCGCCGCGGTCAACGCAGCCCCCATCGCATCGATGATGCCATGGGGGTTTTGTTTTGCCCGCGATCAGTCAAATCGCCAGCAGGCCATGGACAGATTGCCGGCGCGCCAGTCGTCGTGCAGCTTGCTGGCGCGCCCGTCCGGGCCGGCCGCGCCCTGCATCACCCACAGGGGGCGGATGTGTTCGTCGCTGGGGTGGTTGCGTTGGGCGTGCGGGGCCAGCGTTTGCCAGTTTTCCAACGCCGCGGCGTCCTGGCGCTCCAGCGCGTCGTCCAGCCAGGCTGCGAACGCCAGGCTCCACGGCTGCGGCGCGCTGCCTTCCGGATAGAGCTGGCCCAGGTTGTGGGTGTAGCTGCCGGAGCCGATCAGCAGCACGTTGTCGTCGCGCAGCGGGCGCAACGCGCGGCCCAGCGCCATCAGTTGCGCCACGCTGGCGCTGCGCGGCAGGGAGATCGGCACCAGCGGGATGTCCGCAGCCGGATGCATCAGCATCAGGGGCACCCACATGCCGTGGTCGAGGCCGCGCTGGCTGTTGCTGGAAGGATTGAAGCCGGCGGCTTGCAGGCTATCCAGAACCTGTCGAGCCAGAAGCTGATCGGTTTCCGCCGGGTATTGCAACTGGTACAGCGGCGCCGGGAAGCCGCCGAAGTCGTGCACGGTTTCCGGGTATGGGTTCAGGTTGACGCAAGGCTCCGGGCTCTGCCAGTGCGCGGACAGGATGACGATGGCGCGGGGCTTGGGCAGCGCCAGGCCCAGCCGGCGCAGGAAATGGTGGGTAGGGCTGTCTTCCAGCGCCAGGGTGGGCGCGCCGTGGGACAGAAACAGGGCGGGTTGGCGTGAGCTCATGGCGGATTGCTTGCGAAAAATGACGATGCGAGCAGCTTACGCCAGGAGGCGGCGGCGAAAAATCACCGTGGCCGCACTTGATAATTTCCTGTTGGTTAATAATTTCACGATCGTTCCGGCGATGCGAGAAGCTGGCCGGCCGCCATGCGGCGACGGTCCGGCCGTCGCCTCATGCCAGCAGGCCGTTCAGCAACAGCAGGCAACCGGCCAGAAAGATCAGCAATCCCAGGGTTCTGCGCCAGCGCGTAGGCGCGGCAGGGTGCGAGGTCATTTTTCCACTCCTTAATATTAATGATAATCATTATTATTTAATTGCGAGAAAAAGGGCAAGTTGCCTTGCCCTCGCGGCTGGCGGCCCGCGCGCGCCGCATGGCGAGTGCGGCGCGCTCGGAGCTTAGCCGTCCAGTCCCAGGGCTTTGGCCACGCCCGCGCCGTAAGCTGGGTCGGCCTTGGCGCAGTTGGCGATGTGGCGGCGCTTGATCGTTTCCTCCACGCCGTCCATCGCGCGGGCGGTGTTGTCGAACAGCGCCTGCCGTTGCGCCGGATTCATCAGGCGGAACAGCGCGCCCGGCTGGCTGTAGTAATCGTCATCGTCCTCGCGGAAGTCGTAGTGGTAAGCGTCGCCGGACAGCGAGAGCGGCGGCTCGCCGTATTGCGGCTGCTGCTGCCATTGGCCGTAGCCGTTCGGCTCGTAGCCTATGGTGCGGCCGGCGTTGCTGTCCACGCGCATCGCGCCGTCGCGGTGGTAGCTGTGGAACGGACAGCGCGGGGCGTTGACCGGAATCTGGTGATGGTTGACGCCCAGGCGGTAGCGTTCGGCGTCGCCGTAGGCGAACAGCCGGCCTTGCAGCATGCGGTCAGGCGAGAAGCTGATGCCGGGCACCACGTTGGCCGGGTTGAAGGCGGCCTGTTCCACGTCGGCGAAATAGTTGTCCGGGTTGCGGTTCAGTTCCAGCACGCCTACTTCGATCAGCGGATAGTCCTTGTGCGACCAGACCTTGGTCAGGTCGAAGGGGTTGAAGGGACAGTCGCGCGCCTGCTGCTCGGTCATGATCTGGATGGACAGGGTCCAGCGCGGGAAGTCGCCACGGTCGATGCTGTCCAGCAGATCGCGCTGCGAGCTTTCGCGGTCGCGGCCCACCAGCTCGGTTGCCTCGGCGTCGGTCAGGTTCTGGATGCCCTGATGGCTGCGGAAGTGGAACTTCACCCAGTGGCGCTCGCCTGCGGCGTTGATCAGGCTGAAGGTGTGGCTGCCGAAACCGTGCATGTGGCGGTAGCTGGCCGGAATGCCTCGGTCGCTCATCACGATGGTGACCTGGTGCAGCGCTTCAGGCAGCAGCGTCCAGAAGTCCCAGTTGGCGTTGGCGTCGCGCATATTGGTGTACGGGTTGCGTTTCACCGCGCGGTTGAGGTCGGGGAATTTCAGCGGGTCGCGCAGGAAGAATACCGGCGTGTTGTTGCCCACCAGGTCCCAGTTGCCTTCCTCGGTGTAGAACTTGACGGCGAAGCCGCGGATGTCGCGTTCGGCGTCGGCCGCGCCGCGCTCGCCGGCCACGGTGGAGAAGCGGGCGAACAGTTCGGTTTGCTTGCCGATTTCGGAAAACAGCCTGGCGCGGGTATAGCGGGTGATGTCATGGGTGACGGTGAAGGTGCCGAAAGCGCCGGAACCCTTGGCGTGCATGCGGCGTTCCGGAATCACTTCGCGATCGAAGTGGGCCAGTTTTTCCAGGAACCAGACATCCTGCAGCAGCATCGGGCCGCGCGGGCCGGCGGTTTGCACGTTCTGGTTGTCGACGACCGGCGCGCCGGCGGCGGTGGTAAGAGGGTGCTTGCTCATCTTGGGTTCTCCTGTGGATGGGGGGGGGAGGGATTACTGTAGACAGGCCAGAGCGGCCCACATGTCCAGCAAGGCGTCTTTCCAGTTGTGCTGCATTACGCTCTCCTGATAGTTGATGGCTGTAGTATTGGCAAGTTCAATAGATTTGTTAAATTGATTATCGGTAAGTGTGTATTAGGTTTTCTTAATGGAACTAAAGCGGCGGGGAGGTAACGGCAGGACGGACGCAAAAAAAGCCGGGCATGAGCCCGGCTTGAGAGGGTGGCGGCAGCCTTAATCCCAAGGCACTTCGACGCTGTCGGCCTTGTCTCCGCCGGCGGCGTCCATCGCCGGCGCGGTTTGCGCCTGGCTGGCTTCCAGGCCGCCCAGCGCGTAAATCAGGGCGTCGGCCAGCTCGCCCAGTTCTTCGCCCATCAGCAGCAGGGTGGCCTCGAACAGGCTTTCGCGATCGTCGCCCGCCTGGCTGGCTTCTTCCTGCAGCAGGTCCAGGAATTGCAACCGCTTGAGTTGCAGGGTGTCGGTCAGCTGGAAGCGGATCTTCTCGTTCCAGATCAGGCCAAGCTTGGTGACCTGCTTGCCGGTGGCGATGTGCTGGCGCACCTCTTCGGCGGTGAGATCCATGCGGCTGCAGCGGATCACGGCGCCGTTCTCGCCGCTGTCCTTCAGTTCGCAATCGGCATCCAGCTCGAAGCCGTGCGGCGCTTCGCCGGCGGCCAGCCAGTCGGTCATGGCGGTATGCGGGGCGATCTGGGTGCGCGGTAGCGCGGCCGGGAAGGGGGGCAGGGCCTCGCGCAGCTTGGTCAGCAGGGCTTCGGCCTTGCTGGCCGTGCCGGAATCCACCATGACCCAGCCGCGCCGGCTGTCGATGTAGGCGTTCAGCCGGCTGCTGCGCACGAAGGCGCGGGGCAGCAGGTCATCGGTGACCTGTTCCTTCAGCGCCAGCTTTTCCTTGCGGCCCACCTTGCGCAGCTCGCGGTTCTCGATGTCCTGCACCTTGAGTTCGACGAAATCGCGGATCACGGACGCGGGCAGCACCTTGTCCTCGCGCCGCAGGGAAATCATCTGATAGTCGCGGGCGACGTGCACCGGGGCTTCCAGGTGGCCGGCGGGCGGAACCCAGCCCTCGCTGAACCAATCCAGCCCCATGCAGGGTTGAAAGGGTTTTTTCTCCAGCGCGCCAAGGAGTTGCTCCGCGGTCGGGGTGTTTTCTGTGTTCAAACGGTAAAAAGATAGTTGCCTAAACCACATATTTGTTCCATAATGCGCGTCCTCTGAAGCCGCTAATTGTACCGCAGCCAGCGACGCAACAGCAGTATTTCGGAGCAAGCAGTAACCGGTCGTCGGAGTGTAGCTTAGCCTGGTAGAGCGCTACGTTCGGGACGTAGAGGCCGGAGGTTCGAATCCTCTCACTCCGACCAGTTATAAAATGCTTGGCAAAATATTGAAGATGCTGTAAATTACTCCTCCTCGACGCAAGACGAGAAGCAGTAAAACGGAGTGTAGCTTAGCCTGGTAGAGCGCTACGTTCGGGACGTAGAGGCCGGAGGTTCGAATCCTCTCACTCCGACCAGATTCCAAAAAGCCTTGAATTTCTTTACTGAGACTCAAGGCTTTTTTAACAAGTTGGTTTGCCGGTATAGCTCAGTTGGTAGAGCAGCGCATTCGTAATGCGAAGGTCGGGGGTTCGACTCCTCTTACCGGCACCATTCAGACCAAGGGGTTAGCGCATCGCTAACCCCTTTGTTTTTCCGGCGATGCCGCATCGCCGCGATTGTCCTTCCCCTGCTCAGCCCTTGAGGCCTTTCCTTTCCTTTCCTTTCTTTTCCTTTCCTGACGACGCCGCGCCGGCCGGTTGGCTGGCGACGGGAGTTCTCGCGCCTGCTTCGTATTTTTCCTTCCGACTGCGTGACGCGCGTTTCGCTTCGATTGCCGGCCGGCTGCGCGGCCTGGCCATTCGGTGCGGGGCTTGGATCAAGCGACCGGTTCGGCGCGCTGGATGGGCTTGCTGCTGTCGCTTTTGAGAGACAGTGGCCAATTAATTCCTAAAGAATTAAATACAATAAAAAAAATACCAAAAGAATATTGATCGGCATTTTTCAATCAAACGCCTCGCTTGATTGCAAAGATTTGCAGCGGCCGCTTGCAGGTCCGGCTCGCGCGCCTGGCACGAAAGCTGAAGCGCCGACGGCGCGCGGCTCGTGCTCGACCCTATATTAAATAATTAATTGAAACAATTATTTTGTTAAGTTAATAATTGGCGGCGCGCTGAAGTTGGCGACGCAGGGCGGGGGCCGCGTGTTGAGCAGGTGTTTTGGAGCACGGGTGGACCGTTTGGAGACAGTATCCCAAGCGAGGGAAGCATGATTACGGCATTGACGATATTTGGTACTCGGCCTGAGGCCATCAAGATGATCCCCATCATCCAGGCGCTGGAGGATTGCCCCGGCGTGAGGTCGCGGGTATGCGTCACGGGCCAGCACCGGGAGATGCTGGATCAGGTGTTGGGCTTGTTTGGCGTGCAGCCGGATTTTGACCTGCAATTGATGAACAAGGCCCAGGGGCTGGCGATGTTGACCGCCTTGCTCATCCAGGAAATAGACAAGGTGCTGGAGGCGGTGCAGCCCGATGTGGTGCTGGTGCACGGCGATACGGCCACCACGCTGGGCGCGAGCCTGGCCGCTTTTTATCGCAAGATTCCGGTGGCGCATGTCGAGGCCGGCTTGCGCACCGGCGATTTGCATTCGCCGTGGCCGGAGGAGATGAACCGCCGGGTGACCGATACCCTGTCTTCCTGGTATTTCGCGCCCACGGAAGAATCCTGTCGCAATCTGCGGCGGGAAAGCGTGGATCCTTCGCGGATTTTCATCACCGGCAACAGCGTGGTGGACGCCCTGCTGCTGACGGTGGAGAAGCTGCAAACGCAGCCGGCGCTGCAAGCCGGCCTGAGCGACGGCTTTGCCTTCCTGCGGCCGGCTGCCCGGATGATTCTGGTGACCGGCCATCGCCGCGAGAACTTCGGCGAGAAGTTTGAAAGTTTCTGCCGCGCGCTGGCCTTGCTGGCCGAGCGCTATCCCGACGTGGACTTCGTCTACCCGGTGCATCTGAATCCAAACGTGCGCGAGCCGGTCTACGCGCTGCTCTCCAAGGTGAGCAATATCCATCTGATCGACCCGCAGGAGTATCTGCCCTTCGTCTACCTGATGGTGCGTTCCTACCTGATCATCACCGATTCGGGCGGCATCCAGGAGGAAGCGCCGGCCTTGGGCAAACCGGTGCTGGTCACGCGCGACACCACCGAGCGCCCGGAGGCCCTGGCCGCCGGCACCGCCAGGCTGGTGGGAACCGAAACCGCGCGCATCGTGCAATGCGCCAGCGAGCTGCTGGACGACGAGGCCGCGTACCGGCAAATGTCGCAAGCCCACAATCCTTACGGCGACGGCCGCGCCGGCTGGCGCATCGCCGCCATCCTGTCGTCGCTGCCGGCCTTGATCGGCCGCCAGGTCGAGAGCGAGGCGGCGGTGGCCGTGGCCGGGAGGTGAACATGGGACGCAGAGTGTGGATGCTGCGCCTGTTGTGCGCCCTGGCCATGGCCGGCGCGGCGCATCACGCGTTGGCGCGTTCGGCGCCGGTGGCGCTGGCCGAAGCCGACAACGCCGCCGCGCTGGCGGCCTTGCCGGTAGACGCTCCGCCGGCGGCCAGCGGGCCTTCGGCGCGCGTCAAAGGCGCGGAGGAGAATGAGGATTTGCGCCATACCCAGCAATTGATCAGGGCGCAGATCGAAGAAGGGCGCTTGCGCACGGTCAGCCGGGAAGACGATCCCCTGCTGCAGCGCAAGGCGCCGTGGCCGGGCATCTGGGTATTGCGCGCGCTGACCCTGACGCTGTACGGCGTGGTGCTGCTGATCATGATTTACGCGGCGCGGCACATGATGTTCACCCTCAACCGCCTGTTCGGCCATCAGCGCCACCCTTACCTGGACATCGAGACCGCGCAATGGCCGGCGGTGACCGTGTTCATCGCCGCGCACAACGAGGAGGCGGTGATCGCCGACGCGATGGAAGCGCTGCTGGAGTCGGATTATCCGGAGGGGCGGCTGATCATCATGCCGGTCAATGACCGCTCCACCGACGGCACCCGCGAAATCATCGACCGCATCGCCGCGCGCCGGCCGGACGTGATCCGCCCGTTCCACCGCACCGAGGGCAAGCCGGGCAAGGCGGCGGCGCTGAAGGACGCCACCGCGCGGATCGATACCGAGCTGTTCATCGTCTTCGACGCCGATTACGTGCCGGGCCGCGGCCTGATCAAGCAATTGGTGGCGCCGTTTTTCGATCCGGAGGTGGGCGCGGTGATGGGGCGGGTGGTGCCGCTGAACCCCGGGACCAATCTGCTGACCCGCATGCTGGACATGGAGCGGGCCGGCGGCTATCAGGTGGACCAGCAAGCCCGGATGAACATGAAGCTGGTGCCGCAGTACGGCGGCACCGTCGGCGGCATCCGCGTGGCGGCGCTCAACAGCGTGGGCGGCTGGCACGACGATGTGCTGGCCGAGGATACCGACCTGACTTACCGCCTGCTGATCGGCGGCTGGTTGACGGTCTATACCAACCGTTCCGAATGTTACGAAGAAGTGCCGGAGAGCTGGCCGGTGCGCGTGCGGCAATTGATGCGCTGGACGCGCGGCCACAACCAGGCGCTGGCGCGCCACGTGCGGCGGCTGCTGACCACCAAGGGCGTGCAGCGGCGGGAAAAGGTGGACGGCCTGCTTCTGCTGGGGACGTACGCCATGTCGCCCCTGCTGATGCTGGGCTGGGCCGCGACCCTGATGCTGTTCTTTTTCGACAGCATGCTGCCCTCGCCGGGCATCCTGCTGGTGATGGCGCTGGTGTGTTACAGCGCGATGGGCAATTTCGCCGCCTTTTTCGAGATCGGCGCGGCCTGTTATCTGGATGGCAGTGGCAGGCGCTTGCGCATTCTGCCGTTCGCCATCTTCGGCTTCCTGGTCAGCCTGGTGACCATCGCCCGGGCAACGCTGACCCAGACGCTGATCGATCCTTTCCGCAAAAATCGGGCCCTGCATTGGGACAAGACCAAACGCTACCGGGGGCAAACCGCATGACTGCGATTCTTTACGCGCTGGGCGCGCTGGCGCTGGTGATCGCGCCCTTGCTGCCCGGCCTGCTGGAGCTGTACCAGAAGACCGATACCGCGGCCCTGGGCATCGACCGGAGCCACGTCGGCAGCGCCAATGCTTTCGCGGTGAACTATCGCAAGCGCCTGGCCACGCTGGGCCCGGACGCGGCGTCTGTCGACTGGAACGCCCGCTTCGCCGCGCAGCAAGACCAAGCGCGGCCGACGCTGGAAGAGGAGGTGCTGGCGCAAGGCGAGTTGCGCATTCCGGAGGGCTTCAGTTGCCTGAAGGAGGTGTATTGCAAAGGCGATATCGCCACCGGCGCCGGGGTGATCCTGCGCAGCGCGCTGGCCGAAGGCGAGCTGCGCCTGGGCGAGGACAGTTCCGTGTTGCGCTGGGCCGGCGCGCGCGATGTGCGGGCGGCGCCGGGCTGCTCGCTGTTCGGCCGCCTGGTGGCGGAGGACACCATGCGCATCGAGGGGCCGATCAGCTTCCAGCGCATCCAGGCGGCCGCCATCCGCCTGGGCGACGACTGGCAGATGGAGCCGCCGCCCCCGCCGGGTGGCGAGGTGGATATCAGCCGACTGCCGCATACCCTGTTCTACAACGCCGCGATGCGGCGCGCGGTAGTGAATGGCGACTTCGTCTTGCCGGAGCGCAGCGTGTTGCGCGGCAACCTGGTGGTGCGCGGGCAATTGAAGATCGGCCATGGCTGTCGCGTGGACGGCAGCGTCAAGGCCGGCGGTTCGGTGCGGATCGGCCGCGGCGCGGTGATCAACGGCTCGGTGATTTCCGATCAGTCGGTGATCGCCCTGGGCGGTTGCCGCATCTTCGGCCCGGTGGTGGCCGACCGGCTGGTTTCCATCGGCCCCTGCTCGGTGCTGGGCGCGCCCGACGCGCCGATCAGCGTGTCTTCCCGCTTTGTCCTGCTCAAGCTGCCGCTGGTGACGCATGGCACGGTATGGGCGCGCGCGCGCGGCAAGGTCATCGGCTTATGAGCCGCTTGTGCCTGCTGCTGGCGATGTGGAGCGGGGCGTGCCTTGGCGACGGCGCGCTGCGTTTACCGGGCTATCAACTGGACGACGGCGCGATTCTGTTGCAGCAAGGCGGAAAACACGTCGACCCCTATTTCGCGATGAAGGCCTTGCTCGCCGCCGACGAGCTGGGCCTGTCCATCGACGCGGCCGCCGACGCCTGGACCGCCTGGCTTGCGCCGCGGCAGGAAAGCAACGGCAGTTTTCCGCGTTTCGTGCGCCGGGGCGACGGAGGCTGGCGTCGCTGGGCCGACGCCGACGCCGACGACTCCACGCTGGCGCTGTGGATTTCCCTGTTGTCCCGGCGCTATCGGCAGCAGGCCATGCCGGCCGCGCTGCAAACGTCGCTCAGCCGCGCCCGCAAGGCGTTGTGGCGTCTGCGGCGGCCGGACAGCGGGGTATACGAGTACGCGGCCGGCGCTCGCCTGGGGTATCTGATGGATAACGCCGAGGTGTACGTCGCCCTGCGCGACGACTGCGCCCACTCCGGATTCAGCTGCCAGCGGATGCGGCAGCTGGAAAAAACCTTGCCGCGCGCCTTTTGGGATGCGGGCCTGCGCCGTTGGCGGGTGGCCACCCACAGTCCGCCGCCGCCGGCTTTTTATCCCAACGTGGCCGCGCAGCAGTTTCCGCGCATGGCCGGGCTGCCCTCGCCGGCGGGCCAGCCGTCTTTCGACGACTGGCTGTGGCAAGACGGTTTGCCCTGGTTGCTGCAGGACAAGTCCAAGCTGGATTTTCCCTGGGGCGTGCTGGCGCTGGCGGCATTGAAGGACAAGCGGGAGGACGTGGCGCTGGTGTGGTTGCGCCGCGCCGCGCCGGCGCGCGGCACCACGCGCTGGAACGTATTGGAAGAAGCGGTATTTCTGGGATTGACGCAAGGCTTGAACTTGCATGAGCAGGAAGGAAGTGAATCATGATCGGATTTCGATCCTGGCCGCGATGGGCATGGCTATCGCTGCTATTGGGCCTGGCGTTGGCGGCGATCGCGGCCTGGCACTTCGCGCGACAGGAAAACGCGCGGCCGCCGCAGGCCTTCATCGCGCTGTTGCTGCCGGACCAGCTCTCCAGCCGCAAGTACGCGCTGGCCTGGCAGGACGCCGCCAGCGAGAGCGGGGTGGCGATGCTGCAGCTTACCTCCACCCAACTGGTGGAAATGGAGCCGGCGCAGCGCGCCCGCATTCGCGGCGTCATCTTGCCGGACAGCATCCACCGCAACATCAGCGCCGCGCTGGCCGGGGTGCTGGAGGAGTACGTGCGCGGCGGCGGCGCCTTGTGGATCAACTACGACGCGGCCACCGAGAACGCCGGCGGCCGCTTCCTCGACAAGCCGGCGCTGGCGCGGCTGGTGGGGGTGGATTACCTGCTGTACCGGGAGCTTGGCAAATCGATGGCGCGCAGCGATCTGATGCTGATGCCCGCGTCGGCGGTGCGGACGGTGGGCATCGCGCCGGGCCGCTTCCAGCCTTACCCCGCCGGCGGCGAGGCGTGGCTGCAGGCCTCCACTTACGGTTACGACCAGGCCATGTTCAGCTATCTGGTGACCCGCGGCAGCTTTCCCGGCCAGGTGCTGGCGCAGGGGCGCGATGGCTCGCTGATCGCCGGCCTGCGCGATTACGGCCGCGGCAAGGTGCTGTTCGTCAACCTGCCGGTTACCTTCTTGCGCGTGCGTACCGACGGCTTGTGGCTGCAGTCCTATCTCAACTTCTTCAACAACCAGGTGTTGCGCTTGCCGCGCCTGGCCTCGGTGCCGGACGGCGTCGGCGGGCTGGTGATGAACTGGCACGTGGACGCGGCCAACGCGATTCCCTACCTGAGCATGCTGGAGCGTCTGGGTTTCCTGAAGCAAGGGCCGTTCTCGGTGCACTTCACCTCAGGGCCGGACAACAACGCCGTGGGCGACCATCAGGGCATGGACGTGGCTCACAACGCCGAAGTGCAGGGCTGGATACGGCGCTTGCAAGGGCTGGGCTACGAGATCGGCGCGCACGGCGGCTGGGCGCACAATTATTTCGCCTTCAACATCAACGAGCATAACGGCGCGAAGTGGTCGTCCTACCTCGTCAACAACAAGCAAGACCTGGAGGGGGTCACCCATCAGCCCTTGACTGAATACTCCGCGCCCAACGGCAATCACCCGCAGTGGGTGACCGATTGGCTGCGCCACAACGGCGTGTTGGCGTATTACTTTGTCGGCGATTTGTCGATGGGCCCGACCCGCGCCTATATCGACCCGGCCGACATGCATGGCCGGCCTTGGGCCTTCCCGGTGTCGTCCAACGGCGACGTGGCGTCGTTTGAAGAAGCGGTGCGCAACAAGCTGCCGGAAGCGAAGATGACCGCCTGGCTGCAAAGCATGGCCCGCTTCGCGGTGGAGAGACGGGAAGCGCGGCTGGTGTATTTCCATCCTCCCGGCGTGCATTTCTACCAGCAAACCGCCCGCGACTGGCTGGAGCAAACCCGCCAGTTGAGCGAGCAGGGCGTGTTTCGCTGGTACACGATGACCCAACTGGCGCGCTTCCTGTCGCAGCGCGAGCAAACCACCTGGCAGGTGGGCCCGGCGCCGGGCAAGGACCCGTCCTGGGTGCGGGTGGAGGCGCGCAATCCGACATCGCTGGCGCGGCAAAGCTGGCTGTTGCCCAAGTGCAGACTGCAGCCGACGCTGATCTCCGGCAGCGCCCATATCGAAGCGCTGCCCGACGCTTGGCGCGTTACCGCGGGCGAGGGCAAGGAATTGCGGTTTGAATACATGCAGCCTGGCGGCAGACTGGAAGGAGAAGGCCATGATTAAGCGACGACAAGCGGCGTGCTGGCTGGCGTGGGCGCTGCTGCAGACCGGCGGCGCGTGGGCGGCGGAGGCGCCGGCCGCGCCGGCGGAAGCGATGGCGCAGGAGGAAGCCGCGCCAGGCGACGCCGCAGGGAAAGAGGAGGCGGCCCCGGCCGAGGCCGCCGAAAAGGAAGACGCCGCCCCGGGCGAAGCCGCCGGGAAGGAAGAAGCCGCGCCTGCCGAAGCCGCCGGGAAAGAGGAGGCGGCTCCGGCCGACGCCGCGGCGAAAGAAGAAGCCGCGCCCGCCGCGAACGAGCCTTACTCCCGGGCGCGCAGCATCGAGTTCGGGTTTACCGCCTCCAGCCTGAGCGCCGGCAATCCCAGCTGGCGCGGCGTTTACGCCGCCGGGGTCTGGCAAACGGACGAGAGCAATGTCTTCGACTGGATCGCGGAGCAGGACAGCCGCTTCGACGAGCACGGCATCGCCCTGAACGGCGGCTGGAACCACGACTTCAACCCTGACTGGTTCGGGCGGCTGGAGCTGGGCCGCAGCAGCAGCGGCACCTTCTGGCCGGGCACGCACTACGGCGCGGCGATCAATCGCAAATGGCTGCCGGAGCGCAATCTGGTCACCACCTTCGGCCTGGCTTACAACGACAACCGCGAGGGATATAGCGACCGCGTGCTGACCGTGGGGCTGGTGTATTACTTCGAGTCGCCCTGGGTGGTGGAGGGCGGCGTGCATCGCACGCTCAGCGATCCGGGCAGCGTGGCCTCGATGCAGGGCTACGGCGCGGTCACTTACGGGCGCAGCGGCAAGCGGCTGGTGACCTTCGCCATCAACGCCGGCGGCGAGGGCTATATGCCGATCGGCATCAACCAGCCGCGGCAGCTGTTCGACAGCCAGCTCTATCAGCTCAGCTGGCGGGAGTGGCTGGGCAAGCACTGGGGCGTGCACGCCGGAACCGAGTTCTACCATAGCCCGTATTACGAGCGCACCGGCGTGACCGCCGCCGTATTCTGGGATCTGCCATGAGCCTGCAACAACGCCTGGACTTGTTGAAATCGATGCGGCGCATCGGTTATGGCGGGGGGCGGATCGCCATGCACCGCGCCATGCGCACCGAGCGTTTCAACCGCCTGCGCTGGGGCGAGATCATCGGGCTGCCGGTGCTGTTCAATCTGTTGACCTTCAGCCTTTTGCCGTCGCTGCTGGGCGGCTGGTTCTGGCTGACGCGCTGGAGCAACGCGGCCACCGGCAACCTGGCCGACGTTTCCCGCCTGCTGTTGCCGGGCGTCGGCCCCGTCACGCTGGCCTTGCCGTGGCTGGAGATGGCGTCGGCTCCGCCGTCGTTCTGGCAGTGCTGGTTCAACGCGCTCGCCTGCCTGCTGCTGCTGCTGTTGTCCTTCCTGATCGATCAGGAGCGCATGCCGACGCGATACCTGTTGCGGCTGCTCGCCATCATCCACGGCGTGTCCTGCCTGTATTTCGGCTGGATGCCGGCCGCGTTCAGCCACTCTCTCGAGGATTACCACATCTCCTGTCTGGAGTTCGTGCTGGCGCTGCTGCTGCTGACGCCGTGGGTGCACGCGCTCGCCTTTTACGTGCTGGACAAACCGATCTGGCACAAGCTGTTGCTCACCGCGTTGTCCATGGCTTATTTGTGCCTGGAAGCGCCCTTGCATTATTTCGCCGCCTCGCTGGCGCTGCATTACGGCTCGTTGCTGTACATGCCCCTGCTGTTCATCCTGGGCAGCCTGATGGTGGAAGTGATGATGCTGATCGCCTTGTACGGATGGGCGATGAGCTGGGGAGAGCCGTAAGCGGACGCAACGCGTGGCGGTCATGCCTGGCGGCGAGCGGCAGCGCGCGCCGCCAGAAAACAGCCGAGACGGAATCGGCGCGGCAGACCGGGCGGGGCTGGACTTTGTCGTTATCGGGTTTTCCCTCCCGCAAGGCAAGCGCCGTCGCGCGTCTGGAGTCGAGTGGGCGACTCCGCCGCGACGGTTGGCGGGCGGTTCGATCATCGCAACCGTGAAGGAAGCATCATGTCCAGATTGATTCGCACGTCCCTGGGCCGGCTTTGCGCCGTGGCCCTTCCCCTGCTGGCCCAAGGCGCGCACGCCGCGTCCTTGGCGCCGGTGCCGCCGATGGGGTTCAACAACTGGGCCCGGTTCCAGTGCGTGCCGCAAGCGCCGCTCAACGGCGGCAAGCAGGAGACTTACTCCTTTCAGCAGTTCATGACCGATCAGGGCCGGGCCTTGTACGATTCCGGCCTGAGCGCAGCCGGCTATAAGACCGTGGTGGTGGACGATTGCTGGATGACCCGCAACGCCGCCGGCTACCTGCACGGCAATCCCAGCTGGAACGGCAGCCGGCAGCCGGGCTTTGACTACGAGCTGACCGGCTACGTCAACGCCTTGCACAACCTGGGGCTGAGCGTAGGGGTGTACAACACCGCCGGCGCTAAGACTTGCCAGGGCGTGCGCGCCGGCGCGCAGGGCCACCAGCTGGCCGACGCCGCCTCGTATGCCTATTGGGGGGTCGATTTTCTCAAGCTGGATAACTGCGGTTCGGAAGGCGGGGTCTCTACGGAAACCCTTGACGCGCAGATGGCGGCGGCGTTGAAGACGGTGAAGCGCCCGATCCTGTTCGATCCTTCGCTGCCGGCCGCCTACGGCCCGGACCAGCCCGAGAAGTACACCGCGCTGGCCTTGTCCAAGAAACTGGGGCAGATGTGGCGGGTGTCCGGCGATGTCCGGACCTACAAGCCCAATGATCCGGTCGATCCCTGGGACTACCACCGCGCGGGCGATTACGAGGAAGGCGTTTACCAGGCCTACGACGACACCATCGCCCTGTCGCGTTATATGGGGCCGGACAGCTGGAACGACGCGGACCAGCTGGTGGTGGGCGACAACGGGCTCACCTCCAGCGAGGAGAGCAGCCAGATCGGCCTGTGGGCCATCATGGGCGCGCCGATGATCCTGAGCGCCGACGTGCGCAAGCTGGTCCATCCGCAAACCGCGCATTTGCAAAAAACGCTTGAGCTGTTGAGCAACCGGCAGGTGATCGCTGTCAATCAGGACCCGCTGGGCGCGGGCGGTTATCGCGTCCTGCGCGACAATCCCGCCACCAGCGCCGGTTTCGACGTGGTGGTCAAGCCCTTGCGGGACGGCAGTCTGGCGGCCCTGGTGCTGAACAAGAACAACAAGGCGCAGAGTTATACCCTGAAGCTCGCCTCGCTGGGGCTTGCCCCCGCGGCCAACGGCGCTTATGCCGTGAGCCACTTGTGGAACGGCCGGCAGCAGACCGGGGTGACCGAGGTGACGCAGACTCTGGGCGCGCACGACAACATGATGCTGCGGATCGTCGGCGGCGCGCTGACGCCGACCGGCCAGATCCAGCCGGTACAGCCCGGTTTTGGCCAGGCGGCCTTGTGCCTGGCGGCGTCCGGCGCCAAGGCCGGGGCCGGCGTGGCGCTAAACGCCTGCTCCGCCTCCGGCAATCAGCAGTGGCAGCGGCTGGCCAATCAGACTATCCGTCTGGCCGGCACCTCGCTTTGCCTCTCCGGCGACGACAAGCCTACGCCCGGCGCGGGCGGCGTATCGTTGCGCTGGGCCAAGCTGGCCGCCTGCAAGGCGGGCGACGCCAAGCAGGCCTTCTCCTATAACCTCACCGGCCAGCTGAAGAACGGCCAGGGTTGCCTGGATGTCTTCCAGGGCAGGATCAGCACGCCCGGCACGCCGGTCAATCTCTACCAATGCGCGCCGGAAAGCGCGCCCCAGATCAATCAGATCTGGTCCGCGCCGCACGGCCGGACGCTGTAGCAAGGGCGGACGGCGCGAACCGGCCAGGCCGGTCCGCGCCGTCCGCGGAAATGCGCCAGGGCCCGGCTCAGAGCGGAAAGCGTCCGCCCAGGGCCAGGTGGAGCGCGATCCGGTTGTCCAGCCGCTGGCTTTGCAGCCGCAGCAGGTCGGCTTGCGCCGTCATCAGATTGAGCCGTTGTTGCAGCAACTGGTAGTTGTCTATCTTGCCCGCCTTTTTTTGCGCGTCGGCGTAGCGGACGGATTGGGCGAGCGCGTCGGTCTGCGCCTGCAAGGCCCGCTCGCGCAGGCTGAGCAGGCGTTCGCCGTTCAAACCGTTTTCCACTTCCGCCAGCGCGTTCAGGGCCGCCTTGTTGTAGCCGGCCAGCGCTTCGCGCTGCTTGCCGTTTTGCGCTTCCACCTGGGCGGCCAGCTGGCCGCCGGTGAAGATCGGCGCCAGCAACTGGCCGGTGATCGCCCAGAGCGGGTTGTCGATGCCGGATTTGAGCAGCACCGCCGAGTCTTCGATGTAGGCGACGCCGCCGGTCAGCTTCAGCGAGGGCAGGCGCGCGCGTTTGGCGGCCTCCACGCCGTAGAAGGCGGCGGCAAAGCGTCGCTCCGCGGCCTGCACGTCCGGGCGGCGGCTCAGCAGCTCGGACGGGATGCCGGCCGGCAGGGCGTCGGACGCCGCCGGCAGCGGGCCGCAATCGGCCAGCTCGCCTGCCGGGTAGCGGCCGAGCAGCACCTCCAGCGCGCGCCGCGCCTGATCGCGCGCCTGTTCCCGCGCCAGCGCCTGCTGGCGACGGGCTTCGACCACGGCCTGGTGTTGCGCGACCTCCTGGCGGGTATTGCGACCCACGCGCTGGCCCAGCTCGATCAAGGCCAGCTGTTGCCGCGACATCTCCAGCGTCTGGCGCGCGATCTCCAGCTGGCGCGCGTTTTCCTTGAGGGCGATCCAGCCGCGCGCGACGTTGGCGGCCAGCGATTGCCGGGCGTAGGCCAGGTCCAGCTCCGAGGCTTGCAGGCGCGAGCGCGCCGCGCCTTGCTCGGCCGACAGCAGTCCCCACAGGTCCGCCTCCCAGGCGACGACCAGCCCGACGCCGGACGTGCTCATGCTGGAGGTCGGCAGGGTGGAGTTGCCGGCCTGGCCGCCCAGCGCCAGCGTGGGCAGCATCGCGCCGCCGGCGGCTTTCAGCGCCGCCTGGGCCTGCTCGGTTCTGGCGGCGGCCTGGCGCAGGTCGGCGTTGTAGCGCACGGCTTCCGCGATCAGCGCCCGCAGGGTTTCGTCCACGGGAAAGCCGAGCACCGCGGCGTCGAATTCGCCCGAAGCCGCCGCGCGCCAGCCGGAAGGCAGCGGCGCGTGCTCCAGCGCCGGCATCGGCTGCGGCGGCCTGGGCGCGGCGCAGCCCATCAGCGCCAGGCTGGCGAGGCAGGACAGCAAACAGGTGGTCTTGAGCATGCCCATTCTCCTTTAGTGCAGTTTCAGCACGAGATAGTTGAGCAGGGACTGGGCGCGGATCATCACCATGCGCAGCAAATGCAGCGGCGCCAGCTTTTCGGTGTAGATGGCCCCGCCGCCGCGCGCGCCCATGGGCAGGAAGACGGCCGGCTCGCCGTCGGGCTGCGCCAGCGTCAGCCGCACCGCGTACTTTTGCGCCAGCGGCGCCGGCGCCATTTCCGCCGGGGCGTTGGGCACCTGGCCGGATTGCAGCAGCTGTCCCTGGCCGTTGGCCCAGACGATGGCGTCCACCCTGGCCTTCACCAGTTGGCCCGGCAGGGTCTTGAAGGCGATTTCGGCCTTGTCGCCGGGCTGGACGTAGCGCAGCTCGTTCTGGTCGAAGAAGGCCAGGATGCGTTGTTCGCGCTCGACGAAGCTCAGCGCCGGCTTGAACGGCATGGCAACCAGATAGTTGCCGGGGCGCACCGACACGTTGACGGCGTAGCCGTCGGCCGGGGCGCGGATGACGGTGGAGCTCAGGTCGTAGCGCGCGGCCTCCAGCTGAGCCCGGATTTGCGCCACGCTGGCCTGGTCGGGGCCTATCGTCGCGTCCAGCCTGATGCGTGCCTTCTCTTCGCCGCTTCGGGCGGCGGCGAGGGCGGATTCGGCTTTTTTCGCTTCGGCGCGGAAGTTCTCCACGTCGTACTCGTTGCCCGCGCCGGCCTTGGCCAGCGTCCCGGCTTCCGCCAGCCGCTTGTTCATCAGTTCCAGATGCGCCTGGGCGGCGGCGGTCTGGCTCTTCGCGCTGTCCAGATCCTGCTTCAGGGTTTTGGCCGAGGCGATGGCGTCGGCCAGCTTGGCTTCCAGTTCCTTGACGCGCAGGCGGTAGGGCGTGGCGTCGATTTCCAGCAGCGTGTCGCCCTTCTTCACCAGCGTGTTGCCTTCCACGGCGACGCGGGTGACGGTGCCGGCCACGCGCGGCACGATTTCGGAGACATAGTTGATGACGCGCACGTCGCTGGACGAGGGCGTCACCACATTGATGGTGAAGATGATGACGGCGGCCAGCGCCAGCGCGCCGGTGGCCGCGCCGACCTGGGTCTTGATGTTCCAGGGAAACCACTTGAGCTTGATGAATACCAGCCAGATCAGCGCGCCATAGCCGGCGATGATGATTTCAAGCATGGTCGTCCCCCTTGGCGGACGCCGCGGCGGCGTCGCGCGTTCGCGCGTCCAGAATCAGGGCGCGTTTTTGCGACAGGCGCTCCAGCTTTTCTCGCAGCAGCACGATTTCGTCGTCCACGATCGCCAGGTCCAGCGGTTTGCCGCCGTGCGCGCCATCGGGCTCGAGAAAGAAATCGTCGTGCTTGTCCGTGCCGTAGGCGGCCTTGTAGGCGGTGGGCTTGGCGAAGGCCCACAGCCAGGCCAGCGGCCACAGCAGCCCGCCGAAGGCCAGCGACAGCAGGCACAGCACCTGGATGGCGCGTTTTTGCGGGTGGTGGTGCTTTTCCGCGAAGACTTCGGGCAGCACGTGCACCTTCCAGAACAGATACAGCGCCGCTACCGGCACGGCCAGCACGACAACCCACACCATCACGTCGGCGATCTGTTCTTCCATGCCGGGCGGCATGGCGAAGGCGGGCGGGGACAGCAGCGCGCAGCTGCCGGCTGCGAGCAGGAACGGCAGAATGCCAGGGACTCTCATGGGTCTCTCCATTGATCAAAAAGCGTTCGGAACCGGGCCGGTTCAGCCAGCCGGGGCCGCGTTCACGGCGCGGCGGCGGCCGGCTGGTCCAGGAAAATCCGGCTTAGCTGTCCGGCCAGCCATTGAATGCCGCGGTCGCCGGCCTGGCTGGCGTGGATGCTGAGGTAAACCGGCGCCGGCCGCAGCGGAAAGGGCAGCGGCAGGACGCGCAGCGCCAGCGCGTCCTGCCACAAGCCGGCCAGGCGCGCGGTGGAGACGCACAGCAATTCGCTGCGCGCGGCGGCTGCCATGGCGTGCAGCAGCGAGTCGCTGCGATAGCGCGCGTCGCGGTTGGGCAGCGGCGCATCGCACAGCTGGTACAGGTACAGGCTGCCGCAGCGGCCTTCGTTGAGGGTGGCGTGGCTCTCCGCGAAGAACTGATCCTGGCTCAGGCTGTCGCCGATCCGGGGATGGCCGCGCGCGCAAACCGCCACCAGCGTCTCCTGGCCCACCCGCTGCTGGCGGATGGACGGGTGATTGATGGGCAGCGAGCCCAGATAGATGTCGGCTTGCCGCTCGGACAGCATGTCGATCGGCTGGTGAAAGTTGTCTTCCGCGGCGCGAAAGGCGAAGCGCAAGCCGGGCGCTTGCCGGCGCCATGCCGAGCCGTGCGCCAGGAAAATCTGGTCGAAGTAGCTTTGCCCGGCCAGCACGAACTGGCGCTTGCTGCTGGCGGGGTCGAAGTCTTCTTCCGCGCCCAGCGGGTTGGCTATGCGGTGCAGCTCTTCGCTGATGGAGCCGTGCAGCTGGCGCGCGTAAAGCGTGGGCGCGATGCCGCGGCCCTTGCGCACGAACAGCGGTTTGCCCAGCGCGTCGCGCAGGCGCGACAGCGCCAGGCTGACCGTGGCCGGCGTCAGGTCCAGCTTTTCCGCGGCTTTGGCGACGCCGCCTTGCTGCATCACCGCGTCGAAGACGGTGAGCAGATTCAGATCGTGGGTGCGTGCGGCCATGTCTTGCCTCGTGCGATGCGAATGTCTCCTGCGCGGCGCAAGGCCTTGCCGCCGCGGGTGTCGCGGCGGCCGAACGCGCCGCAGGAGGCGGGGATAGGCTTTCCTTGTACCGCCGCTTGGCTGCCGGCGTATTGTCTGATATCAGACTTTATCGCGGCTGGCCGCTCTGTGGCCGGAGGAGGGCGATGTTAGCGCGAGCGCCGCCGCCGATCGATATCGCGCGCCCTATCCGATTGTTTGAAAATATTTAACATTCGGCCGGCTGCGGCGGGAATGAAAAACGCCGCCAGAAGCGGCGGCGTTGGAGCGGGGGAGCCAGGCGATCCGGATCAGGCGGCCTGGTTGGCCGCTTCGGCGCGCTTGCCCAGGCTTTCTGGGTGCAGCCGCTCGGCCTTGCTGCAGGACGCGGCCAGCAGGATGCTGATCAGCGCCAGCACGTAGACGAACACCGAGGAGTTGAGCGCCCAGTGCAGGCCGTAGTTGGAGAAGATGTAGGCCGAGACCGAGGCGAAGATCAGCGTGCCGGTGGAGCCGCTGGTCAGCACGGTGGACACCAGCGCCGGCGACGAGTTCTTCACCTGTAGGCTGCCGTAGCTGATCAGGCCGGAATAGATGCCGGAGTTGAAGAAGCCGAAGGCGATCAGCGCGGCGGCGATGGTGGCGGCGTGCGGAATGTTGGCGATGGCGGCGATGCTGACGGTGCCCACCACGGCCGAGCCGATCAGGAAGGTGCGCAGCGGCATGAAGCGCACGGTGTAGTGGTTGATGAACAGGCCGGTCGCCTTGGCGCCCCAGTACAGGGTGACGAAGAAGGCGGCGGTGTCCACCGGCAGGGCCACGGTTTGCTGCAGGTAGGTCGGCAGCCACATGGTGAACACCAGTTCGGCGTAAATGAAGGCGAAGGCGGCGAAGCAGATCCAGAACACGGCCTTGCCCCACGGTTCTTTCTCCTGCTTGCCGTCCTGCCGCGCCGCGGCGCTTTCCACGCTGGGGAAGCGGGCCTTGGCGATCAGCGCGATCAGCAGCAGCGAGATGGCCGACATCAGGAAATACATCACCAGCCAGCTGGCGTCGTGCTTGAACAGGTAGCCCAGGATCACCGGCAGCACCACGCCGGCGAAGCTGAAGAAGAAGTCGGTGAAGATCAGGCTGGACGAGCGCTCTTTCGGGTCCGGGTTGATGCGCACCACCAGATAGCTGCCGACGGCCATGGTGATGCCGGCGGCGGCGCCGACGGCAAGCACGGTCAGGCCGAACAGCGTGATGGTTTGCGCCATGGCCAGCACGGCGGTGAAGGCGATGGTGACCGCGGCGGCGAAGCCCAGCAGCGCCTTGGCGCTGAATTTCTGCATCAGCACCCCGCCGATCAGGATGGGGACGAACAGGCCGAAGTTGAGCAGCGTGAACATCTGGCCGATGAAGCCCGGATCCTTGTGGAAGGCGGCGGAAACCGGCCCGAGCGTGATGCCCAGCGTGGTGATGAGTGCGCCGGTGAAGAAATAGCATACATAGGCCACCAGATTCAGGCGGCGCTTGCTGTTTTGCGGAACGTCCATGTTTGCTGACTCCTTAAGGGAGGGGAACGCTAAATCAATCGATCGAACCGCACGGGGTGGCGGATGGGGTTCGGGCTTGCGGCGCGGCCTGCGGCGTGGCGGGTTTCGCCTTGTATTTTTACGTGAAGATAATAATACGGGCTTGCCGCATTGTCCGGGTGAATTTGTACGCGCCGGAACATGACGAAAATCATGGTCCGGCGAGATAGTTTGCGCTTGGCCCGCCGCCGCGAGCGAGGGCAAGTTTCCGATTTGGAAATTTCCGCTATCGCCGGCTTCCGCCCGCTTGGCGCTATAGTGCCGCCATTCCCATCAACCTTGCCGGGCCGGCCGGCCCGGCTTTCGCGCGGGCTCGCGCGCTTTGGCCGGCGCGTTTGGCGCCGGCGGGGGCGAGGGCGCGCGCCGGAGCGGCGATGCGACGATCTCTGTTTTGCTGTTTTCTGATGATTCTGCTGTACCCGGTGGGGGTCGACCTCTATCTGGTGGCCCTGCCTGATATCGCCGCCGCGCTCGGCGCTGGCGAGGCGCAGCTGCACGCGGCGTTTTCCCTTTACCTGCTGGGCATGGCGTCCACGGTGCTGGCGGGAGGCGCGCTGGCGGACCGGATCGGGCGCAAGCCGGTGGTCCTGGGCGGCGCGCTGGCTTTCTGCATGGCTTCGCTGGCGGCCGCCGCGGCCGGGGGCGTTCCCGCCCTGCTGGCGGCGCGCGCGGCGCAGGGCGTCGGGGCCGGCGCGCTGTACATCATGACTTTCACGGTATTGCGCGACGTATTGAGCCGTCAGCGGCTGGCGTCGGTGCTGTCGGTGGTCAACGGCGCGATTTGCGTGGTCCCGGCGCTGGCGCCGGCCCTGGGCTATCTGATCCAGTCCAGCCTGGGCTGGCGCGGCATCTTCGCCGCGATGGCCGGCCTGGGCGGGCTGGTGTTGCTGGCGGCGGGCGGGCTGTTGCGCGAAACCCGGCCAGCGGCCGCGTCGGAAGGCGAGGGCGCGCCGCTGGCCTTTCTCGCCGCGCCCGGTTTCGCCCGGATGTGCGCGCTGAGCAGCGCCGGCGTCACCTGCATCCTGGCGTACGTCGGCGCGTCGCCGATGATCCTGATGGGCCGGCTGGGCTTCAGCGCCGAAAACTATGCTCTGGCCATGACCGCGCTGGCGCTGACCAGCATGGCCGCGTCCTTCCTCAATCCCTGGTGGATAGCTCGCCTGGGCAGCGGCAGGGTGCTGGGGCTCGCCCACTTCGCGCTGGGCGCGGCGGCCGCATCGCTGTTCGCGGCGGAAGGACTGGGGCCGGCGTTCGCGCCCGCGCTGGTGCTGGCGGGGCTGGCCTTGGTCGGCGTGGGCTTTTCCGCCGGATTCGGCGTCGCCATGGGCGAGGCGCTGGCCGCGTGCCGGCGGCGCATCGCCCTGGCCAGCGCGTTTCTGTGCGTGACGCAAATCGCCAGTTCGGCGTTGTACATCTGGACGCTGGGCTGGCTGGGCGCGCCGCCCCTGGCCATGCTGCGCTATGCGCTGATCGGGGCCGTGCTACTCTATCTCGCAGGCTTGGCCGCGCCGCGCGCGAGCGGGCGCTGCGCGATGGAGGAGCGGTAAACATGCGGGTGCTGGCGGATCTGGATCTCAACTTGCTGGTGGTGCTGCGGCACCTGTTGCAGGAGCGCAGCGTGGCCGGGACGGCCAAGAAGATGCGCGTCACCCCATCGACGGTCAGCAAGGCCCTGGCGCGTTTGCGGGAGTGGTTCGGCGACCCCTTGTTCGTCCGCCGCAAGCGGGGGCTGGAGCCGACCGCGCTGGCGCTGGCGCTGGAGGCCGAGCTTGGCGCCTGGTTCCGCCTGGGCGATCGCCTCGCCAACGCCAGCGGCGGCGCGGCGGCCGAAGGCGCGGTATTCCGGCTGGCGCTGGAGTCGCCGTTCTACATCGGTTTTCTGAGCGAGCTGCCGATGACGATCTACAGCCAGCATCCCGGCGCCACGGTGCGGATGACGAACTGGGATCACCGTTCGCTGGGCGACATCGTCGACGGCGACGTCGATCTGGGGTTTTGCGCGCGCGAAACCCATCCGCGCTCGCTGTCGCGGGTGTCCGGGCTGCCGTATTACATCGACCACGAGGTGCTGTTCTCGGATCGACCGGTCGCGTTCTTGCGGCGCGACCATCCGGCGCTGGCCGGCGCGTGGCGGCTGGCCGACTTTCTGGCGTGTCCGCACATCGGCGTCACCTGGGAGGCGAGCGACGACTGGGCGCTGGACAGTCTGCTGGCGGAAGAGGGCTTGAGCCGGCGCATGCCGGTGCGGGTATCCAGTTTCGAACAGGCCCTCTATATAGCCGCGCAGCCGGGGCACGAGCTGATCGCCATCGCGCCGTCCTATTGCGCCAAGTACGCCTTGCGGCATCACGACTGCCTGGTCGCCGCGTCCTTGCCGCTGGAAGAGCGGCTGTACCGGCAGCTGGAGATCAGCTTCGTTCTGCTCTGGCACAAGCGCGACAACTACGACGGCAAGGTGGCCTGGCTGCGGCGCGAGATCCGGCGCTTGTACGCCGCGCATGCGCCCAATGGTTATCCCGATCGGGTGATTTGATTTTTTTTTGGCAAAACGCTTGCCAATAATTTTAGCCTGCGATATATTTCTCCTCCTCGACGCAGCGCTGGTTCTGCCGGCCAAGTCGGGTAGTGTTGGCGGTTAGCTCAGTTGGTAGAGCATCGGATTTTGATTCCGAGGGTCACAGGTTCGAACCCTGTATCGCCTGCCAGAATTTCAGAAAAACCCCAGGCGAAAGCCTGGGGTTTTTCGTTTTGGGTCTGAAATGCAAAAAAACGACGCGGCTCGCCGCGTCGTTTTTTTTGGGCGGGATGCTTACTGTCCGGCCGGCGCCAGCAGCGGGGAGTAGCCCAGCGCGCGCAATTTGCTCATCGCCTCGTCGGCTTCGGCGCGGGTCTGGAACGGCCCCAGTTGCACCCGGGTGACGGTGTGGGCCTTGATGCCGTGCTGTTGCAGCTGCTTGACCAGTTTTTCCGCGTTGCCGATGCTGGCGAACAGGCCAAGCTGCACCTGGTAGCCCACCGAGCTGCCTGCCGGCTTGGCTTTTTCGCCTACCGGGTTGGGGGTGGCGCTCGGCTTGAAGGCCTTGCTGGCCGGCGCGGGCGCGGCGGCGGGCGGCGGCGCCTCGTAGTCGGGGGCGGGCTCGGCGGCGGCCTTGGCGTTCGATCGGGCCGACGCGGGCGCTTGCGCGGGGCGCGGCGCGACTGCCGGCTGGGCGGCGCGGGGTGCGGGATGGCTGGCGACGGCCGGCGTTTTGCTCAGGTCCGGCGCGCTCGGGGCGGCTGTGCTGGGCGCGGCGGGCGCGCCGGCTTCCGCTTGCGGCGCGCTGCTTTGCGCATGGGGCGCGCTGGCCGGTTCCGCCGCCTGCGCCGCAGGCTCGCTGGCCGCGCTGGGGGCGGCCTTGATGATCTTGCCGGAGCTGGGGCTTTGGCTGTCGGCCGCGGTCATTTCCACCTTGGGCTTGTTCAGCGAATCCATGATGGGGATGGCCGCCAGCGCCACGGTGACCAGTCCGCCGGCTATCCACAGGCGCTTTTTCAGCTTGCCGTCGAGGTTGGAGTCGTCATCGCCGCCGGGCGGTTGTTGTGGGTTTTGTTCGCGCATGGTGCCTGAATTAATGTGCAGCACGTGGTTGAAAACACTGCTAAAATGCCGGGTTCGTCAGAATTGGGTAACCCGAGTGGCGTCATAATACTCAAGTTTAGCCACTTGTCTTGTCGTTAGGGAGAATTTATATGGCAATCGAACGCACCTTGTCCATCGTCAAGCCGGACGCTGTAGGCAAAAACGTAATCGGCAAAATCTACGACCGTTTCGAATCGAACGGCTTGAAGATCGTCGCCGCCAAGATGAAGCAGCTGTCCCGCGCCGAAGCCGAAGGCTTCTACGCCGTGCACAAAGAACGTCCTTTCTTCAAGGATCTGGTGGACTTCATGGTTTCCGGCCCGGTGATGATCCAGGCGCTGGAAGGCGAGAACGCCGTTCTGAAGAACCGCGAACTGATGGGTGCCACCGACCCGAAGAAGGCTGAAGCCGGCACCATCCGCGCCGATTTCGCCGACTCCATCGACGCCAACGCCGTTCACGGCTCCGACAGCGTGGAAAACGCTGCCATCGAAGTGGCTTACTTCTTCGCCGCTTCCGAGATCAGCTCGCGCTAATCTCAAAGCAGTTGATTGACCGGCGGCGGTCGCAAGGCCGCCGTCTTCGTTTTACGAGGACCGCATGAAAACCAACCTGCTCGATTTCAATCTGGACCAGCTGACGCAGCATTTCGCCGAGATGGGCGAGAAGCCGTTCCGCGCCAAGCAAGTGATGCGCTGGATGCACCAGATGGCCGAAGACGATTTCGACGCGATGACCGATCTTGCCAAAAGCCTGCGCGCCAAGCTGCATGAGCGCGCCGAGGTGAGAGTGCCGTCGCTGATGACCGGGCAGGCGTCCAGTGATGGCACCCGCAAGTGGCTGCTCGACGTCGGCACCGGCAACGGCGTCGAAACCGTCTTCATCCCCGAAGACGACCGCGGCACCTTGTGCGTGTCATCCCAGGTGGGTTGCGCGCTGGAGTGCACCTTTTGCTCCACCGGCCGCCAGGGATTCAACCGCAACCTCAGCACCGCCGAGATCATCGGCCAGCTGTGGTGGGCCAACAAGGCGATGGGCGTGACCCCGAAAAATGAACGCGTGGTCTCCAACGTGGTCATGATGGGGATGGGCGAGCCTCTGGCCAACTTCGACAACGTGGTCAGCGCGCTGCAGATCATGCTCGACGATCACGGCTACGGTCTCTCCCGCCGCCGGGTGACCTTGTCCACCTCCGGCCTGGTGCCGCAGATGGACCGGCTGCGCGAAGTCTGTCCGGTGGCGCTGGCAGTGTCGCTGCACGCGCCCAACGACGCCATCCGCGACCAGATCGTGCCGATCAACAAGAAATACCCGCTCTCGGAACTGATGGCGGCCTGTCGCCGCTATCTGGAAAAAGCGCCGCGCGACTTCATCACCTTCGAATATGTGATGCTTGACGGGGTCAACGATAGACCGGAACATGCTCGCCAGCTGCTGGAGCTGGTGCGCGATGTGCCGTGCAAGTTCAATCTGATCCCGTTCAATCCGTTCCCGAACGCGGGCTATGACCGCTCCAGCAACAACGCGATACGCATTTTCCGTGAAATACTGCAGGAACAGGGCTATGTGGTGACCGTGCGCAAGACGCGCGGCGACGACATCGACGCCGCCTGCGGTCAGCTGGCCGGCCAGGTGCAGGACAAGACCCGTCGCCAGGCCAAGTGGATGCAAATAGTCGAGGACAAGAAACTATGAAATCATGGCAGGTGTGTCTGGCGGGATGGTTGTTGACGTTAGCCATTGCCACACCTGCCATGGCGGCCAACTCCCGCGAACTGGCGCAAATCCGCAGCCAGCTGGCGGTCGAGTACGCCGCGATCGGCAATCTGAAAGTGGCGCTGGATAGCGCCAACCAGGCGGTGGCGGCCGACAGCGCCTATCCTCAGGCCTATCTGACCCGAGCCTACGTGCTGGGCTTGCTGCAGCAGGACGCCGCAGCCGAGCAGGATTTCCAGACCGTGTTGCGCATGGATCCGGCCAATCCGGAAGCCAACAACAACTACGGCCTGTTCCTGTGCGAGCACCAGCGCGCGCAGGAGTCGCTGGCCTATTTCAACAAGGCGCTGGCCAATCCGCTGTATGATTCGCCGCAAACGGCTTATTTGAATCTGGGCCGTTGTAGTATTCAATTAGGAGCAACGGACCAGGCCAACGATTATCTGCTGACCGCATTGCGTCTGGCTCCTAATTATGTGCCTGCCTTGCGCGCTCTGGCCGACTTGCATTTGAGCCTGGGCAACGCCAAGCTGGCGGCTTTTTATTTCGATCGTATGCGTAGCACCAGCCCCGAGCTGCAAGCTGCCGACCTGTGGTTGGGGGCCAGAATCGCCCGCAAGACCGGTGATCGCGCCAGGGAAAACGAGTTTTCCACGGCTTTGAAAAACCGGTATCCGGACTCCAGGGAAACACAACTGCTGTTGAGTGGAAGCTGAGGATGGAAAAAAAAATCGAACAAAAAAATTCGCCGACATCGCTGGGTGTCGGCGCGCGGCTGAAAGCCGCGCGCGAAGCCGCCGATATGAGCCTGGGGGAAGTGGCTGATCGGCTGAAGTTGTCGATGCGCCAATTGAGCGCCATCGAGAGCGACGACTTCAAAAGCCTGCCCGGCGCCACTTTCGTCCGCGGTTTTGTCCGCAATTACGCCAAGTTTCTGGGTTTGGACCCGGAGCCCCTGATGCACGCGCTGGACCAGCAATTCCCCTCGGCGGTGACCGAGGTGGCCAATCTGGTCAAGCACGGCGAGGCTCCCGAGCCGGAAAAGCCGGCGCAGCCCGCCAAGCCCGCGCGCGCCAAGAGCGGCGGCGGCAAATGGCTGGCGCTGGCGGCGGTATTGGCCGCTGGCGGCGGCGCGGCCTGGTATTTCACTCAGGGCGGCGCGCAGAGCGACGTCCCCGGCGGCGACCTGGCTCCGATGCTGACCGAACAACACGCCGCGTCGGCCGCTCACGCGGCCCTGCCCGCCAGCGAGCCTGTCGCTTCCGCGCCCGTCGCGGCCGGAAAGCCCGCGACGCAGGCTTCGGCGCCTGCGGTCGCCGCGCCCCCGCCGATGCCGGCTTCCGCGCCGGCGGCCAAAGCGCCGGCCAAGGCCGCCAAGCCGGCGGCGAGCGCCGCGCAGCAGCAGGCCAGGCCGGCCTCGTCGGCGGCCAGCGCCCCGGTCGGCGCAGGCAGCGACCGCGTGGCGGTCAGCGTCAAGGAGGCCGCCTGGGTATCGATTCAGGACGCCAACGGCCGCAAGCTGGTATACGCCACCATGCAGCCGGGCGAGCGCAAGGACGTGGTCGGCGTCGCGCCGTTCAAGGTGGTGGTCGGCAACGCCAGTCAGGTTGACCTTAGCCTCAACGGCAAGGCCGTCGATTTTTCGGACAAGATCCGCGGGACCACCGCCAAGATCGAACTCAAGTAGGTTCAGGGTAGCGAATGGATAGCGTGAACATCGCGCGACGACCCACCCGCCAGGTGCGGGTGGGTCATGTTGTTGTCGGCTCCGGCGCGCCGGTAGTGGTGCAGTCGATGACCAATACCGATACCGCCGACGCGGCGGCCACCGCCGAGCAGGTTTACCAGCTGGCCAAGGCCGGTTCGGAAGTGGTGCGCATTACCGTCAACTCGCCGGAAGCGGCCGCGCGCGTGGCGGAAATCCGCCAGCGGCTGGACGACATGGGTTGCGACGCGCCGCTGGTGGGCGATTTCCACTTCAACGGCGACCGCCTGCTCAAGGAATTTCCCGATTGCGCCCGCGCGCTGGCCAAGTACCGGATCAATCCGGGCAACGTCGGCAAGGGGGCCAAGGGCGACGACAAGTTCGCCTTCATGATCCGCGCCGCGATGGAGCACGACAAGGCGGTGCGCATCGGCGTCAACTGGGGCAGCCTGGATCAGGCGCTGCTGGCGCGCATGATGGATGCCAACAGCCGCGCGGCCAAACCGCTGCCCTTGCCGCTGCTGATGCAGGAGGCGCTGATCGTGTCGGCGCTGGAGTCGGCCGACAAGGCGCTGGAAATCGGCCTGTCGCCGGACAACATCATCCTGTCCTGCAAGGTCAGCAACGTGCAGGACCTGATCAGCGTCTACCGCGCCTTGGGCAGCCGCTGCGATTACCCGCTGCATCTGGGCCTGACCGAGGCCGGCATGGGCAGCAAGGGCATCGTCGCCTCCAGCGCCGCGCTGGCGGTGCTGCTGCAAGAGGGCATCGGCGACACCATCCGCATTTCGCTGACGCCGCAGCCGGGCGAGGCGCGCACCAAGGAAGTGGTGGTGGCGCAGGAGCTGCTGCAAACCATGGGCCTGCGCAGCTTCACGCCGCTGGTGACCGCCTGTCCGGGCTGCGGCCGCACCACCAGCACCTTCTTCCAGGAGCTGGCGGACAGCATCCAGAACTACCTGCGCGAGCAGATGCCGGCCTGGCGTCTGCAATATCCGGGCGTGGAGGACATGAAGGTGGCGGTGATGGGCTGCGTGGTCAACGGTCCGGGCGAGTCCAAACTCGCCGACATCGGCATTTCGTTGCCGGGCACCGGCGAAGTGCCGGTGGCGCCGGTTTATGTCGACGGCCAGAAAGACGTGACGCTCAAGGGCGACAATATCGCCGCCGAGTTCACCGCGATCGTGGACAACTACGTGCGCAGCCGTTACGGCGAAGGCGGCAGCAAGCGCCGCGAAGCGGCAGCCCGCACCATTCCGATTCGCCCGGTTGGCGTTTGAGCTTCATCCAGATTTCAAGCAGATACAAGAACGACGTAATGGCACAAAAATACCAAGCGGTCAAAGGCATGAACGATGTGCTGCCGGCCGAATCCTACCAGTGGGAATATTTTGAAGGCGCCCTGCGCCAGCTGCTCGCCGACTACGGCTATCAGAACATCCGCACGCCGATCCTGGAGCACACCCAACTGTTCATCCGTTCCATCGGCGAGGTGACCGACATCGTCGAGAAGGAAATGTACACCTTCACCGACAGCCTCAACGGCGACAGCCTGACGCTGCGCCCGGAAGGCACCGCCGGCACGCTGCGCGCCGTGGTGGAACACAACCTGCTCTACAACGCCACGCAGAAGCTGTGGTACATGGGGCCGATGTACCGCCATGAGCGCCCGCAGAAGGGCCGCTATCGCCAGTTCCACCAGATGGGCGTGGAAGCGCTGGGCTTCGCCGGGCCGGATGTGGATGCGGAAATCATCGCCATGACCGCCGACCTGTGGAAGCGCCTGGGCGTGTCGCAGTACGTGCGCCTGGAAATCAACTCGCTGGGCAACAAGGAAGAGCGCGCCGCGCACCGCGAGGCGCTGATCGCCTACCTGGAAAAGCACGCCGATCTGCTGGACGAAGACGGCAAGCGCCGTTTGTACACCAACCCGCTGCGCGTGCTGGACACCAAGAATCCGGCGCTGCAGGAGATGGCCAACGCCGCGCCCAAGCTGATCGACTACCTGGGCGAAGCCTCGCTGGCGCATTACGAAGGCTGGAAGGCGATGATCGCCGCGCTGGGCGTGGCGTTCGTGGAAAACCCGCGGCTGGTGCGCGGTCTGGATTACTATAACCAGTCCGTATTCGAATGGGTGACCACCGAGCTGGGCGCGCAGGGCACCGTTTGCGCCGGCGGCCGCTACGACGGCCTGATCGAACAGCTGGGCGGCAAGCCGGCGCCGGGCATCGGTTTTGGCATGGGCCTGGAGCGCGTGTTGCTGCTGCTGCAGGACAAGGGCCTGTTGCCGGCGCAGCGCGGCGTAGACGTGTATCTGGTCAATCAGGGCCAGGGCGCGGCGCTGTACTCGATGAAACTCGCGCAGCAGCTGCGCGCCGCCGGCTTGTCGGTGGTGCAGCATCTGGGCGAGGGCAGTTTCAAGTCGCAAATGAAAAAGGCTGACGCCAGCGGCGCGCGATTCGCCGTCATCGTCGGTGAAAACGAAATCCAGGCCGAAGTGGCTGTGATCAAGGCGCTGCGCGCCGAGGCCGAACAGCAAACCGTGGCCGCGGCCGACGTCGCATCGACGCTCGCCGCCTTGAAAGCACGCTAAGAAAGGGGAACGCAATGGCGTTCGACTTGCAGGAACAGGAACAGATCGATTCGATGAAGGCCTTCTGGCAGCAGTGGGGCAAGCTGATCGGCGGCGTGGTGCTGGCCGCCAGTCTGGGCTACCTCGGCTTCAAGGGCTATCACCTTTATCAGCAAAGCCAGGCGGAAAAAGCCGCGCTGGCTTACGAGAACGTGGAAAACGCCATCGTCGCCAAGGATGTCGCCAAGCTGAAGAGCGCCGCGCTGGCGCTGCAAAGCGACTACGCCGGCACCGCTTACGCCAGCCGTTCGGCGCTGGTGCTGGCCAAGGCCGCCTTCGACAAGGGCGACGCCGCGCTGGCCAAGAGCCAGCTGGAATGGATCACCCAGCACAGCAAGGACGAATCGGTGGTCGCCATCGCCCGTCTGCGTCTGGCCTCGCTGCAGCTGGATCAGAAGGCTTACGACGCGGCGGTCGCCGAGCTGAACAAGGAGCATCCGGCCGCCTTCGACGCGCTGTATCTGGAACTGAAGGGCGACGTGTTCGTGGCCAAGGGCGATAGCGGCGCTGCCCGCGACGCTTACAAGGCCGCGCTGGCCAAGCTGGTGGGCGACAGCCCGAACCGCCAACTGATCCAGACCAAACTCGACGCCCTGGGAGCCTGACCGCATGCGCCGCCAACTGTTGCTTACCGCCGTATTGTCCTCCCTGCTGCTGGCCGGTTGCGCCAGCTGGTTCGAAGGTTCCAATCCGTACCCGCCGACGCCGCTGGCCGCCATCAAGCCGCTGCAGGCTCTGGATGTGAAATGGTCGCTGCAGCAGGCGGCCCCCGCGGCCGGATTCCTGCCGGTTTACGCCAACGGCAACGTGGTCAGCGCCGACGCCAAGGGCCGCCTGCGCAGCGTGGACGCCTTGAGCGGCCGCGTCGGCGCCGATGTCGATCTCAAGCGCGAATTGAGCGCCGGCGTCGCCGTCAGCGGCGAAACCGTGCTGGTAGGCAGCAAGGACGCCAAGCTGCTGGCGGTGGACCGCGCCAGCGGCAAGCTGCTGTGGCAGCAAACGCTGACCAGCCTGATGCTGGAAGCGCCGCAAATCGCCGGCGACATCGCGGTGGTGCGCACCAACGACGCGCGTCTGTCCGGCTACAGCGTGGCCGACGGCAAGCTCTTGTGGTCGGTCAGCAACGTGCTGCCGCAACTGACCGTGCGCAACAACGGCTCGATGCAGGCGGTGGGCAAGGAAGCGGTGCTGATCGGGCAGGCGGGCGGCCGCATCGACGTGGTCAATCCGGCCAGCGGCGCCACCATCTGGCAAGGCGCGGTGGCCACACCGCGCGGCGCCACCGAGCTGGAGCGCGTCACCGACGTGACCAGTCGGCCGGTGTTTGACGGCGGCCAGGTGTGCGCCGTGGCCTATCAGGGCCGGGTGGCGTGCTTCGAGGCGCGCAGCGGCAGCTTGCAGTGGGCGCGAGAAGTCTCGTCCAGCCGCGGCCTGGCGCTAGACGCCAACAATGTCTACGTGACGGCCGAAGACGGCTCGGTGTGGGCTTACTCCCGCAGCACCGGCCGCAATGTGTGGACCAACAGCGATTTGAAATATCGCAACGTATCGGGGCCGGTGATGCTCGGCCGCTTCGTGCTGGTGGCGGATGGCGAAGGTTACGCGCATCTGCTGTCCAACGAAAGCGGCAACATCGTCGGCCGCGCCAAGGTCGGAACCAACGGTTCGACCAATCAACCGGTGTCGCTGGGATCGTCCGTGCTGCTGCAAGGCCAGGACGGACGTTTGGCGATGCTGAATCTCGGATAAAAGCAGTTTTACATGAAACCTACCGTAGCTCTGGTCGGCCGTCCCAATGTGGGCAAGTCGACCCTATTCAACCGGCTGACACGCAGCCGTGACGCACTGGTTGCCGACCAGCCGGGCCTGACGCGTGACCGCCACTACGGCCAAGGCCGCGTGGGCGAGAAGCCGTATCTGGTGGTCGATACCGGTGGCTTCGAGCCGGTAGTGGACGAAGGCATCCTGTTCGAAATGGCCAAGCAGACGCTGCAGGCCGTGGACGAAGCGGACGCCGTGGTATTCCTGGTGGACGGCCGCTCCGGCCTGACGCCGCAAGACAAGATCATCGCCAATCGCCTGCGTCAGCTGGATCGCCCGGTTTTCCTGGCGGTCAACAAGGCCGAGGGCATGCGTCACGCCATCGCCGGCGCCGAGTTCCACGAACTGGCGCTGGGCACGCCGCTGGTGATCTCCGCCGCCCACGGCGACGGCGTGCGCGAGCTGATGGAGCTGGTGCTGGAAAACTTCCCGGACGAAGTCGAGGAAGAAGAAAGCCGCCATCCCAAGTTCGCGGTGATCGGGCGGCCCAACGTCGGCAAGTCCACCCTGGTCAACGCCATCCTGGGCGAAGAGCGCGTCATCGCCTTCGACCAGGCCGGCACCACGCGCGACAGCATCTACATTGATTTCGAGCGCGAAGGCCATACCTATACCATCATCGACACCGCCGGCGTGCGCCGTCGCAGCAAGGTCAACGAGATGCTGGAGAAGTTCTCCGTCATCAAGACCATGAAGGCGATCGAAGACGCCAACGTGGCGGTGCTGGTGCTGGACGCGCAGCTGGACATCTCCGAGCAGGACGCGACCATCGCCGGTTTCGCTCTGGAAGCGGGACGCGCGCTGGTGGTGGCGGTCAACAAGTGGGACAATCTGGACGGCGAGCAGAAAGAAACCGTGCGTCGCGAAATCGCGCGCAAATTGAACTTCCTCGACTTTGCCAAGTTCCACTACATATCGGCCATCGAAGGCCGCGGCATCGCCGACCTGTTCAAATCGATCGACGAGGCGTACCGCGCGGCGATGGTGAAGCTGGCGACGCCGAAGCTGACCCGCGTGTTGCAGGTGGCGCTGGAGCGTCAGCAACCGCCGCGTTCCGGCCTGATCCGTCCCAAGATGCGCTACGCGCACCAGGGCGGCCAGAACCCGCCCATCATCGTGGTGCACGGCAACGCGCTGGACGCCGTGCCGGCCAGCTACACGAGATATCTGGAACACACCTTCCGGAAAGTGTTTAAATTGCAAGGAACGCCGTTGCGCGTGCAGTACAAATCGTCGGAAAACCCGTTCGACAACGACGAAGGCAAGGAGAAATCCCGTGCCAAGCCCAAGCCGATGTCCAAGATGCGCGGCCGCGAAAAGGAAGTCCGCTACGGCAAGAGCAGTAAAAAATAGTACGGTGGGATGTTTTCTGCTAAAAATAGGCAGGCCAACCGTGCGGTTTGCAGCAAGTTAATACAACAATCAACGATTCGGAGAAAAACGAATGAGCTCTAAAGGGCAAATGTTACAAGACCCGTTCCTGAATATTCTGCGCAAGGAACACGTGCCGGTCTCCATCTATCTGGTAAACGGCATCAAGCTGCAGGGCCAGGTCGAATCCTTCGACCAGTACGTGGTGCTGCTGAAGAACACCGTCACCCAGATGGTTTACAAACACGCGATCTCCACCGTCGTTCCGGCCCGCCCGGTCAGCATTCCGCACGAGCATCCGGCGCAAAAGCAGGAGCAGCAGGACGCGTAAGCGCTTGCTGATGTTCCGATCGGGCCGATTGGCCGCATCGCAAGATGCGGTCTTTCGGCCTTTGTCGTTTATCGCTTGACAACTGGGTTTTCGATACGTGTTTGATCGTCCCGACTTAGGCGACCAGGCCATCCTGGTCAGCCTGGATTTTGGCAATGGCGACCACCAGGAAAGCCTGGCTGAGTGCGCCGAACTGGTGCGCGGCGCGCAGGTGGAAGTTCTGGGCGTGGTGGAGGGCAAGCGTCAGCGCCCCGACGCCGCGCTGTTCGCCGGCAAGGGCAAGGTTGAGGAAATCGGCGCGCAGGTGCGCGCCACCGGCGCCAATGTGGTGATTTTCAACCATGCGCTGTCGCCGGCGCAGGAGCGCAATCTGGAGCGCGCGCTGCAATGCCGCGTCATCGACCGCAACAGCCTGATTCTCGACATCTTCGCCCAGCGCGCCCGCAGCCACGAAGGCAAGCTGCAGGTCGAGCTGGCGCAGCTGTCGCACATGTCCACCCGTCTGGTGCGCGGCTGGACCCACCTGGAGCGCCAGAAGGGCGGCGTCGGCCTGCGCGGGCCGGGCGAAACCCAGCTGGAAACCGACCGCCGCCTGCTCGGCAAGCGCGTCTCCGCGCTCAAGAGCCGGCTGGAGCAGGTGCAGAAGCAGCGCCACACCCAGCGCCGCAACCGCGTGCGCGCCGGCGTGGCTTCGGTCTCCATCGTCGGTTATACCAACGCCGGCAAGTCCACGCTGTTCAACGCGCTGACCAAGGCCAACATCTACGCCGCCGACCAGCTGTTCGCCACGCTGGACACCACCAGCCGCAAGCTGTTTCTCAATCACGAGGCGTCCATCGTCATCTCCGACACCGTCGGTTTCATTCGTGATTTGCCCCATAGCTTGGTGGCGGCGTTTCGCGCTACCCTTGAGGAGACGGTGCAGGCCGACCTGCTGTTGCACGTGGTCGATTCCTCCAGCGAGCAGCGCGACGTGCAGATCGACGAAGTCAACAAGGTGCTGGCTGAAATCGGCGCCGAGGACATTCCGCAGCTCATCGTCTGGAACAAGTGCGATTTGCGCGGCCTCGAGCCGGAAGTCGAGCGCGACGAGGCGGGACGGGCGGTGTCGGTGCGGGTATCCGCATTGACCGGCGCCGGCCTGGAACTCTTGCGCGAGGTGATTGCCGAATGGGTGCAATCATTCCAACACAAACATAAAGAACCCTACGAGCATGTCGCAGAATGATCCCAACCGGGGCCGTCGTGGCAACGACGGACCGCCGGACCTTGATGAAGTGTTCCGTAATCTGAACCAGAAGCTGGCGCGGCTGTTGGGCGCCAAAAATCCGCAAGGCCCCAACAATGGCAATGCCGGCCCGTCCAGCCAACGCCCGCCGTTCCGCGGCGGCGCCGCGGTGGTGGTCGGCGTGCTGGCCGCGCTGTGGCTGGCCAGCGGCTTTTACGTGGTGGACGCCCGCGAAGAGGGCGTGGTGCTGCGCATGGGCAGCTTCAACCGCGTCACCGAGCCCGGCTTGCAATGGCACGCGCCGTATCCGTTCGAGAAGGTGGAAATCGTCAACCTGACCGAGCTGCGCAGCGTGGAAGTGGGTTATCGCAACAGCGCCAAGAACCGCGTGCCGGAAGAGTCGCTGATGCTGACCGCCGACCAGAACATCATCGACGTGCAGCTGTCGGTGCAGTACGACATCAAGGACGCGCGCGCCTTCCTGTTCAACAACGCCGCCAAGGACCGCGACGCCAAGGACATCGTCAAGCAGGCTACCGAAACCGCGATCCGCGAAGTGGTGGGCCGCAACAAGGTGGATTTCGTGCTCAACGAAGGCCGCGCCCAGATCGCCGCCGACGCGCGCAAGGTGATTCAGGACGTGGTGGACCGCTACGCGCTGGGCATCCGCATCGCCAAGGTCAACATCAACGACGTGCAGCCGCCCGAGCAGGTGCTGGCGGCGTTCGACGACGCGGTGAAGGCCGGCCAGGACAAGGACAAGCTGCTCAACGAGGGCATGGCTTACGCCAACGAGGTGGTGCCCAAGGCGCAGGGCATGGCCGCGAGGCTGCAGCAGGAATCCGAAGCTTACCAACAGCAGGTGGTTTCCCGCGCGCAGGGCGACGCCGCTCGCTTCAAGCAAGTGTTGTCCGAATACAACAAGGCGCCCAAGGTCATGCGCGACCGCATGTACCTGGACATGATGCAGCAGATCATGAACAACACGACCAAGGTGCTGGTGGACCAGAAGGGCAGCAACAACCTGTTGTACCTGCCGCTGGACAAGCTGGTGCAGATGAGCAATCCGACTGCCGCGCCGGCCGCCCAGGCCCCGGCAGCCACGACGCCGCCTGCCGGGCAGCCGGCGCCGGCCGCCGCGCCCCAGGCGGGCAAGAGCGGGCGCGAAGCCGCGCGCGGCCGTGACTTCTTTGGTGTGGAGCGTTAAGCGATGGATAGACTGATTCCGACTGTAGTAGCCATAGCCGGTGCGCTGTTCATCGCCAGCCTGTCGCTGTTTACCGTGGACCAGCGCCAGTTCGCGCTGGTATTCCAGTTTGGCGAAGTGGTGCGCATCATCAAGGAGCCGGGCATCCAGTTCAAGATCCCGCTGCTGCAAAACGTCCGTTATTTCGACCGCCGGGTACAGACCATCGACGCCGAAACGCCGGAGCTGTTCAACACCCGCGAGAAGAAGAACGTGCTGGTGGACAGCTTCGTCAAGTGGCGCGTGGTGGACGTGGAGCAGTTCTACAAGAGCGTGGGTTCCGAGGCCGCCGCGGTGGCGCGCCTGAAGCAGACCATCAACGACGGCCTGCGCGCCGAGTTCGGCCAGAAGCTGGTTGCAGACGTCATATCCGGGCAGCGCGACCAGGTGATGGAGACGGTTCGCAAGCGCGCGGACGCGGATGCGCGTAAAATAGGCGTGGAAATTCTTGATGTGCGCTTAAAAAGAGTCGACTTTCCGGATAAAATCAGCAGTTCGGTCTACGATCGGATGCAGTCCGAGCGTCGCACCGTGGCCAGCCAGCTGCGCAGCGAAGGCGCCGCCAACGCCGAACGGGTGAGGGCGGAAGCCGACAAGCAGCGCGAGGTGATCCTGGCCGAAGCGTACCGCAAGGCCCAGGAGCTGAAGGGCCAGGGCGACGCCAAGGCGGCGGCCATCTACGCCGAAGCCTACGGCAAGAATCCGGAGTTTTACGCCTTCTGGCGCAGCATGGACGCCTACAAGGAGTCGTTCAAGAACAAGAGCGACGTGCTGGTGCTGGAGCCCAACAGCGAATTCTTCAAGTATCTGAAGAACCCGCAAGCGGGCGCCGGCAAGAGCAAGTAAGGCGCGAACAATTTGATGAAGACAACTGGCCGGGGCGACCTGGCCAGTTTGCTGATAACAAGGCGGGACACCCATCCCGCCTTTTATTCTGTTGAAGCGAAACATGCGTAATTGGCTGTTACCCGAATACATAGCGGACATCCTGCCGGCGCGCGCGCGCCAGGTCGAGTCCGCCAAGGCGACGATGCTGGAAGGTTTTCGCGTGGCCGGCTACGAGCTGGTGCTGCCGCCGATGATCGAATACATCGACTCTCTGATCAGCGCCGGCGACGCCACGCTGGAGATGAAAACCTTCAAGCTGGACGATCAGCTCTCCGGCCGCCAGCTGGGCCTGCGCGCTGACATCACGCCGCAGGTGGCGCGTATCGACGCCCACCTTCTGGGCGCGCGCACCGGCGTCACCCGCTTGTGCTACGCCGGCAGCGTGGTGCATACCCGCCCGGCGGGTTTGATGAGTTCGCGCGAGCCGTTGCAGGTGGGGGCGGAGCTGTACGGCCACGCCGGCATCGAGGCCGATCTGGAAATCATCGAACTGATGCTGAAGTCGCTGCGCGACGCGGGCGTCGGCGCCTTGCGTCTGGATGTCGGCCACATCGCCATCTTCCGCGGCATCGCCAATGCCGCCGGCCTTGGCGACGAGCGGACGCGCGAGTTGTTCTCGCTGCTGCAGAATAAGGACGCCGCCGGCATCGCCGAGCTAGTCGCCGGCGTCGCCGAACCGTACAAGAGCGCGTTTCTCGCGCTGCCCGAGCTGTACGGCCCGGTGGGCGTGCTGGAAGAGGCGCGCCGCCGGCTGCCGTCGCTGCCGGAGGTGGAGCTGGGGCTGACCCAGCTCTTGGCCATCGCCCGCGCCTTGCCGCCCGAGGTGGCCTTGAGCTTCGATCTCGCGGAATTGCGCGGCGACTTCTACCATACGGGATTGATGTTCGCCGCTTACGCGCCAGGCTGGTCCGACGCCATCGCCCGCGGCGGCCGCTACGACAATGTCGGCCGCCGTTTCGGCCGCGCGCGGCCGGCCACCGGCTTCAGCCTGGACTTGCGCGATCTGATCCGGATCCTGCCCGAGCGCGATCCCAGCCAGGGCATCCGCGTCCAGGCCCGGCTGTTGCCGGCGGCGCGCGCGGAAATCGACCGTTTGCGCGCCAGCGGGGAAATGGTGGTCATCGACTACCTGGGCGAATCGTCCGCCGCGCTGAACTGCAATCGCGATCTGATCCCGGCCGGCGACGGCTGGCAGATCGCGCCGTTTAACTGAGTTTGTTTGTATCTGACTGAAAGAGGCTTGTTCCAATGTCCAAGAACGTTGTCGTGATTGGCACCCAGTGGGGTGACGAAGGCAAAGGCAAAATCGTTGACTGGCTGACCGACCACGCACGTGCGGTAGTGCGTTTCCAGGGCGGCCACAACGCTGGCCACACGCTGTGGGTGAATGGCAAGAAAACCGTCGTGCGCCTGGTGCCGTCCGGCATTCTGCGTCCCGATGTGGAATGCTTCATCGGCAACGGCGTGGTGCTGTCGCCCGAAGCGCTGCTCAAAGAGATCGACGAGCTGGAAGCCGCCGGCGTCAACGCCTCGGCGCGCCTGAAGATCGCCGAAGGCTGCCCGCTGATCCTGCCGTACCACATCGCGCTGGACCAGGCTCGCGAAGCCTCGCTGGGCGCCGGCAAGATCGGCACCACCGGCCGCGGCATCGGCCCCTGCTACGAAGACAAGGTGGCGCGCCGCGCGCTGAAGGTGATCGACCTGTTCAACACCGAACGCTTCGCCGCCAAGCTGAAGGAAAACGTAGACTACTACAACTTCCTGCTGACCAATCTGTTCAAGGCCGAACCGGTAAGCTTTGACGCCATCCTGGCCGACACCATGAAGATGGCCGAGCGCATCAAGCCGATGGTGGCCGACGTGTCGCGCACCCTGTACGACATGGACAAGGCCGGCACGCCGATCCTGTTCGAAGGCGCGCAAGGCACGCTGCTGGACATCGACCACGGCACCTATCCGTTCGTGACCTCGTCCAACTGCGTGGCCGGCGCCGCCGCGCCGGGCGCGGGCGTGCCGCCGCAAATGCTCAACTACGTGCTGGGCATCGTGAAGGGCTACTGCACCCGCGTCGGCTCCGGTCCGTTCCCGACCGAGCAGGAAAACGAAGTGGGCACCTTCCTGGCCGAGCGCGGCAACGAGTTCGGTTCGGTCACCGGCCGTCCGCGCCGCTGCGGCTGGTTCGACGCCGCCGCGCTCAAGCGCTCCATCCAGATCAACGGCGTATCCGGCCTGTGCGTGATGAAGCTGGACGTGATGGACGGCCTGGAAGAGATCCAGCTGTGCACCGGCTACATGCTGGACGGCAAGCTGGTCGACATCCTGCCGTTCGGCTCCGACGCCGTGACCAAGTGCGAACCGGTATACGAAACGCTGCCGGGCTGGACCGGCACCACGGTCGGCGCCAAGCGCTGGGAAGACCTGCCGGCCAACGCCCAGGCCTACCTGAAGCGCATCGAGGAAGTGTGCGGCGCGCCGGTAGACATCGTCTCCACCGGCCCGGACCGCGAAGAAACCATCGTGCTGCGCCACCCGTTCGGCCTGTAAGCCAGCCTCGTCGCTAGCCTGCCAAGCCCACCCTTCGCGGTGGGCTTTTTGCTGGCCGCGCGGTTGGTGTTTGCCAGGCGGCGGCTCGCCGCCGGCCCGGCATGCCGTTACACTGCGGGTTGTCGCGCAACCGGATATCCTCAACATGAACTTTCCCGTCCATGTCGCCCTGGTGGGCTACGGCTACGCCGGAAAAACCTTTCACGCCCCGCTGATCGCCGCCGCGCCGGGGCTGATCCTGCATACCATCGTCAGCAGCGGGGAGGCCGCCGCCGCCGACTGGCCGGACTGCCGCGTCTGCCCGGATTACGAGACCGCGCTGGCCGATCCGGAAATCGAGCTGATCGTGCTGGCCACCCCCAATACCCTGCATTTCGAGCAGGCCGAAGCGGCGCTGCTGGCCGGCAAGCACGTGGTGGTGGACAAGCCTTTCACCGTCAACCTGTACCAGGCGCGGGCGCTGGCCCGGCTGCAGGGCGCGTGCTCGCGGCTGGTCTCGGTCTTTCATAATCGCCGCTGGGACGCCGATTTCCTGGCGCTGCGCGAGCTGTTGGCCAGCGGCCGCCTGGGCCGGCTCAGCCACTTCGAATCCCATTTCGACCGCTTCCGCCCCGAGCCGCGCGCGCGCTGGCGCGAGCAGAACCTGCCCGGCTCGGGCCTGTGGTACGACCTGGGCTCGCATCTGCTCGATCAGGCGCTGCAGTTGTTCGGTCTGCCCGAAGCGCTGCAGGCGACGCTGGCCAAGCAGCGCGCCGGCGCGCAGGCCACCGATTACTTTCATGTCCAGCTGTTCTATCCCGGCTTCCACGCCGTGCTGCACGGCTCCTGCCTGGTCAGCGGCGGCAATCCGCGTTTCAGCCTGCACGGCGATCGGGCCAGTTACCTGAAGTTCGGCCTGGACGCGCAGGAGGGCGCGTTGAAACGCGGCGCGCGGCCGGGGGGCGAAGGCTGGGGCCTGGACCCGGTGCCGGGGCAGCTGTTGTTCGCCGACGGCGAGCAGGTGCTGGCCGAAAACCAGCCGCCGGCTCGCGGCGATTATCGCGAGTATTACCAGCGCATGGCGGCGGCGGTGCGCGGCCGCGGGCCGGTTCCGGTCAGCGTGGACGAAGCCTTGCAGGTGATGACGCTGCTGGAACTGGCCGAACAAAGCGCCGAGCAGGGGCGGCGCTTGCCGACGCGGGCCTAGCTTTTGGCGCGGCCGGCGGGCGGCCGGTAGCCGTCGTTCAGCGTTTTCAGGAAGGCCAGCATGTCGTCGATGTCGCGCTCGCCGAAGGCCGGTTTGCCGCCGGGCTTGCCGCCGAAGGGCGGCTCCATGTTGACGTTGGCGCGATAGGCCGCCGGCAGGTCGTTGAACTTGGCCGGGCGGCCGTCCTGGCCGCGCGGATACCATTTCTCGGGCCGAACGTCGCGTTCGGCGTAAAAGCGCAGCACCTGGCGCAAATCGTGGAACACGCCGTTGTGGAAAAAGGCCTGGCGGCGGGCGACGTTGCGCAGGCTGGGGGTGCGGAACAGGCCGCAGTACTCCGCATGCTGTTTCAGATCGGCGCGATAGGGGCCGCACAGCCCCAGATCGAAGTAGGCCGGATTGGCGTTGGCCGGCAGGCCGGCGTTGCGGGGCGCGCCCACGGCGATGTGGCCGTAGTCGCTGAAGGACGGAAACGCCCCGTCCTCGCCGATGCGGCTGACGTGGCAGCTGGCGCAATTGCCCTTGGCCGGATCGTTGAACGCCCGCAGTCCGCGCGCTTCCTGCGCGCTCAGCCGCGCCTGGCCGCGCAGATAGGCGTCGTACTTGCTGTCGTAGGGGTAGAACTCGCGCGGGTTCTGCTGGAACACCTCCAAAGCCAGCGCGGCCTTGGCGAAGGCGCGGCGCGGTTCCTTGAAAATGTCCTGACCGAACAAGCGCTGAAACTCGGCGGCGTGCCGGGAGCGACGCAAGCGCTCGGCCGCTTCTTCCTCGCTGCGGTTGGCCATTTCGTTGGCGGCCAGCAGCGGCAGGCCGGCCTGTTCGTGGGCGGAGCCGGCGCGGCCGTCCCAGGTCAGCCCGCCGGTGGGGCCGGCGTCCTCGCTGTCGTTGCCGTCGTTGTCGCGGAAGTGTTCGGAAAACGGCGGCACGTTTTGCAAATAGCGCAGCGACGGCGCGGCCCGCACGCCGGGCTGCGCGCCATCCTTGCCGCCCGGTTGCGTCGCCAGCGCGTTGGGCGGGCCGTAGGCGTGGGCGGGGGAATGGCAGCTGGCGCAGGACAGCTGGCCGCTGGCGGACAGGGCCGGGTCGGAAAACAGCCGGCGTCCCAGCGCGTCCAGTTGCGCGGCGCTGACCGGGTGCGCCGGGTCGGGCGCGTACGGGCGAAAAGCGGCGGCGGCCTTGGTGGCCGGAGGGCGGCGAGCGGCCTGGTCGGCGCTCGCGGCCAGCGCGGCGGCGGCCAGCAGGCAGACGGCCGGCAGCAGGGAGAGAGCTTTGAACATGATGAGGCGTGGAGGAGAGAACGCGGCCAAATGTACTCAGCCGGGATGACAATCGTGTGACGCTTCTTGTTTTTCATCCGCAATCTTACTGTCATGCCGCGGTCAGGCCGATGCAATATTCGCCCCTGATAATTCGCGCTCTGACAAAAATAGATCGATGGAGAACGGATGATGCGACGCAAACAATACGCGCTGGCGCTGCCCGCCCTGGCCGCGGCGGTGTTGGCCGCCTGCGCCGGCAGCGGAGGAGGAGAGGCCGCCGCCGGCAGCAGCGGCGTGGTGACCGGCAGTTATTTCCGGCACGCCAAAGTCTGTCTGGACAAAAACAACAACGGCCGCTGCGATAGCGGCGAGCCTTTCGTTTATACCGATGGCAACGGCGCGTACACGCTGCCGGGCAGCGGCGCGGTGGCGGTGGAAGTGGGCGTCGACGCGGTGCGTTACGATCCGGACACCCAGACCGCTACGGCGGTGACCCAGCCGCTGGCGTTCCGCGCGCCGGCCGGCGCCACCCAGGTGGTGAGCGCCCTCACCACCGAGCTGGCCGACGCGATGGACGGCAACGGCGGCGACCTGGCCGCCGCCAGCCGCGATCTGGCCGCGCGCATCGGCGTGGAGCCGGCCAAGCTGCTGCAGGATCACAACAAGGAAAAAGACCCGGCGGTGAAGGCCAAGCTCAAGGCCGCCATCAGCCAGAGCATCGACGCCATCGCCGAGACGGTGGCGGAAGCGGGCAAGAGCGGCGACTTGAAGGCGGCCATGCATCGCCGCCTGGCGCTGAAGGATATCCAGAACGTGGTGGTGATTTACGCCGAAAACCGCGGCTTCGACAACCTGTACGGTCTGTTCCCCGGCGCCAACGGCGTCCCCGGCGTCAACCCGGCTTCCAGGGGCGGCTACACGGCGCAAAAAGATTTCGACGGCAGCGCGCTGCCGGCGCTGCCGCCCACCTGGGGCGGCCTGACCGCCGCCGGCCAGAGCGTGACGCTGACTCAGGCGCAAACCACCGGCTTCGCCAACAAGCCGTTCCAGATCGACGACCCCGCCGGCCTGAACGGCACCGGCGTGGCGGTGCCGCAATCGGTCATCACCCGCGACCTGGTGCACCGCTTCTACAACAACCGGATGCAGATCAACGGCGGCGCCAACGACAAGTTCGCGGCGTATTCCGACGCCGGCGGCCTGACCATGGGCTACTACGACGGCAGCAAGATGGCGATGTGGCAGCTGGCGCGCCAGTACACGCTGGCCGACAACTTCTTCATGGGCGCCTTCGGCGGCTCCTTCCTCAACCACCAGTACCTGATTTGCGCCTGCGCGCCCGAGTATCCGGACGCCGATGCCTCGGTGGCCAAGGGCAGCATCGCGGCGATAGACACCGACGCCAAGGGCAACTTCCTGCGCCTGACGCCGGCGGCCGGGTCGCCCGCGTCGGTGCTGGTCGGCAAGGCCAAGTACCAGAACGACGGCAACCTCACGCCCAAGGACGCGGCGGGCAAGTTCTACGCGGTCAATACCATGCAGCCGCCGTACCAGCCCAGCGGCAACGCGCCGGCTGCGGGCGATGCGAGCCAGAAGTACGCCGACCCGGCCAAGGCTTCCACCTTGCCGGCGCAAACCCAGGCCACCATCGCCGACCGGCTGGACGCCAGGAAGGTCAGCTGGGCCTGGTACGCCGGCGCGTGGAGCGCGGTGGCGGCCGATCCTTCCAAGATCTACGGCGGCGTGGCCAATTTCCAGGCGCATCATCAGCCGTTCAACTATTACGCGGCGTTTGATCCGGCCAGCCAGGCGGCGTATCGCAGCCAGCATCTGAAGGATTTCGACAGCCAGTTCCTCAGCGACGCCGCCGCCGGCAAGCTGCCGCAAGTGGCGTTCTACAAGCCGCAAGGCAATCTCAACCAGCACCCGGGCTACGCCAGCGTAGCCGACGGCGACGCCCACATCGCCGATGTGATCGCCAAGCTGCAGCAAAGCCCGCAGTGGAAAAACATGCTGATCGTGGTGACTTACGACGAGAACGGCGGCTTCTACGACCACGCCGCGGTGCCCAAGGGCGACCGCTGGGGGCCGGGCACCCGCATTCCGGCCATCGTGATTTCGCCGTTCGCCAAGCGCAATCATGTCGATCACACCCAGTACGACACCGCGTCCGTCTTGCGCTTCCTGACCCGCCGCTTCAACCTCGCGCCGCTGCCGGGCGTGCTGGCGCGCGACGCGGCGCTGGTGGACAACGGTTACAAGCCGATGGGCGATCTGACCGCGGCGCTGGACCTGAGCCGCAACTGAGCCAGACACAGGCTCTGAAGCGCAGCGGCCGCCCCCAGGCGGCCGCTTTTCCCATGCGCTTCACAGACGGCAACGCGTTGCCGGCGTGGCGGGCCGCCGACGGTGCTACACTGCGGTTTGCGCCACAAAATTGCTCCTGTCATGCAGTTCAGAATCGCTCCCGGCATGCTCACGCCGCTGATCATCGCCACCGCGCTGTTCATGGAAAACATGGACGCCACCGTGATATCCACCTCCTTGCCCGCCATCGCCCGCGATCTGGCGGTAGACCCGATCTCGCTCAAGCTGGCGCTGACCTCCTATCTGGTCAGCCTGGCGGTGTTCATTCCGATCAGCGGCTGGATGGCGGACCGCTTCGGCGCGCGGCGGGTGTTCCGCTCAGCCATCGCGGTGTTCATGCTCGGCTCCTTGCTGTGCGCGGCGAGCAGCACCTTGCACGGCTTCGTGCTGGCGCGTTTCGTGCAGGGCATAGGGGGGGCGATGATGGTGCCGGTGGGGCGGCTGGTGATCCTGCGCACCACCAGCAAGGCCGAACTGGTGACGGCGCTCAGTTATCTGACCGTGCCGGCGCTGCTGGGGCCGGTGATCGGCCCGCCGCTGGGCGGCTTCATCAGCACGTATTTTCACTGGCGCTGGATTTTCCTGATCAACCTGCCCATCGGCGTGCTGGGTTTGATCCTGGCCGGCCGCTACGTCGCCAACCTGAAAGAGGACGAGGTGCCGCCGCTGGACGCATGGGGCTTCGCGCTGACCGGCGCGGGGTTGTCGCTGCTGATGCTGGGGCTGGCCTCGGAAGGCAAGCACATGCTGCCGGTGGCGGCTTCCGCCGGCTTGACCGCGCTGGGCGGCGCGCTGCTGCTGGCCTATCTGCGCCATTACCGGCGCGGCGAGCACCCGCTGCTCGACCTGTCCCTGCTGCGCATTCCGACCTTCAACGCCGGCGTGGTCGGCGGCTTCATGTTCCGCGTCGGCATCGGCACCATTCCCTTCCTGCTGCCCCTGATGTTGCAGCTGGGCTTTGGCTTCACGCCGTTCGAGTCGGGCCTGTTGACCTGCTCCACCGCGCTGGGCGCGATCTTCATGAAGACCATCGTCGCCCGCGTGCTGCGGGTGTTCGGCTTTCGCCGCATCCTGATGGTCAACAGCGTGCTGGCCGGCCTGTCGGTGGGCGTGTTCGCGCTGTTTCGCGCCGATACGCCGCACCTGCTGATGCTGGCGGTGTTCTTGCTGGGCGGCTGCTTGCGCTCCTTGCAGTTCACCAGCCTCAACGCCATCACCTTCGCCGACATCAGCCAGCCGCGCATGAGCCACGCCACCAGCCTCTCCAGCGTGGCGCAGCAGCTGGCGGCGGGTTTCGGCGTGACGGTGGGGGCGTTCGCCTTGCAGGGCGCGTCCTGGCTGCAGGGGCATCATGAGATCGCGGCCAGCGATTTCGCCTGGGCCTTCGTCTTCATGGCCAGCCTCACCGCCTTGTCCTGCCTGCTGTTCCGGCGCTTGCCCGCCGACGCGGGCGCGCAGTTGGCCGCCCCGGGCGAGACGGGGGGCGGGCGCTGAGTCCGCTTACTCCCGCAGCGCCTGCCGCCAGCTGCGCATGAACTCGCGGCGCTTGGCCTGATCCAGATAAACCAGCAGGCCGGGGCCGATTTCTATCGCTTGGGCGCTGGCGCCCAGCTGGCCGCGCAAGGCGGACAGGGTGGCCGGGCCGGCGACGTCGTCGCGCAGCGAGAACAGGTCGGCCTGGTTGGCGAGCACGTCCTGGCCGCGCCGCGAAAGCAGGTAATCCAGCCATAGCCGCGCCGCGTTGGGATGGCGCGCGGTCTTGGAGACGATGGCCAGACGGCTGACGATCTGGGTGTAGTCCTTGGGGTAAACGTAGCCTATGGCCGGGTCTTTCTTGGCTTTGGCGAAGGCGTAGGAGCCCAGCATGTTGTAGCCGATCAGGCTGTCGCCGGCGGCGACGCGCTCCATGATCTCGCCGGTGGAGGTGTGCAGCTGCACGCCGGCCTGGCCCAGCGCGCGCGTCAGCTCCCAGATAGCTTGCCGGCTGTAGCGGTAGTCCTGGGTCAGGAAGTTGAAGCCCGCGCCGGAGCGCTCGATGTCGTAAGTGGCGAGTTTGCCGCGAAAGCGCGCCGGGTCGGCCTTGACGATGCGGATCAGCTTGGCGCGGGTTTGGGGGATTTCTCCCGGCTTGAGCAGGCGCTTGTTGTAGACGATGGCCACCGGCTCGTAGGTGGTGGCGTAAGCCTGTTGCCGGTAATGCGCCCATTTGGGCAGCCTGGGGATTTCCGGGGAAGCGTAGCGGGCGGCGTAGCCGTCGTTGACCAGCTTGACCTGCAAGTCCATGGCCGGGCTCCACAGCAAATCGGCGCTGTCTTTGCCGGCGGCGTTTTCGCGGGTGAAGCGGCTGTGGATTTCGGCGCTGTTCATCTCGTGGTACGTCACTTTCACCGCTGGGTAGAGCGCCTGGAAATCCTTGAGCAGCGGGCGGGCCGCGGCGCTGTCGGTGGCGGCGTAGATCACCAGCCTGCCCTCGTCTGCGGCGGCGCGCTCCAGGTTCCGATAGCTGGACGGGTAGTGCGCGGGCGCGGCCAGAGCGCCGCCGATCGGCAGCGCGGCCAGGCCTAGCGCCAGCAGGCGATGGATTGCTCGCATGGGTTTTCTTCCTGATTGGGCCTTGAACGGGAGCGTCTCGCGGGGAAACTTGGCTGGCTTGGAACGCCGACTCATGATATTAGACTAATCCTCTCAATCCGTTTTCAAACTTGTCTGTCATGCGATTGCTTTTGGTGGAAGACAACCGGTCGCTGGCGGAGTCCCTGCATAAAGCGCTGGAGCAAGCCGGTTTCGCCGTCGACGTGATGTACGACGGCCAGGCGGCCGACCACGTGCTGCATACCCAGGACTACGCGCTGGTGATACTGGACCTGGCCTTGCCGCGGCTGGACGGCTGGGAGGTGCTCAAGCGCCTGCGAGCGCGCCGCAAGTCCATGCCGGTGCTGATCCTGACCGCTCACGGCTCGGTGGAGGACCGGGTGCGCGGCCTGGACATGGGCGCCGACGATTACCTGTCCAAGCCCTTTGATCTGGGTGAACTGGAAGCGCGGGTGCGCGCCCTGATCCGCCGCAGCCACGGCCATGATCATAACCGCCTCAGTTGCGGCGCGCTGTGCTACGACGGCAGCTGCCGGATGTTCACGCTGGCGGGCGAGGCGCTGAAACTCACCCCGCGCGAGCACGCGGTGCTGGAACTGTTGATGCTGCAAGGCGGCCGGGCGATCAGCAAGGATGTGCTGTCGGAGAAGATTTTCGGCCTGGAGGAGTCCGGCAGCGCCGAGGCGATGGAAATCTACGTCTACCGGCTGCGCAAGAAGCTGGCCGACAGCGGCGTCGGCATCGTCACCTTGCGCGGGCTGGGCTACCTGCTGGCCGAGCAGTAGCGGGGCGGCATGGGCAAAAGACATTCGACGCGGCCGGAAAGCCTGCGCCTGCGTTTGTTGTGGAGGCTGTTGCTGCCGCTGCTGCTGTTGCTGGCGGTGGATGCCGGCCTGACCTATCAGCGCAGCTTGCAAGGCGCCAACGCCGCTTTCGATCGCATGTTGCACACCTCGGCGCGCGCCATCGCCAACGGCGTCAGCAGCCATAACGGCGAGATCAAGGTCGATATCCCGTACTTCGCCTTGCAGATGTTTGAAAGCAACGCCGCCGGCAAGGTGTTTTACCGGGTCAGCGACGAAGCGGGCCGGCCGCTGACTGGCTATGAGGACTTGCCGCCGCCGCCGCGGCGAGACGCCCAGGCTCCCGAGGCGCAGTTCTCCGACGCCGACTATCACGGCGAGAGCGTCAGGCTGGTCAGCCTGCGGGTGCCGGTGCGCGACATGCTGACGCTGAGCAATCGCGATATCTTGGTGCAGGTGGCGGAGACGCCGGAATCGCGTCACGACCTGGCGCGCGGCTTGCTGCTGGGTTCCCTGTTGCAGGAGCTGTTTCTGGTGCTGGTGCTGCTGCTGATCGTCTTCCTGGCGGTGGGCCGCGGCCTGCGCCCGCTGCAGCGCCTGTCGGCGGAGGTGTCGCAACGCAAGGAGGGCGAGTTGCAGCCCTTGAGCGTGGCGGGGCTGCCGGGCGAGGTTTTGCCGCTGGTGGAAGCGCTGAATCTGCATAGCGAGAGGTTGCAGCGGCTGTTCGCCGCGCGCCGCCGTTTCATCGACGACGCCGCCCATCAGCTCAAGACGCCGCTCGCCGTGATGCAGGCCCAGGCGGAACTGGCCAGCCGCGAAGCGGCCAGCCCCGAGCAGCGGCGGCAGCTGGCCAAGCTGTTGGCCACCTCGCGCCACGCCGGGCACATGGTGCGGCAGCTGTTGCAGATGTCCAGGCTGGAGCCGGACAACGGCCAGACCATGCCCTTGCAGCGGGTCAACCTGGCGCAGCTGGCGCGCGAGGTGGCGCTGGAATGGGCGATGAGCGCGCATCGCCAGGGCGTGGATCTGGGGTACGAGGGCGACGAGACGGTGTGGGTGAATGGCAACCCGGCGCTGTTGCAGGAGCTGCTCAACAACCTGATCGACAATGCGCTGCGCTACGGCGCGCGGGCGGCGGGCGGGGTGGTCACCGTGCGCGCCATGGCCGAGCCCAGGCCCGGTTTGCAGGTGGCGGACAACGGCAACGGCATCCCGGCGGCCGAGCGCGACAAGGTGTTGCTGCGTTTTTATCGCGGACGGGACGCGGCCGAGGAGGGCAGCGGCCTGGGTTTGGCCATCGTGCGCGAAATCGCCAGCCGCCATGCCGCCAGGCTGCGCCTGGACGACAACGCGGACGGCGGCTTGCTGGTATCGCTGAGCTTTCCGCCTGCGGACGGCTGAATGCGGAAAACCCCGTCGACTCGCGTCAACGGGGTTTTCGTATTGGTGCCCAAGAGAAGACTCGAACTTCCACACCCTTGCGGGCGCTAGGACCTGAACCTAGTGCGTCTACCAATTCCGCCACCTGGGCCTGCGACTATCTATAATCTTTTACTGCCCGACCAGTCTTTAGACTGACCGCAATGAATTCCGTTGGTGCCCAAGAGAAGACTCGAACTTCCACACCCTTGCGGGCGCTAGGACCTGAACCTAGTGCGTCTACCAATTCCGCCACCTGGGCCTGCGACTATCTATAATCTTTTACTGCCCGACCAGTCTTTAGACTGACCGCAATGAATTCCGTTGGTGCCCAAGAGAAGACTCGAACTTCCACACCCTTGCGGGCGCTAGGACCTGAACCTAGTGCGTCTACCAATTCCGCCACCTGGGCGTCGCTTTGCTGTATCATCTGCTGCATCTCTGCAACGAGACGCGAATTATAGACATATCCTCGAGGGTGTCAATGGCTAAAGCTCAAAAAAAACAAAAAATCCTGTCTCTGCGTGAACAGGATCCCTATCTGGAACGGGAAAAACTCAAGTACGCCAACCCTTTGCCGAGCCGAGAATACCTTTTGCAGCTGCTCGCCGAGCAAGGCGTGCCGCTGTTCCCCGAAGAGCTGGCCCAGATGCTGTCCATCAGCGAGGCCGAGCTTTCCTTCTTTGAACGCCGGCTCCTCGCCATGGAGCGCGACGGCCAGGTGATCATCAACCGCAAGGGCGCGGTCTGCGTCGCGGAAAAACTCGATCTGGTGCGTTGCAAGGTGGTTGGCCATCGCGATGGCTACGGCTTCGCCGCCCCGGACGAGGGCGAAGGCAAGGGCGTCGACATTTTCCTGCCCGAACGCGAAATGCGCAAAGTGATGCATGGCGACCGGGTGATGATCCAGCCGTCCGGCGTGGACCGCCGCGGCCGGCAGGAAGGCCGCGTGGCCGAAGTGCTGGAGCACGCGGTGACGCGCCTGGTATGCCGCATCCAGCACGAGCGCGGCGTCTGGGTGGCCCGTCCCGAAGACAAGCGCATCAATCACGACATATTGATCGAACCCGGCGGCGAGGCCGGTGCTTCCGACGGCCAGGTGGTGACGGTGGATATCGTCCAGTACCCGGACGGCCGTCGTCAGCCGGTGGGCCGGGTGGCCGAGGTGCTCGGCAACTACGCCGACCCGGGCATGGAAATCGAAATCGCCTTGCGCAAGCACGCATTGCCGCATGTCTTTTCCGAAGACGCGCTGGCGCAGGCCAAGGCGACGCCCAAGAAGGTGCGCAAGAAAGACTGGAGCAAGGACCGCGTCGATCTGCGCGACTTGCCGCTGGTCACCATAGACGGGGAGACCGCCCGCGACTTCGACGACGCGGTATACGCCGAGAAAAGCGGCAAGGGTTTCCGTCTGGTAGTGGCCATCGCCGACGTCAGCTTCTATGTGCAGCCCGGCGACGCGCTGGACACGGACGCGCGCGAGCGCGGCACCTCGGTCTACTTCCCGCGGCGCGTCATTCCCATGTTGCCCGAAGCGCTGTCCAATGGCATCTGCTCGCTCAACCCGGAAGTGGAGCGCATGTGCATGGTCTGCGACATGCAGATCAACGCCAAGGGCGAGGTGAAGAAGTACAAGTTCTATCCGGCGGTGATGCAGTCCAAGGCCCGCCTCACTTACAACCAGGTGTGGGACTGGCTGCAGAATGGGTCGGATCATCCGATGCTGGCCCACGTGCAGGATCTGTACGCCCTGTTCAAGATATTGCTGGCCGCGCGCGCCAAGCGCGGCGCCATCGAGTTCGAATCCACCGAAACCCAGATGATCTTCAACGATCAGGGCAAGATCGAGCGCATCGTGCCGGTGGTGCGCAACAACGCCCATCGCTTGATCGAAGAGTGCATGCTGGCGGCCAACGTCTGCTCCGCCGACTTCCTGCTCAAGAGCGGGCACAAGGCGCTGTTCCGCGTGCATGAAGGGCCGACGCCCGAGAAGCTGGAAAACCTGCGCGCCTATCTGCGCCTGGTGGGCCTGACGCTGGGCGGCGACGACAAGCCGAGCGCCAAGGATTACGCCAAGCTGGCCGAGCACATTCACGGCCGCCCGGACGCGCCGGTATTGCAGACCATGCTGCTGCGTTCGATGCAGCAAGCGGTCTACACGCCGGACAACAACGGCCACTTCGGGCTGGCTTACGAGGCTTACACCCACTTCACCTCGCCGATTCGCCGCTATCCCGACCTGCTGGTGCATCGCGCCATCAAGGCGGTGCTCAAGGGGGAGAAGTACAAGCCCGGCAAGTGGGCGCAACTGGGCGAGCACTGTTCGATGACCGAACGGCGCGCCGACGACGCCAGCCGCGACGTCGAATCCTGGCTGAAAACCTACTATATGCGCGACAAGGTGGGCGAGATCTTCCAGGGCAAGATCAGCGCGGTTACCGGCTTCGGGGTTTTCGTGCTGCTGGACGACGTGTATGTCGAGGGTTTGGTGCACATCTCCGAACTGGGCAAGGATTACTTCCATTTCAAGAAGGAAGTCCAGGCCATCGTCGGCGAGAAGACCGGCGTTCAGTATCGCCTGGGCGACACGCTGAGGGTCAAGGTGGTGAGCGCCAATCTGGAAAGCGCCCAAGTAGACTTCGCCCTGGTCAGAGACGGCGATCGGCCGGCCTCGAAACCGGAAATCGCTGCTGCGGAATCTGCGCCGGCAAACCGGGTGTCGTCGCGCAGCCGCTCGCGTCGCGGCGGCAGGGCAAGCGCGGAGCCTGTGGCCACGCCTGCTATTCCGGAAGCGAAGCTGGCAGGCCTTCCGCCTGCGCCCAAGGGAAAGCCCGCGGCGCGCAGTTCGGCCGCCGACCAATCCGCGATGCCGAGAGCTGCCCAGCCGACTACGCCGAAGCCGACTACGCCGAAGCCGACTACGCCGAAGCCGACTACGCCGAAGCCGACTACGCCGAAGCCGACTGCGCCGAAGCCGACTACGCCGAAGCCGACTGCGCCGAAGCCGACTACGCCGAAGCCGACTACGCCAAAGCCCACTACGCCAAAGCCGACTACGCCAAAGCCGACTACGCCAAAGCCAGCGGCATCCACTCCGGCGGCGGCCTCGCCAGAAGGCGCGAATCCGGCGCCGGTGACAAGGCCCCCGCGGACGCGCCGCAGTCGCGGCAAGACAGGCTCCTGATATCTGATACAGGATTGACGATGCTTGTCTGATGGCAATCTATATAAGTAGCGATGCGGGCCGACGCCAGTCGGCCCGTTTTTCATGGTTTCGCCGCCTGAAATCGGCGGTTTCGCCAGGCGGCGAGCGAGGGGCGGCGGCGGAATGGTCGGGGTTGACGGGCCTGCGGTTAAAAAGTTCCGGCTGTCGCTTCGTTGCGGATCAATGACTTGCGTGTTTCGGCCCGTTTTTTTGCGATTTTCCGACGCAAAGGTGTTGACGGGTCAGGGGTCGGGGCGTATAGTTCGCCTCCTCAGCTGACGCAGCGAACGAAACGAAGCGATCAGCACCGCTCTTTAACAGAACGAATAACCG
>NJIE01000026.1 GCA_002213445.1 Xenophilus sp. AP218F | reverse complement strand
ATGTGAAAGTAGGACACCGCCAGACGCCCCATAAGACAAAGCCCAGCTCAAACGAGCTGGGCTTTGTGCGTTTCGGCCGCCAAAACGACCGCTCGTAGAGCGGGCTTTGGCGGCTGGGGGGCATGGGGACAAGCGGAGAAACTTAGCGATCCAGTCCGCCTAGCAGCACGTATTTGATCTCCAGATAATCTTCGATGCCGTATTTGGAGCCTTCCCGTCCCAGTCCCGATTGTTTGACGCCGCCGAATGGCGCGGCCTCGTTGGAGAGCACGCCGCTGTTGACCGCCACCATGCCGTATTCCAGCCCTTCCGCCACGCGGAAGATGCGGCCGACGTCGCGGGCGTAGAAATAGCTGGCGAGGCCGAATTCGGTGGCGTTGGCAAGGCGGACGACTTCCTCTTCGCCATGGAAGCGGAACAGCGGCGCCAGCGGGCCGAAGGTCTCTTCGCGCGCCACTTTCATTTCGCTGCTCACGTCGGCGATCACCGTCGGTTCGAAGAAGCTGTGGCCGAGCGGGTGGCGTTTGCCGCCGGCTATCAACCGGCCGCCCTTGTCCAGCGCATCGGCGATGTGCTCTTCCACCTTGGCCACCGCGTTCTGGTCGATCAGCGGGCCCTGGGTGACGCCCGGCTCCAAGCCGTTGCCCACTTTCAGCTTGGCCACGGCGGCCGCGAACTTTTCGGCGAAGACTTCGTAAACGCCGTCCTGCACGTAGAGACGGTTGGCGCAGACGCAGGTCTGGCCGGAGTTGCGGTATTTGGAAATCAGCGCGCCTTCGACGGCGGCGTCGAGATCGGCGTCGTCGAAGACGATGAAGGGCGCGTTGCCTCCCAGTTCCATCGATACTTTCTTGACCGTGCCGGCGCATTGGGCGATCAGTTTGCGGCCCACTTCGGTGGAGCCGGTGAAGGAGAATTTCTTCACGGCGTCGCTGCCGGTGAGCACCGCGCCGATTTCGCCGGAGCCGCCGGTAATCACCGAGAACACGCCGGCAGGGATGCCGGCGCGTTCGGCCAATACCGCCAGCGCCAGCGCCGACAGCGGAGTCTGGCTGGCGGGGCGCACCACCATCGGGCAGCCGGCGGCAAGCGCCGGCGCTGCCTTGCGGGTGATCATCGCGCTGGGAAAGTTCCACGGCGTGATGGCGGCGGTAACGCCGATCGGCTCCTTGCTGACCAGGATGCGGCGGTCGCCGGCCGGCGGGGGAATCAGGTCGCCGTAGATGCGTTTGGCCTCTTCCGCGTACCACTCGATGTAGTTGGCGCCGTAGGCGATTTCACCTCTGGCCTCGGCCAGCGATTTGCCCTGCTCCACGGTCAGGATGATGGCCAGATCGTCCTGGTTGGCCATGATCAGTTCGAACCATTTGCGCAGGATGGCGGCGCGCTCCTTGGCGCTCTTGCGTTTCCAGTCGCCGAAGGCGCGCTCGGCGGCGGCGACGGCGCGCTCCGCTTCGGCGCGGCCCATCTTGGGCACCGTGGCGATGATTTCGCCGGTGGCGGGGTTGTTGACGGCGATGGTCTCGCCGTTGTCGGCGTCTTGCCATTGGCCGTCCAGATAGCATTGCCGGCGCAGCAGGGAGGGGTCTTTCAGGTTCAGCATCGGGTTCTCCGGCGTCGGGGCGCGAACCCCGGCGCAAATGGGACGGCCGCCGCGGGCGCGGCGGCGGAGAGGGCTCAGCCGCGCAGGGCTTTTTCCAGTTTGCCGAGCGCTTCGTCGAAGACGGCGTCTTCGATGGTGAGCGGGAACAGGAAGCGCAGCACGTTGCCGTAGCCGCCGCAGGTGAGCAGGATCAGGCCGTCGGCCAGGGCGCGCGCCTGGACCGCTTTGGCGAATTCCGCATCCGGCGCGTGGCTGCCGGGCTGGTTGAACTCAACCGCCACCATGGCTCCCAGTCCGCGGATTTCGGCGATCTGCGGCACGTCCTTTTTCAGGCCGTGCAGCTTTTCCTTGAGCAGTTGGCCGAGTGTCTCGGCGCGCTCGATCAGGCCTTCCGAGGCCATGGCGTCGATCACGGCCAGCGCGGCGGCGATGGAGAGCGGGTTGCCGGCGTAAGTGCCGCCCAGGCCTCCCGGCGCTGGCGCGTCCATCACTTCGGCGCGGCCGGTCAGGGCCGAGAGCGGAAAGCCGCCGGCCAGCGATTTGGCCATGGTGATCAGATCGGGCTGGACGTCGTAGTGTTCGCTGGCGAACAGCTTGCCGGTGCGGGCGAAGCCGGCCTGCACTTCGTCGGCGATCAGCAGGATGCCGTGCAGATCGCACAGCTGGCGCAGCTTGCGCACCCACTCGGCCGGGGCGACGTAAAAGCCGCCTTCGCCTTGCACCGGCTCGTAAATGATGGCGGCGATCCGAGAGGGGTCGACGTCGTATTTGAACAGTTTTTCCAGGCCGGCGATCGAGTCCTCTACCGATACGCCGTGCAGCGCGTTGGGGTAGGGCGCGTGGTAGATGTCGCCGGGGAAGGGGCCGAAGCCGACTTTGTAGGGCACCACCTTGCCGGTGAGGGCCATGCCCATCATGGTGCGGCCGTGGAAGGCGCCGCCGAAGGCGATGACGCCGGGGCGGCCGGTGAAGGCGCGCGCCACCTTGACCGCGTTTTCCACCGCCTCGGCTCCGGTGGTGAACAGCGCGGTTTTCTTGGCGTGCTGGCCGGGCGTCAGACGATTGAGTTTTTCCGCCAGCTCGATGTAGGACTCGTAAGGCACCACCTGGTAGCAGGTGTGGCTGAAGCGGGTCAGTTGCTCGGCGACGGCCTGTCGCACTTTGTCGTGGAGGTGGCCGGTGTTGAGCACGCCGATGCCGCCGGCGAAGTCGATGTAGCGTCGGCCTTCCACGTCCCAGATCTCGGCGTTTTTGGCCCGATCGACAAAGAAACCGCACATCACGCCGACGCCGCGCGGGGTGGCGTCGGCCTTGCGTTGCATCAGTTGCTGCTGGCTCATGGATGTCTCCTTGGAATGGGCGCGCGCGCCGTGTTTATTGTCCGCGTCGCGCCGGACGCGCGGCGGCGTTTCATTCTAGGGGCGTGTTTATTAAAAAGCCACACATGATGCAAAAAGTTAAACACTTGTTGCTTGGGAAGCACAGCGGGGGAAGGCGCGCCGCCCGGCGTCGGGCGGCGCGATACGGCGTCAGCGGCGGATGACCTGATTGACGTCGCTCAGGGTTTGCGGGTCCAGCTGGCCGACGGCCTGGGCCAGCGCCAGGCGCGCGGTCAGATAGTTGTACTTGGCGTTGGCGAGGCTGGTGACGGCGGCGTAATAGGATTGCTCCGCCTGCAACAGGTCGATGCTGGTGCGGATGCCGACTTCCTTGCCCAGCCGGGTGGATTCCACCTTGCTCTTGGCGGAAACCAGCAGCTGTTGCTGGGCGCGCACCAGCGCCGCGCCGTTGGATACGCCCAGGTAGGCCTTGCGCACGTCTTCTTTCACCTGGCGGCGGGCCGCTTCGAGCTGCTCGCGGGCGGCCTGCTCCTGCGCCACCGCTTCGCGCACTTGCGAATTGATGCCGCCGCCGGCGAACAGCGGCAGGGTGACGGTGACGCCGATATTGCTGCCGCGGCTTTGCGGCAGGGTAGCGGGCTGATTGCTGATGGTGTCGCTGTAGCCGGCGCTCAGCGCGATGGTGGGCAGGTGGTTGCCTTGTTTCTCCAGCACGGTTTGCTTGGCCAGCGCCAGGTTCTGTTCGGCGCTCTTCACCTTGAGGCTGCTTAGCTGGCCCATGCCTATCCAGGCGTTGACGTCGGCCGGCTTGGGCGGAACCAGCGGCAGCTGGTCTTGCACCGGTTGGATGGCGGCCGGCTCCAGGCCGGTTAGCCGCTTGAGATTGTTTTCCGCCAGCTCCAGGTTGCTGACGTCGATGATCTCCTGCGCCACCGCGCCGTCGTAACCCGCCTGGGCTTCGTTGGTGTCGGTGATGGTGGCGGTGCCGACTTCGAACGCGGTTTTGGCCTGTTCCAGCAGGTTGAGATAGGTTTTCTTGCTGGCGCGGGTGGCGGCCAGCGTGTCGCGGGCGCGCAGCACGTCGAAATAGGCTTGGGCGATATCGACGATCAGCTGCTGCTCGCTGGCGTTGAAGCTGGTCTCGGCCAGTTGCGTCCCGATCTTGCCTTTCTGGTAGCCGGTGTATTTGCCCATGTCGAACAGCGGCTGCTGCAGGCCCAGGGTGTAGCCGTGGCTCTCGTAGCGGCTTTGCGCCGGCACGCCCTGGTATTGGGCGGGTTCGATCGGGTTGGTGTAGCTGTAATTGCCGGTGAGGCTGGCCTGCGGCAGCAGCAGGGCGCGGCCTTGCACCGCTTTTTCCTGGCCGGCGTCGCGTTCGGCGCGGGCGGCGGCGAAATCGGCGTTGTATTCCCTGGCGGCTTGCCAGGCGCCGATCAGGTCGAAAGCCTGGCCGGGCAGGGCGAAACCGATCAGGATCAGCCCGCCCAGTATGCGTAGAGTGTGTGTCATCGTGATCTCGTTATTTTTGATCTTGCGCGGCGCGATAGGCCTCGTCGCGGCGCACGCCGAACCATTGCGCGTACAGGGCGGGCAGGAACAGCAGCGTCAGCACCGTGGCGACCAGCAGGCCGCCCATGATGGCGACCGCCATCGGCCCCCAGAACGTGCTGCGGGTCAGCGGAATCATCGCCAGGATGGCCGCCAATGCTGTGAGCATGATAGGCCTAAAGCGTCTGATTGTGGAGCCGACTATCGCCTCGTAGCGGTCGATGCCTTCGCGGATGTCGTGCTCGATCTGGTCGACCAGGATCACCGAGTTGCGCATGATCATGCCGGAGAGGGCGATCACCCCCAGCATGGCGACGAAGCCGAACGGCGCCTGGAACAGGATCAGCGTCAGGGTGACGCCTATCATCCCCAGCGGCGCGGTCAGGACCACCATCAGGGTGCGCTGGAAGCTTTGCAATTGCAGCATCAGCAGCGTCAGCACCACCACGATCATCAGCGGGGCCACCGCGGCGATGGCGCGTTGCGACTTGCCGCTGGATTCCATGGTGCCGCCCATTTCGATGTGGTAACCCATCGGCAGCCCGTTTTGCAGCTGTTGCAGCTTGGGCCACAGCTGGGCGGACACGTCGGCGCCCTGCGCGCCCTCGCCGACGTCGGCGCTGACGGTGATGGTAGGCAGGCGGTTGCGCCGCCAGATGATGGACTCTTCCGGCGCGTAGCGGATATGGCCGATTTGCGACACCGGCACGAAGCGGCCGCTGGCGGTTTGTATCATCAGGTTGCCAAGGCCGGCCACATCGTTGCGTTCGCCGTGGTTGAGGCGGGCGACGATGCTGATGGCCTGGTCGTCTTCGCGGTAGTCGCTGATCGTCGCGCCCGAGATCAGCATCTGCAATTGCTGCGACAGCTGCTGTGAATTGAGTCCCAGCGCGCGCGCCTTGTCCTGGTCGATGTCGATGCGCAGCGATTTGACCTGCTCGCCCCAGTTCTGGTTGAGATGGCGGGCGCCCGGATGGGCGCGCATCAGGGCTTCCACCCGGTTGGCGATGGCGCGCACCTGATCGTGATCCGGCCCCATCACCCGGAACTGCACCGGGTAGCCCACCGGCGGGCCGTTTTCCAGACGGGTGACGCGGCCGCGCACCAGCGGGAAGTCGTTGTCGAAGGCTTGCTCCAGCTTGCGCTTCACCTCTTCGCGCAGGTGCTCGTCGCGGGTCATCACCATCAGCTGCGCGTAGTTGACGTGCTGCTGCTGCTGATCCAGCGGCAGGTAGAAGCGCGGGCTGCCGTAGCCGACGTAGCTGGTGACGCTGACGACATTCGGATCGGCCTTGGCCAGTTTTTCCATCTTCTCCACCTGCTGCAAGGTGGCCTGATAGCTGGCGCCGCGCGGCAGCCACATGTCCACCATCAGTTCGGGACGGTTGGAGGAGGGGAAGAACTGCTGGGCCACCAGCAGCTTGAACGCGCCCAGCGACAGCAGGAACAGCGCCAGCGTGGCGGCGATCACCGTCTTGCGATGCGCCAGGCACCAGACCAGCAGGCGGCGGAAGCGCTGGTAGAACGGCTTCTCGTAGACATCGTGCTGTTGCTGATGGGCGTGATGCTCGGGCAGCAGCTTGTAGCCGAGGAAGGGCGTGAACACCACGGCGACGATCCACGACAGCGCCAGCGCGATGCCCACCACCGCGAACAGGCTGAACACGTATTCGCCGGCGATGGATTTGGCCAGCCCCACCGGCAGAAAGGTGGCGGCGGTGATCAGCGTGCCGGTCAGCATCGGGAACGCGGTGCTGGTGTAGGCGAAAGTGGCCGCCTGGAACTTGTTCCAGCCTTGCTCGAGCTTCAGCGCCATCATTTCCACCGCGATGATGGCGTCGTCCACCAGGAGGCCCAGCGCGATGATCAGCGAGCCCAGCGAGATGCGCTGCAGGTCGATATTGAAGAAGTACATGGCGAGAAAAGTCATCGCCAGCACCAGCGGGATGGACAGCGCCACCACCACGCCGGTGCGCAGGCCCAGGCTGAAGAAGCTGACCGCCAGCACGATGATCACCGCCTCGGCCAGCGAGCGCATGAACTCGCCCACCGCGCCCTTCACCACCTTGGGCTGATCGGACACCGCGTGGATTTCCACCCCCAACGGCAGCTTGGCCTGAATCGCCGCCACCGTTTCGTTGAGGTTCTTGCCCAGCCGGAGCACGTCGCCGCCGCTCTTCATGCTGATGGCCAACGCCAGCGCCGGTTTGCCGTCGTAGCGCACGCTGGTGGCGGGCGGTTCGCTGTAGCCGCGCTTCACCTCGGCGATATCGCCCAGCCGGAAGGTCTTGCCGGCCACGCTGATCGGCGTGGCGGCGATGGCCGCCACCGAGTCGTAATTGCCGGTGGGGCGCACCCAGATGCGGTCGGAGGCGGTTTCGAACACCCCGGACGGCGTCATCGCGTTCTGCTGCTGCAACGCCTGCCAGATGGCGCGGGTGTCCAGGCCCAGCGTCGCCAGCTTGGCGCTGGAGAGGTCCAGGTAGATGCGCTGCTCCTGCTTGCCCAGCACCTGCACCTTGGCCACGTCCGGCACGCGCAGCAGCTCCAGCTTGGACGCCTCCACGTAGCGGCGCAGCTCCTCGTAGCTGAAACCGTCGCCGCTGAAGGCGTAGATATTGCCGAAGGTGTCGCCGAACTCGTCGTTGAAGAAGGGGCCGCGCGCGTCCGCGGGCAATTGGGCGCGGATGTCGCCCAGCTTCTTGCGCACCTGGTACCACAGCTGCGGCACGTTCTTGGGCGGCGCGTCCTCGCGCAGCGAGATCAGCAGCAGGCTTTCGCCGGGCTTGGTGTAGCTTTGCACGTAGTCGATCTCGGCCATCTCCTGCAGCTTCTCTTCCAGCTTGTCGGTGACTTGCTGTTCCATCTGCAAGGCGGTGGCGCCCGGCCAGACGGTTTGCACCAGCATGGCCTTGAAGGTGAATTCCGGGTCTTCCTTCTGGCCCAGCTGGGTGTAGGCCCACACCCCGGCCAGCATCAGCATCGCCATCAGATAGCTGACCAGCGACTGGTGGCGCAGCGCCCATTCGGACAGATTGAGTTTTTTCATCGCGCGGCGTCCTTACTGGCTCAGCAGCTTGACTTGCTGCTGATCCCGCAGCAGGTGCACGCCGGCGGTGACGATCTTGTCGCCCGGCCTGACGCCGCCGCCGATGGCCACCGATTCGCCGTCTATGCCCACCACCGTCACCGGCAGGCGGCTGACGCGCAGCGTCTTGTCGTCCACTCGCCAGACGTAGTGCTTGCCCTGTTCGTCCAGCAGCGCGGTCAGCGGCAGCTTCAGTTGCCCGCCGTTCTGGCGCCGCGGCAGCTGGACGTTGGCGGTCATGCCCAGCCGCAGCTCGCGGCTATCGCCCTCGATGGCGATGCGCGCCGGGTAGGTGCGGGTGGCTGGGTCGGCGTCGGCGGCCAGCTCGCGCAGGCGGCCGGTCAGCGGCGCGCCACCCTTCCACAGCGTGACGCGGAAGCCGCCGGCCTGACGCACCGCGTCCAGCGCGTTCTCCGGCACCTGGATGGCGACTTCGCGCGCGCCGTCCTGCGACAGCTTGGCCACCGGCTGGCCGGCGGCCACCACCAGGCCCGGCTCGGCCTGCATCTGGCTGATCACGCCGTCGGCGTCGGCGGCAAGAACGGTGTAGCCGGTCTGGTTGCGGCTGGCGGACAAGGCGGCGCGCGCCTGGCGGACCTTGGCCGCCGCGGCGTTGACTCCGTTCTGCTGCGCGTCCACCTGCGCCTGGCTGATGAACTGCTTGGCCAGCAGCTCGCGATAGCGTTTCAGGTTGAGCTGCTGCTGGGCGAGGTCGGACTCCGCCGCCGCCAGCTGGGCCTCCTTGGCCGACAGGTCCAGTTGATAGTCGCCGGGGTCGAGGCGCGCCAGCGGCTGGCCCTTCTTCACCCGCTCGCCGTTGCCCGCCAGCTTGGCCACCACCTTGCCGGCGACGCGGAACGACAGATTGGTTTCATGGCGGGCGCGAATCTCGCCGGCGTAGCTGTCGCCTTCCTGGCTGGCACCGCTGCCGGCCACCGTGTAGCGCACCGGGCGGATATCGGCCGGCGCCGCGGGTTTGTCCTGGCAGGCGCTGAGCAGGGCGACGCCCAGCAGCAGGCCGCCCAGGCGGAAGAGTGGCTTAGTCATGGGGTGCTTTCACGGAAACGGGTTGCTGCAGGCCGCCCAGCATCAAGTCCAGGGCGGTTTTGAGGAAGGCGTGCGGGTCCCGGCTGATGGTTTCGCAGCAGCCGGGCACCAGAGCGAAGGAGTGGTCGAGGATCATGATCATCAGCATCGGCGCGGTCAGCGTGTCGACCGCGTACTCGACGTTGCCGTCGCGGAATTCGCCGCGCGCGATGCCGCGCCTGACGATGTCGCCGATCAGCTGGCGCGCCGGGCGGATCACCTCGTCATAATAGAACTGGGTCAGCTCCGGGAAGTTGGTGGCCTCGGCCATCATCAGCTTGCACAGGCCTGCCGAGCGGGTGGAGCCGATGTCCTGCCACCAGCGGTCCAGCGCCAGCCCCAGCAGCTCGGCCGAGCAGCCTTCGAAACCGGCCAGCAGCAGCTGCATTTCGTTGAAGCGGGCGACGATGGTTTCGCGCACCACCTCCTTGAAGATGTCGGCCTTGTTCTCGAAGTACAGATACGGCGTGCCCTTGGTCACGCCGGCGGCGCGGGCGATGTCCTCCATCTTGGTGGCGTTGTAGCCCTTCTCCACGAACAGCGTCAGCGCGGCGTCCAGGATTTCGTTGGGACGGGCGTCCTTCTTGCGCTGCCAGCGGCCGGTGTGCGGATCGACCATATCGTATTCCTGAATGATGGTTCAGTAATTCATCGGGAATATAGTTCCGCCGCTGCCCGCTTGGCAATTAATAAATAACAGTTCAGTAAGCCAGCTGATTAAAATGCAACACCAACATTCACAACGCATGCCGGCGCGCGCGAGCGGCGGGCCATGCGTCACGCTACGCAAGGAGAAACGCATGTCCATGGACGCCAGCGACAAGGCACGGATTCTGGCCGAGGCTCTGCCTTACATCCGCCAGTTTTCCGGCAAGACCATCGTGATCAAGTACGGCGGCAACGCCATGACCGACGACGCCCTGAAAGAGGGCTTCGCCCAGGACGTGGTGCTGCTCAAGCTGGTGGGCATCAATCCGGTGGTGGTGCACGGCGGCGGGCCGCAGATCAACGAGCTGCTGGCGCGGGTGGGCAAGCAGGGCGAGTTCGTTCAGGGCATGCGGGTGACCGATCAGGAAACCATGGACGTGGTGGAGATGGTGCTGGGCGGGCAGGTCAACAAGGAAATCGTGTCCTTGCTCAACAAGCACGGCGGCAAGGCGGTGGGTCTCACCGGCAAGGACGGCCACTTCATCCGCGCCCGCAAGCTGTACCTGTCCAGCGAGGCCGACGAGCAGATCGACATCGGCCAGGTCGGCGAGATCGAAAGCGTGGACCCGGCGCTGGTGTCGCTCTTGGACAGCCAGGACTTCATTCCGGTGATCGCGCCCATCGGCGTGGGCCGCGAGGGCGAAGCCTACAACATCAACGCCGACCTGGTGGCCGGCAAGCTGGCCGAAACGCTGCAGGCGGAAAAGCTGATCCTGATGACCAACACGCCGGGCGTGCTGGACAAGAACGGCCAGCTGCTGACCGGCCTGTCGGCCGGCGAGATCGACGCGCTGTTCGCCGACGGCACCCTCTCCGGCGGCATGCTGCCCAAGATCAGCTCGGCGCTGGAGGCTGCCCGCAACGGCGTGGCCTCGGTGCACATCATCGATGGCCGGGTCAAGCACGCGCTGTTGCTGGAAATCCTCACCGCCGCCGGCGTCGGCACCATGATCCGGGCCTGAGTTTCCCGGTCCCGCCCCGGCTTGATCTATAGTGGTGGCATGCGGCGCGCGCAAGGCGCGGCGCGGCCACGCAAGGGGAAACGCAATGCAAACAGTGAGGCAATTGCTGGATGGCAAGCCCAGCCGGGCGCTGGTGTACGCCACGCCGGACAGCACCGTGTTTCAGGCGCTGCAGATCATGGCCGAAAACGACGTCGGCGCGGTGCTGGTGATGGAGTCCGGCGACATCGTCGGCATCTTCTCGGAGCGCGATTACGCCCGCCGCATCGTGCTGCAGGGCCGCACCTCGGCCGGCACCAAGGTGCGCGACATCATGACCAGCCGCGTCGTCTACGTGACGCCGACGCAGACGCTGGAGGACTGCATGGCGTTGATGACGGAAAAGCGCATCCGCCACCTGCCGGTGCTGGATGGCGATGTCGTCGCCGGCCTGCTGTCCATCGGCGATCTGGTGCGCGCCACCATCGAAGAGCAGAAGCAGACGATAGATCATCTGGTGCACTACATTCAGTCGGCCTGAGCTTGCCGGCGCAGGCCAAGCGAAAAGCACAGCCCAGGCTGTGCTTTTTCCGTTTCAGAAGACGGGCGCGATACGCTGGCGCAAGGCCAGCAAGGCGGGGGCGACGCGTTCGCGCATCGCCTCGGGGCTGAAGGCGAAGGCCGGGCCGCTGGCGTTCAGCGCCATAGGCGGCTGGCCGGGGGCGAGCGACGGCAGATGCGCGCCCACCGCCATCACGTCCGGCTCGTACTCGCCGAACGAAGCGCTGTAGCCGAGGCGCTGGTAATCGGCGCAGGCGGCGTCCAGCCGTTGCCGCAGCGCCGGCCAGTCCTCGCCGTAGCGAGCCGCCAATAGCGGCAGCAGCCGTTCGCGCTCGCCGGCCGGCAGGCCGGCGAAGTAGGCGCGGCCGATGGCGGTGGTGGCCAGCGGCACCCGCGAGCCAGCCGTCAGCTGCACCGAGACGCGCGCCTGGCTGCGGCAGGTTTCCAGATACACCATGTCGCTGCCGTCGCGCAGCGCCAGGCTGACCGAGACGTTGTTGGCCTCGGCGAACTCGCGCATTAGCGGAGCGGCCACGGCGCGCGCGTCGTAGCTGGCCAGCGCCGCTGCGCCCAGGCTGAGCAGGGCGTTGCCCAGCCGGTAGCCGCCGTTGTCGCTGGCTTGCAGATAACCCAGCCGGGTCAAGGTGTAGCTCAGGCGCGACACCGTGGACTTGGGCAGGCCGGTGCGCAGCGCCAGCTCCTGGTTGCCAAGCGCGCCCTCGCCGGGGCGGAAGGCGGCCAGCACCTCCAGGCCGCGGGCCAGCGCGGTGACGAACAGCCGATCCTTGTCGTCTTCATGCATCTCTTTTATGTCCATGCGATAAACCGCTTTACAGCGCGGGGTGGAGCGATTAGTCTATTTTGCAAGATGAAACTTTATTCCGCAATGCGGAATTGGAGGATGTGATGGCCCAGTCCGGACAACGCGTTTCGTTTCAATGGGAAGATCCGCTGTTGCTTGCTTCGTCGCTGACCGACGAAGAGCGCATGGTCGAGGAAACCGCCCGCGATTACTGTCAGCAAAAGCTGATGCCGCGCGTGCTGAGCGCCAATCGCGAGGAGCGCTTCGATCGCGAGATCATCAACGAAATGGGCGAGCTGGGCTTGCTCGGCTGCACGATAGACGGCTACGGCTGCGCCGGGCTGTCGCACGTCGCTTACGGCCTGGTGGCGCGCGAGGTGGAGCGGGTGGACTCCGGCTATCGCTCGGCGATGAGCGTGCAGTCCAGCCTGGTGATGCACCCGATCTGGGCGTACGGCTCTGACGCGCAAAAGGACAAATACCTGCCCAAGCTGGCGCGCGGCGAGTGGCTGGGCTGCTTCGGCCTGACCGAGCCCGATTCCGGCTCCGACCCGGCCAGCATGAAGACCCGCGCCCGCAAGGTGGACGGCGGCTATTTGCTGTCCGGCAGCAAGATGTGGATCACCAACAGCCCGGCCGCCGACGTGTTCGTGGTCTGGGCCAAGGACGATGAAGGCGAAATCCGCGGCTTCATTCTGGACAAGGGCATGCCGGGCCTGTCCGCGCCCAAGATCCACGGCAAGTTCTCGCTGCGCGCTTCGATTACCGGCGAAATCGTCATGGACGAGGTATTTGTGCCGGAAGAAAACGCCTTCCCCGACATCCGCGGCCTGAAAGGCCCCTTCGGCTGCTTGAATAAGGCCCGCTACGGCATCGCCTGGGGGGCGATGGGGGCGGCCGAATTCTGCTGGCACGCCGCGCGCCAGTACACGCTGGACCGCCGCCAGTTCGGCCGGCCGCTGGCCGCCAATCAGCTGATCCAGCTGAAGCTGGCCAATATGCAGACCGAAATCGCGCTGGGCCTCGCGGCCGCCTTGCAGGTGGGCCGGCTGCTGGATCGGGGCCAGGCCGCGCCGGAGATGATCTCGCTGATCAAGCGCAACAACTGCGGCAAGGCGCTGGACATCGCCCGCCTGGCGCGCGACATGCACGGCGGCAACGGCATCAGCGACGAATTCCATGTGATCCGCCACGTGATGAACCTGGAGGCGGTCAACACCTACGAGGGCACGCACGACGTGCACGCCCTGATTCTGGGCCGAGCCCAGACCGGTATTCAGGCATTTGCCTGATTCAGCCGGCGCGGCCGGATGGCCGGCTGCGCCGTTTCCTGTCTGTCCTTGCTGGCCCGGCTTGCCGGGCCGCTTTTTTTATCAGCTTGCGAGGTGCGTCATGTCCGGAGCGTTGGCGGGTATCAAGGTGGTGGATCTGAGCCGGGTGCTGGCCGGGCCGTGGACCGGCCAGCTGCTGGCCGACCTGGGGGCCGATGTCGTCAAGGTGGAAAGGCCCGGCAGCGGCGACGATACCCGGCAGTGGGCGCCGCCCAGCCTGGAAGACGGCACGGCGGCGTACTTCTTGTGCGCCAACCGCGGCAAGCGCTCGCTGACCGTGGACATCACCCGCCCGGAAGGGCAGGAGATCGTGCGCCGGCTGGTCGCCGACGCCGACGTGCTGCTGGAAAACTACAAGGTGGGCGGCCTCGCCAAGTACGGGCTGGATTACGCCAGCCTGCGCGAGGCGAACCCGCGGCTGGTGTATTGCTCGATCACCGGCTTTGGCCAGAGCGGCCCCTACGCCGAGATGGCCGGCTACGACTACATCGTGCAGGGCATGTCCGGGCTGATGAGCGTCACCGGCCCGGCCGACGGCGAGCCGCACAAGGTGGGCGTGGCGGTGACCGACCTGTTCACCGGCCTCTACGCCGCCAGCGCGGTGATGGCGGCGCTGATCGCGCGCGGCCGAAGCGGCGAGGGCCAGCACGTGGACATGGCCTTGTTCGACTGCTCGCTGGCGATGCTGGCCAACGTCGCTTCCAACTGGCTGGTGGGGGGGCGGACGCCGCCGCGGCTGGGCAACGCCCACGCCAACATCGTGCCTTATCAGGTGTTCGCCTGCGCCGACGGCCACTTCATCCTGGCCTGCGGCAACGACAGGCAGTTCCGCGCGGTGTGCGAGCTGATCGATCAGCCGCAGCTGGCCGAGGACCCGCGTTTCGCCACCAACCCGGCGCGGGTGGCGGCGCGCGAGGCCTTGATTCCCCTCCTGGCTGAGGCGTTTTCCGCGCGTGGCCGCGACGACTGGCTGGCGCGGCTGGATCGGGCCGGCGTGCCTTGCGGGCCGATCAATACCGTGGACGAGGCCTTCGCCGATCCCCAGGCCCGCCACCGCGGCATGCAGCTGGAGTTGCGCAACGCCCGCGGGCAGGCGGTGCCGCTGGTGGCCTGCCCGATCAAGCTGTCGGCCACGCCGCCGGCCTACCGGACGCCGCCGCCGGACCTGGGCCAGCATAGCGACGAGGTGCTGCGGGCGCTGGGCTATGCGCCGGAACAGGTGGCCGCCTTGCGCGCGGCCGGGGTGGTTTAGGGCCGGCTTGCAAGGCCGCCGCCGATTCGTGCGAAAATGCCGCATCTATGAGTGGCGGGAGCGGCGGCGCGGATATGCATAGCAAGCAGACGAAACGCGGCGGCTGGCGGAGCCGGGCATGCGCCTTGGCGCTAGCCTGCCTGCCGCTGGCGGGCGCGCAAGCCGCGTTTCCCCAGGGAGCGGCCTTGCTGGCGAAGCCGGCCGCGACGGCCTCCGCTGCGGCGGCCGAGGCCCCGCAGAGCGCCGCCGACAAGCTGGCGGCGGCGCGGCAGGCGCTGGCGCAGCTGGATGGCCTGGAGTCCGGGGTTTTACCGGACGGCATTTCTCCCAGCGACGTTCTGTTCCGGCGCGCCCTGCTGGAGCGGCTGGTCTCGTCCTACCTGCGCCTGCAGGACCTGGATCAGGAATACGCCCAAAGCCGGAAGCTGCGGCGGGACGCCGAAGCCGAGGCGGCCGGCTGGAGCGGTTTCGACCAGCCCGCGCCCTATCCGGTGGCGTTGGTAGAGAGCCTGCGCAGCCGGGCGCAGACCGGTCGCTGGCAGATGGAGTCCAATCAGGCGCAGCAGGCGATGCTGGGCCAGATGCAGGACGCCGCCAGGCAAGCGCTGAAAGCCGCCGAGGTGGCGTTGCGCCAGGAGCGCGAGCGGCAAGAGGGCGACGCCGCGTCGCCCTTGTCGCGCCAGTGGCGGCTGGACGGCGCGCGCTGGCGGCGCGACATCAGCGCCTGCGAGCTGTTGCTGTTCGATCGGCTGGGCCAGATGCTGCAAGTCAAGCTGGGCGCGTTGCAGGCGCAGATGAGCTTGTGGCAGAAGCAGCTGGCGCGCATCGACCGCCAGGTAAGCTTCCAGCCCGCCGACTTGCAGGCGGTGCAGGCGCGTCTGGCGCGCGAGCGGCAGGCGCTGGAGCGCAAAATGGCGGCGGCGGAGGGCGATCGACGCCGGCAGCAGGCCGATCTGGCGGCGCTGGAGGCGGAGGCGGCGACGCTGTCGTCCAGCCGAAACGCGGCCGATCAGGCGCGGTCGCAAGATTTGACGCAGCGCACAACAGAGAAAAGGCAAGCTCTGGACAATAGCGACCTCGCCGTGCAGCTGCTGCGCACCCAGCTGGAAACCAACTCGCAAGAGAGCGGCATCTGGCGTTATCGCTATCAGCTGTACGCCGGCAAGGCCGGCAATGTGGACGAGGTGGCGGCGGCCAGCGGCCAGGCGATAAAGGAGCTGGACGCCATCCGCGATTACCTGCAGAAGGAGTCGGCGCTGGTGATGTCCAGAATCGCCGACTTGCGCCACGGCGCGGGAGGCAACGCTTCGGCGATGATGCAGCTTTATCGGCAGCGGCTGGATATCCTGGCTTCGGCGCAGTTGCAGGTGCAGGCCGCCTTGTCCGCCATCTTGCTGTTGCAGGAGGAGTTCGACGTGGCCGCGCCGGATCAGGGCAAGCCGCAGGAAGCGCGCCGCCAGTTGAGCGAGCGGCTGTCGTCCGCCTGGCGCGCGGTCTGGAATTACGAGCTGTTCAGCGCCGACGACAGTGTGGAAATCAACGGCCAGAAAGTGGCGGCCACCCGCAGCGTGACCATAGGCAAGAGCCTGGGAGCGATTCTGGTATTGCTGATCGGCTACGGCGCGAGCACCGCGGTTTTGCGCGCGCTCAAGCGGCTGGCGATCCGCAAGCTGGGGGTGCGGGAGGCGGCGGCCAACAGCTGGTGGCGCTGGGCCTATGTGTTCGTGATCGCGCTGCTGGTGATTTTCGCCCTGAATCTGGTCAAGATTCCGCTGACGGTGTTCGCCTTCTTGGGCGGCGCGCTGGCCATCGGCATCGGCTTCGGCACCCAGAACCTGCTGAAAAACCTGATCAGCGGCATCATGCTGCTGATCGAGAGGCCGCTGAAGGTGGGCGACTTCGTGCAGGTGGGCGGCGTCAGCGGCACGGTGGCCGGCATCGGGCTGCGCTCGTCGGTGGTGCGCGCGGCGGACGGCGTGGAAACGCTGATCCCCAACGCCACCTTCGTGGAGAGCGCGGTCACCAACTGGAATTACAGCAGTTCGCGCATCCGGCGGCAGATCGCCATCGGCGTGGCCTACGGCAGCCCGCCGCGGCAGGTGAGCGACATCTTGCTGGCGGAGGCGGGGCGTCACGGCCAGTTGCTCCAGGAGCCGGCGCCGCGGGTGCTGTTCAGCCAGTTCGGCGACAACGCGCTGGAATTCGAGCTGGAGTACTGGCTGGACATGGATCGCGCCGACTCCCGGCAGGTGGCCAGCGATTTGCGCCACATGATCGCGGCGGCGCTGGAGCGGGCCGGCATCGAGTTGCCGTTCCCGCAGCGCGATGTGCACTTGCGACAGCAACAGCCCTTGCAGATTCAAGTCAGCCGCGGGCGCAGCGAGCCTGCGGCTTGATCATTTTTAAACAGTCGTTTGATTTTTACGCGCATGCCATGCAACATGCATGTTGTCGGCGCCGGCAACCAGCGGGCATGGGATAAGGAGAGCTTGTGGAACGCGAATACATGGAATACGACGTGGTGATCGTCGGCGGCGGCCCTTCCGGCCTGGCCGCCGCGATTCGCCTCAAGCAACTGGCTGCCGAAAAGCAGCAGGAGATCAGCGTCTGTCTGTTGGAGAAAGGCTCCGAGATCGGCGCGCACATCCTGTCCGGCGCGGTGATCGAGCCGCACATCCTCGACGAGCTGATTCCCGACTGGAAGAACAAGGACGCGCCGCTGAAGACGCAGGCAGGCAAGGACCGCTTCCTGTTGCTGACCGAAACCGAATCCATCCAGATGCCGACGCCGCCGCAGATGCACAATCACGGCAATTACATCGTCAGCCTGGGCAACTTCTGCCGCTGGCTGGGACAGGAAGCGGAAGCGCTGGGCGTGGAGATCTACCCCGGCTTCGCCGCCGCCGAAGTGCTTTACCACGAGGACGGCTCGGTCAAGGGCGTGGCCACCGGCAACGTCGGCACCGGCAAGAACGGCGACTTGCCGGGCGAGCCGGGCATGGAACTGTGGGCCAGGCAGACCATCTTCGCCGAAGGCTGTAGAGGCTCGCTGACCAAGACGCTGCTGGAGCGTTTCCAGCTGACCGACGGCGCCGATCCGCAAACCTTCGGCATCGGCATCAAGGAGTTGTGGGAAGTGAAGCCGGAGCATCACCAGCCGGGCAGCGTCACCCATACCGTAGGCTGGCCGCTGGACACCGCCACCTACGGCGGCTCCTTCCTCTACCATCTGGAAGACAATCTGGTGGCGGTCGGCTTCGTGGTCGGCCTGGATTACCAGAACCCCTATCTGTCGCCGTTCGAGGAATTCCAGCGCTTCAAGACCCACCCGGCGATCAAGGGCGTGTTCGAAGGCGGCCGCCGCGTCTCCTACGGCGCGCGCGCGCTGGCCGAGGGCGGCATCCAGAGCCTGCCCAAGCTGACCTTCCCCGGCGGCGCGCTGGTCGGCGACACCGCCGGCTTCCTCAACGTGCCCAAGATCAAGGGCACCCATACCGCCATGAAGTCGGCGATGCTGGCGGCGGAAGCGATCTTCGAGTTGCTGGCCGACCCGGCGCAGCAGCAAGGCGGCGAGGCCAAGGCTTACTCGGCCAAGTTCAAGCAAAGCTGGCTGTTCGACGAGCTGTACAAGGTGCGCAACATCCGCCCGTCGTTCCGCTGGGGCCTGTGGCCGGCGATGATTTTCTCGGCGCTGGATACCTTCGTGTTCCGCGGCCGCGCGCCGTGGACGCTGCACCACAAGCACGCCGACAACGAAAGCCTGAAGCAGGCCTGCGAGTGCTCGCCGATCAACTATCCCAAGCCGGACGGGGTGCTCACCTTCGACCGCCTGTCGTCGGTGTTCATCTCCAACGTCAACCACAGCGAAGACCAGCCTGCCCACCTCAAGCTCAAGGACCCAGCCACGCCGATCGAGGTCAACCTGGCGCTGTACGACGCGCCTGAGCAGCGTTACTGCCCGGCAGGCGTCTACGAGATCGTCGGCCAGGACGAAGGCGCGCCGCGCCTGCAGATCAACGCCCAGAACTGCGTGCACTGCAAGACCTGCGACATCAAGGATCCGACCCAGAACATCACCTGGGTGACGCCGGAAGGCGGCGGCGGGCCGAACTATCCCAATATGTAAACCGCAGTCGAAAGGCAGGCTCCGTCTGGCGCGGCCTGCCTTTCGCGGGCGGCGGCGCGCCGTCGGCCGGAAAATCCGGCTTGACGCGCCGCGCCATCGTTGGCAGCATGTGCCACATGACTGCCTTTATCGTTAATCTGCACAGCTATTCCTATTGGTACCGCTCCTGTCCGCGGCGCCAAGGGGGCGCTTTGCTTAGCTAAACGATTGCGCCAGCCAGCGAAACAACCCCGACAAATGCCGCCGTAGCTCCGGTGGCATTTGTCTTTTCCCGTCAAGAAAGCGAATGGTCTCCGGGCAAGTGGAAACGACCCTCAGGAGAACCGAGTCATGAATGAAATCAGCGATGCCGCGCAGCTGACCCGCGATCAGGCCAGGCTTGTGCCGGAACGCGGCCAGTACGCCATCCTGCTGTTGACCGATTGCGAGCGGCTGGCCAACGCGGTGGCGCCGCAGGCTGAGCATGTCCCCACCCTGCTGCAAACCGCGGCCCGCCAGGGGTGTCTGCTGGAATCGCTGTTGCCCGACATCCGCGCGCTGGCCCTGTTGCTGGCGGCCCGCCGCCAGGGGGCGGGGCCGACGCCCAGCCGCCTGGCCGACGCGGCCGATTGGCTGGCGGCGCGCATTCTGTTGCTGGACCTGAGCCATGTGGCCGTGCATCTGGCCGACTTCAACCTGCTGGACGAAGCGAACCGTCGCATCGCCGCCTGGTCTGAAGAGCTGGCTCGCTCGCTTAAGCCGGCCTTGCCGGTGCTGCTGACCCGCGCGCCGGCAGCGGATCGCGGCTGGTGGCTGCAAGGCTGGAGCCGTCAGGCGCCGCCGTCCGTTTCCGGCGGCGACCTGGCGTCGGCGCTGGCGGCCAGCCGGACGCGGGCGACGCATTGCCGCCAGCGGCTGCATCGCCTGTGCGGCGGCGCGCTGGCTTGACTGACAACTATCTGGAGGAAGCATGGAAGGCGAATTGATCACCAATCAAGACGAGCGCAAGCTCAACAACCTGACGCTGGCGGTTTACATCCTGCAGGCGGTGAGCCTGCTGGTGGGCGTAACCGGCCTCGTGGGGGTGATCATCAATTACGTCAAGCGCGACGACGTGCGCGGCACCTTTTACGAAAGCCATTTCGACTGGCAGATCCGCACCTTCTGGATCTGGGTGATCGGCACCATCATCGGGGTGGCGCTGTGCGTCATTCTGGTGGGTTATCTGATGCTGTTCGCGCTGTGGGTGTGGTACATCTACCGCATCGTCAAAGGGTTTCTCAACTTCAACGACCGCAAACCGATGCTGTTGTAGAAAAGACGGGCGCCGAAGCGCCCGTAAACGGCTCTGCGCGAACCGGCAACAGAATGGCGGGCAAAACCGCCCCGCCGATTTGGAATGAGTGCGCACATGCTAAACTGCCGGGCAGCCGGCCCCTAGCGAAAGCTGGCGTTTGATTGTGTCATATCAAGATTGACTGATATAGCTTTTCCGGCGCAGTCCCCCATTGCCATCTATACCTGCCATCATGCAAGCCGAAGACCTCCAAAGCCTTACCACCCGCGCGATGCCCTTCGGCAAGCACAAGGGCACCCTGATTTGCGATCTGCCGGGCAATTACCTCAACTGGTTCGCCCGCGAGGGCTTTCCTCCCGGCGAGATCGGCCGCTTGCTGCAGTTGATGCACGAGCTGGATCACAATGGTCTGAGCTATCTGCTCGACCCGATAAGAAAGCGTTAAGCATGGCAATCCAATGGTTCCCCGGCCACATGAACAAGGCGCGCAAGGACGTTGCCGAGCGCCTGAAGGACATCGACGTGGTCATCGAGATGCTGGACGCGCGCCTGCCGGCGTCCAGCGCCAACCCGATGCTGGCCCGCATGGCCAAGGGCAAGCCGCGGTTGATGATCTTGAACAAGCAGGATCTGGCCGACCCGGCCATCACCCAGCAGTGGCTGGACTGGTACAACGCCAAGAAGGATACCCAGGCCATCGGCATGGACGCCGGCGAGCGCGCGCCGGCGCAGCGGCTGGTGGCGGCCTGTCGTCAGCTGGCGCCCAATCGCGGCGGGCTGGAGAAGCCGCTGCGGGTGCTGATCTGCGGCATTCCCAATGTCGGCAAGTCCACGCTGATCAACAGCATGAGCAATCGCAAGATCGCCAAGACCGGCAACATGCCCGGCGTCACCAAGAACGAGCAGCGCATCATCCTGGCCGACGACGTGGAGCTGTTCGACACCCCCGGCATGCTGTGGCCCAAGATCGAGGTGGAAGAGGGCGGCTACAACCTGGCCGCCAGCGGCGCGGTGGGCCGCAACGCCATGGACGAGGAAGAAGTGGCGCTGGAATTGATCAAGTACCTGCTGATCCATTATCGCGCCGAGCTGGCCGGCCGCTACAAGCTGGACGCCGAAGCGCTGGACGGCGTGCCCGACTGGCAGGCGCTGGAGCTGATCGGCAAGCGCCGCGGCGCAGTGCTCTCCGGCGGCAAGATCAATATCCAGAAGGCGGCGGAAATCGTGCTGACCGATTTTCGCGACGGTCAGACCGGGCGCATCACGCTGGAGCGGCCGGAAGAGTGGAAGGTGTGGGAAAAACGGGCCAAGGAGCTGGCCGCCATCCGCGCCGCCGAGCGCGAGGCGCGGATGCAGGAGAAGGACGGCCGCAAGAAGCAGGGCGGCCGATAGGCCTTGCCCATTTCCCGCGGATGAAAACGAAGCCCCTCTTGCGAGGGGCTTGGTTTTTGGCGAGGCGCCGGCTCAGCGCCGCAGCAACAGGGCCGTGCCGGCGACGGCGAACAGCAGGGCGATGGCGCGGCCGGCCCACAGGCTCCAGTGGCTGCCCGGCTCCAGGCAGGCCTGGGCCGGATTGTCCGGGTTGTAGCGCACCTGCGCCGCGCTGCCTGGCGGGTAGCGGTTGACCACCTCGCGCGCCAGCTCGGCGCTGGCGCCGTAGCCCGGGTCCGGAAAACGGCGGATCTGGCTGTGGTGGGTCGCGCCGCCGACGCTGTAGCGGTAACGGATCAGCGCGCGGTATTCCAGTTGGCCGGAGCTGTCGCCGCCGCCGCGTCGCGGCCGGCTGTCGAGCAGGCTGGCTTCGATGACGCCGTGGGCGATCGGCCAGTCGCCGGCGGCTTCCGCCAGGCGGGCTTGCTGCCACAGGTAGAGCGAAGCGGCGACGCCGATGGCGACCAGCGCCAGTCCGGCGATGATCTGGTTCATGCTCAAACCTCGACGCCGGGCTGATCGAACCAGGTGGCGAGGATGGCCTGGGCGGCGACCTGGTCCAGCGCCGGTTTCTGCTTGCGGCCGCGCTGCACGCCGGCTTCTTCCAGCATGCTCTCGGCGATGACCGAGGTGTAGCGCTCGTCCACCAGCCACACCGGCAGGCCGAAGCGGCCCTTCAGGCGATTGGCGAAGCGGCGCGACAGCGCTGACAGCTCGTGCTCGACGCCGTCCGGGTGCATCGGCAGGCCGACCACCAGCTGGGCAGGCTGCCATTCCGCTATCAGCTTGGCGATGGCGGCGAAGCGCTGGTCGGTGACCGGGGTGTCTATGGTGGCCAGCGGGTGGGGAATGCCCAGCTGGGTGTTGCCGACGGCGACGCCGATGCGGCGCTCTCCGAAGTCGAAAGCCAGCACCGCGCCCTCAAGCATGGCCGACGTCCGAAGACAGCAGGGCGGGGTCGAAGCCCAGCAGGGCCATGGCGGCGTCGTAGCGGGCTTCGCAGGGCAGATCGAAGATGATGGCCGGGTCGGCCGGCACGGTCAGCCAGCCGTTGTCGCTGATTTCCTGCTCCAGCTGCCCGCCGCTCCAGCCGGCGTAGCCCAGCGAGATCAGCATCTTGTCCGGGCAGCGGCCGGCGGCGACCGCTGCCAGCACGTCCTTGGAGGTAGTCAGCGCCAGATCGTCGGTGATCATCAGGCTGGATTGCCAATTGCCGGCCGGCGCGTGCAGCACGAAACCGCGATCCGGCTGCACCGGGCCGCCGAAATACACCTGGCCGTTGCGGGTGTGCTCGTCTTCCAGCGGCAGGTCGATCTGATCGAACAACTGGGCCATGGCGATGCCGGACGGCTTGTTGATGATCAGACCCATCGCGCCGTGTTCGCCGTGCTCGCACAGGTAGACCAGCGATTTGGCGAACAGCGGATCGGCCATGCCGGGCATGGCGATCAGGAAATGGTTGCTCAGCGATAAGGGTTCCATGCGGCCATTATGGCACAACTGCCGGGCCGGCAGGCTAGCGCCTTGGCCGCGCGTCGCCGATACAGAGCCGGCGGCGGCCTGATAAAATGCGGCTTTGCATCCCAAGTTTCTGCGAGGACGTCTTGCGCCTGACCCACATCAAACTTTCCGGTTTCAAGTCATTCGTCGACCCCACCAGCATCGCGGTGCCGGGCCAACTGGTGGCGGTGATCGGTCCCAACGGCTGCGGCAAGTCCAACGTGATCGACGCCGTGCGCTGGGTGTTGGGCGAATCCTCGGCCAAGCAGCTGCGCGGCGAATCGATGCAGGACGTGATCTTCAATGGCTCCTCCACCCGCAAGCCGGTGTCGCGCGCCTCGGTGGAGCTGGTGTTCGACAACGCCGACGGCCAGCTCACCGGCCCCTGGGGCCAATACAGCGAAGTGTCGATCAAGCGGGTGCTGACCCGCCAGGGCGAATCCAGCTACTACATCAACAACCAGCAGGCGCGGCGGCGCGACATCACCGACCTGTTCCTCGGCACCGGCGTCGGCGCGCGCGGCTACGCGGTGATCGAGCAGGGCATGATCTCGCGCATCATCGAGGCGCGGCCGGAGGAGCTGCGCGCCTATCTGGAAGAGGCGGCCGGCGTTTCCAAATACAAGGAGCGCCGCCGCGAAACCGAGAATCGGCTGTCCGATACCCGCGCCAATCTGGAGCGCATCGCCGACTTGCAGCAGGAGCTGGAGCGGCAGGTAGAGCGGCTGTCCGAACAGGCCGAGGTGGCCGCTCAGTACCACGATCTCAAGGGCGCGCTGACCCACAAGCAGAATCTGCTGGCGCTGGCGCGGCGGGAGGAGGCGGCGCGCAACGAGGCGCACGCCCGCGGCGAGCTCTCCCGCATCGAGACCGAAGAGGCCGCGCTGGAAGCGGCGGTGACGCACCTGGACACCGAGCTGGAAATGGTGCGCGAGAGCCATTTTGCCGCCAGCGACGCCGTGCACGAGGCGCAGCAGCGGCTGTTCGACGCCAACGCCCAGTTGGCGCGGATGGAAGAAGCGCAGCGCCACCGCGAGCAGAACCGGCAACGGGTGGAGCGCGAGCTGGCCGGCGTGCGCAGCGAGCGCCAGCAGCTGGCCGACAACCGCGCCCAGGTGGAGGCGGAGCTGGACGAATGGCTGCCGCGCCGCGAGGAAGCGCAGATGCGCCAGGAGGAGGCGCAGATGGCGCTGGAGGATGGCGCCGACGAGCTGCCGACGGCCGAGGCCGAGTTCCGCGCCAAGGATCAACTGCTCAGCCAGCTTACCGCCCAGCAGGCCAATCTGACCCGCGAGCGCGACCTGTCGCGGCAGAAGATCGAACACCTGCAACGCGGCATGCAGCAGCTGGACGGGCGCGAAGCGGCGCTGGCGCGCGAACTGTCCGACCTCAACTTGCCGGAGCCCGCCGCGCTGGCGGCCGCGCAGGACGAGGCGGCGCGCGCCAAGAGCGCGCTGGAGGCGGTGCGCGCCCGGCTGGTGGCCGACGAGGCCAAGCTGGCCGATCTTGCCGCCGAACGCGAGAAACTGGACGAACAGCTGACCCGGCAGCGCACCGAGCTGGCGCGCGCCGAAGCCGAGGCCTCGGCGCTGGCCGCGCTGCTGGAGCGGGAAGCCGCCGGGGAGCAACTGGCCGGCTGGCTGGAGCGGCAGCGCCTCAGCGGCGCCCCGCAATTATGGCAAGCGCTGACGGTGGAGCCGCGCTGGCAGACCGCGCTGGAGGCGATGCTGGGCGAGCGGCTGGCGACGCGCGCCGGCGGCCTGCCGGACCAGCCGCCGCCGGCGGCGCTGACGCTGATCGACGGCCAGACGGCCGTCGTCGCGCCGCGCCGCGATTGGCCCAGCCTGCTGCAACAGATCCAGGCCGCCGCGCCTTTCGATGCCGCGCTGGCCGACTGGCTGGCGGGGGTGTATCTGGCGGACGACTTGTCCGCCGCGCTGGCCCGGCGCGAGGAGCTGGCGGCCGGCGAGTGCCTGTTGACGCCGGAGGGCCATCGCGTCTCCGCCGTCAGCGTCAGCTACCACGCCGAAGCCAGCGGCGACGGCGTGATGGCGCGCAAGGCGCAGCTGGACGCCGCCCGCGAGCGGGTGGCGGCGCTGACGCCGGAGATCGGCCAGTTGCAACGCAAGCGCGAGTCGCAGCAAAGCCTGGCCGGCATGCTGGCCGAAGCGGTGCGCGGCCAGAAGAGCTCGCTTACTCGCCTCGAGGCCGAACTCAACGCCGCCACGCTGGAACACGTCAAGCTGGACCAGGCGGCGCGCCAGGGCGCGGCGCGGCTGACGGCGATAGAAGCCGAACGCGCCCGCATCCGCGACGAGCGGCAACTGGCGCGGGACGGCGTCGCCGAGGCCGAGGTGCTGGGCGAAGAGGCGGCGCTGACGCTGGAAGAATTGAGTCTGCAGCTGGAGGAGCTGCGGCTGGAGCGGCTCAACGCCGAAACCGGCCTGCAACTGGTGCGCAACAAGGCGCGCGACGCCGAGCGCATCCTGCATGAGATCCGGCTGGAGTTGTCCAGCGCGGAGCAGAAGGCGGCCGAGCTGGCCCGGCGCGCCCGCGAGCTGAACGAACGCGACCAGCAGCTGCAAGAGCGGCTGGAGACGCTGGCCGAAGAGGCCGAGGTAGTGGAGGAGGCGGTGCCGGAGGAGGCGCTGCAGCTGGCGCTGGCCGAGCGCGACGCCCGCGACGCCCAGCTGGCCGAGACCCGCGACCGGCTCAACGGCCTGACCGAGCGGCTGCGCGAACTGACGCAGCGCCAGCACGACAGCAATGCCGCGCTGCCGGCGCTGCGCCAGGCGCGTTCCGACTGGCTGCTCAAGCATCAGGAGGCGCGGCTGGCGATGGAGCGCTTCGCCGAGGAGCTGGCGCAGGCCGACGCCGACGAGGCGGCCCTGCTGGCCGACCTCAGCGAGGGCGTCAAACCGAATGCGCTGGCGGCGGAGATCGCTCGCCTGGCGCGCGCGCTAGAAGGGCTGGGCGCGGTCAACCTGGCGGCCTTGCAGGAGCTGGAGGAAGCGAAGAAGCGCGGCGAGTATCTGGGCAGCCAGTCCGAGGACCTGACCCAGGCGATGGCGACGCTGGAGGAGGCCATCGCCAAGATAGACGGCGAAACCCGCGAGATGCTGCAGGACACCTACGACGCGGTGAACGCCAAGATGCGCGAGTTTTTCCCGACGCTGTTCGGCGGCGGCCGCGCCGAGCTGGTGCTGACTGGCGAGGACTTGCTGGACGCCGGCGTGCAGATCATCGCCCAGCCGCCGGGCAAGAAGAACAGCACCATCCACTTGCTGTCCGGCGGCGAGAAGGCGCTGACGGCGATGAGCCTGGTGTTCTCCCTGTTTTCGCTCAATCCCGCGCCGTTCTGCCTGCTGGACGAGGTGGACGCGCCGCTGGACGACGCCAATACCAGCCGCTTTTGCGATCTGGTCAAGCAGATGTCGGAACGCACCCAGTTCCTCTATATTTCCCACAACCGCCTGACCATGGAGATGGCCGAGCAGCTGGTGGGCGTGACGATGCAGGAGCAGGGCGTCAGCCGCATCGTGGCGGTGGACATCGTCGAAGCGCTGAAAATGCGCGAAACGGCGTGACGATCCGCAGCGATATGCCTTTGTTTTGGAGAAGGCGAATATTGCCGCCAGGCAGGGCGGTTTGATCCGGCGCAAAAGTTTCCATTAGTGCGAATGACATACTCCGACTCCCGGCGGGCGCAAGTCCGGCGGGCATTCGAGTGGAGCGGAAGCAGCATCATGACGGTAAGCATCAAACGCTGGGAGCCGGAAAACATCATCTTCTGGCTGAGTCGGGGGCGACGCATCGCCAGCCGCAATCTGTGGTTGTCGATTTGCGCCCTGCACCTGAACTTCAACATCTGGATGATGTGGAGCATGGTGGTGGTCAACCTGCCGTCGGTTGGCTTCCTGCTCTCCAGCCAGCAGCAATTCCTGCTGGTGTCGATTCCGCCGCTGGTGGGCGCGCTGATGCGGTTGATCTATTCCTGGATCTGGAGCTGGGTGGGAGGCGGCCTGTGGCTCGGCATCTCCACCTTGCTGCTGCTGCTGCCGGCTTGCGGCGTGGGCGCGGTGGTGCAGGACATCAGCGCGCCGTTCTGGCTGCTGTTGCTGGTGGCCGGCTTGTGCGGCGTGGGCGGCGGCGCCAGCGCTTCGCACCTGTCCAATACCAGCTTCTTCTTCCCCAAGTCGGAAAAAGGGCTGGCCATGGGGCTCAACGCCGGCCTCGGCAATCTCGGCGTGTCGGTGGCGCAGTTGCTGATCCCGCTCCTGATCCTCTACCCCTTGTTCGGCGGCTGGGGCGGCGAGCCGCAAGTGTGGGGCCACGGCGGCGAGGTGCGTTTCGTCTGGCTGCAGAACGCGGCTTACATCTGGCTGCCTTTCATCATCGTCATCGCGCTGGTCTGCTTCCTGTACGCCCACGACCTGCCCAAGCTGCGCATCACGCCGCATGATCAACTGGACGCGATGCGCGATCCGCATACCTGGTACATCTGCCTGTTGTACATGGGCAGCTACGGCACCTTCCTCGGCTTCGCCGCCGCCTTTCCCTTGCTGGCGCGCAATATGTTTCCGCTGGTGGACGCCAGCCCCTACATCTTCATCGGCCCCATGGTCTGCGCGCTGTCGCGGCCTTTCGGCGGCTGGATGGGCGACCGCATCGGCGGCGGCATCGCCACCGTGTTCAGCAACACGCTGATGGCGGTCGGCACGATAGGCGTCTATCTGAGCATGCCGTCGGAGAGCAGCGGCGGCTCCTTCCTGTGGTTCCTGCTGATGTTCCAGCTGATTTTCTTCGCCGCCGGCATCGGCAACGGTTCCTCCTACCAGCTGGCGCCCAAGGTGTTCCTGATCCAGGCCGGCCGCGAGGCGCAGGCGCGCGGCGAGACGGTGCAGCAAGCTTACCTGCGCGGCGGCCGGCGCGGCGCGTCGGCGATGAACGTCAGTTCGGTGCTGGCGGCCTTCGGCGGCTTCGTCATCCCGAAAGCGTTCGGCAGCTCGCTGGACTGGTTCGGCAGTTTCGTGCCGGCGTTCGGCATGTTCCTGCTGTTCTACCTGCTGCTGATGGCGGTGGCCGGCTGGCATTACTGCCGCCGCGGCGCGCCGATGCATTGCTGATGGCCGGCGTCGATCGTTCCCTGCGTTGGGCTGTCGCCCTGTCCGTCGCGTTGCACCTGCTGGCGCTGGCGGGCTTGTGGCCGGGACAGGCCGCGAGCGTGCCGGCGACGCTGCCGCCCTTGAGCGTGGATCTGCTGGCTTCCCCCGCCGCAGGCGCGGCGGCGGTCGGCGCGCAAGCTGCCGGACAGCCAAGCCGCTTGCCCAAGCGGGCATCCCAACCGCCTGCGCCGGTCCCGGATGGGGGGGCGGCGCGGCGACAGGCCGCTGCGGTTTCCGTACCGGTTGCGCCGAAGGGAGCGAGCAAGGACGCGGCGGCGGGAGCATCGCCTTCAGCCGGGGCGGCGACGGCAGCCGATGCGCGAGATGCTGAAGGCAAGACCGAGGGCAAGGCGGGCAGAGCAGAGAGCGCGGGGCGTGCCGGCGGCGGCAGTCCTGCCATGCACAGGGCGGAATATCTGCATAATCCGCAACCGCCGTACCCGGAACGCTCGCGCCAGCTGGGCGAGCAGGGGCAAGTGCTGCTGCGGGTGCGGGTGAGCAAGGACGGCCGCGCATTGGCGGTGGCGGTGCAGCGATCCAGCGGCTATCGGCGGCTGGATCGCTCGGCGGAGGAGGCTGTGGCAGGTTGGAAATTCGCGCCGGCCCGCCAGGGCGGCGAGCCGGTGGAGTCGGAACTGACGGTGCCCGTCGAGTTCCACCTGCCCGGCTGAGCCGCCCGCTGCGGAGCGGCCGAAGCGGTCAGGCCGGTTCTTTTTCCTGTTGCTCCAATGCTATGCTGAAGCTCTGGCGCAACTTGCCCAGCTCCTGGCAGAAGCTGGAAATATCATGCTCGCCAAAGCTGCGGAAGGCGGCGTGCATGTAGTTGAGGTGGGCGGGAAACGCCTGGTTGAACAGTTTCTGGCCGCGCGGCGTCAGCGCGACGAATACGCTGCGCCGGTCATGCGGCTGCATGCTGCGGGTCAGCAGGCCCTTGTCTTCCAGCCTGTCCAGCACGCCGGTGAGCGTGCCTTTGGTGATCAGGGTTTGATCGGACAGCTCCTTGCAGTTCATGCCTTGGCTGTTGCCCAGAGTGGTGACGACGTCGAATTGAGGCGGGGTCAGCCCCAGCTGGCGGATATGGAAGCTGGAGAACTGTTCAAACGCCTGGTAAGTGCGGGACAGCTCGCGCAGTACCGGAAGAAAGCTGGTTTGTTCAGTGTTTTGCATCGAAGAGTTCCCGTGCGTTCTAGTTAGTGTAATCGCGGCTAGTAAAGCCCTATTACAGAATTAACCCCGATTGTGGCATGCATCCGGTGAGCCTGCCCCTGTCTAAAATGTCATGTGGAATGATAATGTGAATGAGAAATTACCAGGGGATTAAGGCACCCAAGGCCCGCCGGGCAAGGGATGCCGCGATTTTTTACGGTGGCGGCGCGAGGTCGGCTGTTAACCTGTATTTACATTTTTCTGTATGGTTGGCGGGGAGGGGGCTGCGGGCCGGCCGCGCGGGGCCAAGCGGCGGCGGATGGACGATTTCCCGGAAAAAGGCGCTTGAAAAGCGCGATTGCGGCGCATAATGGTGCGCTGGCTTGGGCTTTCGTTATAATAATCGTGAATTTGTCCCGGGCTTTCCTGTCGGAAGCTGGGGTGCCCGGCCAAACAGGCTGGCAGAATATGTCAAAGGGAGGTCGCAGGGCGGCGGCGCGCAGCGCGGATCGACCCCGGCGCGGCCTCGATTATTCGCCTTAATGCGGACTGGCTGATGAGCGAATTGCAGATTGGTGTGTTGATCCTGGGCGGCGCGGTGATTGCCCTGGTGTTCGGCTTCAATATTTTTCAGGAGTGGCGTTTCCGCAAGCGGACGCGGCAGGCTTTCGCGCGGCCGCACGACGACGTGCTGCTGGACGTGCCCAAGAACAATGTGCGCGACGGCGTCCGGGCCGACCGCATGGAACCGGTGCTGGTGGACGCGGCGCTGGATGACGACGATTACGACGAGCCGTCGGCGGCGTTTGAACCTTCCTTTCCTCCTTCCTCTTCCCCTGTAGCGGAACCCCCGCGTTACGGCGCTTCGCGCGCCGAGCCGGCGCTGTCGCAACCCTTGTCGCCGCTGGAAGTGCCGGTCATCGCCGAGGAGGAAGAGGGCGAGGGGCAATTCGATATGGATTCGGCCGATCATCAGGCGCTGGTGGTGTCGATGCTCGACCCCTCGCTTGATTTCATCGCCGAAGTGGTTTTCCATCAGCCGCACGAACTGGCGGCGATGCCGCGCTTCAACGTCGGCAAGCGCACCCAGTTGATCGGCCGTACCGAAAAAGGCATGTGGAAAGTGGCCGAGGCGCTGCCCGGCACCCGTTACAAGCAGATCAACGTCAGCATGCAGATGGTCGATCGCGGCGGCGCGGTGACCGAACAGGAACTGGCCGGCTTCTGCCAGCAGGTTTCCCGTTTCGCCGAAGAGCACGACGCGGCGGTCAGCTTCCCGCAGCGTCAGCAAAAGCTGGTGGCGGCGCGCGAGCTGGATCGCTTCTGCGCCGACGTCGACGTGCTGATCGGCATCAATGTGGTGCCGCGCCAGCCCATCGAAGGCGTGCGCCTGCGCAGCTTCGCAGAATCCGCCGGCCTGCAGCTGGAGCCGGACGGCGCTTTCCATTACCTGGCGGACTCCGGCAATACCCTGTATTCGCTGGTTGCCGCCGACCAGATGCCGTTCACCTTCCATACCTTGCTGGACAAATCCTTCCCCGCGCTGACGCTGCTGTTCGACGTGCCGCGCGTGGCCGGCGGGGTGGAAGTGTTCGACCGCGCGGTGAGCTTCGCCCATCAGCTGGCGGCCGAATTCGACGCGCAACTAGTGGACGACAACCGCCGCCCCTTGACCGACGTCGGCCTGTCCCGCATCCGCGATCAGCTGCTGCACATTTACGGCAGCATGGACGATCGCGGCATCGCGCCGGGCAGCGTGGCCGCGCTCAGGCTGTTCGCCTGAACCTGACCGTATGATTGCAGAAGGGCCGGCCTATGCCGGCCCTTCCCCGTTTGAGACCGAATCGATGAGCACTTCCCAAGCCCAGCGCGCCGCCGAGTTGCGCGCCCTGTTGAACCGTTACGGCCACGAGTACTACGTGCTGGACGCGCCGACCGTGCCGGACGCCGAATACGACCGCCTGTTCCGCGAACTGCAAGCGCTGGAAGAGGCGCAGCCGGAGCTGGCGACCGCCGACTCGCCGACCAGGCGCGTCGGCGGCGCGCCGTTGGCCGAGTTTCCGCAGCTGACGCACAAGGTGCCGATGCTGTCGCTGAACAACGCCTTTTCCGATATGGAGCAGGCCGACCCGGCCGTTCGCCACGCCGAACTGCTGCAGTTCGACGAGCGGGTTCGCAAGGGGCTGAACGCGGCGGAAGTGACGTACGCCACCGAGCCCAAATTCGACGGTCTGGCCATCTCCCTGCTCTACGAAAACGGCGTGCTGACGCGCGCCGCCACCCGCGGCGACGGCGTGACCGGCGAGCAGGTGACCGAGAACGTGCGCACCATTCGCGCCATTCCGCTGCAGCTGGCCGCGGCCAACCCGCCGGCGCTGCTGGAGGTGCGCGGCGAGGTGCTGATGCTGAAGCAGGACTTCGAACGCCTGAACCGCGAGCAGTTGGCGCGCGGCGACAAGGCGTTCGCCAATCCGCGCAACGCCGCCGCCGGCAGCCTGCGCCAGCTCGATTCGCGGATCACCGCCCTGCGCCGCCTATCCTTCTACGCCTACGCCATCGCCCAGGTGGAGGGCGCCGACTGGCCGGACTCTCATCAAGGCGAAATGGCCTGGCTGCAAGCGCTGGGCTTCCCGGTGGTGGAGGAGAGCTTGCGGCCGGTGGCGCAGGGCGTTGCCGGTCTCGCTAGCTATTACGAAAGCGTGCTGGCTCGCCGCGCCGGCTTGCCGTTCGAGATCGACGGCGTGGTCTACAAGGTGAACAACCGCGCCCAGCAGGAAACGCTTGGCTTCGTGTCGCGCGCGCCGCGCTGGGCCATCGCCCATAAATTCCCGGCGGAAGAGGCGCTGACCCTGGTCGAGGCCATCGAGGAACAGGTGGGCCGCACCGGCGCGATTACCCCGGTGGCGCGGCTCAAGCCGGTGTTCGTCGGCGGCGTCACCGTCACCAACGCCACGCTGCACAACGAGGACGAAGTGCGGCGCAAGGACGTGCGCGTGGGCGACACGGTGATCGTGCGCCGCGCCGGCGACGTGATTCCGGAGGTGGTGTCGGTGGTGCTGGAGCGCCGCCCGATGCGGCCAGCCGCCGGCGGCGACCTGTTCAGCGCCAGCGAAGAGCCGCAATACCCGGCGTACCGGTTGCCAACCGCCTGCCCGGTATGCGGCAGCCACGTGGCGCGCGAGGAAGGCGAGGCTATCGCCCGCTGCTCCGGCGGCCTATCCTGCCGCGCGCAGCGCAGCCAGGCCATCCAGCATTTCGCCGGCCGGCGGATGATGGACATCGACGGCCTAGGCGAGCGTTATATCGACAAGCTGGTGGAATACGATTACGTCAAGAGCGTGGCCGACCTCTACCGGCTGAAGCTGGAAGACCTGCTGGAAATGAAGCGCCGCGCCGACGAGGACGAAGGCGCGACGCCGGAGACGGTGAAGGCCGGCAAGGTGGCCAGCAAATGGGCCGAGAATCTGATCGCGGCGATCGACGCCAGCCGCACGCCGCCCCTGGCGCGGCTGCTGTTCGCGCTGGGCATCCGCCACGTGGGCGAATCCACCGCCAAGACGCTGGCCGACTGGCTGGGCAGCATGGCGCTGATCCGCCGCTGCCCGGCGGCGCTGTTCGCCGCCTTGCCCGACATCGGCGGCGTGGTGGCCGAATCGCTGGCCGACTTTTTCGCCGAGGACAATAACGAGCAAGCGCTGGACGCGCTGCTGGTCGAGGTGAAGCCGGTGGACGAGCGGGCGCCGTCGCCCAAACTGCGCGAGCGGCTGTCCGACGCCGCCTTGCTGGCCCGGCTGGCCATTCCGCGGCTGACCGAGGTGCGCAGCCAGCAACTGGCGGCGCAGCGCAGCCTGGCCTGGCTGGCCTGGAGCGAGCGTCGCGCGCTGCTGGATCTGGATCTGCCGGCCGAAGTGGTGAACGCGCTGGCCGATTGGCTGGACCTGGCCGGCAAGCGCCAGGCGCTGGCGGCGCTGGCCGGGCTGCGCGACGAGATTCTGTCCAGCCTGCCGGAGATGGCCGAGGCGGCGGCCCTGCCGCTGGAAGGCAAGACGCTGGTGCTGACCGGCACGCTGCCGACCTTGAGCCGCGATCAGGCCCGCGCGCTGATCGAGGCCGCCGGCGGCAAGGTCTCGGGCAGCGTATCGAAGAAGACGCATTACGTGGTGGCCGGCGAGGAAGCCGGCAGCAAGCTGGCCAAGGCTCAGGAACTGGGCGTGGCGATACTGGACGAAGCCGGGCTGCAAGCCTTGCTGGCCAACTGACGAGCGGGGGCGGGATGAAGCGGGAAACGGCGTTCGAACAAGGCAACCGGTTGCTGGCCGCCGGCGATTATCCGCAGGCGATCGCCGCTTTCGACCGCTGCCTGGCGCAAGACGCGCGCGATTGGCAGGCCTGCTTCAATCGCGGCACCGCCTGGATGCGGCAAAAGCAGTATGCGCAGGCCCTGCAGGATTATCTGCGCGCCGCCGAACTGAACCCGGCCTCGACCAATATCAAGTGCAATCTTGCGGTGCTGCTCAAGGAGCTGGGCGAATTCAAGCTGGCGGAAACCCTGTTGCTCGAGGCGCTCGGGCAGGACGCCCGCCAGCAGGAAGCCTGGAGCAATCTGGGCGTGGTGCTGCAGCACCAGCAGCGTTACGCCGACGCCATCGAATGCCACCGCAACGCGCTGCAGCTGGGCGGCGAGCGGCCGGGCCTGCTCAATAATCTGGGCAACGCGCTGGCCAACGCCCTGCGTCTGGAGGAGGCGCTGGACGCTTACCAGCGCGGGCTGGCGCAAGCGCCCGACGACGCGGGGCTGGCTTTCAATTGCTCGATCACGCTGCTGCTGCTGGGCCGCTATCGCGAAGCCTGGCCGCTGTATGAGGAACGCTGGCGGAGCTTTCTGACGCCGCGTTTTCGCGAGCGTCCCTGGCGCGGCGAAGCGCTGGACGGCAAGACCTTGTTGCTGTGGGCGGAGCAGGGCCTGGGCGACAGCCTGCAGATGGCGCGTTTTCTGCCCGAGCTGCGTCGGCGCTACCCTCGGGCCAGGCTGCGTCTGGCCGCGCCGGCGGCGTTCACGCGGCTGTTTCGGCAACTGGACGGCGTCGAGCTGCGAGAGCTGGACGATAATCTCGCGCTGGAAGATTGCGACTGGCAGCTGCCCTTGATGTCGCTGCCGCTGCGGCTGGATCTGGAGCTGGCGCAACTGGATGGCGCGCCGTATCTGTGCGTCGATCCCGTCTGGCTGGGCGATAGCCATCGTTTGCCCCCGGTTGCCGGCAAACGGTTGCGGGTCGGCATCGTCTGGCAGAGCGGGGTGTGGGGCGTGGGCGCGCAGGACGCTCAGCGGCGGAGCAAATCGATCCCCCTGCCGCAGTTCCTGCCCTTGCTGGAGACGGCGGACGTCGATTGGGTGTCGCTGCAGCCGGAGCCGCCGCCGGCGGAAATGGCGGGGCGGGTCGCGCATTATCCCCTGCGCGACTTCGCCGATACCGCCGCGGTCGTCAGCCAGCTGGATCTGGTGATCAGCGTCGACACCGCCGTCGTCCACCTGGCCGGCGCGCTGGGCGCGCCGGTGTGGGTGCTGATGCGCTACGAGAGCGCGCCCTTCTTCATGGCTGCCGGCGAGCGCGCGCCGTGGTACGCCAGCGCCCGCGTCTGGCGGCAGCCCGCGCCGGGCGCATGGAGCGATGTGATCGCGGAAGTGTGTCGCGCTTTGCCCGCATTCGGCGCGAAGGTTTTGGCCTGAGCCGAAACTCGGGCTACAATGCCGCCCTGTTTTGGGCCTAACGTGTTGCGGAAACAAGATGAAAAAGATCACCAAAGCTGTATTCCCGGTTGCGGGCATGGGTACCCGCTTTTTGCCGGCCACCAAGGCCAGCCCCAAGGAAATGCTGCCCATCGTCGACAAGCCCTTGATCCAGTACGCGGTCGAGGAGGCCATCGCCGCCGGAATCACCGAGCTTATCTTCATCACCGGCCGCAACAAGCGTTCGATCGAAGACCATTTCGACAAGGCCTACGAGCTGGAAACCGAGCTCGAATACAAGAACAAGAACAAGCTGCTGGACCTGGTGCAGAACATCATTCCGCCCAGCGTATCCTGCATCTACATCCGCCAGACCGAGGCGCTGGGCCTGGGCCACGCCGTGCTGTGCGCGCGTCCGGTGGTGGGCGACGAGCCCTTCGCCGTGATCCTGGCCGACGACCTGGTGGAAGGCGCGCCCGGCGCGATGGAACAGATGGTGCGGCTGTTCGACGAAACCCACGCTTCGGTGCTGGGGGTGGAGACGGTCGCCCCGTCCGAGACCGGCTCCTACGGCATCGTTGAGGTCAACGCCGACGCGCGCGGCCATCAGCGCGTCGAGCACATCGTCGAGAAGCCGCGTCCGGAAGACGCGCCGTCCAACTTGGCGGTGGTGGGGCGTTACATCCTGACCCCGCGCATTTTCGACAAGCTGGTCAATACGACCGCCGGCGCGGGCGGCGAGATCCAGCTGACCGACGGCATCGCCGCCTTGTTGAAGGACGAGGCGGTGCTGGCTCTGCCGTTCGAAGGCACCCGCTACGATTGCGGCTCCAAGCTCGGCTACCTCAAGGCCACGGTCAATTACGGCCTCAAGCATCATGAAGTGGCGGCCGAGTTTTCCGCCTATCTGAAGAACCTGAAAATCGACTGATTTTTCCCATTGCGCCACCGCTCCCGGTGGCGCGCATGTTTTTAGTCAAGGAGTCATCATGCCTAATGTTGCCGAAGCTCGCGGCATTATCAACAGCGCCGACGTGCTGTTCACTGCCGAGGAAGTCAGCGCTGCGGTGGACCGCATGGCGCAGGAAATCACCGAACAGCTGGGCGAATCCTACCCGCTGGTGCTGTCCGTAATGGGCGGCGCGGTGGTGTTCACCGGCCAGCTCTTGCCGCGTCTGGCTTTCCCGCTGGACTTCGACTACGTGCACGTTTCCCGCTACGGCGACAAGACCCACGGCGGCGAGCTGGTGTGGAAGCAGGCGCCCAAGGAAGATGTGCGCGACCGCGTGGTGCTGGTGCTGGACGACATCCTGGACGAGGGCCACACCATGGCCGCGATCCGCGACAAGGTGATGGCGATGGGCGCGACCGCCTGCTACAGCGGGGTGTTCGCCAACAAGCTGATCGCCAAGGAAAAGCCGATCGCCGCCGATTTCGTCGGTCTGGACGTGCCGGATCGCTACGTGTTCGGCTACGGCATGGACGTGCGCGGCGCCTGGCGCAACCTGCCGGCGATCTACGCGCTGAAGTAAGCGCGCGCCGACAAGGCGGCGCCGCGTCCCCAGCCGGGGACGCGGCGCTTTTTTTTGCGCCGGCTCAGCGCGAGCTTTGCCGCAGCAGATCGCGCAGGCGCAGGATGGTGGCGGCCAGCTGGCGGTTGTTTTCGCCCTGTTCTTCGCCAAGCCGGCGAATGGCGGCGGCGAAGTTTTCCACCGTGCGGCTGAGGCTGAACTCCTGCTCGTCGGTCAGTCCGAAGCCGATGGCCAGATTCTGCACTTCCAGCCCGAACTGCATCATGCGTTCTGTGATTTCCAGCGTGAAGCGATGCTGGTCCGACTCCTGCTTTTGCAGCGCGCCGTCCAGCTCGCGCATGGTGGTCGCCATCGCCTGGCCCTGATCCAGCAAGCGGCGCGCGTTGTGGATGTTTTGCAGCCGGCGCTCGGCGGCGTCGACGATGATGGCCAGGTGGTCGCGCAGCCGCCCGTAGCGATCGGCCTCGTTGACCGGCATGTTGTGCAGCAGCAGGGTGATTTGCGGATAGTTGACGCACATCCGGTTCTTGAACGAGAAAATCCGCTCCATGCTTTCCATATTGTCGAGGATGGCGCTGCCCAGCGGCGTGCAGGGTCGGCCGCCGGCGTCGATGTCCTTGGCGGGCTGGCCGGGCAGCCGCAGCCGCACGCTGCCGTTCAGGCCGTAACCGCCTTCTATCACCGCCAGCAGCCGGCACGCGAGCTCCCGCTCCTCGTCGCATTCCTGGCTGCTGCGCATGAATTCCAGCACCGTGCCCAGCTCGCCGGCGGTGATCATCGCCTCGAAGGCCACGGTGCGCACATTGGCTATTTCGGCGTTCAATTCATGATGGTGCTGGCGGGCGCGCTCGGCCAGCTGCGCCTTGTAGCGCAGTTGCTCGCCGTCTATCGGCTTGCCCAGGAAGTCGTCGCAGCCGGCATCGAAGCCGGCCAGCTTGGTTTCATTGTCGGTATTGGCCGACAGGAAGAAAATCTGCATCCGCGGATCGCGCTCGCGCAGCTTGCGGCATACCGAGAAGCCGTCCACGCCCGGCATCAGCACGTCGCACAAGACCAGCCCCGGCAGCGGCGGGTCGTCTTCCAGCGCGGCCAGCACCGCGTCGCCGGATTCAAACAGCCGCAAGGGCCAGTCGTCGCCCAACTCGTCGGCGATGAACATGCGTTGCAGCGGATCGTCGTCTATCGCCCAGATCAGAAATTGCGCGCGTTCCATGGCGCTTCCCCCCGTTATGGATGACTTTCAGTATTGCCTACCGGATGTGCGATGTCATAGGCATTTTCGTTGCCCTCGGCCAGCGCGCGTTCGATCTGGCCAAGCGTGTCGTCGAGCCGGCTTTGCAGCGCGGCGAGCAAGGGCTGCAAAGCCGGGCTTGCCGCCTCGCGGCAAGCTTGCTCCAGCGCGCTGGCCGCCGCTGCCAAGGGTTCGGCGCCGATGGTGGCGGCGCTGCCCTTCAGGGTGTGCGCGTCGCGCCGCAGCTCCGGCCAGGCTTGCGCGTCGGCGTGCTGGCGCAGGCGGGCGGCCTCGCCGCGCCAGTGCCGGGCGAAGCTGTCCAGCATGCGCCGGTAGCGCGCCGGATTGCCGCGCGCGCGCGCCAGCGCGCCTTCGGTGTCGAACTGCGGCAGGCGCGCGAGAAATCCGTCGTCTTCGGGCGCGGGCGGCGTCGTCTGCGCGGCGGGGGCCGGATCCGGCGCCGGGGCCGGGCTCCAGCGCGCCAGCGTTTGCCAGAAGGTGCCGATGTCGATGGGCTTGCTCAGGTAATCGTTCACGCCGGCCGCTTGCGCCTGTTTCTGATCCTCGGGGCGGGCGCTGGCGGTCATGGCGATGATGGGCAGCCCCTCGCGGCCGGGCAGGGCGCGGATCAGGCGGGTCGCTTCCAGGCCGCCCATCACCGGCATCTGCATGTCCATCAATACCAGGTCATATGTCTGGCGGGCGACCGCGTCCACCGCTTCTTGGCCGTTCAGCGCCTCGTCCAGCCGCGCGCCGCTGTCGCGCAGCAATTCGCTGGCGAATTCGCGGTTGAAGGCGTTGTCTTCCACCAGCAGGATGCGCTTGCCGCTCAACGCGGCGGGTTGGTTTTCGTCGGGAGTTTCGATCCGGGCCGGGCTGGCGTCGCTGGCGAAGGGCAGCCGCAAGCGAACGCGGAAAGTGGCGCCTTCGCCCGGCGCGCTCTCCACGATGATGTCGCCGCCCATGGCGTCCACCAGCTGCTTGCAGATGGCGAGGCCGAGGCCGGTGCCGCCGAAGCGGCGGGTGGTGCTGGCGTCGGCTTGCATGAATTGGGTGAACAGGTTGGCCTGGGTGGCCTGATCCATGCCGATGCCGCTGTCGCTGACCGCGAATTCGCACTCCATGCCGGCGGCGTCTTCGGCCAGCACCCGTCCGGTCAGCGCTACCTGGCCGCGCTCGGTGAACTTGATGGCGTTGGAGAGCAGATTGGTCAGGATCTGGCGCAGGCGCAGCGCGTCGCCCTGGCAGCTGCGCCTGAAGGCGTCGGGCCAATCAGCGCTCAGTTCCAGCTGTTTCTGGTCGGCCAGCGGCTCCACCAGCGCCAGCGTCTGGCGGCACAGGGCGTCGAGGCGGAAGCTGTGGGCGTCCAGCGTGAAGCGTCCCGAGCGGTACTTGGAGAAGTCGAGCAGGTCGTTGATGATGCCCAGCAGCGATTTGGCGGCGTCGCGGACGTTGCGCAAATAGCCATCCTGCTGACGGGTGAGGCCGGTGTGCAGCGCCAGCTCGGCGAAGCCGATGATCGCGTTCATCGGGGTGCGGATTTCGTGGCTCATGTTGGCGATGAATTCGTCCTTCATCTGCCCGGCGGAGCGGGCCTCGGCCAGCGCCTGTTCCAGTTCTATCGTCCTCTCCGCCACCAGCAAGGTCAGCTTGGTTTGCTGATCCACCAGGAAAGCTTCGGCTTCTTTCTGCGCGGTGATGTCCACCATGGTGCCCCTGACCATCTGCGGCTGCCCCTCGGCGTCGGTATCGATCACCGCGCCCTTGGACAGCACCCAGCAGTAATCGCCGTTCGCGCAGCGCACGCGGAAGCGGCTTTCGACGGAGCGGGATTTGCCGGCCAGCAAGGTGCGCAGCCCTTCGTTGCGCAAGGAAACGTCGTCGGGATGGATCATGGCGTTCCAGACGCCGCTTGGGCCGTTGATGGCGTCCGGTTCGTAGCCCAGTTGCAGCAGCCAGCCGGGCGAGAAATAGATTTCTCCGTGCTTGACGTCGTATTCGAACACGCCCATGCCGGTGGATTCCAGCGCTTCGCGCCAGCGCTGCTCGTTCAGCCGGATGGCCTCGGCAGCCTCCACCTGGGCGCTGATGTCGTGCTGTTCGCCGACGAAATGCGTGAGCTGGCCGTGGGCGTCGTAGATCGGCGTGACCGACATGTGGTTCCAGAACGGGTCGCCGCCGCGCCGGTGGTTGCGCAGCAGCACCGAGGTGGGGTGGGCGTAGGCGATGGCGCCTTCCAGTTGCTGGCGGTTGCTCGGGTCCTGGTCGTCGCCCAGCCAGGCGTGAAAGTCCCGGCCCAGCATCTCCTGTTTGTCGCAGCCCGTCATCCGGGCGTAGCCGTCGTTGACGAAAACGGTGGGCCGCGCCGGGTCGCGCGCGTCGGCGATCAGAAAACCGGTGGACATCGACTCGATGCCGCGCAGCAGCAGGTGGATCTGCTCGTTGGCCTGGCGTTCGCCGGTGATGTCTTTGAAGATGACGATGGCGCCGCCGTCTTCCGCCTGATCCTGCAGCGGGGCGTGCAGGCGCAGGTGCAGCCAGAGCCGGCGGCCATCGGCGTGGGCGACGCCCAGGAACTGGCTGCGCTCGATTTCGCCCTCGGCCAGCCGCGGCGCGTCGCAGGGCGCGCCGGTTTCGTCGACGCACTCGCGCCACAGGCCGGCGATGCCGCGGCCGGCCAGCGCTTCCGCGCTCAGGCCGAGTATCGATGCCGCCGCCGGGTTGGACGCCAGTATCCGCCCTTGGGCGTCGTGGACCAGCACGCCTTCGGTCAGCGCGTTGACCACGGCGCGGTGGCGTTGCTCGCTGCCGCGCACCGCCAGCTCCAGCCGCAGCGCCTCGCTCTTGTCGCTGATGATGCCGACGAACTGGCGTTGCGGATGGCTGCAGAATTCGCTGGTGGACAGGTGCAGGGGAAAGACTTCGCCGTTCTTGCGTTGCCCGTGGCCGTTGACCTCGAAGCCGTCGGCCCGGTCGTTCTTGCGCTCCAAATAGCGCCGGATATGGTCGTCGTGCTGGCTGCGATACGGTTCAGGCATCAGCCGGACCAGCGGCTGGCCATGGATTTCCGCGGCGTGGTAGCCGAACATCCGCTCGGCCGCGCGGTTGAACAAGTCGATGCGGCCGGCGGCGTCGATGGTGATGAAGGCCTCGGCGGCGTTGTCGATGATGCTGGCGAGGTAAGCCTCGTGCTCGCGCAAGCGCTGGTTGCTCAGCCGCAGACTGCGTTGTTGCCACATCAGCGCCAGCGCCAGTCCGGCCAGCAACAGCAACAATTGGAAGGTGCTGGCCGGCAGGTTGGGCAGGCTCACGGCGCTGACGGCCGCCAGCGCGAGGGCCAGCGCCAGCGGAACGATCAGCAGCCAATAATCGGATGGGGACTTGCGCACGGGATGCCTCCTTGACGTCTGCATCCTGTCTAGTCGCAATTCGCCGGATATGCCAGCGCGGCAGCGAGCCGGCCCGGCCCCGGCTCAGGCGGACAAGCGCAAGCCGGCTTCGCTCAACTGGCGCGGGCTGTGCAGTTGCCAGCCGTCGCCGCCGCGCTGCAAGGCCACCGGCCAGCGGTAAACCGCCAGCAAACGCTCCGGGGTCAGCACCTGTTCCGGCGCGCCGGCGGCGATCAGCGCGCCGCCGTCCAGCAGCGCCACCTGGTCGGCGTAATTGGCGGCCAGCGTCAGGTCGTGCAGCACCTGCACCACGGTCTTGCCCTTGGCCGCCAGCGCGCGCAGCAGTTGTTGCAGGCGGTGCTGATGGCGCAGGTCGAGGTGATTGGTCGGCTCGTCCAGCAGCAATACCGGCGCTTGCTGCGCCAGCGCGCGGGCGATGGCCGCCCGCTGCCGCTCGCCGCCGGACAGGCTGTCCAGCCTGACGTCGGCATGATCGGCCAGTTCCGTCGTCGCCAGCGCTTCAGCGATGGCGGCGCGGTCCAGCTCGTTGCTGCGGGTGAAGGCGCCCTGGTAGGGCACCCGGCCCAAGGCCACGAATTCGCGCACCGACAGCGGGATGCCGGAGGGCAGGTGTTGCGGCACCCAGGCGATGCGGCGCGCGCGTTGCGCGGCGTCCATGCGGCTGACGCATTGGCCGTCCAGCCGCACCGCGCCGCTGGCCGGCGCGAGCAGCCCGGCCAGCAGGCGCAGCAGCGTGGTCTTGCCGGCGCCGTTGGGGCCGAGCAAGGCGCTGACGCGCCCGGCGGGCAGGTCCAGCTGGATGTCGCGCAGCAGGGTCCGTTCGCCGATGGCGTAGCCCAGTTGCCGCGCGCTGAGTTTGCAGGGTTCAGACATGGCTCAAGCTCCTCTGTTGACGACGGAAGATCCAGACGAAGAACGGCGGTCCGGCGAAGGCGGCCATCAGCCCCACCGGCAGGTCTATCGGCCAGGCGATGTTGCGCGCCAGCGTGTCCACCGCCAAGAGGAACAGCGCGCCCACCCAGGCCGACAGACCGATCAGGCGGCGGCGCTCGCCGCCTATCAGCAGCGCCAGGGCGTTGGGGATCATCATGCCGACGAAGCCGATGATGCCGGACAGCGCCACCGCGCCGCCGGTGGCCAGCGCCGCGCCGACCGCGGTGAGACGCCGCGCGCGGCGCACGTCGACGCCCAGCGCCCGGGCCGCTTCCTCGCCCAGCAGCAGGCAATCCAGTTGCCGGCCCAGCGCCAGCAGCAAGGCCAGGCCGGCGGCGATGGCGATCAGGCAGGGCAGCAGCCTCTCCGGCAGCGCGGCGGCGAGGTTGCCGGCCAGCCAGCTGCTGGCGGAGCGCAGCGTCAGGTCGTCGGACAGGAACAGCAGCAGGCTGCTGATCGCGCCGCAAAACGCGCCGACCACCAGCCCCATCAGCAGCAGGCCGGCCAGGCCGCCGCGCACCAGCCGCGCCAGCGCCAGGATCAGCCAGGTGGCGGCCAGGCCGCCGGCGAAGGCGGCCAGCGGCAGGGTGAGGCCGGACAGGCCCAGCGCCAGCACGGCCACCACGGCCAGGGCCGCCCCGCCGGAGGTGCCGATCAGGCCGGGGTCGGCCAGCGGGTTGCGGAACAGCGCCTGCAAGGCCGCGCCGCTGGCGGCGAGCGCCGCGCCCACCGCCAGCGCGGCGGCGATGCGCGGCAGGCGCAGGCCGGCGAGCAGAGGGTCGGCCAGGTCCGGCCAGGCCCAGTGGTCGCCGTTGGCTGCCAGCGCGATCAGCGGCAGCAGCGCGCTGGCAGCCAGCAGCGCCGCCGTCAGCCAGCGTTGGCGGGAGGGGGGGGCGATCCGGCTCACATCTTCACCATCTGGTCGACGACGGCCGGGCTGCCCAGGCCGATCAGCATGCCTTCCTTGGGCGGCAGGGTGTAGATCCGGCCTTGCTTGCCGGCCGGCGTGGCGGCGATTTCCGGGCGGGCGGCGAAGGCCTTGACGCCGCCGTAAACCGCGCCGGTGTGGCTGCCGAGGATGATCACGTCCGGTTTCAGCGCCTGCCAGGCGTCGCGGCTGAGCGTTTTCATGCCGGAGAGGCCGGCCGCGGCGTTGACGCCGCCGGCGGCGCGGATCAGCGTGTCGGCGGCGGTGTCGCGCCCGGCGACCAGCATCCCGTCGTAGCTGACCAGGTAGCGGACCTGGCGGGCCGGACGCGCCTGCATGCCGGCCTGCCACTGGCTGGCCAGCCGGTCGGCCTGCGGCTGGCGGCCCAGCAGCTGGCCGACCTTGCGGATGGCGGCGGCGAAGTCGCGGCCGTCTTCGCGGCTGGAGACTTCTTCCGCCCGCACTTGCAGCTGCTTGAGCTGGGGCCATAGCGTCGGCGGCTGGGCGGCGGCGCTGCCCAGCACCAGCGTCGGTTTCAGCCGGGCGATGGTTTCGGCGTTCAGCGAGCGGGAGAAGCCCACTTCCTTGGCGTGGGCCAGCGCCGGCTCCTTGCTGGAGCGGTCGCGGCCCACCACCTCGGCGCCGGCGCCGAGCGCGACCACGATTTCGGAAATGTCCGGCGTCACCACCACCAGCCGCTCGGCGGCGGCGGCGGGGAGGGCGAGCAGCAGCGCCAGCAGCGCGAGGGTTTTACGCGGCATTTTCCTGCTCCAGCACCGGCAGCTCGCCCAGCAGCTTCACCCATTCGACGCGCTCGGCCTGGCCGGGTTTGCGCTCGCCGAAGAAGGTGACCAGCGATTCGCCGGCCTCGTCGAACAGCTCCAGCGAGGTCACCACGCCGGTATCGCCGGGCTTGCGCGTCACCCAGGCCTCGGCGATCAGGTCAGTGCGCAGGTGCAGGTTGAAATCCGGGTCCAGCACGTTCAGCCAGTCGCCGACGATCTGCACCCGCTGGATGGCGCCGGTGTGGATCTGGATCACGCCGCGGTTGCCGGCGAATACCATGATGGGCGTGCCGGTGTTGGCCGCGCGGCGCAGCAGCTGTTCCACCGCGTCGGTCTGCACGCGCCAGGCTTGCCCTTCCGGCGCCAGGCGGAAGCCCTGGCGGCGCGACACGCCCCAGCGGCGCAGGAAGGGGTGGAAGGCGTGCACGTCGTTGAGGCTGCGCCATTCGGCCTGGAAGGCGTCCTTGTCGATGGCGCTGTCCGGCTGCTCGCTGTTGGCGGCGACCGGCTCGTCCAGTTCGATCTCGCCAGCGCTGGCGGCGAAGCGCGCCACCAGGGCCTGGTAGGCGGCGACGTCGCTGTCGTCGGTCAGGTAGATCTTGTGCACCGCCTCGCCGTAACGGTCGAAGAACTGCAGGCTGCGCTGGGTGCCGCGCGGGGTGTCGGCGCTCACCGCGAAGCCGTAGCGCCAGCTGAACAGGAAGATGCGCAGGTCGATCACCGGGTTGATGGCCAGGCCGACCTTGCCTTCAAAGCTGACGTTGCGGTAGTCGCCGCGGGTTTCGTGCACGCAGGCGTGGTTGCGGGTCAGCGCCATCACGCGGCCGAGCGGAGCGACGGCGGACAGCAGCGGCTCCCACTCGGCGCGCAGCGGCACGGCGGCCGGGTCGGCGGCCACCAGTTGGCATTCGCTGACGCCCAGCTTGTCGGCGGCGTCGCGGATGCGTAGTTGGGGTTGGCTGGCTTTCAGGGTCTGGTAGCTGTCCCACAGCTGGCTGGTATGTGGCATGTGCGTTCTCCAAAGGCAGGGACGGACGGGCGCGGGCCCGTCCGGTGATGAAAATCAGAAGGTGTATTCGACGCTGGCGCTGACGTTGCGGCCAGGCTGGGTGTAACGGTCCAGCGCCGGGTCGCTGGCGGTCATGCCGCGCACGTCGGCGGCTTTCCAGTACTTGCGGTCGAACAGATTGAATACGCCGGCGCGGACCACGGTGTTCTTGACCGGTTTCCAGTAGGCGGTCAGGTCGAGGGTGGCGTAGCCAGGCGCGGCGAAGGCCGGGCTGCCGGGCGCGCCCGGACGCATCGAGGCGATGGGGTTGACGTTGCGGTTGCCTTGCGCCGCGTGCAGGGTGGCTTCGCCGCCGAACGCGGCCTGGTCGTAACGCAGCCCCAGCACGCCGGTGAGCGGCGCGACCGACGCCACCTTGCTGTCGTCTTGCAGGTTGCGGCCGTCGGCGTAGGCGACGGCGGCCATGGCGCGCCAGCCCGGGGCGAAGCGCCACGCCGCGCGCGCTTCCGCGCCCTTGATGTCGACGCGGCCGATGTTCTGGTACTGATAGGTGAGCAAGCCTTGTCGCATGCCCAGCGAAACTTGCTCGATGAAGTCGCGGTAGCGATTCTGGTAGACGGTGACGCCGAAGTCGAAGTCGTCCCACTGGCCCTTCAGGCCCAGCTCGACGCCGCGGCTGGTTTCCGACTTCAGATCCGGGTTGGCGATGATCTGATAGCCGTGGCCGCGGTTGGCGAAGGCCATGTTGGCGTCGTCGAACGGCGGCGCGCGAAAGCCCGAGTTGAACTGGACAAAGCCGGTGTAATGGCCGGCGAAGGGCAGGCTCAGCCCCAGCTTGGGCGAGAAGGCGCTGTCCTTGAAGCTGGGCGGCTGGCCGACGGGGTTGGCGTTGGCGTAAGCCTGATCCGGCTGGGTGTCCATCCGGTATTGATCCCAGCGCAGCGAGGGCGATGCGGTAACGCCGTTGGCGAACTTCATTTCATCCTGCACGAACAGGCCGATGCGCTTGGACGTGCTGTCGGGGAAGGTCTTGTTGGGGAAGGTTTCGCCGCCCACCACATTGCTGGCGCCGCCGTTGGCGCCGTACTGCGTCTTCACCCGCGGCCGGCTGGTTTCGGTGCGGCTGATGTCGCTGCCCCACAGCAGCTGGTGTTCCGCGCCCAGCGCCTGGAAACGCTGTTCGGCGTCCAGCAGCAGGCCGGCGCTGTCCTGCTTGAAGCTGTAATCCGACTGGATGCGGCTGCCGTCGCCGTAGAACTCGCTGCTGTTGTCCTGGTTGCGCAGGTTTTGCTGGTAAACGCGCAGGCTGAGGCTGTCGAACGCGCCCAGCTGCTTGCCTTGCCAGCCCAGCGTGACGCGGTCGCGCCGGGTGCTGTCCTGGGCCTGGTTGGCTTGCAGGGCCGGCTTGGCGCGGCCGCTGCGTCGGTCGATGGAGCCGGGATACAGCGAGTTGAGCAGATTGCTGTCGGTGTCGCGGCGGTAGCTCTCCAGCGTCAGCTCCAGCCGTTGCCGGGCGTCGGGGTGAAAGCCGAACTTGGCCAGCACGTTGTCGCTATGCCAGCTTTGCGGGTTGGGGGCGGTGCGCGTCGCGCCGCTGCTGTCGTTGTTGCCCTGGTTGTCGGTTTCATGGCCGTTGCGGTGGGTGTAGATCACCATCGCGTCGGCCCGTTCGCCTTTGGCGGCGGCGCTGACCGTGCCGCCCCAGCTGTTGTCGGCGTTGCCGGCGAAGCCCTTGACGCTGCCGCCCGCGCCCTGCTCCTCCGGCACGAAGTCGTCCACGGTCTTGGTGCGGTAGCCGACTACGCCGCCGATGGCGTCCGAGCCGTACAGGCTGGAAGAGGGGCCCTTGACGATGTCGATGGCGCGCAGGGTTTCCAGCTCGATGTAGTCGCGACCGGAGATGGCGCCGTTGCCGTTGCCGCCGCCGGAGTAGGATTCGGGCAGGCGGATGCCGTCCACCAGCATCAGGATGCGGTTGCCGTCGATGCCGCGGATGGTGTAGCCGGCGTTGCCGCGGCGCGCCGGATCGCTGGCGACTTCGACGCCGGGCTCGTACTTGACGGCGTCAGCGATGTCGCGGCTGAGCTGGTCGTCCAGCTTGTGGCGCGAGATCACGCTGGCGTTGGGCGCGGTCTCGGCCAGCGGCTTGCTGCTGCGGTGGGCGGTGACTTGCACCGTTTCCATCGTGGCGGCTTCTTCTGCGAATGCGGGCCAGGCGGCAGCCAGGCTCAACATCAGGGGGGTGACGCGGAACAGAACCATGGAAACTCCGTTGTTGCTTGGTTTCCGCTGGCTGGCTGCTTCGATGCTGGCTTGCGGTTGTTGTGGTTTGCGATTGTTATTTGATCAGGATGAGCTTGCCGTTGCGGGTCAGCTGCAAACGGTAGATCTCGCCCTGATGCTCTATCCGCACCTCCCGTCCCTGACGGAACAGCTGCTGGCTATTGAGCAAGGGCGGCGCAGGGGGGATCGGGTGGGCAGTTTTATTGTTCATTTGCAAATGATAACTATTATCATTTTTATCGGCAAGCGGTCTCTGGTATAAATCGCCTGTTGCGGTTTTTCCGACAGAGACGCGGTGGCGGGAATGAACGAGAAGGAATATTGGCGCGAAGCCTTGCGGCGCGGCGAGTCGCCGCCGGGCGCGGAGGACGTCGCCTGGTGGCGTCTGGATATCGAGCATCCCTCCCTGCCGGAGGAGGCGGGCTGGGCGTATCTGAGCGGCGACGAGATCGCGCGCGGCGAGCGTTACCGCCAGGCGCGCAGCCGACGGCAGTTCGCGCGGACGCGCGCCGCCTTGCGGTTGCTGCTGGCCGGGCTTGAAGCCTGCCCGCCGCGGGCGCTGGCGTTTGAAACCGGAGAAAGCGGCAAGCCCTTCCTCGCCGACTCGCCCTGGCATTTCAACGTTTCGCACTCCGGCCGCTACGCCTTGCTGGCGTTCAGCCGCCGCGGGCCGCTCGGGGTGGATGTCGAGGAGATGCGTCCGGCCGCCGACTTGCCCGCCCTGTGCGAGCTGGCGTTCTGCGAGAATGAGCGCGCGGCGTGCGGCCAGGGCGGCGATCTGGCGGCTTTTTACCGGCAGTGGAGCGTCAAGGAAGCGGTGCTCAAGGCCTGGGGCGCGGGGATAGGCGAAGGATTGCAGGCCTTCAGCGCCCTGCCGGGCGAGGGCGCGGAGTGGCGGCTGATCGCGCGGGAGCTTGCCTGGTGGCGGCCGTGCCGCGCCTGGCGGCTGGACGCGGCGCCGGGTTACGCCGCGGCGCTGGCCTGCTGCGTCTGAGGCGAGGCGACGAGGGCGATGCCGTGCGCGCGGCAGAAGTCGGCCAGTTGCCGCCGCAAGGCCTGATCGCACTCCGGCCGCAGAGGGTGCCGCAGCCACTCCAGCCAGGCGGGCGTGCAGCCCGGGGTTTCGCTGATCCAGAACTGATCGTCCAGCTCGAAGGCCACGCCTACCGCCGCCGGGCTGTCCCGATACCACAACCTGGCCGAGCGCACCTGATCGAGCGGGCAGCTGCGCAGGCCGCGGCCGGGGCCCGCCACTACCAGGCGGCCGTTGATCACCCAGGCCACGGCCGTCGCGCGCGGCTTGCGCGCGCGCCACAGCGACAAGGCCCACAGGCCAAACAGCAGGACGCAGCCCGGCGCCAGCCAGGGCGTCGGCAGCCGGCTCGCCAGCATCAGCGCGACGAGCGCGGCCAGCTGCGGCTGCCAGGACAGATCGCGGGTCAGGACGATGCGCTGGCTGCGGCCATCGGGGTCAGGCATGCAGGCCGTCCACCAGCACGTGGGCCACGCCCTGCGAACAACGCTCCACCCGGCCGCGCACGCCGTACACCGCGCTCAGGCTGGCGTCGTCTATCACTTCCGCGGGCCGGCCGTTGGCCAGGAGCTCGCCGTCCTTCAGCATCAGCGCGCGGTCGCAATGGCGCAGCGCGGCGTTCAGATCGTGCAGCACGATGACGGTCACCATCTGCCGCTGCCGCGTCTCGCGGCGCAGCAGGTCCATGACGTGGAACTGGTAGTTGAGATCCAGCGCGGAGAGCGGCTCGTCCAGCAGCAGCAGCGACGGTTCGCGAATCAAGGCCTGGGCGATGCCCACCAGCTGGCGTTGGCCGCCGGAGAGCTGGTCCAGGTGCCGCAGCGCCAGCTGTTCGATGCCCAGCGTCTGCAGCAGGCGGAACACCTGCTCGTCGCCGTGGCGGCGCGCGAGGCCGGAAGCGGTGGCCTGGCCGGCCACCATCAGCGATTCGAAAACGGTCAGATGCACCGCCGGCGGCAGCGTCTGCGGCAGGTAGGCCACTTCGCCGCGGCGCGGCGACATCGGCCGGCCGCCGAGCAGGACTTCGCCGCGGCAGGGCTGCAAGCCGGCCAGCGCCCGCAGCAGCGTGGATTTGCCGCTGCCGTTGGGGCCGAGCAAGGCGGCGACTTCGCCGGCATGCAGCGCAGACACGTCCAGCGCGCGGATGACCTGGCGCTTGCCGTAGCTGACCGCCAGCTGCCGGATGTCCAGCTGCGCGCTCATGTCCGGCCTCCGTTGCGCAGCACGATGGCGATGAAGAAGGGAATGCCCACCAGCGCGGTGACGATGCCCACCGGCACGATGATGCCCGGCAGCAGGTTCTTACTGACGCTGGAGGTGAAGGTGAGGATGGCCGCGCCCACCAGCGCGCTCATCGGCAGGTAGAAGCGGTGATCTTCTCCCACCAGCTTGCGGGCGATGTGCGGGGCGATCAGGCCGATGAAGCCGATGGTGCCGACAAAGGCCACCGCCAGCGAAGTGAGCAGGCTGGCGCGCAGCAGCGAGGCGAGGCGCAGCCGCTTGACGTCGATGCCGAAACTGGCGGCGCGGTCCTCGCCCAGACGCAGCGCGGTCAGCCGCCAGGCGTTGGCCAGCGCCCAGGGCAGCACCAGCGCGAAGGCGGCGAACAGCAGCGCGAGCTTGGGCCAGCTGGCGCGGGTCAGGCTGCCCATCAGCCAGAACACCAGGTCTTGCAGCGCTTCGGCGCTGGAGACGTACTGCAGCAGCGCCACCAGCGCGTTGAAACTGAAATAGAGCGCGATGCCGAACAGCACCACGCCGCTGGTGGGCATGCGGCTGACGCGCGCCACCAGGTCCAGCAGCAAGGCGGAGCCGAGCGCGAAGACGAAGGCGTTGAAGGACAGCACCCACTCGGGCGGCACGCCCGGCACGCTGACGTCCAGCAGGATGGCCAGCGCCGCGCCGAAGGCCGCCGCCGGCTGCAGGCCCAGCGTGAACGGATCGGCCAGCGGGTTGTTGAGCACGGTCTGCATCTCCGCCCCGGCCAGACCCAGCGCCAGGCCGGCGGCCACCGCCATCAGCGCGTAGGGCAGGCGGATGTCCCAGACGATGACGCGGGTGGCCGGATCGGCGGCGGCGCTGTCGAACAGCGTGCGCCACAGTTCGGCGAGCGGCATGCCCGACGCGCCGCTGGTGACGTCCAGCGCCAGGCCGGCGGCGATCAGCGCCAGCAGCGCCGCCAGCTGCAGCAGGCGGCGGCGGAAGGCGCGCCGGTAGTCCAGGCTGACCGCTTGCGCGTTCAGCCCCGCGATGCAGGCTTCGCTCATGGTTGGCCCTTGACCCAGTAGGTGCCCTTGGCCGGGATGGCCAGGAACTCGGCGTGCAGCTTTTGCCAGCTGGCCTCCGGATCCAGCTTGGCGAAGCGCTTGGGTTGCAGCTCGCGGGCGAAGGCCTCCAGCAGCACGATGTGGTAAGGCGTGTTGTAGAAGTGGTGCCAGGCGCCGAAGGTGCGGCCGTCGCGCACCGCCTGCAGCGCGCCCACCGGCATCCGCTGCGCGGCGGCCTTCAGCGAGTCGCGCGCCATCTGCGGCGTGATTTCCGCGCCGAACTTGATGCCGCTCTGCGCGTTGGCCGCGCCGGTGCCGGTGCCGATGTAGACGTCGGGCTTCATCGCCAGCACGTGCTCCATATTGGCCTCGCCCACCGAATCTTTCAGCATCTGGTCGGCGATGTTGCGGCCGCCGGCGGCGTCGATCAGCTCGCCCAGATTGCCCTTGCCTGCGGTGGTGGGCGCGGTGAACATGCCGGCGCGCAGGTCCAGGAACACGGTCGGCTTGTCCTTGGCCGGAATCGCGGCGGCCACCTTGCGCACCGCGTCCATACGGCTTTGGTAGAAGCGCACGAAGCGCTCGGCTTCGGCTTCGCGATGCAGCGCCTTGCCCATGATGCGCATGCTGGGCACGCTGTTTTCCAGCGGTTTGACGCGGAAATCGACGAATACCACCGGCACCTTGGCCGCTTGCAGCTGCTTGACGATGGGGCTGTTCAGGCTGGGGCCGTGGCCGGTGATGCTGAAGATGGCGACGTCCGGCTTGAGCGTCAGGATCTTCTCGGCGCTGACAGAAGCTTCGCTGCTCTTGCCGATCAGCGGCACCTTGTCGATTTCCGGGAAGCGCTCGCGATAGAGCGCGTAGCTTTGCGGATCGAGCTGGCGGAAGTCGCCCTGCCAGCCGGCGAGGCGGGCGAAGGGCTTCTTGCCTTCCAGCAGCGCCAGCGAATAGAACAGGCGGCCTTCGCCCAGCAGGATGCGGTTGACCTGATCGGGCACCTTGACGGTGCGGCCGGCGATGTCGGTGACGGTGGCGGCCTGGGCGGCCAGGCTCAGGCAGGCGATGGCGAGCGCGGCGGCGGCGCGGCGGATCATGCGTTCGCCTCCTGCGAGACGGTCCATTCCACGCGCAGATCGGGATGCTTGGCCATCAGTCCCAGGTGGTCGTCGACGATGGACTGGATGAAGGCGAGCTGGTCAGCGCTGGCGGCCTCGCAGCGCAGGGTCAGCAGGTCGTCCTGGCGCTGGACGCGGAAATCGCCGTCGTCGAAGTGGATCAGCGCCGTTTCGCTGTCGAACGTGGCCGGCACTTTCAGCGCGAAGTGCTTGCACAGCTTGTACATGACCTTGTCGGCGTTGGGAACGGTCAATTGGGTGCGGCTCTGGAACATGGTCTCTCCTGCGAAGGGATGCGAAAGCCGGGAGCGGCCTCGCCCGCCGCGCGGAGGCGGCGTTTGGTATGGCATGACATGGGAAGCAGGCCGATATTATGTATTGATATTAATGAGAATACAAATGCGAATTGTTATTGTTTGATGGCGATCATGCGCCGCGATCCCGCCCGGCAATTGCCGATGGCTATGGCTTCAGACATAATCGACATGCCATGGTTGTGGTAATAATGCCGTGGCCGATAGGCCGTCATTTCGCATCGCGGTCGCCGGATAACAAGCGCCGGGCAGTTCTCTGTCCGGAAATAACAGGGGATCTATCATGTTGGCCATCATTGGCGGCAGCGGCCTGGCCCAGCTGTCGGAACTGCAAGTCACCCATCGCCAGGTTGTTCGCACGCCGTACGGCGACCCCTCCTGCGCGCTCACCTTCGGCCGTCTGGGCGAGCAGAACGTCGTGTTCATGGCCCGCCACGGTTACGGCCACTCGCTGGCTCCGCATGAAATCAACTACCGCGCCAATATCTGGGCGCTGCACAATCAGGGCGTCAAGGGCGTGATCGCCATCGGCACGGTGGGCGGCATCCGTCCGGACATGCCGCCCGGCCGCCTGGTGGTGCCGGACAACATCATCGATTACAGCTGGGGCCGCAAGCACACCTATTTCGAAGGCCCGGAGCGGCCGGTGGTGCACGCCGAATTCTCTTCCCCCTACGACGTCGCGCTGCGCGAGCGCCTGATCCGCGCCATCGGCGCGGCCGGCCATCGCTGCGTGCCGGGCGGCGTTTACGCCTGCACCCAGGGCCCGCGGCTGGAAACCGCCGCCGAAATATTGAAGCTGGAGCGGGATGGGGCCGATATCGTGGGCATGACCGGCATGCCCGAGGCGGCGCTGGCCCGCGAGCTTGAGCTGCCGTACGCCCACCTGTGTCTGGTGAGCAACTGGGCGGCCGGCAAGGGCGGCGCGGCCACGGTCGAGTTTGATCCGGCTACCGGCGCCGCCGGGGTGGAGGCGGTTACCGCCGCTCTGCGCAGTTTGCTGGCCTGAGACTGGCCGGATCGGGGTGGAACGGCCGATTGATTGGAGGCGGGACACGATGTTCGATAATAAGTCAGTGTTGATCAGCGGCGGCACGGGGTCGTTTGGCCGAATGTTCATCCGGACCTTGCTGGCGCGCTATCGCCCGGCGCGGGTAGTGGTGTTCTCTCGCGACGAGTTGAAACAGTTCGAGATGCAGCAGGAGTTCACCGATCCCTGCATGCGTTTCTTTCTGGGCGACGTGCGCGATGGCGAGCGCTTGAAACAGGCGATGCGCGGCATCGACTACGTGGTGCACGCGGCGGCCTTGAAACAGGTGCCCGCTGCGGAATACAACCCGACCGAATGCATTCGCACCAATGTCAACGGCGCGGAAAACATGATCAATGCGGCGCTGGAGTGCGGCGTGGAGAGGCTGATCGCCTTATCCACCGACAAGGCGGCCAGCCCGATCAATCTGTATGGCGCAACCAAACTGCTTTCCGACAAGCTGTTCGTGGCGGCCAACAATATCGCCGGCGGTTACAAGACCCGTTTCGCCGTAGTGCGCTACGGCAATGTCGTCGGCTCGCGCGGTTCCGTGGTGCCTTTTTTTCGCAAGCTGATCGCAGAGGGCGCGACCAGCCTGCCGATCACCGATGCCCGGATGACCCGTTTCTGGATCACCTTGCAGCAGGGCGTGGATTTCGTTCTGAACAGCTTTGCCAGGATGCAGGGCGGAGAACTGTTCGTCCCCAAGATTCCCTCGGTGCGGGTGACCGACTTGGCCAGCGCGATGGGGCCGCATCTCCAGCAGCACCTGATCGGCATCCGTCCGGGAGAAAAGCTGCATGAGATGATGATCGCGCGCGACGACAGCTTCCATACGCTGGAATTCGCCGACCACTACGTGATCACGCCTTCGATCCGCTTCGTGGTGCAGAACGAGTACAGCTGCAACGGCCTGCAGGAGCAGGGGCGGCTGGTGGAGGAGGGGTTCAAGTACACCTCGGACAACAACCCCTGGTTCTTGAGCATTCCGGAGCTGCAGGAATTGGACAAGCTGCATCATGGCTGACATCCCCTACGGTCGGCAAAGCATCAGCGACGACGACATCGCAGCGGTCGAGGCGGTGTTGCGTTCCGACTGGCTGACTCAGGGGCCGGCCATCGAACGCTTCGAACGCATGGTCGCCGAGCGCTGCGGCGCGCGCTATGCGGTGGCTGTCAGCAATGCCACCGCGGCCTTGCACATCGCCTGCCTGGGGATGGACATCGGGCCGGGCGATCTGGTCTGGACCGTGCCCAATACTTTCGTCGCTTCTGCCAATTGCGCCCGCTATTGCGGCGCGGATGTCGATTTCGTGGATATCGACGCCGATACCTTCAACCTCTCGCTGGATGCGCTGCGCGCCAAGCTGGCGCAGGCCGAGCGCCTGGGACGCTTGCCGGATTTGCTGATACCGGTGCACTTCGCCGGCCAGTCCTGCCAGATGGCGGAGATCGCCTCTCTGGCCGAACGCTATGGTTTTGGCGTGCTGGAAGACGCTTCGCACGCCATCGGCGGCAGTTATGGCGGCGCGCCGGTAGGCAGTTGCCGCCACTCCGACGCCGTCGTATTCAGCTTCCACCCGGTGAAGATCATTACCAGCGGCGAAGGCGGCATGGTGCTGACCAACGATCCGGCGTTGCGCCAGCGCTTGCTGCGGTTGCGTTCGCACGGGATTACCCGCGACGCAGGACAAATGCAGGGAGAGGCTGAGGGCGACTGGTGTTACCAGCAACTCGAGCTGGGCTACAACTACCGGCTCACCGACTTGCAAGCGGCGCTGGGATGCAGCCAGCTGGAGCGGCTGGACGCTTTCGTCGCTCGTCGCCGGCGTTTGCAGGCCGCTTACCGGAACGCCTTGTCCGACCTGCCGCTGCGGATGGCGCGGCAGTTGCCGGAAACCGATCCGGCCTGGCATTTGCTGGTCGTCAGGCTGGAGCAGCCGCAATGGCGCAAGCCGATGTTCGACGCGCTGCGTGCGCGCGGCGTGCTGGTCAATGTTCACTACCAGCCGATTTATCAGCAGCCCTATTACCGGCAACTGGGTTTTCCGCCGGGCTTGTGTCCGGAGGCGGAAGCTTATTATCAGCGGGCGCTGTCGCTGCCCTTGTATTTCGACTTGTCGGACGAGGCCTTTGATCGCGTGATCGCGGCCTTCCGCACTTCTTTGAGCGAGGTCGCATCATGACCGTACATTTTGGGAAACGCGTGGTCGGCGACGGCCATCCCTGCTTCATCACCTATGAAGCGGGCCCTACCCACGACAGCCTGGACTCTGCCAAGCAACTGGTGAAACTGGCGGCGGAGGCGGGCGCGGACGCAGTCAAGTTCCAGATTTTCGACGCCGACCGCCTGTGCGCCGACAAGCAACAGCTGTTCAGTTACGAAGTGCTGGCGGACAAGGCCAGCGGCAAAATGGAAACCGTCGAAGAGCCGCTGTACCAGATACTGCGCCGCCGCTGCCTGGAGCGGAGCGAGTGGCGCGAATTGAAGGCCTATTGCGACAGCCTTGGCTTGGCTTTCTTCTCCACGGTTTCTTTCGAGGAAGACATCAAGCTGCTGCAGGAGCTTGGTTGCGATTCGATCAAGATCGCCTCGGCCGACGTCAACCACTTTCCGCTATTGCGCCAGGCGGCCCGCACCGGCTTGTGCCTGCAGCTGGATACCGGCAACGCCACGCTGGGAGAGATCGAGGCGGCGGTGGACGTGATCCTTTCGGAAGGCAATGAGAACATCATCATTCACCAGTGCCCATCGGGCTATCCCGCGCGGCTGAGCAGCATCAACCTCAACATCATCACCACGTTGAAGAAGATGTTCCCGTTTCCGGTGGCGTTTTCCGACCATACGCCAGGCTGGGACATGGACGTCGCCGCGCTGGCGCTGGGCGCCAATCTGCTGGAAAAAACCATCACCATGGACAGGGCCACGCGCAGCGTTGAGCATGTCTTTTCGCTTGAGCCGCAGGATATGCGGGCCTTCATCCGGGCGATACGCGACGTGGAAACCGCGCTGGGCAGCCATCGCCGCATCCTGCATCCGGAGGAGCTTGAAAAACGCAAGCGCATTCGCCGCAGCGTGTATCTGGCGGCGCCGGCCAAGGCGGGGCAGAAACTGTCGGAGCTGGCGGTCGATTTCAGACGCCCCGGGCTGGGCATCGCGCCCGATCAATACGAAGGTTTGCTGCATTGCGTGCTGAGCCGCGATCTGCCGGCGGGGCATCTGCTGGCGTTTGATGATTTTCGCCATGGCTAATCTGGCGCTGATCCCGGCAAGAGGCGGCTCCAAGCGGCTGCCGCGCAAGAACGCCCTCGACTTTCTGGGCCGGCCGATGCTGGCTTACACCGTTGAGGCGGCCTTGCAGGCCGGCTGCTTCGACCGTGTGCTGGTGTCGACCGACGATGATGAAATCGAAGCCTTGGCGCGCGCTTGCGGCGCGGAGGTGGACCGGCGGCCGCCGGCGCTGGGCAGCGATGCGGCGAGCGTGGCCGAGGTGTCGCTGGAACTGCTGGCGCGGGAGTCGGCGCAGGGACGGGACTATCGCACATTGTGCGCGCTGTATGCGACTGCGCCCCTGCGCAACGCGGCGGACATCCGCGCGGTAATGGATTTGCTGGAGCCGGGAGTCTGCGATTTCGCGCTGGCGGCCACCCAGTACACTCATTATCCGTATCAGGCGCTGAAGTACGCGGAGGATGGACGAGCGACGCCGATGTGGCCTGAACTGTGCAATCTGCCCAGCCGCGAGATCGGCGCGCTGGTGGCGGGCAATGGCAGCACCTACGCGGCGCATGTGGAGGCGTTTCGCCTGGCGAAAGAGTTTTACGGCCCCGGCATGAAAGCGCATCTGATGCCGTTTGTCCGCTCTGTCGATATCGATACGCTGGACGATTTCCGTCTGGCCGAATGTCTGGCGAGAGAGGCGCTTGGCTATGCGGCGGGTTCTGCTGCGCTGTGACGCCGGACCGGGCGTAGGCGGCGGCCATCTGGTGCGCAGCCTGGCGTTGCTCCACCCCTGGCAGGAAAGGGGCGGCGAGGTGCTGCTGGCCAGCCGGGGCTTGCCTCTTGCCTGGCGGAAAATCGCCGAGGCTGCCGGGTGCCGGCTGCTGCCTTTGGCGGAGAGTTCGACGCAGGAGGACGACGCCGACCAATGCCTGGCGGCGTTGGCGAGCTGGCCGGTGGATTGCGTCGTTGTCGATCACTACGGGCTGGACGAGCGCTGGGAGCGCAAGCTGCGCGTCGATGGGCGGCGGCTGTTGGCGATAGACGACATGGCCGATCGCCGACACGACTGCGATGTCTTGCTGGATCAGAACGATGTCCGGCCGGAGCGCGGGCGTTATCGCGGCTTGGTGCCGCCCGAGTGCGAGCTGATGCTGGGCCCCGGCTACGCCTTGCTGCGGCCGGAGTTCGCGCGACTGCGGGAACAGAGCCGGGTGCGGCAGGAAATCGGGCGGCTGCTGGTGTTTTTCAGCAGCAGCGACGACGGCAATGAAACCTTGAAGGCTTTGCGCGGGGTGGCGCTGCTTGCGCCCGGCTGGCAGCTGGATGTGGTGACCGGCGGCAGCCACCCCGACCCCGCCGGCATCGAGCAGCTTTGCGGGAGGCTGGGCTGGCGTCATCACCATCAGATCGATTACATGGCGCGGCTGATGTTGGAGGCGGATCTGGCCCTGGGCGGCGCGGGCTCCGCCAGTTGGGAGCGTTGCGCGCTGGGATTGCCGGCGCTGGTTTCCGTGCTGGACGACAACCAGAAAGAAGTCGAGCGGGCGCTGACGTCGGCGGGCGCGGCGATCAGCCTCGGCGCAGCGGCCGGCTTGACGCCTGACGACTATGCGATGGCGTTGTCGCGATGGGAGGGCAGGATGCTGAGCGACGCGTCGAGGGCGGCATTCGCGCTGGCGGACGGATTGGGCGCGGAGCGGGCGCTGCGCGGTTTGAATACACGCAGGGGCTGAGATGGAAAAACAGATCAAAATCGGAGAGCGCCTGATCGGGCCGGGGCAGCCGCCTTTTGCCGTAGCCGAGGTCGGCATCAACCATAACGGCGATCTGTCGCTGGCGCTGCGCATGATAGAGGCCGCCAAGGCGGCCGGCGCCGACGCCGTCAAGTTCCAGACCTTCAAGGCGGAGGAGTTCTGCGGCGATCCCGAACAAACCTATACCTATCAATCGCAGGGCCGCAGCGTCACCGAGCCGATGCTGGAAATGTTCAAGCGCCACGAGTTCAGCCCCGATCAGTGGCGGGCCATCAAGCGCCATTGCGAGCAATGCGGCATCCTGTTTCTTTCGACTCCCCAGAATATCGGCGACCTGCAGCTCTTGCTCGAGATCGGCGTCCCCGCAATCAAGATCGGCTCCGATGATTTCACCAATCTGCCGCTGATCAGGCAGTACCGCGCGGCAAGCCTGCCGCTGATCCTGTCCTGCGGCATGGCCGATCTGGCCGAGGTGCACCAGGCGCTGGAGGCTGCCGGGTGGTTCGACGGCCATCCCGTGGTCTTGCTGTTGTGCACATCCCAGTATCCGACGCCGCCGGGGGATGCGAATCTGAGCAAACTGAATACGCTCCGCCACGCCTTCCCCGGCCTGTGCCTGGGTTTCTCGGATCATACCCAGGGTCCGTTGGCCGCCGCTTTGGCCCGCGGTTTGGGCGCCTGCCTGTTTGAAAAGCATTTCACGCTGGACCACGGCTTGCCTGGGCCGGACCACTGGTTTTCCGAGGAGCCAGATAGCCTGGCGGAATGGTTGGAGGGTATTCATCTGGCGGATAGATTGCTGGGCGATCCCCGAGTTCGCCCGACAGCCGCGGAGCGAGAGATGAGGACGCTGGCGCGCCGCAGCGTGGTGGCCTTGCGGGATATTGGCGAGGGAGAGGCGCTGACCGAACTGAATATCGGTTTGCGCAGACCGGGCAACGGGTTGCCGCCGGAAATGTTGCAGCAAATGCTCGGCCTCGAAGCCGCGGTTCCAATTCGCGCCGGGAAGATGCTGCGCTTAAGCGACATGAGTGGAGGCAAAGTGGAATGAAGCAGGATCGGGATTCAATTATTCAGGATTTGCAAACAGCATTCACGGAGTTGACGGACTTTCGCGCAAATCGTTTCCATCCGCTGGTCTGGATCCATGGCGAGCCGATAATCGGGGAGCGAACGTGCATAGGCGCAATGTCCGAAGTCAATGCCAAGGGCTCCAGAGTGACGATTGGCGCGGACTGCGACATCGCCTCTTTCGTGGCGATCAATTGCGCCGATTCTCACAAGCGCTGCTTGGGCATTCAAGAGGAGATAGAGCGTCGGGACATCACGATAGGTCATCACGTATTCATCGGCTCGCATAGCCTGGTCAAGGGCGGCGCGGTGATCGGCAATTATTGCGTAGTCGCGGCGGGCACCATTGTTGATGCGGTGGAGATCCCGGACTACTCACTGGTGTTCGGCAATCCGATGCAGGTCAAGCCCGCATATTACCGCGACAGGGTTGCCGCTGGCGGGAACGGCGCGTGAGGCGCGTACTGTCAGCCCACCAGCCGGCCTATCTGCCCTGGCTGGGATATTTCGAAAAGATCGCGCGCTCGGACTGGTTCGTGTTTCTCGATACCGTTCAGTTCGAGCGCAACAGCTTCATCAATCGCAACCGGATCAAGGGAGCGGGCGGGACGCAGTGGCTGACGATACCGGTCTTGCAGAAGGGGCATTTGCAATCGACCCTGCTGGCGACGCAGATCGACGACAGCCAACCCTGGCGCGACAAACACTTGCGGGCGATTGCCCAGAACTATGCCCGCGCGCCGGACTTTCGCGCCAAGTTTGCGCGGCTGGAGCCGCTGTATCGGTTGGAAACCAGCAATCTGGCCGATTTTTGCTGGGCGCAATTGCAGTTCTGGCTGGCTGAGCTGCAAATCGATACTCGCCTGGCGCGCAGCAGCCAGCTGCCCGCCATGGGACGAAAGTCGGATTTGGTTCTGGATTTGTGCCGGCACTTCGACGCCGATCATTATTTCTCGGGCGCGTTGGGGCGGAGCTATCTGCGCGAGCAGGATTTCGCGGCGGCGGGTATCGCCATCGACTATCAATCCTTCGCGCCAGTCCCGTACCCGCAGCTGCATGGCGAGTTTGAGCCTGGTCTGGCGGTGCTGGACTGGTGGATGAATTGCGCTGGTTCCGGCGCAGGTTTGCCGTTCTAAAGGAGGCGTAATGGGTTTTTCCCCGGACTGGGAGCGGCAATTTGCCGACGGCGCGCATCTGAGCCGCTGGCCATGGTCTGATCTGGTCAGCTTGTGTCGGCGGCACGCGCGGCATTTGCCGTCCGAGGTCCGCATGCTGGAGCTGGGGTGCGGGGTCGGCGCCAATATTCCCTTTTTCCTGGCGCAAGGCTGGCGCTATTGCGCGGTGGAGGGCAGCGCCAGCGCTGCGGCTCGGGTGGCCCGCGATTTCCCCATGTTGCAAGACGCGGTGCAAGTGGCGGATTTTTGCGCAGAGATACCCTTCTTGGGGCCTTTCGATTTGGTGGTTGACCGGGCGGCGCTGACCCACAACTGCGAACTGGACATCCGCTCGGCGCTGGCAAGAGTTGCCGAGCGCCTGGCTCCCGGCGGCCTGTACATCGGGGTGGACTGGTTTTCGACGCGGCATGAGGATTACCGCCGCGGCTCTGGCGCCGAGGATGTCTGGACGCGGCAAGCTTACGAGCAGGGCATGTTTGCCGGGGTGGGGCGCGTGCATTTCAGCGATGGCGAGCATCTGCGGGATCTGTTTGCCGGCTGGGAATGGCTGGCATTGGAAGAAAAAATCATCGAGAGACAGGCTCCCGAGCCTGGCGTGCTGGCGATGTGGAGCTTTGTGGCAAGGAAACCATGACAAGACAGACGGTGCTGGTGGTGGCGGCGCACCCGGATGACGAAGTGCTGGGATGCGGAGGGACGATGGCGGCCCATGTCGCGCGCGGCGACGAGGTGCACGTGCTGATCCTGGCCCAGGGCCTGGCGAGCCGCGGACCTGCGGAAGAAGCGGCTTTTCAGGCTTTGCGGGCGGCGGCTCGGGAGGCGGGAGAGGCGTTGGGCGTGACGTCGCTGACGCTGCTCGACTTTCCCGACAATCGGCTGGACGGCGTAGAGCTGCTGGATCTGGTCAAAGTGGTGGAGGAGCAGGTGGCGCGGCATCGCCCTGAGGTGGTGTACACCCATTTTGCCCAGGACTTGAACGTCGACCACCGCGTCACGCATAACGCGGTGGTCACCGCTTGCCGACCGCAACCGGAGCACTGCGTGCGGACCATACTCTGTTTCGAAGTGCCGTCGTCCACCGAATGGTCCGGCCATGCCTTTGTCGCCAACTGGTTTGTCGATATCGGCCCGCATCTGGAAAAGAAGAAAGCCGCGCTGGCCGCGTATGCGGGGGAAATGAGGCCCTTTCCCCATCCGCGTTCTATCGAAGGCGCATGCCATCTGGCCGCCTGGCGCGGCGCCAGCGCCGGCGTCGCCGCCGCCGAGGCCTTTGTCCTGTTCCGGCAGAGAGTGATTTGAGTTTTCTGGAGATAACGACAATGAGTACTTCCGAGCAGGACCTTATCAGTTGGAAAACCGACGCCTGGAAAGACCGGAACATGGTCAAGTGGTACTCCGGCCGGATGGTTGAGAATACCGACGCCAATCGCCTGAAGAACGCGGTGGAGGTGGAGTTGTGCGAGCGCTTTCTGCTGGGGCGCGATGTGCTGGACGTCGGCATCGGCACGGGGCGCGCCTCTTTGCCGCTGATCGCCAAGGGTTATGCGCTCTCCGGCACCGACAGCTCCCAGGCGATGCTGGACGAGTGCCTGCGTCTGGCCGCCGGCCAACCCATCACGTTGCGGCAAGGCGATGTGCAGCAGTTGCCATTCGACGACCAGAGCTTTGATAGCCTGATTTCGCTGAATGTGATGACCCACTTTCCCCACATCGAGAAAGTGCTGGCGGAGTGGAAACGAGTGGTAAGGCCCGGGGGCAGGCTGATTTTCGACATTTATTCGCTCGATCATCTCAGCTTCGCCCGCGGCGAGACCGTCACCGTGGAAGACTTGCTGGCGCAGGGAAACAATGCATTCAATATGCATTTGTCCGGCGAACGCCTGCGTTCCGCCGCCGACGAGGTGGGGCTGAAGGTGCTGGGCATCGTTCCTTATGGCAGTTTCATTTGCGGCGAGTATCCTCACCCCGCTTTCGCCATGCCCCTGCAAGCGTCGGCATGGTGGCGCCGGCAGTTGTCCTGGCTGGCGTGCGATGACGCCCTGCTGGAGATGGCGGTTTTTCTGGAACAGCACTTTTTCGGCTGCTTGAGCAGCATCGCCACCGGTCGCTTCATGGTGGTGCTGGAAAACAGCGTCGATACGGCCGCCAATCAGACCTGGCTGGAGCAAGACCAAGCAATCAGCCAGTATTTGCGGGATGCCAGGCCGATTCGGCTGGAGGCTCTGGCCCCGTGGCTGAACCTGCCGCCGGATGAGTGGCGCGCCGCTTTCGACCGCCATCTTGGCCGCATGCGCAACCGCGGCGTCGCCTACGCCTTGCTGTCCACCTTCTTGGGGCGGCTCGACGCGATCGATTGGCAAGACCTTTCGCCGCGGCACGGCGCTTTGCTGAATGGCTGGGCGATGAGCGAGTACTGGGACCGGAACGTTCAGAGTTTCACCCGGAACTGGCATCAGCGCGAAGAGACGCGCGCGTTCTGCGACGTTGACGGCGTCCCGCTGGCGTCGTGCCTGGAATATCAATTGCAACGCAACCTGATCGCCCTGTTGTCCAAGCCGAAATCCGGAGATGCGGTATGAACCCGACTGCCTTGATCTATGCGCTGTGGGAAAAGAACCTGCCGGTGCTGAAACAATATCTGCAAGGGCGTCCCCGTGCGGTTCTGGTGCCTGACTATCTGATCAGCGACGCCTTGCGGCAGGCGATACAGGAGGCGGGCAGCGAGCTGGTCGCGCTGCCGATTTCCGCCAATCTGGGCATGGCCGAGGAGATCGCGCCGCTGCTGGAACGGGTGCGGGATGACGCGTTCGTCTGCGAGCTTGCCGAGGGATTGCAGGACGCCAGCGTCAAGGAGACGCTGCTGCAGTCGATCCGGAACGAACTTCCGGCGACGCGCGGCCTGTTCAAGATGCTGGAAGACATGTCGGCGCTGTGCGATATCGAGATCGCGCTGCTGAATGAGGACGTGCTGCGAGACGGCAAGCTGCTGGCCTTGTGGGCGCGCCACAAGAAGATACCGGTGCTGCAGCTGGTGCATGGCACCGGGATGGGGCGCGATTATATCGGCGAGAAGATACTCTCCGAGCATCTGGCGGTGCCCAGCCGGCGCAGCGTCGAGTACTTCCTGGACCTGGGCGTGCCGGCAAGCAAGATATTCGCTGTCGGCGAAGCGGCCTGGGATGTCATCCCGGCGATGAGCGCCAAGCGGGACGAGATCCGCGCCAGCATCGCCAATTCCTTCCAGTTGCCTCTGGACGGCCAGTGGATAGTCTGGGGCTCTACCTGGAACGCCGGCCTCAGCTTCCTGGACGATCGCGACGCCATCAGTCAGATGATAGAAGCCTGCCAGACCATCAAGCAGCTGCGCGACGCCGGCTTCGACAACGCCTGGCTGGTGTACAAGGACCGTTTGACTACGGCCGGCTCCGCCGACCAGTTGCGCGAGAGCTTCTTCTCGGTGGCCGATAGCCTGGGGGTTCGAGAGTATGCGCGCTATGCGATCAGCGACTCCAAATACTGGACGGCGGCTGGCGATGCGGTCATCTCCTACGACTCCAATCTGTCGATCGAGGCGTTGTTGTCGGATACCCCGGCGATCAGCGTGATGAGCAATTTCGGCAGCGTGGTCGGCGGCAGCTTCGGCGCCAACGACGGAATCATGGTATTGGAACTGCCGGAAGTGGCGCCGGCTTTGGCCAAACTGTTCGGGGAGCCGGACTTTCGTCGGCAGTGGCTGGAGGCGGCTGCCGCGCGCAAGGATTATTTCAATGCCGGCACCGACGGCAAGGCCGCTGCCCGGCTGGTGGAGCTGATCGATCAGCTGGCGCGGCGCTTCCCGGAGAAGCAGGGGCAGTATGTCTGGCAGGAATACCTGAATATCGAATCCCATGATGTGACGGCGGGCTATCACACCACGGGCCGCCAGGATCTGATCGATATGCTAAGCAAGCCGCCCAAGCTGCTGCTGGATGTCGGTTGCGCCGGCGGCGGCAACGGCGCGCTGGCCAAGCGGCGCTTTCCGGATTGCCAGGTTTGGGGGATCGAGGCCAACCAGGCGGCGGCGGAGCTGGCCGGGCGTCAACTCGACAAGGTGCTGGTGGGCATGTTCGAGGATTTCGATCTGGAAAAGGAGGGCATCGCCAAGGGCTCGCTGGACGCCGTCCTGTTGGCCGACGTGCTGGAGCATATGTACGACCCGTGGCGAGTGATGGTCAAGCTGCGCGATTACCTGTCCGATACGGGCCAGGTGGTGGTCAGCATTCCCAACGTCCGCAATCTGGTTTTGATCGGCGAGTTGATGAAGGGCAATTGGACCTATACCCGCGAGGGCTTGCTGGATATCACCCATATCCGCTTCTTCACGGAGCGGGAAATTCAAAAATTCTGCCGGGAAACCGGCTATCGGGTGATCAACAAGAAGAACGCGCTGGATACCCGGCTCTTGCCCTTGATGGAAAGGGCAAAGGACTCTCTGCCGTGCAATATCGAAGTCGAGAAAATGGTGATCAAGAATGTGACCCATGAAGAGATGCAAGAAATGTGCACGCTGCAGTTTTACCTGCTGCTGGAAAAGGCCTGACGATCGGTGGGAACGCTGCGTTTTGACTCTGCGCCGCAAGAGCCTGTTCAGCGTTCCTTCCGGCCGCGCCGCAAGCGGGGCGGTTGTCTGGCCGGCGCATAGTGGGCGCCTGGCTAGACCGCCTTTCGGGATCATTCGTCCGGACGAGAACAGCCGTTGCCGGAACAAGACGTTGAACAGGCTCTAAACGGCCAACTTGCCATGCGAGGCTAATGGAATGCAAAAGAGAAAACCACGTGTTGGGGTTTTATCGCGGGACTTTTTCGAGTTTGCCTGCTTCAAGCTGAGAATTGCCGACCCGCTGTCGCTGTTGGCCGGCGCGATCGATACCTACTTCTACAAGAGCATCGAACGGGCGCGTTTTCTGGGGGATTACGCCTTCGACGACGACGAGCATTTCATTGCCTCTATGGATTTCTTCATCGTTCAGCGCTGGTTTGTCAGCGAGGTGACCCGCCCCTTGATGGAAAAGGTGCTCGCCTCCGGCAAACCGGTGGTGCTGGAAATGGACGACTGGCTGCCTGGCTTGCCGGCCACCAACCCGATGTACGACGAAAACTACCAGTACATCGAACATATCAACTGGCTGTTGCCGCAGTGCCAGCTGGTGACGGTGACGACGGAGAAAATGGCGGAGAAGGTGCGGCCGCTGAATCCCAGCGTCGCGGTGCTGCCCAATGCAGTCAGCCGCCATCGTTTCGTCGAACCCGCCGCCGCGCGCGAGGATCTGGTGGTGATCGGTTTTGCCGGCACCAGCACCCACGCCGCGGATCTGGCCATCATCGCGCCGGCGCTGGCCCGCATTTACAGCGACTACGCCGGTCAGGTGAAATTCGTTTTCTGGGGCGATGTGCCGCGGGCGCTGGTTGGCCGCAAGGGCGTGCGTTTCGTGCCCGATGCGGTGATGTACCACGAATACTTTTCGCATCTCGCCGCCTTGAAGCTGGATATCGCCCTGGCGCCGCTTAGCCGAGACGAGTTCAACGATTGCAAATCCGACATCAAATGGCTGGATTACTCCATCGTCGGCGCCGCCAGCGTGGTGTCGGATGCGCCGTCCTATCAGTTTCTGAAGGACAAAGACTTGGCCAAGGTGGCGGAAAACAAACCCGACGCCTGGTATGACGCTATCGCGGAGCTGATCGAGAACGAGCAGGAGCGCAAGGCGATGGCGCGGCGCGCTCGCGACTACGTCAGCGGCCAGCGCAGCCTGGAAAACCTGATCCCGGAATACCTGGCGGCGTGGAACCGAGTGCTTCCGGCCGAGCTGCAGCAAGGCATGCCTGCCTTGTTGGGCAAGCCTTTCCTCGGTCGCAGCAGCAACAACGATCAAAGCAGCCAATTGGCTTATATGCGTTGGCTGCGCGGACATAATTTCCGCGAGGTGCACGCCGAGCAATTGGCCGAGCGGATGATGAAGGTATGGAAGGCACAGCCGGTATTCAACCTGATCGTGCTGGCGCCCAAGGAAAAGAGCCGGCTGCTGAGCCACTCTCTCACGGCCATGGAGAAGCAGCTCTACAAATACTGGCGGCTGCTGGTGGTGGCCGACTGGGACGCGCCGGACCCGGTTTTCCAGCAAAGCAAGCAGCTGGGATGGGCCAGGGTATCGGGCATGGATGACGCCAATGCGGTCGCCAACGCCATCAATGCTTTCATCGCGGACCAACCGTCTGACTGGGTGTGGTTGCTGCCGGCCGGATTCCGGATGCAGCCGCAAACGCTGGTCCGGGTGGGGGAGGCCATCCATCAGAACCCGGACAGCCCGGTGGTGTACTGCGACAGCGATATCGTTTCGCCGATGGGAGAGCGCTTCCTGCCGGCATTCCGGCCCGATTTCTCGCCGGAATACCTGCGGTCGATGGATTACATCGGTTACGCCGCGGCGTTTTCCACCCGGGCGCTGGTCGCGGTGGGCGGTGTGCAGCCCTATCCGGAAGCGTATGGCTACGATCTGCTGCTGCGGCTGATGGAGCAGCACGGCCCGAAAATGGCCGCGCACGTGGACGACATGTTGCTGTCGCTGCCTTGGGTCGATCCTGAGTTCGACTACCTTGGCCATGGTTCGCGCCAGGTGGCGCTGGAAAATCATGCCCGCCGCTGCGGCTTTCCCGTCGAGGTTTCTCCCGGCCTGGCGACCGGCACCTTTCATTATGAGTACCGATTGCAGGATGAGCCGCTGGTTTCCATCATCATTCCCAATCGGGACAAGCTGGAACTGCTGGAGCCTTGCGTCGAGGGGCTGTTCGCAAAAACCGATTACCAGAATTTCGAACTGGTGATCGTGGATAATCGCTCGGAACAGCCGGAGACGCTGGAGTATTACCAGAGTCTGCGGCAGCGCTTCCCGCAGCGGGTGCAGATTGTCGATTACGACGCCCCTTTCAACTTCTCAGCGCAGTGCAATCTGGGCGCGGAGACCGCCCGGGGCGAATACCTGCTGCTGCTCAACAACGATACCGAAGTCGCGCTGGGCAACTGGCTGACCCGTTTGCTGGCGACCGCCCAGCAGCCAGGGGTCGGCGCGGTGGGGGCGCGCTTGCTGTTTCCGGAAATCGGCCTGCTGCAGCATGCCGGCATCGTGCTGGGCTTGCCCGGCGGTCTGTTCTCCGTGGCCGCGCATGCTTTCGATTCCCAGGACATGAACTTGCCGGGCTACATGAACCGGGCCCAGACCATGCAGAATTACTCTGCCGTCACTGGCGCCTGCCTGTTGGTGGCCAAGTCCATTTACCAGCAGGTTGGCGGCCTGGATCAGGAGAGATTCAAAGTCTGGTTCAACGATGTGGACTTCTGCGTCAAGGTGCAGCAGGCCGGCTGGCGCAATGTCTACAACCCTTACGCCGTGATGTACCACCACCACGCCAAGAGCATCAAACAGGTCACCCGCGACCCGCGCGTGGCGCTGGAGGCCACCGTGCGCGAGCACGAGGAGATGTACGGTTTTCTGGAGCGCTGGCTGCCGGTGCTCAAGCATGACCCGGGCTATAACCGGCATTTGTCGCTGCGCACCGGCAAGATGGACGTGGAAGTTGATCGTCAGGTGTCCTGGGACCCGTTGCTGCCGGGACGCAAGCGGGTGCTGGGCATGCCGGTGCCCGGCGGCAGCGGCGAATATCGCTTGAGCATGCCCTTGACCGTCTTGCAGGAGCAAGGCCGCCTGGACGGGGAAATCCTGCAGCCGATGCGCGGCTTGCCGTCCATTGTCGAACTGGCGCGCATCGCGCCCGACACCTTGCTGATGCACACGGCGATTACCGACGACATCCAGTACTCGATGCAGCAATACCGCCGCTTCCTGCCCGAGATGAGGCTGGTGTTCGGCATCGACGATATGGTGGGCGGTCTGCCGCTGAAGAGCGATTTGTACGACCTGTGGAAATGGCAATTCCCTGACGCCAAGCACCGTTTGCGTCAATCGCTGAAGAAGTGCGATGCCCTGATCGTCTCCACCGAGCCGCTGCTTGAATTCTGCGCCGGGATGATAGACGACATTGCTGTGATACCCAACCGCTTGCGCAAGAGTACTTGGGCGGGGCTGAAAACCGAGCGGCGCGCCGGGAGCAAGCCGCGCGTGGGCTGGGTCGGCGCGTCGCAACACCGCGGCGACCTTGAGCTATTGCTGGAGGTGCTGAAGCAGACTCATGAAGAAGTCGAGTGGGTGTTCATGGGCATGACCTTGCCGCAGTTCCGCCCCTACGTGAAGGAGGTCCACCCCGGCGTGCCGTTCAGCCAGTATCCGGAGAAAATGGCGTCGCTGAATCTGGACCTGGCCGTAGCGCCGCTGGAAATGAACGCCTTCAACGAAGCCAAGAGCAATCTGCGGTTGCTGGAGTACGGAGTATTGGGCTGGCCGGTGGTATGCACCGACATCTTCCCCTATCAGACCAACGACGCGCCGGTATGCCGCCTGGCCAACGATCCCAAGCTGTGGGTAGAGGCTATCCGCAGCCGGGTCAACGATCTGGACGCCGCCGCGCGCGAAGGCGACGCTCTCAGGGACTGGGTGCAGCGGCATTATTGGCTGGAGGATCACAACGAGGACTGGTTCCGGGCGCTGCACGGCTGAGCGCGCGCCAGACATCGTCCCTTAACGGCTGCCGACAGGCAGCCGTTTTTTTTTGCGCCCACAGAGCTGGGTGGTTTGCGAATTTTAAACAAAGCCTTTTGGTAATAATACCATTTTCATAATGAATCCATGAGGCGGGCCGATTTCCTTGGCATCTGAATCGAGTTTCCGGCCGTTTGGCCGCCAAGGGGAATCAACATGGCAATCACCGTCAACACCAACGTCACCTCGCTCAGCTCACAACGTCTGCTGAACGGCTCCGCCAACTCGCTCAGCCAGTCGCTGCAGCGCCTGTCCTCCGGCCTGCGCATCAACAGCGCCAAGGACGATGCCGCCGGCCTCGCCATCTCTCAGACCATGAGCTCGGCCATTCGCGGCAACAACCAGGCCATGAAAAACGCCAACGACGGTCTGTCCGTCGCGCAAACCGCCGAAGGCGCGCTGGGTCAGATCGCCAACAGCATGCAGCGCATCCGCGAAATCGCCGTGCAGGCTTCCAACGGCTCGGTCAGCGACACCAACCGCTCGCAGCTGCAGAACGAAGCCGACCAGTTGACCCAGGAAATCTCCCGCATCATCCAGACGACCGAATTCAACGGCACCAAGTTGCTTTCCGGCGGCAAGGAACTGACTTTCCAGGTGGGCTCGTTCGGACAAAAAGATAACCAGCTGAGCATCCAGACCACCGACCTGACCAGCAGCGCAGCCGCCAGCAAAGACACCAGTGCGGCAGGTCTGGCGAAAGTGGCCACCGACGCGAAAGCCAAAGCAGACGCCGCGAAGACGGCTTGGGACGATGCCAAGGGCGCAGATCCCAAGCTCGGCGTGACGCCTGAAACCATCGCGGCACGCGAAAAGGAATACAAGCAAGCGAATGTTGCGTTCCTGGGCGCGGATCTGGCTGCCAAGCAAAAGCTGGTGGATGAAAAAGATGCTGCCTGGCGCGCAGAAGCCGATCCTACTAAAAAAGCGACATTGGCAGGTGAGCTGAAAACGGCGCGTGATGACGTCGCCACTGCAACAGACACGCTGAATACCTTCAAGGATGCCAATCCCGGCATCGGCAGCAAAGGCGCTTTGAACTCGTATAACTCCGATTTGGCTGCGATTAAAACGATTGATATCAGTACCCAGAAGAGCGCTCAGGATGCGTTGTCCAAACTGGACGCCGATATTGGCCAAATCTCCAATTTGCGTTCCACTTTCGGTTCGGTGATGAACCGCTTCGAGGCGGTAGTCAACAACCTGGGCAATTACACCGAAAACCTGACCGCCGCCAACAGCCGCATCATGGACGTGGACTTCGCCTCCGAAACCGCTACCATGACCAAGCACCAGATTCTGCAACAAGCCGGCACCTCGGTGCTGAAGCAAGCCAACCAGCTGCCGCAGGCGGCGCTGAGCCTGCTGCAATAAGCGCGGGCGGTTTGCCTGCCGTTTTGACACAAACCCGGCCATGCCGGGTTTTTTCTTGCGCCTGCACAACAAGTCTGTCAAGCCCGGGCAAGACTGACTTCGCCCCATTGGTGAATGAACAGAAAAATGGCAAATTATCAATAATTTACTTGTTTATTCAACCTGTTATTTTCAAGTGCTAATAATTGAATACTAGCTTCCAAGAGGCTTTTCCCGCGGCTAATCGCTCGCCAGCCAGCCCGGCTCATCCTGTCTGCTGACAGGCCGGAGCGAGCTTTGCCGCGAGAAAAACAGACTCAGGAGCAAACATGCGCACCGTCACCCTCAGCCACGCCGTCGCTTTGGCGTTGGCGGCCACGCCGCTGGCGATCCGCTGCTTCTCCAGCAGTGGTATCTGCAAAACACAGGCCAGACGGCCTTCTCCCGCCAGGCGGGCATCGCCGGCGCGGACCTCAACCTCGCCGCGGCGCACGCCGCGGGCACGCTTGGCCAGGGGTGACCATCGCCATGGTCGACGATGGGCTGGACGTCAACCATCCGGACCTGGCCGCCAATGCCGCGCCCGGCTCGATCAATTTCCTCAACGGCGGCAATGACCCCAGCTCCGCCGACGGCAAGAACTCGCACGGCACCAAGGTGGCCGGCATCGCCGCCGCGGTCGCTTCCAATCATATTGGCGGACCCGGCGCGGTACCGGCTGCCAAATTGCAAGGTTTCAACTGGCTCAAAAAGCAGACCGCCGACAGTTGGCGCTTGGCGCATGGATTCAAGCCGGATGGTTCCTTGCGGGATCTGCCCACCGACGCGCGCGTCTTCAACCAGAGCCCGTACCGGTCAAGTCCATGCCGGGCAATCCGGACGCCGACTTGAGCCTCAAGCTTCGGGAGCAGGCTTATCAGAAAGTCAGCCAGGAAAGCCATGGCGGACGCGGGGTGGTATTCGTCAAGACAGCCGGCAACGGCTACCTGAATTTCAAACGTGGTGAGGATCTGATTTTCGGCTCGGATGGCAACCATGGTTTACCCATGCGGACGCCAATATTCCGGTCGAGAACAGCGATGACTGGAACGTAGTGCTCTCTGCGCTGAATGCGGGAGGAAAGCGCGCTTCGTATTTTATGGCTTTGGATTGATTGACGTCGATGCGGCGCTGGCAAAAGGTGGTAGTCACATGGCATTGCCTGCTCTGGTGATAAGCGCCTGGAAGCCGGTGAATGTTCAAGCTGCGATTCCGGATGGGGACACCGGCGGCATTGTCAGCGAGTTCGAGCAGACCGAGGCGCTGACGGTGGAAGCGGTGCAGGTGCTGGTGGATGCCCAGCACGGCCGGGTCAACGACCTGGCGATGCAGTTGACTTCGCCCGCGGGTATCCGCTCGCTACTGCTGATCCCCCGCACTGCGCTGATTGCCGAGAAGTATGGTCTCAATCAGCAGCGGTTGCTGTCCGTTCACTGCTATGGAGAACAGGCGCAAGGAAAGTGGCGTTTGCGCGTGGTCGATACCAATGCCGGTGAATATGTTCACGCGCTTCGCCAAGGCACTACCGTCTCCAGACAAAAACTCCCTAATTCAACCGGTCGCTTGAAGTCCTGACATATCCGCTTCTTCGGCCACAGGAGCGTGAGATGAAGACCACTCTGATTCTGGCCGGCGTGCTGGCCTTCTCCGCAGCGATCGGCGCGCATGCCGCGACCGGCGTCAAGCAGGCGGGTGCCGCCATCCTCATCGACGGCAAGGTGTATTACCTGCCGAGGCCGGCCAGCGTGGCGTCGCCGTTCGCGTTAAACGCCAGGCGCGGCGCGGGGGGCCAGCCGGCCGCGTCTGCGCTCAAACGCGGAGACGTGTTGCAGCCCGCTTCGCAGCCGGAGTCCGCCACCGCGACCGGGCTGATCCTGGCGCAACTGATGCCTCATGCGCAATCTGCCGCAGTCGCCAGAGATCACGGCTTGACCGTCAGTTTCACGATGCAGAACGTGGTGGTCTTCGATACGCCGACGCGCGCGGATTTGCTGGCCGTGCAAAAGCGCCTGCAAGCGGACAAGCGGGTCAAGCTGGTCCAGATCGAGATGGCCAGCAATACCAATTACGCCTATTAGGCCTCAGAGCCGCCCGTTGTGCCTGCTGCTGGCGGCGCGGCGTCGGCTTCGCCGAGACGCGTGCGTGTTTTGAGAGTCGGGCCTGTGCGCTGATTTCACCGCGGCGCAACTTTCAGGACGCGCCGCGCCGTTCAAGGATTCTCGATTGGTCTGCCTCCACCGCCAGGACCAATCCGCTCTCATTGTCCCAAGGCGAGGCGCCAAACCGTTCCGTGAGCGCGCCCGGGCGTTTTTGATAATGACCTTTGGTGTTTAACTGTTGTTTTTTTGATGACAAAACAACTCCCTCGGCGCGTAGTGTGAAAATTCACATATCAAGTGTAAAGTTCACAAAGCGGCGGCCGATATGACTGGTAAGCAAGCCTCATTGCCCAACAGGATTATCAGGAGAGTCATCATGGCCATTACCGTCAACACCAACGTCACCTCGCTGCAGGCGCAGCTCAACCTCAACAACTCGGCCAACGCCCTGAGCCAATCCCTGCAGCGCTTGTCCTCCGGTTTGCGCATCAACAGCGCCAAGGACGATGCGGCGGGTCTGGCCATTTCCCAGACGTTGACCTCGGCCATCAACGGCAACAACCAGGCTATCAACAACGCCAACGACGGCATCTCCGTGGGACAGACCGCGGAAGGCGCCTTGGGGCAGATCGCCAACAACCTGCAGCGTATTCGTGAAATCGCGGTGCAGGCAGCCAACGGCTCGGTGAGCAATACCAACCGCTCGCAGCTGCAGAACGAAGTGGACCAGCTGACCCAGGAAATTTCGCGGATTGTGCAGACCACGCAGTTCAACGGCACCAACCTGCTGTCCGGCGGCTCGACTCTGACCTTCCAGGTCGGCTCCTCGGGCGCGGCCAATAACCAAGTTGCGATTTCTTCGGTAGACCTGACCTCGGGCGGCGTGCTGTGCAGCTACAACTCGAGCCTGAGCGCCACCGGCACCATCAGCGTGACGACCCAGTCTGGCGCGTCCAGCGTGTTGTCGGCTTTGGATTCGGACATCGCCGAAATTTCCACGGTGCGCTCCACCTTTGGCGCAGTTCAGAACCGTTTCGACGCGGTAGTGGCCAACTTGCATAACTATGTGCAGAACCTGACTGCCGCCAATAGCCGTATTCTGGATGTGGATTTTGCTTCGGAAACGGCCAAACTGACGCAGAACCAGATCCTGCAACAAGCGGGCGCTTCGATTCTGAAACAAGCCAATACCCTGCCACAAGCGGCGCTGACCCTGCTACAGTAAGGCTAGCTGGATGGTGATAAACCGTTTGCAGCTCCGGTTGGGCAGCCGGAGCTGCAAGTCTTAGGAGAGCTGCCATGCAAATCCCATCGCTTCAAGCGGTCCCCGTCAGCGGGAGCGCGCCCACGGTGACCAACCAGCAGTTGGTTGGTCTGGCACAGCCTGGCAACGGCCAGGCAGCTGCGGTGCTGCCGGATTCCGCGAATGCGGTGACCGCGGCAGGCCAGGCGCAAGGTCAGCAGCAAGCGGCCTCGCAGCAGCAGACTGAGCCGGATATCGCCAAGCAGTTGCAGGAGTCGGTAAAACAGCTCAATAACACCGCTTCGCTATACAATAGCAACTTGCAGTTTTCCGTGGACAAGGACACGGGGACGACGGTGGTCAAGGTTGTGGATACCGAAACCAAGCAAGTGATCCGCCAGATACCGTCCGAGGAAGCATTGCGCATCGCCAAGGCAATCGGCGATTTCAAAGGACTTTTGCTGAAGGACAAAGCCTGATTTGTCCCTTGGCGGTTTTGATATGGGAATGTCATGGCAGCGATAACCAGCAACGTAGGTGCCCTGGACGTACAGGGCATTGTCAGCTCCCTGATGCAGATCGAGCGGCAGCCTCTTGATGCCAGCCAGCAGAAAAGCAGCACCTACAACAGCCAGCTCAGCACGATAGGCAAGCTCAGTTCTTCCCTGTCCGCTTTGCAGACAGCCATGACTTCGCTTTCTTCCGGCCGTTTTCTGCAGGCTTTCAAAGCGTCCATCAGCGATTCGTCCATGGCTGGCGTTTCCACTACCAGCGGCGGAGCGCTCGGAACTTTCCAGGTGGAAGTGCAAAACCTGGCCACGGCGCGGCAACTGGTGTTCGACCAGGTCAATGGCAGCGCCATCACCGATCCGAAAGCCGCCATTCCCGGCGCGCCGGACTCCATCACCCTCACCATCAACGGCAAGCAGCAGGTCATCAAGCTTAAAGACAAGCCTGAAGATACGGTTACGCTGCAAGGCATGAACGACAAGCTCAACGCAGCCGGCATCGGCGTCAACAGCACGCTGGTGCAGAAGGACGGCGCTTACAAGCTGGTGCTGACCTCGTCGGCTTCGGGCAATGACAACAAATTCACCATCACCGCCGGCGGCAGCGAGGCGAGCGGCGGGGCCGGTCCCACCCTTGGCGGGCTGGGGCAAAGCGCTTCTGCGGCCACTGAGTCGCAGGATGCCAAGGACGCGCTGGTCAAGGTCAACGGCGTGAGCATGACGTCCGGCAGCAACAAGCTCAGCAACGCCATTCCGGGCGTGGAACTGGACCTGTACAAGGCCAATCCCGGCTCCACCTTCACCGTATCCCTGTCCCCGGACAGCAGCAGCGTCAGCAAGAGCCTGCAAGGCTTCATCGATGCTTACAATCAGGTAATCAACGACGTCAAAAGCGCTCGCAGCGGCGCCCTGAAAGGCAATGCCTCGGTACTCGACATCCAGAATCAGCTGCAGCAGGTTTTGTCCACGCCGCTGCCTGGCGTGGACGCCTCCCAGTCGGTGGCTTATCTGGCCCAGGTCGGCATTTCCCTGCAAAAGGACGGCACGCTCAAGCTGGACCAGACCGCTTTCAACGATGCGGCCAAGAAAGACCAGCAAGCGGTGCTCAAACTGTTCGGCAATTCGGACAATACCGGCGTGGGGCAAAACTTCAACAAGGTGATCAACAGCATGCTGGGGCCCAATGGCGTGATCGAAAGCAGCAAGAGCTCGATCAATAGCCGGTTGACCATCGAGAAAAGCAATCAGGACTCGATGACCTCGCGTTTGGCCAACAAGCAAAAGCAATTGCTGCAACAATACACGGCTCTGAATGCGACCTTGGCTAAAATGGCCAGCGCCTCCAGCAGTCTGGATCGCTTGATCAGCTCGAAGTAAGTCGTGAGGGCGGCCTCGGGCCGTGCTGACAGCAAGTTTTATGCAATAAGAAAATCGATGGGAAAGATATGCTGAATTCACGCATGCTCAAGCAGTTCAATCAGGCTTACGCCAACGATGCCCTCAAGGCTGCGGTGTACGGCGCAAGTCCGATCGGCATCGTGGTTTTGCTCTACGAAGGCGCCATCAAGGCGCTGTCGACAGCCAGCATCGCCATCCAGGCCGGCCGTTTCGAAGAGAAGGCCAGGATGATTTCCAAGGCGATGGACATCGTGGAAGGCTTGCGCATCGCGCTGGATCTTGAGCTTGGCAGCGACGCGGCGCGCAATTTGAACGATCTCTATCTCTACATGAAGCAGCGCCTGACTCAGGCGACGCTGAAAAACGATCCGGAAATCCTGGAAGAAGTGCGCAATCTTCTGGAAACCATTTTGCCGGCCTGGCAGCAAGTGGATCGTGAAAACGCCGCCGCGGCCGCCAAGGCCGCCGCCGCGCAAACGGGGGCTTGATGCCGACCAAACCTTCCTATCCTCCTCCGCCAGCCGGATTGGGCGAGTTGATCGCCGCGCTGGATCAGCTGGCGCAGCAAGCGCTGGCCTCGGTGCAGGAAAAACAGCCGGCAGCCCACCAGCTGATCGAGCGCCAGGAGCATTACACCGCGGTGTTGCTGGAGCGCCTGGCGGCGGAGGGCAGGGCCCCGCTTCTGCCTGCGCAGCAGGAGGCTTTGCAGCGCGTCCTGAGTCTGCGTCAGCAAACCCAGCAACATTTGGCGGTTTGGGTGGACCTGCTCAAGCAGGAACTGGTGGCGCTCAATCAGAACAATCGCCTCGCCAAGCAATACCAGCTTTGAGGCCGCGCAGAGGCGCTTGTCTCCACGATGGTTTTCTGTTTCCCAATTTTGTTTTGTCTTGGGTTGCGTCCGGTTTCGCCATAAACTGAAGCGTCGCGGCCGAAAACGGCTTGGCAAGAACAGTTCGACCTGTACGCCACGCCTGCCGCCAGACTCTGAGCCACTCCAGTTGTTTTCGTCGAGGGGAAGTCACAATGGCCGGCGCATTCCTTCCTTATCTGATGGTGACGGTTTGCCTGCTGTTGGCGGCGGCTGTCGCGTATCTCTATTTCCGTCTGCAGCGGCTGGAAAACAAGCGCGATAGTTTGACCACCATGTATCTGGATCAGCAACAGCAGCAAATCAGCGCCCTGCAGCGCGATGTGGCGCGGCTGCAAGCCCGGTTGGAGCATCAGGCGCAGCCCGAGCCGGGGCTTAGTCCGTATAATCAGGCCATTGAAATGATACGCCAGGGATTGAGCGCGTCAGAGGTAGCGTCGCGTTGCGGCATTTCCCGCAGCGAGGCCGAGCTGATCGTATCCCTGTACCGCAATAGTCCGACTTCATGATTCCGTCGATTCCGTCTTCGCCCCTGCCCGGCAATGCCTCATTGCCGCCGGGCGGCAACTTGCCGCAAGCCAAAGTAGACAACAACGTTCTGCTGCAGGTTCTGACCCAGCCGGGGAGAATGCCGCCGTTGCAGCTGGGCGAGCTGCTGACCGCCAAAGTAGCGGATCAGTTGGGCAACAACCAGCTGGCGGTGTTGATCAAGAACAGCCTGTTCACCTTGAACATGCCGGAAGGCAGTCCCGCCCAATCCGGCGACACGCTCAAGCTCAAGGTCATGTCGCTGCAGCCGACCCTGACCTTGGCCCTGCAGGATCTGACGCAAGAGGGCGCGCCGGCCAAGGATGGCTCGGTGGCGGTGGCGCTCAGCCCCGCATCGCGCTACCTGACCAATCTGCTGACGACTGGCGACAGCGCCAAAAGCCAGCCTCTGCAGCTGAATGCCGGCGAGCAGACGCCGGCGCAAATGGCGGATGCTTTGAAAAAGGGCGTGGCGCAAAGCGGACTGTTTTACGAATCCCATCTCAAAGATCTGGCGCACGGCTTGCGCACGCCGGAGGAGCTGCGCGCGGAGCCGCAGGCCCGCTTCGCCATGCACAAGCCCGACGCCGGCGCGTTGAGCGGCGAGCATGCGTCCGCCGCGCCGGCCCGCAGCCAGATGCAGGAACTGGGCGGCTTGGTGCAGCGTCAGCTGGACGGGCTGGAAAATCGCACGATGCAATTCCAGGCGATGGCGTGGCCCGGTCAACCGATGCAGTTGCAGATCGAACAAGAAGTGCTGGACCCGGAGCGCCAGGCGCGAGGAGAGCAGGAGCAGGTCGGCTGGAGCACCAGCCTGTCCCTGGATTTGCCCGCGCTGGGCGGCATGGCGGTGCGGGTGCGCCTGGTAGGGCAGGCGGTGCAGGTTTCGTTCCAGACCGATGAAAACAGTACCGGCGAGTTGATTTCCAGCCATGCGGCGCGCCTGGACGCGGGCATGGCCGCAGCCGGTTTGACGCTGGCCAGTTTGGTGGTGAAAGAGCATGAAACCGACGCAGGATGAGGCGCGCCGCTCAGCGGTGGCGTTGTCTTACAAAGAGGGGCAGCTTTCGCCGCGCGTCGTCGCCAAGGGCTACGGCGAGATGGCCACTCGCATCATCGAATGCGCGCGGGAGTCCGGCGTTTTCGTGCATGATTCGCCGGAGCTGGTTTCCCTGCTGATGCAGGTGGACCTGGACAAGAACATTCCGCCGGAGCTTTATCGAGCGGTGGCCGAGATCCTGGCCTTCGTTTATTTCCTGGAGCAGCAAGGAGGAGGCAAGGGCGCAAGCCTGGAGCAGCTCAAGGCGGCCAGCCAGTCGGTTGTGTCGCGGGGCGGCCTCTAGACTGGATAGCGGCGGCGGCGCGGAGAATCAAAGACGGCGGCGGCAGGCGTTTTTTGCGTCTGTCGCCGCCGTCTTGGCGCATGGGGCCGCGGATTTACTTTTGCCAGTAGGTCTTGACGTTGACGAACTCGTAAAGGCCGAATTCCGACAGCTCCCGACCATAGCCGGAGGCCTTGACCCCGCCGAAGGGGAGGCGCAAATCCGAGCTGGTGTGGCGGTTGATGAAGACGCTGCCGGCTTCGATTTCCCGCGCCAGTCCCCAGGCGCGGGCGACGTTGGCGCTGTAGATGCTGGCGCCGAGTCCGAATGGCGTATCGTTGGCCAGTCGCAGGGCGTCGGCTTCGTCGCTGGCGCGCAGGATGCTGGCTACCGGGCCGAACACTTCCTCGTGGTAAACCCGGCAAGCCGGATTGACGTGGTCCAGCACCGTGGCCGGGTAGAAAAAGCCGGCCGTGACCGGCATTTTGCCGCCCAGTTTCAGTTCCGCGCCATTGGCGCAGGCATCCAGCACCTGCGCGTGTAACGCCTCGCGCAAGTCGGCGCGGGTCAAGGGCGACAAGGTGGTGGCGGCGTCGCGCGGATCGCCGGCCTGCAGCATGGCCGCTTCGGCGCAAAACGCGGCGATGAAGGCCTCGGCGATTTCCGGCACCACGATCATGCGCTTGGCGGCGTTGCAGCTCTGCCCGGCGTCGCGAAAGCGCGAGTGGGCGGCGTCGCGGGCCGCCGCGGCGATATCGGCGTCGGCCAGCACGATGAACGGGTTGCTGCCGCCCAGCTCCAGCACGGTTTTCTTCAGATGGCGGCCAGCCAAGGCGGCGATGGCGCGGCCGGTGTGGGTAGAACCGGTGAACGCCACCGCGTCGGCCAGATGGATGGCTTCTTCGACTTGATCGTGCTCGATCCAAGCGATGTCGAGCACATCCAGCCCCGCGGCTTCGGCGATGTCCAGCAACAGCTGGGTGGATTGCGGCACGGATGGCGCAGGCTTGACCATGCAGGCATTGCCGGCCATCAGCGCCGGTATGGCGAAACGCAAGACCTGCCAGATCGGATAATTCCAGGGCATCACCGCCAGCACGGTTCCCAGCGGTTCAAAGGCTACGCCGCTGCGGCTGGCCTGGGTGGGGATGCTTTGCGGCGCGAGCAGCGCCGGCGCCAGTTCGGCGTAGTAGCGAATCAACTGGACGGACTTGTCGATTTCCGCCAGGCACTCGCTGGTGCGTTTTCCCACTTCAAGCGTGACCCGCGCGGCCAGCTCTTCGCGGCGCTCGGCCAGCAGGTTGGCCAGAACCAGCAACTGGGCGGCGCGGCTGCCGACGTCAAGCTGTCGCCACCGTTTCTGCGCCCGCTGCAACGCTTGCATGCTGAGGGCAAGTTGAGGCGCCGGCCAGGCCGGGCGGGTGTAGACAACCTCGCCGGTGGCAGGGTTGCAGCTGGTAAAGGCAGTCATGGCGATGGGGACGGGGCAAAGGGGCTACTGTAACAAAAATGAGCGGCCTCTGCAGGGCGGGAGGCCTCGGGCGAGGAGCTTGCGCGGCGCGGGGAGGGAGACGCGGCGCGCTATGGCTGGGCGGGTTCGCGGTTTGCGGAGTCGCCGATCCCGTATGGCTGAAATGAAACTGTCCTAATGGACAGATTCGGCGGATGTGACACGCTTTTACATTTCCCCTGTTTTTAAAACAATGACACAGAGGAATGGCGATGCCGTGTTTTTATGCGTTGCAGTTAGGTGAGTTTCAGATGCGCCAAGTGGCGTGCCCCGAGGAATTACAGCAACAATTGGCCTTCCGGCACAAGGTGTTTCGCGAACAATTAGGCTGGGTGCCGGTGCGGGACGATGGGCTGGATTCGGATCGCTACGATGGCTTTTCGGACAACCTGGCGCTGTGGCACGGCAAGCAGGTGGTAGGTTCCGTGCGTTTCACCCTGGGAAGCGAGCCGTTCATGCTGGAGCATGAGTTCTCGAGGTTGCTGGTGCCGGGCGAAACGCTGGTCAAGGGCAGGCGCAGCGCGGAAATTACCCGCTTCGCCATGGATGGCCAGGCCTTGCGCGGCCGTCCGGCTGCGGCGGCCGCGCAGTTGCTTTATCTCAGCCTCTGGCAATGGGCGGCCTGGAATCGCATCCGCTGGATGTATTTCGTCGTCGAGCCGCGGATGTATCGCCGCCTGGCCGCGTTGAAATTTCCGATTCAGCCGGTGGGCGTGCCGCGGCCGCTGGACGGCGGCGTGTTGTCCATGGCCGGATGTTTCGACTGGAGCCTGGTGACGCCGGAGTTCATTCAATCGATGCAACAGGGTGTGACAGTGTCAGATGCATCCCAAGAACGATTGCGTGAGTACGATTATTCGCATTGAGCTTGCGGATGACGTTGGCCACGTGGAATTTCACCGTCCGCTCGCTGATGTTGAGGATGGTGGCGATTTCCCAGTTGGTTTTGCCGCGGCTCATCCAGTGGAAAATATCGTATTCCCGCTGGGATAGCGGCATGTTGCTGGGGGCGGCGGGAGGGAGGTTGGCGACGCGAACGGCGGCCTGATGCAGGTGCGGCGTGAGGCAGTTGAGCATGGAAACCAGCGCGGCGTTGCGCGTCGACTCCTTGCCGGCCAGGCAGAAGATGCTGCCGATATTGTTGCGGCCGGAGGCGGCGCTGAAGGTGATGCCGCTGCCCATGCCGCACTCGGTGGCTTCTGCTATGAAGCGCTTCTCTTCCGCCCCCTTGGCCCGATTGAAACGGTCTTCCCACAATACCGGCCCCTGGCCGATCTGGATGCGCAGGATGGGATCGTGCTGCGCCAGGTTTTCTTGCAGATAGTGATCCAGCCACTCGTTGGGATAACTGACGTTCAGCACCTTTTCCAGGCGCTGGATCTGATGCTGGCTATTCAACCTGCCAAGCGCCAGCACGAAATGTTCGGTGGGGGCCTGAGTCAGAACGTAGTCAAGAAACGCCTTGAGCTCGTTTTCCGTCTCGATATGACCAACCAGATGCAGCCACTCAAGCAGAGTCCACTGTTGTGAGGACGTCAGGCCGACTGGCAGTGGTCTTGCGGCAACAGGCTTGGAGATCACCATGAGCTGGTCTTTCTTGGTCTTGTGGGGTCACGGAATGGGATATTAGCCAGAATGCTTAAAGCATGTCAGTTGCCATGCAACCGCTTCCAAGGGAAATGTTGTATTTCCTGTCAATTAGTATATCAAATTGGAGTGATGAAATCTCGTGATAAATTCATATGTATTTCATGCTCTTATTGATGATGATGCAGATGGTTACAGGTCTATGTGAAATTTTCCACGTCCAGACTGGCGCGAGGGTGTTGACATGCCGCTGGCAAGCTGAACCTGGCTTTGGCCGGAGGCTGGAGCCCATGGGCTTTGAAATGTGTTTCTTAACAAAACAAAGCTATAGCAAGCGGATAGTTTAAAGCGCATAATTGCAATGCATAAAGTGTTGGGCAGATAAGATGCGTTCGCCTTGGCAATCGGGGCGACGAACAAGGCATGCGGCAAGGTTCGGGGAAGACTGGGTTAAGCGCGGCAGACGAGAAGCATTGACGACATTCACAATGTCTTCTTTAATGTTGACAACAGTTGGTGTAACCTTTTTAAAGAAAAATTACTTAATAATTTAGATGGCATCGTCTGTCGGCGTTTTGCCGGCCTGCGCCGCCGAATCTGGAATATCCCCGCTATGGATACGTTGAAAGCGCTCATGGTCTTCATGACCACCGCCGAGAATGGAAGTTTTTCCGATGCAGCCCGCAAGCTTGGCGTGTCTCCCGCCGCCATCAGCCAGAGCATCGCCCGCCTGGAACAGGAGCTGGAGGTTCGCCTGTTCAACCGCACCACGCGCCAACTGACCTTGACCGAAGACGGCCGGCGTTTTTATGCCCAGTGCCGCGGCCCGGTCAACAATCTGGATTCGGCCATCAATCAGCTCAAGGCCAGCCGCGACGAGCCGGCCGGGCATTTGCGAGTGAGCATGCCCAACTCCTTCGGCCGCCGCTTCATCCTGCCGTTGATGGACGAGTTCTGTCAGCGTTATCCCAAGGTCAGGGTGTTTTTCGGCCTGGACGATCATTTCAGCGATCTGATCGAGGATGGCTATGATGTGGGCGTGCGCTCCGGCATGATGCCCGACAGCCGCATGGTGGCCCGCAACCTGGCGCAAATGCCCTTGTACGTGGTGGCGGCGCCGTCTTACTGGGACAAGCATGGCCGGCCGACGTCGCCGGAGGAGCTGGGCAACCACGATTGCATCAACTTCCAGTTCCCGACCTCCGGCCGCCTGTTCAAGTGGGAGTTCGACCGCAATGGCGAGCGCATTCCGCTCGACGTCAACGGCACCTATACGCTGAACGAGATGGAAGCCGTAGCCGAAATGGCGCGCCTGGGCATGGGCGTGGCGCAGTTGCCGGGGCACGAGGTGGTGCACATGATCCGCAGCGGCGAGCTGGAGCCGGTGCTGACCGATATGGTGTCGCTGGAGCGCTCCATCTACATCTGCTTCCCGCATCGCGACCACATCGCGCCGCGCACGCGCGTCTTCGTCGATTTCATGGTGGAGAAGCTCGCCGATCACCCGGACATCGTCGCCGATCTGCCGGGCTTGGATTTGAGCGCCAAACGCAAGGCGGCGACGCAGGGCGCGGCGTGATCGCAGCTGTCGGCATCCGCTTGTGAAAACGCCCCGGTCCAGGCCGGGGCGTTTTTCTGCGCGGACTCAGCCCTGATCCAGCGTCTTGTCCTTGCCGGCCAGCATGGCGGAGAGATTGGCCAGCCGGGATTTGCCTTCGCTTTTGCTGACGATGGGCTCGGCGCTAGGCTTGCCGAAGTGGCGCAGATCGGCGGCGTCGATTTCGGCGATGAAGCGCGAGGGTTCGACGAACAGCCACTCGCCGGCGCGGCGGCGTTTGACGCAATAGGTGAGCGCCAGGCTGCGCTGGGCGCGGGTGATGCCGACGTACATCAGCCGCCGCTCCTCCTCTATCATGCCGTTCTCCACCGACTCGCTGTGCGGCAGGATGCCTTCCTCGCAGCCCACCAGAAACACGTGCGGGTATTCCAGGCCTTTTGACGCATGCAGCGTCGACATCTTCACCGCGTCCACCTCGCCCTCGTCGCGTCCTTCCAGCATGGTGATCAGGGCGATGGTCTGCGTCAGCTCGATCAGGTTCTTGCCGTCTTCCGAGCCCTTCTTGGCGAGCCAGGCCACCATGTCCAGCACGTTTTTCCACTTGGTCTCGGCGATCCGGGGGCTATCCTCGCTATCGTACAGCCAGGCCTCATAGCCGATGGCCTGCAGCATTTCCAGCGCCAAAGGGCCGGCGTCTTCGCGGGTGGCGCGGTATTGCAGGTTGTTGATGAAGTTGCAGAACTGCTCCAGCGGCTCCAGCTGCGCGTTTTGCAGCTGCACCCGCAGGCCGGCGTCATGGGCGGCGGCGAACAGGCTCTTGGCGTACTGGCCTGCCCAGCCGCCCAGTTTTTCCAGCGTGGTGGCGCCGACGCCGCGTTTGGGCGTGGTGACGGCGCGGATGAAGGCCGGATCGTCGTCGGGATTGGTGATCAGCCTGAGGTAGGCGATGACGTCCTTGATTTCCGGCTTGTCGAAGAAGCTCTGGCCGCCGGCCATCTGATAGGGAATGCGCTGGTTGCGCAGCGCCTGCTCGAAGATGCGCGCCTGATAGTTGCCGCGATACAGGATGGCGTAGTCCTTGAACGCGGCGCGGTGTTCGAACTTGTGCGCCAGCAGGCGCTGCACCACTGCCTCGGCCTCGTGCTCCTCGTCCTTGCACTGGACGACGTGGATGGGCTCGCCCAGGCCCAGCTCGCTCCACAACTGCTTTTCGAACAGCTTGGGATTGTTGGCGATCACGCTGTTGGCGGCGCGCAGGATGCGGGCGGTGGAGCGGTAGTTCTGCTCCAGCTTGATGACTTTGAGCGCCGGGAAGTCCTGCTGCAGCAGCCGCAGGTTTTCCATATTGGCGCCGCGCCAGGCGTAGATGGACTGGTCGTCGTCGCCCACCGCGGTGAATTGGCCGCGCACGCCGCACAGCAGCTTCACCAGCTGGTACTGGCAGGTGTTGGTGTCCTGGTATTCGTCCAGCAGCATGTAGCGCAGCTTGCCCTGCCATTTGAGCAGGACGTCGGGGTTGTCGCGCAGCAGTTGCACCGGCAGCCGGATCAGGTCGTCGAAGTCCATCGCCTGGTAGGCGGTGAGCGTGTCCTGATAGGCAAGGTAGGTTTTGGCGCAAATGCTTTCCCATTGATCCTGCGCCGAGAGCAGGCATTCGTCGGCGGTTTTCAGATCGTTCTTCCACAGCGAGATCTGGCTTTGCACCTTGCGCAGCTCGTCCTTGGAGGTGGTGCCGAGGATGTCGGAAATGATCTTGCCGGCGTCGTAGGCGTCCAGTATGGAAAACTGCGGCTTGTAGCCGAGGTGGGTCGCCTCCTGGCGCAGCATGTGCATGCCCAGCGAGTGGAAGGTGGATACCGTGATGCCGCGCAGCTCGGTCGAGCTCATCAGTTTGCCCACCCGCTCCAGCATCTCGCGCGCGGCCTTGTTGGTGAAGGTGATGGCGGCGATGTTGCGGGCCGGGATGCCGCATTCGCGGATCAGGTGGGCGATCTTGTAGGTGATCACCCGCGTTTTGCCGGAGCCGGCGCCCGCCAGCACCAGCAAGGGGCCGTCGATGTAATGGATGGCCGCGCGTTGCGGCGGATTGAGCAGGGGAGCGGACATGGCGGTATCGGACGCGCGCCCGGGAGCCGGGCGTTGCAAATCGGTAATCGAGGTGATGCATTGTAGCATGCGGTATCATGACGCCATTCGCGGATGGCGTGCCGCCGTCGATCCGCCTACCAAGGGAATACTATGGCCATCTATGCAATCGGCGACATTCAAGGCTGTTTCGTCCAGTTCCAGCAACTTTTGCGCAAGATAGACTTCAATCCCGGCAAGGACGGCCTGTGGCTGACCGGCGATCTGGTCAACCGCGGCCCGCAGTCGCTGGAGGTGTTGCGCTGGGTCTACCAGCATCAGGATCAGGTGGAGATCGTGCTGGGCAATCATGATCTGCATCTGCTGGCGGTGTCCGAGGGACTGGGCAAGCTGCATCGCGACGACACCATCCACGATATTCTCAACGCCGCCGACGGCAAGGTGCTGCTGGACTGGCTGCGCTGCCAGCCGCTGATGCTGGAGGGGCACGGCTACGCCATGGTGCACGCCGGCTTGCTGCCGGAGTGGAGCATCGCCAAGGCCTTGCGTCTGGCCGAGGAAGTGGAAGATGGCCTGGCCGGACCGTATTACCGCGATTTCCTGTCGCGGATGTACGGCAACAAGCCGACGCGCTGGAGCGACGACCTCAAGGGCGGCGACCGTTTGCGGGTGATCGTCAACGCCATGACCCGGATGCGCTTCGTGACCCGCGACGGCGAAATCGACCTTGGCTTCAAGGGCGAGCGCGACGCCGCGCCGGCCCATCTCGTGCCCTGGTTCGAAGCGCCGAACCGCCGCCACGCCGGCACGCCCGTCATCTGCGGCCACTGGTCCGCGCTGGGCGTGCATCTGGACGAGGACGTGCTGTCCATCGACTCCGGCTGTTTATGGGGCGGCAGCCTGACCGCCTTGCGGCTGGACAGTCGCGAGACGGTTTCCCTGCCTTGTCCGGCGTTTCGCGAGGTGGCGGCGCAGCCGGCCGCGCGCTAGCGATCCGCCGGGTCCGGGCGCGGGAAACGAAACAGGCGCTGCCGCGGCAGCGCCTGTTGTTACGAAGAAGGCTCGGCGACCGCGTCGCTCTGCTCGGCGGGCCTGGGCGGCTCCAGCGTCAGCCGCAAGCCTTGCGCCACTTGCTGGCGCGCTTGTTCGGCCAGCAGGAAGCGGTTGTCCAGGCCCGGCTCGCCCGCCTTGAGCGGCTGGCCGTAGCTCAGCTCCACCGCGCAGGCCGGCACGGTCAGCATCCGGCCTATGCTCTGGATGAAGCTCAGATCGCCGACGTAGGCCGCCTCTTGCAGCAAGGCGCCGTCCGGGCGCTGGTAACGCAGCGAAACCGGCTGCACCGTTCCGCCGGAGAGCAGCGCCGCCTCGAACAGCGAGGCCTTGAACGGCAAGAGGCCGCTGCCGTCCGATGTGGTGGCCTCCGGAAACACCGCCATGCAGCCGCCGTGGCCCAGCGCATGGGCCAGCGCCTGATTGACGCGGCTGGCGTCGCGGCGATTGCCGCGGTCGATGAAGACCGTGCCGCCGGCGTGCGCCAGCCAGCCGATCAGCGGCCAGGAGCGGATTTCGCGCTTGGCGACGAAGCGGGTGACGGTGCAGCTGTTGAGCGCGACGATGTCCAGCCAGGAGACGTGGTTGGCCACCAGCAGCGTGTTGGGCGGATAAAACCCCGGGTTGACGCCGTTGACCTTGACCTCGACGCCAAGGATCTTCAACGCTTTTTGCGCCCAGCGGCGGGTGATCACGGCGCGCTCGGCATGGGCGAGGCGCGGGTAGCGCGTGGCCAGAATGAAAACGCCGACGGCCAGGTGCGCGCACAGGCGCAGCACGCGCGCGCAGCGGGTGGTCAGCGAGGTGGTGGCAGGTGACTTCAAGGTTAAGGCTTCATGTCCGCGTTAAACAGGCTGCACTCTAGCATGGCTGGCACAGAGGGCAATAGTAAGAGCTGCGCTGTCCCTGGCGGATATGCCGGATGGGGCTGCCGCACTGCCGGCACGGCTCTTCCTGGCGGTCGTACACCATATAGCTTTGCTGGAAGTAGCCGGGCTTGCCTTCGCTGTCGGTAAAGTCGCGCAGCGTGCTGCCGCCGGCGGCGATGGCGTGATCGAGCACCTGGCGGATGGTTTCGGCCAGCCGTTCGCATTCGGCGCGGCTGAGGCTGTTGGCGGCGCGGGTGGGCGCGATGCCGGCGTAGAACAGCGACTCGTTGGCGTAGATGTTGCCGACGCCCACCACCACGTGATTGTCCATGAGCAGCAGCTTGACGGCGCTGCCGCGGCTGCGGCCGGCGGCGTACAGCGTCTCGCCGCTGAAACCTTCGCCCAGCGGCTCCGGTCCCAGCTTGCACAGCAAGGGATGCCGTTCGATCGGGCCGACGTGCCACAGCACGGCGCCGAAGCGGCGCGGGTCGCGATAGCGCAGCAGATGCCCGCCCAATAGCAGGTCCAGATGATCGTGCTTGCCCGGCGGCGTGTCGGCGGCGAGATAGCGCAGGCTGCCGGACATGCCCAGGTGGATCAGCAAGGTGCCGTGGTCGAACTCCAGCAGCAGATACTTGGCGCGGCGGGCCACGCGACGGACGGTCTGGCCTTGCAATTGCGCAGCCAGATCGGGCGGCACCGGCCAGCGCAGGCTGGGTTGGCGCACCGCGACGCCGGTGATCGTGGCTTGGGCAAGATGCGGCGCGATTCCGCGCCGGGTGGTTTCCACTTCTGGCAGTTCAGGCATGGCAAAGGCTGTAACGATGAAAACAGGACATGGTATTCTACCTTTTCAACTGGCTTTGAGCAGGCAACTTACCCCATGCGAATGAAACCGCTGAAACGAACGCTTCCGCTTTTGCTGGCCCTGCTGTTGCCGGCGTGCGCCAGCGTCAAGCCGCAGATCCCGGCCGCGACGCTCGACAAGGCGGTGGCCAGCGACGCGGCGGCCAGCGCGGCCGCGAACGAAGCCTCTTTGCCCAAGCTGGAGCTCACCCCGGAAATCGTCTACGGCGTGCTGGCCGGCGAAATCGCGGCGCGTCGCGGCGCGTCCGGCTCGGCGGCGCTGACCTATCTCGACCTCGCGCGGCAGACCCGCGACCCGCGCATGGCGCAGCGCGCCGCCGAATTCAGTCTGCTCTCCGGGCTGCTGAAAGAGGCGTCGGAGTCGCTGAGCCTGTGGATAGAGCTGGACCCGAACTCCCTGCCGGCCCGCGAGCAACTGTTCATCACCTTGCTGCGCTCCGGCAAGCTGGCCGACAGCAAACCCTTGATCGAAGACCTGCTGGCCCGCGAGCCGCAGCGCGCGCCGGCCATTTTCGTGCAATTGGCGCGCCTGACGATGCGCCAGGACGGCAAGGCCGACGCTTACCGGCTGGTCAGCCAGTTGGCCGAACGTTATCCCGATCTTCCCGAAGCGCGCTTCGCCTTGCTGGCGGTGGCCGCGGAAAACAACGACGCCGCCGCGATGCAGCGCGAGTTCGACCGGTTGGCGATCATCGCTCCCAAGTGGGATTTGCCGGTCGCCTGGCAGGTGGACCGCCTGCGGCGGCAGGACATGGCGCAAGCCAGCGACTTCCTGAAGCGGGAGCTGGCGCGCCGCCCCGACGCCGGGATGGAGCTGAAGATGGCCTACCCGCGGCTGCTGGTCGGCGCCAAACGCTTCCCGGAGGCGCGGCAGGCTTTCGAGGCTCTGCTGCAAAACAACCCGGACAACCAGGACCTGCTGTACGCCGCCGGCTTGCTGGCCTACCAGCTCAAAGATCTGGACGTCGCCGAGCAGCGGCTGGAAAAAGTCCTGAAGCAGCCAACGCCGTTCCGCGAAGCGGATTTCGTGCGTTACACCATGGGGCAGATCAAGGAAGACCGGCATGATCCCGCCGCCGCGCGAGACTGGTACCAGCAGGTGGGGGCGGGGCCGCAATTCCTGCCTTCCCAGGTGCGTCTGGCGGTGCTGGACGCCGACGACGGCAAGCTGGATCCGGCGCTCGCCCGCCTCTCCGCCCTGGGCGACAATGACCAGGAGCGGGTATCGCTCGCGCTGCTGCAATCGCAGCTGGCGCGCGACGCCAAACAGTACCGGCAAGCCTACGACTTGCTGACCCGTGCCCTGCAGCGCCAGCCCAAGGCCGGAGAGCTGCTGTACGAGCGCTCGCTGGTGTCGGACACGCTGGGCAATATCGGCAACGCCGAGCGCGATCTGCGCCAGTTGCTCAAGGACAAGCCGGACGATGTGCAGGCGCTGAACGCATTGGGCTATATGCTGGCCAACCGCACCCACCGCGCCCGCGAGGCGCTGGGCTATATCGAAAAGGCGCTGAAAGGCGACCCCGCCAATCCGGTGATTCTCGACAGCATGGGCTGGGTGCAGTACAAGCTCGGCAAGCTGGACGCCGCGCGCAAGTACCTGGAAAAGGCGTATAAAGCCTTGCCGGATCCGGAAGTCGCCGCCCATCTGGGCGAGGTGCTGTGGAAGCTGGGCCAGCAGCAAGCCGCCCGCGATCTGTGGCGCAAGGAGCTGGCGGCGCATCCGGGCCACGAGGTGCTGACCGAAACCATGCAGAGGCTGACGGGCAAATCATGAAATGGCTGCTTCCCGCCCTGGCGGCGTTGGCGCTTTCCGGCTGCGCCAGCCATGAGGTCCCCTTCGTCGCGCTAGCGACGCAATCCGCCGCCAGGGATTTGCCGTTCGCGGTCAGCGGCCGCTTGTCCGCCAATCTGGACGGCAAAGGGCATGTCGCCAACTTCGCCTGGCAGCATCTGCCGGAGTACGACGAGGTCTCGATCAACAGTCCGCTGGGCAATACCGTGGCCAAGGTGCTGCGCGATCCGTCCGGCGTCAGCTTGCTGGCCGACGGCAAAACCTGGCAGGCCGACAACGCCGAAGCCTTGACCCGGCAGGTGTTGGGCTGGCCGCTGCCGCTGTCCAATCTTGCCTGGTGGATACGCGGCCTGCCCGCGCCGGGCGAAGCGGCCAGCTATGAGGCGGACGGCGAGTTGCGGCAGCAGGGGTGGCGCATCCGTTTCGTGCGCGACGAGGCGTCGAGCAGTCCTTATCCCAAACGGGTTGAAATGGCGCGCGACGGGCTGACCGTCAAGGTGCTGGCCCAGGATTGGCGCTGAATGTTCTCGCAGGTTCTTTTTTCATCCGATTTTTGAAGTTTTCGATGCAAGCCACTTTTCATTCATTTCCGGCGCCGGCCAAGCTCAACCTGCTGCTGCATGTGGTCGGCAAGCGTCCGGATGGTTACCACCTGCTGGAAACCGTATTCCGGTTCATCGATTTTTCCGACACGCTGGAATTGGCCGCGCGCGACGACGGCGCGATCGAGCTGTTGACGCCGACCGAAGGCGTGCCGCCCGAGCAGGATTTGACCGTGCGCGCCGCGCGGCTGCTGCAGGTGCACGCCGGTTGTCCGCAGGGCGTCAGCATCCGGCTGCATAAACGCATCCCGATGGGCGGCGGCCTGGGCGGCGGCAGCTCCGACGCCGCCACCGTGCTTCTGGCGCTCAACCGGTTGTGGCGTCTGGATTTGCCGCGCGGCGAGCTGCAGGCGCTGGGTTTGCGTCTGGGGGCGGATGTGCCGGTATTTGTTTACGGGCGCAACGCGCTGGCGACCGGAGTGGGCGAGCAGTTGCAGGCCATCGAGTTGCCGGAAGCCTGGTATGTGGTGATTCATCCTCAGGTCCATGTTCCGACTGCGAAAGTTTTCCAGAATTTTTCGCGGCAGATGTTGACAGAGGTGGGGCGCATCGGCATAATGCGAATCCTCGAAACGACGCGGCAGCGAAGAAACGATCTGCAAGGCGTGGTTTCGGAGATGTTTCCAGCGGTGAATGAAGTGCTGAGCGAACTGAAAAAATATGGTTCGCCGCTGATGACGGGTTCCGGATCTTGCGTGTTTCTGGAATTCAGTTCAAAAGACGAAGCCGATAAAGTTTATCAGGTGTTGTCGAAAAAATATGCAGGGTTCGTAGCAAAAGGGCTGAGCGCCCACCCCCTGTTCGACGGCATCGATTAAAGGTTACTGGGGAGTCGCCAAGTGGTAAGGCACCGGATTTTGATTCCGGCATTCGTAGGTTCGATCCCTACCTCCCCAGCCAGGACTTTCTCCTTGTGAAGAGAGAGCATGAAAAAAGCGTGTAAGCATCCCTTACACGCTTTTTCTTTATCCAGCTAAGGCAAAGCGAATCATGGCGGCATACGACAGTTTGATGGTATTTACCGGTACGGCTAACCCGGAACTTGCTCAGAACGTAGTCAAACATTTGGACATCTCGCTGGGACGCGCCGACGTCGGCAAGTTCAGCGATGGCGAGGTGGCGGTAGAATTGCTGGAGAACGTGCGCGGACGCGACGTTTTCATTCTGCAATCCACTTGCGCACCCACCAACGACAACCTGATGGAAATCCTGACCATGGCCGACGCGCTCAAGCGCGCCTCGGCAGGCCGCATCACCGCTGCGATTCCGTATTTCGGCTATGCGCGCCAGGATCGGCGTCCCCGTTCCGCCCGCGTGCCGATCTCGGCCAAGCTGGTGGCCAATATGCTCACCAGCGCCGGCATCGACCGCGTGCTGACTGTCGATCTGCACGCCGACCAGATCCAGGGCTTCTTCGACATTCCGGTGGACAACGTCTATGCCACGCCGGTGCTGCTGAAGGACATTCGCGCCCAGCGCATCGAAGACCTGATCGTGGTCAGCCCGGACGTCGGCGGCGTGGTGCGCGCCCGCGCGGTGGCAAAAGCCCTGAATACCGATCTGGCCATCATCGACAAGCGTCGTCCCAAGGCCAATGTGGCCGAGGTGATGAACATCATCGGCGACGTGTCCGGTCGTACCTGTCTGATCATCGACGACATGATCGACACCGCCAACACGCTGTGCAAGGCGGCCAGCGCCCTCAAGGAGCGCGGCGCCGAGCGCGTGCTGGCTTATGCCACCCACCCGATCTTCTCCGGTCAGGCGGTGGAGCGCATCAAGAATTCCGACATCGATATGGTGGTGGTGACCGACACCATCCCGTTGACCGCCGAAGCGAAGGCCTGCCCCAACATCCGGGTGGCGTCCATCGGCGGCTTGCTGGCCGAGACCCTGCGCCGCATCAACAACGAAGAATCGGTGTCCTACCTCTTCAATGAGGAACTGGTTGCGACGGGCGCTTGCCTGCCGTAAACATCCGGCCCCGCTGGTCGCGGCGGGCTGGGTGCTTTTAATCTGAAACTGGAGTATTGACATGTCCTACGAACTGATTGCTGCCAAGCGTGCTGATCTGGGTACGGGTGCGAGCCGCCGCCTGCGTCGCGCTGGCCAACTGCCGGCTGTTGTATACGGCGCTGGCAAGGAAGCCGTTTCCCTGGTGCTGGACCACAACACCATCTACCACGCCGTCAAGCACGAAGATTTCCACACCTCCGTTCTGGAGCTGGTGATCGACGGCCAGAAAGAGCAAGTAAAAGTGGCTGCATTCCAGATGCACCCGTACAAACAGCAAGTAATGCACATCGACTTCGCTCGTGTGTAATGTCTGCTGCCGTGCCGCCTGGCGGTAACGGTGAAGAGCTCGTTGTGCGTCCATGCGGCGGACAGCGGGCTTTTTTATTTGGAAGATGGACATGTCCGGCATCCGCCTGATTGTTGGCCTGGGCAACCCAGGCCCCGAGTATGAAAAGACCCGCCACAATGCCGGTTTCTGGCTGGTGGACGAGCTGTGCTGGCAGTTCAAGGGCAACTGGCGCAGCGAGGGCAAGTTCCACGGCGACGTGGCGCGCGTGAGCGCGGAAGGGCAGGACGTCTGGCTGCTGAAGCCGATGACCTATATGAACCTCTCCGGCCAGGCCGTGCTGGCGCTGGCGCATTTTTACAAGATTCTGCCGGACGAGATCCTGGTGGTGCATGACGAACTGGATCTCGCTCCGGGCGTCGCCCGCTTCAAGCAGGGCGGCGGCCATGGCGGCCATAACGGCCTGAAGGACATCTCGGCGCGCTTGGGATCGCCGGCCTTCTGGCGCTTGCGGCTCGGCATCGGCCACCCTGGCGACAAGAAGGAAGTGGCCAACTTCGTGCTGAAAAAGCCGCGCGCCGAAGAGCAGCAGGCGTTGGACGAGGCCATTCTTGCCTCCCTGCGCGAGCTGCCGCGGGCGGTCGGCGGCAAGATGGCAGAGGCGATGAAGGCCTTGCACACCGAAGCGAAATGATTGCGGGCTGGCGGTCGGCGAGGCCGCCGCCATAATGGATTGAATACGAAATTTTAGGAAGACAGCCATGAGTCTCAAATGCGGTATCGTCGGTTTGCCCAACGTCGGCAAGTCCACCCTGTTCAACGCGCTGACCAAGGCCGGCATCGAAGCCGCCAACTACCCGTTCTGCACCATCGAGCCCAATGTCGGCATCGTGGAAGTGCCGGACGCACGGCTGGCTGAGCTGGCCAAGATCATCAATCCGCAAAAAATCCAGCCGGCCATCGTCGAGTTCGTCGACATCGCCGGCCTGGTGGCGGGCGCGTCCAAGGGCGAGGGCCTGGGCAACCAGTTTCTGGCCAACATTCGCGAGACCGACGCCATCGTCAACGTGGTGCGCTGCTTCGACGACGACAACATCGTGCACGTCGCCGGCAAGGTGGACCCGATCGCCGACATCGAAACCATCGCCACCGAACTGGCGCTGGCCGACTTGTCCGCGGTGGAAAAGGCCATGCAGCGCGAAGGCAAGAAGGCCAAGGCCGGCGACAAGGACGCTCGCGCCCTGATCGCGGTGCTGGAAAAGCTGGTGCCGCATCTGGACCAGGGCAAACCGGCGCGTTCGCTGGGCCTGGCCGATGAAGAGAAGGCGCTGATCAAGCCCCTGTGCCTGTTGACCATCAAGCCGGCGATGTACGTCGCCAACGTGGCGGAAGACGGCTTCGCCAACAACCCGCTGCTCGACCGCGTCCAGGCGCTGGCCGATGCCGAGGGCGCGCCGGTGGTGGCGCTGTGCGCGGCCATCGAATCGGAAATCGCCGAGCTGGACGACGCCGACAAGGCGGAATTCCTGGAGACGCTGGGCCTGGAGGAGCCGGGTCTGGATCGCTTGATCCGCGCCGGCTACAAGCTGTTGGGCCTGCAGACCTACTTCACCGCCGGCGTCAAGGAAGTACGCGCCTGGACCATCCACATCGGCGATACCGCGCCGCAGGCGGCTGGCGTGATCCATACCGACTTCGAACGCGGCTTCATCCGCGCCCAGACCATCTCCTACGCCGACTTCATCGCCTATGGCGGCGAAGCCAAGGCCAAGGAGGCGGGCAAGATGCGCGCTGAGGGCAAGGAGTATGTGGTGCAGGACGGGGATGTGATGAACTTCCTGTTCAATGTCTGATGATTTCGGGATGGCGCGGCAAAATTGCCGCGCCATTTTTACGGTGGCATGTGAAAATGGCGACCGTGTGATCGGATGCGACAAGAGGAAGCTAAAGGTGAGTGAGATTCGGCAAGAGTCCGATGAGATCAGTCTGGGCGACATCATCGGTTTCATCGTGCGCAATTGGAAGATGTTGGTCTTGATTCCGCTGTTTGCGGCGGCGTGCGCGACGGGCGTGAGCCTGCTGTTGCCCAACCAGTACACGGCCAGTGTTTCGCTGGTGGTGCCGCCGCCGTTGGGAGCGGCGGGCGGCGCGTCGATCGCGCAGAGCCCGGCGGTGATGAGGCTGGCGGCGCAGCGCTTTCAGCTGCAGCAGCGCTACCAGGCTGAGAACGAACGCGCCGCCTTGCTGGCGCTTGGGGACAGGCTCAAGTTGTCGCCCACCAAGGAGGGGTTGCTGCAAGTCAACGTGACGGACGGGGATGCCGAAGTCGCGGCGCAGATAGCCAACTTCTTGGCGGAACAGACTCGCCAGCAGATTCTGGATGCGCATCTGACCGAGCAGAGCAAGCGTTTGTATGCCTTGCAGGGCCGGCTGGGGGTGAATCAGCGCGAGCTGGACAAGGCGGCGAAAGACGTCGCGCGCTTGATTCCCAATCGGGAAGCGGCGCTGGACAATATCTCCACGCAAATCGTCAGCAGCTTCGCCAGCCTGGAAGCGCAATTGGCGATGAGCCAGGCGCAGACGGACTCGGTGGCTTTGGGCAACGTCCAGGCGTCGATTTTGCAGATCCGCGCCGAGCTGGAAAAAGCCAACTCGCAGGTTTACCGTCTGCCGCCGGAGCAACTGACGGCTTTGCGCAATCTGTATTTCAACCGCGCCATGGTGCGCGAGCTGCAAAAGCAGATCCAGGTAGCCAAGGTGCTGGAGCGGCAGGACGTGCAGATTGTATTGCCGGCTGCGGCCCCGCTGGAGAAGAGTTCGCCCAAGCGCGCGCTGATCGTGGTCATGTCCGGTTTGGCGGGCCTGATGTTGGCGGTGCTGTTTGCGCTGCTGAAAGAGCAGTGGCCGGCCTGGCGGCGGCAGATTCAGCCGCAAGCCGTGAGCTGAGACGACGCCGGCTGTTCTTCAAAGCCGTTCGAGCAGGGATCGAACGGCTTTTTTCATTCCGTTTTACAAAGCAGGTTGGCGCTGATATTCTTGCAATCAATATTTTTTAAAAACTTTATCGCAAAAGGTTATATTGAAATGAGGAAATGGATACTCGCGCTGGCGCTGCTGGGAGTGGTTGGCCATGCTGTCGCCGGCGATTTGCTGGATACGGTGAAGCAGCGCGGCAGTCTGAAGATCGCGTTGGAGGGAACGTACCCGCCGTTCAATTTCAAGGACGCCAAGCAGCAGCTCGCCGGCTTTGACGTCGAGATCGCCGCTGAAATCGCCAAGCGTCTCAAAGTCAAGCCCGAGTTCACCACCGCCGAGTGGAGCGGCTTGCTGGCGGGCTTGCAGTCCGGCAAGTTCGATATCGTCGTCAACCAGGTGGGGGTGACCGACAAGCGCAAGGCGGTGTTCGATTTCAGCCAGCCCTATACCTACTCCAGCGCGCAGCTGATCGTGCGCAAGAGCGAAACCCGCGGCTTCAAGGGCCTGGATGATTTGAAGGGCAAGAAGCTGGGGGTGGGGCAGGGCAGCAATTACGCCGACATGGCCAAGGCCGTGGCCGGCGTCGAGGTGAAGACTTATCCGGGCGCGCCGGAATATCTTCAGGATCTGGCGGCGGGCCGGCTGGACGCGGCGCTCAACGATAGCTTGCTGATCCCGTTCGCCATCAAGCAGGCCAAATTGCCGCTCAAGGCCGGCGCGCCGGTGGGCGAGGTGGCGACGATGGCCATTCCGTTCGCCAAGGGCAATCCGAAATTCAAGGCGGCCATCGACAAGGCGCTGAGCGATATGAAGGCCGATGGCAGCTTCCGCAAGATTTCGCTGAAATGGTTCGACGCGGACGTCTCCAGGGCGCCGGGCGCGACGGCCAAATAATCTCTGCCGGCTCCGCGGCGACGATACGCCCCTGTCTGCGCGCAGGGGCGTCGGTTTTTGAGGAAAGATGGGCATGCAGCAATGGATAGCCTTGTTTGAAGCCGCATTGCCGGTGATGCTCAAGGGCGCGGGCTATACGGTGATGTTCGCCGTTATCGCCATGGTCCTGGGCCTGGCGTTGGGCTTTGTGGTGGCGTTGACGCGAGTGGCGCGGGTGCCGCTGTTGTCGGAACTGGCGGCGTTTTACGTCAGCGCCATGCGCGGCACGCCGCTGTTGGTGCAGATCTTCGTCATCTATTACGGTCTGCCCGGCGTCGGACTGGAGCTGGACCCGGTGCCGGCGGGCGTGCTGGCGCTGACCCTGAACGTGGCGGCTTACCTGTCGGAGAGCCTGCGCGGCGGCATCGCCGGCGTGGCCAGAGGGCAGTGGGATGCGGCGTTTTCGCTGGGGCTGTCCTGGTGGCAGACGATGCGCTTCATCATCGCGCCGCAGGCCTTGCGCCTGTCGGTGCCCAGCCTATCCAACAGCCTGATTTCCCTGATCAAGGATACTTCGCTGGTTTCGGTGATCACGGTGACCGAGCTGATGTTGGCGACCAAGGAAGTGATCGCGCAAACCTTTCAGCCTTTGCCGCTGTATCTGGCCGCCGCGGCGATCTACTGGCTGCTCAGCGCCGCCTTCGAGCGCGTTCAGCAGCGGGTGGAGCGGCGCCTGAACCTCGCCCATCAGCGCTGATCCGGCACGCCGGACGCAAAAAAGCCCCGCGCATCGCGGGGCTTGTTTCATCCGGCTAGGCCGCTTCAAGCATGGATGTACATGCTTTCAATCATCGAGCGGCAACGCTCGGCGATCACCTTGCGGCGCAGCTTGAGGGTAGGCGCCAGCTCGCCGGCGTCCACGCACCATGGCTTTTCCAGCAGCGAGAACTTCTTGATGTGTTCCCAGCTGCCGAAGTAACGGTTGAAGCGCTTGATTTCGCGGTCGATCAGCTCGACGATCTTGGGGTGGCGCGCCATTTCGCCGTCGGTGGTATAGGCGACGCCCTGCTCGGCGCACCATTCCTTCAGCTTTTCGTAGAGCGGCACGATCAGCGCGGCGGCGTATTTCTGGCCGTCGCCCACCACCATGATCTGGTCGATGAAGGCCGACTCCTTCAGCTTGTTTTCCAGCGCCTGCGGAGCGATGTACTTGCCGTTGGAGGTCTTGAACATCTCCTTCTTGCGGTCGGTGATGCGCAGGTAGCCGTGTTCGATCACGCCGATGTCGCCGGTGTGCAGCCAGCCGTTTTGCAGCGCCTCCGCGGTGAGTTCCGGCTCCTTGTAGTAGCCGACCATCACGTTGTCGCCGCGCACCAGGATTTCGCCGTCGTCGGCCAGGCGCACTTCCACGCCGGGCAGGGGCAGGCCGACGCTGCCGATGCGCACGCCTTCGGCGTTGAACGGGTTGGCTGAGATCACCGGCGAGCTTTCGGTCATGCCGTAGCCCTCGGCCACGGCGATGCCGGCGGCCCAGAACATGCGCGCCAGGCGCGGCTGCAGCGCGGCGGAGCCGACGTTGATCGACTGCAGCTCGCCGCCCATGGCGGCGCGCCACTTGCTGTAGACCAGCTTGTCGGCCAGCAGGTGCTTGAGCGCTTCCAGCGGCGAGCGCGGGGCGTTGGGATTGAAGTTTTCCGCGCGCTCCAGCGCCCACAGGTACAGGCGGCGTTTGGCGCCGGTCAGGTCGCGAGCCTTGCCCACCAGCTTTTCATGCACTTTCTCCAGCACGCGCGGCACGGCGCTGAAGGTGTGCGGCTTGACGTCGGCCATGGCCGAGGACAGGCACTCCACGCTGGAGAAATAGATGCCGGTGCCGCTGTACAGGTAGTAGAACACGCCGGCGCGTTCGAAAATGTGCGACAGCGGCAAAAAGCTGATGGCGCGGCACGTGCCGTGCGGCAGGCCGGTGAAGGCCGCGGTGGCGACCACGGTGCTGACCACGTTGCGGTGGCTCAGCATCACGCCCTTGGAGCGGCCGGTGGTGCCGGAGGTGTAGATGATGGTGTAAACGTCGTCCGGCTGGATGCTGTCGCGCAGCGCCGACAGCTCGTCCATGCGGGCAAGGTCGGCGCGTTCGGCGATTTCGCGCCAGGACGGCACGCCTTCCAGGTCCGCCAGGCCGTAGATCGGGCAGGACAGTTTGCCCAAGGCTTCGTGCAGCTTGCGCTGCAGCGCGGCGGTGCCGGCGAAGGCCAGCTTGACCTCGGCGTGAGACAGGATATAGCGTGCATCATCCAGGGTGATGGTCGGATACAGCGGTATGCTGACGGCCCCGACTTGCTGCAGGGCCAGATCGACCAGGATCCATTCGATGCTGTTGTCGGCGGCTATCGCCACCTTGTCGCCACGGCTGATGCCCAGATCCAGCAGGCCCAGACTGACGCGGTTGACAGTGTCTTGCACTTGCTCGGTGGACAGCATCCGCCACTGCTTGCCGGATTTTGCAGCCAGGCAGTCGGAGCGGGGATGTGTTTCGAGCTGGTGCTTCAGGATGTCAAAAGCGCGTTCTAGCTTCATGCGTACGATCGTTTGAATGCGAAACGCTGCAAAATAGCCCTAAAGCGTCGTCATGTAAAGTAAAAAACCGCGGCGGCTTGGCGAAAATCAAGGCATTTTTGGCGATAATTGTTCGCATATGCGCTGAAATACTGGTAAATAGATGAAGCTCGCATGGCAAATAGGTAATTTGTCGAGCGCGCTGGTTAGATTGTCGGGCAATTCATTCCAAGCATATGATTTTTAGGAGTTTTTGTGAAATTCGCTACCCGCGCCATCCACGCCGGCTACGACAGCGCCGACCATAATCGGGCGGTGATGCCGCCCTTGTACCAGACCTCGGTGTTCGAACTCCAGGAGATCGGCGAGGCGATGGACTTCTCCTACGCCCGCACCGGCACGCCCACGCGCGCGGCGCTGGAAGGCTGCCTGGCCAGTCTGGAAGGCGCCGGCCACGCTCTGGCCTTTTCCAGCGGCATGGCCGCCATCGATGCCGTGCTGCGGGCCTGCCTCAAGCCGGGCGACGAAGTGATCGCGCTGGCCAATCTCTACGGCGGCGCCTACCGCCTGCTGACCCGGGTGATGGCGCCGCAGGGCGTCAAGGTGAGCTTTGTCGATCTGTCGCAGCCGGAGCGGCTGGAGGAAGCCATCACCCCGCAAACCCGCCTGCTCTGGCTGGAGTCGCCCACCAATCCCTTGCTCGGCATGGTCGATATCGCCGCGCTGGCCGCCATCGCCCGCCGTCGCGGCGTGAGGGTGGCGGTGGACAATACCTTTGCCACCCCTTATCTGCAAAGGCCGCTGGAGATGGGCGCGGACGTGGTGGTGCACTCCGCCACCAAATATCTGGGCGGCCATTCCGATGTGCTGCTGGGGCTGGTGGCGGTGAGCGATCCGGCGCTGTATCAGGACATCCGCTTCATCCAGAACGCGGCCGGCGCGGTTCCCGGTCCGCAGGATTGCTTCCTGACCCTGCGCGGGCTGAAGACGCTGGCGCTGCGCATGGAGCGCCACTGCGACAACGCCGAGCAGGTGGCGGCCTTGCTGGACGGGCACCCGCTGGTGGACAAGGTCTATTACCCGGGGCTGGCCCGGCACCCGGGGCACGAGCTGGCGCGCCGCCAGATGCGCCGCTTTGGCGGCATCGTCACCATCCAGCTGAAGGATAACCGGCGCGAGGCGGCCAACCGCTTCGTGCAGCGGCTGGAATTGTTCGCGCTGGCGGAATCGCTGGGCGGGGTGGAGTCGCTGGTCAATCACAGCTACACCATGTCGCACGGCGGCATGCCGCCGGAGCAGAAGGCGGCGCTGGGGATCGTCGAAGGCGGTCTGCGCCTGTCGGTCGGCATCGAGGATATCGACGACATCCTGGCCGATATCAAACAGGCGCTGGCTGACTGAGCCCGCCCGCATTCGAGGAGAGCGGCATGGCCGCGACGTTGACGCAGCGTTTGCAGTTGAAGTTGCCCTTGTGGCAAGCGCCCATGGCCGGCGCCGCCACGCCGCGGCTGGCGGCGGCGGTGTCCAATGCCGGCGGGCTGGGCTTTCTGGCCGGCGGCATGCTGTCGCCGGAGGCGCTGCTTGGCGAAGCGGCCGCGCTGCGCGCGCTGAGCGAGCGGCCTTTCGGCATCAATCTGTTCGTGCAGCCTGACGAACCGGAACATGACGAGGCGCGGCTGGCGCGCGCGCTGGAGCGTCTCGCGCCCCTGCACGCCGAGCTTGGCTTGCCGCCGCCGGTCGCGCCGGCCCGCTTTTGCGAGCCGTTTTCCCGGCAGCTGGAGGCCTTGATCGAGGCCCGGCCGCAGGTGGCCAGCTTTACCTTCGGCATACTCGACGCCAGGCAGCTCTCGGCCCTGAGGAAAGCCGGCATCGCCGTGGTCGGCACCGCCACCAATCTGGGCGAGGGGCTGGCCTGGGCCGAGCTGGGGGCGGACGCGGTCTGCGCCCAGGGCCGCGAAGCCGGCGGCCATCGCGGCACTTTTCTGGGCCCGGCCGAGCAGTCGCTGCGGCCGATGCTGTCGCTGGTGTACGAACTGGCGCAGAACCTGCCGCTGCCGGTGATCGCCGCCGGCGGGATCATGAACGGCCGCGACATGGCGGCGGCGATGCGTCACGGCGCGCAGGCTTGCCAGCTGGGAACGGCGTTCTTGCGTTGTCCCGAGTCCGCCGTTTCGCCCGCTTGGCGGCAAGGCCTGGCCGCGGCGGGGGGCACCCGGCTGACCCGGGCTTTTTCCGGCCGGCTGGCGCGCGGTCTGGAAAACGACTACATGCGCCGCATGGCGGCGTGGGAGGCGGACTTGCCGGACTATCCGGCGATGAACGCGCTCAGCGCGCCGCTCAGGGCTGCGGCGGCCCAGGCCGGTCGCGGCGAGTATTTATCGATGTGGGCGGGCGAAGGGGTGGCCGCCGCCCGCGAGCTGCCGGCGGCCGAACTGGCGGCGCGGCTGCACGAAGAATGGCTGGCCGCCTATCGCTGAACCGCCATCAGCGGTAGATGGCCAGCGTCCGGCGGCCTTCGCCGTCGATGGCCGCGCGGTACATGCCCTCGCAATTGAAGGGCAGGCTGACCCGCCCGGCGCGGTCCACGGCCACGACGCCGCCGCTGCCGCCCAGGCGCAGCAGCTCGTCGTGGACCACGCTGTCGCAAGCCTGCTCCAGGCTCATTCCCGCCAGGCGCATCCGCGCCGAGATTTCATGCCCCGCCGCGCAGCGGATGAAGGATTCGCCGTGGCCGGTGGCGGAGACGGCGCAATGCGCGTCGGCCCAGGTGCCGGCGCCGATGACGGGCGTGTCGCCGATGCGGCCCGGCCATTTGGCGGTGCGCCCGCCGGTGGAAGTCGCCGCCGCCAGCCGGCCTTGCGCGTCCAGCGCCGCCGCACCCACCGTGCCGTGCTTGCGGTCTTCCGGAATATCCGCGTCGTCGCCGCCGGCGGCCAGTCTTTCCTTTTCCAGCAACAGGGCCTGCCAGCGCTTGTCGGTGTGGAAGTAGCCGGGCGCTTGCGTGGGCAGGCCTATGCGGCGGGCGAAGTCCTCGGCCGCGGCGAAGCCCAGCGTCACGTGCGGGCTGCGTTCCATCACCGCGCGCGCCAGCAGCACCGGATTTCGCACGGTGGACAGCCCGGTGACGCTGCCGGCGTCCTGGCGGCTGCCGTCCATCACCGCCGCTTCCATTTCCTGCGCGCCGGCCAGCGTGAACACCGAACCGCGCCCGGCGTTGAACAGCGGGTCATCTTCCAGCGCGCAGACGCTGGCGCAGACGGCGTCCAGCGCCGCGCCTCCCTGTCGCAACACGCGGTAGCCAGCCTGCAAGGCCGCCTCCAGTCCGGCGCGATAGCGCTGTTCGTCGGCGGGAGAGAGCTCGCTGCGGCGCAGCGTGCCGGCGCCGCCGTGCAGGGCCAGTGCGATGGTCATGGTGGTTTTCTTTCGCGAAAAATGTCATTGTGCTTGGCTCGGGCGCCGCTGTCGATGCGCGCGCCGCAACGGCTTTGAAAGGATGGAATATGGTTGGCTGCGCGTTGATACTGATCGAGCGAGATGGCTGCTATCTGTGGCAGCGCCGCGCCTGGGATGACGCGGATAGTCCCGGCTGCCTCGATTTCGCCGCGGGGGGCGGCATCGAGGAGGGCGAGTCGGCGCTGGCTGCGGCGCAACGCGAGCTTTGGGAGGAATTGGGCGTTTGCGCCGCGGCTCTGCGCGCCCTGGGGGCGTATCGATTGGCAAACGAGCCTTGCCATGTGTTTCTGGCCGACTGGCCGGCACAGATGGAACTGGGCGCAGAGGTGGCGGAAACCGTGGCGCTGACGCTGGACGAGCTGCGTCGCCTCCCCGGCGCGGCGCTGCACCCCCAGTTATGCGCCTGGCTTGCCCTGCAACCGCAAAACGCGCACAATTTAGTTGAGTAAATTACTTGGGTATTGTGCGATGGAAATGGCGATAGACGAACGCTACACGTTGCAATCGATCATCTGGAGGCGGCGCTGGACCGACAAACTGCTCAGTTTCCGCATCGAGCGTCCGACCGGTTACCGCTTCGCGCCCGGCCAGTTCGCCAGGCTGGGGCTGAAGCCGCCGCAAGGCGGCGAGGTGTGGCGGGCGTATTCGATGTGCTCGGCGTCTACCGACGACTATCTGGAGTTTTATTCCATCGTGGTGCCGCAGGGGCAGTTCACTCCCTTGCTCTCGGACATGCAAGAGGGCAGCCGGCTGATGCTGGACAAGCGCGCCATGGGCTTTTTCGACGCCTACCGCCTGCCGCCGGGCAAGGATTTGTGGCTGCTGGCCACCGGGACCGGACTTGCGCCCTATCTGTCCATTTTGCAGGACCCGGCGCAGTGGCAGCGTTTCGAACGCATCGTGCTGGCGCATTGCGTCCGCCACCCGTCCGAGTTGAGCTACCAGGCGGAGATCGAAGCCCTGCGCGAGCATCCTCTGTGGGAAGAGCACGGCCACAAGTTGACTTATCTGCCGGTGGCGACCCGCGATACGCCGGCGGGGATGCTGGGCGAGCGGATTCCGGCGCTGCTGCAAAGCGGCGCGCTGGCCGACGCGGCCGGCCTGACCCTGGCGCCGGAGCATTCGCGCTTCATGCTGTGCGGCAACCCGCAAATGGTGGAAGACACCCATCGCCAGTTGATGAAGATGGGCTTTCGCATGAGCCGGCAAACCGCGCCGGGCCAGATCGTGCTGGAAAACGGCTGGTAAGCGGCGGATGGGGGCGGGCGCGCTTACTTTTCTCCCGGTCCGAAATTCTGATAGTGGATGCGCTCCTCGGCGATCTGGCGGCGGCGAAGCGCCGCGAGCAGGGGGCGCATCTGCGCCGCCGGGCCGGACAAGTAGTAATGCGCGTCCGGCAAGGCGAGCACGCCGGCGCTGGACAGGTCGATGTGGCCGCTGAAGTGGTAGTCCTGATTGTGCTTGTCGCCGGCGGAGGGGTGTTCGTAAAACACCGCCTGGCGGGTGGCCGGGTGATCGGCCAGCAGTTTTCGCAGCGGCGCGCGCAGCGGATGGCGCGCGCCATCCGGGCAACCGTACACCCATACCGCCGGCAAGCCGGCTTGCAGGCGGGACTCCAGCATCGCCAGCAGCGGCGTCAGGCCGATGCCGTTGCCGATCAGCACCGCCGGCGCGGAGCTCTCCTGCAACACGAAATCTCCTTGCGGCATGGACAGCTCCACCTCGTCGCCCTGGCGCAGGTGCTGCAGGATGAGTTCCGAAGCCTGCCCCGGCGGATGGCCTTCGTCGGTTTCCCGTTGCGCGGTGATGCGCAGATAGCGGCCATTGGGCGCCGCCGACAGGCTGTACTGGCGCGGCGCCAGCTGGTTCCAGTGGAAGTCTAGGCCGCGCAGGCTGATGTACTGGCCGGGCAGGAAGGCGGGCACCCTGCCGCCGTCCACCGGGTAGAGATAGAGCGAGGCCGTGTCCTGGCATTCCTCTTCCTTCTTGCCGATGGCGAAACGCCGCCAGCCGCTGAAGCCGCCCTTTTGCTGCAGCGCGTGGCGGTAAAGTTCGGCTTCCATGGCGATCAGCTTGCCGGATAGCTCGCTGAACGCCATGCGCCAGGTGTGCAGCACCGTCTCGCTGGCCAGCGGGCCCAGCACCTCCTCCAGCGATTTGAGCATGTGTTCGCCGATCAGCGGGTAATGTTCCGGCCGCACGCCGAGGCTGGCGTGTTTGCAGGCGATATGTTGCAGCATGGGCTGCAGGTTTTCGGGCTGGTCGTTGTGTTCGGCGTAGAAGGCCGCGGCGCGCGACATCGCGGCTTGCAGCTCGCGCTTGTGCAGGTGGGTGGCGTTGAAGAAGATGCCAAGCTCGGGGTGGTGGCGCAGCAGGCGCTGGTAGAAATGTTCGACCAGTTGGTCTCCCACGGTGTGCAGCAGCGCGGCGCTGTGGCGAATCTGGGCGCGGGTGGCGTCGTCCAGCATGCGGTTCTCCGACGGATGGTGGGGGCGGGCATTACCCGTAATAGCCCACGCCGCCAGGCTCCGCCAGCGCCGCGCCCGGCGGCGCTGACCCAGCTCAAGGCCGGATCGGCAAATCCTGGCGCAGCAGCGCAAGCTGCAGCAAGTCCTGGTAACGCCCCAGCCAGTAGCCCGCCTGGCGCAGCCGTCCTTCCTGCTGGAAACCGAGTTTGCGGAGCAGCTTGAGCGAGGCGGCGTTGTCGGGATGCACCTGGGCCTCGACGCGGTTGAGCGCCATGTGCTGAAACCCCCAGGGCAGGATGGCGCCAAGCGCCTCGCTCATATAGCCCTGGCCCCAGGCCGGACGGGCCAGCTCGTAGCCCAGCGCGCAGCAATGCCAGCCCAGATTCCATCTGAACAGGCCGCAGCTGCCGATCAGTTGCCGGTCGCGTTGCCGGACGATGCCCCAGCGGGTGCCGGGGTTGGGCTGGTTGCGCCAGCCGCGAAAGGTTTCTATCAGCTGCAAGGCCTGGGCGGGTTCGGTGAGCGGGTCGGTGCCGAACCATTGCATCGCCTCGGCGTCGCTGTGGATGGCGAATAGCGCGGGGGCGTCGTCGGCGGCAAGTTCGCGCAACAGCAGGCGCTGGGTGGTCAGGGTGGGGAAGCTCATGCTCAAGTTCGTCCGGAGTGTGGATCCATTCTGCCGGCTTGAGATGAGTTTGTCATCGCGCGCGCCGGCGAGGCCGCAATGCGAAAAGGGGTCGCGCCCGACCGAGCGCGACCCCTGGTTTGCCGGTTGCGGAACGGTTTACGGTTTGACGCAATCCACGCAATAGGTTTTGCGGCCTTCGATTTCCACCGCCACCAGCCCGTGCACGTCGGTCTCGAAGCCCGGCAACTCGCGGTTGAAGGCCTGGGCGAAGCGCAGGTAGTCGACGATGGTCTTGTTGAAGCGCTCGCCCGGGATCAGCAGCGGGATGCCCGGCGGATACGGCGTCAGCAGCACGGCGGTGACGCGGCCTTCCAACTGGTCCACCGGCACGCGCTCGATCTCGCGGTGCGCCATCTTGGCGAAGGCTTCCGCCGGGCGCATCGCCGGCTCCATTTCCGACAGGTAGATCTCGGTGGTGATGCGCGCCACATCGTGCTTGCTGTACAGCTGGTGCACCCGCTGGCACAGATCGCGCAGGCCGACGCGTTCGTACTGCGGATACTTGGCGATGAATTGCGGCATCACGCGCCACATCGGCTGGTTCTTGTCGAAGTCGTCCTTGAACTGCTGCAACAGCGAGATCAGCGTGTTCCAGCGGCCCTTGGTGATGCCGATGGTGAACATGATGAAGAAGCTGTAGAGGCCGGTTTTTTCCACCACTACGCCGTGCTCGGTCAGATACTTGGTGACGATGGCGGCGGGGATGCCCATCTCCTCGAAGCTGCCGTCCACGTCCAGGCCCGGCGTCAGCACGGTGGCCTTGATCGGGTCCAGCATGTTGAAGCCTTCTTCGATGCCGGCGAAACCGTGCCAGCGCTCGCCTGGGCGCAGCGTCCATTCGGCCGGGTCGCAGACGCCGTCGTCGGACAGGTCGTCCGGCCCCCAGACGCTGAACCACCAGTCGCGGCCGTATTCCTCGTCCACCTTGCGCATGGCGCGGCGGAATTCCAGCGCTTCCACCAGCGATTCCTCCACTAGCGATTGGCCGCCCGGCTGTTCCATCATCGCCGCGGCCACGTCGCAACTGGCGATGATCGAGTATTGCGGGCTGGTCGAGGTGTGCATCAGATAGGCTTCGTTGAACCAGGCGGTGTCCAGCTGACGGTTCTGCGGGTCCTGCACCAGAATCTGCGAGGCCTGGCTGATGCCGGCCAGGAGCTTGTGGGTGGACTGGGTGGAGAAGATCAGGCTGTCGCGGCAGCGCGGGCGGCCTTCGCCGATGGCGTGGAAGTCGCCGTAGAAGTCGTGGAAGCTGGCGTGCGGCAGCCAGGCTTCGTCGAAGTGCAGCGTGTCCACTTCGCCGTCCAGCATGTCCTTGATCTCTTCGACGTTGTACAGGATGCCGTCGTAGGTGGACTGGGTCAGGGTCAGGATGCGCGGCTTGGCGCCGGGGCGCTTCTCCAGCGCTTCGCGAGCGAAGGGGTTGGCCAGGATCTTCTTCTTGATGCTGTCCAGCTGGAATTCGGATTTCGGAATCGGGCCGATGATGCCGTAGTGGTTGCGCGTCGGCATCAGGAATACCGGAATCGCGCCGGTCATCATGATGGCGTGCAGGTTGGACTTGTGGCAGTTGCGGTCCACCAGCACGATGTCGCCGGCCGCCACGCAGCTGTGCCAGACGATCTTGTTGCTGGTGGAGGTGCCGTTGGTGACGAAGAACAGGTGGTCGGCGTTGAAGATGCGCGCGGCGTTGCGTTCCGACGCCGCCACCGGGCCGGTGTGATCCAACAGCTGGCCCAGCTCGTCCACCGCGTTGCAGACGTCGGCGCGCAGCATGTTTTCGCCGAAGAACTGGTGGAACATCTGGCCCACCGGGCTTTTCAGGAAGGCGACGCCGCCGGAGTGGCCGGGGCAGTGCCAGGAGTAGGAGCCGTCGTGGGCGTAGTCCACCAGCGCGCGGAAGAACGGCGGCGCCAAGCTGTCCAGATAGCTCTTGGCCTCGCGGATGATGTGGCGGGCGACGAACTCCGGCGTGTCCTCGTGCATGTGGATGAAGCCATGCAGCTCGCGCAGGATGTCGTTGGGGATGTGGCGCGCGGTGCGGGTCTCGCCGTACAGGTAAACCGGGATGTCCGGGTTGCGGCGGCGGATTTCGGCGACGAAGCCGTACAGCTCGCCCAGCGCCACCTGCGCCGAATCTTCGGTGTGGAACTCCTCATCATCGATCGACAGGATGAAGCCGGCGGCGCGGCTTTGCTGCTGGGCGAAGGAGGTGAGGTCGCCGTAGCTGGTGTAGCCGATCACGCTCATGCCTTCCGTCTCGATGGCGGCGGCCAGTTCGCGGATGCCGGAGCCGCTGGTGTTTTCCGAGCGGAAGTCCTCGTCGATGATCACGATGGGGAAGTGAAAACGCATGCCTGAGTCCTTGTTGCGGTTAACTCGGACACTGCCGCGGGGCCGATGGCGTCACCGGACTTCGCCGCGGCAATGTCGCTAGGTGCGCGTGGGGCGCAGGTCTGTACGCACGAGCGGACGATGCCGTCCGCCGCCGCCCTGGAGGCTGGCCTTGAGGCGCAATGAAAACGGGCGCTTTGCGCCGCGATCCGTACCTGGCAACCGGTGGTTGCGTCACGTCAGCCGGCCTGGAGAACAACCCAAGAACCGCGCATTGTAGACTCTTTGTTTGTCATCGAGTGGCCGTCGGGCGGCCTTTGGGCAAAAAAAACGGCGCCGGGCCCGCGGGCCTTCTCGGAGCGGGCGGCGGGCGATGCGGATCGGCAGGCTAACTGGCTGTTTTCATGCTTGATCGTCCTCTGCGGGCGGCGCGGAGGGAGGAGGAGGCGCGACAGGCGGCGACTGTTGTTTTTTCAGCCTTCGGCTGCGATACAGCCCGAGCGCGCGCAGCACGATGGCCACGCCGCTGAAGGCCAGGAGTGCGGTGAGCGGGCCGGCGGCCAGCCAGGGGAACAGCCCTATCGCCAGCGCCAGCAGGCACAGGGCGAGGCCGATGCTGAGAAAGGCCGACGCCTCGCTGGCGTCCACGCTGCGGGTGCCGCGCACCACCGCTTCCAGCGCGTCGCCGATCCGCGCCGCCTGGCGCGCCGCGGCGTGGGCGCTGTTGAGCGCGGTTTCGCGCGGGGAGAGCTGACGCAGCGGCTTGCCGGCGCGCGGCTGGGTCAGCGTCGGGCGGCGGCGCTGGCCGCTGAGCACCACTTCGGTGGCGTTGGCGAGATCCTGCAGGAAACGGTCCGCCAGTTGGCCGGCGATGGTTTCGTCCTCCAGCGCCACGTCCAGTTCGCGGTTGGCCAGCCAGCTGGAAAGGTTGAGGTTGGTGGAACCGATGCGCGCCCAGCGGCCGTCGGCTACCGCGGTTTTGGCGTGGATCATGCTGCCGTTCCATTCGAACACGCGCACCCCGGCCTCCAGCAGCGGCCGGTACTGGGTGCGCGACACGGTGGCGATCCAGCGGATGTCGCTGGAGCGCGGCACCAAGAGCCGCACGTCCACGCCGTCGCGCGCCGCCTGTTTCAGCGCGGTCAGGTACAGGCTGGTGCCCATGAAGTAGGCGTCGGTCAGCCACAGCGTCTTGCGCGCGAAGCTGGCGATCAGCAAGTCCAGCCGCATCATCCGCGCGGTGGACGGGGTGGTGGCGATCAGCCGGGCGGCCACGTCGCCGCAAGTCCGATCCGGCAGCGGCGAGAGCCAGCGCGCGTCCAGCGCCGGCCCGGTATCGGCCCAGCTGTCGGCGAAGGCGGCCAGCGCTTCGCTCAGCAGGGGGCCGGCGAGACGCAGGCCGGTATCGCGCCAGGGCGGCAAACCGCGGGCGGCGTCGCCCTCCCAGCTGGCGCTGATGCACAGGCCGGAAACGAACAGCACCTGCCTGTCGACGATGATCAGCTTTCTGTGGTTGCGGCCCAACAGATTCAGCCCGCTATTCAGCGAAGGCGGGTTGTAGGCGCGGACTTCCGCGCCGGCGGCCAGCAGCGGCTTGAAGAAACCGCGCAACTGCGGCCATAAACACCCCAGCCAGTCATACAGCAGGCATACCTGGATGCCGGATTGAGCCCGTTCTATCAATAGATCGCGGATTTTCCGGCCAAATCGGTCATTGGAGACAATATACATCTCGATGAAGATCGATTCCTGGCTGGCGGCGATGGCATTTTCCCAGGCCGGGAAGTTTTCGGCGCTGTCGTATAGCAGCTCCACCTGGTTTCCACCCAGCAATGGCGCGCCGGCGGAGCGCGACAAGGCCTGGTTGGCCAACTGGCGGACGAACTCGTGGGTGCTCTGGCTAATTTCTGGCTTATTCATTTTATTTTTGGTTAATGTCTGACAATATCCAAAATATCATTGGAATCGGCCGATTGTATCTGTTTTTCACGTGCTTTTTTGAGTCGTATAAATGAAATTTTGTGTCTCAAAAAAGTAATAAAACTGCATGCCGCAGCATGATTTTAGCTGGGCAGGCGCGGACAAATTTCGTTTAAATGATTGATTTTAATCAAGTCTTGCGCCGCACAAAATCGAGTTGCAGGGTCAAGCAGCTTGCCCTTAGAATCGAAGCATTCGCGACAATTATAAGCAGGGCAAAGACATGGACAGACAAGCATGGTTGCAAGGGACTTTGTATAAGCCCGACTTCGAACAGGACAGTTGCGGCTTTGGCCTGATCGCCCAGCTCGACGACAAGCCCAGCCACTGGCTGGTGGAAACCGCCATCTCTTCGCTGGCCAAACTGACCCACCGCGGCGCGGTGGCGGCTGACGGCAAGTCCGGCGATGGCTGCGGCCTGCTGTTTCGCAAGCCCGACGGTTTCCTGCGCGAGGTGGCCACCGAGGCCGGCATCGCGCTCAAGGCAGTGTACGCCGCCGGACTGGTGTTTCACCACCCCGACCCCGCGGCCGGCCAGCGCAGCCTCGCGCGCCTGAAGGAACATCTGGAGGCGCAGCAACTGGAGGTGGCCGGCTTCCGCCTGGTGCCCACCGACAACAGCGCCTGCGGCGAAGCGGCGCTGGCGTCCTTGCCGGCCATGGTCCAGGTGTTCGTGAACTGTCCCTTCGGCATGGATGAGCCGGCTTTCCAGCGTCGTCTGTACATGGGCCGCCGCCAGGCGGAAAAAGCCAACCGAGCCGACGATCCCCATTTTTACCTGCCGACCTTGTCGCCGCACACCATCTCTTATAAAGGTCTGGTGACGCCGGAGAACCTGCCCGGCTTCTTCAAGGATTTGAGCGATCCGCGCTTCGAATCCAGCCTGGCGGTTTTCCACCAGCGCTTCTCCACCAATACCTGGCCGCAGTGGAAGCTGGCGCAGCCGTTCCGCTTCCTCGCCCACAACGGCGAGATCAATACGGTGCAAGGCAACCGCAACTGGGCGCGCGCGCGCGAGCGCATCATGGCTTCGCCGCATCTGGACATGGACGCGGTGCGCCCCATCGTCCAGACCGACGGTTCGGACTCGATGAGCCTGGACAATATGCTGGAAGGCTTGCTGATGGGCGGCATCCCGCTGTTCCGCGCCTTGCGCCTCCTGGTGCCGCCGGCCTGGCAGAACGTGGACAGCACCGACAAGGACCTGCGCGCCTTCTATGAATTCAACTCCATGCACATGGAGCCGTGGGACGGCCCGGCCGGCATCGTGCTGACCGACGGCCGCTACGCTGCCTGTATGCTGGACCGCAACGGCTTGCGCCCGGCGCGCTGGGTGCAGACCCGCGACAACATCCTGACCATCGCTTCGGAAGTGGGGGTGTGGGACTACCAGCCGGAAAACGTGGTGAAGAAGGGACGCGTCAAGCCCGGCCAATTGTTCGCCGCCGACTTGCTCAGCGGCGAGTTGCTGCTGCCCGAGGAGATCGACGCCCAGCTCAAGAGCGCCAAGCCCTACCGCCAGTGGATCAAGGACAGCGCACGCTACCTCGAGCTGTCGATCGAGGACGACGTCGGCGTCGAGCCGATTCCGCGCGAAGAACTGCGCTGCCGCCAGAAGCTGTTCAATCTGAGCAGCGAGGAGCGCGACCAGATCCTGCGCGTGCTGGCCGCGGACGGCCAGGAAGCGGTGGGCTCGATGGGCGACGACACGCCGATGGCGGTGTTGAGCCAAAAGGTCCGTTCGCCGTTCGACTATCTGCGCCAGCAGTTCGCCCAGGTGACCAACCCGCCGATCGACCCGATCCGCGAAGCGGTGGTGATGTCCTTGAACACCGTGTTCGGCCCGGAGCGCAACATGTTCGAGGAGAGCGCGGAGCACGCCAAGCGGCTGGAGGTGCGCAGCCCGGTGCTGAGCCACGAGAAATTCACCCGCGTCACGACCCGGCCCGAACCTTACCTGAAGGCCACCACGTTCGACCTGTGCTACGACCCGGCGGAAACCGACCTGGAGTCGGCCATCGCCAGGCTGAGCCAGCACGTGATCGAGGCGGTGAACGAGGGAACGGTGATCGTGGTGCTGTCCGACCGCAACGTCAGCGCCATCCGTCTGCCCATCCACGCGCTGTTCGCCACCGGCGCGGTGCACCACGCGCTGATCGACGCCGGCCTGCGCTGCAAGACCAATATCGTGCTGGAAACCGGCACGGTGCGCGACGCCCACCAGATGGCCTGCGTCATCGGCTACGGCGCCACCGCGGTTTATCCTTATCTGGCCTACCAGAGCATCATCGACCTGGTGAACAGCGGCGAAGTCGATCTCAAGATCAACGAGGCGCTGCAGCATTACCGCAAGGGCATCAACAAGGGCCTGCTCAAGGTGCTGTCCAAGATGGGCATCTCCACCATCGCCTCCTACCGCGGCGCGCAGCTGTTCGAAGCGGTGGGCATCCACGAGGACGTGGTGGCGCGCTGCCTGAAGGGCACGGTATCGCGCGTCTCCGGCGCGGGCTTCGCCGATTTCGAAGCCGACCAGAAAACCCTGCAACGCCAGGCGTACAACCCGATGCGCGACATCGCGCGCGGCGGCCTGCTCAAGTACGTGCATGGCGAGGAATACCACGCCTACAACCCGGACGTGGTGCAGCTGCTGCAAAAAGCGGTGCAGAACGACGATTACGCCGCCTACCTGCAATACGCCGATACCGTCAACAGCCGCCCGGTGGCGATGCTGCGCGATCTGATGGCGCTGAAGCTGCCGGCCGAGCCGATCCCGCTGGACGAGGTGGAGCCGATCGAGGCCATCCTCAAGCGTTTCGACTCGGCCGGGATGTCGCTGGGCGCCTTGTCGCCGGAGGCCCACGAAGCGCTGGCCATCGCCATGAACCGGCTGGGCGGCCGTTCCAATTCCGGCGAGGGCGGCGAAGACGCGGCGCGCTACGGCACCGAGAAGATGTCCAAGATCAAGCAGGTGGCGTCCGGCCGTTTCGGCGTCACCCCGCATTACCTGGTCAACGCCGAAGTGCTGCAGATCAAGGTGGCGCAGGGCGCCAAGCCGGGAGAGGGCGGCCAGTTGCCGGGCGACAAGGTCTCCGGCCTGATCGCTCGCCTGCGTCACGCCAAGGAAGGCGTCAGCCTGATTTCGCCGCCGCCGCACCACGACATCTATTCGATTGAAGACCTGGCGCAGCTGATCTTCGATCTCAAACAAGTCAACCCGTCGGCGCTGGTGTCGGTGAAGCTGGTGGCCGAACCGGGCGTCGGCACCATCGCCGCCGGCGTGGCCAAGGCCTACGCCGACCTGATCACCATCTCCGGCTACGACGGCGGCACCGGCGCATCGCCGCTGACCTCGGTCAAGTACGCCGGTTCGCCCTGGGAACTGGGCCTGTCCGAAGCGCAGCAGGTATTGCGCGCCAACGGCCTGCGCGGCCGGGTGCGGGTGCAGACCGACGGCGGCCTCAAAACCGGCTTGGACGTGGTCAAGGCCGCCATGCTGGGCGCGGAGAGTTTCGGCTTCGGCACCGGGCCGATGGTGGCGCTGGGTTGCAAGTATCTGCGCATCTGCCACCTGAACAACTGCGCCACCGGCGTCGCCACCCAGGAGCTGAAGCTGCGCGCCAAGTATTTCAAGGGCCTGCCTGAAATGGTGATGAACTACTTCCTGTTCATCGCCCGCGAAACCCGCGAATGGATGGCCAAGCTCGGCGTGCGTTCGATGGAAGAGCTGATCGGCCGCATGGACCTGCTGGAACTGCAGTCGGGCGAGAGCGAGCGCCAGGGCCGGCTGAATCTGGCGCCGCTGCTCAGCCAGGGAACCGTGCCGGACAGCGTGCCGCGTTTCTGCATCGAAGCGAGCAACCCGTCCTTCGACAAGGGCGAGCTGGCCGAAACCATCTTGCGCGACGCGCTGGCCGCCATCCACAACAAGCAGATGCTGGAATTGAGCTATTCGATTGAAAACACCCACCGTTCGATCGGCGCGCGCCTGTCTGGCGAGATCGCCCGCGTCCACGGCGCGGCCGGGCTGCCGTTCGGCTGTTTGAAGGTGAAGTTCGCCGGCAGCGCCGGTCAGAGCTTCGGCGTCTGGAACGCGCCCGGCCTGCATCTGGAGCTGGAAGGCGACGCCAACGACTATGTCGGCAAGGGCATGGCCGGCGGCCGCGTCACCATCTATCCGCCGAAGAACGCAGGCTATAAGAGCGGCGAATCCATCATCATCGGCAACACCTGTCTTTACGGCGCTACCGGCGGGCAGCTGTTCGCCGCCGGCATCGCCGGCGAGCGCTTCGGCGTGCGCAACTCGGGCGCGCTGGCCGTCATCGAAGGCGCGGGCGACCACTGCTGCGAATACATGACCGGCGGCACGGTGATCGTGCTGGGCGAAACCGGCTACAACTTCGGCGCGGGCATGACCGGGGGCTTCGCCTTCGTATACGACCCGATCGAGAAGTTCGCCTATCGCTACAACAACGAGCTGATCGATATCCACCTGATCAACGGCGAAGCGATGGGCATGTACCGCGCCTATCTATTGGAAAAGATCGCCAAGCACGTAGAGCTTACCGGCTCGGAAACCGGCCGCGCCATGCTGGAGAATTTCGACGACTACGTCGATTACTTCTGGCTGGTGAAGCCCAAGGCCGCCAAGCTCGAAAGCCTGCTCAAGGATTAAGCGCCGACCGCCGCGCAGTCCATCGTCCAATGCCGGGGAGCGGCCAAGCCGCTCCCGCTCCCCAAAGGGAAGCCCAAATGTCCAAGTCCGATGCATTCCAGTTCATGAAGCTGTCGCGCAACCCCGGCGACAAGGTTGAAGCCAGCGTTCGCAAAATCGAATTCAAGGAAATCTATCAGCCGCTGACGGCGGTCGACGCCGCCGAGCAGGCCGGACGTTGCCTGTCCTGCGGCAACCCCTACTGCGAATGGCAGTGCCCGGTGCACAACTACATCCCAGACTGGCTGAAGCTGGTGGAAGAAGGCCGCCTGTTCGAAGCCGCCGAGCTTTCCCATAAAACCAACAGCCTGCCGGAAATCTGCGGCCGGGTCTGTCCGCAGGACCGGCTGTGCGAAGGCGCCTGTACTTTGAATCAGGGCGGCTTCGGCGCGGTATCCATCGGCAGCATCGAGAAATACATCACCGACGAAGCCTTCAAAGCCGGCTGGCGACCGGACATGTCCAAGGTGGTGTGGACCGACAAGAAAGTCGCCGTCATCGGCGCCGGCCCGGCAGGCCTCGCCTGCGCCGACGTGCTGGTGCGCAATGGCGTCAAGGCGGTGGTCTACGACCGCTACGAAGAAATCGGCGGTCTGTTGACCTTTGGCATTCCCGAATTCAAGCTGGAAAAGAGCGTGATCAAACGCCGCCGTGAAATCATGGAAGGCATGGGCGTGGAATTCGTGCTGAACACCGAGGTGGGAAAGGATATTTCCATCGACAAACTGTTGAAGGACTACGACGCCATCTTCATGGGCATGGGCGCATACAAGCCAATGAAGGGCGGCTTTCCCGGCGAGGACAGCCCCGGCGTACTGGAAGCTTTGCCGTATTTGATCAACAATGTGCGCCAGAGCATGGGCACGCTGCCAGATAGCGAAGCTCCGATTTCGATGAAGGGCAAGCGGGTGCTAGTGCTAGGCGGCGGAGACACCGCGATGGACTGTGTCCGCACCGCCATCCGGCAAGGCGCGAAAAAGGTGGTTTGCGCCTACCGTCGAGACGAGGCCAATATGCCTGGCTCTAGGCGAGAAGTCAGCAACGCGCGCGAAGAAGGGGTCGAGTTTTTGTGGAACCGCCAGCCTGTTTCCATCGAACCCATGATAGGTGGCACCTTGGCAGTGAGACTGGCTGCTACCCGTTTGGGAGAGCCCGACGCCAAAGGTCGCCGCAACGCGGAAATCATCCCGGGCAGCGAAGAAGTCATCCAGTGCGACCACGTCATCATCGCCTTCGGCTTCCAGGCAGATGCAGTGAGCTGGTTTGATAGCGCGAATATCGTGAGCGACGAGCGTGGCCGCACCATTGCTCCTGGGCACATATCTTTCAAACATCAAACCAGCAATTCCAAGGTATTTGCTGGTGGCGATATGGTACGCGGTGCCGATCTGGTGGTGCGTGCGGTGTTCGAAGGGCGTCAGGCCGCCGAAGGCATACTGCCTTATCTGAAAGTTTGGTAAGTAGCTATCACAGCTCAAGTGGTGGCTCGCAGCTTAAGCTGCTCCTACCGATTGTATGATCGTCGGAGCATTTTCGGCCGCGAGCCTTTTGCCATCTGAAATCCTTTACGAATAATCCTATAGTGTTTAAGCAGCCATTTGGGTTGCTTGATCATTAAGGAGTCGGTGCAGTGAAGAAACTGTTAGCTGGTTTACTCGGCGCTCTATAGCTATCCTCAGCCGCTATGGCATCGGTCAATCGCAATAGCGCAAACTAGGTCGAGCTGAAGGCACTGAACGGCATACGCTAATATTGATTTTCATACCCAAACGGCCCATTTACGACAGTAGAAGAGCTGGATAATGTGCCGAATATCGGCGACAAGACGATGGAAATGCTGGAAAAAGATGTCAGTGTAGGCTCAGGTAAGCTGGCGGTAGTGATGGGCAAGTCTGGTATGCATGAGAGTCGCCAGCATCGAAATCAGTACTGGTAGGCGCGGCGCATAACCCAAAGTTGCAGAGCAACAAAAATTTACCAGAGTGGATAGAGTTTGTGGCTCCTCCGCTCAGACGAAGCAAGACTGCAGACCCCTGGGCAAGCAGTAGTAGGGTATCGGTCAGCATCAACAGCACTATCATGTGGTGGCGTGAAAAGGACTGTAGGGCTTCGGTTTTGGGTTTTGAGGGACGCCAAAGGCATGTGGTATTTTACGGCGTAGGATGGGTGAAACGAAGAGCAACCCATCTATGGTATTAATCAATTATAATACTCATCACGCCAAGCCATGATGGCTTTTGCTTATTTTTGATCAAATATTGGAAATTTTTAATGTTATTGGCCGTCGTTTTCACCGCGCTGCTGGTTTCGCTACTCACTGGCATGCTGCTGATTCGCACTCAGCAATTTCATGCGCACCTGTCCATGGACCATGATCTGGGCGGCGTGCAGAAATTTCACGCGGCCCCCACGCCGCGCATTGGGGGCGTACCGGTGCTGGCAGGCTTACTGGCTTCAGGTGCTTTATTGCTGATCGCCGGACCGGAGGCCGAGTACCGCCTGTATTGGGGCGTGTTGCTGTCTGCCGGCCCGGTGTTTCTGGCCGGTTTAGTCGAAGACCTGACCAAGAAAGTCAGCCCGTTAATCCGCCTGCTGGCCGCTTTTGCCTCTGCGGCCATCGCCATCGGGAGTGTGGGTGGCCTCCTGCCGGCGTTGGGAATTCCTGGTATAGACCCCTTGCTCGCCAGTTTTCCTGTTGCCGCTATGCTGCTGACGATCTTCGCCGCCGGTGGTGTGTGCCATTCGATCAACATCATCGACGGTTATAATGGCCTGATGGGTGGTGTGGCGCTCCTGGCTTTCGGTGCTCTGGCATATGTGTCGCTGGCGGTGGGCGATCTCCCCTTGCTGGCGCTGTGTCTGGCTGCCGCTGCCGCAGTGCTGGGCTTTTTGCTATGGAACTTTCCGCACGGCATGATCTTTGCCGGCGATGCCGGGGCCTATCTGGTGGGTTTCCTGCTGGCCGAGCTGGCGGTGTTGCTGGTCGCCCGTCACCCCGGTGTGGTCTCACCGTGGTTCCCACTGCTGCTGCTGATTTATCCAGTGTTCGAGACGCTGTTTTCCATCTGGCGGCGTAAAAAGCGCCAGGCTGCGGCCGGCTTGCCGGATAGCATGCATTTTCACCAGATGATCTACAAGCGGATGGTGCGCTGGATGGTGGGTAGCAAGGAAGCCAAACACCTGACCCGCCGCAACAGCCTGACTGCACCCTATCTGTGGGGTGTGGCGTTGTTTTCTATCATGCCAGCGCTGCTGTTCTGGCGCCATCAATGGGCGCTCCAACTATGCGCGCTGTTGTTTGTATTTGCCTATATCTGGGCCTATCGTCGCTTGGTTACCTTCCGCGCCCCGCGCCTGTTGGTACTGCGTAAGGCCAATCCCAATCCGAAACGCGAAGTGATCAAACCACGCAAAGTGGCTTGAACCTATAGAGATGGATAGCTGCTGCCAAGCGGCGTATCCCAAGTGGTGCGCAGCTCCGGATGAGGGTGAGCCGAATGGACAGCCCCTATACCCGCCCGTACCTATCCTCGAAGCGCACGATATCGTCCTCGTCTAAGTAAGCGCCAGACTGTACCTCGATCAGCTCTAGCGGAATGCGCCCCGGATTTTCCAATGCATGCACTTCTCCGACCGGGATATACACCGACTGGTTTTCGGTCAGTAGCAGTTCTTCCTTGCCGCGCAGCACACGCGCGGTACCGGACACCACGATCCAGTGCTCTGCGCGGTGGTGGTGCATCTGCACCGATAGCTTGGCGCCTGGTTGCACGGTAATCCGCTTCACCTGATAGCGCTCACCGTGATCGATGCTGTCGTAGTTGCCCCATGGTCGGTACACCATGCGGTGCTGGCTGTGTTCCTTGCGGCCTTCAGTTTTAAGCTGCTCGACGATTTTCTTTACGTCCTGTACCCGGTCCTTATGGGCGACCAGCACTGCATCGGCAGTATCGACCACTACCAGGTCATCTATTCCAACCGCCGCCAGCAAGCGGCCTTCACAGCCGTGTAGGTAGCAGTTGTGGCTATCGTGCGAAATTACGTCGCCGCGCGCGGCATTGCCATCACCATCTTGCGGTGCAACTGCCCACAACGCGCTCCACGAACCCACGTCGCTCCAGCCCGCATCCAGCGGCACCACCACCGCCTTGTCGGTTTTTTCCATCACCGCATAGTCGATCGAATCTTCTGGGCAGGCGGCAAATGCGGCAGCGTCCAAGCGGATAAAGTCCAGGTCTTGCTGACTGCCGGCTAGTGCCGCCCGGCAAGACTCGAGCATCTGCGGCGCAAAGCGCGCCATCTCAGCCAGAAATACCGACGCGCGGAACAGGAACATGCCGCTGTTCCACAGGTAACGCCCGCTTTCCACATAAGCCGATGCAGTCTGGAAGTCCGGCTTTTCCACAAACCTTGCTACGGGTGATACACCAGCCGGCAAGCAGATCTCGGATCCCAAATCCCTGATCCCTTTCTCTATGTACCCATAGCCAGTTTCGGCGTGGCTGGGCACGATGCCGAATGTCACCAAGGCACCCGCCTCGGCCGCCTGCCGTGCCCAAACCACTGCCTGCTGGAAAGCAGCAGTGTCGGCAATCACATGGTCCGCCGCCAGTACCAGCAGCAGCGGGTCTTCCCCTTGCAGGGTGGCGGTGAGCGCTGCCAGCGCGATAGCCGGTGCAGTATTGCGGCCAACCGGTTCCAGCAAGATGCCTGCCGCAGCCTTACCTGCCTGACGCAACTGCTCGGCGACGATAAAGCGATGCGCCTCGTTGCAGATCAGTAGCGGTGCCGAACAACCGGGGATGCCGTCAAGCCGGGAGAGCGTGTCCTGCAGCATGCTGGCCTCGCCCACCAGCGGCAGAAACTGCTTGGGGAACAGGCAGCGAGACAGCGGCCACAGGCGGCTGCCGGAGCCTCCAGATAAAATGATAGGTTTCATTTTCTATTAATTAGTTTGCGTTTTTAGGGGGTAGAAAGCTCATTTCAGGCAAGTGTCATTTCCTGCAGAATGTTTATAAAGGGTCAAAAACCCGTGAAGTAGCGAATAACACTAGTTAAGTGCCAACGCATGTGTTTAAAGCTGCGGTGACTGGCGCGCTGTGCATCATGAAAGACGCTTACTTCTGGCTGCAGAACAATCCGCCAGCCTTTCTCTTTTAGACGCCGGCAAATGTCCACATCTTCCAGGTACATAAAAAAGCGTTGGTGATCGAAGCCCTGTACTGCTTGGTAGCTCTCGCGCCGGAAAACAACAAACATCCCAGCAGACCAATCGACGTCGATGGGGTGCATTTTCCATTCATATTCCGGAGCGCGCTTTGTGAACAATACCCGGCGGGCTAGGCTGGCAATTGTCGGAAAGCGCCGGACGCTATCCTCGATGCACCCGGCGGGATTCAAGACAACCGGCGCCACGGCGGCGACCTTTGGATCGCGCATCGGCTCAAGCAATTGATCAACATTAAGTGATGGCAGCCGGATGTCAGGATTCACCACAACAAAGAATTGGCCCTTCGATTGAGCGAAGGCGGCATTGTGATTAGCCCCGAAGCCCTGAGGTGTGGGGTTGCGAATGATCCTAGACGGAAATGGGAGGTCTTGAAATGGGGTTTCATCTTCAGGAGTGTTGACCGTGATCAGGACCTCGATGTCCGGTAGCGCCAGTCGGCGCAGATCGTCCAGGAGTGGTTTGATCAGTTTTGACTGGCAATGACTGACGATTGAGAGAGAGAGCATGCGAAAATCCTTCCGGCTGACAACTCGGCAATCAGCGCGAGGGGGAGAGTAGTGCAAGCGTCGACCCCATAGGCTTGCGGCGGATACCGAACAGCAGGGAGAGCCCGATCACTACGAACAGGTTGTCTACAAGGTTATTCGATGGCGGCAGCGTCAGGAAGTACATGTCCGCCATGATCACGAGCACGCCGAAATACAGGAAGTTGCCCTGTATCGACCCCGTCTGGTTGTACGTCATGAGACAGGTGAAGCGCCCTAGGACCCAGGATAGTAACCATTTCAGGCTGAGCAGCATCAAGAGGCCGAACACGCCCCAGTCCGCATAGGCGATTCCCTCGGAACCGAATGACGGGGCACCGATGCCCAGCGCAACGGTTTCCGGAAAATATTCGTTCGCCAGCCTGAAGCCGCCAAACAGATATGGCTTTTCAGGGAAGAAGGGTCGTGGGATACGACTGATGATGTTATTTTCCCAGGTCAATGTGCCAAGGAAGAAGTCGCGGAAGTGCTGATCGAAGGACTGCACGAGCAGACTGAAGTTATTCCAGGGTTCGTTGACGTAGGCGACTAGCAGTTCCAGGATATTGATCTCTGAATCCTGAAAAGTGAGCCAGATCAAGAGATACACCAACGGCAAAGCGATCAGGGCCAACTTGATCAGCAGCTTTCCGTTCACCCGTCCTGCTCGCGCGAAGACGATGAAATGCATCACGGCGAACATGGTGATGACATAGGTGTTCACCTTTGCGCCGGTGAATACGGAGAGGGCGAGCAATCCGGTGAGCATAAGCGCCTTGCCGCGAAAATTCGACATTAGCAGGAGTAGAGCGGCGAGGCGCAGGGAAAAGCCGAGTGCAAAGTAATGCGTGCCGAAGCCTTCGCGACTGACTTCGTAAAGGCGCCGTGGCTCCAGGATGTAAGCGAATCCGAACGCGGTGTGAACATTGACCAATATTCCGACGGCCAAAATCACCATAAGCAGGGTAATTAACTTGTAGGACGGTGCTTCGTTATCGACGTGGACAAGCGAGGTGGGCGGGTGACGCACGCCGTAACGAAACCCGGAACGATAGCCGGCATACCCTGCGAAAAGGACGCATGCTTGGAAACAAAAGATCCAAGTGTATATGGGAGACTGGAGTACGAAGTTTCCGTAGTCGATGCCAAAGTCGTTGGAGTAGAGCAGGTAGTAGGCAAGCGCGCATGGAAGCGTCAGGAACAGGCCGTAGGCATTCGCAAGCAGGAACGGCCCCGTAGGCAGCCTCCGCGATCCTAGTAGGACGGTCGCCAAGACGAGGACGTAGGCAATAATAAGGATCACTTGTTGGCTCGGCAGGCGTTGTCGGGGTCGATATCTTGCAAGGCACGGCCCATAAGCTGGAGCGATCGTTCGCGATTGCAGCGTGAATAGAGACGTCGCTTCTGCGCTCGGAGCAGGCAGTAGTCGATGTCCTGATCTACCACCAACCGCACTAGCAGTTCGCGCAGTTCCTCGTCAGACTTGAACAGGAAGTCGCCGTAGGCCAGCTCCCGGTTGCCGTCCACGTCCGAAAGCAAGACGATGCGGTCCCGGTAAATCGCTTCGAGAATGCTCAATGGCAACCCTTCCCAGCGCGATAGGTTCAATACGAAACTGAACGGATGAGTGTAGATGGTGTCCTCGTCGCACCAGCCATGCAGCACGACGTGGTCGTCGAGGCATTGCTCCGAAACTGTGGCACGTATCGCGGCTTCGTCGGGGCCGCTGCCGAAAAGATGCAGGACAATCTCCTTTTCGCGCAGGAGAGAACCATGTTGGCGCAGGAACGTCAACTGCTGCTTATGCTGGTCCTGAAGTCGGCCAATGATCGCGATGTTTCGGTTCAACGGTTTGGTCTGGAACGGCGTGTCGTTCTCACAGTCGACGTAGTTGTAGACCACGCTCATCTTCTCGCGTTGCACGAAACGCTCGAGCGTGAACAGATTGCCGTCGGAGATGGCGACGATCCGATCTGCCAGTCGCGTGCTGAAGACCTGCAGCCATGCGCGCAGGCGCCACAGTTTCGGGCGGGATCGGGCCGGCGAGACAACTACGTGCGGGAACAGCAGGATGCGGTTGCCTAGCAGGCGCAGCAGCAGCAGCGGCCATATGCCGATGCCCAACACGCTCATGTTGTAAACGACCGTGCCACCGCGCTGGCGGCACAACGCGCGGAAGGTCGCCAAGCGTGATGATGAGGACAGATCATGGCGCTGATAGGTCCAGTTGTCGCCAACGACGCCGGCCTCGCGCAGATCCTTGACCATTTGGTCAAACTGCTTTTCTGCACCACCAAAGCCGCTGTTGACTGACACGAAAGCGTTCATGCTGGCGCTCCTTGTGCTGCGAGTCGGTTCAGCCGGGCGGTTGCTTCCTCAAATGCGGCGCGGATCTGCGGTAGTGCGACGAATGATGTCTCCAAATTCGAAGCGCCAGGCTTGGCCGGGGGGCGACTGGCGGCTGCAAGCGCGCTGACGAGCGCGTCCACGGAAGCGTGTAGGGAGATGCTGCTGCTGAAGAACTCCTCGAACACCGGAGACCGCAGCAGGAAGCAGGGTAGGCCGGCAGCGAGCGCGAGCGCGACCGGGCGGCCGAACCCCTCATGCTCGGCGACCGATACGACGCCATCCGCATCGGCGAGAAAAACTTCCATCGGAGTCATCGAACTGTGGACTAGTTCGATCGACAACCCTGGGAAGGCCGCGGTTAGTTCGTCCAAATAGGGTGTCGGATGGCCGTAGGCCGCGAAAGATAGGCGATCGGCGAGACCGGCCCGGCACACCGCGTCGAACAGCACTTCGTATCGCTTCTTGCGGGAGTCCGTGCCGAACAGCGCCACGCGTAGCGTGCCATCGTCGCCACCGTTGGCCGCCGACGCTGCTAGCCTGAGGAGCCGCAGCGCAACGATATCCTGGTCGAGAGGCCCAAGGTTGGGGACATACCAGCGCCGCGACGCTGGCACAAGGTCGTTTGGGATGGCACGCAGCGCGGTCGAGTGGTTGACGTGGCCCACGTGGCATTCCGACATTGCCAGCAACGTGTGGAACACCTTGCGCTTGAGATTGCCACGTGGCTCGAGGAACGGATAATCGTCATGGATGACGATTAGCTGCCGCTTTAACAGCGGGAATGGGTGCGATGTCGGCGTGAACACCCATCGTCCCTGTAGTGCGGTTCCAATTAGCCGAGCGATCAACCCACTTGCCCCCACCGCCCGCACGTCGTGGTTCGGCAACGCCCGTCGCGTCGTTTCCAGCAGGGTGGGACGCACCAGCACAGGCACGCGCGGCTTGATCGCGCGTAGATAGTCGAGGGCGTAGTAGTATAGCCCGTTCGTTTGCTTGATGTGCCAAAGGTTGCAAAGCATCGCTGGCATCGATCAGACCTCCATAGAGGAGCCGGCGTACGTAGCGCGCCGGGCAGCGAGAATCCGGTGGCGTAGAGCCTCCGGCAGCAGAATGAAGAGGAGGTTGTACACAAAGCGCAGGTTTAGCGCCGCCCGCGGATGGCGGCAGGCTGCCTGCCCTAGCAGGTCCAGTGCCTTGGGGCGGTTCAGGCGTCCTTCTTGGAAACCCTTCTGGACGAGGCCGGCGAACTCACAGGTGCTGTAGCGGTACTGACGACCGGATAGTTCTAGGGCTACCTCGGGCAGCTCCTGCCGAAGGAGCTCGAAAAGCCGACACTCGAAGGTGAGCAACTGCTCGTACACCTTCAGCGCCTGCTCGTTGAAGATGCGGCCGCCCAAGCTTTCGTTGTGCATTACAAATGCATAACCGGGGCGGCCTGAGCGAGCTTCCGCGACGGGTCCTTTCATGCTGATTGTTAACCAAAACATTGTGTCGGGTGCCATGTCATGGTCGATCTCGAAGCGCAGGCCTTGGAGACTGACCAGATCGCGTCGGAACAGCCATCCCCACCCAAAACAGCCACGTCCCTCGGTGAACGAGGTAAGTACTTCGCGGGGTGTCAACACGCCTGGAGAGAGTGGACTGAAGGGCCGTCCTATAGGCAAGCATTGCTCATTGCTCTGTAGATACAGCTGAAATGGGACGTGGGAGGCGACTGCTTTCGGCTCGGCTTGAAGTTCCGTAAGAAGTTCCAAGATCACTCCGTCATGCGTCAGAAAGTCGTCTGCGCATAGGATGAAGATATAGTCGCCGCTGGCGCGTTCAAGACAGGAGTTGACGTTGGCCGGATAACCGATGTTGGTGGCGTGCCGGAAGTAGATTACGCGGCTGTCGTTGAAGTCGCTCACGACCACCTCGGTGTTATCGGTCGACGCGTTGTCGCCAATAATGATCTCGATGTCGCAGCCAGTCTGGGCAAACGCGGACCTGATTGCGCGGCCCAAGGTGCCAGCACTTTCGTATGTGGGGATACAGACAGATATCTTAGACATGGCAGAGCCTAGTGTGTTGGAGAGCCAGTACCGTGCGCAGCCAACCCCGCGGGGTATAGCGCGACACGATCTCTAGCAGCTTAATGTTTTCCTGGCGGATGTCGTAGCGTCTGGTCTCATTGTGCTCGTGCAGGTTCACGTACACGCCAGGCCAGTCGATGAATGTGAGCGGCAGACCGCGACGGATCATCTGGCGCAGGACGAATTCGAGGTCGCAGTTGAAAGGAAGTCTGTCGTCGAAGCGTGCGCGGTTCGCGCCTAGCGGGAATATCAGTGACGAAAGTGGGATACCGTGAAGGTGTCGGAGCAAGCGCCAAGGGCGAATGACGTGCAGACCGTGAAAGACATTGGGGAAGACAGTTTCCTTTCCGTCCTGCTTCACCATGCTGTTGGTGAACGTCAGCCCTGGACGCGTCTGCTGGACCGCGATCGAGCGCGACAGAAAGTCCGGAGACCAGTAGTCATCCGCGCACAGGATAACGCCGAGGCGACCGTTCGCGTTGTCGATGCCGTAATTGATGTTGGCCACCATGCCGAGATTGACCTGATGGCGGATAGCCCGGATACGCGGATCGGCGTGCCGGGCCACGATTTCCTGGGTTGCATCGGTCGAGGCGTTGTCGAGGACTAACAGCTCGTAATCATCGAAGTCCTGTTGCAGCACGCTTTCGATGCTGCGCGGAAGGAAGTGTGCCGAGTTGTAGCTGGGCAGGATGACGGAGATGTGAGGTGAGGTCATATGCCAGACGGTGCTTGAGGCGCGGGTAGGAATCGGGTGAGCGCAATGTATAGGACCGCAGCAGCGCCGATGCCCACTACCAGTCGTAGCGACGCGGTCTGATCATGTAGTACTACGGCCAGTGCAGCCTCGATAGATCCGAACATCAAGAGGAAACCCAGGAAGCGCGAGGACATGACACGCATGTAGTCACCTATTCCGATTCCAAGTCGGCGCAGGTTGACATAAGGTGCGTACCAGTTATTGGTCAACATCTGCGCGGTCATGGTGCCGAGTGCGATACCCAGCAGCCCAATATGGCGCACCAGTACCAGAGAGAGCACTAGGTTCAGAACGCCGGCAACAATGGCAATGCGCACGAATGGGATGTGGCCGCTGGCCATTATCAGGCTTGCATGTACAACGTGATGGGTCTCCAGCGTCATCATGACCACCATTGTCATTAGCACCGCGTAACCGATGAAGTTGCCGTGCCCCAGCCACATGTTGAACAGATCCGGCGCGAAGGCACCCAGCACAGCGATTGCGGCTGCCATCGTCAGCAGGCCCTGCTGGACGTTGCGGTAGAGCAGGCTGCGCAGTCCGGTGATGTCGTCCGCGGCAAAGGCGCGCGAATAGTAGGGAACGGAGGCGTTGGTACTCAGCAGCGCGATCGTGCCCACGGCCATGGTTACGCGTGTGGCAGCCTCGTAGGATGGAATGGCGGCTGGGCCGAGGTTCCATGCGATGAGCACATTGGCCGTTTGCAGAATCAGCAAGGCGCCAAGCTGTGTCAGCGCCCAGCGTGCGCTGGGGTGGGCCAGGTGGCGCGCCACGTCGGAGCGCCATCGTCCGCTCGATAGCGACAGTCCGTGCACACGCAACTTCAACACGGCCATGGCTAGTGCACGGCCTATGATGGCGTTGATGAGCCAGACTAGCGCCAGACCAGTTAGGCCGTGGTTGGCCATCAGCGCATAGCTACTCAACGCTAGCCAAAGCAGCATGCCGAAGGCACGCGTTAGGCGCTCGGTGGCAACATGGCCTTCGCCTGTCAGCACTGAAAAAGACAAGTTGCCGAGTAGGTTCACGCAGGCACCTGCGGCGAAGAGCACCCAAGCCAGCAGTGCGTCTGCCGAGGAGATGGTTTGCAGCTTCAGCGTCGGGAGCAGGATCCAGCCCGCGAGCGCGGCGACCGTTAGCAGCAGCGCTACCACGCCCAGGTAGATGCGCAGGCATGTCGCGGCCAAATCGGCGATGGCCGGCAAGCGGTTCTTGTCGGCGGTGAGGAAGGCGATCTCCCGCGACAGCGTCGGGCCGATACCTAGGTCAAAGAAGGCTAGGTAGCTGCCAAAGCTCCAGAAGAGCAGCCAAAGACCGGCCAGTTCGCGCGGCAGCAGGCCGATGACGAGCTTGTAGTGGATGATTGCGGTGACGATTGTCGTCGCCACCAGCAGCCCGCCGCAGACCATGCCGACGGTGATGTGTCGGCCGACCGCGCCGGCGGCGTCGGGATATGTGCTCACGGGGATGACCTTAACAGACATGCACGGTCTTGACGTCGGCGACCAGACGCGACAGTTCGCCTGGTCGCAGCCCAACCTGCCCTGGGATCAGCTGGCCAGTGGCGCCCCAGGCGACCCACCAGCTACGGGCAAATTCTAGTAGTGTCTGCGCGCGGCCGCTTCCGACGTTGCGCAGCTGTGGCTGTCCCGGCGTCACGCCGTCGAAGTCAAGCGCGCACAGGAACTGCGTCGCCACTTCCGGAGCCTCGATGAAGTCGCGGACCTGCACGCCCGCGCTCATTGAGAAGTCGCGGCCTTCCATGGCAGCGCTGCGCAGCGACGGCCAGAACCGCGTTGTCGCCTCGCCCTCTCCGAACACTTGGAAGATGCGCAGCACCTGCAGCCGTAGCCCCAATTCTCGCGCCAAGCCCAAACAGGCGGTGGTGGCCGCAGCCTTGGAGGTTGGATAGGACAGCGATGGACGCATCTCGGTCGCCGGATGAACAAACTCCTGTCCATTCGCTGCTGCGCCGTATTCGAAGCATGTTCCTGCTATCAGTACATTTTTGACTCCCTGATTAGCCGCCTGTTGTAATAGGCGGCTTGTCGCATAGACGTTCCAGTAAAGGCACTCATCTAGTGACGCGTAAGGAGGGTTTGGGGTGTGTGAGGCCAGATGAACAACAGCGTTGCAGCCTGCTAACTCCGCGGTAAAGTCCTGATCCAGCATACGATCGACCCAAACGGGCTCATGCTGCAGCGCTAGTCTAGGTCGGCTGCCGGGACGGCGTTGGGCGACGACTTCATGTCCTGCTGCCAGAGCTTGTTGAAGGAAGTGAGAGCCGACAAAGCCGGTGCCGCCTGTGACGAAGATTTTCATGGTCAGAATGGTGAGGAGAAGTCAGAAAGAACCGGGTGCAACTGATCACGGCTTGACACTATGGGCTCATCAACGCCCCAGTCTAGCCCGAAGGAATCCCAATGGATACCCGCATCATTGGTTGGCATATAGATGCTGGTAACCTTGTACAACATCAAGACATCTTCGGTTAACGCCAAGAAGCCGTGGGCCATGCCTTTGGGTATCATTAGGCCGTGAGCGTGTTCCGCATCAAGCTCGACTGCGACGTATTGGCCGTAAGTTGACGAACTCTTGCGCAGATCGACAACCACATCTTTCACTCGCCCCTGTAAGCAGTAGACGAGTTTCTCATGATCGTGTGGAGGTGTTTGAAAGTGCATGCCTCGGATCACACCCATACGGGAGCTGGAGTAATACTCCTCCCGCCATTGGGTGGGCAGCCCTGCTTTCATGAACTGCTCTGTATGGTAGGTTTTTACAAATTTTCCGCGCTCGTCTTCCGCGAGGAAGGGTTTCACTAGGAAACAACCTTCCAGCTTGGTGGGAATTAGCTCCAATGTCTTGACCTTAGAAGTTGACCCCGAAGAACTCTTCGAGCTTATCCGCGATATAGTCCAGTTGCTCCTGGCCTAAGGCTGGGAAGGTGCCCAGCCAGAAGGTCTGGTTCATCACGACATCGGTGTTGGTCAGTTCGCCGCTGACGCGGAAATTGCGGCCAGCCAAATAGGGCTGCTTGGTCAGGTTGCCGGCAAACAGCAGACGAGTGCCGATCTTGTTGTCTTCCAGGAAATTGATCAGGTCGGCACGTTTGACGCCGCTGTTTTCCTTGACGATCAGCGGAAAGCCGAACCATGAAGGCTCCGAATTTGGTGTCGCTTCCGGCAAGTGCAGGAACTGTTCGACGCTGGCCAAGCGGTTCTTGAGGTAGGTGAAGTTGGCGCGGCGCTTGGCGATAAAGTCATCGACACGGTCCATTTGCGCCAGCGCACAGGCCGCCTGCATATCGGAAATCTTCAGGTTGTAGCCCAGATGGCTGTAAGTGTACTTGTGGTCGTAGCCGAATGGCAGGTCGCCCATCTGGCAGCAGAAGCGTTTGCCGCAGGTGTTGTCCTTGCCCGGTTTGCAGTAGCAGTCGCGGCCCCAGTCCCGGAACGATTCGGCGATCAGCTTCAGGTCTGCATTGTTGGTAAACACTGCGCCGCCTTCACCCATGGTGATGTGGTGGGCAGGGTAGAAACTGAGGGTTGCGATATCTCCGAAGGTGCCGACCATCTGGCCATTGTAAGTGGCACCCAGTGCGTCGCAGCAGTCTTCGACCAGCCACAGGTTGTGCTTCTTGCACAGGGCTGTCACCACGTCGAGGTTGAACGGGTTGCCCAGACTGTGTGCCAGCATGATGGCCTTGGTTTTCGGACTGATGGCGGCTTCGATCTTGCTGGCGTCGATATTATGGGTGGCTAGGTCGACGTCGACAAACACCGGTACCGCGCCGAACTGCAAAATCGGGTTGACAGTGGTGGGGAAGCCGGCGGCCACGCCGATCACTTCGTCACCGGGCTTGATGGCGCGCTCGCCCAGCTTGGGGCTGGTCAACGTCGAGAACGCCACCAAGTTGGCGGAGGAACCGGAGTTGACGGTAATCAGGTGCTTGACACCCAGGTAGTCGGCCAGCCTTTTTTCGAAGGCATCGTTGAAGCGGCCGGTTGTCAGCCAACCATCGAGGCTAGCTTCTACCATATATTGCAATTCGGTAGCGCCGATCACTTTGCCGGAAACCGGAACAGGGCTTTCGCCCGGAATGAAGTCTTTGGGTGCGTAAACAATATCGGCGTACTGCTGGACGAGGGCGGCGATTTCCTGGCGCAGGCTGTCTGGGGTCTTGTTTTGGGTGTTCATGGGTGATGTGCTTTCATTGCTTGGGTATAGGCAGCGATTTGCTGCAGGCACTGTTCTTGCATATTGTGGCCGGATAGCCAAGCGTGGTGCCATTCGATAATGGCATCCAGCGCGGTGGATAGGTTCCAGCATGGCTGCCAGCCCAGAAGGCTGCCGGCCTTGGAGATATCAAGCTTGAGATAATTAGCTTCATGCGGGTGCTCGCCGCCATCCAGCTGCCAGCTGGCAGCCTCGCCCCATTTTTCACACATGCGCTCAACAATCCATTGTACCGGGCGGGCGTCACCTTCGTTAGGGCCAAAGTTCCAGCCTTCTGCATAGGGCTGTCCCTTCTCATAAAGGTGTTGCGCGAGTGTCAGGTAGCCCGAGAGGGGCTCCAGCACATGCTGCCATGGTCGAGTGGCATGCGGGTTGCGGATGGTGACTTGCTTGCCGGCTTCGAATGCACGCAGTATGTCCGGCACCAGGCGATCGAGTGCCCAGTCGCCACCACCGATGACGTTGCCGGCGCGGGCTGAGGCGAGCGCGGTGTTGCCCTGCTGGAAAAAAGAGCGGCGGTAGGCACTGGTGACAAGTTCCGAGCAACCTTTACTATTGCTGTATGGGTCGTGACCGCCCATGGGTTCGTCTTCGCGATAGCCCCACACCCACTCTCGATTTTCATAACACTTGTCGGTGGTGATGTTGACGATGGCACGCACACTGTCGACGTGGCGGGCTGCCTCCAAAACATGGACCGTCCCCATCACGTTGGTGGCGTAGGTTTCTACCGGCTCAGTGTAGGAGAGGCGCACCAGCGGCTGGGCTGCCATGTGCAGGACAATATCGGGACGGAAGGCGGTCACGGCATCTTGTACTGCCTTGGCGTCGCGGATGTCGGCAATCGAGCTTGCCATGCTGTCTTTTACCCGGGCCACGGCATATAGGTTGGGTGTGGTCGGCGCGGGTAGGGCGTAGCCGTGCACTTCGGCGCCAAGGCTTTGCAGCCACAGGCTGAGCCAGCTGCCCTTGAAGCCGGTGTGGCCGGTCAGGAAAACCTTTTTGCCTTGCCAGAATTGAGCGTCGATAGTCATGTTCAGTCCCAGATCTTCCACGGTGCTTTGCCGGATGCCCACAAATTTTCCAGGTAGTGCTTGTCGCGCAGGGTATCCATCGGTTGCCAGAAGCCTTCGTGTGGGTAGGCCATCAACTCGCCGTCGCTGGCCAGATTCATCAGGGGCTCTTGCTCCCAAGTGGTGCTGTCGTCCTTCAGGTAGCCGAACACCTTGGGCGAGAGTACGAAGAAACCACCATTGATCATGGCACCATCACCCTTGGGCTTTTCCTTGAAACTCATGACCTGATTGGCCTGAATATCCAGCGCGCCAAAGCGCCCCGGCGGGAAGGTGGCGGTAAGGGTGGCTGCCTTGCCGTGCTGGCGGTGGAAGGCAATGGTATCGGCGATGTTTACATCGCTGACGCCGTCGCCGTAGGTGAAGCAGAAGGCCTCGTCGTTTTCCACATACTTGCTGACACGCTTGAGGCGGCCGCCGGTCATGGATTCGTCGCCGGTGTCCACCAAGGTGACTGTCCATGGCTCGGCGCGCTTTTGGTGGACTTCCATAGCGTTGGAGCGCATGTCGAAGGTCACATCGGACATGTGCAGGAAGTAGTTGGCGAAGTACTCCTTGATGACATACCCCTTGTAACCACAGCAGATGATGAAGTCGTTGATACCGTGCTGCGAGTACATTTTCATGATGTGCCAGAGAATCGGTTTGCCGCCAATTTCGATCATGGGCTTGGGGCGGGTTGTCGTTTCTTCGCTGATACGGGTTCCGAGACCTCCGGCCAGAATAACTGCTTTCATATCGATAACCTTGTAGAAATTATATGTTTCCGGAACTGACAAATGCGTCGGCGTAAAACTGCCGGGCAGGCAAGCCTGCTGCTACCAAAACCTTGCGGGCGCTGTGAATCATCGCATCGGAGCCGCAAGCGTACACGGTGGTACGGCTCAAGCTCGGTGCATTTTGTAACAGAGCCTCGTATACATAACCTTTGGCACCTGCCCAGTCCTTATCCGCACGGGACAGTACTGGAACGAACTGGTAATGGTCCGGCAGGCAGGGCAAGTCGATATAGAGGTCGGCCGGAGTCCGTCCGCCCCACAGTACGGTGACCGAAGCGGGCTGCAGCTCCTGCGGAAACTCTACTAGAGCTTCCAACATGGCTTTGACTGGTGCGATACCTGTGCCGGTGGCCAGAAATACGAGGTCTTGCCCGTTTGTTTCGCGCAGGAAAAATGTGCCAAGCGGGCCGGTTAATCTCAACAGGTCATTTTCTTTAGCACGCTTGAACCAGTAGTCGCTCATCAAGCCGTCTTCCACTGCACGGATATGGAGCTCAAGCGTCTTGTCGGTTATGGGCGCGTTGGCCAGCGAGTAACTGCGGCGTACGCCATTTGGGCCGATTATGTCGATATATTGCCCTGGCAGAAAGGTAAATACCGCTGCCGGTGGCAGGCGTAGTATTACGCGCACCACATCGGGTGCCAGGTGTTCGATACGGCTGATGCGGCACGGAATAGTTTTTTGCGATGGGAGCGCAATGCCGCCGAGGTCATCGATCTCAAGTTCCAAATCTGTTTGGGCGCTGCGCACGCAGCTGAGAACCCATCCTTGCTCCAGTTCTTCCTGGGTGAGACCCAATTCGGTGGTCAGCGCAAGGGTTTCACCACTGACAACCTTGCATTTACAGCTACTGCAGCGACCGGTTTTGCAGCTGTAGGGCAAGAACACATGCGCTTGAGCGGCTGCATCCAGAATGGAAACTCCCGGTGCAGCCATGAATTTTTTGCCGTTGCTTAGGATGATATCTGGCATCGATCTGTATGTTGGTGTCTGCATGTGGCTTTTTGCTGCATGGAGAGCTAAAAGCCAAAGCTGGAAAATGAAAATTGAAGGGGTATCGGTCGGTGAGGGACGAGCACTTGCCGGTCAAGACAAGGCTGCACGAGGCTGCCAGTAGCGTGCTTCCCTACTCGTCCTTAATCCTACAAAACGAGTGTGTACTGCAGTGGTCGCTCTATTCCTAATCACAGGGTCATTCCTGCGGATCCATGCATCCGCCTGCGGAGCGTAGTAATCCGTAGCCTTGTACAATATTCTGCCGTTGCGCAGAGGGTGGCGAAGCCTACCGGGATCCACAGTTGACCCTTGTTGTCGGCGCATACGGTGACGCTGACCCGCTCGAATGTCGGTGAGCCCTAAAGGATATCGACGGCGACGTCGAATACTTTTCCGGCCACGCAACGTACCAGCTTGCCTTGTGCGTGGGGTGGCCGTTGGCAGTGCAGGCCGCGCAGTACGCCTTTGTTCGATTTGCTGTGGTTGTCCTGTACGAAGGCGACTTCGTAGCCGATAACTTCGTTAAAGCGCTGTTGATTATAGCTTTCGAAAAAGCCGCCACGCTCATCGCGAATACCGTGGGCTCGATGATCTTGACATCGGGGATGGTAGCGTCGATGACATTGGCCTGCTGATGGCCGTGGTGAGGGTGGTATCCCAATCCATTATTCGGCCTGCTGTTGTTCTTGGGTCTTCACTTCTGCACGCAGTGCTTCTATTTCTTGACTGAGCGCGTCGTATTCTTCCTGCTTTCGCTGTAAGAACTGTTTAGTCTGCGCGGCTTTCTCTGCGATGCCGCTGGGGGTGAGCACATAGACGTAGCCGAACTTGTTCTTGGAGTGGGCGAAGTTCTGCATCTTGACCCAGCCCTTTTCCGCTAGTGCCTTTAGGCAGTAGTTGAGCCCGCCGACGCTGATGCCTAGCTGCTCGGCTAGCTCTCGCTGGGTTATGTTCGGATTGCGTTGCAACAGACGCATTACGCGGTAGCTGGTGTCTTGTTGTCTTTTGCTTTGGCTGCTGGCCATGGGCGCTTGCGGTTCTTGGGACTGTTTCGGGCATGCTACCGCCCTACCGTGTCACGTTCGGCAAGCGCGGGGCGTTGATTAAGTAGCAGAGAGCGAGCGCTGTTCAAGATTGAACAATCTTACAAGATCAAGGCGGCCCGATCAAAGTGCATGGGTGCAGGAGGCAAAATAATGGCTGCGTAGTGTTGTATTGCTGTAGTTGGCACAACGTGTCAGTCGGGCTTGCCCAAGCGGGCAGTTTCGATCTGCATGCGCACTCGTTTGTGCAGCAATTCGAGCAGGACGATTGATCTGTGTTCGGCTTCGCTGCATTGGTAGATTGCCTCCAGCCCTGCAAATGGGCCGTCGGCAATACGCACTAGCTCTCCCGGCTTGAACAGAGTTGTGCAGGGGCTGGCTTGCTCGTGCTCTTTCAGTGTATGGATGAGCTCGTCCTCAGCCCGAGCGGGCTGCCCGCCAAACTGCACCAGAGTACTCACGCCCAGGGTCGAGCGGATCGGCGTCCAGCTCTTACCGTCCTGGCTGCTATCGAGGCGGATAAACAGATAGCGCGGGAAGAGCGGTTCGCTGACAAGCACAGCTTTGCCGCGACGGATTTTTTCAACGCTACAAAGCGGCAGGTAGCAGAGATAGCCCTGTTGTGTCAGATTGAGCAGCGCTTTGGCTTCCTGACGGGGCTTGGTGAGAACGAGGTACCAGGCAAGCTGTGAAAGAATGGTTTGTGGCATATAAAGGTTTCTGCTGGCATGTACCAAGGGTGCTATCGTATGCCCGCACCTTTGCGGTCGGTGCATACCGGCTAGCCATTATCTATTTGTATTGTGGTGCTGCATGGTCATTCACGCGCGGTGGCTGCTGTTGGTGACATTGTTCACCCAGCCGCTGTCGTTCAAATACCACTGGATCGTCTACCGGATAACGGTTTCGAAGATTTCGGCCGGTTTTCAGACACCTGTTCCTGCTCCGATTTGCGCGCATCGATGTCGTCGCGGCGGTTGTGGTCGGAATGGTCTGTAGTGTTAGTGATCTGGTTTGCGTAGCTGTTTGGTGGCTCGGTATTAGCTTTCCCTTGCTTTATTTTCAGCTCATCGAGTATTGCGCAGGTGGCCTTGGTGGCGGAGTTATAGAGCGGCTTGGCTTGACGCGGTGGGTTTCGCTAAATAACTACGCATCGGTCGGAGCCTAGGGGACCATACACTTCATCGGTGGAGGTGTGCAAGAAGCGGAAAGCTTGCTTGGCTTGGTTCTTGAGTCCGCCCCGGTAGGTGCATACCTTTCTGGCAGGTTGAAGGTGGTCTGTCCCGCCCTTCGTGGACACTAACTTAAGGTGGATAATCACCACTTAGGAGCTGTGTCCATGAATAAAAC
>NJIE01000025.1 GCA_002213445.1 Xenophilus sp. AP218F | reverse complement strand
ACCGGGTCGATGCCGACCTTGACGGTAATCGTGTCGGAGCCGCCCTTGCCGTCGGAGACGGTGACGGTGAACTGGTCTGCGCCGTTGTAATCCTTGGCCGGGGTGTAGGTCCAGCTGCCGTCGGCCTTCACCTCCACCGTGCCGTGCTGCGGATCGCTGGTTTTCGCAAAAACCAGCACATCGCCATTAGGGTCGCGCGCGCTCAGCGCGCCGCTTACCGGCGTATCTTCCTTCGTCGTGACGCTGACATCATCGCCCAGCGGCGCGACGTTGACATTGGCGATTGAACTGGCGCCGCCGCCGTTGGCGGCCGCGCCGGCCGGCAAACCGTTGTTTTCGCCGCTGTCGCCGCCGCTGACGATGGCGGCCTGGCTGGCCGCCAGGCCATCCAGACTCAAAGGCTGCAGGCTCTCGCTGATCCGCGCCACGCGGATGAAGGAGCTGCCGCCGTTCTCGCCGCCTGCGCCTTCCAAACCGGCGGCGGTGGGTTCCAGATTATCGAGCGGGTCTTGCGTCGCGTTGGCCGGCGCGCCGTCCAGCGCGGCCAAAAGCGTCTGGGCTTCGGTGCTCAGCGCGGCCACTTTGGCTTCGGAAGCGTCCGCGCCATGGCTTTGCAATGCCTCGTCCACCAGCACGATTTGGCGAGCGCCGTCCAGCGCCACTACTTCGCCGTCGGCGCGGGCGAAGCTGAGCAGCGCGCCGGGCTCCAGCATCAGCCGCTCGCCGGCCTGCAAGATGTCGCCTACCTTCAGTATGCGGACGCTGCCGTCCGCGGCGACTGCCTTGACGATGCCTTGCAAGGAAAGAACCTGACCCTGAACGCTGGAAGCCATGCCGAGACCCTCTATGACAATATTTTGATTGCAGCAGGGTAAAGGCTTTGCGCGCTAAAAAATATTGTACTGAAGCGCTATTTCCAGGCGTTTGGGGATAAATTTGTCTGACAATGTTCAATTTTGAAAAACTGAACCAGACCGCTTTCATGAAAATGAATAGCGATCGCCAGTCGGTGCAAAACATTCAATGCCATTGGCAAAAGACGGGGCGCGCCTTTCTCGCTGATTGCCAAACAAAAACGCCTTGAAACAGGCCATTTCCGATGCGCTATAAACAGTGAAACAAGCGGCTCCCGGAGCGAACAGGTGATCTTGCTGGCGGTATGCGCGGTATTCGTGCTGGTAGCGGTTGTTGCCAGGTTTTTACTGCAAAAGGCGACGTATTTCTGGCTGTTCGCTGTCATTCTGGCCTGCGCCCTGCTGGCCGCGACGCTGTACCCCGAATTGAGTTCATTTCTGCGGCCGTGGATGCCGCAGGGCGCGGACATGCTGGCTTACGCCTGCCTGGTTGGTTTTCAGCTGGGGTTGACCGACGCCATTGTCAAAACCTTGCTGGACCGATGGCGCGGGCGCAAATGAACGCAGCGGGGCGCCGAGGGAGTGGAACCATGGCGCTTTACCTGTTGGGTCTGGTTTTTTTCTGTACCGATATCGGCATGCGGATTGTCCTGCGCACCCGTTCCTGGCGCTGGGTGGAGCTGGCCTTGACGGCCGGGCTGCTGCTGGCCTGGCTGTTGTATCCGCGGCTGAGCGAATGGGCCGTGCCCTATATGCCGGACGGCGAAGGCATGTCGCTGTACGCCACGCTGGTGGGGCTGCAGCTGGGCTTGATGGACGCGGCTGTGCGCACCGGGCTTAGCCGCTGGCGGACTCAACTGCGCCAGGCCAGACAGCGCCACGCCGCGCGCTATCGCGTCTGGTAGGCGGATAATCCATACGCATAATCCGCTTGACGATGCCGGCGCGTGGTAGCACACTGCGCGCTTCCGTTCGCCGTCTTGGCGACGGAACCATACCGGAGACCGCCTGGCGTCGCCCGACGCCGCGCCCTCCTCGATCTTTCATCGTTCTTTACAGGTACCGCCGTCATGGCATCGATCTTTACTTTCCTGTCGCGCCACTTGCTGCGCGACGTGCTTGCCGACGAGCAAGCGCATCTCGCATTCCGCTTGATTCCCGTTTCCCAAACCGAGGCCTGGCGACAGCGTCGCGAGGACTGGTTGCAATTGCAAGCCAGGCTGCGGCTGGAGAAAGGGGGCTTCTGCTGATTCCCTTTCCGCGCCGGGGCGCGGGCTTATCCACACGCCCGCGCCTTTCGTCAAACTTATCCACAATCCGGCGCCAACGCCGCGCTCAGGCGTCGTACGCCAGATTCGGCGCCAGATCGCGCTCGGCCTGTTCGATACTGACGCCGCGGCGTGCGGCATAGCTGGCCACCTGGTCTTTCTCGATCTTGCCGACGCCGAAGTAGCGCGCCTGCGGATGGCTCAGATAGAAGCCGGACACCGCGGCGGTGGGCAGCATGGCGTAGCCTTCGGTCAGCGTCATGCCGATGGCCGGCGCGTCCAGCAACTGGAACAGCTCGGTCTTGACCGTATGATCCGGGCAGGCCGGGTAGCCGGGGGCGGGGCGGATGCCTTGGTACTTTTCATCGATCAGCGCCTCGTTGTCCAGCTGCTCGTCCGCGGCGTAGGCCCAGAATTCTCGCCGCACGCGGGCGTGCATCAGCTCGGCGAAGGCCTCGGCCAGCCGGTCGGCCAGCGCCTTGAGCAAGATCGCCGAATAGTCGTCGCCCGCGTCTTCGAAACGCTTCACATGCGGCTCGATGCCGATGCCGGCGGTGACGGCGAAAGCGCCGATGTAATCTTCCACGCCGCTGCCCTGCGGCGCGATGTAGTCGGCCAGCGCCCAGTTGGCCTTGCCGTCGGTCTTGGGCAATTGCTGGCGCAGGCCCACCCAGGTCATCAGGCTGGCGCTGTTGTCCGGGTGGCGGATTTCGATGTCGTCGTCGCCCACGCAAGCGGCCGGGAACAGGCCGATCACCGCGTTGGCGGCCAGCCAGTTCTCTTCGATGATCTGCCGCAGCATGGCCTGGGCGTCGGCATAAAGCGCGCGCGCCGATTCGCCGACGATCTCGTCGTCCAGAATGCGCGGAAAGCGTCCGGCCAGCTCCCAGCTCTGGAAGAACGGCGTCCAGTCGATGCAGGCGGCGATTTCGGCGAGCGGGTAGTTGTCGAAACGGCGCACACCCAGCCATTTGGGTTTGGGCGGGGCGTAGCCGGCCCAGTCGATTTTTTCCTTGTTGGCGCGCGCCTGCTCCAGGCTGACCGCCTTGCGGCCGGCCTTGCCCGCGTGGCCGTCGCGCGCGCGTTGCTGCTCGGCGGCGTTTTCCAGCACGAAAGCGTCCTTGAGGGTATCGGACAGCAGGTTGGAACACACGCCCACCGCGCGGCTGGCGTCCGGCACGTAAATCACCGGACCCTGGTAATGCGGCGCGATCTTCACCGCGGTGTGCACCTTGGAGGTGGTCGCTCCGCCGATCAGCAGCGGGATGGCAAAGCCCTGCCGCCGCATTTCCTTGGCCACGTGCGCCATTTCTTCCAGGCTGGGGGTGATCAGGCCGGACAGGCCGATGATGTCGGCCTGGTGCTCGCGGGCGGCGTCGAGGATGGCCTGGCACGGCGCCATCACGCCCAGGTCGATCACCTTGTAGTTATTGCAGCGCAGCACCACGCCGACGATGTTCTTGCCGATGTCGTGCACGTCGCCCTTGACCGTGGCCATGATGATCACGCCCTTGGCCGGCGCGTCGGCTAGCCCCAAGCGGATTTTTTCCTCCTCGATGAACGGCTCCAGATGGGCGACGGCGGCCTTCATCACCCGCGCCGACTTCACCACCTGCGGCAGGAACATCTTGCCGGCGCCGAACAGGTCGCCCACCACGTTCATGCCGTCCATCAGCGGGCCTTCGATCACGTGGATCGGCCGCGCGCACTTCAGCCGCACTTCTTCGGTGTCCTCGACGATGAAGGTGGTGATGCCCTTGACCAGCGCGTGCTCCAGCCGCTTTTCCACCGGCAGTTCGCGCCAGGCGAGGTCCTCGCCCTGCTTGCCGGCCACCGCCTCGCCCTTGAACTTCTCGGCCAGTTCGATCAGGCGTTCGGTGGCGTCGCCGCCGTCCCTGGGCGGGCGCATCAGCACCACGTCCTCGATGCGCGCGCGCAACTCGGGATCGACCTCGTCGTAGACCTCCAGCGCGCCGGCGTTGACGATGCCCATGGTCATGCCGCGCTGGATGGCGTGGTAGAGGAACACCGCGTGAATCGCCTCGCGCACCTTGTTGTTGCCACGGAAGGAGAACGACACGTTGGACACGCCGCCGGAAATCTTGGCGTGCGGCAGGTTTTGCTTGATCCAGCCGGTGGCTTCGATGAAGTCGAGCCCGTAGCGAGCGTGTTCTTCGATGCCGGTGGCCACCGCGAAGATATTGGGGTCGAAGATGATGTCTTCCGGCGGGAAGCCCACCTCGTCCACCAGGATGCGGTAGCTCTTTTCGCAGATTTCCACCTTGCGCGCGTAGGTGTCGGCCTGGCCTTGCTCGTCGAAGGCCATCACGATCACCGCCGCGCCGTAGCGGCGCAGCAGGCGCGCCTGCTCCCTGAACTTGTCCACGCCCTCCTTCATCGAGATGGAGTTGACGATGCCCTTGCCCTGGATGCACTTCAGGCCCGCCTCGATCACCTCCCACTTGGAAGAGTCGATCATGATCGGCACGCGGGCGATGTCCGGCTCGCTGGCGATCAGGTTGAGGAAGCGCACCATGGCGGCGTGGGCGTCCAGCATGCCCTCGTCCATATTGATGTCGATCACCTGCGCGCCGTTTTCCACCTGCTGGCGCGCCACGTCCAGGGCGGCGGGATAGTCGCCGTTGAGGATCAGCTTGGCGAAGGCGCGGCTGCCGGTGACGTTGGTGCGCTCGCCGACGTTGACGAACAGGTCCGAATCGCCGATGTTGAACGGTTCCAGGCCGGAGAGGCGGCACTTGGGCTCGATCTGCGGCAACCGGCGCGGCGGCAGGTCTTTCACCGCCTCGTAAATCGCCTGGATGTGGCCGGGCGTGGTGCCGCAACAGCCGCCGATGATGTTGACGAGGCCGGCCTCGGCCCATTCGCGCACTTGCGGCGCCATGTCTTCCGGCAGCAGATCGTAGCCGGTGGGCGCCAGCGGATTGGGCAGACCGGCGTTGGCGTGCACCGATACGTAAGTGGCCGACACCCGCGACATCTCTTCCACATACGGCCGCAGCAAATCCGGCCCCAGCGCGCAGTTCAGGCCGAAGCTCATCGCGTCGGCGTGGCTGAGCGAGTTGTAGAAGGCCTCGGTGGTCTGCCCGGTCAGCGTGCGGCCGGACTGGTCGGTGATGGTGCCGGAAATCATGATCGGCAGCCGCTCGACGGCCGGGCGCTCATCGAAATAGCGGTGGATGGCGAATACCGCCGCCTTGGCGTTGAGCGTGTCGAAGATGGTTTCCACCAGCAGGAAATCCGCGCCGCCCGCCACCAGCCCGTCGATGGCCTCGGTATAGCTCTCCACCAGCTGATCGAAGCTGACGTTGCGATAGCCTGGATCGTTCACGTCCGGGCTGATGGAACAGGTGCGGCTGGTGGGGCCGAGCACGCCGGCGCAAAAACGCGGCTTGGCCGGATTCCTGGCGGTTTCGGCCGCGCACAGCGCCTTGGCCAGCCGGGCCGCTTCGCGGTTGATTTCCCACACCAGCCCTTCCATCCGGTAATCCGCCATCGCGATGGAGGTGGCGTTGAAGGTATTGGTCTCGATGATGTCGGCCCCGGCGTCCAGATACGCCTGGTGAATGCCGCCAATCACGTCGGGACGGGTCAACACCAGCAAATCGTTATTGCCTTTCAGGTCGCAAGGCCAGGCGGCGAAGCGCTCGCCGCGGTAATCCGCTTCGCTCAACTGATGGCGCTGGATCATGGTGCCCATGCCCCCGTCCAGAATCAGGATGCGTTGCGACAGAGCATGGTAAACCGGATGAAGGGATGTTTTCGTCATGGCACTTGCGGGGTTATTGTCTAAAACGATAGGTGTTGTTGCGTATTCGCCGGATCATCTTAACATTCACTTTCCTGGCAGCAGGCTGTTGCTAAAGAATAAAGAGAGCGCATAGATATGGCCAGTTTGCATAAGAAGTGGCTATTCCTCTGGCTGATGGCCATCAGCACGCTGAGCCCGGCCGCGGCCGAGCTGAAGATAGGCGTCGCCGACGCCGACGCGCCGCCGATTGCCGTACTGTCCGACAACGGCAACAGCCTGCAAGGCGGCCTCGCCCGCGAGCTTGGCGAGCTGCTGGCCGCCGAGCTGGACCTCGCGCCCAACTTCGTGCTGCTGGCGCGCAAGCGGGTGGAAATGAGCGTGGAAAACGGCCGGGTGGACTTGATCTGCAACGCCAACCCCGGCTGGTTCAGCAACGCCAGCCGCCTGCAGTGGAGCCATGAAATCTATCCGCAGGTGGAAAAGGCGCTGTCCTTGGCCGGCCGGCCGCCGATACGCGAACTGGCCGAACTCTCCTCCCTGCGCATCAGCGTGATCCGCGGCTACAGCTACCCGTCGCTGGAATACCTGTGGAACAACAATCGCAGCGAACGGGTGGAAGAGGCCCACTTCGAGCTCCAGCTCAAGTCGCTGCAAAAACGCCTATCGGACGTCGCTATCGTCTCCGAGCTGTCCTTCGCCTGGTGGGCGCGCCAGCGCCCGCGCGAGGCGGCGGCCTTCCGCCTGCACCCGCTGATCGTCACCTCGCTGCCCACCATGTGCGCGCTGTCGCCGCGCTCGGCAGTGAAACTAGACGCCGTCAACCGCGCCATCGACCGGCTGCAGAAAAACGGCAAATTCAAGGCCTTGCTGGCGCGTTACCAGTGGCAGCCTGACTGAAAGCGGCCCGGCCGCGCCCAAGGCGCATGATAAAATGGCGTTTTACCTGAAGAAGTCATCGCCATGAGTGATCTGCTAGCCGGCCTCAACCCGGAACAATTGCGCGCCGTCACCTGGCCGGCCAAGAGCGCCCTGGTGCTGGCCGGCGCCGGCAGCGGCAAGACCCGCGTCCTGACCACCCGCATCGCCTGGCTCTTGTCCACCGGCCAGGTTTCGCCGCACGGCGTGCTGGCGGTGACCTTCACCAACAAGGCCGCGCGCGAGATGCAGACCCGCCTCTCCGCCCAGGTGGCCGTCAACGTGCGCACCATGTGGATCGGCACCTTCCACGGCCTGTGCAACCGCCTGCTGCGCGTCCACTACCGCGACGCCGGCCTGCCGCAAACCTTCCAGATTCTGGACTCCGCCGACCAGCAATCGGCGATCAAGCGCCTGCTCAAAAGCCTGGAGCTGTCCGACGAGAAATACCCGCCGCGCCAGGTGCAGGCCTTCATCAACGGCAACAAGGAAGCCGGCGTGCGCGCCGAGGCGCTGCCGCCGGCGCTCAATCCCTACGAGGCCAAGCTGATCGAGCTGTACGCCGCCTACGACGCCCAGTGCCGCCGCGAAGGCGTGGCGGACTTCGCCGAGCTGCTGCTCAGAAGCTACGAGCTGCTGTCTCGCAACGCGGCGCTGCGCGCCCATTACAGCAGCCGCTTCGCCCACATCCTAGTGGACGAATTCCAGGACACCAACCGCCTGCAATACGCCTGGCTGAAACTGCTGGCCAGCGACAGCGGCGCGCTGTTCGCCGTCGGCGACGACGATCAGAGCATCTACTCCTTCCGCGGCGCCGAGGTCGGCAATATGCGCGCGCTGCTGTCCGACTTCCACGTCGCAGAGCCGGTGCGCCTGGAGCAGAACTACCGCTCGGTCGGCACCATCCTCGACGCCGCCAACGCGCTGATCGAACGCAACGACGGCCGCCTGGGCAAGCAACTGTGGACCGATGCCGGCGAGGGCGAAAAAATCCGCGTCTACCAGGCGCACAGCGACGGCGACGAAGCCGAATTCATCATCGACGAGGTGAAAGGCCTGCAGCGCGACGGCTTCAGCCTGTCCGACATCGCCGTGCTGTACCGCTCCAACGCCCAGTCGCGGATGCTGGAGCACGTGCTGGTGAAAGCCGGCCTGCCTTACCGCATTTACGGCGGCCTGCGCTTCTTCGAACGCCAGGAAATCAAGCACGCGCTGGCCTATCTGCGGCTGGTGGCCAATCCGGACGACGACAACGCGCTCTTGCGCGTGATCAACGTGCCGGCGCGCGGCATCGGCGCGCGCACGGTGGAAAACCTGCAGGCCGTCGGCCGCGAGCAGGGCGTGTCGCTGTGGCAGGCCTGCTGCGCCTCCGGCAAGGGCCGCACCGCCGCCAAGATCGGCGAATTCGTGCTGCTGATCGAAAAGCTGCGCGACAAGAGCCGCGATCTCAAGCTGGCCGAAACCGTCAGCCTGATCGTCAACGACTCCGGCCTCTACGACATGTACGAGCAGGACAAGAAGGACGGCGAGGAGCGGCTGGCCAACCTGGACGAGCTGGTCAACGCCGCCGCCGGCTTCCTGCCCGACCAGCCGGAGCTGGAAATGGTGGAATTCCTCAACGCCGCCAGCCTGGAGGCCGGCGAACACCAGGCAGACGCCGGCAGCGACGCGCTGCAACTGATGACCGTGCACGCCGCCAAGGGCCTGGAGTTCCAGGCGGTGTTCGTCACCGGCCTGGAAGAGGGCCTGTTCCCGCACGAAAACAGCATGAGCGACGGCAAGGGCCTGCAGGAAGAGCGCCGGCTGATGTACGTGGCGGTGACCCGCGCCCGCCAGCGCCTGTACCTCTCCAGCGCGCAAAGCCGCATGCTGCACGGCCAGAGCCGTTATCCGATTCCCTCGCGCTTCATCGAGGAAATCCCGGCCGAGCTGACCCGCGTCCTGTCCGCCCAGCCCAAGGCGCAGGTGTGGAACAACCAGGCCCCGTGGCAGAAAGCCGCCGCCGCGCCGCGCAGCCAGCCGGCGGGCGGCAAGCACGGCTTCAGCATCGGCCAGTCGCTGGCGCACGCCAAATTCGGCGTCGGCGTGGTGATCGACGCCGAAGGCAGCGGCGACGACGTCCGCCTGCAGATCAATTTCGCCGAACACGGGCTCAAATGGCTGGATTTGCGTTACGCTAAGCTGACGCCGGCCTGAGCGCCGCGTCCGCCCCTTCCGACGACAGGCCGCAGCCAAGCGAAAACATCATGAGCGACCCCAAGCAGACAGTTTCGGCGCCGGACTTCATGACGCCGCACGCCGCCCCCGGCCATCATTACGACAACCCGTACGGCAAGCGCCTGTTTCTGGTGATCGACAGCCTGCCTGAGATGCAGCGGGCGCTGGCGATGACGCTGGCCTCCTTCGGCGCCGACAAGGTGGAATTCGCCGGCAAGGCGCACGACGCGCTGGCCAAGATGGCCAAGTACGAGTTCGACGTGGTGCTGTGCGACTACGACCTGGGCAACGGCTACGACGGCCTGTACCTGTTCGAAGAGATCAAGGAACGCAATCTGATCAAACAGTCCTGCGTGTTCATGATCGTCACCGGCGAGCGCCGCGCCCAACGGGTGATCTCCGCCGCCGAGCTGGCGCCGGACGACTACCTGCTCAAGCCCTTCACCGGCGAGGTGCTGCGCGAGCGGCTGGAAAAGGCGATGCGCAAGCGCGAAGCCTTCCGGCTGGTGGATGAAAGCATACTGCGCAACGAATACCTGGCCGCCATCGAAACCTGCAACCGCATGATCGCGGACCAGGGCGAGTTCACCCTGGACTTCATGAAGCTGAAAGGCTCGCTGGCCCTGAAGATCAGCGACTTCGACAGCGCCCGCCAGCTGTATATGGAGGTGCTGCGGCTGCGCCCGGTCACCTGGGCCAAGATGGGCCTGGCCAAGGCGCTGGCCGGCCTCAAGTCCTACGACGAGGCCAAGCTGCTGTTCGAAGCCGTGCTCGCCGAGAACGACCGGGTGATGGAGGCCTACGACTGGCTGGCCAGACTGCATCGCAACAACCACGACCTGAGCCAGGCGCAGCATACCTTGCAGATCGCCACCGAGTTGTCGCCGGTGGTGTTCCGCCGCCAGCAGCAACTGGCCGAGATCGCCACGCTCAACCTCGACCTCGCCACCGCCGAAGCCGCCTGCCAGCACACGCTGGACATCGCCAAGTACAGCTGGCACCGCAGCCCGACCCATTACGCCGCGCTGGCGCGCATCCAGCTGGCGCGCGGCGACACCGGCAACGCCACCCGCACCCTGTCCGGCTTGCGCCGCGACTTCCGCTACAACGAGCAGGGCGAATGGATGGCCAATGTGGTGGACTGCCAGCTGCAAGCCAAGCTGGGCAACCGCGACAAGGCCCGCCATCTGCTGGAAGAGGCCTGCGTCCAGTTCCAGCAGCTGGCGGCCGGCCTGCCCACCGACGCGCAGCTGGAATTCGCCCGCGCCTGCTATCAGCAAGGCCGCGACCAGACCGCCGACCAGGTGATGCAGACGCTGGTGCGCAACCATCACGACGACGAAGACCTGCTCGGCCGCTTCGGCGACATGTTCGACGAGATCGGCCTGGGCGCGGCCGGCCGCCAGCTGATCGCCAAGAACGTGCAATCGGTGCTGGAACTCAACAACCAGGCGGTGCGCGAGGCGCAGGCCGGCCAGTTCGACGCGGCGCTGGAGCGTTTTGCCAAGGCGCATCAGGAAATGCCGCAAAACGTGCAGGTGATGCTCAACCTGGTCAACGCCACCATGGCCTACATCCACAGCCAGGGCTGGCACGAAAGCCATATGCGCCGCGCCTACGATCTGCTGGCCAAGGCGCGCGAGCTTGCGCCCACCAACAACAAGTTCCAGAAGATCCTGCACGCCTGGCGCGCGCTGATGGAAAAAATGGGCAAACCGCAATGGGTGCTGTAAGCGCGCTGCGGGTGCTGGTGGTGGACGATGAAGAGCTGGCCCGGCTGCGGCTGCGCCAGCTGTTGCAGGATTGCGGCGTCGCCGCCGTCCAGTGCGTCGGCGACGGCCGCGCCGCGCTGGCCTGGCTACAGCAGCAGACGGTCGATCTGGTGCTGCTGGACGTGTCGATGCCGGGCATGGACGGCATGACGCTGGCGCGCCAGCTGCGCCAGCAGGCGCTGCCGCCGCAACTGGCGTTCAGCACCGCCCACGACCACTTCGCCGTGGAGGCTTTCGAACTGGACGCCGCCGACTATCTGCTCAAACCAGTGCGGCGCGAGCGGCTGCAACAGGCGCTGCAGCGCGCCGCGTCGCGGCTTGGCCAACCGGCGGCGGCTGCCGCCTTCACCGTGCGCCAGCGCGACCGGATGCTGAGCGTGCCGTTCGCCGAGGCGCGCTATCTGAAGGCAGAGCTGAAATACGTGTCGCTGGTGACGCCGTCGGCCCACTACCTGCTGGACGAGTCGCTGGTGCTGCTGGAACAGCGGCTGGGCGACGCCGCGCTGCGCATCCACCGCAACTGCCTGGTGATGCGCCACGCCTTGCAGGAGCTGAGCCGCCGCGGCGAGGAGGGCGAGGAACAATGGGTGGTGCGGCTGCGAGACTTGCCAGAGGCATTAGCTGTCAGCAGAAGGCAGCTTCACGCCATAAAATCGGCGCTGGCAGCGGCAAAAAGTTAAGTACTATTACTTAACCTCAGGGTTTTCCTCTATTTATTGCTAAAAAATACCCGACCCTTCTTATAGAATCAGCCATCCATTTGGAAATTTTTATGGTTTCAACATGCGATTCAAGCTGGTTTACGCAGGGTGTGTGTTTTTATGGCTGGTGCTCAGCACGCTGGCCGCCCTGTCCATCGCCAGCCTGTCATTGCTGGGCGCCGAGCAACAATTCAACAGCCACGTCCAGCAACTGACCGAGCAGCTCAAGCAACGGTTGCTGATCAACGAAACCATACTCGACAGCTACACCACCTTCAGTACTCTCGATTACCGCAACGACTCTCGCCATCCGGAACCCCTCGCCCCGCAACTGCTGCAACGTTATCCCCAGCTCACCAGTCTGGCGCTGATCCGCCGGGTGCCGGAAAGCGACGTCGCCGCCTTCAACCGCCAGTTGCAACGCAATTACGGCCCCGGCTGGCGCTTGCGCCCCTACGCCGACGATCCCCACAGCCGGCAGGCCCTGCCGCCGCGCGCCGAGTATTTTCCCCTGCTGTTCAGCGAATGGCGCGGCTTGCGCAATCAGCACCTGATCGGCATGGACCTGTCGCAGCAACCGGCGATCAGCGCCGCGCTGCAAGACAGCCTGATCAGCGGCCACGCCGCCTTGTCGCGCCAGCTGCGCCTGGGCGACAGCACGCCGGGCTATCTGTTGCTGCGCGGCATCGAAAACCGCTATCACCGCCAGTTCAACGACCTGCTGCCCACCCATTTCGCCGCGCTGTTCTTCCGCGCCGACTCGCTGCTGCCCAAGGACGCGCGCCTGCCCGAAGGCATGCAGGCGCAGCTGCAGCACCGCGACGACCCGCTCTATCCGGTCAACGGTTATGGCATGGTGCTGGGCGACAATCGCGCCTCGCCGCTGGAACGCTGGCTGTTTCCGCGGCTGGAGGCCACCCAGTTGCTGGGCGGCGGCAATCTGCCGCTGCGTCTGACGGTGAGCTGGCAACAAGGCTGGGCGCAAATCGGCGCTTACGAGTGGGGAGTATGGCTGCTGCTGTCCTTGCTGCTGCTGCTGGGCATGGGCCTGGCCTGCCATAGCTTCGTGCGCAACAACCACAGCCGCCGCCAGCGCGAGCAGCATCTGTTCTATCTGGCCAATCACGACCGCCTGACCGGCCTGGCCAACCGCAACCTGTTCTACGACCGGCTGCAGCACGCCATCAACCGCGTCAACCGCAGCGGCAAGCGGCTGGCGCTGCTGTTTCTGGATCTGGACCGCTTCAAGCCGGTGAACGACACCTATGGCCACGTGATCGGCGATCGCGTCTTGCAACAGATCGCCCTGCGCATCAAGGAAGTGGTGCGCAGCGAGGACACGGTGGCGCGCATCGGCGGCGACGAGTTCGTGATCCTGATGGAAGACATCGAATCCAACCGCGAGGCCGACAAGGTGGTCGGCCGCTTGAAGCAGGCCATCCAGCGCCCCTACCTGGTAGAGGCGCACCAGATCCGGGTGGGGGTGAGCATAGGCATCGCCTACTACCCGGAGGACGGCTTGCTGATAGACGAGTTGCTGGCGGTGGCGGACCGCAAGATGTACGGCAACAAGCAGGCTCCGCAGCGCAATGGCGAAGCCGTGCTCTGAATCAGGCGGCCGCCCGCGCCGGCCCGCGGCCCAGGTCGGCCATCGATTGGCAGGCCAGCTGCCAGTCGTGCAGGCTGCGCACGCCTTGCACTACCAGATTAGCCAGACCGTCGTTGCACAGCTGCGGGCCGAAATGCATCAGCATCTCGTGCATGGCGAAGCGCAGCGCGTGGCTCTGCAGCAGGGCGTTGGCGCGCTGATGCACCTCCTGCGCGGCGTGCAGGCCGCCGTAGACGTCCACCTCCACCAGATGGCTGGGGCAGAACCCCGAGCGTATCATCGCCAGCTCGGCGTTGGCGTCGGCGGCGAACAGCATGGCGCTGTGTTGCAGATAGCCGCAGGCGATGATCAGGGCGTCGACATCGCCCCACAGCCCGCGAGCGGACTCGACCGGCTGCAACGATGGATTGATGCAAGCTTCCATCAGGTTTCTCCTCTGTTATGTTTTGCTCGTGACTTTGGCATTACTCGCTATGTCTGACCAGACCCGATGGGTATTCGTTTGGGCTTTTTACCCCGGGTTTACAAACTTAACCCGCAGTTAACACAAGCGCGCGGCCAGTCCTGACAAGCGTCGCGCGAGGGCTTACCATGCAGCCTTTTGCGCCGCGATTTTCCTCATGCACATCCTCTATCTGCACGGCTTCAACTCCGGTCCGCAATCGCTCAAGGCCAATGAAACCGCCGCCTGGCTGCGCGAGCATGCGCCCGATATCCAGCTGCATTGCCCGCGCCTGTCGCCGCATCCGGCGCAGGCCATCGTCCAGGCCGACCAGCTGCTGGCCGGCCTCCCGGCGCAAACCTTGCTGATCGGCAGCTCGCTGGGCGGCTTTTACGCCACCTGGCTGGCCGAGCGCCGCCAGCGGCCGGCCGCGCTGATCAACCCCGCCATCCGCCCGGATCTCGACCTCGCCCGTTTCATCGGCGAACAGACCAACCCCTACACCGGCGAGGTCTACACGCTGGGGATGGACGACATGCAGGCGCTGCAGGCGCAATGCCAACCGACGATCAGTCCCGACCGTTACTGGCTGCTGCTGGGCACCTGCGACGAGGTGCTGGACTGGCGCGTCGCGTCGCGCTTTTATCGCCAGAGCCGGCAAACGGTGTTCAACGGCGACGACCATCGGCTGGGCAACTGGCCGCGCATCCTGCCGGAAGTGGTGGCCTGGGCCAGGCAGCGATTGTGCGCCGAAGCGGAACAGGCCATTCGGCGCTGAGCGCTTGAAGCCGCCGCCGGGCGGGCGCACACTGCCACGATCCCCTCTTCAGCCAGAAGGATGACCATGAGCCAAGCCATCGTGTTCTCGCAAACCGGCGGACCGGACGTTCTGAGCCTGCAATCCCTGCCGCTGGGCAAGATTGGGCCGGGACAGGTCCATCTGCGCCATACCGCCATCGGCGTCAACTTCATCGACACCTACCAACGCAGCGGCCTGTACCCGACGCCGCTGCCCTCCGGGCTGGGCAGCGAAGCCGCCGGCGTGGTGGCGGCCGTGGGCGAGGGCGTGTCCTGGCTCAAGCCTGGCGACCGCGTCGCCTATGCCGGCGGCCCGCTGGGCGCCTATTGCGACGAGCGGATAATCGACGCCCGCCACCTGTTGCGCCTGCCGGACGGCATCGACGACGAAGCCGCCGCCTGCATGATGCTGCAAGGCATGACCGTGGAGTACCTGGTGCAACGCTGCAGCCCGCTGCGGCCGGGCATGACCGTGCTGTGGCACGCCGCCGCCGGCGGCGTCGGCCAGATCGCGGTGCAATGGCTGCGGGCCATGGGCGTGACCGTGATCGGCACCGTGGGCTCGGAGGAGAAGGCGGCGCTGGCGCGCGAGCTGGGCTGTCCGCACGTGATCAACTACCGCAGCGAGGACGTGGCGGCGCGGGTGCGCGAGATCACCGGCGGCCAGGGCGTGCCGGTGGTGTACGACTCGGTGGGCAAGGACACCTTCGAGATTTCGCTCGCCTGCCTCGCCCCGCGCGGCATATTCGTCAGCTTCGGCAACGCCTCCGGCGCGGTGCCGGCCTTCGCGCCGCTGGAGCTCACCAGCCGCGGCTCGCTGTTCTTCACCCGTCCCAAGCTGGGCGACTACATCGCCAGCCGCGCCGAGCTGGAAGCCTCGGCCCAGGCCTTGTTCCAGCGCGTGCTGGACGGCGCGATCCGGATCGCGCCTTCGCATCGCTATCCGCTGGCGGAGGCCGCCCGGGCGCACCGCGATCTGGAAGCGCGACGCACCACCGGTTCGCTGATCCTGCTGCCCTGAGCCGGCGAGAGAGACGCAAAAAAAGCATCCGCAAGGATGCTTTTTTCATGGGCGGGGCCTGCCAGGCTCAATCGGAAATCAGCCCGTCGCGACGGCAAGCGCGGCCGCCGCGCCCGCCGTCGGTCGGGCAGGGGGTCGCCGCCTCGCCGCGCTGGCAACGGCCGGCGTCTTTGACTCGTCCGCAATCGGCCTGCGGCAAGCGCTCGTCCAGGCATTGGCGGCGCGGCGCGCCTTCCAGCCCTTCGCAGGACGCTTGCGCGGCTTGCAGGGCTTCGCAACGCTTGGCGTCGCGCGCGCGCAGGCAACTGAGGGCAGGGGTGTAGACGTCGAGGCAGGCGCGACGGTCGCGCTCCGGCAGGTCGCCGCAACTGAGCTTGCCCTGGCGGAAGGCTTCGCAGCGCTGCGGGGCTTGCGAACGGGAGCAGGCATCGGCACCGGCGTCGGCGAGCGCCAGAGAACTGAAACCCAGCAGGCCAAGCCCCAGCCAGGCCCGGATGACCGCTACCCTCTTGCCTTGCATGACCATCGCCCCCTCCGCTCAACGGATCGCCGACCAGGGCTAATCGGCCTGGTTCTGCTCCTGCGATTTTTTCAGTTTGTCGCGCCAGTAATTGGGCTGGCTGGGCGGAGTGCCCGGCTGCCCTTCGGCGCTGGACGGCGGCATCAGGCGCCGATGTTGGGCATGATGCATCTGATCCGAGGAAATGTCACCGTCCTTGACCGCCTCGCGCAGGCGCAGATTGCGCAGCCGGCGTTGCTCCTGGCAAGCGGCCAGGCTCTGGCAACGCTTGACCTGCTGCTTCCCGGCCGCGACCGCCACTGACGTTCCGCCCAGAGGCGGATAGCCGGCGCAAGCCATCGCCGGCAACAAAGCCAGGGCGAACAGGGAATAGGTCAAATAGGACTTCATCGAAGTATTTTATCCTGATCTGTACCGAATTCGCGCGGAAAGTCGATAAAACAACTTCAAATCGAATCGGAAACGGGCACATACTGCCAGACCCGGGCGAAACGGCCGATGGTTCGCGTTCCGCCAAAGTGGCAAAGCATACCGCAATGAACATTCATGCGAAAAGCATCTGGTTTTCGGCATAATTCACTGCCAGCATGGCTGCGACTACAATGAAGCCTTGCTAGTTGCAGCTTAGGCCGCAGTATTTGCTGGCCGATCTGCGCCGGCGCGCCAATTGTTAAGAGATGTAGGGCCGCCTGCTCGCTTAACATCTGCTCAAACACCGGCCAACGGCCGCCAGGCTCGAACGGTAAGCTGCAACCTGAACCAAGAAGGGGAACCGCATATGGAACACAACAAGATTCTGGTGGTGGACGACGACGCCAAGCTGCGCGAACTGCTCACCCGCTACCTGACCCAGCAGGGTTACATCGTGGAGACGCTGCCCGACCCCAAGGACCTGGACCGCAAGCTGGCGCGCAACCGCCCCGACCTGATCGTGCTGGACGTGATGATGCCGGGCGAAGACGGCCTGGCGGTGGTGCGTCGCCTGCGCGCGCAAGGCGAAACCCTGCCGGTGATCATGCTCACCGCCCGCGGCGAGGACATCGACCGCATCCTGGGCCTGGAAATGGGCGCCGACGACTACCTGCCCAAGCCGTTCAACCCGCGCGAGCTGACCGCGCGCATCCAGTCGGTGCTGCGCCGCCATCACGCCACCCCGGCCCTGGCCGCCCAGCACAATGCCGACGACGTAGTGGAGTTCGGCGAGTTCAATCTCAACCTCGGCCAGCGCGAGCTGCGCCGCGCCGGCCAGCCCATCGCGCTGACCAGCGCCGAGTTCGCGGTATTGTCGGTGCTGGTCAGCCATCCGCGCCGCCCGCTCACCCGCGAGCAGCTGATGGAGCTGGCGCTGGGCAAGGGCAACGGCGAATCGCTGGACCGCAGCATAGACGTGCACATTTCCCGCCTGCGCAAGGCGCTGGAAAGCGGTGACGCCCAGTTGCGCTACATCCAGACGGTATGGGGCTACGGCTACGTGTTCGTGCCGGACGGCTCGCCGCGGGAGTAAGGCGTGCGCAAGCTGATCGGTTCGCTGTTTTTCCGTCTGGCGGTGCTGGTGGTGCTGGTGGTGATCACCACCCAGCTGTTCACCATCTGGATCGCGTCCACCGAGCGCCACCGGCTGATGGAAAAGCAGCTCTACAACCAGGTGCTGGATACGCTGTCTTTCCTGGAAGGGGCGATGGACGGCATGAGCGAGGACGACAAGGTGGTGTTTCTCGCCAGCTACAACCGTCCCGGCCTGCCGCGGCTGCTGCCGCAATCGGCGGTCCACGGCGTCACTTTCAGCGAAGACGTGCCCCGGCTGGGGCAGTTGCTGTCGCAGCGGCTGTCGCACGGCCTGAACGAACCGATCATCACCCGCTACGCCCGGATGCAGGACCACAGCGAATTGTGGGTGCACGTGCACGTGCTGGATCAGGCTTACTGGCTGGTCATCCCCTTCGGCCGCTACAGCGACCGGCTGGTCAACCCCATCATCCAGGCCGCGCTGCTCGCTTCGCTGGTGGCCACCCTGTTCGCCTCGCTGATGGCCTGGCGCATCACCCGGCCGATCAGCCAGGTGGTCAGCGCCAGCCGCCAGCTGGCGGGCGGCACCATGCCGCCGGCGGTGCCGGCCAGCGGCCCGCATGAGCTGCAGGTGCTGGCCACCAACTTCAACAGCATGGCGCAGGCGCTGGACGCCGCGGCGCGCGAGCGGCAATTGATGCTGGCCGGCCTGTCGCACGACCTGCGCACGCCGCTCACCCGCCTCAAGCTGACGCTGGAGATGCAGGAACCCAGCCACGACCAGAGCGACATGCTGTCCGATATCGACGAGCTGTCGCAAATCGTGCGCCAGTTCATCGACTTCGCCCGCGCCGAGGAAAGCACCCGGCTGGAGCCGGTGGCGCTGGCCGACCTGGCCGCCAGCGTGGCCTCGCGCTTCAGCCGCGAGGGCATGGACATCCAGATCCGCCGGCTGAGCGAGCCCGAACTGATGGCCGACGCGCTGGCGCTGGAGCGGCTATTGTCCAATCTGCTGGAAAACGCCCGCCGCTACGGCGCGCCGCCGGTGGAAGTGGAAATAGGCGAGGAAGACGGCCACGCGCTGCTCAGCGTCATCGACCACGGCCGCGGCATTCCGCCGGAACTGCGCGAAACCGCGCTGGCGCCGTTCGAGCGGCTGGCCGAGCACCGCGGCACCGACGGCGGCAGCGGCCTCGGCCTCGCCATCGTCACCCGGGTGGTCAAACAGCACCACGGCGAACTGTCGCTGTGCGACAACCCCGGCGGCGGCTTCCGCATCCAGGCCAGGCTGCCTCTGACCGCGCCGCGCGCCTGAGCAGGGCGGCGATCACGGCCGGTGCAGCAGCACCACGCCGGCCAGGATCAGCCCGCCGCCCAGCAGCATGCCGGCATTGAGCGTTTCGCCCAGCAGCAAGCAGCCCCACAGCACGCCGAAAATCGGCACTAGGTAGGTCACGCTGCTGGCGCGGGTCGCGCCCAGCCGCTCGATCAGGCGGTAAAACGCCAGATACGCCGCCGCCGTGCACAGCAAGGCCAGCGCCAGCACCGCGCCCCAGGGCAGCGCGCCGGGCATGTCCGCCGGCCATTGCCAGACGGCCAGCGGCAGCATCAGCGCGCCGCAGGTGGCCAGGCCGCCGGCGGCGCAGACCAGCGGCGGCACCCCGCCCAGCCAGCGCCGCGTCATCTGCCCCGCCCACCCGTAGCTGGCGGTGGCCAGCAGCATGGCCAGAACCGGCAAGCCGGCTTGCAGGCTGAAACCCGCCCCCTTGCCCAACAACAGCGCCAGCACCCCGGCCAAGCCCAGCGACAAGCCCGCCGCCCGGCGGCGCGTCAGCTTTTCGCCGGCTAGGGGCACCGCCCACAAGGCGGTCATCAACGGCGTGGTGGCGTTGAGAATCGACGCCATGCCGGCCGACAGGCTCAGTTGCGCCCAGGAAATCAGACAGAACGGAAACGCCATCAGAAAAAACCCGGCGACGGCGATGCGCCGCCAATGCGCGCGCCACGCCGCCAGCTGCCCGCGCCACAGCAGCAGGGGCAGCAAGGCGCAGGCCGCCAGCCCCACCCGCAGCGCCACCAGCGGCAGGGGGCCGAACGCCGGCGCCGCCACCCGGATGAATAAGAAGGAGCCGCCCCAGACGGCGGCCAGCGCCAGCAACACGGCGGCGTCGGAACGCGCCTCAGTCATCGCCGCCTCCTTGCTCCAGCGCCGCCAGCCGCGCGCTTTCCCAACCGATCAGCTCTACCTTGCGATCCGGCCCCCAACGGTATTCCCCCAGCACGCCGCTGGCCCGGATCACCCGATGGCAAGGCACCAGCCAGGCGATCGGGTTGGCGGCGACCGCGCTGCCCACCGCGCGCGCGGCGCGCGGCTTGCCCAGCGCCGCCGCCAGCTGGCCGTAACTGAACAAGCTGCCGTAGGGGGCGGTGAGCAACGCCCGCCAGACCTGGATCTGGAAGTTGCTGCCCTGCACCCTGAGCGCCAGCGGCGGCCCCTCGCGCGGCGACAGCGGCGAAAACAGGCGCTCCGCCAGCGCGCGCCCTTGCCCCGGCAAGAAGCGCAAGCTGGCCTGCGGCCAGGCGCGCCGCAGCCAGGCCTCGCCCTCGGCCTCGTCGGCGACGAACTGCAAGGCGCACACGCCGCGCGCGGTTTGCGCCAGCAGCAAGGGGCCGAAGCGGCTGGACTCCACGCTCCAGCCTATCTCCAGCCCGGCGCCGCCGCGCTGGTACTCTCCCGGCGTCATCGCCTCCAGCGTGACGAAAAGATCGTGCAGCCGGCCGCCGCCGGACAATCCCAGCTCATGCGACAAGGGCAGCAAGGCCTCGCCGGCGGCGAGGCGCGCCTTGGCCGCCTGGCAAGTCAGTTGCTGGATGAAGCGCTTGGGGCTGACGCCGGCCCAGCGGGTGAACAGGCGCTGCAGGCGCGATTCGGACAAGTGCAGCGCGGCGGCGAGATCGGCGAGCTGCGGTTGCTCGTCGGCGTGCGCCACCAGATAGCGGATGGCGTCGCGAACGCGATCGTAATCGCGGTGTGGCAGATCCAGGTCAGACACGGCAGCTCCATGCGATGAAAATATTCCATCGCAGTGTGCCAAAGACAAGGCGCGGCGGCGACCCGATTCTTGCCGATCGCTGGCCGCGCCTATGGTTGCCCTAACTGGCGTAAAGCAGCGAGTACTGGATTTCCGACAATGCCTGCGGCACGCGGATGAAACTGAGCGGCATCCCCAGCCGGCGCGCCATGTTGGAAGTGGAGAACAGGCCGCACAACTCGTGGTGGCCGTTTTGCGGATTTTGCTCCACCACCAGCGCGTGCTGGCGGCCCAGCTGCTTCATCGTCGCCACCAGCTGGCCGACGTTGGCCTGCGCCACGGCCGACCATTCCAGCGCGTCCAGCTGTTTGCGCGGGGTCATGATGTCGCCCACCGTGATGTCGGCATGCTGCTTGCCATGTTCCTTCATGCACTGGATGGGCCGCTCGCCCAGCAGATCCACCGCCGTCACCAGGCCCACCAGCTTTTCGTCGCCGTCCTGCACGAACAATAGGCGGATGCCGCGGCTGACCATCAGGTGCAGCGCGGTTTTCAGATCGGCGTCGACGCCGATGCTGACCGGCTGGATCACGCGCAGATCGGTCATCACCTGCGTCGCGGGGCTTTGCAAGGTCACCGGCGGCAGGGCGCGTTGCTCGGGCTGCACCAGGTCGGTGGCGCGCGGCAGGGGAACGGTGGGCAAGACTTGGTATTCGTTGGGCATGACGGCACCTCGATCTCTTTGGCGCACGGGAAACGCGTTTCCCGCGCCTGCGCAAACGGCCCCCGGCCAGGAGGACGTGCGGGGAAAACCGCTCGCGACGCCTGGCGGCATCCAGCGGCTGCCTGAGCGGCCGGCGCGGCCGGGCGAGTCCGGCGCGTCATCTGTCGCTCCCATTCCCACTCTAGAAGAATTTGGCGGCCGCACCATCGGGATTCAACTTGGCTAACAATTTGCCTGCGTCCGGGCGGACTGGCGCTTGCGCCGCCGGCCGGCTTCCCCCTGTTCCAGGTTTAAGTTTTTACTTTAAAATGAACCGGACAATAGACAGGAGAAACCATGAAACTCGCCCCGCCACGCCATAGTCTGCTCGTCGCGCTGCTGCTTGCCAGCGGCCTGTGCCACGCCCAGGGTTGGAACTACCCCGGTTGGCGCGACACGCCCGCCGTCCGCGTCAAGGCGCAGGCGCTGTTGCAAACGCTGAACGCCGAATTGCTGGCCGGCAGCAGCGCCACCCGCACCTTGCAGCAATGGTGCGACGAGCACCGGATGGCCAATCCCGCCCGGATTCGCGCCTTGCGCGACAGCCAGACGCGCAAGGAAGCCGACGAGACCGTCCGCCGCCAGTTGCAGGCCAAGCCGGACGAGCGCATCGGCTACCGCCGCGTGCAGCTGGTCTGCGGCGAGCGCGTGCTGTCCGAGGCCGACAACTGGTATCTGCCGTCGCGGCTGACACCGGAAATGAACCAGGCGCTGGATCACAGCGATGTGCCTTTCGGCATCGCGGTGCGGGCGCTGAATTTCCGCCGCCAGACCGAGCAGGTGAAATTGCTGTGGTCGCCGCTGCCGGCCGGCTGGGAAATGAAGATGCCGGCCCTGCCGCCGACGACCGGCCAGCTGGAGATCGCGCCGCAGGTGCTGCAACACCGCGCCGTGCTCTATCAGGCCGGCAACGTGCCGTTCAGCGTCGTGGTGGAGACGTATCAGCGCGACGTGTTCGCCTTTGCGCTGGATGGGGAAAAGTAGGCCGCGCCAGAAAAAGCGGGCTACCAAGCGAAAACCGCCGATCATCGGCGGTTTTTTTATCCGCCGGCCAGCTGCGCGGCGATCAGCTCCAGCATGCGCTGGCTGGCGCCCCGGTGCGCGGCGCGGAAGCGGGCCGCGCCGTCGCGCATCGCCTGGCGGCGCGGCGCGTCGGCCAGCAAGGCGAGCGCCTCGCCGACCATGGCGGCGGCGTCGGGCACCTGGCGCGCCGCGCCGGCGGCCTGCGCGTCGCGCGCCGCCTGGGCGAAATTGAACACCGACGGCCCGAACAGGGCAGGCACGCCCGCCTGCGCCGGCTCGATCAGATTGTGGCAGCCGAAAGGCAGCAAGCTGCCGCCGATGAAGGCGACGTCGGCCGCGCCCAGATAGGCGAACATCTCGCCCATGCTGTCGCCCAGCCACACCCGGGTGGCGGCGGCCACCGGCTCGGCGGCGCTGCGCCGCTGCAAGCCGAGGCCGCGCGCGGCCGCCAGATCCGCCACCTGCTCCCAACGCTCGGGATGGCGCGGCGCGAGCACCAGCAGCGCGTCGCCGCAAGCGTCGCCCGCCGCCTGCCAGGCGTCCAGGATCAGCGCTTCCTCGCCCTCGCGGGTGCTGGCGCAAAGCAGAACCGGGCGCGCGCCCAGCCATTGCCGAAAGCGCGCCGCCAGTTCCATTTGTCCTGGCGGAATTTCAATATCATATTTGGTGCTGCCGCAGACGCTGACGCGGCTTGCGCCCAATTGCCGCAAACGGTCGGCATCTTCCGGCGATTGCGCTGCTATCGCCGACAATTTTCCAAGCGCCGGGCGGATCAGACCGTCGATGCGGCGATAGCCTTTCAGAGATTTATCCGACAATCGGGCGTTAGCCAATACCAATGGAATGCGCTGCTCGTCCGCGGCGGCGATCAGATTGGGCCACAGCTCGGTCTCCATCAGCACGCCGCAGCGCGGACGGTAGGCGGCGAGAAAACGGCGAACCGCCTGTGGATAATCGTAAGGCAGATAGCGGACTTCGGCGTCGGGGTAGAGCTGCTCGGCGGTGGCGCGTCCGGTGGGCGTCATCTGCGTCAGCAGCAGCGGCGCGTCCGGCCAGCGCTGGCGCAGAGCCGCCACCAGCGGCTGGGCGGCGCGGGTTTCGCCGACCGACACCGCGTGAATCCAGATCGCGCCAAGCGCCCGCGGCGTCAGGGCTTCGCCGAAGCGCTCGTCCCAATGCAGCAGATACGCCGGATTCTGTCGGCCGCGTTTTTTCAGGTAGCGGCGCAGCAGCGGCCCGGCCAGACGCCAGGCCAGGTTATACAGCGCGCCTTGCCAATTCATGCCATCCCCTGGCGCGACAGCAACGCGTCCAGCGCCTGTTCGACGCTCGGGCACTGGCCGACGTCGCCCAGATTGGTGGCCCACGGCGTCTCCACCACGCCGGTCAGCCGCGGGTCGGTGTCGGTGTAGATGGCCACCAGCGGCACGTTCAGCGCGTTGGCGAGGTGGGCGAGGCCGGTATCGACGCCGACCACCGCGCTGGCGTGGCCAAGCAGGCCGGCCGCCTCGGTCAAGCCCATCCTGGGCGCGACCACCGCCGCAGGCAGCTTGCCCGCCAGGCGCTCGGCGCGCGCCCGCTCGCGCTCGTTGCCCCAGGGCAGGACCATCACCATGTCGTGCTTTTGCGACAGCTCTTCGCCCAGCCGCAGCCAGTGCGTTTCCGGCCACTCCTTGGACGCGCGGCTGGTGGCGTGCAGCAACACCGCATAACGGCCGGACAGCATCCACGACGGCCGCTCGCCGGGCGGAACGCCGAAACGCGGCGCGCCTTCCGGCGCGTAGCCGAACACCCGCCCGAACAATTGCCGATTGCGCTCTATCGCCGACAGCGAGCGCGAAACGCTCAGCTTCTTGTCGTAAAACAGGCTGGCCAGCGGCTCGCGCGCGCTGTTCCAGTCGTAACCGGCCAGCGGGCCGCCGGCCCAACGCGCCGGCGCCGCGCTCTTCAGCAAACCCTGGCTGTCCAGCACCAGATCCCAGTTTTGCTGCCGCAAGCGGCGGCGCAGTGCGCCCAGCTCGCGCCAGGTGGCAGGCAGCAGCAAGCGCCGCCGCCAGCGTCGCCACTGCATCGGTATGACGTCCGTCACCGCCGGGTGCAGCCTGGCGATATCGCAGAAGGCGTCTTCCGCCAACCAGCTGACGGCGATATTGGGGTAGTGCGCTTTCAGCTCGGTGATGGCGGGCCAGGTGTGGATCAGGTCTCCCATCGACGAGGTGCGCACGATCAGCACATTCATCATGGCGCGCATTGTAACCGAGCAGCCCTGTGGTTAACCAAGTAAAATCCTGCGGCAAGGATTGTGGATAAAGGGTTGTGAATAAGTTGCGCCGTATTTATCCACAAACGGTCAGACGCTTGCGCCGTGCAGTAATCCCAACCCTGTCAACAGGACAAGCACATGAACCTATTACGTTTTTTTGCCTTGTCCACACATTCATCCCGCCTTCTACAGTATCTTCAAAATAAGTACTGGCTTAAGAAATGGCGATGACAGACCGTCGCGGCAGCCGCATTTTGCGCCATGCACATGCCCGCGCTCAAAACCGTCTGTCAGCATGTGGATAAACAGGCTTCTCATCGAAAGGCCTAACTTATCCACAAGTCTTCAAACGGCTACGCCTGCGTCGCGCAACAGGATGCCACTCACTGCAAATTATTGAAAAATATATAGAAAAACCGGTTATCCACAGTTTGAAGAAGCCTTCTACCAGTTTCTTCAAAATAAAAATGGGAATACAAAGAAAAGATGCGAGTAGCGCTCAGCGTGGTGCTCATCACCAAAAATGCAGGGACTCAGCTGGAAAAATGTCTGCAAAGCGCAAGCTTCGCGGACGAGATCGTGATTGTGGATTCGGGAAGCAGCGACAACACTTTGTCGATAGCTTCAGCCTATAAGGCGAAAGTTATCCACCAGGACTGGCTGGGATTCGGCCCCCAGAAGCAATTCGCGGTGCGGCAAGCCAGCCACGACTGGGTGCTGTGCCTGGATGCCGACGAGCAGGTTTCGACGGAATTATCCTTTTCCATCAAGAAGATGCTGGAAAATCCACAGGCTGCCGGCTATCGTTTCGCCCGCTGCAACCGTTTCATGGGTCGTTTCCTCAAACATGGCGAAGGCTACCCGGACTGGTCCTTGCGTTTGTTCGACCGCCGTCGGGCGCGCTGGTCGGACGACGCCGTCCATGAGTACGTGATCTGCGAGCAGCCTGTGGAAACGCTGCCCGGAGACTTGCTGCACGAATCGGGCGAAGACATCGCGCTGTATCTGGCCAAACAGAACCGCTACACCACCTTGCAGGCGGAGCAACTGTTCGCGCGCGGCAAAACCGTCGGGGCGGCCAAGCTGGTTTTCAGCCCTTTGCTGCGCTTTTTCAAGTTTTACGTCGTCCGCCGCGGTTTTCTCGACGGCTTGCCGGGACTGGTGCATATCTCCATCGGCTGCTTCAACAGCTACATCAAGTACGCCAAGCTGATCGAACTGCGCCGGCTCCGGAAATGACATGGGGTTTTCGCTGCGGCAGAATGGGATTTTGATCCGGAGACTCCGCGATGGCTGAAACAAGAATTCGCCCGATGAGCGCCGCCGACATTCCCGCCGTCGCCGTTTTGTCCGGCGATCTGGGCTACCCCTGCGAGGCCGCCACGATGGCCAAGCGCTACGCCGCGGTGCGGGCCGCTCCGGACAACGAAATCTGGGTGGCGGAACGCGACGGCCAGGTAGTGGGCTGGGCGCACGCCCACGGCGGCCATCTGCTGGAAGCCGACAGCTACGTCGAGATCGGCGGCCTGGTGGTGTCGCCCGCCTGTCGCGGGCAGGGAGTGGGCCGGCGCTTGCTGGCGGCGTGCGAACAATGGGCGCGGACCAAGGGCTACGCCCGCATCCGCCTGCGTTCCGGCAGCCAGCGCCTCGACGCGCACGCCTTTTATCGCCGCGTCGGCTATCAAGACGTGAAGACCAGCCTGACGTTCCACCTGGATCTGAGCCAGGCTTGAGCGTGAAGCAAAGGCGCGCTTGCCAGGCGGTTTGAGTTATCTACAAGCATCGTCCCTTTCTGGAAGTTATCCACAACTGGCAGGCCATCGACATGAACATCCGTTTCCCTTCTCCGCTGCGGCCCGGCGACCGCGTCGCCGTCACCGCTTTTTCCTCCGGCGTGCCCAAACCCTTGCACGATCAGCTGGACCGCGCGCTGGATCGCCTGCGCGGCCTGGGGCTGGAAGTGGTGGAGGGCGAATGCCTGCGCGGCGAAGAGCAGGACGCCAGCGCGCCGGCAGCCCGTCGCCTGGCCGAGCTGAAGCGTTTCCTGTTCGATCCCGGCATCCGCGCCATCCTGCCGCCCTGGGGCGGCGAGCGGGCCATCGAATTGCTGGCCGGCCTGGATTTCGACGCGCTCTCCGGGCTGGAGCCGAAATGGCTGGCGGGCTTCTCCGATGTTTCCACCCTGGCCGCGCCGTTGACCTTGCGCGCCGGCTGGGCGACGCTGCACGGCCCCAATCTGTTCGACCTGGGCAACCCCGAGCGCGAATTCGGCGTCGCGGCGCTGCTGCACAGCTGGCGATGCGGTTTGCCGCCCGAGCAAGCGTCCTTCAGCGAGTTCTGGCGCTGGGATTGCCCGGGAGAGCGCTACCACGCCCAGCTGCGCGTGCTGGACGCCGCAACGGCCCGCATTCGCGGCCGGCTGATCGGCGGCTGCCTGGACACCCTCAGCCGGCTGCAGGGCACGCCGTATTTCGATCTGTCCGCCTTCAAGGCGCAGCCGGCGATCCTGTATCTGGAAAACTGCGAGATGAACCCCTGCGAGCTGCTGCGGGCGCTGAGCGGATTGAGGCTGGCCGGGGTACTGGACGGTCTGGCCGGGCTGGTGTTGGGACGCAGCAGCGGACCGGACGCGAGCGGCGACAACGCCTTGTCCTACGCCCAGGCGCTGGAGTTCGCGCTGGCCGGCCTGCCCTATCCGGTGATCATCGACGCCGACATCGGCCATCTGCCGCCGCAATGGACCTTGCTCAACGGCGCCTGGGCCGAGCTGGAAGTGGTCGACGGCCGCGCGCGGTTGCGCCAAGCGCCGCAGCCATAGCGATTGGCGGCGTTGCAAGGGGGGCTGACGGCCTTGCCGCCGCCGAGGGCACCCCTCGCCGGCAAAACGCGCCAGCGGCCGCCGAGCGGCGTCTGACGGCCCTTGCCGTCGGGACGGGAATGTGAAAAAACCGCCGGGAGGCGGTTTCGGTTTGCTTATCGCGCTATCTGGGCTCAGGCCGGGTCGCTGTCGTCCATCGCCGCCAGCCGGGTCACCATCACCTTGTCGACGCGGGTCTTGTCCATGTCCACCACTTCGAAGCTGAAGCCGTTCCACTCGAAACGGTCGGCGACGCCGGGCACGCGTCCCAGCCGGAACATCATCATGCCGCCCAGGGTGTGGATGTTGCCGTTTTCCTCGCCCGGCAACGGCGCGGACAGCGCGAAATGCTCGCGGAAGGTTTCCAGCGCCACCATGCCGTCCACCAGCCAGCTGCCGTCGTCGCGCTGCACGATTTCGTCGTTTTCGCCGGCGGTCGACGGCAGATCGCCGATGATGGACTCGATGACGTCGTTGATCGTCACCAGGCCTTCCAGCTCGCCGTATTCGTCCACCACCAGCGCCGAGTGACGGCGCGCCTGCTTGAACTGCTCCAGCAACTGCATCAGCGAGCAGGTGGCCGGCACGTACAGAGCCGGGGACAGATCCAGCGCGAAATCCAGCGGCTGGCCATCCAGCGTCCGGTCCAGCAGCCGCTTGGCGTCCAGCATGCCGACGATCTGGTCCATGCCGCCGCGGCAAACCGGAAAGTGGCTGTAGCCGTGGCGCTGCAGCAGCCGGCGGTTGTCTTCCGCCGGGTCTTCCAGATCCAACGACACGATGTCCTTGCGCGGCGTCATCACCGTCGCCACCTTGCGGTTGTCCAGCCGGAAGATGTTTTCCACCAGTTCCTGCTCGGCGCGGTCGAACACGCCTTCGTCGGCGCCTTGCTCCATCAGCACCCGGATTTCTTCCTCGGTGATCGACGGCTCGTCGCTGGCCCTGGCGCGCAGCAGCCGCAACAGGCCGTCGGTGACGCGGCTGAACAACTGCACCAGCGGCGAGGTGAGCCGCGACAGGCCCAGCATCGGCCGCGACAGCGCCATCGCCACCGCTTCCGGGTTCAGCAACGCCAGCCGTTTCGGCACTAGTTCGCCGAAGATCAGCGACAATGTGGTGATGAACAGCACCATCAACGCCACCGACAGCGGCTTGGCGTAGGGCGCGAGCAGGCTGTACTGGTTCAGGGCCAGGCGCAGATGCTCGGACAGCGCGGCTTCGCCGTAGACGCCGGACAGGATGCTGATCGAAGTGATGCCGATCTGGATGGTGGAGAGAAAGCGGGTGGGTTCGGAGGCGAGCAGCAGCGCGGCGCGCGCGCCCTTGTGGCCGTCGTCGGCCCATTGTTGCAGCCTGACCTTGCGCGAGGACACCACGGCGATTTCGGACATCGCGAACAGGGCGTTGAGCAGGATCAGGCCAAGCAGCAGCAGAAGTTCCACGGTTGGAATCAGGGTGATGGTCGGCCTTCTAGCTTAGGGCAATGCCGGCGGAGGGGAAAGAGCCCGGCGGGGGATGAACGCCGGACGGCGGGGGTCAGAACAGGCTGTTTTGCGGCGTCGGGGCGGCCCAGGCGATGGGTTCCCGGCCGTGGGCGATCAGCCAGGCGTTGACCTGCGAGAAGTGGCGGCAGCCGTGAAAACCGCGGTTGGCGGACAGGGGCGAGGGGTGGGCGGCGGTGAGCGTCAGGTGGCGGCTCTGGTCGATGCGCTCGGCCTTGGTCTGCGCCCAGTTGCCCCACAGCAGGAACACGCAGCCGGGGCTGGCCTGGTTGACGGCGTCGATCAGCGCGTCGCTGATCGTCTGCCAGCCCAGCTTGCCGTGGCTGCCGGCCTTGTCGCGTTCGACGGTGAACACGCTGTTGAGCAGCAGCACGCCCTGCTGCGCCCAGTGGCTGAGGTCGCCGCTGGCCGGCACGCCAAGGCCCAGGTCGGCGGCCAATTCCTTGTAGATGTTGCGCAAGGACGGCGGCACGCGGATGCCTTCGGGCACGGAGAACGACAAGCCCATGGCTTCGCCGTCGCCGTGGTATGGGTCCTGGCCCAGGATCACCACCCGCACGTCGGCGGGCGCGACATAGCTCAGGGCGTTGAAGGTGTGGGCGGCGGGCGGGAAGATGACGCGGCCTTCGCCTTGCTGGCGGGTGAGTTCCTGATCGATTTCGCGCAGTTTCTTGTAGAGGACGGGCGCGCGCAGCGCCGCTTCCCAGGCCGGATGGACGCGGGCCAGGGCGGGGGCGAGGTAAGAAAAGCTAGACATACCGGATTCGGGTTTTCCTGGGATGGGCACGCAGCCTTGGAGCCGGCGCGCGCCGTTTTGTTCAAGCAAAAACAAAACACCGCCCGAGGGGGCGGTGTCGGGGAGGGCGGCGCGCCGCTTTCAGTAGCGCGCCATGGTCGGGTCTACCTGGCTGGCCCAGGCTTCCACGCCGCCGGCCAGGCTCAGCACGTCGTCGAAACCGACGTCCTGCAGGTACATCGCCACGTGGGCGCTGCGCACGCCGTGGTGGCAGATGGCGACGATGGTTACACCGTCCGGCAGCTCGCCCTGGCGCAGCGGGATCAGGTTCATCGGCATGTGGACGCTGCCCTCGATGCGGGCGATGTCCCATTCCCAGCCTTCGCGCACGTCCAGGAGCAACAAGGGGCCGGCCGCCGAGTCGGCCAGCCGCGCCGCCAGCTCGGGGGCGCTGATCTCGCGCACCATCAGAAGACGAACCGTTCCGGTTCCACCGCTTCGGCCTTGGCCAGGCGGCTGATGCAGGTTTCGAACAGCGCGGTTTCGCGGAAGCTGGTTTCGGTTTCGCGCTGGATCAGCTTGCAGCTCATCACCGGCAGATCGCCCACCACCATGATCAGGCGGCCGCCTACTGCCAGCTGCTCTTTCAGCTCCTGCGGCGCCACCGGCAGCGAACCGCCGACCACGATCACGTCAAAGGGCGCGTGCGCCGGCAGGCCCAGCACGCCGTCGCCTTCAATCAGGGTGGCGTTGGCGATGCCGGCTTTCTTCAGGTTGGCGGCGGCGCGCTCTTTTTGCGCCGGGTCGATTTCCACGCTGTAAACGTGCTTGCCCAGCTTGGACAACAGCGCGGTCAGGTAGCCGCTGCCGGTGCCGATTTCCAGGATCTTGTCAGACGACTGGATAGCGGCGTCCTGCGCCAGGCGCGCTTCCAGCTTGGGTTGCAGCATTTTGCTGCCGTTGGGCAGCGGCAGTTCGGTGTCGACAAAGGCCAGCTGGCGCTGCTTGTCGGCGACGAAGTCCTCGCGTTTCACGTGAAACAGCAGATCCAGCACGGTCTGGTCCAGAACATCCCACGGACGAATCTGCTGCTCGACCATGTTGAAACGGGCTTTTTCGAAATCCATCAGCTTAACTCCGGAGGGCTGGGGAATCCTGGCCGCCTGGTGGGTTTGCAGCAGAGGCGACGCGGATTCTCGTCATGACAATAACTTGCGATTATCCCATATTTGCCTTACCTTCACAGCATCGCTAGGGGTCCTGCGCCCGGCGTTTGGCTTGAATGGCTACAAAAGTGTAGAACATCGGGCGAAAGGCGGCGGCGCGGGTGAGAAATACCCTTGGAACCTGACCCGGATAATACCGGCGTAGGGAAGCGTCGCCTGTCAGAACTGGTTTTCCATTTCCCACAGCCGGCATCGCGCCGGGCCGCTCCTTGCGCCGTTTCATCGCCCTGGAGACCCGCCGATGAACGCGCCCGTAAACAAGACCATGGTGGTGGATGCCGCCGCCATCCAGCCCTTGCCCAATTCCCGCAAGATTCATGTCCCCGGCAGCCGCCCGGACATCCGCGTGCCGATGCGCGAAATCCGCCAGGCCGATACGCCCACCCAGTTTGGCGGCGAAACCAACCCGCCGATTTACGTCTACGACACCAGCGGCCCGTACAGCGACCCGGCGGCGAAGATCGACATCCAGAGCGGCCTTGCGCCCCTGCGCGCCGGCTGGATCGCCGAACGCGGCGACTGCGAACAACTGGACGGCCTCTCCAGCGACTACGGCCGCATGCGCGAAGCCGACCCGAAACTGGCTGAGCTGCGCTTCAACCTGCAACGCCAGCCGCGCCGCGCCAAGCCCGGCCGCAACGTGACGCAGATGCACTACGCCCGCCAAGGCATCATCACGCCGGAGATGGAATTCGTCGCCATCCGGGAAAACCTCAACCGCCGCGCCTACGTGGAGTCGCTCAAGGCTACCGGCAACCAGCGCCTGCTGGAGCTGATGACGCGCCAGCACCAGGGCCACAGCTTCGGCGCGCAATTGCCGGAGGAGATCACCCCGGAATTCGTCCGCCAGGAAATCGCCGCCGGCCGCGCCATCATCCCAGCCAACATCAATCATCCCGAATCCGAGCCGATGATCATCGGCCGCAATTTTCTGGTGAAGATCAACGGCAATATCGGCAATAGCGCGGTAACGTCGTCGATATCCGAAGAAGTGGACAAGATGACCTGGGGCATACGCTGGGGAGCGGACACCATCATGGACCTGTCCACCGGCAAGAACATCCACGAAACCCGCGAGTGGATACTGCGCAACTCGCCGGTGCCGATCGGCACCGTGCCGATCTACCAGGCGCTGGAAAAGGTCAACGGCAAGGCCGAGGACCTCACCTGGGAAATCTTCAAGGACACGCTGATCGAGCAGGCCGAGCAGGGCGTGGACTACTTCACCATCCACGCCGGAGTGCGGCTGCAGTACGTGCCGCTGACTGCCGGCCGGATGACCGGCATCGTCAGCCGCGGCGGCTCCATCATGGCCAAGTGGTGTCTGGCGCATCACCGGGAAAACTTCCTCTACACCCATTTTGAGGACATCTGCGAAATCATGAAGGCCTACGACGTGGCCTTTTCGCTGGGCGACGGCCTGCGCCCCGGCAGCGCCTGGGACGCCAACGACGCGGCGCAGCTGGGCGAATTGAAAACCCTGGGCGAGCTGACCCAGATCGCCTGGCGGCACGATGTGCAGGTGATGATAGAAGGCCCCGGCCACGTGCCGATGCAGCTGATCAAGGAGAACATGGACAAGGAACTGGAGTGGTGCTTTGAGGCACCGTTCTACACTCTGGGGCCGCTCACCACCGACATCGCGCCGGGCTACGACCACATCACTTCGGCCATCGGCGCGGCGCAGATCGGCTGGTACGGCACCGCCATGCTCTGCTACGTCACCCAGAAAGAGCATCTCGGCCTGCCCAACAAGCACGATGTGAAGGAAGGCATCATCACCTACAAGCTGGCCGCCCATGCGGCGGACCTCGCCAAAGGCCACCCCGGCGCGCAGATCCGCGACAACGCGCTGTCCAAGGCGCGCTTCGAATTCCGCTGGGAAGACCAGTTCAACCTCGGCCTCGACCCGGACAAGGCGCGCGACTTCCACGACGAAACGCTGCCGAAAGACAGCGCCAAGGTGGCGCACTTCTGCTCCATGTGCGGCCCGCATTTCTGTTCGATGAAGATCACCCAGGATGTGCGCGAGTTCGCCGCCAGGCACGGCGTCAGCGAGCAGGACGCCTTGAACCAGGGCATGCGGGAGAAGGCCATCGAATTCGTCAAGGGCGGGGGCAAGCTGTACGACAAGGTGTGAGCCCGCCCGGTGAATGACAACAGCCGCAAGCTGGCATGGCTTGCGGCTGTTTTGTTTGGCGGTCGGCGACGGCTAGGGTTGGGCTGCGTCAGCCAGTCGCTTGGCCTGCTGTTGTTTTTCCTGCATTTTGGCCAGGCACTGCTGTTTTTCGTCGCCAGCCAATGTTTTGGCCCAGTCGGAGAAAGCAATGCCCCAGTTGTGGTAGGCATTGGCATAGTCCGGATTGAGACGGGTGGCTTCGGCGTAGCGCTGATCGGCCTCGGCAAAGCGTTGCTGCTGTGCTTTGCCTGCCAGGGCCTTGGCCCAGTCGGCCAAGGCAATACCCCAGTTGTTGTAGGCGCCAGCATGGTCAGGCTTGAGGCGAGTAGCTTCGGCATAGCGCTGATCGGCCTCGGCAAAGCGTTGCTGCTGTGCTTTGCCCGCCAGGGTATTGGCCCAGCCGGCCAAGGCAACACCCCAGTTGTTGTAGGTGCCAGCATGGTCAGGCTTGAGGCGGGTAGCTTCGGCATAGCGTTGATCAGCCTCGGCAAAGCGTTGCTGCTGTGCATCGCCCGTCAGGGTATTGGCCCAGTCGGCCAAGGCAATGCCCCAGTTGTAGTAGGCGCTGGCATCGTCCGGTTTGAGACGGGTAGCCTCGGCATAGCGCTGGTCGGCTTCGGCAAAGCGTTGCTGTTGTGTCTCACCCGTCAGCATTTTGGCCCAGCTGGACAAGGCATTGCTCCAGTTGTTGTAGGCGACAGCGTGGTCAGGCTTGAGGCGGGTAGCTTCGGCATAGCGTTGATCGGCTTCGGCAAAGCGTTGTTGCTGCGCATCGCCCGTCAGGGTATTGGCCCAGTCGGCCAAGGCAATACCCCAGTTGTTGTAGGCGTCAGCATGGTCAGGCTCGAGACGGGTAGCTTCGGCATAGCATTGATCGGCCTCGGCAAAGTGTTGCTGCTGTGCTTCGCCCGTCAGGGTATTGGCCCAGTTGGCCAAGGCATTGCCCCAATTGTTACAAGCATTGGCGCCTGGTTCCAGCAGGCGGGAGCGCTGGTAGCAGTTGGTGATCCGCTGATAATCTTGGCCGAGTTCGGACTCGGCGTAGGCAAGGTTGAACCAGACGTTGGCGTCGTGGCTTTCTATCAGGCTCAGCAGTTCCCATAGCGGCTTGGCGGTCTTCCAGTCTTTCTTTTCATGAGCTTCCCATGCTTGTTCGATCAGCTTCACCACTTGCGGCGGTTTTTCCTTGCGCAGCGTTTCCAGCACCTCGGCGGAAAGCTGGCCGGTAAGCTGTTCGGCATTCGGGATCAGGCTGGTTTTGTCGCGGGCGTTGTTCAGCAGTTTTTCGATTTCGCCGGCGTGTTGCTCGGCTTGTCGTTGAGCGGTTCTCGCCTTTTGCTGCGCGGTTTTTGCTTCTGCCAACTTTTGCGTCAGTTCCGCGAGTTTGTCTTGCCACTCGGCCTTTTGCTTTTTTCCCATCAAATAGGGAATGCCGATACTGGCGGCGGCCAGTATCGTGCCCAGAATCGCCATCAGCACGCCGATATTGCTCAACCACCAATCCACCGATTTGCGCCCGACTTCCAGCGCGTCCTTGGCCACCTCGATGGCCCGTTTCTCGCCCTCGATGGTTTTGGCCACGCTGGCGGCGGCGTCGCTGGCGATTTTCGGCGCGGCGGCGTTCACCTCGCTGGCGGCGAGTTGTTGAATGGTTTGCCGCTGCTCGGCGTTGAACGGCGCGTTGGTGGATGAGGCGGCGTGGCTTGGGCTGGCGGCGCAGAGAGCGAGGGCCAGGATCAGGGGATGCAGGCGCATGGCGGATGGGATGTGGAAATGATTTCAGCATCTTATCAGCATTCACTCCCAGGCCAAGATCATGCCGTTGGGAATGCGGGCGCGTGCGGCGATCATGGCGCTGGCTTGATGCTGTTGCAAGCGATTGCTAAATAATAGTTGTTGAATTCGCAAGTAAAAGCGCATGGCGGTTTGCGCATTGTTTCCGGAGTGAACTATTGTAATTTCAATTGCTTATCGTTCCCGGAAGCGGCCCCGGCATGAAACAGACCGACCTGACCTTGTTGCAGCAGCTGCGCATCACGGAATTCGACATCAGCCAGCGCAAGGCGCTGTTCCGCCTCGAGCTGCGCGACGAATTGCTGTTGCGCGCGGCCAGCGCGCTGGTGGAGCCGCGGCTGGAGGAGGTGGTGTCGCGTTTCTACGAGCTGCAGACCAGCGTTCCCGAGATCGCGCTGCTGATCGGCGACGCCGATACCCTGCAGCGGCTGCGCAGCGCCCAGCATCGTTACGTGGTGGACCTGTTCAGCGGCATTTACGACCTGGAGTACGTCAACAACCGCCTGCGCATCGGCCTGGTGCACAAGCGCATCGGCGTCGAGCCCAAGCTGTACCTGGCCGCCATCCATACCTTGAAGCAGCTGCTGTGCGACCTGCTGCGCGAGCAGATACCGGATGCGGAGGTGGGCCGCGAAACCGAGCGGGCGCTGGACAAGCTGATGGCCTTCGACGTGGCGCTGGTGTTTGAAACCTATATCCGCAGCCTGGTGGCGGAGATAGAAACCTCGCGCGACAAATCGGAGCAGTACGCGCAGGCGCTGGAGGAGAAGGTGGCGGAGCGCACGCGCCAGCTGGAGGAGCTGTCGCGCACCGATCCCCTGACCGGCCTGCTCAACCGCCGCTATCTGGACGAAACGCTGGTGCGCATCCTGCGCGGCGCGCAGCGCCGCCACGAGCCGGTGACGCTGGTGTATCTGGATGTGGACGGATTCAAGGCCATCAACGACCGCGATGGCCATCCGCGCGGCGACGAAATCCTGCGCGAGCTGGGCGGCGTCATCCGCCGCTTGTCGCGGGCGGAGGACGGCTGCTTCCGGCTGGGCGGCGACGAGTTCTGCATGGTGCTGCCCAATTGCAGGCAGAACCAGGCGGAGGAGGTGTATATGGCGCGGCTGGCGGCGGAGCTGGAAGAGCGCCTGCCCGGCGTCAGCCTGAGCGTGGGCTGCGTGGAAACCGGCCCGGCGCAGTTTCTGTCGCCGTCGCGGCTGCTGGCGCAGGCCGATACCCGCATGTATCAGGCCAAGCAGCGCCACTATCAGGCCCTGCAGGACAACGGCGCGCCGGCCGAACCCGCTTGAGGCCTAGGCCAGGCAGACCCGGTTGCGGCCGTCGCGCTTGGCCTGGTATAGGGCCTGATCGGCCCGCTGCTGGGCGTGGTCGAAGCTTTCGCCCTGGCCGCGCCAGACGCTGACGCCGGCCGAGAAGCTGACCGTCAGCGCCGGCAGGTCCGGCAGCAGCGGCTGGCGGCAGAACAGCTGGCGCAGCCGGTCGGCCACCGCGTAGCCGATGTCTTCGCTGGCGTCCGGCAGCAACAGGCAGAACTCCTCGCCGCCAAAGCGCACCAGTTGGTCCGGGTCGCGCAGATGTTTGAGCAGCAGGGACGCGAAGGCTTGCAGCACGCGGTCGCCTACCGGGTGGCCGTAGCGGTCGTTGATGGCCTTGAAGTGATCGACGTCCAGCATGATGACGCACACCTGGCGCTGCGGCGGCGCGTGCGCCTTCAGCCAGTTGTCCAGGGCGCGCCGGTTGCCAAGCCCGGTCAGCGCGTCGATGTGGGCGGCGTTTTGCAGCCGCTTGTGCTGGCGCTGCATCACGATGTGCAAGAAACCCACCGAACCGCAGATTTGCGCGGCCACCCCGAAACTGAGCGCCAGCAAATGGGCGGGGTTTTTCTCGTCCAGGATTCTGGGCAGGCCGTTCCACAGCGTGTAGAGATCCTGCGCGTCGCGCCAGCTGAACAGCGCCGCGCCGACGATGAACAGGATGGCGGTGACGCAGACGCGGGTGCCGCATGCCTGCCGTTCCGCGCGCTGGAACAGATAGGCGGTCAGCAGGTACAGGACAGGCAGCTTCACGCTGCCCAGCGCCACCCGCCACAACAAGGTGGGCGCCCATTTTTCGGCCACGGCGTAGACGGCGGGCAGCGCCGCCAGCCACAGGGGCAGCGCGAAGCCGATCAGCCGCGCCAGGATCAGCGGTTGCAAGGCGATGCCGCCCATGACCAGGCCGCTGCCCAGCGCCAGCGCGAGGTGCGAAGCGCCCAGCATTTCGCCCTCCAGCATCAGCCCGGCGGCCAGCAGCAGCGACGCGGCGAGCCATTGCCGGCGCGGCGTTTGCAATTCGGCTTGCTGGCTGTATTGCCAGGTGATCAGGCCGATGCAGACGATGGCGAGCGCCATCATCGTCAACAGGGGGTTGTACATGAATCCGTCTTGTGAAAATGGCGAAGGGGAAAGACGCAATCCCCATCCTAGCAAACTCGCCGCGTTGAGGTTGGCGGGGCGCTGTTTTTGTCGGAATGCCATGTGCGTTTTAGCGGCGGCGACATTACACTTACGCCGCCGGCCGGCAAGACGCTGGCCGGTTTTCAACCTTCGTTCAGACAAATAAAGAAATCAAAATGTTCAAGAAACTATTCGCAGCCGTCGGCATCGGCGGCGCCAGCGTGGATACCCGGCTGGACAACCCTAGACTGCGCCCCGGCGAAGTGCTGTCCGGCCATGTCTTGGTCAAAGGCGGCCAGGCGGCCCAGGATATCGAGAAAATCGACCTGGTGCTGATGGCCGAGGCCGAGGATGACGCCCATGACGCGCGCGGCGCGCTGGCTTTGGGAAAGGTGCAGGTGTGCGGCCGCTTCAGCATCGCCGCTGGCGAGGAGAAGCGCTTGCCGTTCTCGCTGGTGTTGCCGCTGGAAACGCCGGTCAACGCGCTGGCGCACTACGGCCGGCCGCTGCCGGTATGGATCCACACCGATCTGGCGCTGGACAAGGCGCTGGACGCCGCCGACCGCGACTTGCTGGAAATTCTGCCGACGCCGCAGCTGCAGGCCTTGCTGCAGGCTTTCGACCAGCTGGGCTGGAGCCTGTACCAGACCGATGTCGAAGTGGGCGCGGCCCGCGTCGGCCATGTCAGCAGCAGCCTGGGCTGCTATCAGGAGTTCGAACTGCGGCCGCGCGCGCGCAGCCGCTGGCAGGAAATCGAGCTGACCCTGATCCCGGCCGCGGACGGCGTGCATGTGCTGATCGAGGCGGACGCGCGTTTCGGCGGCGACAGCTACCGCTCCTTGCGCATGGATCAGGATTGGCAGCGGGTGGACTGGGCCGCCGAGTTGCAGCGCCTGCTGGGGCTGTAAGCGGCCGAACCGCGCGCGTGAAAAACGGCCCCGAGGGGCCGTTTTCCATTCCCGCCGCGGCTGGCGTCCTATTTGCCGCTGACGGCGTTGATCACGCCTTTGGCGGCGCTGGCCTGCTCCTTGAGCTGGTCCACTTGTTCTTTCAGTTCCGGGTTGAACACGGCGGCGGCTTCGCCCACCTTGCTGGCGATGCCGACGGCGGCGCTGGCCTGCTTTTTCAGGTCGGCCAGCGGCGCGCTGGCGTCCTTGACCGTGTTGTGCGCCGCGCCGATGGCGGCGGAGGCGGTGTTTTGCAGCTGGGCGGCCTGTTCCTGGCTGCACGCGGCCAGCAGCGAGGCGGAGGCGAGCAGCATCAGAGCGGAGGTGCGCATGGTTTCTATCCTGTGTTTGTTGTGGTGTCGGTAAAGAGTGTCTGGCCGCGGCCAAGTTCCAGCCGGAAACCGGCTTTTCGCGGCGGTTTCGCCGCGCGGCGCGGGCAGTCTGCATTTTTACCGGAAACGCCGGACGCCGCCCGTTTTTTCTCCGGCGGCGGTTTGCCGGCTGGCCATTGATGACATTGGCAATTCGCCGGCCAGCGGGTAAGTTGTGGCTTTTCCCGTTTCACTTTCCGCGGAGGCTGGCATGTTTGTCGTTACCATTGTTTATCCCTATCAAGCGGGTGCGAGTTTTGATTTCGACTATTATTTGCAGCGCCATATTCCGCTGGCGCGGCGTTTGCTGGGTTCGGCGCTGAAAGGCGTGCAGGTGGAGCGCGGCCTGGCCGGGCTGGAGCCCGATAGCGCCGCCGCGGCGCTGGCGGTGTGCCAGTTGCGCTTTGAATCGCTGGCGGCGTTCCGCCAGGCTTTCGCGCCGGCGGCGGAGGCGATCCGCGCCGATATTCCGCGCTACAGCTCGGTGATGCCGCGCTTCCAGTTCAGCGAGCTGCTGCTGGAGGAAAACCGCCAGCCCAACCTGACCGGCTGGTACGCCTCAGCGCAGTGAGCGCAGCATGTCGGCCAGCGGCTCCGGGGCCTGGCCGACGCGCCAGTCGGGCGTGCCGTGCCAGGCGGCCAGCCTGGAGAGTTCGGCGGCCAGATCGCCGGCCAGACGCCGGCTGACGCGTGCGCCGGCTTCCAGATGCAGCGATTTGACCTCGAACACGCCCTGGGCGCGGTGAGCCTTGGCGTCCAGCCGGCCCACCAGCTTGCCGCGGTTGAGGATGGGCAGCGTGAAGTAGCCGTACTTGCGCTTGGGCGCCGGAGTGTAGCACTCGATCTTGTAGTCGAAATCGAACAGCTCCAGCGCGCGCTTGCGGTCCCACACCAGCGGGTCGAACGGCGACAGGATGGCGGTGCGGCCGCTCTTCAGCTGCTCGGCGGCGGCCAGTTCCAGTTCGGCGGCCAGGCTGGCGTGGACGAAGGCGTCGTGGCTCCAGCCTTCCACTTTCACCGGGATCAGCTCGCCGGCGTCGGCCAAGCGATGCAGCGGCTCGGCGCAGACGCCGCGCTTTTGCCGATAGTAATCGGCCACCCAGGCCGGTTTGACCAGCCCCAGCGCGCGGCAGCTGTTGCGCGTCATCGCCAGCCTGGCGTCCTGAGGCGAGGGCAGGTCGCGCGCGTCGTCCCAGGCGGGCAGCACCCGTTCGGCCAGGTCGTAGACGCGCTGGAAGGCGCGCCGCTCCTTCACCATCAGCCGGCCCAGGGTGAACAGCGTTTCCAGATGGCGCTTTTCCGGCTTCCAGTCCCACCAGCCGTTGCCCTTGCCGCTCTTGCGTTCGAAGTCGGCCGAGCGCGCCGGGCCGTTGGCGCGGATATGCTCGACGATGGCTTCGACCTCGGCGCGGTGCTGTTCCAGCCAGCGTTGCGGCTGTTTCCAGCCCATGTCGTCCAGGTTCAGCATGCGGTGGCGCAGCAGGCCGTAGTCTTCGGTCGGCACGAAACAGGCTTCGTGCGCCCAGTATTCGAACAGCGCGCCTTCGGCCAGCAGCTGATCGAGCCAGGCCGGGTCGTAGGCGCCGATGCGGTTGTACAGCACCAGATAGGGGCTGCGCGCCACCACGCTGATGGTGTCGATCTGCAACAGCGCCATGCGGCGGATGGCGGCCAGCGCGTCGGCCTTGGCGGCTTTGCGGCGCGGCGGGTTCAGCAGCCCCTGGGCGGCCAGTTGCAGGTGGCGGGCTTGTTGCAGCGACAGGTGTGCGGTCATGGCGGCGGCGGCGGATGGGGAAGCGGAAACTATAACAGGGCGCGCCGCGCCGGGCAGCCGGATGACGTGGACATGGCGTGGCCGCTGTGGCAGTGTGATTGACCCATTCGGAGGAAAGGACGCGACATGATCAGCCATATCGACCACATTGTGTTGACGGTGAGCGACATCGAAGCCGCCGTGGCGTTTTACCAGCGCGCGCTGAAACTGGAGGCCGTCACCTTCGGCAACGGCCGCCGCGCGCTGCGCTTCGGCAACCAGAAGATCAATCTGCAGCTTTTGGGGCAGGAAACCCGCAACCGCGCGGCGGTGGGCTCCGGCGACCTGTGTCTGATCGCCCGCCGGCCGCTGGCGGAGGTGGTGGAGCATCTGAAGCGCGAAGGCGTGGCCATCGTCGAGGGGCCGGTGACGCGCAGCGGGGCGATCGGGCCGATCACCTCGGTGTATTTCAACGACCCGGACGGCAACCTGGTCGAGATCAGCACCTACAGTTTCTGAGCCGGAAAGGACTAACCATGAGCGCAAGCGATCCCGCTTCGCCCGCCGAGGTGGTGAGAGCCTTCTGGCGGCTGATGGCCAGCAACGATTTTCACGCGGTGAAGGCGGTGCTGGCCGACGAGGTGGTGGTGGAATGGCCGCAGTCGGGCGAGCGCATCCGCGGCGCGGACAACTTCGCCCGCATGAACGCCGAGTATCCGACGCAGGGCATCTGGCACTTCCGCATCAACCGGCTGCTGGCCGACGGCGACCAGGTGGTCACCCAGGTCAGCCTGGGCGACGGCGTGCAGAGCGCCGAGCCGGTGTCCTTCTTCACCGTCGCCGGCGGCAAGATCGTCCGCCTGCTGGAATACTGGCCGGACCCTTACCCGGCCCCGGCCAACCGCGCCCATCTGGTGGAGCGCATGGACTGAGGCGCTCAGCCCTCTTCTTCCGTCGGCGCGCCGCCCGGCTGCTTGAACGCTTCCTTGAGCAGATTGTGCTTTTTCATCCGCAGGTACAGTTTCTTGCGCGGCACGTTCAGATAGTCGGCGGTGGCGTTGACCTTGCCCTGGAACAGCGCCAGCGCGCTTTCTATCAGTTCTTTCTCGTAGCTTTCCACTCGCTGGTCCAGCGTGCGTTCGTCGTCGCTGACGGCCACGGTGCGCCCCAGTTCTTCCAGCCGCGCGAGGCCGATGGCGTACATCTCGGCGGCGTTGCGCAGTTCGCGCAGATTGCCGGCCCAGTCGGCCTGCACCAGCTGGTTGAGGAACAGTTTCTTGATCTCCGGCCGCGGCTTGCGCAGCCGGCGGCAGCTTTGCTGCACGAAATGGCGGAACAGCTGCGGGATGTCCTCGCGCCGCTGCCTGAGCGGCGGAATGGCGACGGTGGCGGCCGACAGCGCGTAGTAGAGGTCGGGGCGCAGCCGGCCGGCGGCCACCTCGGCCACCAGATCGCCGCCGCTGATCGCCAGCGTGCGCACGCTGCGTTGCTGCGGCGAATGCGGGTCCATCTCCAGCAGCCAATTGCACAGCAGCGCCTGCAACAGGGGCGGCAGCAGCTCCGGATGGCACACCAGCAGCGTGCCGCCCTGGGCGGCGTCCCAGTAGCGGGCGCGCCAGAAGGCGGCCTGATCCGCGTTGTTGCCGCCTTCCAGCACTTCGGCGTCCAGCTGCACCAGCGGGCCGGCGGCGCTGCGGCCCAGACGGTGCAGCTGTTCGGCCACCGTGTGGCGGCCGGCGCCGGTTTCGCCGCAGATCAGCACCGACAGGTCGGTGCCGGCCAGACGCAAGAGCTTGTCGCGCAGCTGGCGCATCGCCGCGCTGCGGCCCAGCAGCCGGCTGTCCAGCTCGTGCTTGTGGAACTGGCGGTTGGCGATGGCTTCGCGGCGCTGCGCCAGCGCGCGTCGCGCGCAGTCGATCAGCTGCGGCGGGCTGACCGGCTTTTCCAGAAACTCGAAAGCGCCGGCGCGCACCGCCCGCACCGCCATCGGGATGTTGCCGTGGCCGGTGATCAGGATGACCGGCAGCTGTTCGTCGCGCTGGCGCAAGGCGGCCAGCAGCGCTTCGCCGTCCATGCCCGGCATGCACACGTCGCTGATGATGACGCCGGGCCAGTCCGGCGGCAGGTCGGCCAGCGCCGACGCCGCGTCGGCGCGGGTGAGGCAGGGCAGGCCGGCCAGGTTCAGCAGCTTTTGCGCCGACTCGCGCACGTCGGCGTCGTCGTCCACCAGCAGGACGCTTACTTGATCAAACAACATGGTAGGGTTCCAGCGAGAGTATGAACAAAGCGCCGCCGCCGACGGCGCTGGCGATGCGGATTTCGGCGCGGCAGTCTTCGGCCAGTTGCCGGCAGATGCTCAGCCCCAGGCCCAGGCCGTCCGGCTTGGTGGTGAAAAACGGCTGGAACAGCGCCTCGGCCGAGTCCGGCGGCAGGCCGGCGCCGCTGTCGGCCACGTAGAGTTCGACGCGGCCGTCGTTTTCGACGGCGGCCAGCCGCACTTCCCCGCCGCGGCCGGCGGCGTCCAGGGCGTTGCCCAGCAAATTGAGCAGGATCTGTTCCAGCCGCACCACCTCGCCGGCCACCGCCGGCAGCGCCGGGACCGGCGCCAGGCTGAGAATGGCCTGCTGCTGCCGGATGCGGCCCTGCAATAGCTCGATCACGTCATTGAGCACGCCGGTCAGCTCCAGCGGCGCCAGCTGCGGCGAGGGCGGCGCGTTGCGGCCCAGCGTGCGGTAGGAGCGCACCAGCCGGCCCATCCGCTCCAGCACCTTGTCGGCCTGCGCCAGCGACGCGCGCAGCGCCTCCGGATCGCTGTCTTGCAGCCGGGCCAGGTACAGATAGTTGGTGAGGGCGGCCAGCGGCTGATTCAGTTCGTGCGCCAGGCTGGTGGCGGTCTGCCCCAGCACCGCGAACTTGGTGGCCTGCACCAGGCTGTTCTGGGCGCGCTTGCGTTCGTCGATTTCGTGGCGCAGCGCCAGGTTGCTGGCGTCCAGCGCCTCGGTCTTGTCCTGCACCATCTTTTCCAGCCAGCGCGCCGAGCGCATCTGCGCCGACACGTCCAGCAGCGTCACCATGCGCACGCTCTCGCCGCGCTGGCGAAACGCCCGCGCCAGCAGCCGCAAGTAGCGCTCGTCGGCCGGGTCGCCGTGCGGCAGCGCGCGGTCCAGCAGGGTGCCGGCTTGCAGGCCGCCCAGTTCGGCCAGGGTATCGGGCGGCAACAGCGCCGTCAGGGTGTCGTCGCGCTCCAGCTCCGGACACAGCTGGCGGGCGGCCTGATTGATCGAGCGGATCTTGCCGTCGGGGCCGACGATCAGCAGCGCGGCGGCGGTGTGGCTGATCAGCGCCAGCGCGTTGGTGCGTTCCATTTCCTCCATCCGCGCCGCCAGCTGCTCCAGCTGCAGGCCCAGTTGGCCGATTTCGTCTCGGCCGCCGATGTGGCGCGGCAGCTGGCCGCGGCCTATCGCCTCGATATTGCGGCCCAGCAGCGCCAGCCGGCCGATGACGCGGTGGCCGACCAGGCGCAGCAGGATCCACAGGGTCAGCGCCACCGAAGCCAGCGTGGCCAGCACCACCAGCCAGCGGCCCTGGCGGCTGAAGCTCAGCGCCTGGCGGAACTGGGCGTCGGCGCGGTCGCGGCCCTGGCTGGCCAGCCCGGCGGCCAGCTCGTTCTGTTGTTGCAGCTGGCCCTCCAGCCGTTGCCAGCGTTGTCGCAGCGCCTGATCGTCGCGGGCGTAGCGGTCGATGGTTTGCGCCAGCTCGCCGTCGGCGGCGCTCAAGGGCGGCAGGGCGCGCAGCAGTTGCGACAGGTTGCCGGACTGGTCGCCGGGCAGGGCGGCGGCTTTTTCCAGCAGCAGGGCGGCGTGGCGGCGCGGCTTGTCCAGCGCGTGCGCCGGCAGCGCTTGCGGCCGCGGCCGGGTGAGCGACAGCATCGTTTGCGCCCACTCCTGTTCCAGCGCCGAGAGTTGCAGCAGGGCGCGCAGCGTGGCGGCGTCGCGGCGGCGGCCTTGCTGCAGTAGCCGGCTTTGCTCGTCGGTCAGCTGTTGCAACTCGTCGGTCAGGTCGGCGTGCAGCCACTCCAGCCGCATGCGCGCCATGCGCAGCTTGCCGGCGGCGCTTTGCCGCTGTTGCGCCAGATCGGCCAGCTCTCCGGCCAGCCGGCGCGAGACGCCGATTTCCGCCGTCAGCTGCGGCGCGCGCTGCGGGTACCAGTGGCCCAGCCGCGCCGCCGCCGCCTCCATCCGCCCCAGCGGTTGTTCGATCTGGCGCTGGCTGCCGGCGATTTCGGTCAGGCTGTCGGCGCGGGTCAGCTGCAGCGCCAGCCGGTGCAGGCGGTTGGACTCCTGCTCCAGCACCGTGCTTTGCAGGATGGCCGGCACGCTGTCCTCGACGATTTCCTGGCTGCGCTGGCCCAGCAGGTAGGAGGCGACGATGGCGATGGCCCCGGAGCTGAGCGCCAGCGCGATCAGGCCGCCGCCGGCCAGCAGCATGCGCCGGCCGAGGCTGCCGCGGAAATAGGCTTGCCAGCGCTTAATCATGATGGGTGGCCACCAGCGCGCGGCGCGCCAGCTGCGCGGCCTGGTTCAATTGAGCTTGCCAGGCCTGCTGCCAGCGCAGCGCTTCCTGGCGCGCCCGTCGCGGGTCGCGGTTGAAGGCGGCGAGGTAGGCGGGGTCGGCGGCCTGGGCGGCGGCCAGCGGCGGGTCGGCGGCCAGCCGCCGCGCCTGCGCCAGCCAGCGGCCTTGCTCCGGGCTGAGCCGGCTTTGCAAGCCGGCTTGCTGGATCAGCTCCCAGGTGTCGCGCAGCTGCTCGCTGTTGCGGGTGATCAGCTGGTCGTACAGCTCCTGCACCAGCTTCTCGCGGGCCAGCAGCAGTGCTTCGTCGACCGGCCGCTGCTGGCGCAGGGCGCGGCATACCGCCTGGCTTTGCGGCGCTTGCGGCCAGTCGTTGAGCGGCACCTTGAAGTGGGCGGTGCGCAGCAGATTGAGCTGGCCGCGCGGCGAGAACAGGTAGCGCGCCAGCGCTTGCGCCTGCGCCCGCTCCTCGCCGCCCTTGAGCAGGGCGACGTAGGTGGGAATGACGGCGAAGGACGGAAAGTAGCGGAATTCAAAGTCGTGGCCGGATTCGGCGAACGGCCGCGCGCTGCTGTCCAGCATCGGCGCGGCGGCCACCTCGCCATCGTTGATGCGCTCCGCCACGCTGTGGCTGCGCGAGGCGATGGTGGGCATATTGCCGGCCAGTCGCAGCAACAGGCTCCAGCCGGCTTGCCAGCCCTGATCCTGCAACACCTTTTCCACCATGATGTGAGTGGTGCTGGAACGGGCCGGGGTGCTCATCAGCACCTTGCCGTGCAGCGCCGGCTGCAGCAAATCCTGCCAGCGCGAGGGCGGGGCCACGCCCAGTTGCCGCAACTGGCGGTTGTTCCACAGCAGGCCGAAGCCGGAGACGCCGTAGCTGGCGAACTGGCGTTGCGGGTCGAGCAGGGCGAGGCCGGGCGGCACGCAGCGCCCTTCGCGCTGGCCCACGGCCAGCGGCAGCAGCAGGCCGGCGCCCTTGAGGCCTTGCAGCAGGAAGGGCGAGGAGGTGAGCACCACGTCGGCATGGCGCAGGCTGCCGGATTCGACGCCGCGCTGGATCAGGTCGGCGCGGCGGCTGATCACGGTCAGGCGCGCGCCGGGGCGCTGCGCCTGGAAGTCGCGCAGCAGGCTGGCGACGGTGTCTTCGGCGTAAGTGGAGACGACGGTCAGCGCTTGGGCGTGGGAGGCCAGCAGGCAACAGCTTAGCGCCGTCAAGGCGGGTTTCAAGGCAGTCAAGTCGGCAGGGGAACCATCAGCGGCGGCGGCGGGGCCGCCAGTTTACGAAAACGCGCCAGGCGCGGCGGGCCGCAGGCGGCGGCGCTCAGGCTATGGCGCTGTTTTGCCTGCGTTTTGCCGTTTGCCGCTTGACGGATATCAAGCATTATCGATTGTTACAAATCGTTACGCCAAGGACGGCGCGGGGCTTTGTGTCGGCTTGTTGCCAATCGCGCAGCGCAAGGCGGAGCGAGGCGCGCGCATCGGTCATTTTTGACACCGGTTTGGCGGCGAAATGGGTCAGATTTGACGCAAACCGGCGTCGGTTGACCGCCATCTTCCGCCAATTAGCATGGGGCCTGTTCTTGCCCGGTCAGCGTCGGGCACTAGCACCATTCCACTCGCAGGAGAGTTCCATGCTGTCGTTACTCGCAAGCCGGGCCGCGTCCCGGATGGTCCCCGCGGACCAGGTTCAAAGCACTTATCTGCGGCTGCGCATGCGCGCGCTGTTCGGCATTTTCTTCGGTTACATGGCGTACTACCTGGTGCGCTCCAACTTCACCCTGTCCACCCCTTACCTGCAGTCCGAGCTGGGCTTCTCCAAGACCGACATCGGCCTGCTGAGCACCTGCATGCTGATCACCTACGGCATCAGCAAGGGGGTGATGTCCAGCCTGGCCGACAAGGCCAACCCCAAGCTCTACATGGTGGCCGGCCTGTTGATGTCGGCCTGCGTCAACCTGGTCATGGGTTTCTCCACCGCCTTCTGGATGTTCACCGCGCTGGTGATCGCCAACGGCATTTTCCAGGGCATGGGCGTGGGACCGGCCTTCATCACCATCGCCAACTGGTTCCCGCGCGCCTCGCGCGGCCGCATCGGCGCGTTCTGGAACGTCTCCCACAACCTGGGCGGCGGCCTGGTGGCCCCGATCGCCGGCGTGTCGCTGGCGCTGTTCGGCAGCGAACACTGGCAGGGCGCCAGCTACTGGGCGCCGGCGGCCATCGCCACCACCGTGGCCTTCCTGGTGCTGTTCCTGGGCGCCGGCCTGACCTACAACGAAGGCCTGCCGCCGCTGAAGGAAATCCTGCCGGAAGAAGCCAAGAAGGAACTGGTGAGCGGCAGCGACCACGCGCCGGAGAACATGTCGGCCAAGGAAATCTTCCGCAAGTACGTGCTGAAGAACAAGAACGTATGGTACGTGTCGCTGCTGGACGTGTTCGTCTACATGGTGCGTTTCGGCGTGATCACCTGGCTGCCCCTGTACCTGCTGCACGAGAAGGACTTCAGCAAGGCGCAGATGGGCTTCGCCTACGCCTTCTTCGAGTGGGCGGCCATTCCGTCCACGCTGCTGGCCGGCTACGTCACCGACCGTTACTTCCGCGGCCGCCGCATGCCGCTGGCCATCGTCTGCATGGCGATCATCTTCTGCGCGCTGACCGTGTACTGGCAGGCTGATTCGCTGCTGGTGATCGGCGCCGCGGTGTCGGTGATCGGCTGCCTGATCTACGTGCCGCAGTTCCTGGCCTCGGTGCAAACCATCGAGTTCGTGCCCGGCTACGCCGTCGGTTCGGCCACCGGCCTGCGCGGCATCCTCAGCTACGTGCTGGGCGCGTCGCTGGGCGCCAGCATGTTCGGCGTGCTGGTGGACCGCTTCGGCTGGCACGCCGGCTTCTACCTGCTGCTGGGCGGCGCGCTGATGGGCATGGTCTTCGGCTACCTGACCCACCGCGGCGCGATGGAACTGGAAAACGACAAGTCGCGACTCGACGCCGAGGCCAAGCTGGCCGAAGCCGCCGCCTGATTTTTCCTCCCCTCCCTTCGGCGGCGGCCCGTCGGCCGCCGCCAAGCTGAACTTCCGAAAGACAGTCATGCTGCGCAATACCAAAATCCTGGCCACCCTCGGCCCTTCCTCCGGCAGCCCGGAACAGATCCTGGCGCTGGCCCGCGCCGGCGTGAACGTGTTCCGCCTGAACATGAGCCACAGCAGCCACGACGAGCACCGCGCCCGGGTGCAGGCCATCCGCGCGGTGGAGCGGGAACTGGACCGCCCGCTCGGCGTGCTGGTGGACCTGCAAGGCCCCAAATTGCGCATCGGCCAGTTTTCCCGTCCGGTGACGGTGCAGACCGGCGAGCGCTACGACTTCGTGCTGGAAACCGTGGACGGCGATGGCCAGCGCGCCAGCCTGCCGCACCCGGAAGCGTTTTCCGCGCTGGAAGCCGGCCACGCCATCCTGGTCAACGACGGCAAGATGGCGTTTCACGTGGAACAGGTGCGCGCCGACCGCATCGAAACCCGCGTCGCCGTGGGCGGCGAGCTGTCCAGCCGCAAGGGCTTCAACCTGCCGCATACGGTGCTGAGCCAGTCGGTGATCACGCCCAAGGATCATCTGGACCTGCAGTTCGCGCTGGACGTAGGCGCGGACTGGCTGGCGATGTCCTTCGTGCAGACCGCGGCGGATGTGAAGGAATTGCGCGCCCTGGTCGGGGGTCGCGTCGGCATCGTCTCCAAGATTGAAAAACCCACCGCGCTGGCCGATCTCGCCGCCATCGCCGAATTGTCCGACGCCGTCATGGTGGCGCGCGGCGATCTGGGCGTGGAGCTGCCGACCGAGGAAGTGCCGGTGGCGCAGCGCCGCATCGTGCACCTGTGCCGCCGCCTGGGCCGCCCGGTGATCGTCGCCACCCAGATGCTGGAATCGATGATCACCGCGCCGACGCCCACCCGCGCCGAAGCCAACGACGTGGCCACCGCCGTCTACGAAGGCGCCGACGCGGTGATGCTGTCGGCCGAAACCGCCGCCGGCCAGTTCCCGCTGGAAGCGGTGGCCATCATGGACCGCATCATCCGCCGCGTGGAAGGCGCGCCGGATTACCACGAGATGATGGCCATCGACTACCGCGCCGCGGCGGAACCAAGCGAAGCCGACGCCATCGCCGCCTGCGCGCGCAAGATCAGCACCCTGCTGCCGGTGACGGCGGCGGCGGCGTTCACCACCGGCGGCCACACCTGCCTGCGCATGGCGCGAGAACGGCCGCATACGCCCATCCTGGGCATCTCGCCGCGCCTCGCCACCGCGCGTCGCCTGACGCTGGTGTGGGGCGTCACCGCCTACCACGGCCCGGACGCGGAAAACCTGGAAGACATGGTGGTGAAGACCACCTTCTGCGCCGCCAAGCTGGGCCTCGCCGAGCAGGGCAGGCCGATGGTGATCATCGCCGGCCTGCCGTTCGGCACGCCGGGCGCCACCAATCTGTTGCGCCTGGTGACGCCCTGATCGATCCGAATTATCCGCAGCAGTTGTTCTCCTCAGATCGTGGATAACTTGCCCCCCGCCCCGCAGGCCAGGCCTGCCGGGCGGTTTTTTTGCGCGGACGGGCTAGCGGGCGTCGCCGCTGAAGAAGGATTGCACCAGCCGCTGATAGCTGCCGTCCCGGCGCATCTTGTCCAGCGCCTGGTTGAAGCGCGGCAGCAGCGCCTGCTGGCGGGCGTTCTTGTTGACGGCGAGGAAAGTGGCGTTGATCGCCAGCGGGGTCGGCGCGATGGCGAGGCCCCGGTGGCGGCCGTCGCGCAGCGCCGCCTGCATCGCCTCCTGCACGCCCAGCGCCGCGTCCAGCCGGCCCAGCGTCAAGAGCTGCAGGTTCTGGCTGTCGTTGTCGGCCTCGTAGGCACTGAACTTGCTTGTGGAACGGGCCTGGTCGAAGGCGTCGCCGTAGCTCCAGCCGGCGATGACGCCGACGCGCAGGCCGTCCAGATCGGCCAGGCGGCGAAAAACCAGCGGCTTGAGCTGCGGATAAACCAGTACGATGCGTTCCTGAAACAGCGGCTGGCTGAAGTCGTAGCGTTTTTCGCGCTCGGCGGTCTTGTAGATGCCGCCGACCGCCGCCCCGCCCTGGCGCAATTCGTACAACGCCCTGCGCCAGGATAGGGCGCGCAAGGTCAGCGGAATGCCGGCCTGGCGGCAGGCGGCGGCGATCAGCCGGGGATAGAGGCCGCTTGCCGCGCCGCGCGGATCGGCGTACATGAACGGCGGATTGCCGGCGTCCAGGTCCACGATGAGCCGATCCGGCGCTTGCGCCCGGCAGCAGGCGCTGAACAGGAACAGGCACGCCAGCAGGCGTCGCCGTGCGGAAATGGCCATGGGCCCCTCGCGTGCAATCGGGTGGAATCGTCAGTCAAACGGCTGGCGGCGCAGGCGCGCGCCGGCTTTCAGCATAGTATTCAACGCTTCGCTTGTTGCGGGGCGGCATCGGGGAGGAAGGAAAAATGGAAATCAGCATGGAGCGGGACGATTTGTCGCGCGGCGAGGTGCGGCTGCTGCTGCGCGAGCATCTGGAGCACATGCGCAGCCTGTCGCCGCCGGAGAGCGTGCACGCGCTGGACCTGGAGCGGCTGCGGGCGGCCGACATCCGCTTCTGGTCGGCATGGGCGCAGGGCGTCTTGCTGGGTTGCGGCGCGCTGAAAGACCTGGGCGGCGGCGCGGGCGAGCTCAAATCGATGCGCACGACGGTGGCGGCGCGCGGGCGCGGCGTCGGCCAGGCGATCTTGCTGCATATTCTGGCCGAGGCCGGCCGCGCCGGCTTGCGGCGCTTGTATCTGGAAACCGGCAGCGAGCCGGCGTTCGAACCGGCGCGAGCCTTGTACCGCAAGCACGGTTTTGTCGAATGCCCGCCGTTCGCCGATTACCGGCCCGACCCGAACAGCGTGTTCATGACCCGGACGCTGGAATGAAAAAACGGAACCCGACGGGTTCCGTTTCGCTTGGCGAGCTTCGCCCGGATTATGGGTAAACGATGCGCAGCAGGTTGGTGGAGCCGGGGGTGCCGAAGGGCACGCCGGCGATGATCACCATCGGCTTGCCCTGCTCGGCGAGGCCGAGCTTGGTGGCGCAGAAGGTGGTCTTCACCACCATGTCTTCCAGGTTTTCCGCGTCCGGGCCGTGGTAGGCGGTGACGCCCCACACCAGCGTCAGGCGACGCGCGGTGGCCAGGTTGGGCGAGATGCCCAAGATGGGGGTGGACGGACGTTCGCGGGCCAGGTACAGGCAGGTGGAGCCGCTGGTGGTGAAGGCGACCGAAACGGTCACCGGCAGCAGGGTGGCCACTTTGCGCACGCAGGCGGCGATGGCGTCGGTGCGGTCCGGCTCGTCGGCGGCGCTGTAGTCCAGCGCCATCACCTTGCGGTAGTCCGGCGCGCTTTCCACGCGGCGGATGACGCGGTCCATGATGCGCACCGCTTCCAGCGGGAATTGGCCGGCGGCGGTTTCGGCCGACAGCATCACCGCGTCGGCGCCTTCGTAGACGGCGGTGGCCACGTCGTTGGCTTCGGCGCGGGTGGGCGTCGGCGCGGTGATCATCGATTCCAGCATCTGGGTGGCGACGATGACCGGGCGGCCCAGGTGGCGGCACTGGTGCACGATGCGGCGCTGCGCCACCGGCACGTCTTCCGGCGGCAGCTCCACGCCCAGGTCGCCGCGCGCCACCATGATGGCGTCGGAGTGGGTGGCGATGGCGGCGAGATCGTCGACCGCGGACGGCTTCTCGATCTTGGAGATGATGCCGACCTTGGTGCCGACGATTTCGCGCAGCTCTTTCACGTCCGCCGCGGTCTGCACGAAGGACAGCGCCAGCCAGTCGGCGCCTTCGGCCAGGGCGAATTCGGCGTCCTTGCGGTCTTTCGGAGTGATGGCCGACAGCGGCAGCACGGTGTGCGGCAGGTTGAAACCCTTGTTGCTGGACAGCTCGCCGCCCACGGTGATGCGGGTGGCGATGCGGCGCGCTTCCACCTGTTCCACTTCAAATGCCATCTTGCCGTCGTTGACCAGAATCACGTGGCCGGGTTTGAGCGCCTCGAACGCTTCCGGGTGCGGCAGGCTGGCGCGCTGGCCGTCGCCCGCCACTTCGTCCAGCACGAATTCGTAGCGGTCGCCGGTTTTCACCGTGGTGGCCTGCGGGAACTTGCCGATGCGCAGCTTGGGGCCTTGCAGGTCCACCAGCACGCCGATCGGGCGGTCCAGCACTTGTTCCGCGGCGCGGATAGCCTGCAGACGCGCGCGATGGTCGTCGTGGCTGCCGTGGCTCATGTTCAGGCGGAAGATGTTGACCCCGGAACGGGCCAGCTCGAGGATTTGCTCGGGGGTGCTGGAGGCAGGGCCGAGCGTGGCTAGAATTTTAGTATTGCGAAGCATGACAGTCCTTTTACGGCCAGGTGACCGGTGTCGCTGTAGCGAAGGCCAGCGGAACGCTCCGCTGGAGAGCACGCCTATGCTGCCATATCTGGCTTGTAGCGGCATGACTACAGTTTCTCCCGCCGCAGTCCGCCGCGCCGGGCGCGGGCTTCGGTTCGCGACACCGAAAGTTTATGTTCGTTTTTTTGCGTATCGGCTGGCGTCCGGCCTGCGGGCAACGCCCTGATTCATCATGCCTTTGCCAGCAGCCTAGAGTAGCGTCGTCTCCGCTCGGGGCGGATTGATCTTTGGCAAGCATAATTAATTTCACGTCAAAATACTTTGACGCATCGCAGCAAACAACAGCGCGCGGGCAGGTTTTTTGTAGTGGGCCCACGCAAATGCAAGCACTTGTATTTTCTACATTTTATCGGGAAATAGTTTCCGATTCACCAATAATTTTCACATGAAGATATTAAAAAAATATTAAATCGCAATTGACTTCCTGTCCGCCGTCCCTAAAATTGCTCGAAAATAAAACGAACGTCATAAGTAAAAAAACAAACATTACAAACAAAAACGACGACAGAACAAGCTGTTAAACCGCCGCCGCGGACGGCATCCAGGAGAAACCCCATGCAGAATCAGTTCGTATTGGCATTGGACCAGGGAACCACCAGTTCCCGCGCCATCTTGTTCAATCGCAGCGGCGACATCGTGTCGCTGGCGCAAAAGGAATTCCGCCAGATTTACCCGCAACCGGGCTGGGTGGAGCACGACCCGCAGGAAATCTGGGGCGGGCAGGCCGGCGTGGCGGCCGAGGCGGTGGCCAAGGCCGGCGTCGACGGCCGCGCCATCGCCGCCATCGGCATCACCAACCAGCGCGAAACCACCATCGTCTGGGATCGCGAAACCGGCCACCCGGTGTACAACGCCATCGTCTGGCAAGACCGCCGCACCGCGGCTTTCTGCGACGAACTGAAAGAGCGCGGCCTGGCCGAGACCATCCGCGCCAAGACCGGCCTGTTGGTGGACGCCTACTTCTCCGGCAGCAAGATCAAGTGGATTCTGGACAACGTGCCCGGCGCGCGCGAACGCGCCCGCGACGGCAAGCTGGCCTTCGGCACGGTGGACAGCTGGCTGATCTGGAATTTCACCCACGGCAAGACCCACGTCACCGACGTCTCCAACGCTTCGCGCACCATGCTGTTCAACATCCACACCCTGGAGTGGGACGCCGAGCTGCTGGACATCATGGGCATTCCGGCCTCCATGCTGCCGGAAGTGAAAAGCTCCAGCGAGGTGTACGGCCACACCCACGCCGCGCATCTGGGGGTGGAAATCCCGATCGCCGGCGTGGCCGGCGACCAGCAGGCGGCGCTGTTCGGCCAGCAGTGCACCGCGCCGGGCATGGTCAAGAACACTTACGGCACCGGCTGCTTCATGATGATGAACACCGGCGAGCAACCGATCGAATCCACCAACAAGCTGCTGACCACCATCGCCTGGAAGGTGGACGGCAAGGTGCAGTACGCGCTGGAAGGCTCGATCTTCATCGGCGGCGCGGTGGTGAAATGGCTGCGCGATGGTCTAGGCATCATTCGCCGCTCGGCCGATGTCGGCCCGCTGGCGCAGGAAGTGAAGGACAGCGACGGCGTCTACCTGGTGCCGGCCTTCGCCGGCCTGGGCGCGCCGCACTGGAACGCCAACGCCCGCGGCACCATCGTCGGCGCCACCTTGGGTACCAAGGCCGCCCACATCGCCCGCGCCGCGCTGGACAGCATCGCCTACCAGACCCGCGACGTGCTCAAGGCGATGGAGGCCGACGCCAAGATGGACATCGCCGAATTGCGCGTCGACGGCGGCGCCGTGGTCAACGAACTGCTGATGCAGTTCCAGTCCGACATTCTCGGCGTGGGCGTGGCCCGTCCGAGGATCACCGAAACCACCGCTCTGGGCGCCGCCTACCTGGCGGGGCTGGCCGTCGGCTACTGGCAAAGCCTGGACGACATCCAGGGCCAGTGGCAGCTGGACCGCCGCTTCCTGCCGCGCATGGCCGCCGACGACGTGGCCGCCAACGTCAAGGGCTGGCAGCGCGCGGTCAGGGCCGCCACCGCCTGGGCGGACGACAGCGTCTGATCCCTCCTTTGTTCGTTCCGTCCGCAGCGGTCCCGCGCCGCTGCGGCGGCTTACCGTACCTGACATTCTGAAGGAAACCGGATCATGAATCCTTTGATGGGCGAATTCATCGGCACCGCCTTGCTGGTGCTGCTCGGCAACGGCGTGGTGGCCAACGTGCTGCTGAAAAACACCAAGGGCCACAACAGCGGCCTGATCGTCATCGCGTTCGGCTGGGCGATGGCGGTATTTATCGGCGTGTTCAGCGTGGCCGCGATCAGCGGCGCGCATCTCAACCCGGCGGTATCGGTGGCGCTGGCCGTGGCCGGCAAGTTTCCGTGGGACAAGGTGCCGGGCTACGTTCTGGCGCAGATGCTCGGCGGCATGGCCGGCGCCGGCCTGGTGTGGCTGATCTACCGCAAGCACTACGAGTCCACCGACTGCGCCGATCTCAAGCTGGCCACCTTCTGCACCGGTCCGGCCATCCGCAGCCTGCCGGGCAACCTGGTGTCCGAAATCGTCGCCACCTTCGTGCTGGTGTTCGCCATCCTCAGCATGGTGGCGCCCAAGATGTCGCTGGGCGCGATCGACGCGCTGCCGGTGGCTCTCCTGGTGCTGGGCATCGGCGTGTCGCTGGGCGGCACCACCGGTTACGCGATGAGCCCGGCGCGGGACCTCGCGCCGCGCATCATGCACGCCATCCTGCCCATCCCCGGCAAGCGCGACAGCGACTGGGGCTACGCCTGGGTGCCGGTGGCGGGTTCCCTGATCGGCGGCGCGTTGGCGGCGCTGGCTTACACCTTGCCGGCCTGAAGTTTTTTCCGGCCCGGGCGCGTTCCGGGCCGGTGGTTCAATCAGCCGGCGCAGACCGGCAAGCAGGCGGCAGCGGCCCTCGCGAGACGGGGCCCTCCGCCGGGGCGGCCAACCTGTTCTGGCAGGACGGGCGTCGCTCTCGTTGGCGCAACAACTCAGAAAGAAGTGATGACATGATCAGCCTGTTCAAACCCGCGGCGCATCAACCCCTACTGCCGGACGCGCAACAGGACAGCGTTTACCGCCGTCTGCGCTGGCAGATTTTCCTCGGTATCTTCGTCGGCTACGCCGGCTACTATCTGGTCCGCAAGAATTTCTCGCTGGCCATGCCTTATCTGATCGAGCAGGGCTTTTCGCGCGGCGACCTGGGCGTCGCCATGTCCGGCGTCGCCATCGCCTACGGCCTGTCCAAATTCCTGATGGGTTCGGTGTCCGACCGCTCCAACCCGCGCGTCTTCCTGGTGGCCGGCCTGCTGCTGTCGGCGGCCATCTTCCTGTTGATGGGCTTCGTGCCCTGGGCCACGTCCAGCGTCACCGTGATGTTCGTGCTGCTGTTCCTCAACGGCTGGTTCCAGGGCATGGGCTGGCCGGCTTGCGGCCGCACCATGGTGCACTGGTGGTCGCAGAAGGAGCGCGGCGGCATCGTGTCGATCTGGAACTGCGCCCACAACGTCGGCGGCGGCCTGATCGGCCCCTTGTTCATCCTCGGCATGGGCTGGTTCAACGACTGGCGCGCGGCGTTCTACGTGCCGGCCGCGGCGGCCATCGGCGTCGCCGTCTTCGCCTGGCTGACCATGCGCGACACGCCGCAGTCGTGCGGCCTGCCGCCGGTGGAGGCCTACAAGAACGATTACCCGGAAGACTACAGCGAGAAGCACGAGCAGGAGCTGACCACCCGCGAGATCTTCAACCAGTACATCCTGCCCAACAAGCTGCTGTGGTACATCGCCTTCGCCAACGTCTTCATCTACCTGCTGCGCTATGGCGTGCTGGACTGGGCGCCCACCTATCTGAAGGAAGTGAAGCACTTCTCGGTGGACAAGTCGTCGTGGGCCTATTTCCTCTACGAATGGGCCGGCATCCCCGGCACCCTGCTGTGCGGCTGGATGTCGGACAAACTGTTCCGCGGCAACCGCGGCGCCACCGGCGTGTTCTTCATGGCGCTGGTGACGGTGGCCACCGTGGTGTACTGGCTGAACCCGGCCGGCAACCCCACCGTCGACATGCTGGCGCTGATCGCCATCGGCTTCCTGATCTACGGTCCGGTGATGCTGGTGGGCCTGCACGCGCTGGAGCTGGCGCCGAAGAAGGCCGCCGGCACCGCCGCCGGTTTCACCGGCCTGTTCGGCTACCTTGGCGGCTCGGTGGCGGCCAACGCCGTGGTCGGCTACACCGTCGATCATTTCGGCTGGGACGGCGGCTTCATGCTGATGGTGGGATCGTGCGTCGCCGCCATCGTGCTGCTGGCGCTCACCACCTGGCACGGCCACCGCGAGGACAAGCGGCTGGCTTCCGCCTGACGCGAGCCGCCTGGCTAGCCGACAAAGGGCCGCAAGGCCCTTTTGTTTGCCCTGGCGCGCCGTTGGGCGCGGTATAAATACAAAAGCGCGCATTATTGAAGTAAAAACGAAAGTGAAATGTTGTATTTTTCTTCGTTTTTAATTATTCTGGGTATCAATGCTGGCGCTGCCAGCGCATGAATCAAGCGGGGGACGCGGTGGAAACTTACGATCTGGTAATCATTGGCGGCGGCATCAACGGCGCCGGCATCGCGCGCGACGCGGCCGGCCGCGGCCTGTCGGTGCTGTTGTGCGAAAAAGACGATCTGGCGGCGCATACCTCGTCGGCCAGCACCAAGCTGATCCACGGCGGCCTGCGCTATCTGGAATATTACGAATTCGGCCTGGTGCGCAAAGCGCTGCAGGAGCGCGAAGTGCTGCTGCGCGCCGCGCCGCACATCATCTGGCCCTTGCGCTTCGTGATGCCGCACGCGCGCGACCAGCGCCCGGAATGGATGATCCGCTGCGGCCTGTTCCTGTACGACCATCTGGCCCGCCGCGAAGTGCTGCCCGGCTCCGGCACGGTGAGCTTCGCCGACCATCCGTCCGGCGGCCCGCTGAAGGGCGATTTCAAGCGCGGCTTCATCTATTCCGACGGCTGGGTGCAGGACGCGCGGCTGGTGGTGCTCAACGCGATGGACGCGGCCGAGCACGGCGCCCGGATCCTCACCCGCACCCCGCTGGTGGCGGCGAAGCGCGACGGCGACATCTGGCGCTGCCAGCTGCGCGCGGCCAACGGCGAGTTGCGCGAAGTCGGCGCGCGCATCCTGGTCAACGCCGCCGGCCCCTGGGTGCAGAGCCTGATCGAGGACAAGCTGCGCATGCCGTCCAGCAAGTCCATCCGTCTGGTCAAGGGCAGCCACATCGTGGTGAAGAAGATCTTCGACCACCCCTTCGCCTACATTTTCCAGAACCCGGACAAGCGCATCATTTTCGCGATTCCTTACGAACGCGACTTCACGCTGATCGGCACCACCGACGTCGAATACCGCGGCGACCCGGGCGCGGTGGCGATAGACGACGACGAAATCCGCTACCTGTGCGAAATGAGCAACCGCTACTTCCACAGCCAGATCGCGCCTTCCGACGTGCTGTCCACGTATTCCGGCGTGCGCCCGCTGCTGGACGACGCCTCCGACAACGCCTCCAGCGTCACCCGCGACTACGCGCTGGAGCTGGACCGCGCCGGCGCGCCGCTGATGTCGGTGTTCGGCGGCAAGATCACCACCTACCGCAAGCTGGCGGAAGAAGTGGTGGACAAGCTCGCGCCCCTGCTCGGCAACGGCAAGGCCACCTGGACCGCCGACGCGCCGCTGCCTGGCGGCGACATGCCGGGCGCGGATTTCGCCCGCTTCCTGCAAGGCTTGCTGCAGCGCCATCCGTGGCTGCCGCAGGCGCTGGCCGAGCGCTGGGCGCGCGCTTACGGCACCCGCGTGGCCAAGCTGATCGGCCAGGCCGGCAACCTCGCCGAACTGGGCGCGGAAATCCTGCCCGGCCTCTACGAAGCCGAGTTGCGCTATCTGGTGGACGCCGAGTGGGCCGGCGCCAGCGAAGACATCCTGTGGCGGCGCTCCAAGCTCAAGCTGCACCTGCCGGCCAACGCCGCCGAAGTCATCGACAACTGGCTGGCGGCGCAGACGGCCGCCGCGCGCAAGATCGCCTGACGGCCAAGCGCTGCTCTGCCTCGCCATGCCCGGCCGCGCGCCGGGCTTTTTTCGTCCAGCAATTCCGCTACTGCCGCATTAGCGCAATGCGTTTCCCTCGGCTGTCCTTTCGGCCTAGCATGGTTGGGATTGACCACCGGGAGCCAAAGATGAAAGTCGAGTTGAGCGAAGCCGTGCTGGCGCGCTGGCCGCGCCTGCAGGTGGAAGGTTTGATCGCGCGGGATATCGAGGCGGCGGCGCTGCCGTCCGCCGCGCCGAGCTGGGTGGACGACGGGGCTGATTGGGACGCGCTTTTGGGCCAGTGGAAGGCGTTTTACCGCGCCTGGCCGGGCGACAAGCAGGCGCGCTGCTCGCTGGCCTATCTGGCCAAAGCGGCGCAGGCGGGCAAGCTGCGCAGCATCCTGCCGCTGGTGGATTTGTACAACCAGGCGTCCCTGCTCAGCCGCAGCCCCTTCGGCGGCGAAGATATCGCCAAGCTGGGCGGCGAACTGCGCCTGGACCTCGCGCGCGGCGACGAGCCGTTTCTGCCCCTGGGCAAAACCGCGACGGAATTCCCGCAGCCGGGCGAGGCGGCGTGGCTGTCGGGCGGCGAAACGGTGTGCCGCTGCCTCAACTGGCTGGAGTCGGACCGTTTCAAGCTGGACGAGGGCAGCCGCTCGGTGCTGTTCGTCAGCGAGCGGCCGGATCTGGATTTCCCGTCCGGCGCGGCGGGAATGGACTGGCTGGCCGAGCGGCTGGGTCCCCACGCCGCCGCCTGCCGCCGTTTCCGTCTCGACGCCGCGAATCCGGCGCTGGAGGACGCGCGCTGACGGAAAGTTGTGGATAAGTCCGGATTCCGGGCAGGGTTGTGGATAACAAGAGGGAGGCCGGCGCCTCCCTCTTTTTCCTAGGCCGGCAACGCCTCGCGCGCGGCAGGCGTCGCCTGCAGCCTCGGCAGGGCGCGCTCCTGGCCGTCGAACAGATGGCAGTAGGCCGGGTCCAGCTGCAGGAAGCTGGCGCTGCCGGCTTCCGGTTCCGCCTCGTGGCCGGCCAGCTTGACGGCGATGTGCTCGCTGGCGCCTTCCACCAGCGCGTAGGCGATCTGGGTGTCGCCCAGGTGCTCCACCAGCTGCACCGTGGCCGGCAGGCCGGAATCGGCGAAGCGCAGGTGTTCGGCGCGCACGCCCAAGGTGACGCTGTCGCCGTTCTGGCCGTGGAAGGGCAGCTTCAGGCTGTAGCCGCCGGCCATGTCCACCTGCACGCCGTCCGGCGTGTTGTGGCTGAGCCGGCCGGGCAGGAAGTTCATCTTGGGCGAGCCGAGGAAACCGGCGACGAAGCGGTTGGCCGGCTGGTTGTAGAGCTGCAGCGGCGTGCCCACCTGTTCGATGCGGCCGGCGTTGAACACGGCGATGCGGTCGCCCATGGTCATCGCTTCCACCTGGTCGTGGGTGACGTAAATCATGGTGCTGCCCAATTCCTTGTGCAGCCGGGCCAGTTCGATGCGCATCTGCACGCGCAGCGCGGCGTCGAGGTTGGACAGCGGTTCGTCGAACAGGAACACGCCGGGTTTCCTGACGATGGCGCGGCCGATGGCCACCCGCTGGCGCTGGCCGCCGGACAGCGCCTTGGGCTTGCGGTCCAGCAGGTGCTCGATCTGCAGCGTCAGCGCCGCGCGGCGCACGGCGGCGTCGACTTCGGCCTTGCTCTTGCCGGCCAGCTTCAGGCTGAAGGCCATGTTTTCGCGCACCGTCATGTGCGGGTAGAGCGCGTAGCTCTGGAACACCATGGCCACGCCGCGCTTGGCCGGCGGCACGTGATTGGACAGCGCGTCGTCTATCCACAATTCGCCGGCGGTGATGTCTTCCAGGCCGGCGATCATGCGCATCATCGTCGATTTGCCGCAGCCGGACGGGCCGACGAAGACCATGAATTCGCCGTCGGCGATGTCCAGATCGACGTCGTGAATGACGGCGTTGCCATCGTCGAATACCTTGCTGATCTGTTTGAGTTTGAGTTTGAGTCGGGACATGGGGTTTTCCTTCAGGCCAGACGGGCTGGCAGTTGTCCGGCGGCGTCGATCTCGCCGGCCAGGTAGCGCGTGATCGCGTCCAGCGCGGCGTCGGCGAAGCCGTAGCTGATCAGGGCCGGGGCGTCGAGGTCGGCCGCGGCGTAGGGGTTCCACAGCGCCAAGTGCAGGTCGGGCCGCCAGCTGGCGCGTTCCCGCTCGCCGTAGCGTTCTCGGGTGGTGGAGGCCAGCGCGGTGAAGACGCCGTCGTCGGGCAGCTGGCTCCAGTCCAGTTCCGCGCGCTCGTCGAAGCTGATCACGTGCAGCTGGTAGCGGCTGGAGAGCTTGGCGATCAGGGTTTCCGCGCCGAGGCCGGCTTCGGAGACGCCGTCCGACGGCGCTTGCCGCTGCACCACCAGCCGCAGCCGGCTGCCGGGCGACAGCCGCGGCGCGTCGCCGCGGGCGGTCAGCGCGCGCTGCCAGGCGCTGGCGAACAGCGCTTCGTCGGCGGCGCGTTGCGCCGGCTCGTACGGCTGGACGCGGCTGGGGAAGCGGCGCAGCAGGCTGTCCACCCGCAGCCAGGCTTGCCGCAGGCGGTCGAGCGATAACTCGCCATCGGCCAGCGCCTGCTCCACCGCGGCTTTGGCGGCCAGCATTTCGTCCGGGAACTGCAGCACCAGGGCGAGGTCGGCGCCGGCTTTCAGCGTTTGCGCCGCGCCGGCGGCCTGGCCCCAGCGCTCGCGGATGGCCTTCATGTTGAGGGCGTCGGTGATGGCCACGCCCTGATAGCCGAGATCTTCGCGCAGCAGCTGGGTCAGCACTCTGGGCGACAGCGTCGCCGGCCAGTCGGCGTCCAGCGCCGGGAAGCGGATGTGGGCGGTCATCACTGCCGGCGCGTGCGGCAGCACGGCCTTGAACGGGGCCAGCTCGTAGTCGCGCAGCGAGGAGAGCGGCTTGTCCACCACCGGCAAATCGAGATGGGAGTCGGTATGGGTGTCGCCGTGGCCGGGGAAGTGCTTGAGGCAGCAGGCGACGCCTTCGGAGATGTGGCCAGCCAGCCAGGCCTGGGCCAGCGCTGCGGCGCGTTGCGGGTTTTCGCCGAAGGAGCGTTCGCCTATCACCGGGTTGGCCGGGTTGTTGTTGAGGTCCAGCACCGGGGCGAAGTTCCAGTTGATGCCCAGGCTTTTCAACCCGCGCGCCACGGCGGCGCCCACCTGGAAGGCCAGCGCCGGTTCGTCTATCGCGCCCAGCGCCATCGCCGCCGGCGCTTGCGGCAGGAACAGGGTGCGCATCACGCCGCCGCCTTCCTGGTCGATGCCGATCAGGATGTCCTTGCCCAGCGCGCATTTGAGATCGGCCACCAGCCGGCGCGCGCTGTCGGCGTCGGGCACGTTGCGGCGGAACAGGCAGACGGCGCGCACGCCCAGGCTTTGCAGCAGGGCGGCTTCTGGTTGCTCCAGGCGGGGGCCGGCGACGTCCACCATCAGCGCTTGGCCGGCCAGTTGTTGCGGGGTCAGGTTCATTTCACGGCTCCGTCGAATCCGCGCAGGAAGTAGCGCTGGGTAAGCAGGAAGACAATCAGGATGGGCAGGATGGTCAGCACCGCGCCGGCGGCCACCACCCGGGTCTTGAAGCTGAAGGCCCCGGCCAGGTACAGCACGCCGACCGACAGCGGAAACTTGTCCGGGCTGGACATCACGATCGACGGCCAGATGTACTGGTTCCATGCCGTCACCGTGGTGAGGATGGTCAGCGCCGCCAGCGCCGGCCGGGTCAGCGGCAGCATGATTTTCCAGAAGATCTGCCACTCGCTGGCGCCGTCCACGCGCGCGGCGTCGATGAGGTCGTTGGGGATGGCTTCGAAGGCCTGTTTCATCAGGAAGATGCCCACCGCGCCGGCCAGGGTGGGCAGCACCACGCCGCTGTAGGTGTCGGTGAGCTGCAGCTTGGAGACGGTGATGTAGTTGACCAGGAAGTTGACCTCGCTTGGCAGGATCATGGTGGCGAGAATCGCGCCGAACACCAGCTTGCGGCCGGGAAAGCGCATCCGCGCCAGCGGGTAGGCGGCCAGCGCGCTCACCAGCAGGGTGCCGGCCACGGTCAGCACGGTGATGGCCAGCGAGTTGGCGTAGAACTTCAGGATGTCGATGCTGGTGATCGCCTCGGCGAAGTTGGCGAGGCTGGGCGCGGCGGGCAGCAGGGCCGGCGGGAAGGCGAACACGTCGCCCTCGGTGGACAGCGCGGTGACCAGCGTCCACCAGAACGGGTAGACGGTGATCAGGCCGATGGCGATCAGCACCAGATAGTGCGCGGCGCGCGACAGCAGCTGCGGCCAGTGGATGGCCCGCCGGCGGCTGGCGGCCGGATCGCGCGGCAAGGCGGCGGAATGGGACATGGCGGCTCCTTATCGCTCGCGGGGTTGCAGGAAACGGAAGTTGAGCCAGGCCAGCAGGATGCAGAACACCGACATCACCAGGCTGGCGGCCAGCGCCTTGCCGAAGTTGAGCGACTTGATGCCGAACTCGTAGGCGTAGAACAGCGCGGTATAGGTGGATTGCATCGGCCCGCCCTTGGTCATGATCTGCACTTCTTCGAATGCCTTCACCGCCGCCAGCACCGACATCACCGAACAGAGCAGGATGGTGGGCGCGAGCAAGGGCACGGTGATCTTCCAGAAGCGCTGCCAGGGGCTGGCGCCGTCCAGCACCGCGGCTTCGTAGACGTCGCCGGGAATGGATTGCAGGCCGGCCAGATACAGCACCATATACCAGCCCAGGCCGCGCCAGACGGTGATGAACATCACCGAAAACAGCGCGATGCGGTCGTCGTTGAGCCAGCCCACCGGGCCGCTCAGCACGTGCAGGTACTGCAGCACGGCGTTGAGCACGCCGTCCTCGGTATACATGAAGTTCCAGATGATGCCGATCACCGACACCGAGGTGACCACCGGCAGATAATAGGCGGCGCGGAACAGCTTGATGCCGGGCAGGTTGTTGTTGACCAGCACCGCCAGCAGCATCGCGACCACCTGGATCACCGGCACCACCAATAGATAGAGGGCCGAATTCTTCAGCGCGCTGAGGAACAGCTCGTCGCCGAAGATTTCGCGGAAGTTTTCCAGACCGACCCAGGCGGGCGCGTCGATCAGGTTGTAACGGGTGAAGGCGAGAAAGGAGCCGAAGCCGACTGGCCAGAAAGAGAAGACCAGCAATAGCAGCAAGGCCGGCGTCAGGAACAGCCAGGCTTGCAGCGTCGTTTTTCTTGGAGTGGGCATGGGACTTGCACCTTGCGGATTGTCAGTGAGCCCGCCGCGCTGGGCGGCGGGCGGCGCTGCGTTTACATCTTGCTGCTCCAGAAGGCGGCGGCTTCATCCAGCGCGGCCTTCGGGTCCTGGCGACCGGTGACGCCCTTTTCCACCGCGGCGGCCAGACGCGCCGACAGCACATCGGCGTTCTTCACCCCGGCGAGGAAGATGGTGCGGGTCTTGTCCAGGTTGGACGCGGCGATGCGCACCGCCTGCTCGGCCGCGCCGGCGTTGTTGGCCACTTTCTGGAAGTGCGGGTCCTGCGCCGCCTTGCGCGCGGTGGGCAGGGTGCCGGCCAGCTTGGAGAAGGCCAGCTGGTTGTCGGCGTTGGTCAGATAATTGCCGAACTTGCCGATCTCCGGCAGCAGCGCCTTGTTCACGTTCTTGGCCACGGCGAAGTTGAACATCCAGCCGCCGGCGGCGATGCCGGTGGGGCCGATGGGCGCGGGCGCGACCTTGGTGCGCAGGTAGAGCTTGGGCGCTTCGTCGCGCACGCGGGTCAGCGTGGTGGGGGTGGATTCCAGCATCGCCAGCCGGCCGCTGTTGTACGCCGCCATCGCCACCTGGAAGTTGTCCTGGGCGAACAGGTTGTCCTTCAGCAGCGCGCCGGATTTGTAGGCGTCGGCCAGCTTCTTGACGAAGGCGACGTGGGCCGGGCTGTTGAATACCGGCTTGCCGTCCTTGACCACGTCCAGGCCGTTCTGGATGAACATGCCTTCGATCTTGGTGGGGCCCAGCGTCGGCGCGAAGCCGGCCACGCCGGTCTTGGCCTTGATCGTCTTGGCGTACTTCAGCTCTTCATCCAGCGATTTGGGCGGTTTGTTCGGATCCAGCCCCGCTTTTTTGAACAGCTCGGCGTTGTAGGCGATGACGCTGGCGCCGTTGTAGTGCGGGAAGGCGTAAACCTTGCCTTCGAAAGTCACGTCGCGCAGCGCGCCGGTGACGTACTGGCCCTTGTCGATGACGCTATCCAGCGGCTGGATCAGGCCTTCCTGCTTGTAGTCGTAAGCCCAGGGCACGTTCAGGTTGACCAGCGCCGGCGGCTTGCCCGCGCCCACCGCGGCGGTGAACTTGGCCTGGATCACGTCCCAGGGATAGTCGGTCCACTTCACTTCCACATTGGGGTTCTGGGCGTTGTACTTGGCGACCAGGTCCTTGAAATAGCCGTCGAACTTGGGCGACAGGCTCATCGTCCACACTTCCAGCACCGGCTTGTCGGCAGCCAGGGCCGGCGCGGCGAAGGCCGCGCCCAGGCTCAACAGCAGCGCGCCGCTCAGGGTTTTCAGTTTCATGTTCATCTCTCCATTAGGCTGGGAGGCGGCCCGGCGGGCAGCGCCGGGCCGGGGAGGCTAGATCAGAACGTCTTGGTGTAGTTGGCCACCACCTTCACGTCGCTGCGGTCGGATTTCTGGTCGAACTTGTCGGTTTTCAGCCAGGCCGGGTAGATGCCGATGCTGGCGCCTTTGAGCACGCCGCTTTGCACCGCATAACCAAAGCTCAAGTCGACCTCGGAGAACTTGGCGGTAACATTCTGGCCTTGCTCATTCTTGTACTTGGCGCCGGTGGCGTAGTTGCCGGAGATGCCGGCGCTGAAGCCAGGCAGGCCAAGCTTGGCGAAGTCATAGCTGGCGGAGAGCTTGATCACGGTCTGGCCGTCCCAGACGAAGTCGTCCAGCTGGCCCCAGGTCTGGATGAAGTTGCGGTTGTCCGAGTTGGCCCATGGCGCAAGGCGGAAATTCAGCTCGTTGGATGCGCCGTTGGCCGGATTGTGCGTATAGCCCAAACCGCCCAGCAAGGTCAGCCCGCCAGTAGCGTAGCTGACGCTGCCGCTGGCGTGATATTCGTTTTTCGGATCGGCATCCCCGGACAGCTGGGTGATGTTCTTGGCGGTGAACAGATAGCCGGTGGCGGTCAGCTTGTCGCCGCCGGCCAGGTTCCAGGTGTAACCGCCGGCGATCTGGGCGTTGCGGCGGTAATCCTTGCCTTCGCCGATGCCGATATCCACAAAGCCGTCTTTTGGGGCATAACGAAGGCCCAAGCTGTTGACGTATTCAATTTGCTTGCCATCGATGTGGGGCATGCCCTTATCGTTGGTCCCGCGATTCTGGTGCCATTGGTTGGTGATGTTGCGGAAGCGGTCGTCCCATTCATTGCGGAACTGGTCGGCCCAGCCGTAACCCAGTTCCAGATCGCCGGTCTTGTATTTGACTTCGGCGCCGCGATAGGCATGCGACTGCAGGCCGCCGGAGGTGCCCAGCGTGCCGACGCTGATCGGGGTGTAGCCGATGCGGGTTGCCAGGCCCTGGCCATCCGCATTTTGCCGGAACTTGATCGCGGCTTGGCTGATGACGGAGTAGCTCTCGTCTTTCGGACTGACGCCGTCTTCGTGCCTCAGAATTTCCGACCAGCCTTTGGTTTCTCCGATCTTCTGGGCGGTGTGCGCGGCCACGTCGAAGCCCACTTTGTCCCAGGCGTAACCGGACTTGAAGTTCAGACCCAGGTTGATGACATTGACTTTGATGTCTCCACGATCCGTTGCCGCTTGTTCCTGGCGGTCGCGGCCGTAGTACCAGGCGCTGAACGTGGTTTCGGCTTTGGAGATCAGGTCGTAGCCGTCGGCTTGGGGAAGAGTTTGATTGGTGCCGCGCAGAACCTGAGCGTCTGCATTGGGTGTATTTGCCGGCTCGTCGGCCAGGGCGAAACCGGAGACCGCTGTCATCACGGCCAGGAATACCGCATGGTGCTTGTGCATTTTTTGAGCTCCAGATTTTCGTGCCGGATCATCGGGGGATGTCCTGTGCGCAAAACTATCTGGTCTTGCTGTGGTCTACAATTGGTATTGTTCAAACCCTGATTAAACTCAATGTCATCATGTTGTAATGTTGCCATGCACATGAGATTTGTAAATATATATTCGATAAATGAGCCATTTTTAAACATATTTCTTGAATTTAAAACGGAATGCAGCGAACAAACCATGACAATGTTGTGGTTGGAGCCGTTTTGAAAATGAATCGAATATCAGTCCACAATAATACCAATAAAAAAATTCGGAAATGAAAATATTTGTTTGGAATAGAATTGATGCGGCGCAACAAGAACAGCCAGCCGCAAGCCTGCCGCGCGACCGAGCGCGGATCCAGCATGGCGAGGCGATGGAGAGGGCAAGGAAATGGATCGCAAGGTCGGCGGACTTCGCTTGCGGGAAAAGTCTAGGTCGCGGCTCGCAAGCCAAAGCCGGCCCCTGGCTGGCGAGCGCCGGCCAGGGGGGCGCTTCAGGCGGTAAGGGCTTGGCCGGCGAGCAAGGTTTGCGGCGGCGCTTCCGAGCTTGAAGCCAAGCCGCCGGCGGGCAGGGTGAAATGGCTGATGGCCGCTTGCAGGGTGTGGGCCATCTGCTCCACCTGGGTGGCGGAGTCGGCGGTCTGGCTGGCGGCGGCGCTGGTTTCTTCCGACATTTGCGCCACTTTTTCGACATTGGCGGCGATGCCGGTGCCGGCTTCTTGCTGTTCATTGAGCGAGATGGAGATCGCCGACAGCGAGCGCTTTACCGAATCCACGTTGCTGCTGATGCCGGCAATCGCCTCGCGGGCGCGGTTGGCCTGCTGCAGGCCGGCTTCCATCTGGTCCACGGTGGTGTGGATGTTCTGGACGACGTGGTTGCTGCTGTCCAGCATCACGCGGATGCTGGCGCTGATTTCGGTAGTGGATTGCGAAGTGCGCTCCGACAGCTTGCGCACTTCGTCGGCCACCACGGCGAAGCCGCGGCCCTGTTCGCCGGCGCGGGCGGCCTCGATGGCGGCGTTCAGCGCCAGCAGGTTGGTTTGCTCCGCCACGTCGCGGATCACCTGGATCACGTTGGCGATGTCCTGCGAGCGGCTGCTCATCAAGTCGGCTTTTTCCTGCGAGGCGCGCGCCATTTCCGCTACCTGGCCGATGGTGGCCAGGGTTTCGTCGATGATGGCCACCCCGCGCTGGGCCAGATCGCCGCTGGATACCGAGTCCTTGGCCACGTCGGCGGTGTTGTCGCTGACCGAGCAGATGCTGACCGACAACTCTTCCACCGACGCCGACATCGACGAGGCGGCGCGAGTCTGCTCTTCGGCGCTGACCGCCACCTGTTCCGAGGCCGCCGCCAGTTCGGTGGCGTTGGCGCTCATGCGCTGGATCACCTGCTGCATGTCGCGCACCATGTGGATCAGGCCGTTCTGCATGTGCGCCATCGAGGCGACGATGCTGTCGTTGTCGCCGGTTTTCACCTTCAGTTTTTCGCGCAGGTCGCCATTGGCGATGCGTCTGGCCAGCGCCACCACGTCGCGCGGCTCGCCGCCCAGCTCCAGCAGCAGGCCGCGCACGATGATGATGGACAGCAGCGCGCCCAGCGCCACGCCGATGGCGACGAACAGGATGGTGGCCGCCCGGCTGCGCGCGGCGTGATCCTGCGCCTGGGCGTATTCTTCGGCGGCCACGCGCAGCTGCAGGTCCACCAGCGCCGAGATGTTCTTGGCCACCGGATCGATGGCCGGGTACATGCTGCGTTCTATATAGTTTTGCAGCGCGGCGCGGTCGCGGCCCTGCACGATGACGCGCAGCTGATCGACGCTGCGGTCGGCGGCGGCCATCGCCTGCTCCACCTGATCGGCCAGCCGCTTTTCTTCTTCGGTGAGATAGGTGGCGCGGTAATCGCCCCATTGCTGTTTCACGTCCTTGCGCGATTGCTCCAGCCCGTCCAGGAATTGCTGTTGGGTCAGATTGCCGGCGCTCAGTTTGTGGGCGGCGTCGACGATGCCCACCGCGTAGCCGTCGCCGACGATTTTCAGCTGCTTGAGGCACACCACCCGGTCGTTGTAGGTGGTGGCGAAGTCGCCCAGAATGGCGTTCTGGGTATACAGCCCGAACAGGCCGAGCAGGATGGGAATCAGCAGCATGGCGGCGACCAGCATGCCAAGACGCTGGGCGATGGTGAGTTTGGTGAACATGGGCGACTCGCTTGTTTCGAAAATTCCAGATGGAACGATTTGGCTATTTTCGGGTTAGCAGCCGGCCCGACGGGCTGCAAAGCGATTCCGGGGGATTAGGTAGTTGCACCTAGCCGGCGACTTTCGCTAAGCCCATGATTCCGTTATACTTCCGCGCCCGCGTTTTCGGCGCGGATAACCCTATCATCAGCCCGGAATCGTCATGAGCCTGTTGTCGCACCAAGTTGAACTGCTGTCCCCCGCCAAAACCGTCGAAATCGGCCGCGAAGCCATCCTGCACGGCGCGGACGCGGTGTATATCGGCGGACCGTCGTTCGGCGCGCGCCACAACGCCTGCAACAGCGTGCAGGACATCGCCGGGCTGACCGCCTTCGCCCACCGTTACCACGCGCGCATCTTCGCCACGCTCAACACCATTCTGCACGACGCCGAGCTGGACGCCGCCCGCACGCTGATCTGGCAGCTGTACGACGCGGGCGTGGACGCGCTGATCATCCAGGATATGGGCATCCTGCAGATGGACCTGCCGCCGATCCAGCTGCACGCGTCCACCCAGTGCGACATCCGCGACGCCGACAAGGCGCGCTTTTTGTCCGACGCCGGCTTCAGCCAGCTGGTGCTGGCGCGCGAGCTGACCATCCCGCAGATCAGGAAGATCGCCGACCATGTGGCCGATTCGGCGACGATCGAATACTTCATCCACGGCGCGCTGTGCGTGGCCTTCTCCGGCCAGTGCTATATCAGCCACGCCGACACCGGTCGCAGCGCCAACCGCGGCGACTGTTCGCAGGCCTGTAGGCTGCCGTACACGCTGACCGACGAAAAGGGCGGCGTGGTGGCCTTCGACAAGCATTTGCTGTCGATGAAGGACAACAACCAGAGCGAGAATCTGGAAGCCCTGCTGGACGCCGGCGTGCGCTCCTTGAAGATAGAAGGCCGCTACAAGGACGTGTCCTACGTCAAGAACATCACCGCCCACTATCGCCTGCTGCTGGACGAAATCTTCGAGCGTCGTCCGGAGCTGGCGCCGGCCTCCAGCGGCGCGAGCGAAATCTTCTTCACGCCGGACCCGGACAAGACTTTCCACCGCGGCGCCACCGATTACTTCGCCACCGGCCGCAAGCAGGACATCGGCGCTTTCGATTCGCCCAAGTTCGTCGGCGTCGGCCTCGGCACGGTGCATCAGGTGGGCGATGCCTGGCTGGAGATCGCCACCGCCGAACAGATGTCCAACGGCGACGGCATCAACTTCATGAAAAAGCGCGAAGTGGTGGGCATGCAGCTCAACACCGTCAAACAGGTGGGCAAGGCCGCCGGCGGCCTGCTGGTATGGCGCTGCGAGCCCAACGATCCGGCCGCGCTCTCCGGGCTCAAACCCGGCGTGGACATCTGCCGCAACCGCGACCACGCCTGGGAGCTGGCGCTGCTTAAGAAGTCGGCCGAGCGCCGCATCGGCGTGTGGGCCACGCTGTCGGAAACCGCTACGGGCCTCGCGCTGACTTACACCGACGCCGATGGTTGCAGCGCCGGCGCTTGCATCGACATGGCGCTGGAGCCGGCCAAGGACGCGGCCCGCGCCGAGCAAAGCCTGCGCGACGCCGCCGCCAAACTCGGCAATACCCTGTTCCAGGCGCACGACGTGGCCCTGAACCTCACTCAGCCGTGGTTTGTGCCGGCCTCCGTCATCAACGGCCTGCGCCGCGAGGCGGTGGAAAAGCTGGAAGCCGCCCGCCTGGCGGCGTGGGCGCGCCCGGCGCGCAAGGCCGCCGTCGAGCCGCCGGTTCCCTTCCCGCAGAAGGAACTGAGCTATCTCGCCAACGTCTACAACGCGCTGGCGTGGGATTTCTACAAGAAACACGGCGTGGAGGTGATCGAACCCGCTTACGAGGCGCATCAGGAAGAGGGCGAAGTCAGCCTGATGATCACCAAGCACTGCCTGCGCTTCTCCTACAACCTGTGCCCCAAGCAGGCCAAGGGCGTGAAGGGGGTGATGGGCCAGGTGCGCGCCGATCCGATGATCCTCAAATCCGGCGACGAGACGTATACGTTGAAGTTCGAATGCCGCCCCTGCGAGATGCACGTGATGGGCAAGATGAAGAAGCACATCCTGAAAGCCCCGCCGCCGAGCGAAATTCCGGCCACCGCGCCGATCACCTTCTTCAAGCAGCGGCCCTGAGCCGGGCTTGGGGACAGCAGGGCCAGCCGTTGCGGCTGGCCCTGTTTTTTGGCGCGCCGCCGTTTGCGTTTGTCATCGCCCGCCGATTCTGCTGCAATGGCCGGCATAGCCATGCGCAGAGCGAAAGGAGAGGGCATGATCACCCAGGTTGGCGATACCGTCATTCAAACCCGGCATCGGGCTTCCTGCCACTGCGGAGCGGTGGTGCTGGAGCTGACGCTGCCGCAAGGCATTGAAAATCCCAGGCGTTGCGATTGTTCGATTTGCCGCCGCAAGGGCGCGTTGGTGGCTTCTGTGCGTCTGGACGGCATCCGCATCGTGCAAGGCGAGGACGCGCTTCGTCTGTACCAGTTCAACACCCATACCGCCAAGCATTATTTTTGCGGCGTGTGCGGCATCTACACCCACCACCAGCGACGCTCCCATCCGGAGGAGTACGGTTACAACGTCGGCTGCCTGGAGGGCGTCAACCCTTTCCTGATCGCCGACGCGCCGGTGAACGACGGCGTCAACCACCCGGCGGATCGCGCGCCGGCCTGATGCCGGCCGCGGCGTTTCACGTGGAACCGCGTATCGGCGCATGAGACATGGAATGAGTAAATTGCATGGATGGCTGGGCGGCAGAGCATGACGCTTGACTGCCGTGATGCGCGGATTGACACTGCCAGGCAGATGCCGCGCCCGATAGCGGCACGCTCAAAGGAGAAAAGCTCATGCCAACACTGGACCAGCTGCGCCGCGAGTTCGACGCGCTCAACCACGATTACCTGGCCGTCCACAAGGCCAAGGAAGACCTGTTCTGGGACACCTACATGGCGGTGTCCGACGACGACGCCGCTTTCGCCCGCGCCGAGGCCGCATTCAAGGATTTCATTTCCAGCCCGGAAAAGCTGGCGGAGGCTAAGGACGCCGTCGCCAAGCTGCGCGCGCTGCCGGCGGGCGCGGAACGCGACGCGCTGCTGCATGGTTTCGCCGGCTGGCAGGCGTTGTTCGAGAGCAACATCATCGAAAACGACGAAGCGCGCGCCCTGATGAGCGGTTTGATCGCGCTGGAATCGCAGTTGTTCGCCAAGCGCCGCGATTACAAGATGCGGCACATCAATGAGCGCGGCGAACGGGAAACCGCCAGCCTGAGCATCCTGTCCACCAATATGGCCGCCAACCCGAACGAGGCGGCGCGCAAGAGCTCGCACGACGCGCTGCTGGGCCTGGAGCGCTGGGTGCTGGACAACGGTTTTCTGGATATCGTCAAACAGCGCAACCGTTTCGCGCGCAGCCTCGGCCACGCCGATTACTTCGCCTACAAGGTGAAGAAGAACGAGGCGATGACGGTGGCGCAGCTGTTCGCCATTCTGGATGATTTTGAAGCGCGCACCCGCGACGCCAACGTGCGCGCGCTGGACGAACTCAAGGCCCGCCACGGCGCGGACGCCTTGCTGCCGCATAATCTGCGCTTTTACGCCAGCGGCGACGTCACCCGGCAGATGGATCCGTACCTGCCGTTCGCCAAGGCGGTGGAGCGCTGGGTATCGAGCTTCCGCCGGCTGGGCATCCAGTACCGCGGCGCGACCATGCAGCTGGACCTGGTGGAGCGCGAAGGCAAGTACCAGAACGGCTTCTGCCACGGCCCGATTCCGTCCTTCTTCGACGGCGACGCCTGGGTGGCCGGCCAGATCAACTTCACCGCCGACGCCAAACCCGACCAGGTGGGCAGCGGCGCGCGCGCCATCAACACCTTGTTCCACGAAGGCGGCCACGCCGCGCATTTCGCCAACGTGACGCAGAATTCGCCGTGCTTTTCGCAGGAGTTCGCCCCCACGTCGATGGCGTACGCCGAAACGCAAAGCATGTTCTGCGACAGCCTGCTGGACGATGCCGACTGGCTGAAGCGCTACGCGCGCAACGCGGCCGGCGAAGCCATCCCCGACGCGCTGATCCGGGCTCGCATTGAGGCGACGCAACCGCTGGCCGCTTACGCCGAGCGCTCCATCGCCGTGGTGGCCTACTTCGAGCGCGCGCTGTACGCGCTGGCCGACGACGAACTGACGCCGGGCCGCGTGCTGGAGCTGGCCCGAGCCTGCGAGCAGCGCATTCTGGGCGTCGCCGTCAGCCCGCGTCCGCTGCTGGCGATTCCGCATCTGCTGAACCAGGAGTCGGCCGCCGCCTATCATGGCTATCTGCTGGCCAATATGGCGGTATACCAGACCCGCGCTTACCTGAAGAAAACGCTGGGCTACCTGACCGACAACCCGGCCGTCGGCCCCTTGCTGGCCGAGCATTACTGGCGGCCGGGCAATAGCGTCAGCCACAACGATACGCTGCAGAGCCTGACCGGCGAGCCGTTCAACGCCCGTTATCTGGCCGACGCCTGCAAGCGGAGCGCGGACGAAGCGTGGGCCGAGGCGCAGAGGCAGATCGCCGAAGCCGCCGCGCGAGACTATCCGGCAAGCTATCCGGATACGCTGGACGCCCGCATCCGTCTGGTGCACGGCGCGGAGCTGATCGCCGACAACGCCGACGGCGACGCGGCGATGTGCCGCCGTTTCGAAGCCTGGGTGGCGGCGCGTTATCCGGACAGCGCCGCTTGAACCGGCGCGGCCGAGCCGTCGCGAGACGGCGGCCCGGCCGCGGGCCGATTCAGCGCAGATCGGACAGGCTGGCGCCGAAGTTGATGTGGAAGGGCGCGCCGTCCAGCACCAGGGCCGGCACCGACTTGACGCCGGCGCGCTCCGCTTCGGCGATCCTCGCCTTGTCCTCGCCCAGATGCACGATTTCCAGTTGGTAACGCGCGGGGTCGATGGCCTTGGCCAGGCTGTCTTCGGCAGCTACGCAAACCGGACAACCGGCGTGATAGAAAACGGCTTTGACGCTCATCATGATTCTCCTGTCGGGTGGGTTGGGGTGTGCGCACGGTGCTACCTTAGGGCTTTCCGCCTGCCGGGAACAGCGGGCGCCAAACGGTGGGGTAGCCACTTTCTGGTTGGAATTGACGGGAAACAAGGAGAAGAAAAATCGAACGCAAGAAGGGCGAATACCACAAGCTGGAAGACGTGGTGGGTTGCAAGTGGTCGGTGTCGGTGTTGCGCGCCGTCGGTCAGGGCGTGAACCGGCCCGGCGCGCTGGAGCGGCATATCGAGGGCATCTCGGCCAAGGTGCTGGCCGAACGCTTGCGCAAATTGACCGTTTATGGCCTGCTGTCCAGGCGCAGCTTCCCGGAAGTGCCGCCGCGCACCGAGTACGAACTGACCCGCGCCGGACTGCGGCTGGTCGCCATCATTCAGCAAATCCACGATCTGGATGCCGAGCTGGGCGGCTAGCCCGCGGCCGGCATCGCATCGCGGGGGCGCTTCCGGAACCCGCCTGGAGAGCATCTCATGCACGCATTGCAAGCGTATTGCCCCGGAACGGCCTGGCCCGATTACCAGGGCGGCAGCCTGCTCAACCTGATGCAGACGCTCAGTTTGGAGCTGGGCGGGCCGGATCTGGGCCACGCGCCCTTGCGCGGCGACGCGCTGGCCGGCATCGGCCGTCACCGCCACGTTTGCCTGATCCTGATCGACGGCCTGGGCGAAGCGCAGCTGTCGCGCCTGGGGCCTGACAGCCAGCTGCGCGCGCTGCAACGCGCGACGCTGGGCAGCGTGTTTCCGCCCACCACCGCCGCCGCCGTGGTCACGGTGATGACCGGCCGCGCGCCGGCGGAACACGGCCTGATCGGCTGGCACCTGCTGCACGGCGAGGAGATCATCGCGCCGCTGCCGCTGTACGTTCGCCATCCGCGCGGTAGCGCCAGCGCGCCGCAGGCATTGGCCGATTCGCTGTTCCGCGCGCCGCCCTTGTTCGACCGGCTGGGCCGCCGCGCCGTCTACGCCCAGCCCGCTTTCATCAACGATTCGCCTTGCAGCCGCTATCACGCCGGCGCTTGCGAACGGATGGCCTATCGCGATCCGGCCGACGCTTTCGCCCAGCTGGCGCACAGGCTGGCCGGCGAGGAGCCGGCGTTTCATTACCTGTATCTGCCGCAGCTGGACACGCTGATGCACGAGAAGGGGCCGGAGTCTGACGAGGCGCGGCAGTTGCTGGCGGAGCTGGACGGGCATTTCGCGGTGCTGATCGCGACGGCCGCGCGGCACGATGCCGCGCTGGTGGCGATCGCCGACCACGGCTTCGTCGCCGCGCCGGAGGCGCAGTGGCTGGACCTGAATGCCGACGCCGAGTTGTACGGCCTGCTGGCGCGGCCCTTGTCGGGCGAGACGCGCCTGGCGTATTGCCATGTCAGGCCGGGGCAGGCCGAGCGTTTCATCGCGTTGGCTGGCGAGCGTCTGGGGCACGCCTGTTGGGTCTTGCCCAGCCGGCTGCTGCTGGAGGCCGGCGTTTTCGGCCCCGGCCCCGCGCATCCCGACCTTGCGCGCCGTTGCGGCGACGCGGTGTTGATCGCCAAGCCGGGCTGGAACATCCGCGACATCTTGCCGGGAGAGAAGGCGTTGCGGCTGGCGGGCGTGCACGCCGGCGCGCACCCGGACGAGGCGGCCATCCCGCTGATCGTCTACCGGCCGGGGCAATGAAAATCCCCGCCTGGGGCGGGGAGGGAAGGGGTGGCGGCGGCTTACTGCAGCCGGTAGATCAGCCGGCCTTCGAACAACAGCTCGCTTGGCTCCAGTTTCAATTGGCCGCCGGGCGGCGTGGCGCGTTCGAACACGAAGCGCCTGCCGTCGCATTCGATCCAGGCGTTGATCGGCTCGCCCTGGAAGCGGCCCAGGATTTCTTCGGACCGGACGATCTTGGCGTCCTCGGGCAGGGCGTAGCCCTGCATCTCCTCCGGCGTGGGCGTGTCCTGCGCCAGTTCCCAGTTGGCGTTGTCCGGCGGCTGCGGGTCGTTGCGGGTGGCGGAACGCAGCCATAGCCGGAACGCCCACATCGGCAGCAGCACGCGATGGACGCGCTTGTCGTCGGTGATGACGCACGCCACCGGGAAGATGTCGTTGCAGCTGGGGCAGCAGGCTTCCGCGGCCAGAAAGATCTTGCCGTGCATCAGGCTGGCGATGCCGTCCATGTGCTCGGCGCCCACCATGGTGCGGCACTGCGGGCAGTGCTTGCCGAAGCGGCGCACGCTGTTGCCGTTGGGGAAGGTGATCGGCAGAAAGCGGATTATCTTGTCGGGTCTGGCCATTGTTGCGTTATCCGGAACGAAGTAGCTGCCGCCTGCGGGCGGTCGATGCCGGCGATTATACCGTGCGCCCGGCGTCGGCGGGCACCAACTGCAGCCGGCTTTCCAGGCAGTGTTCCGCGCCCGGCGGCAGCAGCCGGCTGTCTTCGCCGGCGTTGGCGGTTTCGATGCAGACGAAGTCGCGCCAGGCCTCGTCCGGCAAGTCGGCCAGGCGGCGGCATTTGTCCACGTGCGGATTCCACAGCACGCTGCTGGCCGAGCCCCGGCTTGCGACGCGGATGTCGCGCCGCCAGCCGCTGTCGCGCAGGGTGATGGGCTGGGCGCCGTATACCACGCAATCCACTTCGCCTTCGAAGCGCAGCGGCGCGGCGGGCAGGACCACGGCTCGGTCGGCCACCTTGTCGTGGGCGCGGGCGTTTTCCACGCCGAGCACGCTGACGCCGGCCGCGTCGCTCACCGCCAGATAGCTGTGCAGCGCGCTGCTCAGGCGCGCCGGCTCGGCGCCGTGGTTGCGGGTGGTCAGCCGCGTCGTCGCGCCGTCGGCGCTCAGCAGGTAGTCGATGGCCACGCTCAAGTCCTGGTGGCGCGGGCCCTGCAGTTTCACGTGGAACCCTGCCGCCGTTTCCGTCACCGCCTCCAGCCGCCACGGCTGATTGCGCGCCACGCCGTGCGCCGGCGCGTCCGCGTCGTCCGGATGCGGGCCGAACCACGGCCAGCACACCGGGATGCCGCCGCGGATGGCCTTGCCGGCCTGATAGACGGCGTCGGGCGACAGGTAGAGCAGCGGGCGCTGGCCGGGCAGATCCAGCGTCAGCAGCTGGCCGCCCAGCAGCGAGATTTCGGCGCGCAGCGCGGGGCTGGAAAGAGCGAGGATGTCCACGCCCGGGGCGCGGGTGGCGAGCGAGGCGGCGGCAGGCAGCTTGAGCGACATGGCGAAACTCCGACGAAGCGAATGAATGGCGTCGATGATAGCGCAACGGCTTGTAATATCAGAGTTTCATGCCCGGCGGCCGATGCGCGGCCAGACGCGGCCAGCGGAAAGATCGCCGCCGTTCGGCTGTTTTTCTGCGCTGGATCAGGCGCATTGCCCGCCCTTCGCGTTACAATGCCGGCACTTATCGTCTATTGGGAAGTCCGGTGTCCGTCCCCACGCAGCCGCGCTATCAGCGCATCAAAGATTACATTCTTTCCGGCATTCGCGACCGGCAGTTCCTGCCCGGCAGCAAGATACCGCCGGAGCTGGAGCTGGCGCGCCAGTTCGGCGTGTCGCGGATGACGGTGAACAAGGCGGTGCGCGATCTGGCCGAGGCCGGCATCCTGCTGCGCTTCGCCGGCGACGGCACCTACGTGGCCGAGCGCAAGGCGGAATCGCCGCTCCTGGACATCAACAACATCGCCGCCGAAATCGAGGCGCGCGGCCATAGCCACAGCGCCGAGGTGCACGTGCTGGAAGCGATGCCGGCCAACGAGGAAGTGGCGCTGCGCCTGGGCGTCAAGGTGGACAGCATGGTCTATCACTCGCTGATCGTGCATTTCGAGGACGAGGTGGCCATCCAGCTGGAAGACCGCTACGTCAACCCGGCCTTCGCTCCGGAATACCTGTTGCAGGACTACACCCGCCGCACCCCCAACGACTACCTGATGCACAGCAGCCCGCTGACCGACATCGAGCACAGCGTCGAGGCCATCCTGCCCAGCGCGCTGGAGCAGCGCCTGTTGCAGCTGTCCGCCAGCGAGCCCTGCCTGCTGGTGCTGCGCCGCACCTGGTCGCACAAGAAGCTGGTCAGCTTCGCGCGGCTGACCCACCCCGGCTTGCGCTACAAGTTGCGCTCGCAGACGCGGGTAAAGAAGTAACGGTATATACAAATCAGTCTGTCATCCAATAGCCGCCTTGCTTGGCGGCTATTTTTTTGCCTTGCAGCATAAGGCTTTAGCTGAAGATACCGGCTTGTTTGCTTGAGTCAGGCTTGACACGCTCTCGCCATGCGTTTAATTGTATATACAAATACAACCGCGAGAGCCGCCTCCATGCCGCCTTCCTCCGCCGCCAGCCTGTGGATCAACGCCAAACTGGCCACCTGCGATCCGGGCCAGCCCGCCGCCTACGGCGCGCTGCACCAGCACGCGCTGCTGGTGCGCGACGGGCGCATCGCCGCCGTGCTGCCGCAGGCCGAGGTCGACCCCGCGGCCTTCGACGGCGCGGTGCACGACGCCGGCGGCCGCTGGATCACGCCCGGCTTCATCGATTGCCACACCCACCTGATCTACGGCGGCAGCCGCGCCGCCGAATGGGAAAAACGCCTGGCCGGCGTGCCGTATCAGCAGATCGCCGCCGAGGGCGGCGGCATCCTGTCCACGGTGCGCGCCACGCGCTGGCTGGACGAAGAAGAGCTGGCGGTGAAAAGCCTGCCGCGCTTGAAGGCCTTGATGGCCGAGGGCGTCACCACGGTGGAGATCAAGTCCGGCTACGGGCTGACGCTGGAGGACGAACTCAAGCAGCTGTCCGCCGCGCGCCGCCTGGGAGAAAGCCTGCCGGTGGAAGTGGCGGCCACCCTGCTGGCCGCCCACGCCGTGCCGCCGGAATACGCCGGCGACGCCGACGGCTACGTCGCGCACGTGGCGGACAACATCATCCCGGTGGCGGCGCGCGCCGGCCTCGCCGAGGCGGTGGACGTCTTCTGCGAGGGGCTGGGCTTCACTCCGGCGCAAACGCGGCGGGTGTTCGAGGCGGCGCGCGCGCACGGCCTGAAGATAAAAGGCCATGTCGAGCAGCTGTCCAATCTGGGCGGCGCGCAGCTGGTGGCGGAATTCGGCGGCCTGTCGGCCGACCATGTCGAATACCTGGACGCGGCCGGCGTGGACGCGCTTGAACGCGCCGGCGCGGCTGCGGTGTTGCTGCCCGGCGCCTTCTATTTCCTGCGCGAGATGCAAAAGCCGCCGGTGGAGAAGCTGCGCGCCGCCGGCGTGGCGATGGCGGTGGCCACCGATTTCAACCCCGGCACCAGCCCCTTCGCTTCCCTTCGCCTGGCCATGAACCAGGCCTGCGTGCTGTTCGGACTGACGCCGGAAGAAGCCTTGCTCGGCGTCACCCGCCACGCGGCGCAGGCGCTGGGGCGCTCGGCCAGCCACGGCCGCCTGGCTGCCGGTTGCGTGGCCGATTTCCTGGTGTGGGACATCGAACATCCTGCCGAGCTGGCCTATAGCGTCGGCGTGCCGCAATTGAAACAGCGGGTGTTCCGCGGCGCGGCGCAGGCGCTGGACTGAAATAACGCGATCTTTCCGCCGAGGAAACACACGAAACGACATGGACGGCAAGGCAAACTAAGTCGCCGATCAAAGCGTCATATGAATTGGCGAGCTGGCCTGCCTCTTGTTCTGGAGTTTTCCGTGCGCTTCCGTGGCTGAAAAAGGAGATCCGATATGACTATCGATATGAGCATGTGGACCGGCCGCGTCGACGCGGCCGAAGGCGAGGCGGCGCGACGCTGGCACCAGCTGGTGCAGCCGCTGGTGGAGGGCTGCCCCCCCGGCATCGCCCTGATCGGCTTCGCCTGCGATGAGGGCGTCCGGCGCAACCAGGGCCGCGTCGGCGCGGCCGGCGGCCCGCACGCGCTGCGACGCGCGCTGGCCAATCTGGCCTGGCATCCGACGCTGCCGCTGTACGACGCCGGAGACGTGGCCTGCGACGGCGACCTGGATACCGCCCAGCAGGTGCTGGGCCACGTGGTGAAGGCGGTGGCCGCCGCCGGCCACCTGCCGCTGGTGCTGGGCGGCGGCCACGAAACCGCTTACGGCCACTGGCTGGGGCTGGCCGACGCCCACCCCGGCACGCGCATCGGCATCGTCAACTTCGACGCCCATTTCGACCTGCGCCGCGCCGGCGAGGCCACCAGCGGCACGCCGTTCGCGCAGATCGCCGCCGATTGCGCCCGCCGCGGCCAGCACTTCCGCTACCTGTGCCTGGGCGTGGCCGAAACCGCCAATACCCAGGCGCTGTTCGAGCAGGCCCGGCAACTGGGCGTGGAGTGGCGGCTGGACACCGAGATGACCGGCTGGCAGCTCCCCGACATCCGCGGCCAGCTGGCGGACTTCCTCGACAGCGTCGACGCCGTCTATCTGACCATCGATCTGGACGTGCTGCCGGCGGCGCAGATGCCGGCGGTGTCGGCCCCGGCGGCCTACGGCGTGGACATCGCCGTGGTCGAGGCGCTGGCTGCGCGCATCGCCAGGAGCGGCAAGCTGGTGGGCGCCGACCTGGTGGAATTCAACCCCGAATACGATATCGACAGCCACGGCGCGAAAGCCGCCGCGCGGCTGGCTTGGAGCATCACCCGCCACTTGCGGCGCTGACGGAACCAGACGGCCCCGCCTGCAGGCCAACCATCGTTTTACAGAGGAGAGACTCCCATGACCGACCCGCGTTTTGACGCCTCCCGCCATATCCGCGCGCCGCGCGGCAGCGAAAAAACCTGCAAGAGCTGGCTGACCGAGGCCGCCTACCGCATGCTCCAGAACAATCTGGACGCCGAGGTGGCCGAGCACCCGCAATCGCTGGTGGTGTACGGCGGCATCGGCCGCGCCGCCCGCAACTGGGAATGTTACGACAAGATTCTGGACACCCTGCGGCGGCTGGAAGACGACGAAACCTTGCTTGTCCAATCCGGCAAGCCGGTGGGCGTGTTCAAGACCCACGAAAACGCGCCGCGGGTGCTGATCGCCAACTCCAACCTGGTGCCGCACTGGGCCAATTGGGAACACTTCAACGAGCTCGATAAAAAGGGCCTGATGATGTACGGCCAGATGACGGCCGGCTCGTGGATTTATATCGGCAGCCAGGGCATCGTGCAGGGAACCTATGAAACGTTTTACGCGGTGGCCAACCAGCACTTCGACGGCAAGCCGCAAGGCCGCTGGATCCTGACCGGGGGCCTCGGCGGCATGGGCGGCGCGCAGCCGCTGGCCGCCACCATGGCCGGATTTTCGATGATCGCCGTCGAATGCGACGAAACCCGCATCGATTTCCGGCTGAAAACCCGTTACGTGGACCGCAAGGCCAAGACGCTGGACGAGGCGCTGGCGATTCTGGAGGACGCCAAGCAATCGGGCAAGGCGGTATCGGTGGGCCTGCTCGGCAACGCCGCCGACGTGTTCGCGGAGCTGGCGGCGCGCGGCGTCACCCCGGACGTGGTCACCGACCAGACCTCCGCCCACGACCCGGTGCACGGCTACCTGCCGCAGGGCTGGAGCGTGGCCGAATGGCGCGAGCGGCAGAAGACCGATCCGGCCGCCGTGTCCGCCGCCGCCAAGCAATCCATGGCCGCGCAGGTGCGCGCCATGCTGACCTTGCAGCAACGCGGCGCGGCCACGCTGGATTACGGCAACAACATCCGCCAGATGGCGCTGGAAGAGGGCGTGCAAAACGCCTTTGACTTCCCCGGCTTCGTCCCGGCCTATATCCGCCCGCTGTTCTGCGAGGGCATCGGCCCCTTCCGCTGGGTGGCGTTGTCCGGCGATCCGGAAGACATCTACAAGACCGACGCCAAGGTCAAGGAACTGATCCCGGATGACCCGCACCTGCACAACTGGCTGGACATGGCCAGGGAGCGCATCGCCTTCCAGGGCCTGCCGGCGCGCATCTGCTGGGTGGGCCTGAAAGACCGCGTGCGGCTGGGCCTGGCCTTCAACGAGATGGTGAAGAACGGCGAGCTGAAAGCGCCCATCGTCATCGGCCGCGATCACCTCGATTCCGGCTCGGTCGCCAGCCCCAACCGCGAAACCGAAAGCATGCGCGACGGCTCCGACGCCGTCTCCGACTGGCCGCTGCTCAACGCCTTGCTGAATACCGCCGGCGGGGCCACCTGGGTCTCGCTGCACCACGGCGGCGGCGTGGGCATGGGCTTCTCGCAGCATGCCGGGGTGGTGATCGTTTGCGACGGCAGCGACGCCGCCTCCGAGCGTCTGTCCCGCGTGCTGCGCAACGACCCGGCCACCGGCGTGATGCGCCACGCCGACGCCGGCTACGACATCGCGGTGAATTGCGCCAAAGAGCAGGGGCTGGACCTGCCGATGCTGAAGTAAACACCGCCGGACGGACGCCCCGGCGGGGCGTTCCGCCGCACCCAGCATGGGAGAGCTGGCCGTGCGGGCAAGGGATTGGATCGGCGTCCGGTCATCGGAACGCTTCATCGTCCACCGCGCCGACGGCAGCGATTTCCTCTGGCCCGGACAACAAAGCGGAACCTTGATCTACGCCGCAAGCGGTTGGGCCAGCGTGGCGCAAAATCGCCAGCCGCTGGACAATCCCGCGCGCAGCAAATCATCAGCCAGCGCCGCGAAGCGACGTTGCTGGCCGATGGCCGGCTCAGCCGGTCCGGCCAGGAATGGCAAGAACGGGCGGCGCTGGTATGAGCCTGCGTCGCCGGGCAAACAAAAAAAACCATCAGAGACAGAAGCCATGAACATCCTCAACATCGTACCGGGCCAGTTGACGCTGGCCGACCTGCGCCGCGTTTCACGTGAAACCGGCCTGCAGCTGCAACTGGACCCGTCCGCCCACGCGGCCATCGACGCCTCCGCCGCCACCGTGGCGCGCGTGCTGGCCGAAGGCCGCACCGTCTACGGCATCAACACCGGCTTCGGCTTGCTGGCCAATACCAAGATCGCCAACGAGGAACTGGAGCTGCTGCAGCGCTCCATCGTGCTGTCGCACGCCGCCGGCATCGGCGCGCCGATGGACGACAGCAGCGTGCGGCTGGTGATGGCGCTGAAGATCAACTCGCTCTCGCGGGGCTTCTCCGGCATCCGCCGCCAGGTGATCGACGCGCTGATCACGCTGTTCAACCGCGGCATCTACCCGGTGATTCCGCAAAAGGGCTCGGTGGGCGCGTCCGGCGATCTGGCGCCGCTGTCGCACATGAGCGCGGTGCTGATCGGCGAGGGCGAGGCCTTTGTCGACGGCGTGCGCGTGCCGGGCGACGTGGCGATGCGCTCCGCCGGGCTGGAACCGATCACGCTGGCGCCCAAGGAGGGCCTGGCGCTGCTCAACGGCACCCAGGCGTCCACCGCCTTCGCGCTGGAAGGCCTGTTCGCCGCCGAGGACCTGTACGTCTCCGCCGCCGTGGCCGGCAGCCTGTCGGTGGAAGCCGCGCTGGGCAGCCGCACCCCGTTCGACGCCCGCATCCACGAAGTGCGCGGCCATCAGGGCCAGATCGACGCCGCCCGCCTGTATCGCGAACTGCTGGACCACAGCGACATCGAGCGCTCGCACGAAGACTGCGGCAAGGTGCAAGATCCGTACTCGCTGCGCTGCCAGCCGCAGGTGATGGGCGCCTGCCTGACGCAGATCCGCCAGGCGGCCGAGGTGCTGCGGGTGGAGGCCAACGCCGTCTCCGACAATCCGCTGGTGTTCGCCGGCGACAACGACATCCTGTCCGGCGGCAACTTCCACGCCGAGCCGGTGGCCTTCGCCGCCGACAATCTGGCGCTGGCCATCGCCGAAATCGGCTCCTTGTCCGAGCGGCGCATGGCGCTGTTGATCGACAGCAATCTGTCCAAGCTGCCGCCTTTCCTGGTCAACAACGGCGGGGTGAATTCCGGCTTCATGATCGCCCAGGTCACCTCCGCGGCGCTGGCCAGCGAAAACAAGTCGCTGGCGCACCCCGCCTCGGTGGACAGCCTGCCCACCAGCGCCAACCAGGAAGACCACGTCTCGATGGCCACCTTCGCCGGCCGCCGCCTGCGCGACATGGCCGGCAACACCGCCGGCATTCTGGCGGTGGAGCTGCTGGCCGCCTGCCAGGGCGTGGACTTCCGCGCCCCGAACAAGAGCAGCGCGAAACTGGAAGCCGCCAAGGCGATGCTGCGCGAGCAGGTGGCGTTCTACGACAAGGATCGTTACTTCGCGCCGGACATCGAAAAGGCGGCGGCGCTGGTGGCCAGCGGGCGCTTCAATGGTTTGATAGACGACGGCGCGCTGCCTTCGCTGTAAATACCGCGACATGACATGAAGCAAGGGCAAGCCGGCAGGCTTGCCCTTTTGTCATTTTGGCGGTGGTATCATGTGCCGCTTGTTTCGCGCCTCCCTGCCTGGAAAATGATCAGACTTAGTTCCTGGCCGGCGAGGTTGGCGATGTGTGGTTCTGAATGAGTGATGAACGGAAAATGACAGAAAATATCAAGGCCAAAATGGCCGATAAAATAAACGAAGGTTTGGGCGAGGCATTTGATGCGGTTTATAACGAGCGAAAGAAGCATTACGAAATTCCCTCCAATACGCCTCCCGAGTTGAGCAACCTCTCGAAGCTGGTATCTAACTATTCCATGGTCAACGCCGGCATTTCCGGCGCGGCGGGGCTGGCGCCCGGCCCCTGGGGCATGCTGGCCGTTGTGCCGGAGATCATCGCGGTTACTCGCAACCAGATTGCGATGGTGTACGACATCGGCGCCGCTTATGGCCACGAGCAAAAAATCAATAGGGAGTTGCTGATGGCGGTTTTCGCCGCTGCGGCCGGCGGCGGTACGATAGGCCTGCTGACCATCCGGGGCGGGCAGCTGATTGTCCGTCGGGCCTCGCTGCGGGTGATTCAGCGCATCATCAACATCTTGGGCGGCAAAATCACCCAGCAGGCGCTGAAAGCGACGTTTGCAAAATGGGTTCCATTGGCCGGCGCGGCCGGGATGGCGTACTGGTCGAAATACTCGACGGAACAGATCGCCAAAAAAGCTCACGAGATTTTCAGCATGCCGATCACAGTCAGCGACGAGGAGCTGGAGGACTGCGTTTCGGTGGGCGGGTAAAACCCGCGCGTAAGCGGGCGTTTGGCAGGTTTTCCTGTTGCCGCTTCCGGCGTCTCCCTGTCGCGGGATGAAGCGGCAGCGGGCGGGCCGCCGTTTCTTGCCGACCCGGTTTGCGCCGTCTACCGGGGTTTCTGGCATGGGCGGCGCAGTACCATGCGGGGATCGGCGAAGGCCGCAGTTTGGTCCGCCACAAAGCCTGGCTGGCGGCACGGGACTGTCCGGTTCTTCGCCTGGAAGAGGACATCACGCCGGCGCAACGGCTGGCAGAGGCAGCGCGCGGCTTCCCGCGCACTGCCGCATGCCTGGCGGCTAACCGGCCAGCCTTACAGCAATTCAAAAGACAGCAATACCGCGCATACCGACATGCCGCACAGGCCGATGATGAAGGCGATGTCGGCGTGGCGCTCCAGCCGGCCCCAGTTGGCGCGGCGTATCGAGAGGTAGGACAGCAGCGCGCTGATCAGGAAGATCACGCTGTCGTCGGCCAGCAGCTGGTCGATCATGGTGCCGATGTGGCCGACCTTCATCAGCTTGATGATGGGAATGACGGTCATGCATACCCCCAGCATGGTGGCGGAGGTGGGCAGAATATGGCGGGCAAGGCTTCTCATGCGGCGAATCTTTTGCGGAAGAAACAAGGGTGGGCGTGTGCTTGCGCCATTGGATTCTAGGCGCGGGGTATTGGCCAAGCTTGACGGCTGCCGGGCGGATTGCAAACAAAGGTAAAGGGCGCGGCGGCCAGTTTCACCTGGAACGCGGACGGTTTGCGCGGATAGCGGGCGGCAAACCGCATCATGTTTAAATTCAATTGGGAATCATTCTCATTTTAATGCAAGGTAGACCCGTCGATACGCGAGGAGTCGCCATGCACACGCTTGTTTTGTTGCGCCACGGGGAATCGGTGTGGAACCGCGAAAACCGCTTCACCGGCTGGGAGGATGTAGACCTGACCGAGCAAGGGCTGGCCCAGGCGCGGGCCGCCGGCCGCGCCTTGCGCCGGGCGGGGCTGGATTTCGACGCGGCTTACGCCTCGGTGCTGCGGCGCGCCGTTCGCACCTTGTGGGAAGCGCTGGCGGAAATGGACCGGATGTGGCTGCCCGTCACGCACCACTGGCGTTTGAACGAACGCCATTACGGCGCGCTGCAAGGCCTGAACAAGGCGGAAACCGCCGCGCGTTACGGCGAGGAGCAAGTCAGGCTGTGGCGTCGTTCCTACGACGTGCCGCCGCCGGCGATGGACGAAGCCGCCGCGCGGCAGGCCTTGCGCCAGCGCCGCTACGCCGATCTTGCCGCAGACGACGCGCCGCGCGGCGAGAGCCTGCGCGACACGGCGGCGCGGGTGTTGCCGTACTGGGACGCCGAGATCGCGCCGGCCATCCGCGCCGGCCGGCGGATCGTTCTCTCGGCGCACGGCAACAGCCTGCGCGCGCTGATCAAGCGCCTGGACGGCCTCGCCGACGACGCCATCGCCGCGCTGGAGATTCCCAACGGCGTGCCGCTGGTTTACCGGCTGGACGCCGATCTGCGGCCGTTGCGCCGCTATTACCTGAACGAGGATGGCTCGCCGCAGGTCGGGGCATAGTCCGATGCTATATCGCCGATCCTGAAATTCAATTGGCATTTTGTCGAGCGCCGAAACAGACTCGGGCGTAACCTTTCAAGGGAGAACCTCATGCTCGGAGAGACGCTGATCGAGTTGCTGGCTTACGGCGGCGGCTATCGCGGGGGCTTGAGCAATCACCTGCCCATGGTCGCGCAGGCGTTGGCGGAGCTGGGCGCGGGCGAGGCGGAGTGTCGACGCCGGACCGCGCGCCGCGATCATCTGGAAGCGACGCCCGACGATGGCCGGGACATCGCCGACACTGCCGGCTGGCTGGGCGATCCGGCCAGCGAGGGAGCCTGGCGGCGGCGCTTGGCCTGGGAGCGCGCGCGCGGCGAGTGGGCGCGTCATTGGCCCGGCCGGCTGCAATTGACGCTGGCCGCGCCGGCTTCCGCCTCTTTCCACGGCGTGATCCGGCTGGCCTACGCCGTGCGCGGCGGGACGGCGCCGGAAGTGGACGCCGCCCTGGCCTACGCGCTGGCCAACTGGCGCTTGCTGCCTTTGCCGGGGCGGGCGGCCGCCGCGCGCGGCCTGGGCGAAACCCTGCGCGCCTGGCAGGCCGCCCCCCTGACGCTGCCGGAGGAGGCGCGCCTGATCATCGGCGATATCGAAGCGGCGCTGGCCTTGCCGGGCCTGCCGGAGCGATTGCCGCCAGGCCTGCTGGCCGGCCCGCGCGAGCAGCGGCGCTACGCCCGGCTGCTGTTCCAGGCGCGGCGCGAATTCGACGCGCTGCATCTGGTAACCGGCTGGGAAGCGGTATTGAGCCTGGCGCGCGGCCACGGCCTGGCCGACGCGCCGGACAGCGCGACCTTGCAGATGCAGGCCGCGCTGCTGGGCATCTACCTTTACAACGCCTGCCCCTCGCTGTCGCTGCCCGCGCTGCCGGTTCCGGCACAGGAGGATGAGATACGCCGCCTGGCGCGGGCGCAAGCCGACGACCACAGCGTCAAGCTGGCGGCCAGCTGCCTGCGGCTGGCCAGCCTGGACGACGACGCCGGCTGGCTGGCGCTGGCGGACGACGTCGCCCGCCGGGGCTGGCGGCAGACGTAACAAACGGCAGCCGGCAGGCCGCCGCTGGCGGTGTCGCCCGGCTTGCCGCCGCGCGCTTATTGCACCTGGGCGAAGGCTTCCGCCACGTAGGCGGCGTTGCCTTCGTTCAGGCCGGCCACGCACATGCGGCCGGTGCCCACCAGATAGACGCCGAAGCGCTCGCGCAGCGCGTCCACCTGCGCCTGGCTGAAGCCGGTGTAGCTGAACATGCCGCGCTGGCTGGTCAGGTAGCCGAAATCCCGCTCCGGCAGCGCTTCCTTCAGCACTTTGACCAGCACGCCGCGCATCGCCTGGATGCGCTGGCGCATGGCGTCGACTTCTTTCACCCACAGGGCGCGCAGTTCGGCGTCGTTGAGCACCGTGCTCACCAGCCGCGCGCCGTAGGTGGACGGGCTGGAGTAGTTGCGGCGCACGGTAGCCTTGAGCTGGCCCAGCACCAGGCCGGCTTCGGCGCGGTCCTGGCACACCACCGACAGGCCGCCGCAGCGCTCGCCGTACAGCGAGAAGATCTTGGAGAAGGAGTTGCTGACGAAGAAGGACGCGCCGGTGGCGGCCAGCGCACGGATGGCGTAAGCGTCTTCCTCCAGGCCCGCGCCGAAGCCCTGGTAGGCGATGTCCATGAAGGCGATCAGCCCCTTGCGGCGAATCAGCGCCGCCACCTCGTCCCACTGCGCGTTGCTGAGGTCGGAGCCGGTGGGGTTGTGGCAGCAGGGGTGCAACAGCACGATGGCGTGTTCCGGCAGCGTTTCCAGCGTTTGCAGCATGGCGGCGAAATCCACGCCGCGGGTGGCCGGGTCGAAGTAGGGATAGCGGTTTACCTGAATGCCCGCGCCTTCGAAGATGGCGACGTGGTTGTCCCAGGTGGGATCGCTCACCCACAGCTGCGATGCGGGGAAGTAGCGCTTGAGGAAATCCGCGCCCACCTTGAGCGCGCCGGAGCCGCCCAGGGTCTGGATGGTGGCGACGCGGCCTTCGGCCAGCAGCGGGCTGTCCGCGCCGAACAGCAGGCGCTGGATGGCGGCGCGGTACGGCGCCATGCCCTCCATCGGCAGATAGGTGCAGGGCTGGGCCGGCTGGCGCGCCAGCGCGGCGATGGCCTGTTCCACGGCTTTCAGCTGCGGAATGCGGCCGGCGCCGTCGTAATACAGGCCGATGCTGAGGTTCACCTTTTCCGCGCGCGGGTCTTTGGCGAAGGCCTCCACCAGCGACAGGATCGGGTCGCCGGCGTAGGCGTCAACGTGTTGGAACATCAGGGTCTCTCCTTCATGGTGTGCAGCGATAAGCGCCGTCTTGGGGACGGTCTGTCAGGATGGGTCGGTGGTCAGGTCGTCGCGCTTCAGCGCCCAGCCCATGGCCAGAAGCCAGGGCAGGATCAGCCAGCCGCCCAGCGCGTTGAGCAGCGCGATCTTCTTCAGCCGCGGGCTGTTCACCAGCACGGCGGTGACGGTGGGCAGCAGGTAGGCGCCGGCCATCACCAGCGCGTCGCCCAGGTACTCGGCCAGCGTCACCAGCTGCGGCCTGTGGCCGAAGCTGCCGATCAGCCACAACGCGAGGATGAGGAAAAGCAGCGACAGCAATAGTTTGCGCAGCAGGAGCAGGTGTTTCATGGCGGGCCGACGGATGGACAAAAGCATAATCCTGCGAGTTTTTACTCTTGATGGCAACGGCTTGATGGCCCATTTCGCGCAATTTCATGCGCAAAATCAGCGCCATGAAGCCAGATTCTATTTCCGATCATGCCGCTGGCTTGCCGGATGGCGGCGCGCGGTTTACGCTGGGCGCTTTCCTTCTGGCGGGAGCCTGCCGTGGAACCGACGATAGACGCCGATCCGGCGCGGCTGGATCGCGAGACGATCTACCGCTATCTGAGCGAGGAGTCGTACTGGGCCGCCGGCCTGCCGCGCGAAGTGTTCGAGCGCTCGCTGAGCCACTCGCTGTGCTTTGGCGCTTACGCAGCGGACGGCGCGCAAATCGGCTTCGCCCGCGTCATCAGCGACCAGGCCACCTTCGCCTATCTGGCCGACGTGTTCGTGCTGCCCGCCTGGCGCGGGCAGGGCGTGTCCAAGCGGCTGCTGGTGGCGGTGCTGGCGCATCCCGCGCTGCAAAACCTGCGGCGCATGCTGCTGGCCACCGCCGACGCGCATGGCTTGTACGCGCAATTCGGCTTCGGCGGCCTGTCGCGGCCGGAACGTTTGATGGAGCGGCTGGAGTCCGGGGTCTACCAGCGCCTGCGAGGCGAGGAGGAACGGACATGAGGGGCAAGCGCTTCTGGGCCGATCCCTACCAGACCGAGCTGGCCACCCGCGTCAGCCGCGTCGAGGGCGCGCGCGTCTGGCTGCTCGACACCGTCTTCTACGCCTTCTCCGGCGGCCAGGAGAGCGACAGCGGCACGATCGCCGGCCGCCCGGTGCGCTTGGCGGAAAAGCAGGGCCTGGACATCGTCTACACGCTGGACGCGGACCACGGCCTGGCCGCCGGCGACGCGGCGACGGTGGCGATAGACTGGCCGCGCCGTTACCGGCTGATGCGGCTGCATTTCGCCGCGGAACTGGTGCTGGAAGTGATCTGCCGCCGTTTTCCCGAGGCGGAGAAAATCGGCGCGCACATCGCGGAGGACAAGGCGCGCATAGACTTTGCCCTGCCCGAGGCGATCACCCCGCAGCTGGCTGCCATCGCCGCCGAGGCGCAACGCTGGGTGGACGCCGATCTGTCCATTGTCAGCGCTTTTTCCGACCCTGCCGCCGAACGCCGTTACTGGGAACTGCCGGGCTTCGCCCGCGTGCCGTGCGGCGGCACCCATCTGCGGCGCAGCGGCGAGGTGGGACGCATCGCGCTGAAAAGACGCAACGTCGGCAAGGGCAAGGAGAGGGTGGAGATTCACCTGCAGCCTTGACGGCGCGGGGCACAACGAAAACCGCGCCGCAGTGCGGCGCGGATGGGTTTCACGTGAAACCGGGCGGGTCAGGCCGGTTGCGGCGGCCAGTCGGATGCGGCCAGCTGCGGCCAGCCGGCGCGTTGCGGCAAACGGGAGAGCGCCACCCGGTAGCGCCGCCACGCGGCCAGCAGCTCGGCCTCGGCCGGCGTGGCCATGGCTAGGTCAACAGCATCCTGCAGCGGCACAATGGCGGCGTCGGCCTGGGCGCGGCGCGCGGCGATATCGGCCTCGGCCGCGGCGGTTTGCGCGGCCAGCTGCGCGGCTTTGTCCACCACCCAGCCTTTGCCCTTCCACACGCCGAACGGCGGCGGTTCCAGCTCGGTGGCGGCGAGGCTGTCCGGCGTATCGCCCAGCTGGGCCGTTACCGGCTGCGCGGTGGTTTTGCTCCACAGTGCCACACCGCGCCAGTCCGGCACGGTCTGCCAGCGTCCGCCGTTCAGGCAGTGGCTGGGCACGCTGCCGTCATCGGCGCGGAACACGGCGGTCTCGCGCTCGCCGGCGGCCGGCGGCGCGACGTCCGAGGCCCAGGCCGGGATCAGGTACACCTCGTCGGCATCCAGCGGTGAGCGCATGGCCGTGGTTTCGCCGGCGTACTCGCCGGTCGCTGCGCTGTAGCAGTAGACGGTTTTTTGTTCGATTTCGGTCATGATGGTCTCCGTCAGATTTTGATGCAGGCGAGCAGTGCGACGTTGCGCGGGCGGGTTTCCGCGCCGCCAGCAACCTCAGTCTGAACCCACGATTCAAACGCAGCTTCGGCGACTGTTGGTAGGCGCCCAGACCCGCTGAATGACATTACGGCATCTCCCCAGAGATTGTGTCTGTGCGACTTGATTTCGTCAGACTGCCCACTGCCAAATGATCGGCCTACATCAATTCCCCGGCTATCATCCCACCCCCGCACAAACTCGCCGCGCAGGTCCGGCACGCCGAACGTGGTTTTGCCGTCGCCCGCGCCGAAGGTGGTGCCGATGGCGGCAAACAGCGCGGGATAAGCAGCGCGGGACAACAGCGCGCCGTCGCATTTCACCCAGCTGGCGGGAGGGACGGTCATTGCGAAGTGCGAAACTTTGCCGGGCGGGGCGGCGGCGGTGACGGCGTCGGTGTCAGAGAGCCGCCGCCACGACTTCCACGCCCCGTTTTCTTTTCGCGCTTCAAACGTCTGGCCACCCCATGCGTAGTATGTAAGCGAGCCCCACTTTTCGTTTAAGAAGTTGACCAGCAGCATGCCATTGCTGTTCATCGGCCTGTCACTCGCGGTTTCGCTGACGTGATACAAACCGTTTGAGCGAAAGTCGACACAAGATCCTGATCCTATGTTTTGAGCAGACCCAAACAGCCCGCGCGCGGCGAGATCGGCGGCGGCAACGGCATCCGAAATCCCATACCCCGCCAGCGTCGTCGGCGTGCCGGACGTGATCTTGGACCAGTCCAGCCCCGGCACGTCAGCTGCTTGCATCTGCCGGCCCGCCGTCACCCGGCCCATCGCGTCCACCGTCACCATGCCGTAAGTGCCCGCCGCCGCGCCGCTGTTGGCCAGCGCGATGGTTGGGTTGCCGGCCTTGCCGTCGCCGTTGCTGACGGTGACGCCTTGTCCGGCGACAATGGCGCGAGTGACCGCTGTGCCGGGGCCGGTATCCACCACCAGGCCGGTGGTGGCGAGGTTGGCCAGCGCGCTGAGGTTGTTGTTGAGCGGCTGGGCGTCGGTAATGCCGTAGCCGGCCAGCGTGGAGGGTCTGGCGCTGCCGTTCCAGGCGATCTTCTTTACTGCCTGCAGCAGCTGGTCCTGGCGTTTCGGGTCTGGCGTCTGGCCGCTGTCTTTCAGCACCGACAACACTTCCTGCTGCGCGCTCTGGATGGCGGATTGGGCGTTGTTGAGCCACTCGGACGTCACCACGGTGCCCAGCTCCCCGCTGTACGGGTTGCCGTCGTGGAACAGGTTGTCCGGGCTGGCGATGGGTTTGAGCGTGTCCTGCATGCCTGCGTCTCCTGACTGATGAAAGATCGGCGCATGGCCGATGACGGATGTCCTTGCTGACAATGAACAGGATTGTGAACGCGGGCGGGTGGAGGGCTTAGGCGACGGTTGTCAGTACTGACGGAGAAAACCGGGCTTGAGAAAAACCGCGCAAGGCGCGCGGCGGGAGGGTTTCAGGTAAAACCGGGAGGGTCAGGCCGGTTGCTGCGGCCAGTCGGCTGCGGCCAATTGCGGCCAGCTGGCGCGTTGCGGCAGGCGGGAGAGTTCTACCCGGTAACGCCGCCACGCGGCCAGCAGCTCGGCCTCGGCCGGCGTGGCCATCGCCAGATCGACGGCATCCTGCAACGGCACAATAGCGGCGTCGGCCTGGGCGCGGCGCGCGGCGATATCGGCCTCGGCCGCGGCGGTTTGCGCAGCCAGCTGCGCGGCTTTGTCCACCACCCAGCCTTTGCCCTTCCACACGCCGAACGGCGGCGGTTCCAGCTCGGTGGCGGCGAGGCTGTCCGGGGTGTCGCCCAGCTGCGCCGTTACCGACTGCGCGCTGGCTTTGTTCCACAGTGCCACGCCGCGCCAGTCCGGCACGGTCTGCCAGCGCCCGCCATTCAGGCAGTGGCTCGGCACGCTGCCGTCGTCGGCGCGGAACACGGCGGCCTCGCGCTTGCCGGCTGCCGGCGGCGCGGCGTCGGCCGCCCAGGCGGGGATCAGGTATACCTCGGCTTCGTCCAGCGGTGAGCGCATCGCCGTAGTCTCGCCGGCGTACTCGCCGGTCGCTGCGCTGTAGCAATAGACGGTTTTTTGTTCGAGTTCGGTCATGATGGTCTCCGTCAGATTTTGATGCAGGCGAGCAGTGCGACGTTGCGGGGGCGGGCATGCTTAGCTGCTGCCGCCCCCATGTCGGAGTTGTATTTGAAAACTGACGCGTTCGCCATAAATGCAAGACCGCCGCCGTCATACCCATCCCACGTTTCAGACGGGCTCTGACTGCCTGCAGTGTAATTTGCCGCGGCCACTTTCCCCATTGTTGGGACTCCAACATTATCGCCATCGTCAAAAATGAACTGAGAACCGCGCTGCCATGAACCAGCGGCACGGCCGGTATCGACTCCGCGGCCATCATCCCACCCCCGCACAAACTCGCCGCGCAGGTCCGGCACGCCGAACGTCGTTTTGCCGTCGCCCGCGCCGAAGGTGGTGCCGATGGCGGCAAACAGCGCGGGGTAGGCTGCGCGGGACAACAGCGCGCCGTCGCATTTCACCCAGCCGGCGGGAGGGGCGGTCATTGCGAAGTGCGAAACTTTGCCGGGCGGGGCGGCGTCGATACCTGCGAACTTCTCATGCAACCAGCCATACCCCGTAATCCACGCCCCACCCGTTCGATCTGCGATGAAAACATCTTTCGTATCTATCTTGAGACACAGCGTACGGGTTCCGGTCACAGGATTCGATCCTGTGTAGTCGGCAAAAAGTCCAGTATCGCCGTCCGGGCCAAATGCAAATCCGACAGCAGCATTATCTGTCGCCGGGAAGCCTTTTGCCGCCCGGAATGTCTGTGCTGTCGCGCGGCCAGCTGCATCCAGCGGCGTAGCATCCGAAATCCCATACCCCGCCAGCGTGGTCGGCGTGCCGGACGTGATCTTGGACCAGTCCAGCCCCGGCACGTCAGCCGGCTGCATCTGCCGGCCCGCCGTCACCCGGCCCATCGCGTCCACCGTCACCATGCCGTAGGTGCCTGCCGCTGCGCCGCTGTTGGCCAGCGCGATGGCGGGATTGCCGGCCTTGCCGTCGCCGTTGCTGACGGTGACGCCTTGTCCGGCGACGATGGCGCGAGTGGCCGCTGTGCCGGGGCCGGTATCCACCACCAGACCGGTGGTGTTGAGATTCGCGAGCGCGGTGAGGTTGTTGTTGAGCGGCTGGGCGTCGGTAATGCCATAACCGGCCAGCGTGGTGGCGGCGTCGGCCAGCTTGCTCCAGGGCTGCCAGTTGCCGTTGTAGCGGCAGCGATACCAGCAGCCGGCGTCGTCATAGCACTGGTACTGCTGGTAGACCATGCTGTCGTCGGAATAGACGAACAGCAAGCCGGCGCGTGGCTGTGGATAGTTGGCTCCGTTTGCCGCGCTGGCGTTCAGGCGGTTGTGATACAGCCCGTCGTCGACGATGGCGTTCAGGTCCGCCTTGTCGCCCAGCTGCGGGCGCAGGGTCAGGCCGTCGGCGATGCCGTAGCCGGCCAGCGTGGCGGGTTTGGCGTTGCCGCCCCAGGCGATTTTCCGGATCGCCTGCAGCAGCTGGTCCTGGCGCTTGGGATCGGCGGCCTGGCCGCTGTCTTTCAGCACCGTCAGCAGCTCTTGTTGAGCGCTCTGGATGGCGGACTGGGCGTTGTTCAGCCAGTCGGCGCCGACGATGGTGCCAAGCTCGCCGCTGGCGGGGTTGCCGTCGTGAAACAGGTTGTCGGGCGTGGGGACGGGTTTGAGCGTGTCTTGCATGACGTGTCCTTGCGGGTGGAGGGAGGGAGTGTCAGGCGTCGGGCGCCGGACGGTAGGCGAAGTAGACGAAGGTGTGCGCCGGCTTCAGGTCCTGGAACAGCTCTTCCAGCATCGGGTCGCCGAAGGCGGTGAGCCGCTCGCCGGCCAGCGATTGGCCGGCGCGGAAACGGTAGGGGCGGACTTTGTCGCCATAGACGGTGACTTGCCAGACCCAGCGCACTTCCTTGCGCCACAGCTGATCGCCGACGCGATTGAGGCCGGCGCGGAACGGTTGCGGTTCGCTGATGGCGATGTGGTAGCCCATGCCCTGGGCCAGGCGCTGGAAATAGGGGATGGACAGGCCGCCGGTTTCAGCCAGCTTGGCCAGCACCGCCTGCTGGCGTTGCTGGTAGGTGGCGTCGGGCGCGGGGGAGAGGCCGCAAACCCGCTCCCACTCCGGCAGCAAGGCTTCCGCGCGCAGCGGGGTCGTCGCGCCGGCCAGCTGCCCTGCCTGCTGTTCGGCGCGGTCCAGCGCCGCGCCTTCGCCGGCCAGTTCCGCCGCCAGCCGCGGTTGGCCGGGCTGATAGCTGTCCGGCGGCAGCAATTGGGCCAGCAACTGGCGATAAGGGGTTTGCGGGGTCATGCCAGCCCCCTTGTCGAGACCTTGCCCAGCCGCAGCCATTCCACCTTGTCCTTGTCGTTGGCCGGTTCGACGTTGGCGGCGGGCGAAATCAGCTGGCGGTCCACCACGCCGGGCAGGTCGGAGATCAGCGCTTCCAGCCGGCTGCGCACCAGCCTTTCGCCAGGGGCCAGCCCGGCGAAGAAGCCGGCCAGCGCCGCTTCCAGCTGCGGCTGGAAGGCGGCCGGGCCGACGCCGTCCAGGCTGAGCGCGGCGACGACGTCCACCGCTCGCTCGGTGGGGGCCAGCACCAGGCTGTTGCTGGCGGTGACCGGGCGCAATTCGTCGATGCGCGCCTGCACCTGGCGGATCAAGTCCTGTCCGGGCAGCGCGTTCTTGGCGGTGATCACCACGTCCACGGTGCCCGGTTCGCGCCGCAGCGGGTAGACGTAGGCGGCGTGCACGCCCGGCACTTCCAGCGCCCAGCGGCGGTAGTCGTGGCGGTTGCCGCCGGCCGGCGGGCGGCGGATCAGGTCCAGCAGCCGCTCCAGCAGCGCGGCGTCGTCCTCTTCGTCCGCGCCGCCGGACATGTCCAGCACCGCGGCGCGGCTGGAGAGGCCGGCCGGCGCCTGCATCAGCTCGGCCGCGGTTTCTCCGGGCAGATTGCCGGCCGCGCCCGGCGCGGCGGCGCGCAGCGGCACCACGGCCGCGCCTTGGGCGTCGAGCGCGATGCGCAGCGGCTGGCCGTTTTCGTCTTGCGCCGGGGTGGCGTACAGCTGCTCGCCGATGCGCAGTTGCAGCGGCAGCGGGCTTTGCGCGCCGGCGTTGCCGCTCAGCCGCAGCCGGCCGCGCGCCGCCACCGCCGGTTTGCGCGTCAGGCCGCGGATGCGGGCGTGCTGTTCCAGGTAATCGCGGTCGGCGGTGTCGGGGAAAATCTGGCGCGCGATCCAGCTCTGGTGCTGGTACAGGCCTTCCACCGCGCAGGCCACCGAGCTGGCGCGCACGAAGTAATCGCTGTCCGGGCCGACGTCGGCGTCGGCGCGCAGGTTTTGCAAATCGCGCAGCAGCGTCTGGCGAATCTCGTTGAAGTCGGGGGTGAAGAGGGGCATCAGGCTATCCTCACTTGATGTTGGAAATGGCGTTGCCGGCCGCCGCTTTCGACGACGGCGACGGAGAGCAGCAGGCGGCCCTTGCCCTGGCGGCGGGCGCTGACGTCCACGCTTCGGGCGCGGCCGTCGGCAAGCAGCGGCGAGAGCGCCTGCTCGGCGTATTGGCAGGCGAGCAGGTCGACGCGGCTGGTGTGCTTGCTGCGAGCCAGCAGGTGCAGGCGCGAGCCGAGGGAAGGGTCTGCCCACCAGCCGCCCAGCGGCGTCATCAGCCGCAGGTAGACGGCGTTGGCCAGGGTGTCGGTGGCGGGGCCGGCGTAGTCGCCGGTGGCGGGGTCGAGTAGCGGGTCCATATCGATTGTCCGGGTTGGGGAGGCCTGGCGGCAGGGGAAGGCGGTCAGTGACCGGGTGGGGAGGCGCGAGGCGAAATTCAGCGCGGCGGGCTGGTGACGCCGCCGGAGTCGCCGTTGTGGGTGTGATTTCGCAGGCTTTTGCCGTCGGCCGTCACGTCGCCGGCCACGACGACGTCGCCGCGCACTTGCGCGCCGCCGCCGCCCTGGATGGCCAGCCCGCCGTTGCCGCTGATCCGGCCCTCGGCCACCAGTTGCTGGCTGGTTTGCAGCAGCGGGGTGGAGAAGCTGGCCTGGCTGCTGGCGTTGACCTGCAGCCGCTGGCAATCCAGCTGGAAGGTGTCGCAGCTGACCGCGATGATCTTGCCGCGTTTGAGCACGATCTTGCTGCCTTCGTCGCTGTACAGCGCGACTTCGCCGGGTTGCAGCGCTTGCAGCCGGTAGCTGCCGTGCTCGGTGGCCAGCACCACGCTGTGGCTGCTGCGGCCGCCCAGCGGCAGCACCATGGCCATGCTGCCCGGCGGCGGGTTGGAGGTGTAGCCGTAATGCTGGAACAGCTCGGTGTCTTGCAGTTGTTCGCCGGCCAGCGCGTCGGCCTGGGCGGTTTGCACGCCGCCGGCGCTGTCCACGCGGGTGATGACGGCGCGGAAGCCTTGCCGCGCCTCGTTGAGCGCGCGGCGGATGCGTTGGTCCACTTCATGCCACATGGGGGTTCCTTTCGCTTGGGGCGGCGGCGGCCGCCGGTATCCAGCAGCGGTCTTCCTTCAGCGTCAGCCGGGTGACGGCGCCGACGCCGCGGCCGCCTTCGAAGGCGCGGGCCATCAGGAAGAACACGCCGTCCACGCCGTGCGGCTCGCTGCGCACCGCTATCCTCTGTCCCGGCGTCCATAGCCGGCCGCCGCTGTGGTGGTGGCCGGCCACGCTGGCGTGCAGGGTGTAGCCGGCCAGCCGCGCGTCGGCCAGCAGCTTGTCGGCGCGGGCGGAGAGTTCGGCCAGGCTGGCGGCGTCCGGCTCCACCACGATGCGCGGCTTGTGGTAGTCCAGCCCCGGGTCCGCGGCGCGGTGGCTGAGCTGGTGGCGGCCGGGCGTCAGCGCCTGGCCGTGGGCCTGGCCCAGCAGCGTCAACTCGGAATAGCGCGGCGCGTGGGAGCGGGTTTCGCTGAGGCTGAGCACGTTGTTGCCGCGGCCGTCGCGGCGCAGCGTCAGCTGGGCGGCCACCGGTTGGCTGTAGTCGGGGCCGCCCACCGTCAGCGTGCCGTCCGGGTCGAACCAGGCGGTCAGCCCGTTGGCGGCGGCGGCGCGGGTCAGCACGTCCCAGGCGCTGGCGCCGGGATCGACGCTGATCTTGTCGATCTGGCCGCCGGCCCGGGGATCGACGCGGATGCGCGCCACGCCCAGCGGCCGCACCACGGTGTCCAGCACGTCGGCCAGCGTCATGGCCTTGGCCGACAACAGCGGCGCGCTGGCGTCCAGCAGGATGCCGGCCAGGTCCCGGCCGGACAGCGCCAGCTGGTGCCGGCCCGGCTCCACGCTATGGCGCGCCTCGTCGACGCGGCCTTGCAGCACGGTTTCGCCGTCCACCCGGACTTGCACCGGCGCGCCGGGGGCAACCTCGGGCGGCGCCGCGCCGCCAGGCAGGCCCAGCGTCAGCTGCCAGGCGTCGGCGGCCAGGGCGAGGTCGGAGTCGATGACGTAGTGGGTCCAGTCGCCGTGCTCGCGGCCGGCGATCAGCAGGCTGACCTGGTGTTTAGCGGGCGTAGCCATGGATGGGGGTTCCTGCGCTGAGGTGGTTGGGGTGGATCAGCTGCGGGTTGAGGCGCAGCAGCTCCGCGGCGCGGTCGCTGTCGCCGTACCACAGCTGCGCCAGCTGGCGCAGGCTGCAGGCGGCGGGCGCGGGGCGGGTGAGCAGCGGCGGGCGGCGGGCGATCAGCGCGGCGGCGCTTTCCTGCACTTGCAGGCCCAGCTCGCGCAGCGTCTGCGTCAGCGGGTAGGCGTCCTCGGCCAAGCCTTCCCGCGCCGCATCCAGCGCGGTTTGCAGCGCGGCGCGCGCATCGCCAGCCACCTGCTCCAGCGCCGGCGGGGTGAGCGAGGCTTGCTCGCTTTCGGCGGCGAACAGCGAGGCGGCGGCGCGGGTCAGGCGGCTGGCGGCGGACAGTTGCAGCAGGGCGTCGATGCGCTGCTGGTCGCTGCTCCAGACGGCGAGCGCCAGCGTCGGCCCGCCGGGCGCGATGCTCTGCCGGACGCGGTCGGGCAGCTTGTCCAGCCGGCGGCGCAGCGCGTTCCAGTCCGCCAGCGTCGGCCGCGGCGACGGTTGCGCCGTTTTGGGCGCGCCGCCGACGGCGATGCCCACCGACAGGCGCGCGTCGAAGCGCCAGTCGGCGATGTCGTCCACCAGCCGGTTGACCTCGGCGACGAAGGCGTGCGGCGCGGCCAGCAGATCGTTGGCGATGGCGACTGTCTGCCGCGCCATGCCGGAGAGCTGGGTCACGGTGGCGGTCAGTTGCTGGCGCAAGGCGCCCAGCCGCGCCAGCGCCCCCTGGCTGGCCGCCGCCAGCTCTTGCGCCCTGGCGAAGATCGCGCCGGCCTGCTGGCGCAGCCTGGCGCTGCCGGCGAGCACGCTCTCGCATTGCGACAGCGGCGAGCGGTTGGCGAAGAAAGGGTTGCCCGGGGTGGCTTCCACCCAGCTGACCTCGACGGTGCAGGAATCGGGCGCGTCGGCGTCGTGCTGGATCTGGTAGCCGCATACCTGGGCGCGCGCCATGCTGCCGAAAACCGGGTGGATCAATTCTCCCGGCCCCGGCGCGTCCAGCGCGGCGATGAAGGCGCGCAGCCGCTGCGGGTAGTCCGCGCCCCAGAACATGGCGCTGAGCGCCACCTTGCGGGCCTTGCGGCCCAGATCTTCGATGTCGGCGCCGTCCAGATACGGATATTCGTACTGCGCCTGATCGCGCTCGGCGCTGTCGACGCTTTTCAGGCAATCGAAACGCACGCCGCGGAAGCTGGCGTCGGCGACCGGGCCGGCGGCAAGGCCGGCGAAGGCGTTGAGGCTGAGCATCAGTTCCTCCTGTGTTGTTGGCTGTTGGCGGCGTTGACGGCGGCGACGATATTGCCGTTCTGCACGTCGACGCGGATCTGGATGGGTTGCGCAAGCTGGCTGTTGAGCTGGGCGAGCGCCGCGCCGAGCTGGCCGATGAGGGCGGCGAGCGTCGCTTCCCCGCCCCGGCCCGCGCTCTCCTCGCCGGCGGCCGGCTTGGGTTTCGCCTTGGCCTGGCCGGCGGGCGCGGCGGCCGGGGGACGCGTCTGGGCGACGGGCTTCTTCGCGGCGGGGACGGTTGGCGAGGGCGCCGGGTCGGCCGGCGGCGGCGCGGCCGGTTCGGCGGCGGCCGGGCGGCTGACGCTGGTCTTGCCGGCTTTGAAGCCTTCCACTTTCTTCATGCCGTCCAGCAAGGCTTCGAATTCGGCCGGATTCAGATCCTGGATTTTCTTGCCGCGCAGATCCAGGCCGCGGCTGGCCGCCAGCTTATGGATGCCGGCCGCGTAGCGGGCGTGGTCGGCCTTGCCCGAGTAGTCGGATACCGCGTACTTGGGCAGCATCTGCTCTATGGTTTTGCCGCCGTGCCGTTTGCTCAACAACTGCGCCTTGGCCGCGCGGCCGGCGGCCTCGTTGGCGAAGATGGCGTTGCCCCACTGGTCCAGATCGACCACGCCCTGGTAGCGTTTTCGCGCGTCGGCCAGCGCCCGGGCCTTGCTGCGCTTGCTGTGGTCGGTTTTGTCGCGGCTGCCGGCGTAGCCGAACTTCAGGTTGCCCGGATTGTTGTTGCGCCAGGCGACGGTGCCGCCCTCGCGGGTTTGCACCGCGCCGTCGGCCATCTGGTAGACGCGGGTGGCGCCTTCGGTTTTCAGCAGCTTGCGCACGGTGTCGCCGCTGGCCATGGCTTGAGCGGGCGCGGGCGCTTGTCCGGCGGCCTCGGCGCGGCTTGTCGCCGGCACGGATTGCAGATATTCGGCCCTGGGGCGCAGGAATTTCTGCGGCTGGCCCCACCATGAGCCCTTGCCCAGCTTGGCGCTGGACGCGCCCTTTTTGTTTTGCGCGCCGAAGAAATCGCCTTTGCCGGTTTTGGCGTCGTAGGCCTCGACGATGCCGGTGTGGTTCTTGTCGCCGCGCCAGAGCGCGATGTCGCCGGGCTTGACGTCCTTGGGGGCGATTTCCTCGTAGTACTTGGAGCCGCCCATTTCTGCGGTGGTCTGGTAAGGGATGGCGTAGCCCGCGCCGGTCAGCGCCTGATTGACCAGATGGGAGCAGTCGATGCGCCTGACGCCCTTGGCGTCTTGCTGGCCGTTGCCGCCGTAGCGGTACTTGTAGCCGTCGAAGCGTCGCCTTTGATTCAAAATCGCCTGCCCATCCAGCGCGGGGCGCGGATGCTTGGGCAAGGCCGCGCTTGCGGTTGTGGTGGCCGCCGCCGGCCTGGCGTCGCCGGCGGGATCGTGCGTTTTGGCGGCAAGAGCGGCACGCGAGGCTGGCGCGCTGGATGCGGGGGGCGGCGCAGCGGGCACAGATTGAGCGGAGGACGGGCCGTCCTGCATGGCCCGCGCCACTTGCGGGGCCAGATCGTTGATGGATTGTTGGGCGATCTGGGCGTACTCGGCGGTCGAGGTGCCGTTGCCATCGCGTGTTTCTCGATGATGCTTGAAAAGGGCGTTGGCGCCGCCCACGCCTTTCAAGTGCGCCGCGCCTGCGAAAGCGGCGATTCTTTCCGCGGAAGCGTCTGCGCCGATGGCTTTCAGCTTGATGCCTTGCTGGATCTGCTTGTTGGTGAATTCGACGAACTTGGCGTCTTGCAGGGCTTTATCGTCGAGGTAGCGCGTCAAACCGCCGGAAATTTTCCAGTTGGACTCGTCTTCCAGAAATTTGGCATGCAGGCCGGCATCCTTCGCATACCATTGTTTGCGCCAGTTTTCGCCGTATTTCTTTTTGACCGAGGCGATTGCGGCGTTGTATTTCTCCCGGTCGATCAGCCCCGTTTCCACCAGCGCTTCCGCGCCGAACTGGTACTGGCCGTAGTATCCCCGCTGGTTGTCGCTGTTAACCTTGCCGGCGCTTTCTTTCCGCATGACTGCGGAAGCGTAGGCGCGAGTTTGGGCGTCGGTTAAACCGGTGATTTTCTCCTTCCCCTGGAAAGACAAGGCATGCTGGACGAGATCGAATCCCGCATTTGCCTTGCCGTTCCGTGCCTGGAGAGTCTTTTTAGTCATCGCAGCCTGCCTGTCGAAGCGTGCTGCCTGGCAAACGCGCAGGCAGCACGGGTTAACAACCTAGCGGAGTTATTCCGCTACCTTGCGCAGCGACAGCAGCTTGATGTCGCGGCGCGCCTCGTTGTCCACGCCGTACTTCTCGCCCACTTCCAGCGTGAAGCAGTCCAGATAGCTGACGCGCTTGCCGCCCGGGGCCATCGGGTATTCGGTCAGCTTGGCGCCTTCGATCGCCTCCCAGTCCAGTTCGCCGGACAGCGGGATGGAGACGGTGACCGCCAGCTCGTATTCCGAGATGCCGCGGGCGAAGCCCTTGGCGCGGCCGCTGGCGTTCATGGTTTTCACCAGCTTGCGGCCGGTCTTGCTGCTGACGTTGAGGTCGATCACGTCGATTTCCTGGCCGTTCACTTCCAGAACGATGGCGCCTGCGTATTCTTTCAAAGCCATGAGAGATTCCTTTTCGATTCAGGGGGATGGGGGGCCCGCCGGCCAGGACGGCCGGCGCGGCGGAGGGGCTGAGGGGCGTTACAGCAGCAGGTCGATGCGGCCGGCGAATACGTGCAGGCCGTTGACCACGTCCACCGGAATCTTGGCGTCCAGGCGGTTGACGTCCTGCAGGTCGCGCTCGACGATCAGCGCGTCCTTGTTGGCGTCCACCTGTTCGATGATTTCCAGTTCTTCCAGCTTGTAGAGCACGTCCAGCAGCTCGGAGCGGACCTTGGCCGGGGTGCGGTCGGACAGCTTCTCGCGCGGGAAGCGCAGCGCGATGCGCTCGCGGCAAGCGCGGCGGACGTAGTCCAGGGTGCGGATGGTGGTGATGTCCAGCAGCGCCGGGTCGTCCACGCCCTGGGCGTCCTTGGTGTAGCTGCTGATGGCGCGCACGATCTGCACCCGCTCGCCGGGGCCCACTTCCAGCGGGGCGACGCCGCTGTTGAGGGCGTTTTCCTGCTCGGTGCGGCTGCTGCGCTGCGCCAGCTCCACCACGTCGATGCCCTTCAGTTCCAGGGTGTTGAGCGGGCGGGCCGGGTCTTCCTCGCTGGCGATCACGGCGGCGTAGGCGGCGGCCAGCTCGCCCGGCAGCTTGGCGGAGCCGCGATACCAGGCGGCGCTGACGCGGCCGCTGGCCAGCTTGGCGGCGCTGGCGCCCGCTTCGGCCAGGCTGCCGGTGAGGCCGACCACGCCAATGGCGCCGCGCTGCTCCAGCGGCCCGGAGACGAAGTCCAGATGGTTGCGCAGCGCGGTGTAGGCGGCGTCGTTGTTGAACGGGTTGACCACGACCTGGTGGCCGCCGCTGACCACGGCCTGCAAGGCGGCGGCGATGTCCGGGTCGCCTGCGCCGCCCTTCATCGCGGCCACGGTCACGCCCAGGCCGGCGATCTGCTCCTGCGCCTTGAGGACGATGGCGTTGCCCTGCGCGCCCTTGTGGCGGGCGACGAGGGTCAGCGTTTCCTTGGCGACCGCGGCCACGACGGGCAGGTCAGCCTGCTTGTCGAGGGCGGCCTTGGCGGCGGAGGCCACCTTGGCGGCGTCGTCGCCGGCGTTGACGGCCACGTCGACGCGCGTCGCGCCGATGAACAGGCTGAGCGTGCCGCCGCCGCTGGCCGGGCCGCTGAAGGCGATGGAGCCGGACGCCGCGGCGGCGCTGTCGGCATCGTCGACGCCGATCACGGTCAGTTGCAGATAGGGGTTGGCGTTGATGGCGGCGCGGGCGAACAGATGGGCGTAAGAGCCGCGGCCGAAGGCCTGGGCGGCCTGTTCGTCGCTGAACACGTCCAGCGCGGCGAGCGCCGGCTGGGCGCCGCTGGCCAGACGCTGGCCGATCAGCAGCACGCGCTGCGGGTTGCCCGGCAGGGTGCGCACCGCCAGTTTGGTGTTGAACTCGAAGTACTTGCCCGGCTTGCGGATCGAGGCCGGAATCTGGTCGAAGCTGATGTTGGGGCTAGCCATATGCGATGGGCTCCTGGATGAGGAAGTTGCGGGAGGGATGCCGCGCCGGGCGGCGCGGCGGGGGTGAAGCGGGGGTGAAGCGGGGGTGAAGCGGGGGATCAGCGCGGCTTGGCGCGCTGCGCGGCGTCCTGGGCGCGGACGGCGGCGTCGGCGGGGAAGGCGGCGTCGGCGGGGAAGGCGTAGTCGAGCCGGGTGCGCAGCCACTCAGGTTGCGGTCCGTCCAGCCGGCCGCCGAAGCGGGCGAACAGGGCGTCCGGGTCGGCCTCGCCTTGCGGGCTGGGCCAGCGGCCGTTGTCCAGCGCGTCCTCCAGCCAGTGGCTGGAGAAATCGCAGGCCATCAGGCTCCACGGCTCACCGTCGCGTTCGGCCTGGCCCAGCGGACGAACCTGTTCCGGCAGCAAGGGCGCGACCGGCAGGCCGAAGTCCTGGGCGCTGAGCAGGCGGCGCACCGCGTAGACCAGGGCCCAGACGCCGGCGCCGGGGTAGCCGGCGTCGGCGTGCAGGCGGTCGCCGGCCAGCACGGTGAAGCGGGCCTCGGTCTTGTAACGCTGGCGCTGGTTGCCGGCCGGGCGGCTGGCGACGATGCCGCCGGCCACGGTCCATACCGCCGGCAAACGCGCCAGCGCTTGCGGGTGCAGGACCGGCGCGGCGCGGCCCGGCGTCAGGCGGCTGCGGCAGCCGCCGTGATCCAGCTCCAGGCCGCAGACGGCGGTTTCGTCCAGGTCGGCGGCCACTTCGCGCACCATGCGGCCCAGGCCCTGTTGCAGGCGGTCGGCGATGGCGGTTTGCAGCGGGATGAGCAAAGACATGGGATACCTCGGGGGAAGAAGCGCTTGGCCCATAGTGTCGCCGGGAGGGCGGCGGCGGCTCAGTTGAGCGATGTCAGTGGGCGGCGCGGAGGGGATTCGATGGCGGCCATTTTCCCGCGGCGCGGGGCGGCTGGCCGGATGAGACAGTTCAGTGCAGCAGGCGTTTGAGCATTTCGCCGGCCAGGGTAACCAGCAGCGCGGAGACCGCGCCGGACAGCGCGCCGCTCTTGGCGGCCTGGATTTCCACGTCGCGCAGCCGGCCGTCCAGCTCTTCCAGTTTTTTGTCCTGCTTGGCGAGGTGGGCGACGATCATGTCCAGCTTGCCTTCGATGCGGCCCAGGGCCAGCAGATTGTCGTGTTCCACGTGAAACCGCCCTTTCAGCCTTCGGCCAGTTGTTGGCAAATCACGCAGCGGGTGCAGCCGGGCAGCGCCGCGCGACGGGCCGGCGCGATGGGGTCGCCGCAGTCCTCGCAGTGGCTGTAGCCGGTTTGTTCGATTGTCCGGCAGTGGCGGGCGATGGCCTGTTCGCGAAACGCGGTTTCCAGTTCGCTGGCGCGGTCGAAAAAATCAGTCATGGTGTTCTCCTTGCGGCGAGTACAGCGCGAAGAGCGCGCTCAGGCGCTGTTCCAGCTGTTGGCACCAGGCGCCGTAGTCGGCGGCGTGGGCCAGTAGGTCTGCGGGCGGTAGCCCGGTTGCGGGGGAAGGGGCTTGGCCGGCATTTCCAGCAGATAGGGGCTGGGACGCGGGCAGGGCGTCGGCGGGGTAGCCGAGGAACTGGCGGTAGAGGCGCAGGCTGTCAGGGCCAAGACCGGTAAAAGCGCGGCTGTCTTGTTGCAGGGCATGATCCATCCTTTGTCGCAGTTGCTGTTGCCGGTCGGCCAGCTGCCGCTGTTGGCGCAGCAGCGCGCCTTCGCGTTGTTCCAGTTGCCGGCGCAGCGTTTGTTCTTGTCGCAAGGCGGCTTGCCAACGCCGCGCCGTCTCCTGCGCGCGTTGCGTTTCCTGGCGCCGCTGGCTGTCTTGTTGCTGGGCGAGCCGGGTTTGGCAGCGTTCCGTCGCGCGGCGCTCTCCCTGCCAGTAAGCCAGCGGCGCGGAGACGAGGGCGGGCACGAGCCAGAGCCCCAGCCGCAGCGCCGGCGTCATGCCGGCCCCCGGTCGCGCCAGGCGGCGATCAGCCGCAACGCCGCGGAGTAGCCGCCGACGCTGCCGAGGTAGATCAGCCAGACTTCGCTTTGCAAGACGCCCCGCAGCCCCTGGACGAGGAACAGCAAGGTGGCGGCGGCGCAGGCGACATTGGCCCACAGCCGGGCGTGGCTGAGACGGCGGCTGCCGGGGCGGGTGAACAGCTCTGCGATGCGCATCACAGCACCTCGCGCGGCAGTTCGAAGTGCGGAAATTCGCGGAACGGCGCGTCGGGGCGGCCGTACCAGTTCAGGCCCAGTTCGACGCCGATGGCGCCCATGATTTGCCAGTGCGGATGATCGGCGTCCCACATCGGCTTGCCGGCGATCAGCGGCACCACGTCGAAGGCGCGGGCGGCCGGGTTGCCGTAGCGCATCGCGTTGTGGGCCGACTGGCCGGCGCGGGCGTGGGTGACGATGGGGCCGGGTTGGCTGCGGCCTTTCGCGTAGAGGGCATTCTGCTCGTCGGCGGAGCGCCAGGTGCAGGTGATCAGCGGTTCCACTCCGGCGTCGCGGCTGCGGCGCAGGAAGGCTTCCGCCAGAGGTTGAAGTTGCGGGTGCAGGTCGGAAAGGGCGCGGCTGGCCATGGACGTCTCCGGTGACGGGGGAAAATCAGTGCAGGACGCCGCTGTCGGCCGGCGGGGTTTTCAGCACCCGCCAGACCATGCGGTCGCTGAGGTGGTAGCGCACGGCCAGCACGCCGACCGATTCGTTGGCGCTCAGGCCTTCGCTCAGCATCTGGTCGAAGTCGGCCAGCAGCTGCTGGTTGCGGGCCAGGCGCAGGGCCTGGCTGCAGCGCGGGATGTAGAGGGTGTCGCCGCCGAAGTGATGGGTGAGGCGGCGGGCGGCGTCTTCGCCTATCACTTCGCACAGCGCGCCGTAGCGCAGCTGGCCGGCGCGGCTCTGGTTCTTGGAGATGGGCAGGGTGGTGCCGCCTAGCGCCTTGACCAGCTGCCAGGTGCGCGGCACGCCTATCAGTTCGGCGACCAGTTGCATGGTGGCCGGCAGGGCGGGGAGGGGCTTGCTAGGGTTCATCGCAGTGGACTCCTGTGGGGCCGGGCGCGCCGGCGAGACATTTGGTTCTAAATTAGTTATAATACTTTCCAGTACTAATTCGCATTGCATTTGGAACTTGCTGTTCTAAAATGCAATAAGCCTTTGATTTAGAGCGGTTCACCTTGGTGGCGATGACCGGCCTGGTTGCGGCGAGCAGCGGGTGAAAATTTATAGAACTAATCATGCATTTGTGTTGCCATGTTAGTTCAACAAATAGAACTATGCAACGCGCGAAATGTCACTAGTGGCGCGCCGGGCGGCGCGAAAGCAGCCGGACAGGCGACGAGCCTTTGCGCGATAATGCGCGGATGGCTTCTTGATGGAGTTCTATATGGAAAGCAGTGAGCAACAGCAGGATTTCCGCCAGCGGCTGGAGCAGCTGATCGGCGAGGAGAAGCCTTACGCCTGGGCGGCGCGGATGGGAATCAACAAGGGTTCCTTCACCAATATGTGGTACCACGGCGGCGTGCCGCGCAGCGCCACCGCGCAGAAGATCGCCGAGTTGAGCGGCTGCCGGCTGGAGTGGCTGCTGTACGGCTCCGGCCCGATGCGCGGCGAAGCGCCGCCCGCCCCGGTCGCGGCGACGCCCCGGCCGGAAGCGCCGCCGGCAGAAGACGCCGCCTTCGTGCCGGACAACGTGCACGAGGAGTTCTGCTTCATTCCGCGCTACAACCTCAAGGCCTCGGCCGGTTTCGGTGCCAGCGCCGCGGGCGAGGAGCCGGTGTTCTACATGGCCTTTCGCCGCTACTGGGTGAAGAACTACCTGAACGCCGCGCCGCAGGACCTGGCGGTGATAAGCGTCAAGGGCGACAGCATGAGCGGGGTGCTGGAAGACCGCGACACCATCCTGGTGCATACCGCCGAGCGCATGCCGGGCGAGGGCTTGTACGTGATCCGCATCGGCGAGGACATCTTCGTCAAGCAGCTGCAGCGCTTGCCCGGCGGCGTGCTGCAAGTCAGAAGCGCCAACCCGCTGTACGAAACCTTCACCGTCGATCTGAGCCGCAACGCCGGCGAGTTCGAGGTGGTGGGACGGGTGGTGTGGTACGGACGGCAGATCGGCTGAGAAAGCCGGCGGCCAAAGCCCGGCGGGCGGTGTAAACTTGCGCCTTTGCGCCCCGCTGCCTTGCCGCGGCGGTCAACTAACGGACAGACTGACTCATGAAACAATACATACGCGCCAGCCTGAGCGAGGCGCAGGCCGCGCTGGACAATCTGCTGGCCAACGACGCGGCGCTCAGCGCCGTGGAACAGGCCGCGGCCGCCATCATCGCCAGTCTGGCGGCGGGCGGACGGGTGTTTTCCTGCGGCAACGGCGGCTCGATGTGCGACGCGATGCACTTCGCCGAAGAGCTGACCGGCCGCTACCGCAACAATCGCCGCGGCATGGCCGCCATCGCCATCAGCGACGCCAGCCACATCAGCTGCGTGGCCAACGATTTCGGCTACGACGAAATCTTCGCCCGCTATCTGGAAAGCCACGCCCGCGCCGGCGACGTGCTGCTGGGCATCAGCACCAGCGGCAACAGCCGCAACGTGATCCGCGCCGCCGAAGTGGCGCGCGAGATGGGGGTCGCGGTCGTCATCTTCACCGGCCGCGCGCCAAGCAAGCTCGAGCCCTTGGCCGACGTCTACGTCAACACGCCGGGCGGGCATTACGCCGACCGGGTGCAGGAGCTGCACATCAAGCTGCTGCATATCCTGATCGAACTGATCGAGCGCTATTTCAGCCCGGAAAATTACCCGGCGGAATAAGCGCTGGCCGCAGACCAAGCACAGGGGACGCCGCGGCGTCCCCTTTGTCTTGCCCCGCGCGGCAAAAACCCTCCGGCCTGCGGCGCCTAATCGCGATTGAGGAATTCGCCGATGCGGCGGTAGGTTTCGGCGCAGATGTCCGGCGCCAGGCTTTCCATGTTGAGGAAAGCATGCAGCATGTCGGGCCAGTGCAGGCTTTCGGTTTCCACGCCGGCTGCGCGCAGCTTGTCCGCGTAGCGCAGCGCCTCGTCGCGCAACGGGTCGAAGCCGGCGCTGATCACCAGGGTGGCCGGCAGCCGCGCGCTGAATTCCCAGTACAGCGGCGAAGCCTGGCGGCGATCTTCGGCGTGCTGGAAATAGCTGTCGAAGTACCAGGCGGTGCGCGCCTTGGTCAGGAAATGGCCTTCGCCGTTTTCTTCTATCGACGGCAGGGTCAGCGTGTAGTCGACGCAAGGATAGATCAGCACCTGGCGGGCGATGTCCAGCGAGGCGTCGTACTGCGCCTTGCCGGCCAGGCTGGCGCACAGCGCGCCGCCGGCGGAGTCTCCTGCCAGAGACAACTGTTTGCGGCAAGGCAGGCGGCGCGCTTCCAGCGCGCCAAAGACGCCCTTGGCCACGGCGAAGGCGTCCTTCAGGCCCGCCGGATAAGGGTTTTCCGGCGCCAGCCGGTATTCGGCGGAAACCACGATGTGGCGGCTGGCGGCCGCCAGCCGGCGGCAGATGCCGTCGTAGACGCCGACGCCGCCGGCGACGTGGCCGCCGCCGTGGAAAAATACCAGCACCGGCAGCGCCTGCTCCGGCTGCGGGTGGTAAATGCGCACCGGCACGCTGTATTCGCGGCCGGGGATCAGGTCTTCGTTGACCCAGGCCACCGCGGGGCCGGGGGCCACCATCTGGCGGGTGATGTCGGCCAGCGCCTCGCGCGCGCCGATGGCGGTGGCCTTGTAGCCGGCGGCCAGCTTTTGCGCCGTCTGGTGGTTGAAGCCGGAGAGCCAGTCCTGAAGCTTGGGGTGAAGTGTGTGCATGGTTGCTGTTGTTTTGACGGAAGAAGAACGACAACCCCGACACGCTACGCTTATGACATTGTTTTGACAATCCGGTTTTTTATGACGACGCGGCATGGCGGTCAGCCGAACAGCAGCTCGACCAGGCCCGGCCGCTTGCGCGTTTGCAGGGTGGCCGCCTCGGCCAGCAGGGCTTCGATCAGCGCCTGGTTGGCGCGCGGCTGGCGGGCGCGGACGGCGTCGCTGCGGCCGCTGGGCTTGAGCGAGAAGCGGCGTCCTTCGCGCGCCACCCGGTAGCCGGTGGCGCAGGCCGGGCAGAAGATTTCGTCGCCGTCGCGCGCGCCGGCTTCCAGGGCGATGATGGGGCCGCAGCCGGCGCAACGCTGCATCGGCATGCCCGGCTCGCTGTGGCCCAGCACCTGGTCGAAGCCGCCGGCTTCGGCCAGTTGGATGAAGCGCTGACCCAGCTCGGCGTCGAACTGGCCGCCGAGATTGTCGCGCAGGATGGCCAGCGCCTTCTCTACCGGCATGCCTTGCCGGTAGGGGCGGGTGCTGGTCATCGCGTCGAAGGCGTCGGCGATGCCGACGATGCGCGCGGCCAGCGGAATGGCCTTGCCGGCGAGCTGTTGCGGATAACCGCGGCCATCCGGCGTTTCGTGATGCTTGAGCACCGCGTCCAGCACCAGCTCGGCCAGCGGGTGGCCGGAGAGCAGGTCCGCGCCGACTTGCGGATGGGTTTTGATCACCGCGTATTCTTCGTCGCTGAGCCTGTCCGGCTTGTTCAGCACCGCGTCCGGCACGCCTATCTTGCCCAGGTCGTGCAAAAAACCGCCCAGCGCGATGCGCTCCACTTCCGCCTGCGGCAGGCCGAGCGCGGCGGCCAGACCGTGCGCGTAGCGCGAGACGCGCCACAAGTGGCCGCCGGTGTAGGCGTCGCGGGCCTCTACCAGCATGGCCATCGTGTACAGGGTTTTGAGCAGGTCTTGCATGGTGGGCATGGCGGCCTCGCTGCGAAGTTGGGTGGAAGGAGGCCGCGCGCCGGGAGCGGCTGGGCCGCGGCGCGAGGCATGTTTCACTATGGCATAGCCGCGCCAAGACAAAAGGGTGAAATATGGCGGCGCAACATGATGCTGCGCTGGCGATAATGCTACAGGCATATCCGGAAATGCGGCGGAAGGGCCGTCAGGCGGCGTCTTGTCCCGGCGATTTCACATCGCCGGGTTAGATTCGGGCTGCCAGGCGGCCGCGGGGGCGGCTGGCCGGCATTTTCTCCATGCTAACAGGAGCTGTCATGAAGCCGATCTTGTGGTGCCTGAGTCTGACCTTGTCCTCGCTGGCGCTGGCCGGCGCGTCGCCGGAACAGCCGGATCCGCGTTACAGCCAGGTCTTGTCGTCGTCCGGGCCGCTCTCCAAGGCGGAACTGCTGGCGCGGCCGGCGGCGTCGGCCGCGCCGAGAATGCAGGCGCAAGCGGTGCCGGGACCGGCCACTTACACCTATCTGCGTTGCTATTACCGCGTCGGCGACGCCGCCCATCCGGCCACCGACTACGTCTGGGGCCTGGATCCGTCCAGCGGCGACTACTACCGCCTGAACGGCCGCTGGTGGTCCAGCGCGGCCACCGACTGGCAGAACATGTTCTACAGCGACGCCAGCCAGTCGGCCCTGAACGCGGTATGCCAGAGCACCTTGCGCAAGAAGGGCGTCAACCAGCCGCCGGCCATGGTGTTCGCCGCCAACAACGCGCTGTCGTTCAACTACGCGGTCTGGAGCAACGACGCGGCCGGGCAGGGCGGGGCCATCAACAAGATCATCGCCTTCGGCGACAGCCTGTCGGATAACCAGAACGTCTACAACGCCTCGCTGTGGACGCTGCCCAACCGCAACAGCTGGTATCTGGGCCATTTCAGCAACGGGCCGGTGTGGGTGGAGTATCTGGCCGGCGCGCTGGGCCTGCCCTTGTACAACTGGGCGATAGGCGGCGCAGGGGTCACCACCCAGAAGCTGGTCATCCCCGGGGTGCAGCAGCAGGTGCAATCCTGGCGGCAGTACATGCGCCAGGCGCCCAATTACAACCCGGCCGCCACCTTGTTCACCATGCTGATCGGCGGCAACGATCTGGTGAATTACAACAGCACGGTGGCTCAGGTGATCGCCGGCCAGCGCCAGGCGCTGACCGATCTGATCGACGCCGGCGGCCGCAACATCCTGCTGCTCAAGCTGCCCGACGTGTCGCGCGCGCCGGTCTACCAGCTCAAGAGCGGGGCGGAGCAGGCGGCGGCGCAGGTGCGCGATTACAACCGGCAGCTGGACGCGCTGGCGTCCGACCTGCGGGCGCGCTACGGCGCGGCGCTCAATCTGCGGGTGTTCGATACCTACGCGCTGTTCAACCAGGTGCTGGACAACCCGGCGGCGTACCGGATCAGCAATACCAGCCAGTCCTGCCTCAACCTGAACGCCGATTCGGCGCTGAACTATCTGCAAAGCCAGTCGCCGCGCGCCAGCTGCGCCGATCCGGACGGTTTCGTCTTCTGGGATACCCTGCATCCGACCACGCGCACCCACCAAGTGCTGGGCCAGGCGGTGACGGATTTCCTGGCCGCGCAAGGGGCGGCGCGGCCCGCCGCGGCCCAGCGGCGCTGACATGAGCCGGCGCCGGCGGCTTGCAAGGCTTGGAGCCAGCCGGCGCAGCGCTTACAATTCAGCTTTACCCGGCCGCGGCTTGCGCGGCGGCCCGGCCACCGAACCGCTAGTGAAAGTCCCCATGTCCAGCCTGACCGAACTCCTGAGCCGCGCGTACGCCGCGCGCGCCGAGCTGATTGCCCGCCTTCAAGCCGAAGATACCGACTGTTACCGCCTGTTTCACGGCAGCGTGGAGGGCGTGCCCGGCCTGACGGTGGACCGCTACGGCGAGCAGCTGCTGGCGCAAAGCTTTCACCAGTCGCTGAGCGAGGACGAACTGGCCGAAATCCGCGCCTTCTGCCAGCAACACCTGCCCGGTCTGCCGCTGGTGTACAACGACCGCAGCGGGGCCAACTCGCGCGTGGCCAACGCGCTGACGCTGGAACAGCAGGCCGTGGCCGAAGCCGGCTGCACCATTCGCGAGACCGGCGCGCAGTTCCATTACCGCGCCCGTCACGACGGCCAGGACCCATGGCTGTTCCTGGACCTGCGCGCCGCGCGCCGCCGCGTGCAGCAGATGGCCGACGGCAAGAGCGTGCTCAACCTGTTCGCCTACACCTGCGGCGTGGGCGTGGCGGCGGCCAAGGGCGGCGCCAGTTTCGTGCTCAACGTCGACTTCGCCGAATCCAGCCTCAGCGTCGGCCGCGCCAACGCCAAGCTCAATCTGCTGGCCACCCGCCCGCGCTGCCTGCACAGCGACGTGTTCGCCGCCGTGCGCCAGCTGTCCGGCATCGGCCAGGCCGAGCGCGTGCGCGGCAAAAAGATGCCGCCCTTCCCCAAACTGGAAGCGCGCCAGTTCGATCTGGTTTTCCTCGACCCGCCGCGCTACTCCAAGAGCCCGTTCGGCGTGGTGGACCTGGTCAACGACTATCAGGCGCTGTTCAAGCCGGCGCTGCTGGCCACCGCGCCGGGCGGCACGCTGATCTGTTGCAATAATGTTGCAGAAGTGGACGGCGAGGCCTGGCTGGAATCGCTCAAGCGCAGCGCGTTGAAAGCCGGCCGCGAAGTGGGCGCCGTGGAATGGATTGAACCGGACGCCGACTTTCCCAGCATGGATGGCAAGCATCCGCTGAAAGTGGTGGCGCTTTCTGTCTGAAACGAAAGCTGTTGATCCCATGCAAAAACCGTCGCTTTTGGCGACGGTTTTTTTACGCCTTGCGCGCGCAAATCGAACATTTGTATGATTTAAAATCAGTAAATTATTTTAAATAATAACTGAATAATATAAACAGCGGCCATAATTGCCGAGCATGTCGTGGCCAAAGCTGTTTCCGATTTCCGCGAATACAGGGCTACACCATGCAACAACGAATCTTGGCGAGCGCGCTGGCGGCGTGCCTGTGGGGCGGCCAGGCGCTGGCCGCCGACGTCTTGCCGGCGCCGGGCGCGCCGCTTCCCGAGGACAGCGTGCAGCGCGCCGCGCCGCAGGCCGCGCCGGTTCAGGGCCGCGCCACCTACACCTATCTGCGCTGCTATTACCGGCTGGACCCGGCGGCCAACAAGCCGCAAACCAGCTATGTCTGGGCGCTGGACCCGAGCAGCGGCGATTACTACCGCCTCAACGGCTACTGGTGGTCGGGCCGCGCGGCGGCGTTGAAGAACATGTTCTACAGCGAAACGAGCCAGGACGCGCTGCGTTCCATCTGCCAGCAAACGCTGAACAGGCAGAAGATCGCCAAGCCGCTGGCGCTGGTGGCGGCCGCCGACAACGCGCTGTCGTACAACCACACCGTGTGGAGCATGGACAGCGCGGCGCAAGGCGCGGGCATCAACAAGCTGGTGGTGTTCGGCGACAGCCTGTCCGATACCCAGAACATGTACGGCGCGTCGCAGTGGAAGCTGCCGACCGCCAAGAGCTGGTACGTCGGCCGTTTCAGCAACGGCCCGGTATGGGTGGAGTATCTGGCCGGCCATCTGGGCTTGCCGATGTACAACTGGGCGATAGGCGGCGCGGCGGCCGATCGCCATCTGGTGGTGCCAGGCCTGAAGCAGGAAGTGGACTCCTGGGCGCAATACATGCAGAAAGCGCCGGCTTATCGTCCGGAAAACACCTTGTTCACGATGCTGATCGGCGGCAATGACCTGCTCAATTACGGCCGCAGCGTCGACCAGGTGATCGCCGATCAGACCCAGGCGCTGGAGAAGGTGATCGCCGCCGGCGGCCGCAACATCGTGTTGCTGAATCTGCCCAATCTGGCGCGCACCCCGGCCGGCTCCGCCAGCGGCAAGGCCGCGCAGCTGAGCCGGCAGGTGGACGACTACAACGTCAAGCTGGCGCAACTGGCGGCGACGCTGCAGCAGAAGCACGGCGCCGGCCTGAAGCTGCGCCTGTTCGATACCCACGCCATGTTCGACGATCTGCTGGACAACCCCGGCAAATACCAGGTGGGCAACGTCAGCCAGTCCTGCCTCAACATCGCCCTCAACGCCAGCCTGCCTTACGTCTCCAGGCAGACGCCGCGCGCCGAGTGCGCCGACGCCGACCGCTATGTGTTCTGGGACAGCCTGCATCCCACCACGCACACCCACAAGCTGCTGGGCCAGTTCGTCGCCGACTTCGCGCGGCAGCAGGGCTACGCCTTGTCGCTGACGGCGCGCAGACGCTAAGCTTCAGTCTGGCGGCACGCGCCGCAGCCTGTAATCAGGCGGGGTCCGAACGGGCCCCGTTTATTTTTGGAAAACGCCATGACCGAAGCGACCCCCTTGCAACCGCAGCGCTGTCCCAAATGCGGCGCGCCCGCCGAACTCGTCAAGGCCGGCTCCCGCCGGCTATGGGTGCAGTGCAGCCGCCACCCCGACAAGGGCAATTGCAATACGATAGGCGCGCAGGCCGACAACAAGAAGGAAGCCATCCATAACTGGAACCGCCTGAAGTAAGGCGGCTTACTGGTTGCCGCGCACCCAGCGGTGCCACTGCACGAACAGCTCGGGGTCGATGGCGGCGATGACCGAGCGCTTCCAGACCGCGTCGCTCCAGTAGTCGTCGCAAGCCAGGCTGGCGATCCTGCCGCCGGCCTCCTCCAGGATCACCGCGCCGGCGGCGTAGTCCCACAGCCGCTGGCCGCCGTGCAGGTACAGATCGTAGCGGCCCGCCGCCAGGAAACACCAGTCCAGCGTGCTGGAGCCCATATTGCGCTGGCTGCCGCAGGGCGCGACGCTGCCGATGCGGGCGGCCAGCTTGGCCGAGCGCAGGTATTTCACCTCGATGCTGGCGATGGCGTCGCCGATGCAGTTGTGGATGGACTTGAGCGGCAGACGGCGGCCGTTCATCCACGCGCCCAGGCCGCGGCGGGCATAGAACATCTCGTCCGACACCGGGTTGTAGATCACCCCCAGCTCGCTCTTGCCGTTCACCATCAATCCCACCGAAATGGCGAAGTAGGGCAGGCCGTTGACGAAATTGGTGGTGCCGTCTATCGGATCCACCACCCATAGCCCGGCCTGATTGGCCACCCACAGCGCGTCCTGTTCTTCCTTGCTCATTTCCTCGCCCAGCACCGGGTGCGGCAGGATGGCCGGCAGCTCGCGCTGAAGCGCCTGCTGGCAGGCCATGTCGGCCTCGGTGAACAGCGTGCCGTCGTCCTTGCGGCTTTTGCCGACGTGCAGGAAGCGCGGCATCACCTCGTCGCGGGCAACGTTGCGCAAGACCTGCATCACCTGTTCGAGCACCTGCATCGGGTTTCTCCTGCCGCGGCCGGGCGGACCGTTTCAAAGGGGTTTGCTGAAAGCATGGCAAACCAAGCAAAATACCGCTATCAACAGCGACTTTCAATACATGATGCCAAGGTTTTATTTCGAAGGGGAGTTGGCTCCCGGGCAAAGCCTGTCCTTGCCGGACAGCGTGGTGCGCCATGTGCAGGTGCTGCGGCTGAACGCCGGCGACGGCATCACCCTGTTCAACGGCCGGGGCGGCGAATACCAGGCCACGCTGGAAGCGGTGATGAAGCGCGACGCGCAGTGCGTGATCGAGCGCTTCGACGAGGTTTCACGTGAAACCCCGCTGTGGCTGGGCCTGGCGCAGGCGATTTCCGGCGGCGACAAGATGGAATTCACGCTGCAGAAAGGCGTGGAGATGGGCGTGTCGGCGTTCCAGCCGCTGGCGGCGGAGCGTTCGCTGGTCAAGCTTTCCGGCGAGCGCGCCGACAAGCGGGTGGCGCGCTGGCAGGAAATCGTGATTTCCGCCTGCGAGCAGAGCGGCCGCAACTTCATCCCGCAGGTCTTGCCGATCGTGTCGCTGGAGCAATGGCTGCGCCAGAGCCGGGACGAGGCGGTGCGGCTGATCCTGTCGCCGCGCGGCACGCAGCGCCTGGCCGACATCGCCGCCGAGCCGGCGCGCGGTTGGCTGATGGTGGGTCCGGAGGGCGGCTTCTCGCCGCGCGAAGAGGGCGCCAGCCTGGCCGCCGGCTGGACGCCGCTCAAGCTCGGCCCACGCATCTTGCGCACCGAAACGGCGGCCCTGGCCGCGGTCGGCGCCATCCAGACGGTGTGGGGGGATTACCGGTAGGGCGGAAGCTCCGCAGGGGCGTTCCGCCTAAGCCGCAGGCCGCGGCAGGCGGTTCTGGCGGGGTCTGTCGGCGTATCGCCCCTGCGGGATACGCCCTGCTACAGGAAGCGCAGCGGATCGATCTGCCACTTCTCCGGCGACTCGTGCTTGACGATTCTGTCGCCGCCGCCAAAGCCCATGCCGCGGGCCAGATCGACGATTTCCGGCGGGATGTGGGCGTTGCTCTTGGTGCTGAAGAACACCTTGACCTTGGGCGTGATCAGGTTGCTTTCGTTCTGCTCCACCACCACGCCCAGCCGTCCGCTTTCCAGCCGCACCAGCGTGCCGATCGGATAAATGCCGATGCAGCGCATGAAGGCCTGCACCAGCTGCGGGTTGAAGTGAAAGCGCGACCATTCATAAATCTTGCGCAGCGCATCGGTGGGCGGCATGCCCTTGTGATAGCAGCGGTCGGAAGTCAGCGCGTCGTAGACGTCGACGATGGCGGCCATCTGCCCCAGCTGCGAGATTTCATCGCCCTTGAGGCCGGCCGGGTAGCCGCTGCCGTCGTGGCGTTCGTGGTGTTGCGCCGCCACCTGCACCGACGTTTCCGAGATGCCCTTGGTGGCCAGCAAGATTTTCTTGCTTTCCACCACGTGGCACTTGATGACCTGGAACTCCTGCTCGGTGAGCTTGCCCGGCTTGTTGAGGATGTCGTCGGGCACTTTCATCTTGCCGATGTCGTGCAGCATGCCGCCGATGCCGGCGTGGTGGATCACTTCCTTGCTCATTCCCATCGCGTTGCAGAAGCTCACCATCAGCGCGCCGACGCTGACCGAGTGCTGGAAGGTATAGTTGTCCTTGTCCTTGATCCGGCACAGCGACAGCAAAGCGCCGTTGTTGCGCAGGATGGAGCCGGTCAGGCGTTCCACCTGCGGCTCCACCATCTCCAGCTCCACCTGTTTGCCCAGCCGCGCGTCCTGCAGGATGCCGCGCACGATCAGGTTGGCCTCGTTGTGGATCAGCTGGGCGCGGCCGAACTCCGCGCCGGCCTCGACATGCTGGACCAGCGCCTGCTCCTTGCTGCCGAAGGCGCGCAGCTCCTGCTCCAGCTGCTTCTTCACCTCGACGGCGGTGGGCGCGGAAGGCAGATCCAGTCCCTTGCGGGTGTCGATGTACACCTCGTGGATGCCGGAATCGGCGATCTTGGCGATCTCGTCCTCGTTCCTGATCTGAAAGCGATTGACCAGAAAGGGATGGGACATCCAGTCGCAATTCAGATCGTGGATGTACATGCCTACTCTGAGGTCGGATACGGCGATGCACTTGATCATTGTTGCAAGGTATCAATAAGTTAGGCTATCAAATAAGGCGGGGATTATATACTTTTTACCCGGAGCGCCGCACTCCGAACGGCAACGTCCGCGCGTGTAATATTGCCAGCCTGGCCGGAGAGCGCCATGCGCGTTTATCAAGGATCAGCCGCTTTGCCGCCATTTTCAAGGGCGGCGGAGATGGGTTTGGCCGCGTCTTCGGGCCGCGGCGTGAAAATTTACGGTTATGTGTCGCATTTTTGTAAAAATGCGACCAAGCCCTTACATTTTGCGAGGCAAGCGGATTAGAATCCGGAAATTTTGTTCGGATCGCAGGCAGATGACGTACGCAACAGGCAGTTTTCAGGCAGTGAAAGACACCCGCCGGGGTGGCGATCTGCCGTTGCAACGAAGCGTCGCCGTTCCCGAACCGATTGATTCCGTTAAAAAAAGCTCCTGATTTTTCAGGGGCTTTTTTTTTATCCACAAAAGCTCAAAGGAAAGCGACCATGGCCAATCCACTGTACCGGAAACACATCATCTCCATACCTGACTTCAGCCGCGAAGAACTGGAACTGGTGGTGGAGACCGCCAGTCGCCTGAAGCAGAACCCGCGCGACGACCTGCTCAAGGGCAAGCTGATCGGCAGCTGCTTCTTCGAACCGTCCACCCGCACCCGGTTGTCGTTCGAAACCGCGGTGCAGCGCCTGGGCGGCACCATCATCGGCTTCGCCGACGGCGGCAATACCAGCGCCAAGAAGGGCGAGACGCTGGCCGACTCGCTGAAGATCATCGGTTCGTACACCGACGCGGTGGTGATGCGCCACCCCAAAGAAGGCGCGGCGCGACTGGCCAGCGAATTCTCGGACGTGCCGGTGATCAACGGCGGCGACGGCTCCAACCAGCACCCCACCCAGACGCTGCTCGACCTGTTCTCCATCCGCGAAACCCAGGGCCGCCTCGACCGCCTCAACGTCGCCTTCGCCGGCGACCTCAAGTACGGCCGCACCGTGCACTCGCTGACCCAGGCGCTGTCGCTGTTCAATGCCCGCTTCTTCTTCGTGGCGCCGGAGCAGCTGGCGATGCCGGACTACATCTGCGAGGAGCTGGACGAGAAGGGCATCGAATACACGGTGGTGGACAGCCTGGAAGCGGTGATTCCGGAAGTGGACGTGCTGTACATGACCCGTGTGCAGCGCGAGCGCTTCGACGAGGCCGAGTTCAAGAAGATCCAGGGCAAGTTCGTGCTGCGCGCCGACATGCTGAAAAACGCCCGCCCCGGCATGAAGGTGCTGCATCCGCTGCCGCGCGTGGATGAAATCGAGGTGGACGTGGACGCCACCCCGCACGCTTACTACTTCGAGCAGGCCAAGAACGGCGTGTACGCGCGTCAGGCGCTGCTGTCGCTGGTACTGAACGAGACCGTGTAATCAGGCTTGGAAAGGAAAAAAATCATGCAATACACCCGCACCGTTGAAGCCCTGAAACAAGGCACCGTCATCGACCACATTCCCGCCGGCCAGGGCGTCAAGATCCTGCGCCTGTTCAAGCTCACCGAAACCGGCGAGCGCGTCACCGTCGGCCTCAACCTGGTCAGCCGCCACATGGGCAGCAAGGACATCATCAAGGTGGAAAACGTGGCGCTGACAGAGGAGCAGGCCAACGAGCTGGCGCTGTTCGCGCCCAAGGCCACGGTCAACGTGATCGACAACTTCGAAGTGGTGAAAAAGCACAAGCTGGCCTTGCCGGACACCATCGAAGGCATTTTCGCCTGCCCCAATTCCAATTGCATCAGCCATAACGAACCGGTGAAGAGCTTTTTCTACGTGAAAGCCCACGGCCATGACACAAAAATGAAATGCAAGTATTGCGAAAAAGTGTTCAGTAAGGATATTGTTGCAGAGGTGCGCTGAGTCGTACAAAGGGTGAGAATAGAGCGATATCAAGAAAACACTGCATAACGACAGTGGCAGTAACAAGGAAGGCGTCGCGGGCAACCGCGGCGCTTTTCCGTTTTCCGCGCCGCGCGCATCTGCTACGCTTGGTCGCTCCATTCTTCTTCGCGGACGGCGCAGGCCGTCCGTCGCCGATATGCCGCTCACCCTGTCGCGCAAGCTGCAAGGCCGGGACTGGCCGCTGGCGGCGCTCTCTGGCGTGGCCGGCGCGCTGCTGGTGTTGCTGTTCCAGAGCTTGCTGCATCTGACCGAAACCGCCATGGGCAGCCCCGATCACAGCCTGGTCGGCGTCGCCCGGCAACTGACGCCGTGGCAACGCGCCCTGGCCCCGGCGCTGGGCGGCTGGCTGGCCGGCTGGATCCTGCTGCATGGCCGCCGGCTGCTGGCCAAGACCGGCGGCGATTATCTGGAAGCGGTGCGGGTGGGCAGCGGCCGCCTCGGCTTTCGCCACACGCTGATCAATAGTCTGTCCTCGTTCTGCACCGTCGCGTCCGGCGGCTCCATCGGCCGCGAGGGCGCGATGGTGTCGCTGTCGGCGCTGGCCGCCTCCTTGCTGACCCGCCGCCGCGCGCTGCCGGCGGCGCGCCGGCGCTTGCTGGTGGCTTGCGGCGTCGCGGCGGGCTGGGCCGCCGCCTATCACGCGCCTTTGGCCGGCGCGCTGTTCGCGGCCGAGGTGGTGCGCCGCCGCCTGCGCTGGCGCGAATTTCCCATCCTGTTGCTGGCCTCGTCGTGCGCCAGCCTGACCGTGGGCCGGCTGCTGGGCTTGGAACCCCTGTATCGAACCCCGCCGCTGCCGCCGCTGGCATGGCCGGCCTTGCTGGCCTACTGTCTGCTGGCTTTGTCGCTGGGCGCGCTCGCGCCGGTGTTCATCAAGCTGATGAGCCGGACGCGCGCCGCGTTCGCCCGCATTCCCTGGAGCTTGCCCTGGCGGATGGCGCTGGGCGGGGCGGTGGTGGGCGGCCTGGCCTGGTTCTGGCCGGAGATGTGGGGCAACGGCTACAGCACGGTGTCGCAGATGCTGCTCTCGCCGCCGGCCTGGCAGCTGCTGGCCGTGTTGCTGGCCTGCAAGCTGCTGGCGACGGCGGCGACCAGCGGTTCCGGCGCGGTGGGCGGCATCTTCACGCCCATGCTGTTCGCCGGCGCGTCCTGCGGCGCGCTGGGCGCGCAGCTTCTCAATGCGGTCTGGCCGGAGACGATGCCGGCAAGCGGAGCGGCGCTGGTGGGGATGGCTGCGTTTCTGGCGGCGACGGCGCAAGCGCCGCTGCTGGCGGTGACGATGATGCTGGAGATGAGCGGCGCTTGCGCGATGCTGGCGCCGCTGGCGCTGGCGGCGCTATTGGCCGCCCGGGTCAGCCTGCTGCTGGGCGGCTGGTCGCTCTATGAAAACGGGCGGCACCCGGCCGCCCGTCGGCTTAGAGCGCGGGTCCGGCGGAGTTTGGGCCGTCGATGAACAGCTGCAGGTAAACCAGGTCCAGCCAGCGGCCGAACTTGAAGCCCACCTGCGGCAGACGGCCCACTTGCGCGAAGCCCAGTTTTTCATGGAAGCGGATCGAGCCGTGGTTGTCGGCGTCCACCGCGCCCAGCATCGTATGCTTGCCCAAGGCGCGCGCGCGCGGAATCAGCGCCTGCACTAAAGCGGTGCCTATGCCCTGGCCGCGGGCTTCCGGCGCCAGATGCACGCTGTGCTCGACGGTGAAGCGATAGCCCGGGCGGGCGCGGAAATCGCCGAAGCTGGAGAACCCCAGCACCCGGCCATCGTCGTCTTCGGCCAGCAGGATAGGGTAGCCGGCGCCGGTGCGGTCCTGGAACCAGACGGCGAATTCGCCGGCGGTGAGCGGATCGTCGTTGTAGATGGCCGTGGTGGTGGCGATGACTTCGTTGTAGATGTCGAGAATCGCGGCCAGGTCTTCGAGGTTGGCGTCACGGATGTGCATGATGTGTCCTTGCGACTTGGTCATTAAGCCGTAGCCGGTCAGCCCGCGGCGTTTCCGGCGCGCCAAGCGTTTTCGCGCCGGATGACGGGCTACGGAGCAAAGGGCGTGCCTGCCGGCTCAGGCAGAGTGCGCCGGCGGCGTTTTCTTGCGCGGACTGCGCTTTTTGCGAGCCGGCGGCGCTTCGCTCGCCTCCTCGGCGACGGGCGGCGTCGCGGCCGGCGGCGGCTCGCCGGCGGTCGCGTCGCCTTCGGGCTTCAGCCGGATCTCGCAGTGCAGTTTGGAGCCGTTGCGGCTCTCCTGCACGGCCAGGAACTCCAGCTTCTTCACCATCTGGCTCAGGCGGCTGTGGCCGTAATTGCGCGGGTCGAAAGAAGGGTCGTTCTTGGCGAGATAGGAGCCCACCGCCGACAGTTCGGCCCAGCCGCTTTCGCGGGCGACGGCCTCGATGGCCGAGGTGAACATGTCCTGCAGCGGGTGGCGCTCCTTCTGCGGCGCGGCCTTGGCGCGCGAGCGGCTGGCGCGGGCCTTGGGCTTGTCGCCGGCCGGTTCGGGCTTGGCCTTGGGCGGCGCGGGCGGGCGCAGGATTTCGGTGAACACGAATTTGTCGCAGGCGGCGATGAAGGGGCGCGGCGTCTTGGATTGTTCGCCCAGGCCGATCACGGTCAGGCCGCCTTCGCGCAGCCGGGTGGCCAGCCGGGTGAAATCGCTGTCCGACGACACCAGGCAGAAGCCGTCGAAATTGTCGGTATACAGCAGGTCCATCGCGTCGATGATCAGCGCCGAATCGGTGGAGTTCTTGCCCTTGGTGTAGGCGAACTGCTGAATGGGCGAGATGGCGTATTGATGCAGCACTTCCTTCCAGCCCTTGAGCTGGGTGGTGGTCCAGTCGCCGTAGGCGCGCTTGACCACGGCGGTGCCGTATTTGGCCACTTCGGCCAACAGTTCGGCGATCAGCGAGGACTGGGCGTTGTCGGCGTCTATCAATACCGCCAGTTTGCGGTTTTCCAATGTGAGCTTTCGTGAGCTGCGATCGTTCCATGCTAAGCGCACGGCTTGCGCGCTGTCAAAACCGGCCGCGGCCTCAGGGCGGCGCGGGCCGGCGCAGGGCGCGGGCGACGATCTGGTCTATCTTGCCGCTGCGCTTGAGCTCGACGAGCGCGGCGTTGAGCTGGCGGACGAAGTCGGCCTGATAGGGCAGGCGGCTGCGGGCGCTGAAACCGACGTAGCCGTTTTCCTCCGAAATCACCGGGCCCTGGCGGATGGCGTCCGGGCCGTCCGGCTGGTAGTCGCCGCGACGCTGCAGTTCGGCCAGCTCCAGTTCGATGGCCAGCTTGTCGTTGAGGTAGCAGTCGATGCGGCCGTGGATCAGCTTGAGCAGATTGGCGCGGGCGTTGGGGGCTTCTTCCAGCCTGACCCGGCGCTGGCGCACGGCCTGCCAGAAGGCGTCGCCGCCGGGACGAAAGCCGGCGTTGATGCCGAAGGCCAGGTCCAGATAGTCGGCCGGCCAGTTGCGTCGCGGCGCGCGCAGCGCGTCGGCGCGGCAAAAGGCCGCCACCTGCTCCTTGAGCATGGGCACCGAGTACGGCTGCATGAAGGGGCGGTCGCGCGGGCGATAGTAGGGCGGAGACAACGCCATCGCCTCGCCCGATTCCAGTTCCGCCAGCCCGCGTTTCCACGGAATGGGCTTCAGCTCGATCCGGTAGCCGGGCAGGCGATCCGACGCCGCGCGCAGGATATCGTTGTAGACGCCGGCTGCCTGGTCGTTCTCGCGGTAGGAATACGGCGGGTAGCTGTCGTCGACGAGGATGGTGACGGTCAGGGGCTCGGCCAGGTTCGGGCCGCTCCACAGGCATAGCGCCGCCCACGCCGCCAGCGATCGCCGCCGCTTCACGGCGCGCTGCCCCTGGCGGCGGCGCGCAAGGCGGCGGCCACGATGCGGTCTATGGTGCCGTTGCGTTGCATGTCTTCCAGCGCCGCGTTCAGTTGCCGCAGGAAGTCGGCCTTGTAGGGAAAGCGGCCGCGGTCGCGGTTGGTGAGGCCGACGTGGCCGGCTTCTTCGGAAATGGGGCCGCTCTGGAACAGGGCATGGCCGCTTTCCGGCAGATAATCGCCCTGATGCTCCAGCCGCGCCAGTTCAAAGTCTATCGCCAGCTTGTCGTTCAGATAGCAGTCGATGCGGCCGTGCAAGAGCTTGAGCAGGTTGCTGCGGGCGTCGGCGGCTTCTTCCACCTGGATGTCGCCGCGCGCCACATGAGTCCAGAACGCCGCGCCGCCCAGCCGGAAGCCCGGATTGTTGCCGAAGCGCAGCCCGCGGTAATCGTCCGGCCATTGCGGGTGGGCTTTCTTGATGGCCGCCGGGCGGCAGAAGGCCGCCACCTGCTCCTTGAGAATGGGCACCGAATAGAGGCCGATATAAGGGCGTTCGCGCGGACGGTAATACGGCGGCGACAAGGCCAGCGAGCGGCCGGATTCGAGCTCCGCCAGGCCGCGTTTGTAAGGAACCGGCTTCAGTTCGATCTGGTAATCGGGCAGGCGCGCCGAGGCCACGCGCAGGATGGTGTTGTAGATGCCCACCGACTGGCCTTGCCAGGCGTAGGAATAGGGCGGGTAATTGTCATCGGCGAGTATGGTCACCACCTGGACGGCGGCGGCGGGCTGCGCCGGCAACAGGCCGAATATCGCGATGCACAATGCGGAGCGGAGCATGGGTCCTGGGCCAAAGTGGCAGACGACATTTCAGTTATAGCCGGCCCGCGGCGAAAGGGCGCAGGGACGCCGGACGGGAAGGCGGCGGCTCGCCGGGAGCGGGCCGCCAAGCCGCTGGCGGCTTATTTCTTGCTGATGGTCTTGCCGTAGCTTTCCGCGGCGGCCTGCATCTTGGGCAGCAGGGTCTTTTCCGCTGTCTTCAGGGTTTCGCCGGCGATGGCGTTGATGATTTGCGGCTGCTGCTTGAGCAGCTTCTGGCCGGCCGGCGTCTTGTAGAAGGCGTTGATCTGCTTCAGCTCGTCGGCGTTGAACTGGGCGCTGTAGCTCTTGATCACGGTTTGTTCGAACTGCTGCTTGACGGCGGCGGAGCCGAAGTAATCATTGGCCTGCTTCTGCACGCCATCGACGTAGCCCTTGAGGCCGGCCTGGGCCTTCTTCTGCTGCGCTTCGCTCAGCTTGATCTTGTTCTTGACCAGGTATTCCTGCAGCAGCGGCATGGCGCTGGCGGTGGTGCGTTGCGCCAGTTCCGGCAGCATGTTGTTGAGGTTCAGGGTGACGGCGAGTTCTTTGACGGCTGCATCCTGGGCCGCGTCGGCGTGCGCCAGCAGCGGCAGGGTAAGCAGCAGGGCGGCGAGGCTGGCCTTGAGCGGACGAGAAGCAAACATGGCGAATCCTTTGGGTAGTGAACGAGTATGAATCGGGGAGTGTGACACCCCCATCGTCATAGGTCAAAACCCCGGCCGCGCCGCCGCGGCGCGGCCTTGGCGGCTTGCCAAACGCTTAGCGCGGCTTCCCGGCGGGGTTTGCCGGCGGCGGGTTGCCCAGCCAGCCCTGGTAGCCGGTCAGGTTTTTCCGTGTTACCAGTTGTACCGGCACGATGACGACGCGGCTGGCCGGCGCTTCGCCGCGCAGCAGCCGCGCGCCCAGTTTCACAGCCTCCGCGCCGATGGCCGCCGGCTGCTGGCAGGCGGAGGCGACGATGCTGCCAGGACGGCGCAGCGCGCGCTCGATATCGGGCGAGCCGTCCACGCTGGCGATCAGGACGTTGGGCCGGCGCAGGCTGTGAGCGGCCTGCTCCGCGCCCAGAGCCTGGCGGTCGTTGATGGTGAAGATGGCGTCCAGCTTCGGATAGCGCTGCAACTGTTCCATGGTCAGCTTGCGGCCGCCCCAGCTGGAACCCTGACCGTCGCCGTCGTCGCTCAGGACGCGCAGCCTGGGGTAGGCGGCCAGCGCCTTGCGGCAGCCGGCGATGCGGTCGGCTACCGAGCTGACCGGCGGCCCGCTCTGGATCACCAGGCTGCCGCGCCCGCGCAACTGGTCGGCCAGATAGCGGCAGGCCACTTCGCCGGCCTGCAGGTTGTCGGACTTGACCGTGCCGTCCACGGCCGGCGCGTCCACGTCCACCGCCACTACCTTGATGCCGGCCTGCTGCGCCTTGCGCACCCAGGGCGCGATGGCCTGGCTGTCCACCGCGCCCAGCAGGATCAGATCCACTTTCTGTTCGATCAGCTGCTGCATCTGCTGCGCTTGCAGGCTGAGGGTGAAGTTGGCGGACAACGAGGTGATCTGCACGTCCGGATTGATGCCGCGGGCGGCCTGAACCGCGCCGCGCACCAGCGCCTGGTAGAAGGGATTGTCCAGCGCGCCTACGGTGATTCCCAGGTTGGCGGGAGCGGCGGCCAGGGCTGCGGCGGGGGCGCACAGTGCGAGACAGAAACGAAGGAAGGCCATCGCAGCCTCGAGGCGGGTCAGAAGATTATAGTTTAGACCATGCCGCCGCCAAGGCGCTATTCAGGCGGCCGATCGCCTGCGCGCGCGTTCCGCCAACTGTTGCAGCAGCGGCCAGCCTTGCGGCCATTCCTTGTGGCCGGAATCCACGTTGATATGGCCGGCGTCGCGCAGCCAGCTGATCGGCGCGCGCCAGTAGCCGGCCATGCGCGCCGCGCGCGCCGTTTTGCAGAAGGGGTCGTTGCTGCTGGCCACGATGCGGGCCGGAAAGGGCAGCGGCTGGCGCGGCAGCGGAGCGAAGTCCATCAGTTCGCGCGGCACGAAGGCGCGCTCCACGTCGGCTGGCGCCACCAACAGTGCGCCGGCGATGGCGTCGGGCCGGCGCTGGGCGTAGTGCGCCACGGCGATGCAGCCCAGGCTGTGCGCCACCACCAGCGCCGGCTTGTCGCAGGCCGCCAGCGCGCATTCCAGCCCTTGCAGCCAGTCGAGCAGCCGCGGCTGGCGCCAGTCGCGGTTTTCCACGCGCCGCGCGCCCAGCGCGCGCTGCCAGTGGCTTTGCCAATGCTCGGGGCCGGAGTCGTTCCAGCCGGGCTGGATCAGCAGGTCGAAATCGTCGAACGAAGCGGGCATGGTCAAGGTTCCGGCGATGGGAATGGCTTGACTGTAGCCGGGATTCAATATGCTGAAAAATAATATGAAATTGTTTATTTATTTCCGTTTGGGATAATGGAGGCATCATCGTCCGGTTGGCTTTCCCGCCAGGTCAGCCAGAGGCGCAGATCGAATTCCAGCTGGTGGTAGTCCGGCAACATGTGAACGCACAGCTGGTAGAACGCCTTGCCGTGGTCTTTTTCCTTGAGGTGGGAAAGCTCGTGGACGACGATCATTTCCAGAAACGGCAGCGGCAGTTCGCGGAACAAGGCGGCGATGCGGATCTCGCTCTTGCTCTTGAGCTTGCCGCCCTGCACACGCGAAATCGTGGTGTTGGTGCCCAGCGTGCCTTTCAGCGGATGCTGCCGGTTGTCGTACAGCACCTTGGACGGCAGCGGCGCGTTTTTCAGATAGCGTTGTTTCAGGTCGGCGACGAACTGGTACAAGGCCTTGTCGGTGGCGATGTCGTGGCGGTCGGGGTACTTCTGCCGCAGCCAGCTGCCCAGGCGGCCTTCGTCCAGCAAGGTTCGCACCTGCAGCAGCAGCGCGGGCGGGTAATGGCTCAGGTATTTGAGATCAGACATGGCGGTGAGGGTTGCGGTTTGGCCCCGGCAGGCGTTTCACGTGAAACAAATTTATCGTTTTTTTACTCGCGCGCCAGCCGATTTTGCCGAAAGTTTACTCCGCTCGCCCTAGCATGGCGGCTCGATCAGCTGGAGCGAGACGGGAGGCGGGAATGGCGGTGCCCATCAAGACGCCGTTGCGGCGGGCCACGCACGCGGCGTGCGGCGTGGTGATTCTCAGCCGGTTGTCCTGCCGGCGCGAGAGGCTGGCCAACGGCCAGACCTTGCGCCAGCGGCGGCAACTGGCGCGGGTGCGGACCGCATCCGGCCGCGGCGGCCTGCCGCAGCGCCCCTGGCCATGGCGAGAGTGGTGCCGGCGGCTGATCGCCTACTTCAGGCGCTGGGCTTCCACCAGCACGCTGTGACTGTCGTCGGCCAGCCACAGCTGGCCGTCCTGGATGGTGGCGTTCAATTGCATGCTGCGCTGGCACAGGCCGGCCAGCTGGGCCAGCGTGGCCGGCTCGACGCGGAACACTTCCAGTTTGTCTAGGCGCGACAGCTTGCTTTCGATCTGCGGCCACCACACTTCGCTGGCCCGGCCGCCGTAGCTGTACAGCCGCACGTGTTCCGCGCGGCTGCAGGCTTTTTTCAGCCGCTTCTCGTCCGGTTCGCCCAGGTCTATCCACAACTCCACTTCGTCGCGGTAGTTCTTCTGCCACAGTTCGGGCTCGTCGTCGGCGCACAGGCCGCGGGTGAAGGCCAGCGTTTCCGAGGCGTTGAGCGCGAAGGCCGCCAGGCGCAGCATCATGCGCTCCACGGTTTCCGAGGGGTGCTGCGCCAGCGTCAGCTGGTGGGTGGCGTAATAGCCGCGGTCCATGTCGGACAGGGTGAGGTTGGCTTTATGGATGGTGGCGGTCAGGGCCATGGCTGCGCTTTATTCAGTAGTGGGCGCCGGTTGCGGCCGGCGCGGAGCAAAAACGAAGGCCTGCGCGGGGCAGGCCGTCTGGTTTGCGGATAGCCGTGATTCTAACGCGCGGCCGGCGCGCTGCAAATCTCAGGGCGCGGGTTGGCTGGTGCACTCCAGCGATTCGCCGCGCCAGTTGACGCTGGCCTCGCGGCCCTTGATCCAGAATTCCACGTTCTGGCCCAGATAGCGCGCGCCGCTGCCGCTCAGGCCCTGGTGCACGATGACCAGGCTGTTGCCGCGTTCCAGCTTGGCGGTGGGCGGGTGGGTGCGATAGAACGTGGCCAGGATGGTCTGGCCGCCCTTGCACAGATAGCGCAGCGGCGTCAGCGACGGCGCCAGGCTCCAGCTGGCTTGCAGTTGCGAGATGCGCAGGATGTAGGCGTCGCCCAGGCACATGTGCGGGTCTTCGTTCTTCAGGCATTCCTTCAGCGATTTGACCCAGCGTTTCTGTTCCGTCGTCAGTTTGTTGAGCGCGCCGCTGTGGCTCATCTCGGCCTGGCCCTGGGCCAGGGCGTAGACTTTTTCCAGCCGGTTGTCGAGGCGGGTGAGGCCGTCGTCCTGGCACACCATGCTTTCCACGGTGTTGGCGGGCTGGTCGCAGTTGAAATCGGTGGCTTGCGCCGCCGGCGGGTTCTTGGGCGGCGCATCGGAGGCTCTGCCGCCGAAATTGGAGTGCCCCCCTTTCGCCGCCAGCGCCAGCGCCGGCAGCAACATCAGCAAGCCTGCCTGCCTGTAGAAGGCTACGGGCATATCATGTCCTCTGAAACTGCGTTATCGTATTGCGGCCGGGCGCGCGCGCCGTGCCGCAAAGTCTTCAAAATCCAACAGGGTCCGGCTTAGAGTCGCGGATTGCGGCTGCGAGTTCCCATCATAAGCGATTGCCTGTACACTGCTGCCCTTTCCCGCGCGAGTACCAATCCCGCGCGCTGCCGGCCTTTCCCCTGGCCGGTGTTGGCAGTCCTTTTCAACTTCTTTCCCGTCAGCCTGGATTGGTTCGCACATTCTGCGAGAGGCCGTCGCAGGAGCATACATGTCCGAACTTACCTTTGCCGACCTCGGTCTGGCAGACCCCTTGCTGCGTGCCGTCGCCGATACCGGCTATACCACGCCGACCCCGATCCAGGCTCAGGCCATCCCGCAGGTGCTGCAGGGCGGCGACTTGCTGGCCGCCGCCCAGACCGGCACCGGCAAGACCGCCGGCTTCACGCTGCCGCTGCTGCAGCTGCTGATGCGCTCGCCCAGCCGCCAGGCCGGCCGGCCGCGCGCGCTGGTGTTGACCCCGACCCGCGAACTGGCCGCCCAAGTGGAAGAGTCAGTACGCGTGTACGGCAAGCACCTGCCGCTCAAATCCATGGTGATGTTCGGCGGCGTCAACATCAATCCGCAAATCCGCGCGCTGCGCAGTCCGCTGGATATCCTGGTGGCGACGCCGGGCCGCCTGCTGGACCACGTCGGCCAGAAAAACGTCGACCTGTCGGCGGTGGAAATCCTGGTGCTGGACGAAGCGGACCGCATGCTGGACATGGGCTTCATCCACGACATCAAGAAGGTGCTGGCGCTGTTGCCGGCCAAGCGCCAGAACCTGCTGTTCTCGGCCACCTTCTCCGACGAGATCAAGTCGCTGGCCGACCGCCTGCTGGACAACCCCAAGCTGGTGGAAGTGGCGCGCCGCAACACCACCAACGAGCTGGTGACCCAGAAGGTACACCTGGTGGACCGCGACAAGAAGACCGACCTGTTGATCCACCTCATCCGCGAGCGCAACTGGTTCCAGGTGCTGGTGTTCACCCGCACCAAGCACGGAGCCAACCGCCTGGCCGAAAAGCTGGACAAGATCGGCATCCCGGCCGCCGCCATCCATGGCAATAAGAGCCAGAACGCGCGCACCCGCGCTTTGGCTGACTTCAAGAGCGGAGAATTGCAGGTTCTGGTGGCCACCGACATCGCCGCGCGCGGTCTGGACATCGATCAGCTGCCGCATGTGGTCAACTTCGAGCTGCCCAACGTGCCGGAAGACTACGTGCACCGCATCGGCCGCACCGGCCGCGCCGGCAGTCCCGGCGAGGCGGTTTCGCTGGTCTGCGTCGATGAATTCAGCTTCCTGAAGGATATCGAGAAGCTCACCAAGCAGTCCATCGAACGTTTTACCATTCCGGGCTTCGAGGCCGACCTCAACGTCAAGCCTGAGCCGATTCCGATGGGCGGCGGCGCGCGCGGCCGCGGCCAGGGCCAGGGGCGCGGCCAAGGCCAGGCTCGCAGCGGGCAGCCGCGCCAGCAGCATAACGGCAAGCCGCGCCACCAGACCGAAAGCAAGCCGGCCGGCCACGGCCATCGCGGCGCGCCGGCCCGAGCGCCGGGCGGCCCGCGTCCCCAGGGCGGCAGCGGCCGCGGTCGCGGCGGCGCGCCCAAGACGTCCTGATCGCTCGCGGCGTCCCGACCTGATTCCGAACCCGGCCTCCTCTGGCCGGGTTTTTTCGCATTGAAGCCGGAAGGGGCGGCGGTTATGCTCGGGATGCGACTGCCTCCGCCGTTGTCTGCCGCCAGGCTGACAGGATAAAAACCGGCAGCGCGTCGGACATTTGCAGATCGGGACAAGACATGAGATACCGCCGCTGTTGGCTCGGCCTGTTGGCCGCGGCTTCGCTATGGGCGACGCCGCTGTCGGCGGCGCGCCTGAAGATCACGCTCTCCAATCAGGAGTGGCCGCCTTACATGGGGCAGAGCCTGCCGTACGACGGCATTCTGTCGCGGCTGGTCAAGGAAGCCTTCGCCCGCGGCGGCGTGGACGTCGCCTACCGCTACTATCCCAACAACCGCGCGCTGCAATCGGCGCGCAACGGCCTGGTGGACGGCAGCTTCGGTTGGGCGCCCAGCCCGGACCGGATGCGCGACCTGCTGTACACCCAGCCGGTGCTGTCCGCGCGCATGGTGTTTTTCCAGCGCAAGGATGGCCGCCATGACTGGAACGCGCTGGCCGATCTCAAGGGCCTGCCCATCGGGGTGACCACCGGCAATTACTATTCCGACGAATTCGACCGCCTCTACCGCGAGGGCGTGCTCAGGACCGACAGCGCCCCGGACGATGTGACCAATCTGCGCAAGTTGCTGGCCGGCCGCGTCGCGCTGTTTCCCATCGAGCAGGAAGTGGGCCGCTACCTGCTGGCCAGCCGCTTTCCGGCGTCGCAGGCGTCGCAACTGGAAGCCCAGGACAAGGTGTTCTGGGCCGCGCCGCTGCACGTGGTGATCTGGCGCAAGCACGCGCGCGGGCAGGAGCTGGCCGAGCGCTTCAATCGCGGGTTGAAAATCCTGAAAGACAGCGGCGATTTCGATCGTCTGCTGAGCGAAACCCGCGCCGCCTGCCTCGCAGCCGGCCGCAAACCCTGAGCCGGCGGCTCAGGCCGCGGGCGCGGCCTTGCCGTCCAGCGCCTGGCGCGCTTCGCGCAGCAACCGCGCCGACAATTCATCGTCGTCCACCGCGCGCGCCAGCAGCAGCGCGCCCACCATCAGCGCCAGGCTGGCGGAGGCGGGCAACGCCGAGTCGGCGGCTTGCGCCTCCCCGAGCGTATCCAGCAGCTGGCGCAGCCCGCAGGAAAAGGCGCGGCGCACTTCGCGGCTCTGGCGCGCCAGCTCTCCGCCCAGCGCCGCGGCGACGCAGCCGGAATCGGGAAAGTCGCGGTGAGCCGGGCTGAGGTAATCGTCGGCCAGCCGCGCCAGCGCCGAACCGTTCCGCTCTTCGGCCAGGTATTCGCGCCAGCGGAGCTCCATCTCCTGCATCGCCTGCTGGCAGGCGGCCGCCACCAATTGCTCCTTGTTGGCGAAGTGCGTGTAGAAGCCGCCATGGGTCAGGCCCAGGTCGGCCATCAGATTGGCGATGCCGACGCTGTTCACGCCCTCGGCGCGGAAACGCAGCCCGGCCATGGCCACGATGCGTTGCCGGGTTTCTGCCTTGTGTTGCGGTCGATAGCGCATGCGCATCATCTCCCTGCCGTTTTTCGCATGATAGGCGTCATTTCAAGAATCGGCAGGCAATTCAGCGGGATAAGCGCAAGCGGCCTTGGTATCCGGCGGTCAAGTCTGATATCAATAACATCATCCCTTCTCCATTTTGCGAGCGTCCGCCATGCCCTTGCCGCCAGACGCGTTTCTCCGCATCGTCGATCAGGCCGACGACGCGGTGCTGATCACCGAAGCCGAACCGCTGTCCCTGCCGGGCCCGCGCATCGTGTACGCCAACGCGGCCATGTGCCGGCTGTGCGGCTACGAGGCGGAAGAGCTGCTGGGGGCCACGCCGCGCCTGCTGCAAGGCCCGCTGACCGACCCGGCCGCGCTGGCGCGGATCCACGAGGCGCTGGCCGACGGACGCGAGTTGACCGTGGAGCTGATGAATTATCACCGCGCCGCCTCGCCGTACTGGGTGGAACTGCGGCTGCTGCCGCTGCGCGACGAGAGCGGCGGCATCAGCCATTTCGCCGCGATTTCGCGCGATATCACCGACGCGCTGGGCGAGCAGGACGGGATGTACCGGATGGCGGTGTCGGACGGCATCACCCGGCTTTACAGCCGGCAAATGTTTTTCGATGTGGGCGGCAAGCTCATGCGGCTGAGCTTTCGGCAACATGCGCCGCTGATGGCGGCGCTGCTGTCGCTGGACGACATGCCGCGCATCCGCGAAACGTACGGCCAGATGGTGTCCAGCCTGGTGCTTAGGGTGGTGGGGCAGGCCTTGCGCCGATCGGTCCGCGACAGCGATATCGTCGGCCGGCTGGACGCGTGCGAATTCAGCGCGATCCTGCCGGACGTGCAGCCGGAGACGGCCAGCCAGCTGCTGGCGCGCATCGGCGCACAGCTGGCCGACAGCTATCGTCTGGCCGGCTTGCCCGACGGCGCGCGCGCCCGCCTGAGCATGGGCATGGCGCTTCTGCAGCCGGAAGACGACGACTTGTCCCAGATGCTGGCCCGCGCCCGCGCCGGGCGGCAACCCTTGCGCGGCGAGGCGGCGCCTTCCGCATGAGCGCGGCGAAAAAATCCGGCGCGCCGGCTTGGCCTCTACTAACCTGATTGGCATAACAGGGCCGCGACGCGACGGCCCGCCAACAGCGTGGATGGAGAGCGAGTGGAGACTGAGCCGGAGCGGATCGACGTCCCGATCCGAGGCCGCGGCTGGCGGCTGGCGGCCAAAATAGGCTGCGGAGGGACCGCGGGCGGTTTGGCGGCATGGTCCGCCGGCCTGGCGGACGGCCTGCTGCTGCTGGCCTGCGCATCGGGCGTGGGGCTGTTGCTCGGCGGAGGCTGGCTGGCGCGAGAGCGGCGGTCGCGATCGGCGTTGCAGGCCCTGCTGCGAGAGCGCGGCAACCAGCTGGCGGAAAGCGAGGCCCGCTTGCGCTTGCTGGCCGACGCCGCCCCGTTTCCCCTGGTGATGAACCGTCTCTCCGGCGGCGAGCTGATCTACGCCAACGTCCGAGCCGAGCGCCTGTTCCAAACCAAATTGCGTCCGGAGCGCGCGTTGCGGGTCCAGGATTTTTATGTGGACCCGCAAGAGCGGGAGCGGGTGGCCGGCATGCTGCGCCAGGGGCTGGGCGTGCGCGACCAGGAGGTGCGGCTCAAAGACGCCGCCGGCCGCGAGTTCTGGGCCTTGATTTCCTGCTCGGTGGCCAAGAGCGACAAGGTCTGGTACGTGATCAACGGCATCACCGACATCAGCGAACGCAAGGCGCTGGAACATAGCCTGCAGGCGGCCAACGCCGTATTGCGACGCAAGGTCGACGAGATCGAGCACCTGCAACAGGACTTGCGCGAGCAGGTCTTGCGCGATCCGCTCACCGGGCTGTTCAACCGCCGCCATCTGGACGACATCCTGCCGCGGGTGCTGAGCCACATGCTGGCCCTGCACCGCGACGTGGCGGTGCTGATGGTGGACGCCGATCATTTCAAGCGCATCAACGACACCTACGGCCATCGCTGCGGCGATCGGGTGCTGGGGGCTTTGGGCGCGTACTTCAGCGATCACTTCCGCAGCGGCGACATCGTCTGCCGCTACGGCGGCGAGGAGTTCTTCGTGCTGCTGCCGGGCGCGTCGCTGGACGCCGCCCACGGCAAGGCGCAGCAGCTGTGCCAGGCGGTGCGCGAGCTGCCGATCCAGGCCGAAGGCCAGACGCTAGGCGTCACGCTGTCGATCGGCCTGGCCGTCTGCCCGCTGCATGGCGAGGACGCCGACAGCGTGGTGCGCGCCGCCGACCTCGCGCTGTACCAGGCAAAGCAGCAAGGGCGCGACCGGGTGTGCGTGGCCGCGCCCTTGTCGTCGCTGGCACAGGCCGAACGCTTCGTCGCCGACGGCGAGGCCAAGGCGGCTGCGCGCGGGCGCGGCGGCCGGCGGCGGCCGGAGTGAGTCCGCGCAAGGCGCGCTAGGCGCGGCGGCGGTGGCGCAGCAGCCAGGCCAGCGCCGCCAGCAACAGACCCGCCGCCAGGGTATCGGCCACCCGTTCCAGCGCGCCGCTGGCGAGCTGGGCCGCCGGCAGCAGCGACAGCACCAGCGCGGTGAGCATGGCGATGAAAACGCGGAAGCTGTGGCGCATGGTGATCAACATCAGCATCTGCAGCAGGCACAGCGCCGCCACGTGCCACACCGGCGCGGCGCGCAGCGCGGTCAGCGTCCAGAACAGCCCGGCGCTGATCAGCGCGCCGGCCAGCGTGCCGATGGCGCGTTCGCGCGCCAGCCACAGCATGCGTTCCGGCAAGGGGTCGAGAATGGCCAGCGCGGCGATCGGCAGCCACCAGGCGTGCGGGCTATGCAGCCAGAGGCCGGCCAGCCAGGCGAGCGTACCCCACAGCAACAGGTGGCCGGCGTAGCGCCGCGCCTCGGGCGCGGCCTCACCGGGCAGCACCCGCAACCACTCGCGCAGCCCCCAGCCGCACAATGCGGTGCCGTACAGGCAGCCCAGCCACATCCAGCCGGCTTCCTGCCAGGGCGGCAGCGTGGACGGCGGCGTCATATTGCCCAGCAGCAGCGAGAACACCCAGAACTGCACGCCCTTGTGCAAGCCGCGGCGGGCGGCCAGGCCCATGAGCAGCAGGGCGGCGGCCAGCAGGAGCAGCATCAGCCAGGGATGGCCGCAGGCCAGTCGCCCGGCCAGATACAGGCCGGGAATGGCCGCCACCGACAGCGGCTGCAGCCGCTTGGCCATGATCAGCGTCAGCAGGCTGTAATTGGCGGCCAGCGTGAACACGAAGACGGCGGCGGGCAGCCCGCCCAGCGTCATGGCGGTGGCGGGGGCGAACAGCAGCAAGCTGATCAGGCAGGCGCGTCCGATGCGCTGGCGCTGATAATGCAGCCAGCCTAGGCTGTGCAGCGCGAATTTCTGGTACGGCATCGTGGCTCCCGGAAGCGGCAGGTTTCTTGCGTGGTAGCAGATGGGCGCGGTCGGCGGCAAACCCGCGCGCGCGGCGGCCGCGTGCTAACATTCCCGTCATGGAACTATATCGACTGTTGCAACAACAAGGCTTTGGCGGCCGCAAGGAGTGCCGCCAGCTGATCGAATACGGGCTGGTGGAAGTCAACGGCGAGGTGGAGGACAACTATCGCGCCCATTACGAGCTGGCCGACATCGCCAGCCTGGCGGTGGACGGCGAGCCGTGGCCCCTGGTCACCGGTCCGCTGTACCTGCTGCTGCACAAGCCGGCCAATTACGAGACCTCGCACAAACCGCAGTGCCATCCCAGCATCTACCGCTTGCTGCCGCAGCAGTTCGCCAATCTGGATGTCAGCGCGGTGGGCCGTCTCGACGTGGACACCACCGGTCTGATCCTGCTCTCCAATGACGGACAGTTCATCCACGCCTTGAGTTCGCCGAAGAAGCTGGTGCCCAAGGTATATCGGGTCACGCTCAAGCACGCGGCGACGCCGGAGCTGATCGCCAAGCTGCAAAGCGGGGTTTACCTCAACGACGAGGCGCGCGAGTTCGCCGCCGACAGCGTGACGCAGATCGACGCCCACACCATTTCGCTGACCATCACCGAAGGCAAGTACCACCAGGTCAAGCGCATGGTGGCGGCGGCCAGCAACCGCGTGGAGGCCCTGCATCGCGAAAGCCTGGGCGCCATCGCGCTGGGGGATCTGCCGGCCGGCGAGTGGCGTCATCTGCGCGCCGAAGAGCTGGCGGCTTTCGGCTTCTGACTTAGCCCCGCCGCGCCAAGCGCCGGTACAGCGTGGAGCGGCTGACTCCCAGCGCCCGCGCCGCGGCGCTGGCGTTGCCGCCGAAGCGGCGCAGCAGCGCGCTCAGTTCGTCCGGCGGCGCGTCGTCGGCTTCGCCCGCGCCCATTTCCCTTTTCAGATGGTCCGGCAGCTGCGCCGGCGTCAGCTCGGCGTCGTCGTCGGCCAGCGCCAGCAGCGTGGCGAGCAGATTGGCCAGCTGGCGCATATTGCCGGGCCAGTGGTAGCGGCGCAGGGCCTGGGCCAGCGCCGGGGCGAGCCGGATGCCGCGCCGGCTGGCGCCCATGTCGTCCAGCATCCGCTGGGCGACGACCGCCACGTCGCCGCGCTGGCGCAGCGGCGGCAAGGTCAGCGGATAGTGGCACAGCCGGTAGTACAGGTCGGCGCGGAACGCGCCGCTCCCGACCATCGCCGGCAAGTCGCGGTGGGTGGCGCAGATCAGCCGCACGTCTATCGCGTGGCTGCCGCCGCCGCCCAGCGGCGTCACCACTCTTTCCTGCAGCACCCGCAGCAGCCGCGCCTGCAGGCTCAGCGGCATGTCGCCGATTTCGTCCAGAAACAGCACGCCGCCGTGCGCTTCGCGCAGCCGGCCCTTGCTGCCCTGGCGGCTGGCGCCGGTGAACGCGCCTTGCTCGTAGCCGAACAGTTCGGCCTCCACCAGCCCGTCCGGTATCGCCGCGCAATTGACGGCGACGAACGGCGCGGCGGCGCGCGCGCTGGCGCGGTGCAACGCCTGCGCCACCCTTTCCTTGCCGGTGCCGGTTTCGCCCAGGAGCAGCACCGGAATGTCGGCGGACAGCAGCTTGAGCGCGGTGGGCAGCAGCGCGGCGGGCAGGCCGTCAAGAGCGGCGCTGGCCGGAGATGATGCCGCGGCCGGCGGCGCGCTGGCGGCGGGGGCGCGAATGTCGGCGACCGGCTTGGCTTGCGGCGGCCGCAGCCGGGCGCTGAAGCGCTGCGCGCCCATCTCCAGCACGCCGCAGCCGTAGCCGTGAAGATGCAGCCAGTGCTCCATGCTCTGGCCGAACAGCGCGGCAAAATGCCGCGGCTGCCATGCGCCGTTTTCCAGACCGGCCAGCATGCGCCCGCCGGCGTTGGCGGCCAGCAATCGGCCGTCTTCGGCGAAGGCCAGCTGCAGCGCCGACGGCTGCTCCAGCTGGCGGGCGTCGCGGTGCAGGCTGAACAGCCAGGCGCGCTGGCTGGCTTGCTCGAACAGCTGTTGTTCGATCTGGAGGCTGGCGGCGCGCAGCGCCAGCATCTGCGGACGGCCCAGCTTGCGCGGCGAGCCGGAGATGTCCAGCGCGCCCAGCGTCTGGCCCTGCGGCCCGAACAAGGGGCTGGCGCTGCAGGCCAGCCGCCGGTTGCGCTCCAGATAATGTTCGGCGCCGCGCACCAGCACGCTGTCTTGCGCCGCCAGCGCGGTGCCGATGGCGTTGGTGCCGCGCATCGCCTCGCTCCAGTCCATCCCCGGCGTCAGCGCCAGCTTCTCGACCCGTTGCAGATAGGCCGCCTCGCCCTGTTCATCCAGAATCAGGCCGTGGCGGTCGGCCACCACCAGCACCAGGTCCTGTTGCGCCACCTGTTGCAGCAGCCCGGCCAGCGGCAGGCGAGCCGCGGCCAGCCAGTCGCGGTTGGCTTCGCGCCGCTCCGCCAGCTGGCCGGCGGCCAGCGCTTCGCCGCGCAAGCCGGCGGCGGTCAGGCCCAGGCTGCGGCAACGCTGCCAGGAGTGGAGGATGACGGGCGGCAAGGCCTGGCTTGGCAGGTGCTGGCCATCGAAGAAGCGGCGGCGGATTTCGGCGAGCGGCAGGCGGTGGCTGGTGTTCATGCGCAGTCTCCGTGGGTGTGGCGCGACAGCTGTCCCGTGATGCGACAGCGCGGAAGGGAAATCGCTCTGATTATGCACGGCGGGAAATAGTATGTAAGCGTATGATCGCGCGCGAAAAATGCTGCGATGCGGGAAGGAAAAACGCAAAGGCAGGCGGCTGGCGGCCGGTTTGCGTATTGCGCCGCACGATGCGTTCGAGCTGGCACGTTGCTTGCGCTGTCGCCCTGGTCCACGCGACGCCAACCAACATAACAGGAGACTGCCATGAGCTCATTGCAACCCGCGTTCGGCCTGAAGCCGCGTTACGCCAACTTTATCGGCGGCCGCTGGGTGCCGCCGGTCAACGGCCGCTACTTCGAAAACGTCACGCCGATCACCGGCAAGGTCTTGTGCGAGATTCCGCGCTCGGACGAGCAGGACGTGGAGCTGGCGCTGGACGCGGCCCACGCCGCGCGCCACGCCTGGGGCCACACTCCGGTGACCGAGCGCGCGCTGGCGCTCAACCGCATCGCCGACCGCATGGAGCAGAACCTGGAGCGGCTGGCCACGGTGGAAACCTGGGACAACGGCAAGCCGATCCGCGAAACCCGCGCCGCCGACATCCCGCTGGCCATCGACCACTTCCGCTACTTCGCCGCCTGCGTGCGGGCGCAGGAAGGCAGCCTGGGCGAGATCGACGCCAACACCGTGTCCTATCACTTCCACGAGCCGCTGGGCGTGGTCGGCCAGATCATCCCGTGGAACTTCCCCATCCTGATGGCGGCGTGGAAGCTGGCCCCGGCGCTGGCCGCCGGCAATTGCGTGGTGCTCAAGCCGGCCGAGCAGACGCCGCTCTCGATCCTGGTGCTGATGGAGCTGATCGGCGATCTGCTGCCGCCCGGCGTGCTCAACGTGGTCAACGGCTTCGGCGTCGAGGCCGGCAAGCCTCTGGCCAGCTCCAAGCGCATCGCCAAGATCGCCTTCACCGGCGAAACCGGCACCGGCCGGCTGATCATGCAGTACGCCAGCCAGAACCTGATCCCGGTGACGCTGGAGCTGGGCGGCAAGTCGCCCAACATCTTCTTCGACGACGTGGCCGCCAAGGACGACGCCTTCTTCGACAAGGCCATCGAAGGCTTCGTGATGTTCGCGCTCAACCAGGGCGAAGTCTGCACCTGCCCCAGCCGCGCGCTGATCCACGAATCCATCTACGACCGCTTCATGGAGAAGGCGCTGGCGCGCGTCGCCGCCATCAAGCAGGGCAATCCGCTGGACCCGGCGACGATGATAGGCGCGCAGGCGTCGCGCGAGCAGATGGACAAGATCCAGGGCTATCTGGCGCTGGGCCGCGAGGAAGGCGCGACGCTGCTGGCCGGCGGCGGCCGCGCCGAGCTTTCCGGCGATCTGGCCGGCGGCTTCTACATTCAGCCGACGGTGTTCCACGGCCATAACAAGATGCGCATCTTCCAGGAGGAAATCTTCGGACCGGTGGTGTCGGTGACCACCTTCCAGGACCGGGACGAGGCGCTGGCCATCGCCAACGACACGCTGTTCGGCCTGGGCGCGGGGGTGTGGACCCGCAACGTCAACACCGCCTTCTTCATGGGCCGCCACATCGAGGCCGGCCGGGTGTGGACCAACTGCTACCACGCCTACCCGGCGCACGCGGCCTTCGGCGGCTACAAGCAGTCCGGCATCGGCCGCGAAACCCACAAGATGATGCTGGAGCATTACCAGCAGACCAAGAACCTGCTGGTCAGCTACGCCGAAGACAAGCTCGGCTTCTTCTGATCGCGACGTCTCGACGCCTGACCAGGCCGCCTCCGGGCGGCCTTTTTTGCGAACTGCGGATCAGGGGGGGTGATTTGGCAAATTTACTGACCTATTTTGATGGCGAAGTTGGCTGATCAAAATTTACGCAATCACAGAGTGGAAGCTCGATTTGTAATTTATTTAACGAAATACATCTTTTATATACGTAATTTTATTGGATTTGGCTGAGCCGGCGCGTGCGCGGCCTGGGCGATGCGGCGCGCGCGGTTGACGGCGGCGAGCAGGGGCGGCGAGCGCGGCCAAGCGTCTGCGCAGGCAGAGCCCGTCGCACGGCCAGTCGCCGCAAGGCGGCGGCAGGGGGAGCGTTAATCGCTTCGGGAGCGGGTGAGACGCGGGCGCCCAGCGTGTTTGCCGGACGGGGAGGAAGAAGGCGGGCGCCGCGTCGCTGGCTGGACCGCGGGCATGAAAAACCCGGCCGGCGGCCGGGCGGGAGAGAACGCTGGCGCGGGGCGCAGCGCTTATGGCGCGTCGAGCTCGCGGCGCAGCTTCTGGCTGGCCTGCTCGGCGGCTCGCATCTGGTTGACGATTTCATCCTCGTCCAGCTCGCCGCCGGCGAGGACCCGCTCGAGCGCGGCGGCGATATGCTCGTTTACCGCCTGCTGGCCGGCGGCCAGGCTCTGCAGCTGGCTGGCGCTGAACATGCGCGCGCCGTCGCCGTCCAGCCACAGGCGCAGCTCGTCGTGGCTGTCGAGCGGCTGGGACTCTTCGATGGCGTGATAGGCGCTTTGCTTGTGGATGACGTGGCCTATCTTCTGCAGCGAGGTTTGCGATTTGCGATGCACGCGATTGACCTGCTGCAGCACTTCGTCCGATTGCTCCGCGAGGCTGGCGAAGCGCTGGCGGAACGACTCCACCGATGCCTGCACGCCGCCGGCCACCGCGCCGGCTTCGCCAGCCTGGCCCCGCATGTCGCCGATGCGGGCGGACAGGGTTTCCAGCACGCCCTGCACCTGATTGGCGGTGCTCTTGCTGCGTTCGGCCAGCTTGCGCACCTCGTCGGCCACCACGGCGAAGCCGCGGCCCATTTCGCCGGCGCGCGCCGCTTCGATGGCGGCGTTGAGCGCCAGCAGATTGGTCTGGTCGGCGATGGCGGAAATGTCGGCCAGCGAGCCTTCGATGCCTTGCCATTCCTTGGCCAGCAGCTGGCTGGCCTGGTCCATGCCGGCGACGCTGGCGGCGATGGTGTCCAGATGTCCGGACAGCTCCTGCGCGCTGCTCAGGCTTTCGCGCGCGCCGCTGGCGTTGTCGCCGGTGATGCGGGCCACGTCGTCCATCGCCTGGCTGATGTCGGACAGGTCGCGCTGGCTGCCGGCGAGGTCCTGGCGCAGGTGCGGATTGTTGAGCGCGGCCAGTTGCGAGGCGAGCCGGTTGCGGCGCACGAAGCCGTCGTTGTCGGCCATCGCCTGGATGGCCTTGTCCACGTTTTCCAGCGAGCTGGACAGGATGCCGGGCAGGCCCTGGCTGAGCGGCCGGCGCTGATAGTCGCCGGCGCTGATCGCCTTGAAGCAGGTGTTGATTTCCTTGAAGTAGGTTTCCACCAGATCGAGGAAGTCGTTGAGCTGCCAGGCCACCAGGCCCACTTCGCCCATGTCGCGGGTGCGGGTGGCGCGGTGGTGCAATTCGCCGCTGCAGGCATAGCTCAGCTGGCTGGTCAGGGTGTTGAGCAGGGTGAATATGCGGCCGCTGCCGCGCCACAGCCAGATGGAGAGGCCAAGCGAAGTCAGCAGCAGCAGGCCATCGATGACATAGGCGGCGGCGCGCGCGAACAGGATCTCGTCGACGATGGACAGCGCGACCAGCAGGTTGAAGGCGATGATCAGGTAGCCCAGCTGGGTGCGCAGGAAGGGCTTGGCTTTGCGTAGCGGTTTCATCCGGTCACCCCCTGTGCTTTGAGCACGTCGGCGTTCAGTTGCAGGATGAAGGCCTGGTAGCTGAGTCCCATGGCGGCCACCTGCTGCAGCAGCCAGTCGCGCGAGGCGTCCGGCGCGGCGGCTTTGCCGCTGGCCGCCTCGATGCGGCGCATTTCGGCGTAAACCGGTTCGATGGCGGCGATGGCCTTGCGGCTGGGCGGGCGGCGCACCGAATAATAGCCTTGCAGCTTGCCGCCGACGTCGTAGTCCGGCGTCACGTTGGCCAGCACCCAGTAATAGTCGCCGCTGGCGGCGGCGTTCTTGACGATGGCGAAGAACTCCTGTCCGGCTTGCAGCGTTTGCCACATCAGCCGGTAAGCGCCGCGCGGCATGTCGGGGTGGCGGATCAGGTTGTGCGGCTTGCCCAGCAGTTCGTGCTCGGCGTAGCCGGCGATGCGCATGAAGACGCGATTGGCGTAGGTGATGTGCCCGGTGGGGTCGGTCTTGGTGATGATCAGCTCATCGGGCTCCAGCAGGATTTCCCGGCCATGCTGACCGGTTGCCCTTGTGGCTTGCATTGGGTTTCTCCGCTTGTTTCTGGCAATGTTTCTGTCATTTTCTGGCAATGCTTGCTATGGGGGCAAGGGTTTATTTAGCCGGCCGTCATTTTTAAGCGGGAATTGAAAGAGCTGGCCAAGAAAAAAGGAACGGCGCCACGCCATTCCTTTGTAGATGCGCCTGCGCGCAAGGCAAGCGGCGATGGTCGCCGCGCGGGGCTCAGACCTCGGCCCACATCCGCAGCAGGTTGTGATAGTTGCCGGTGAGGCTGATCAGCGCCTCGGTTTCGCCGTGCTCGCGGCGCAGGCTGGAGATGGCCATGTCCATGTCGAACAGCAGGCTGCGCTTGGCGTCGTCGCGCACCATGCTTTGCGTCCAGAAGAAGGAGGCGATGCGCGCGCCGCGCGTCACCGGCTCCACGCGGTGCAGGCTGGTGGACGGGTAGAGCACCATGTCGCCCGCCGGCAGCTTGACGCGGTGCGCGCCGTAGCTGTCTTCCACCACCAGCTCGCCGCCGTCGTATTCGTCCGGGCCGGTGAAAAACAGCGTGCAGGACACGTCGGTGCGGACCCAGGCGTGATCGAAGGGATCGCTGCGCACCGCGTTGTCGACGTGATTGCCGAAATCCATGCCGCCCTGGTAGCAGTTGAACAGCGGCGGAAACACCTTCTTGGGCAGGGCGGCCGAGAAGAACAGCCCGTTGCGCTTGAGGGCGGCCTCCACCAGCGCTTGCAGCTCGCGCGCTTCCGGCAGGTGTTGCGGCAGCTGCAGATTGCGTTTGACCTGGGCGGATTGCTGGCCGGCGGTGATGCGGCCGTCGGCCCAGGCGGCGCGCTCCAGCAGGGCGCGGCCGTGGGCCAGTTCTTCGGCGGTGAGAACTTCGGGGATGTGCAATAGCATGGCGATTTCCGGTGAAAGCGGCCGGGCGGGTTGGCCTTGCCTGGAGAAAACGCCCCCGGCGGGGCCGGGGGCGACGGGGTTTAGAACTTGTGGCTGAGGGTCAATTCCGCGCCGCGATGCGCGCCATAGGTGGCGTGGCCGCCGTACAGGCCTTCGTAGTGCTTTTTGTTCAGCAGATTGTTCAGATTCAGCTGCACCTTGTACTGGCGGGTCTCGTACGCGGCCATCGCGTTGATCACCATGTAGGCGGGCAGCGCGTTGGTGTTGCTCTCCGTGGCGTAACGCTTGCCTACCCAGTTGGCGCCGAGGCCGGCGGTGACTTCCGGCGTGAAGCGGAAGGTGTTCCACAGGTTGGCGGTGTAGTTGGGCGTATTGCGCGGACGCTTGCCCTGGCTGCCTTCCTTGGTGCCGGCCTTGTCGATGACGGCCTCAAGGTAGGTGGCGCCGGCGAACACTTCCCAATGCTCGTTGACGCGGCCGGCCACTTCCAGCTCGACACCGTTGGTGTGGCGCTTGCCGGACAGGGTAACGACATCGGCAACCAGCGGGTCGGTGTTGCGTTCGTTCAGCTTTTCGATGCGGAACAGCGCGCCGCGCAAGCTCAGGTCGCCGTCCAGCAGTTCGAACTTGGCGCCCAGCTCGTAGTTGCGGTTCTGTTCCGGGCCGATTTTCTCGGTGGCCTTGTCCAGCGCGTAAGTCTCGCCGGACGGGTTGAACGAGGTGCCGACGCTGGCGTAATAGGACTGTCGCGCGTCCGGCTGCCAGATCAGGCCGCTGCGCCAGCTCCAGGCGTTGTCGGTGCGGGAGGCGTCGTAGGAGTCCGCCGGCTTGAGCGCGCCGGTATCCTTGTTGTAGCTGCGGGTGCGGTAGCTGCCGCTGACGTGGTCGAAGCGCGCGCCCAGCAGCGCCTTCCATTGCGGCGTCAGCTCGATGAAGTCCTGCGCGTACACGGCCACGCCGTTGGAGACGTAGTCGCGGTGGCTGATCTGGCCCCAGTCGCGGGTGAATGCGTCATTCGGGTTGGGGTCGAACATCGAGGTGGACGGCAACGAGGAGTCGGTCTTGCTGTCGGCGCGGTCGGTGTAGGAGCGTTCGCGGGTCAGCTCCAGGCCGGCCAGCAGGTTGTGGCGCATGCCGCCGGCTTCCAGCTCGGCGGTGAGGTCGGTCTGGTTGCTCCATACCTCGTCCACGCCGTTGCGCTGCTTGAGCGAGCGCAGAATCGGCGTCGCGTCGGTGACCGGCGCTTTCTTGTCGTATACCGCCTTGGGGAAGCGCGGCGCGGTCGGCGCGGCGTCGCGTTCGTAACGGGCGTAGCGCAGCTGGTTCTTGAGCTTGACGCGGTCGCTGAGGCGATGCTCCAGCGTGGCGGAAGCCAGATCGGTGGCGGTGTCCTCGTAATCCAGCCCCTTCAAGCCGTAATAGGTGTCGTAGGGCACGTCCAGCGGTCGCTGGGTATACGGGTTGTAGGGCGCGCCGTAATCGGTGTTGTTGTGCTCGACCAGGCGCTGGTAGGCCAGGGTGAGCGTGGTCGGGCCTTGCAGGCCGAAGCTGACCGAAGGCGCGAAGCCGTAGCCCTCGTTGTTGTTGGCGACGCGGCCGTTGTTGCTCTGCTGCGCCATCAGGTTGAGGCGCACGGCGATATCGTCGCTCTGGGCGTGATTGATGTCGCCGGTGACGCGCAGCTTGTCGTCGGTGCCGATGGTCAGCGAAGCTTCGCCGCCATTGCCGGCGTAAGGCTTCTTGCTGACCAGGTTGACCACGCCGCCGGTGGAGCCGCGGCCGAACAGCATCGAACTCGATCCCTTCAGCACTTCCACCTTGTCGGTGTTGAACAGGTCGCGGTTGTACTGGCCGATGTCGCGCGCGCCGTCAACGAACAGGTCGGTGGTGGCGGCGAAGCCGCGCAGCACGATCTGGTCGCCGGTGCGGCCGCCTTCGCCCGCGGCGAAGGTCAGGCCGGCCACGTTCTTCAGCGCGTCTTTCAGGCTGTCTGCGCCCTGGTCCTCCAGCAATTGCTTGCCGACCACGGTGACCGACTGCGGAATGTCGCGCAGCTTCTGTTGCGTCTTGCCGATGCCGCTGCTGTCAGTCTTGAAAGCGCCGCGAACTTCCTTTTCCGCCTCCACCTTGACGGTGGGCAGGGCGGGCGCGTCGGCCGCTTGGGAGAGGGCGGGGGAAAGGGCGGCTGCGAGCATGCCGGCTGCCATCTTGGCGGGCAGTTTGTGTCCGGTGACGCAGGGGGTGTTACGTTGCTTCATCACTTCCTCATTGCTTGCTTGGGTGCACGACAAACCGCCTAGGCAAAACAAAACACCCGCCCGTTCTGCCAGAAGGGGCGGGTGCTGCCTTGGCGGGGGATGCTTACGGGGCTTCGGTCACGAAGCCTATTTTGACGACGCCGGCCTGCTGCGCGCTGGCCAGCGCCTTGGCCACCATTTCGTAGCGCACGCTCTTGTCGGCGCGCAAATGCAGTTCCACGTCCGGGTTGGCGGCGGAAGCGGCCTTGAAGCGGGCGGGCAGCTCGTTTTCCTTCACCGGCGCGTCGTTCCAGTACAGCTGGCCGTCGGGCTGGATCGACAGGCGGATCTGCTCGGGCTTGTCCTGATGGGCGGCGGCCTGCGCTTGCGGCAGGTCCACCTTGACTGCGTTGGTGAGCAGCGGCGCGGTGATGATGAACACCACCAGCAGCACCAGCATCACGTCCACCAGCGGCGTGGTGTTGGGCTCCACCATCGGAGTGTTGGCCCCTTTATCGAAACTACCGAACGCCATGGATTTCTCCGGCCTGGGTCAGCAGCTGGGCGTGCAGGTCGTGGGCGAAGTAGTCCATTTCCTGGGCGAACACGCGCTGGGCGCGGGTCAGCGCGTTGTAGGCCAGCACCGCCGGGATGGCGGCGGCCAGACCGGCTGCGGTGGCCACCAGCGCTTCGCCGATCGGGCCGGCGACGGTGGCGATGCTTACCTGGCCGGCCTGGCCGATGTTGACCAGCGCGTGGTAAATGCCCCAGACGGTGCCGAACAGGCCGATGAAGGGCGCGGTGGAGCCGATGGAAGCCAGAATGGTCATGCCGCTTTCCTGCTTGGCGCTTTCCTGGGCCAGCGCCTTGCGGATGGCGCGGGTCAGGAATTCGTCCAGCGCGCAGGATTGGCCCAGCGCGCGCTCGGCCTGGCTATGGTGATGGCGCAGCGCGGCCAGCCCGCTGCGGGTCAGATTGGCGAACGGCGCGTTGCTGTGCTCGATGGCGCTTTCGGCCTGACGCCAGTCGGGCGCGTTCCAGATGGCGCTCTCCGCCAGCTTGTTGTGGCGGCGCAGCTGCCAGGTTTGCGCCCCGCGCACGATGATCAGGTACCAGGTGGCCACCGACATCAGGATCAGGCTCAGGAATACCGCGATCAGGATGGCGTCGCCTTGTTGGAAAACGGTCAGCAGGTTCATGATTTGACAGACTTCAGAGAGAATTGAACGGGTACGGTGTAGGTGTAGGCGATGGCTTCGTCGCCGCGCTTGGCCGGAGTGAAGCGCCAGCGCTTGACCGCTGCCAGCGCGGCGCGGTCCAGGCGCGGGAAGCCGCTGCTGGCCGCCAGGGTGACGTCTTCCGGCGTGCCCTGCACCGAAACGTGGACGCGCAGCTGCACGGTGCCTTCCTCGCCGTCTTCTATCGACTGCTGCGGATAGCGCGGCTTGCTGTTGTTCAGATAGCCGCCGTGCGCCAGCGGCGGAGTGATTTCGGCGCTGTTTTTGGCGCTGCCGCCGGCGCTGTTGGCTGCAACGGCCGGCGCGGCTTCCGCCTTGGACGGGGCCGGCTCGGCCGGGCTGGCGGCGGCCGGCGTCGCCTTGGGCGCGTTGGGCGGGGCGATCGCCGTTTTGCTGGGCGCAGGCGGAGCCGGTCGGGGCGGGACCGCCGCCTTGGGCTGCGGCTTGGGAGCCGGGGTTGCCTGCGTCTGCGCGGGCGCAGGGGCGGCGGTTGGAGCGCTGGGCGCGATGGCCACCATCTCCATGCTGATGACTTGCGGCGGACGAACCTTGACCTGCGACGCCAGCCAGCCGCCCAGCAAGGCAAAGGCCAGTAGATGGAGCCCTACCGTGCCGGACAGGGCGGATAGTTGCAGTGTTTTCGGATTCATTGCGCCATGATAATGCAAATTAATATCATTAACAATTATGGCTGCGGGCCTGTCGCAGCCTGTCCACAGCCGCCTTGCAATCCGCCGAATCGCCTGCATATGTCAGGCAAACGCCGGCGAACCGCCGGCCCCACTACCTTACGGAATACCAAACATGCAGCAGTTTGACGGAACCACCATCGTTTCCGTCCGTCGCGGCGAGCGCGTGGCGCTTGGCGGCGACGGACAGGTCACCCTTGGCAATATCGTGATCAAGGCCACCGCCCGCAAAGTGCGCAAGTTGCACGGCGGCAAGGTGCTGGCCGGTTTCGCCGGGGGCACCGCCGACGCCTTCACCCTGATCGAGCGCTTCGAAGCCAAGCTGCAAAAGCACCAGGGCAACTTGCTGGTGTCGGCGGTGGAGCTGGCCAAGGACTGGCGCACCGATCGCGCGCTGCGCAAGCTGGAGGCGATGCTGATCGTCGCCGACAAGGAATCCACGCTGATCATCACTGGCAACGGCGACGTGCTGGAGCCGGAGCAGGGCATCGCCGCCATCGGTTCCGGCGGCGCTTATGCCCAGTCGGCCGCGCGCGCGCTGTTCGAGAATACCGATCTCGCGCCGGAAGCGGTGGTGAAGAAGTCGCTGGAGATCGCCGGCGACATCTGCATCTACACCAACCACAACCATCTGATCGAAACGCTCGGCCCGGAAGAGACCGAAGCCTGAGCTTGTCCCCGAATGCATGGCCCGGCGAGGATCGCCGGGCGGAGATCGTCATGACCCAAATGACCCCGCAAGAAATCGTCCACGAGCTGGATCAGCACATCATCGGCCAGCACGCCGCCAAGCGCGCGGTGGCCATCGCCCTGCGCAACCGCTGGCGTCGCCAGCAGGTGGCCGAGCCGCTGCGCAGCGAAATCACGCCCAAGAACATCCTGATGATAGGCCCCACCGGCGTCGGCAAGACCGAGATCGCCCGCCGCCTGGCCAAGCTCTCCGGCGCGCCCTTCATCAAGGTGGAGGCCACCAAGTTCACCGAGGTGGGCTACGTCGGCCGCGATGTGGACACCATCATCCGCGACCTGGTGGAGGTGGCGATCAAGGACACCCGCGACGCCGCCATCAAGCGCAACCGCGTGCGCGCCGAAGACGCCGCCGAGGACCGCATCCTCGACGTGCTGCTGCCGCCGCCGCGCAAGTCGTCCGGCTTCTTCGCCGACGAGCCGGCGGTTGAGGAAAAAACCGAGGACGGCGCCACCCGCCAGAAATTCCGCAAGATGCTGCGCGAAGGCAAGTTCGACGACAAAGAGATCGAACTGGAAATCGCCGCGCCGATGGCCAGCATGAACGTGATGGCCCCGCCGGGCATGGAGGATTTCGCCAGCCAGCTGCAAGGCATGTTCCAGGGCCTGGGCGCGGGCAAGAAGCAAACCGCCAAGATGAAGGTGGCCGACGCCTTCAAGCAGCTGATCGACGAAGAGGCCGCCAAGCTGGTCAACGACGAGGAGCTGAAGCTGGAGGCGCTGAAAAACGTCGAGCAGAACGGCATCGTGTTCCTGGACGAAATCGACAAGGTCACCAGCCGCGGCGAAGGCAGCAGCGGCGCGGACGTGTCGCGCGCCGGCGTGCAGCGCGACCTGTTGCCGCTGGTGGAAGGCACCACGGTGTCCACCAAGTACGGCATGGTCAAGACCGACCACATCCTGTTCATCGCTTCCGGCGCGTTCCAGCTGTCCAAGCCGTCCGACCTGATCCCGGAACTGCAGGGCCGTCTGCCTATCCGCGTCGAGCTGTCGTCGCTGTCGGTGGATGACTTCAAGGCCATCCTCACCAGCACCAACGCCTGCCTGACCCGCCAATACCAGGCCTTGCTGGCTACCGAGGGCGTGAAACTGGCCTTTGCCGATTCCGGCATCCAGCGTCTGGCCGAGATCGCCTGGCAGGTCAACGAGAAAACCGAGAACATCGGCGCGCGCCGTCTGTACACGGTGATGGAGAAGCTGCTGGAAGAGCTGGCCTTCGACGCCAAGGCCGGCGCGTTCGAGATCGACGCGGCCTACGTCGATAGCAAGCTAGAGCAGGTGGCGCAGCGCGAGGATCTGGCGCGCTACGTGCTGTAATCCGCCAGACGCTATATATAGAGAGAGAAAGCGGCGACCGTATCGGTCGCCGCTTTTTTCACAAGAAGGGCTTAGCCTGGCTTCCCGCCGGCGTCATCGGTTCGAAGGCTTCGGGATGCTGGCGCAGATACCAATCCTTCACTTCTTCATGATCGAGGTTGAGGAAGCGGTCGACGCCCGGCAGGCGCAGCATCGGCGGCACGGTCAAAAGATGGAAGACGGCGAAGAACAGATACACGGCATCCTGCGACCAGCGCTGCAGCAGGATGCCGGCCAGCGCCGGCCCCAGCATGCCGCCGAGTTTGGCGACCAGCACATTGATGGCGGAAACGCGGGCTCGGTAGGGTTCCGGCACCGCCAGCGTGCGATGGGTCTGGCCGATCAGCGAGGTGATGGACAGCAGCGCGCCTTCGACGGCAAACATCGAGAGCATGAGATACGGGTTGTCGGTCAAGGCCACTACGATGAACACGGCGGCCAGCGACCACATCGCCAGGGCGCGGGCGCGCGGCCGGCTGCAGTGTCGCAGCAGGCGGTGGGCCAGCCATAGCGAGCCGATCAGCAGGCCGCCGCTGGCGGCCGCTGGCGGCCGCTTCGCAGGCGCCCAGCCAGAAGGCGGGCAGACCCAGCTGGTGCAGCTTGATCGGCAGCAGCGTCACGACCATCGGAAAATAGGCGGTCATCACCAGCAAGCCCCAGCCTGCCCAGCTGCGCTCCAGCGGGATGCGCCAACGAACGCGCAAGCCGCTGCGGATCTGGGCGACGAAGCTTTCCGCCTGCAACTGTTCGCGACTGCGCGGCGGAATGCGGATGCGCAATGCGCCGCCGGCGGCGATCAGCAACAGCAGGCCGTAGCTGCCCAGCGCCAGCCAGGCCGGAGCGAACGCCATCAGGCTGCCGCCCAGCGCCGGGCCGAACAGGTTGCCGACCGCCTGCGAGCTTTTCTGCAGCGACAACGCGTCGGTCAATCGCTCGGCCGGCACCAGTTCCGAGGCGATGCTGAGCATGGATGGAGTCACCAGCGCCCAGGCCAGCATCGCCATCGACTCGCTGGCGATGACCCAATGCAATCGATAGCAGTCGTACCAGGCCATCGCCGCCAGGGCGAAGCCGGACAACATCGCCAGCAGGATGCCGACGGCGATGACCCGGTTCTTGGGAAAACGGTCGCCCAGGGGAGCGGTCAACGGCAACGCCGTCAGCATCACCAGCGCGGTACAGGCGCTGAACCAGGCCATATCCTTGGCGCCGCCCTCGCTGACTACCCACCAGCTGATGCTGACGTAGCCGGCGCCCATGGCGAGGGCGCTGAGCACGTCGCTGAGCATCAATAGATGAAAGCCGGGCGGCAGGCCGCGCAATCGCTGGCGCAGGGAAAGGGTCATGGAAAACGCTCGGCAGGGCGGGACTTCAGGCTAACAAAAATGATATTGGCGATAAAGTTCCGATTGAAAATGTGCGAAAACGGCTGTTTTCTGAAAAATCAGCAGCTTTTTACCGCCTCCCTGCAAGTTATCTGGGGGCGGACTCTGGCAGGAGGGCTTGGTTTTGCTAGGTTGGCCAGAAGTTCCTGAAAAACATTTCCAAATAAAAACTTTTAAAATCAATGAATTGCGAAATTCAAAGGCAAAACTTCGCGTTTTTTCGCAGAAAGGTGTTGACGGGTCTGGGGTCGGGGAGTATAGTTCGCCTCCTCAGCTGACGCAGCGAACGAAACGAAGCGATCAGCACCGCTCTTTAACAGAACGAATAACCG
>NJIE01000009.1 GCA_002213445.1 Xenophilus sp. AP218F | reverse complement strand
CCAGACGCCCTTTAACGAAGCCCAGCTCAAACGAGCTGGGCTTTGTGCGTTTCGGCGACACAAACGACCGCATGCGGCCCGGCTGGCGAGGAGGCGGTTGCCGGGTCATTTCTCAGTCGGTGTGATCTGCCCCCGCCAGCCATACCAGCAATCAGGAGAGAAGTCCTAGGTTTGCATGGTGGTGGAACCTGCTGATCTTTGGCTTGCTAATTGTGCCTGGCGATGGCGTGCCGCAAATTCCGCTGGCGGTATCCGGCCAATCGATCCATGGGGACGGACTTGATTGTAATCGTCCCGCCACGCGGAGATGATCTGCCTGGCCTCCGCCAGCGAATCAAAGACATGCTCGTTCAGGCATTCGTCGCGGAGTCTGGCATTGAAGCTTTCGATGTAACCATTCTGCATCGGCCGGCCTGGTTGAATCAGGATGTGGCGGATGCCGCGGCTTTGCGCCCAGCCCATGAATGCCCGACTGGTGAACTCCGGCCCATTGTCCGTCCGGATCGCTGACGGATAGCCGCGAAATTGCGCCGCCTGATCCAACATCCGCGTGACGTATTGACCGGACATCGAGAAATCCACCGCAATCTGCACCGCTTCGTGGCTGAAGTCATCGGCGACCGTCAGGCATTTCAAGCGCCGACCACTGGCTAACTGGTCGCTGACAAAATCCATGCTCCACACCTCATTCCACTGCGTAGCGGCTTGCAGCGGCGTGCGCACGCCGGTCAGCTTGCGCCGACGGTTACGTCGTCTAACCGCCAGACCTTGTTCGCGATACAAGCGGTACACCCGCTTGTGGTTGATGCCCGGAAACTCTGCGCGCAACAGGTCATACACTCGCCGATAGCCAAAGCGGCGGCGCGTGTGGGCGATATCGATGATGCGGGCGGTCTGCCGATGCGTGAATGCATCGGTTTGCGGCGGATGTCGCCAGGCGTCTCGAGAAAGCCCCACAAGCCGGCAAGCGCGGCGTTCCGACAATGCCAGTCCGCTGCTTAGCATGATGCGGATGGCCTGCCGCTTGGCTTGCGGGGCTAGCGCTTTATCCCGAAGGCGACCTTGAGAGCTTCGATATCGAGGTGGGCTTCGGCCAGTAGCTTCTTGAGCCGGGCATTCTCGGCTTCCAGATCGCGAGCGCGCTGCAGCTCGGTGACGTTCATGCCACCGTATTTGCAGCGCCATTTGTAGAAGGTGGCTTCGGAGAAGCCGCCTTGGCGGCAGACATCCTTGATGGCCATGCCAAGTTCGGCTTGCTTGAGAAAGCCGACGATCTGCTCTTCGGTGTATCTGCTCTTCTTCATATCCGTCATTTTCCTTCAAGTGACGGACTTCTCTCTACTTTTGATTGGTAGGGGCTGAGGGGAGCAGATCAGTAGTACTCAACTCACTACCGGTTAGTCCTGCATTTTCATTTTGTATTCCGGTAGGCGTTGTTGCACAAATCCGCCCATCCCGCGGCTTGGTAAGATATTGGCATGACCAAGCCCGCTCCAAAACGCTATCGAACGACCAACTGGAACGCCTACAACCAAGCCCTGATCCAACGCGGCTCTCTGTCCGTCTGGCTGGACACGAGCATGTCATGGCAGGCGACACCACGGGGCAAGCGCGGACGGACGCAGACCTATGGCGATGTGGCTATTCAGTACTGTTTGACTATCAAGAACCTGTTTGGACTGCTTTTGCGGCAGACCATTGGTTTCATCCAAAGCCTGCTCAAGCTGGCGGGTTTGGGCTGGGGCGTTCCCGACTACAGCACGCTGTCCAGGCGGCAGCAGACGCTGCAGGTCAAGATTCCCTACCAGAAAAGTGCTGGCGCGCTGCATCTGCTGGTCGATAGCACCGGCATCAAGATGCTGGGTGAAGGCGAGTGGAAAACCAAGAAGCATGGCGCAGAATATCGCCGGCAATGGCGCAAAGTGCATCTGGGCATCGATGCGGAAACCCTGCAAATCCGGGCCATTGAAGTCACGGACAACCGCCAGGCCGATGCGCAAATGCTGCCTTCGCTATTGGCGCAAATCCCGGCTGATGAGCCGATAGGCTGCGTGAGCGGCGACGGGGCTTTCGATACCAAAGCATGTCATGAGGCGATTGCCGCGCGAGGCGCAACGGGATGCATCCCGACCCGCAAGAATGCGAGATCGTGGAAAGGAAGTTCGCTGGGTGTGCTGGCTCGCAACGAGATTCTGCGGGCGACCAAGCGACTAGGCCGGGCGATCTGGAAACGCTGGAGCGGCTACCATCGCCGCAGCCTGGTGGAAACCAAGATGCATTGCTTCAAACGGCTGGGTGAAAGGGTGATGGCCCGCCGCTTCGAGGGTCAAGTGGCAGAGCTGCAAGTGCGCGTTGCCATCTTGAACCGCTTCAGCATGCTGGGCCGTCCATGCACGGTGGCGGTGGCGTAAATCGGTTTGGGGAAAGGGGAAACTCGCCCTGTTCAGGATTTATGCAACAGAGCCACCAATAACAAACCACTCGGATACCACTTTGCTGAGGCTGCTATTTTTTAAAATATTTGTCAAGTAATGTTTACATGTGTTTTGAATCGCTGATCGGCGCTCGATGAGATTGTCCTTCAACAGCCTGGAAGGAAAGGAGGACGGATTCAGGGTTTGGCTCCCCCGGGATGACGCCAACCCGCCAGTCGCGAGGCTGCGGGTTTTTCAATCCGGGCGCAGCCCTGCGGGGCGCGGCGGGCAGGCAGAATTGCCGCAAAACGAGAAGCGGTTCTCTGGCAGAAAATCCACATCGAGGCGGATTTTACGGTAGCATTTGCTGCTTTGATTCGTTCAGCGTAACAAACTTGTGGAAACTGCCTGATGTCCCTGTCGGAGAAAGCCTCGCTTAGCACCAGCCCCACCTTGTCCAACAAGGTCTTCAACGAGTTGCGCCGGGACATTTTGCTGGGCGTGTACCAGCCGGCGCAGAAGCTGTTGCTCAATGAGCTGAAGGAGCGTTACGGCGTCGGCGGCTCGCCGATCCGCGAAGCCTTGCTGCAGCTCTCCTGGCACAAATACGTCGTGATGGAGCCGCAGCGCGGCTTCTGGGTGGCGCCGATTTCGCTGGATGAGCTGCGCGACATCCTGCGCGTGCGCCTGGCGCTGGCCGAGCAGGCGATCCGCCGCTCGCTGGAGCAGGGCGACGAGGCCTGGGAGCTGGAGGTGGTGGCCAGCTATCACCGGCTGAGCCGCATCGATCCGCGCGCATCGGATGTCGACCTGCAGGATTGGGCCGACCGCCATATGGCTTTTCACCTCGCCATCATCAACGGCGGCCATTCTCCGGTGGTCATCGATCTGATGGAGTCGCTGTACAACCGGCTGGAGCGTTATCGCCATATCTGGTTCGACCCCAAATTGCCGGCGGCGCTGCGCTACAGCGACGAGGGCGAACATCAGGCCATCATGGAGGCGGTGCTGGCGCGTGACGTGCCGCGCACGCTGGCGCTGCTGGATCAGCATTATGCTCATATCATGAGCGTCGCGGAGAGTCTGACTGCGGAGTCTTTTCAGTCGCGTGCCGCCAAGCCGGAACTGGCCTGAGCCTTGCGTCGGCATCAAAAAGCCGCGGGCATCGCCTGCGGCTTTTTTGTACCCAGGCAAAGAGCGCTGCGTCCGGGCTAGGCTCGGGCGCAGCGCGCCGCCTACGGACTTAGGCCAGACAGATCAGACCATATTGCTTCTTGCCGCGCTTGAGCAGCGTGTAGCGGCCGAACAGGCGCGCGTCGGCCCCCAGGATTCGCGCGATGTTTTCCGCCTTGACGCCGTTGACGCTCACCGCGCCGCTCTGGATGAAGGTGCGCGCCTCGCTCTTGGAGGCGGCGAGGCCGGCGGCGACCAGCGCGTCCGGCAGCGGCAGGCCTTCCGGCTGCGCTTCGCAATGCGGCAGGCCGTCTTGCGCCAGCTGGGCGAAGTCGGCGGCGGAGAGCTGGCTGACGTCGTTGTCGAACAGGCTGAGGGTGATGCGCTGCGCGGCGCGCAGCGCGTCGGCGCCGTGCACCAGTTCGGTCACCTGTTCCGCCAGGATGCGCTGCGCCTGCGGCTTGCCGCCGCTGGCGCGGTCGGCGGCCTCGATGGCGTCGATGTCGGCATTGGACAGGAAGGTGAAGTAGCGCAGGAAGCGGTAAACGTCGGCATCGGCCGCGCCCAGCCAGAACTGGTAGAACTTGTACGGCGAGCACTTGGCCGGATCCAGCCACACCGCGTTGCCTTCGCTCTTGCCGAACTTGGCGCCGTCGCTGGTGGTGATCAGCGGCATGGTCAGGCCGAAGACCTGGCTCTGGTTGACGCGGCGCACCAGGTCGATGCCGGCGGTGATGTTGCCCCACTGGTCGGAACCGCCGATCTGCAGCTTGCAGCCGAAGCGGCGGTTGAGTTCCACGAAGTCGTGGCCCTGCAGCAGACTGTAGGCGAACTCGGTGAAGGAGATGCCCATGTCGTCGCGGTTGATGCGCTGCTGCACCGATTCCTTCTTGATCATGGCGTTGACCGAGAAGTGCTTGCCGATGTCGCGCAGGAAATCCAGCACGCTCATGCCGCCGAACCAGTCGTGGTTGTTGGCCATGCGCGCGGCGTTGTCGCCGTCGAAGGACAGGAAGGGCTCCACCTGGCGGCGGATCTTGTCCACCCAGCCGGCCACCACGTCGGGAGTGTTGAGCTTGCGTTCGGCGGACTTGAAGCTCGGGTCGCCGATCATGCCGGTAGCGCCGCCGACCAGGGCGATCGGGCGGTGGCCGGCCATCTGGAAGCGCTTGAGCAAGAGCAGCGGGACCAGGTGGCCAAGGTGCAGGCTGTCGGCGGTGGGGTCGAAGCCGCAGTACAGCGTGATCTTCTCGCGGGACAGCAGATCGTCCAGCGCCGCGGCGTCGGTCACCTGCGAAATCAGGCCGCGCGATTGCATGTCCTGAATCAGGGTGGATCGGTTCATTCAACTTCCTCCATTGCTAAGACGCGACACAGGCCCCGGCGAGCGGCCTGCCCGCCGGAGCCGCCGCGCGTCCGGTAGGCGCGCGCGACATGCGCGCGCCTGCTGCGAGCCTGGCCGGGCTTGCCCGCTCCAGGCTCCAGGATTCGTCAGCGCCGCTCGGCCCCGCGCCGCAACCGGCGCGGCGCGGGGCCGGAGACGTCGTTGGCGGTTTTAAAACACCGGCAGCCGTCCCTGCATCACCAGGATCTGGAACAGTATGATCACCACGCCGGAGCCGGCGATGGCCCAGTGCAGCGCGCCGCCGCCGCTGACCCGGTAGGACGGGCGGTAGTCGTCCTGGCCGCGCAGCTTGATCAGCGCCGACACCGGGAACAGGATGGCGAGGATGGTCAGGAAGATGGCGGCCGCGCCCAGCGCCATCACGAAGCCCTTCGGGAAAAACAGCGCGAAGATCAGCGGCGGCAGGTAGGTGACCAGCGCGGTCTGCAGCCGCTGGCGGGTGTCGTCGCCGCGCTTGAGGGTGCTGGCCATGGCGTCGAACAGGCCCAGCGACACGCACAGATACGAGGTGAACAGCGCGATCGACGAGAATGCCGACAGCAGGGTTGGCACCTGCGGGCTTTGCACCAGCGCGTGGAACTCGTCGAGGAACATGCCGACCGAACCGTTGTGCGCCGAGATGGCCTGGAAGCTGTGGTCGCCGAAGCGGGGCAGGGCGCCCAGGGTGTTGAACACCCACAGCAGGTACACCGCCATCGGGATCAGGCTGCCGGCGACGAACACGTTGCGCAGCAGGCGCGGCTTGTCGTGGCCCAGGTACTTGACCATGCTGGGCACGCTGCCGTGGAAGCCGAAGGCGGTGAGGAACATCGGGATCGCCGCCATCATGTATTTGGCGGAGTCCTCGCCCTCGGCCAGATTGCTGGCGGAGACGTAGGGCTGGATGGTGAAGCTCAGCGCCAGGAAAATCAGGATGTTGAGGCTGAACAGCAGGCGGTTGACCTTGTCCACCGCCGTGGTGCTGAGGAACACGATCAGGCCGATCAGCGTGGTGAAACCGAGTGAAACCAGTTTGGGCGGCAGCGACACGCCCAGGTAGTGGTGCAGGTTGGATTCGTAAGTGGAGCCGCCGCCGGAGATGTAGGCGGAGGAGAGGGCGTACAGCAGCAACAGCAGGCTGGCGTTGATCACGTACAGGCCCTTGGGGCCGAACAGGGTTTTGGCGATGACGTCGAAACCGCTGCCTTCCGGGAAGGACAGGCAGACTTCCAGCAGCATCAGACCGGTGTAGGTCATCAGCGCCCAGATCAGAAACAGGGTCAGGCAGGCGTAGCCGAAACCCATGCCGGCCGAAACCAGCGGCAGGGCCAGCATGCCGGCGCCGAGCATGGTGCCGGAGATCAGGAGCGTGGCGCCCAATGCCTTGAAATTCACTTGCATGGTCATTCCTCAACCATCCTTCACAAACAGAAGGATGCGTTCGTAAAAGCCGGACAAACTCATCGGTGTGGAGAGATTCCTGAAAGAAAAAAGCCGCTCCCGGCGGAGAGTTCCGGGAGCGGCGGGGAGCCTTAGGCGGCGACGCGGGAGGAGTCGGCGTTGGCCTTCTCTTCCATGTCGACGATCTGGGCCAGCTTGGCGGCGAACACATCCTGCAGTTGTTGCCAGTAGGCGTCGAAGTCTTCGGCCTTGCGCAGGAAGTGGGTCATCACCGCGGCGCGCAGGATGTAGACGCTTTCCACCTTGTCCCATTCCTCGCGGCTGAAGCCGCGGCTGCGCACGTAGTGCCACGGGGTGTCGCCGTACTCTTCCACCGTCAGCGAGGTGGAAGAGGTCAGGAAGTCGTTGGTGTAGGTGCGGCCCGAAGCGTAGGAGCAGATTTCGTACATCTTCTTGTTCAGGCGGTTGTGGTCTTCCAGGCTGTCGTTGCCGATTTCCTTGAAGGTGAAGTTCACCATGTGGAAGTCCGGGTGCATGATCGGGCGCACTTCGAACTGGCGCTTGCCTACCGTCAGCGGACGGGCGGCGGCCAGACGCTGGGCGAACCAGTCGCCGGTGACGATGCCGCGGCCGATGACCTTGCCGTAGCCGGAGATGTTGAGCGGCACCAGACGGTGGGCGGCCCAGACGGCGGCGGCGGTGGCGCCGGCCTTGGAGCCTTCCATGATGGAGGAGCCCAGCACCACCTTGGTGTCGGCGCCGGCTTCTTCATCCACTTCTTCGAACACGTAGGCGGCGTGGTAGGAGATCAGGTCGACGATGCGCTTGTCCTTCATGCACACCGCGCCGGCGGCGTACTGGATGTAGCCCACCTTGTGCGGGTCGACGGTGATGGAGTCGGCTTCTGCCATGGCCTTGAAGCCTTCGTACACCGCGCGCTTGGGCCAGGTGACGCCTTCCGGGATGATGTCTTCGGCGCGGTAGCGGGCCACCAGCTGGTCGTAGTCCATGAACTGGTCGTTTTCGTCCAGGAACATGGCGCGCACGTAGCCGCCGTAGGCCGCGTCCACGTGCACGTAGAAGGATACGCCGTGCTTCTGCTCGCACTCGGCGCGCAACTTGATCACTTCGTCGACGTGGTCGATCGAGCCTTCTTCGGTGGTACCGACTACCGACACCATCGCCAGGATGGGGTGGCCTTCTTCGATCAGCTTGAAGGTGATCTCGCGCATCTTGGCCACGTCGGTGCGGTAGTTTTCATCCACCGGCAGCGGCACCACGTGTTCCTGGCCGATGCCCAGCACGTCCATCGCCTTCATCCACGAGTAGTGCTTGGATTGCGGCACCAGGATCTTGCCGAGCGAGCCTTGCTTGATGCCCACGCCGCGGCAGGACAGCGCGCGGATTTCTTCGAAGATGCCGCGCTTCTTCAGTTCGTCGGTCAGGTCGAGCACGGCGGACGGCGCCATGTTCAGCAGTTGCCGCTCGGTCTTGCCGGCGACCAGATCGCGCGACTTCTCGTGCTGGGCGATGGCCAGCGGCATGGTTTTCAGATTGCGGGCCACCCACATGCCTTCGTAGTTGGCCACGGTGCCGCCGGAGGTGATGTGGCCCCAGGCGCGCTTGGGGTCGTAACCGAACATGCGGCACAGGTCGAGGCCGGCTTCCACTTCCAGTTCGGTGGTGGTCGGCGAGGCTTCGTGCGCGCAGTTGTTCGGGTTGTACATCATGGTCATCACGTACGCCAGGTTGGAAACCATCAGCGTGTCGGCGTTCATGTGGCCGAGGTAGCGCGGCGAGAACCAGGGCACCGAGGTGTTCTTCAGCTTGGACGACAGCTGCCGCAGGATGCCTTCGGTGCGGTACAGGGTCTGGCGGAAGTCAGGCGCGTGCTGCTCCAGCGGGGTCACCAGGGCCGGGTCTTCCGGGTGGAAGTCGGCGCGCCAGTGCATGTGCTCGGTGACGGCGTACTCCATCATTTCCTTGAAGAACACGCGGTTTTCGGACTTGGGGCCAATGAACAGGGCGTCGACGTTCAGCGACGATTGATTCGGGGTAGTCATGAGAAGCAACCTTTGAATGAGTGATCTTGAAGCGGACGGCCGGGCTTATTTGCCTTCGGCGGAACGCGCCTTGGCGGCCGGAGAGGCGCTGGGCGCCACGCCCGCGGAAACGCGAGCCTGCTTGGCCTTTTGGCCGTAGGCGTACACCAGGAAGGGGATGACCAGCATGACGGCGAGGCCGATGAACTGGAATTCCAGATATTCATGGGCGGAACCCTGGAAGCTGCCCGGCGGGATGAAGCCGAGGTAGCCGGCCAGCAGCGACATGGCGAGACCCAGGCCGGCGCAGACCCACATGCCGGCGTTGCCGCCAGGCACCTTGAAGCTGCGCTCCACGTCCGGGCGCTTGTAGCGCAGATAGATGGCGGCGGAGAACATGAACAGGTAAGCCACCAGATAGACGAGACCAGTCAGGCCCATCAGCATGAAGTAGAAGTTGTCGACGTTGGGCATCACGGTGATCAGGATGCCGACGATGGTGATGGCGAAGGCCTGGATCAGCACCAGGGTCACCGGCACGCCGTGGGCGTTGGTCTTCTGCAGGAACTCGGGCAGCGCGCCGGAATCGGCGGTGGCTTGCAGGCCGCGCACCGGGCCCAGCACCCAGGAGTTCACCTGGCCGACGAGGCCGAGGCCGATGCACAGGCCCATCACCGGCGCCAGCCAGCCCATGCCCCACTGGTTGAAGTACAGCTCGAAGGCCTGCATCAGGCCGGCGGTCATCGAGATCTTTTCCTTCGGGATGGCCACGAAGATGGCGGCCGAGCCGATCACCGACAGCAGCACCATGATCACCGACACCAGGATGATGGCGATCGGGTAGTTGCGGCGGGCGTCCTTGATCGACGACACGTTGGAGGCGGACACTTCCATGCCCATCACCACGAAGATGAAGCCGATGAACAGGCCCAGGGTGCCGCTATCGCTGAAGCTCGGCACCAGGTTGTTCCAGGTCCAGGATACGTCGGTCATGATCGGATTGCCGCCGGCAAGATAGGCGATGCCGCAGAGGATCAGCACGATGCCCGGCAGGAACACGCCCAGGCTCACGCAAATGGTGGACACCCAGCCCAGGGTCTTCACGCCGCGCATGTTCACCAGCGTGCAGGCCCACCAGATGCCGACGATCATCGCCAACATGTACATCTTGTTGCTGGCCAGAGCAGGGTCCAGCACGTAGGCGAAGGTGGCGGCGATGATCATGATGATGGACGTCATGCCGAACACCATCTGGATCCACTGCATCCACACCGCGACGAACCCCATGCGCTCGCCGAAGGCTTCGCGCACCCAGATGAACAGCCCGCCGTCTTGCGGCCAGGCGGTGGCCAATTCGGCCGATACCAGCGCGGTCGGCACCAGGAACAGCAGCGCGGCTGCCAGCGTCAGGAACAAGGTCATCATGCCCGGCTGCGCGGTCATGGGCAGCGTGCGAACGCTGACCACGACTGCGGCGGTGATCATGACGAAGGTAAAGACGCTGATTTTTGCCGGCGCCTTGTCAGTTGTCGTCATTGCTGAACTCCATCGATTAACGAAATTAAAACGTGAAAATTAAAAATTTCGAAAATCGTACATTCGTCCGCGTTAGTCCGGATTTGATTCTGATCAATATCGTCAAGATTGAATATATCGATATGCTAATAAAATATCGAAATTTCCAGGCGAAATGCCCGTGGGGCAAGGGCTGCGGCGGCAAAGGCTGGGCAGGGATTTTTTTGCCGCCGGCGGTTGGGGAAACGTGGTCGGTGCAGATGTACAGGCGGCGAATTGAAGCGAGGCCGAAACGGAGAAAAGCGAATGTGGCGGCGCCTCAGGCGGCGGGCGCGAAAAAACGGGCCTGCACGGCAGGCCCGGCGGGGAGCGACGTTAGCCTTACAGGCTGTCGGTCGGCTGCATGCCCTTGGGCAGCAATAGCCACAGATTGCCTTGCTGCTTCATGCGGCCGGCGTACATGCCGGCCTCGGTGCCGTAGCCCCAGAACAGGTCGGCGCGCACCGCGCCCTTGATGGCGCTGCCGGTGTCCTGGGCGTGGACCAGCCGCACCAGCGGGTCATTCGAATGCGGCCAGGTGGTGGCGAGGTAAACCGGCGCGCCCAGCGGAATGTAGCGCGGATCGACGGCGATGCTGTAGCCGCCGGTCAGCGGCACGCCGAGCGCGCCGACCGGGCCGCCGTCGTCGCCGGAGAGCGGCTTGAAGAAGATGTAGCTCTGGTTGACCGCGAACAGCTCGTCGCGGCGCTGCGGGTTCTTCGCCAGCCAGTCCTTGATGCCCTGCATCGAGGCGTCGGACAGCTTCATCTCGCCCTGATCGACCAGCCACTTGCCTATCGATTGGTAGGGATAGCCGTTCTGATCGGCGAAGCCGACGTGCAGGAAGCTGCCGTCTTCCAGCTGGATGCGGCCGGAGCCTTGCACCTGCAGGAAGAACAGTTCCACCGGGTCTTCCACCCAGGCGATGACCGGCGCGCTGCCGTTCAGCTTGCCCTGGTTGATCTCGGCGCGGGTGTAGTAGGGCAGCAGGCGCGAGCCGCTCAGGCGCCCCTTGAGGCGGCTGCCGCGCGGGTCGGCGGCGAAGTCGCCGGGGCGGATTTCGATGTCGCCGCCGGCGGCCAGCGCCAGGCGGTTGGCGCCGACGCGCTTGGCGCGCAGCGTGGACTTGCCGCGCTGGGACGCGGGCACGTCCACGCTGTACAGGTCGGCGGGCGCGCCGTACACCGGCCACGGCGTGCGTTCGCTGCGCGAGCGGCTGCCGCTGAGCAGCGGCTCGTAATAGCCGGTGATCAGGCCGCTGTCGCGGTTGCCGTCGCTCAGTTTCCAGGCGGTGAAGCGGGTTTCGAAGAACTGGCGCACCGCGGCGGCGTCATCGGCGCGCAGCTGGCCGGCCTGCTGGCATACCTCGCGCCAGCCGGCCTTGCGGGTCAGCGCCTTGCAGCTTTGGCGCATGCCCTGCAGGGTGTCGCCCAGCGCTTGCTGGTTCCAGGACGGCAAGGCGGCGGGGGCGGAAGTCTGGCCGCCGGCCGGGCCGGGCCGGCTGGTGGGCGCGGTGGTGCTGGAGCAGCCGGCCAGAATCAGGAGGGGAAGAAGGCAGAGCCATTTTTTCAACATTGTTCGCGCTTTTCGCTGAGGCCGTGGCGGCCGTCGGGTAGGGGATCGGACGATTTTACGCTGTCGGCGGCGCGGGCGGGAGCCGCGCGCGGGCTTTCCCGCGCGAGAGCGGCCCGGCTTCCTTGACGCCGGCTGTGGCGAAAACGCCCGAATGTGTCGCTGTCATCGACCTGCAACAAAACGGAAAAGTTTCGGCCGTAATATAGCCGCACCCCAAGCGCCGCCGTCAGGCGGCGCGTTTGGATTCATTGCGGACGCGGCGGAGGCGGCGGCCGATTACAACGATAGTGACTGGAGAATTGTGATGATCAAGCACGTGATACTGTTGTCTGCCCTGTTGTTGTCCGGCGTCGCTGGCAGCGCCTTCGCCGACGCCCCGGCGCCGAGCGACGAGGAGCTGGCGGTCAGCGTCAAGCAGGCGCTGGACGCGGACGCCGATCTCAAGCCGCTGAACCTGACGGTGGTCAGCCAGAAGAGCGAAGTCACCATCCAGGGCAAGATGACCGACGATCAGCAGATGTTCAAGGCCGGCCAGATCGCCGAGAAAGTGCCGGGCGTGAAGTTCGTGATCAACAAGATGGAGCCGTAATCGCCTCTGGCGACAGGCGGATGCGCGCTGACAAGGCCGGGGATGCCCGGCCTTGTCGCATTGAGGGCTACACCGCTTCCAGCGCCAGCAGTTCTGCCATGGTCTGGCGGCGGCGGATCAGCCGCGTCTCGGCGCCGTCCACCAGCGCCTCGGCCAGCAGCGGCCGGCTGTTGTAGTTGGAGGACATGGCGGCGCCGTAAGCGCCGGCGTCATGGAAAACCAGCAAGTCGCCGACTTCTACCGCGGGCAGCGGCCGGGGCTCGACGGTGCCGCCCTCCTGCTGGGTGAACACGTCGCCCGATTCGCACAGCGGGCCGGCCACCACGGTCGGGACGCGCCCGCTCTTCTCCACCCCGTCCGGGCTCAGCGCCGAAATCTGGTGGTAGCTGCCATACAGCGACGGGCGCATCAGGTCGTTGAAGCCGGCGTCCACCAGCACGAAATGGCGGGAGCCCATGTCCTTCACCGCCCGCGCCTCGGCGATCAGCGCGCCGGCTTCGGCCACCAGGAAACGGCCCGGCTCGATTTCCAGCCGCAGCGGATGGCCCAGCCGGCTCTCGATCTGGCGGCGCGCGGCGTCCCACAGCTGGAAGTAATGATCGACGTCGATGCGGCTGTCGCCGTCGCGGTAGGGGATGGACAGGCCGCCGCCGGCGGAGATGGCTTCGATGTCGCAGTCCAGCCGCGCCGTTAGTTCCACCATCGCGCCGCAGACCTGTTGCAGGTGGCCGTAGTCGACGCCGGAGCCGATGTGCATGTGGATGCCGACCAGATGCAGCCGGTATTGGCGGATGACGGCCAGCGCCGCGGCGAGATCGGCGTGCCAGATGCCGTGCTTGCTGTTTTCGCCGCCGGTGTTGGTTTTCTGGCTGTGGCCGTGGCCGAAGCCCGGATTCACGCGCAACCATACCTTGTGGCCGGGCGAGGCCTCGCCCAGCTGGCGCAGCATGTCGATGGAGCCGGCGTTGACCGGAATGTTCTCCGCGGCCACCCGCGCCAGCGTGGCGCGGTCCAGCACGTCGGCGGTGAAGACGATGTCGGACGGCTCTTCGCCGTCGGCGCGGTAGCCGGCGGCCAGCGCCCGTTCCAGCTCGCCGAGCGATACCGCGTCCACCTTGACCCCGGCCGCGCGCATCAGGCGCAGGATATGGATGTTGGAATTGGCTTTTTGCGCGTAGCGGATCACGTCGAAGCTTTTCAGCTCGGCAATGCGCTGGCGGATGGTATCGGCGTGGTAGACCCAGAGCGGGCTGCCGTAATCGCGGGCGAGGGCGGCGATGGCGGGGGCGGTGAACAGTTTCATCGGGCAAGTCCTGAAGCGGTATTGTCCTCATCATCGCCGCAGGCGCGGACAAAATAAAATATCAATTTGTGGCCAGGTCTTTCATTTATGATATGGGTTTGCCTTCGCCCGCCTTCGCCATGTCCCTCAGCCTGCGCCATATCGAAGTCTTCCGCGCCGTGATGACCACCGGCAGCGTCACCGAGGCCGCCCTGCTGCTGCGCACCTCGCAGCCCACGGTCAGCCGCGAGCTGGCGCGTTGCGAACAGCTCTCCGGCATCGTTCTGTTCGAGCGCAGCCGCGGCCGGCTGCGGCCCACGGCGCAAGCCTTGCAGCTGTTCGCCGAAGTGGAGCGCAGCTATATCGGCCTGGAGCGCATCGTGGCCAGCGCCGCCGCCATTCGCGGCTTCGCCCATGGCCAGTTGTCGGTGGCCTGCTTGCCTGTGTTCGCTCAATCGCTGTTGCCCGCGGTGTGCGCCGAGTTCCTGCGCGAGTTGCCCGAAGTCAGCCTGGACATCGCGCCGCAGGAATCGCCGCTGCTGGAGGAGTGGTTGTCGGCCCAGCGCCATGATCTGGGGTTGAGCGAAAGCCTGCACGCGCCGGCGGGGACGCGCGGCGAAATCTTGCTCGCGGCCGACGAGGTGTGCGTATTGCCGCCGGGCCACCCGCTGCTGGCGAAGGCCGTGCTTTGCGCCGAAGATTTCGCCGGCCAGCCCTTCGTCAGCCTGGCGGCCAGCGACAGCTATCGCCAGCAGGCCGACGCCTGGTTCGCTGCCTGCGGGGTCGCGCGGCGGCTGGTGTTGCAAACCCATAGCGCCGCCGCGGTCTGCGCCATGGTGGCCGAGGGCATGGGTCTTGCCATCGTCAACCCGCTCACCGCGCTGGACTATGCCCAGCGAGGGCTGCTCTGGCGCCGACTGGCCGTGTCGATTCCCTTCTCCGTCCAGTTGCTGCAGCCGCTGCATCGGCCGGCCTCGCCCTTGCCGCAGCGTTTCGCCGACTTGCTGCGCCGGCATTGCGCGGCGATAGGCGAGCGCTTGCGGGCCGCCGGCTAGCGCCCCTTGGGGCGGGACGGCTGGTTTCAATAGCCGGGAATTAAGCTGGCGCGACATGGTTTTTATAAAAACTATACTTGTGCGGCCAGGATGGCACAGCCGGTTTTTTGCAAGATTGTTGCGAATTTTCCGAAGATTCCTTCAGAACTTTCCACTGAGAATTAGATAATTCTAATTTTCATCCATTTATATGCCGGATATTGCGAGGTACTTGTCTTTTGTCCGGCAAAAAACAACAGTTTATGGCGGGTTTCTCGTTGACAGCGCTGCGAAGTTGCTTCATCAATAGATTTTGTTTGCTTTCTATTGCGCTGCTGCAGCCAGGCCTTCTTGCGCCTGCTTGCCGGGAAACGGTCGACGTCTGGCCGATTCCGCAGCAGTCATCATTGTCTGTCACACCTTGGCGTAGCTGGGCGATGGCTGGCTTGCCGAATCCTTGTGTGACGCGAGCCCGTTGTTGAACTCCCCACCGGCCCGGCTGGCAGTCGATATTTTGTTAGGAATCGATATGACGTCGACTGGACTCAATCCCCTGCGGCAACCCAAGCCGTTTTACCTGATTTTCTCGATCGAATTCTGGGAGCGCTTCGGCTTCTACGGCCTGCAAGGCATCCTCGCGGTGTACCTGGTCAAGGCGCTGGGCTTGCGCGAGGCCGACTCCTTCACCCTGTTCTCGTCCTTCATCGCCCTGGTCTACGGCCTGGTGGCGGTGGGCGGCTGGCTGGGCGACAAGGTGCTGGGCACCAAGCGCACCATCATGCTGGGCGCGCTGGTGCTCACCGCCGGTTACGCGATGGTGACCGCCTCGGCCGACAACCTGATGCTGCTCTATCTGGGCATGGGCACGGTGGCGGTGGGCAACGGCCTGTTCAAGGCCAACCCGTCCTCGCTGCTGTCCAAGTGCTACGAGGAGAACGATCCGCGCCTGGACGGCGCGTTCACCATGTACTACATGGCCATCAATATCGGCTCGCTGCTGTCGATGCTGGCCACGCCGTGGCTGGCCGACCGCTTCGGCTACGCCCACGCCTTCGCGCTGTCGGTGGCCGGCATGCTGTTCACCGTGCTCAACTTCCTGTTCATGCGCAGCTGGGTCAAGGATTACGGTTCGCCGGCCGACTTCAAGACGCCCAAGCTGTCCACCTGGATCGCGGTGCTGGCCGGCGTGGCGCTGTTCTGTGTGCTGGCCGCGCTGCTGCTCAAGCACGAGATGATAGCCAAGCTGGTGCTGGCCGCGCTGTCCATCGGCATCATCGCCATTTTCGCCAAGGAAACCTTCCTGTTGCAGGGCGCTGAGCGCAAGAAGATGATCGTGGCCTTCGTGCTGATGCTGCAGGCGACCGTGTTCTTCGTGCTCTACAACCAGATGCCGCTGTCGCTGAACTTCTTCGCCATCCACAACGTCACCCACGACCTGCTGGGCGTGCCGGTGCAGCCGGAGCAGTTCCAGTCGCTGAACCCGTTCTGGATCATGCTGGCCAGCCCGCTCTTGGCGCTGTGCTACAACAAGCTCGGCAATCGCCTGCCGATGCCGCACAAGTTCGCCATCGGCATGGTGCTGTGCGCCGGCGCCTTCCTGGTGCTGCCGCTGGGCGCCAAGTACGCCAATGCCCAGGGCATGGTGTCGTCCAACTGGCTGGTGCTGAGCTATCTGCTGCAGAGCATCGGCGAACTGCTGATCTCCGGCCTTGGCCTGGCGATGGTGGCGCAACTGGTGCCGCAGCGTCTGATGGGCTTCATCATGGGCGCCTGGTTCCTGACCTCGGCGGCCTCTTCGGTCATCGCCGGCTGGGTGGCGGGTTTGACTGCCGCGCCGGAGAACGTCACCGACCCGTTGGCCACGCTGGCGATCTACAGCGATGTGTTTACCCAGATTGGCCTGGTCACCGCCGGCATCGCGGTGCTCACCATCCTGGCGGCGCCGTGGCTGCACCGCATGACCCTGGAGCAGCCGGCCGAGAAGCCGGAGCACGACATGGCGCTGGACGCCCGCTAAGCGGGGCGGCGCGAAACGACGACGGGGGCCTCGGCCCCCGTTTTTCATGGCCGCGCCTCAGTGGGCGGCGGCTGCTTCGTCCGTAGTCTGCCAGCCGGCGATCAGCCGGCTGACTTCGCCGGCGCAGCCGGGCGCGGCCAGCGCGAACAGGCCGGGCTGGATGGGCGAGACTTGCAGGCCGCTGGCGGCGGCGAGGCGCGCCAGGCTTTGCGGGCTGTGCAGGCTGATGTGGCCGTTGCGCGGGCAGATGTACCACCAGTGGATGTCGTGGCCGACGGGCACCGTCTCGGTGCTGATCACCGCCAGCGAGCGGCCGTCCTCGCGCATGAAATCGGCCAGCTGCTGCATCCAGCCGTGCTGGCCGCGATGCGGCACGTGCTCGATCACCTCGAACGAGGTCACCACGTCGAAGGTGCGCTGGCTTGCTTGTTCGTCCACCTGGCCGAAGTGGGGATCGAAGCTGTAGGCCTCCGCCCCCAGGCGGCGCAAATGCCGGGCGAAGGAGCCGTTGCCGCCGCCGAAATCCAGCAGGGCTCCGTTTTGCAGCCGCTGGCGCAGGGAGGCCCAGATCATCCGCGCGTTGCCGGCGGGGCGGATGTCGAGAAACGGCGGGTCGGACAGATGGTAATCGTCGTTGTAGATGTGCTCGACGAAGTCCTCCGGCGACCAGGCGTCGAAGGCCTGGGTGAAGACGAAGCCGCATTCGCGGCACTGGAAGTAGGGAATCAGCACGCCGTAATCGGCGAAGGTGCGGCTGCCGCTGAAATGATCGTTGCCGGCGTGGCCGAAATCCTTGGAACCGAAATAGGACAGGTGGCGGGCGCGGCAGATGGCGCAGCCGTGGGGCGCGTCAAGCAGCAGGGTGCTGGCGTCGAGTGTCGGCAAGGTGGGGCCTCTTCGCTCGCGCCGCGGCGCGAGCGCGGGCGATCAGCTTATTGAAAATGCGAATTAATAACATAAAAGAATGCCAATCGTCACTCTTTTTTATGTAAAAAAAACCGGCCGGACGCGCCGGCCGGATCAGGCTCAGGCGAGGGCGATCACCACCCGCTTGTTGCGCGCGCCCTTGTTTTCGATCTTGCGCACCTGCACCTGGCCGATTTCGCCGGTGCGCGCCACATGGGTGCCGCCGCAGGGTTGCAGATCCACGCCTTCCACTTCCACCAGCCGGATTTCCGGCAGATGCAGCGGCGGCGTCACCGACATGGTCTTGATCAGTTCCGGCTGGGCCTTGAGCGCCTCGCCGCTGCTCATGCGGATGGCGACCGGCAGATCGCGGGCGATCAACTGGTTGAGGCGGGTCTCGATGTCGTCCTTGTCCAGTGCGACGTCTTCCGGCACGTCGAAGTCCAGCCGGCCGGATTCGGCGCTCAGATTGCCGCCGGTGACGCCGAAGGGCAGCACCACCGACAGCAGGTGCAGACAGGTGTGGATGCGCATGTGGCGGTAACGGCGCTCCCAGTCCAGCTCCAGCGTCACCTCCGCGCCCGGCGCGAGGCGCAGGCGGCCCTCGGTCTGGTGCAGGATGGCGCGGCTTTCGCGGTCGCGGCGGGTATCGACGACGCGCAGCGCGCCGCCGTCGGCCAGCGTCAGCGTGGCGCAGTCGCCCGGCTGGCCGCCGCCCAGCGGGTAGCACAGCGTATCCTCCAGCACCAGGCCGGCGTCGTCGTGGAGCAGCACGCGAGTGGCAAGGCGGGTTTGATAAGCGTCCTGATAAAACTGTTCTGCCATGATCTGTCCTTGGTTTTATGTTTGCGGTGACAGCTTGCCGCCGCGGGGGGGGAAAGGGCAAGTGACAGCGCCGGCGACTATCGGTGGTGACAGCTTGGCGGCAAGCCCTTGTCGGCCAAGGCCTTAGCGCCGATAATCGCCGCCAATCGTTATTTTTGGCGGCAGTCGATGCAACAACAACACAATCTGGAACACTACAACCCTCCGCCGGACACCGGCCTCGACATCGTCTACGTCGATGATTGCCTGCTGGTGCTGGACAAGCCGGCCGGCCTGCTGTCGGTGCCGGGGCGCGGCGAAGACAAGGCCGATTGCCTGATCAGCCGGGCGCAGAAAGACTACCCGGACGCGCTTACCGTCCATCGCCTGGACATGGCCACCTCCGGCCTGGTGGTGATGGGCCGCGGGCCGGAAATGCAACGCGCGCTGTCGGTCGCCTTCATGGATCGCAAGGTCAAGAAGCGCTACATCGCGGTGGTGGACGGCGTCGTGCAGAGCAATAGCGGCGTGATCGACCTGCCGCTGATCATCGATTGGCCGAACCGGCCGCGGCAGAAGGTGGACTACGAGCACGGCAAGGAGGCCATCACCCGCTACCGCGTGCTGTCGCGCGACGCCGGCCGCAACGTCAGCCGCATGGAGCTGGACCCGCAAACCGGCCGCGCCCATCAGCTGCGCATGCACATGCTGCATCTGGAGTCCGGCCACCCCATTCTCGGCGACGACATCTACGCCACGCCGGAGGCGCTGGCCAAGGCCGACCGCCTGCTGCTGCATGCGTCAAGGCTGGTATTGCGCCACCCGGTGACCTTCGAGGAGATGGAGTTCGAAGCGCCGGCGCCGTTCTGAGCCCGGCCGCCGCTTCGCGCCCAGCCGCGCCCCCAGGGGGCGCGGCTTTTTTGCGCCTTGGCGGCTCAGGCCTCCCGCTCCGGCTGGCCGATATAGAGCAGGCTGAGCAGGATGAAGCCGGCGAAGGCGTAGGCGGTGTGCTGGCCGTTCCACTGGTTGGCCCACATGGCGAAGTATTCGCCGCCGATGACGGCGAAGCCGGTGTACCAGACCAGGATCGCCAGCGTCGCGCCCAGCGTGAAGCAGCACTTGCCGCGAACCAGCCAGCGGCCGCAGCCCGGACGGATGGCCAGCAGGATGAAGACGCCGCCCAGGCTGCACAGCGCGCCCACCGCCATCTCGCCGCAGATGATGGCCGCGTAGGCCAGCTTCTGCAGCGGCAGGCTGTGGATGGCGCGGCCGCGCAGCGCCTCGCCGTGGAACCAGGGCTGCATGCTGTCCATGCTCAGCACGTGCTGCACGAACTGCCAGTTGGACGAATAGTCGATCAGGTTGCCGCTGGCGACCAGCAGGCCGAACAGGCCGATGGACAGCGCCAGCGTGCCTTTGCAAAGCCGTTGCGACGCCAGGTAGAGAGAAGATGCCATGGTTGCCCCTTTGATGGATGGATATCGGGATAAAGCGACATTTTGTGGCATCTATTAAGCATGAACGGCGGCGTGATGGCCAGGGCGGCGGCGGGGAGGGACGAAATCGGCGCCGCCCGGCGAGACCGGGCGGCTGTGGCGGCGCTTACTGCCGGGCTGCGCGGACGTTGTCTTGCGGCGGCGTTTCGAAATTGCTGCGCCATGGGTTGATGTCCAGGCCGCCGCGGCGGGTGTAGCGGGCGTAGACGGTCAGCTGCGCCGGCGCGCAGGCGCGCAGCAGGTCGACGAAGATGCGTTCCACGCATTGCTCGTGGAATTCGTTGTGCTGGCGGAAGCCGATCAGATACCTCAGCAGCGCTTCGCGGTCCATCTTGGGTCCGGTGTAGCGGATGGACACGCTGCCCCAGTCCGGCTGGCCGGTGACCAGGCAGTTGGACTTCAAGAGATTGCTGCACAAGGTTTCGCTGACGATGGCGGCCGGATCGGCCCGCAGGATGTCCGGGCAGGGCGCGTAGCGGTCCACCTCGATGTCCAGATCGTCGATGTATTCGCCGTCCAGCTCGCGCACCCGCTCGGCGGCGAAGGCTGGCGGCAGCAGGATGGAGACCGCGACTTCCGCGCCGGCGGCCGCGGACAGGTCGCGCGCCAGTTGCGCGGCGAGGGCGTCCGGGCTTTCCATTCTGGTCTGGTTGTAGCTGTTCAGATACAGCTTGAACGACTTGGATTCGATCAGCCTGGGGCTGGTCGCCGGGATGCGGAAGGTGGCGATGCCGACCTGCGGCTTGCCCCTGCCGTTCAGCCACGACAGCTCGAAGCCGGTCCAGATGTCGACGCCTGAGAACGGCAACGCGGCTTCGTCGACGCCGATTTCCTGGCGCTTGGTCTGGCGGGCGATGGGGAACAGCAGACTGGGGTCGTACTGATCCTGATAGCTGACGGTCTTGCCCAGCGGCGAATGTTCGGGTGTGAGATGGTTCATGGGATGCCTCGCATGCGGGTCGGTCTGTATCACGCCTCGCGGCGCATGAAATCGCGCGGCCGGAAGCCCAGCGCGAATAGCGCGGTGAAGTACGCCGCGGCGCCGGCGGCCACCAGCAGGCTCAGCCAGCCGACGCGCGCCAGGGCGTGGCCGTGCCAGTTGATCGGCAGCCACCATTCGCACAGCAGCAGCACCGCCGCCATGGCGGCGATGGCGCAGGCGAGCTTGACCAAAAAGCTTTGCCAGCCCGGCAGCGGCTGATAAATGCCGCGCTGGCGCAGCTTGATCAGCAGCAGCGTGGCGTTGAGGCAGGAGGCGAGGCCGATGGACAGCGCGAGGCCGGCGTGCTTGAGCGGAAAGACGAAGGCCAGGTTCATGGCCTGGGTGGCGCACAGCGTGATCACCGCGATGCGCACCGGCGTCTTGATGTCCTGGCGCGCGTAAAAGCCGGGCGCCAGCACCTTGACCAGAATCAGCCCCAAAAGGCCGAAGGAGTAGGCGATCACCGCCTGCTGTGACATCAGCGCGTCGTGGGCGGTGAACTTGCCGTACATGAACAGCGTGGAGAGCAGCGGACCGGACAGGATGCCAAGACCCACCGTGGCCGGCACCGCCAGCAGCAAGGACAGGCGGATGCCCCAGTCCAGCAGCACGCTGAACTCGGCGTCGGACTTGCTGGCGGCGTGCTTGGACAAGGACGGCAGCAGGATGGTGCCGAGCGCTACGCCCAGCACGCCGGACGGGAATTCCATCAGCCGGTCGGCGTAATACATCCACGACACGCTGCCGGTGGGCAGGAAGGAGGCGAAGGTGGAGTTGATCAGCAGCGAGATCTGCGCCACCGACACGCCGAAGATCGCCGGCCCCATCTGCCGGATCACCCGCCAGACTTCCGGGTCGCGGAAGGCGAAGCGCGGCCGGGCGAGCATGCCTATCTGCTTGAGGAAGGGCAGCTGCCATACCAGCTGGATCAGGCCGCCGACGAACACCGCCCAGGCCAGCGCCATGATGGGCGGGTTGAAGTAATGGGTGAGCCACAGCGCGAAGACGATGAAGCTGAGATTGAGGAAGGTGGGCGTAAACGCCGGCACGGAAAACCGGCCCCAGCTGTTGAGGATGCTGCCGGTCATCGACGACAGCGAAATGAAGAAGATGTAGGGGAAGGACACGCGCAGGATGTCGGCGAACAGCGCCGCCTTGGCCGGGTCGCGGTAAAAGCCCGGCGCGGAGATCCACATGATGGCCGGCGCGGCCAGCATGCCAAGCGCGGTCACCACGAACAGCACCGAGCCGAGCACGCCGGTGACCTTGCCGATGAATTCGCGGGTTTCTTCCTCGCTGCGCTGTTGCTTGTATTCGCCGAGGATGGGGACGAAGGCTTGCGAGAACGCGCCCTCGGCGAACAAGCGCCGCAGCATGTTGGGAATCTTGAAAGCGGCGTTGAAAGCGTCGGCGGCCATGCCGGCTCCGAATACGCGGGCGATCAGGGTATCGCGCACCAGGCCGAGAATGCGCGACACCATGGTCATGCTGCTGACAGCAGCCAGGGCCTTGAGCAGGTTCATTGGGTAATTGGGGGACGCTAGGCGGGTTGAGCAAGCCCGCTAGTTTACGCTGGCGGGTTTATTGTTGCAAAACCTGAGTTTAGGGCTTAGAATCGCGGGTTTCAGATTCCGCTCATCAGGAGATAAATCCATGGCTAACAGCGCACAAGCTCGCAAGCGTGCACGCACAGCCCTTAAGCAGCGCGCGCACAACGCCAGCCTGCGTACTGCGTTCCGTACCGCAGTCAAGAAAGTGCTCAAAGCAGTTGAAGCCGGCGACAAAGCTGCCGCTCAGGTAGTATTCCAGGCTTCCCAGAAAGTGATCGACCGCATCGCTGACAAGGGCGTGTTCCACAAGAACAAGGCCGCTCGTCACAAGAGCCGTCTGTCCGCTCAGATCAAGGCCATGGCCTAAGATCATCAGCCCAGGCTGAAAGAATACGCAAAGGCTCCGCATCAGCGGGGCCTTTTGTGTTTCTGGCCCGCGCGTTCCGGCGCGGGCTTCGGCTTTTGCGAGGAGACGCGATGAAAGCATTCATTCTGGCCGCTGTCGGCCTGTTGCCGCTATGCGCCGCGGCAGGCGCGCCGTCGGCGAGCGAGGCGTTGCTGCGCTGCCGGGAGTTGGCGAGCGACGAGGCGCGGCTGGCCTGCTTCGACGCGGCCGCGCGCCAACTGGCCGCGGACGCGCCGGTCGCCGTCCCGTCGCCCGCGCTGGCCGCCGCGCCGCAGGCAGAGCCGCCCGCGCCAGGCGCCAGCCCCTTGTCCCGCGCCTGGGATCTGGATGCCGACGACAAGCGCGGCACTTTCGTCCTGCGCGGCTATCGCGCCAATTACTTCCTGCCGGCGTGGTACCAGCATGATCCGAACGCGACGCCGTCGTCGCCCAGCCGCGGCACCACGCCGCTGTTCGGCGGCGACCTCGACCACGTCGAGGCCAAATTCCAGCTGTCGTTCAAGACCAAGCTGTGGGAAAACGTCGGCGGCACACCGCTGGACATCTGGGCCGGCTACACCCAGCAGTCGCACTGGCAGATGTACAACAAGCAGGAGTCGTCGCCGTTTCGCGAGACCGATTACGAGCCGGAGCTGATGGCGACCTTGCCGGTGGACTGGCGGCTGGGCGATTGGCGGGTGCGGATGGTGGGGCTGGGCGCGGTGCATCAATCCAACGGCCAGTCCGACCCGCTGTCGCGCAGCTGGAACCGCGTCTACGCGATGACGGCGCTGGAAAACGGCGATCTGACGCTGGGCGCGCGCCTCTGGCGGCGCATTCCGGAAAAGGCCGCCGACGACGACAATCCGGACATCCTGGATTACATGGGCCACGGCGAGTTGCGCGCCAGCTACCTGTTCGGCCGCCAGTCGCTGTCGGCGCTGGCCAGGCTCAACCTCGCCACCGGCAAGGGCGCGCTGCAACTGGACTGGACTTTCCCGCTGACCGGCCGGCTGCGCGGCTACGTGCAGGCCTTCAGCGGCTATGGCGAAAGCCTGATCGACTACAACTACCGCTCGCGCGGCATAGGCGTGGGGCTGTTGCTGAACGACTGGCTGGATTACTGAGCCAGGGCGCTCCCGGACCGGGACGGGGAAGCTCGACAGGCGGGGGCGAGGACGGTTTTATTCATGAAATGAAATGTATACATCATGAATAAATTCCATTTTGATATTCAATTGGAATGATATATAGTCTGCCCCTGTTTATTTTACGTTCGTAACGGGAGCCGGGATGAAAACTGTAGTTGCGATTCGCCACCTCGCATTCGAGGACATGGGCATTCTTGACCCGCTGCTGCGCAGCCGCGGATACAACGTTCATTACTACGACGCCGGCGTGAACGAGCTGTGGACCATAGACCTGGACAAGGTGGACTTGCTGGTGGTGCTGGGCGGCCCGATCGGCGCCTTCGACGACGAGCAATACCCCTTCCTGGGCGAAGAAATGCGCCTGATCGAGCAGCGCCTGGAGTCGAACCGTCCGATCCTGGGCGTGTGCCTGGGCGCGCAGCTGATGGCGCGCGCGCTGGGCGCCAAGGTGGGCAGCATGGGCCACAAGGAAATCGGCTTCGGCGAACTGCAACTGACCGAAGCCGGCTTGAAATCGGCGCTGTCGCCGCTGCAGGACGCGCCGATGGTGCTGCACTGGCACGGCGATCAGTTCGAGATCCCCGCTTCCGCGCAACTGCTGGCCAGCAGCAACCGCTGCCCCAACCAGGCCTTCTCGGTCGGCCACAACGCGCTGGGCCTGCAATTCCACCTGGAGGCGGATCCCAAGAAGCTGGAGCAATGGCTGATCGGCCATACCGGCGAACTCTCCGCCGCCGGCATCGACCCGCGCGCCTTGCGCGAACAGAACGCCAAACATGGCGACAGGCTCAAGCAAGTGGCCGAGGCGGTGTTCGCCAAGTGGCTGGACCAGCTGGAGCGCTAAGCCGATGAGCGACCGGCGGCAGATAGGCGCGGTGGGGCTGGTGCTGACCGGCAAGGCCAAGCCTTACACCCGGCCCGGCAGCATGAGCGGCATCGACAAGCGCGGCGTGGAGGGCAAGGTCGCCGTCGGCAAGCTCGGGCTGGCCGGCGACGAGCAAGGCGATCTGCGCCATCACGGCGGCGTCCACAAGGCGGTGCACCTTTACGCTTTCGAGCATTATCCGCTCTGGCGGGAAGAGATCGGCGATCTGCCGGTCTTGCGCCAGCCGGGCGCGTTTGGCGAAAACCTCAGCACGCTGGGCGTGGACGAAAGCAATGTCTGCCTGGGCGATCAGCTGCGCATCGGCAGCGCCCTCCTGGAGGTGTCGCAGGGGCGCCAGCCCTGCTGGAAGCTGAACGACCGCTTCGGCGTGCCCAATATGGCGCGGCGCTTGCAGGACAGCGCCCGCACCGGCTGGTATTGCCGGGTGCTGGAAGAGGGCGAGCTGGCGAGCGGCGACGCGATCTTGCTGGAGGCGCGTCCGCATCCGGAGTGGCCGCTGGCGCGCCTGATCGAAGTCTTCTATCACCGCTGTCTGGACCGCGAGCTGTTGCGGGAGGCCAGCCGCCTGCCGCTGGTGGAGTCCTGGCAGCAACTGATCGCGCGCCGTCTGGCGACATCGGAAGTGGAAGACTGGAGCCTGCGCATGGAAGGCCGCGCCCCTTGATGCCGGACAGGCCGCCCGCGCGGGCGGCTGTGGCCGGTTTTGTTTCGCGCCGCCTTCAAGGCGGCGCTTGTCTTGCAGGATGAGCGAAATGAGCAAGCATTTTCGAGTAGAAGTCCAAAAGGAAGGCCGGGCCTGGTGCGCGGTGGATATCCAGAATCCGTGGTCGGAAGAGGCCCTGCGCGACGTGGCGCGGCGTTTCCCCGCGGAAGAAGGCTTTCAGGTGTCGATAGGCGTGGCGGTGGACGAGCGTCGCTTGCTGGAGAGCGGCCCGCAAGGCCGGCTGCGGCTGTTGGCCAGCGAGCCGATTTTCCAGCCCTGGAACCCGGCCTAGTCTTTGCGCCGCGACGGCGCGCTTTCTGAATGATCTTTTCTGGCGCTTGGCATGAAAAACGTTCTCAGCATTCAATCTCACGTGGTGTACGGACACGCCGGCAACAGCGCGGCGGTCTTCCCTATGCAGCGCCTGGGCGTGCAGGTCTGGCCCATCCATACCGTGCAGTTTTCCAACCATACCCAGTACGGCCAATGGCAGGGACAGGCCCTGCGCGACGAAGACATCAGCCTTCTGCCGCAAGGCCTGGCGGCGATAGGCGTCTTGTCGTCCTGCGACGCGGTGCTGACCGGCTATCTTGGGTCGGTCGAGCAGGCGGCCAGGGTGCTGGATGCCGTGGCGCAGGTCAAGGCGGCCAATCCGGCGGCCCTGTATCTGTGCGACCCGGTCATGAGCCACGACGCCAAGCGTTGCGTGGTGGATGCCGGGATCGAGCGCTTTTTGCGGCGCGAGATGCCGCGGGCGGCGGACATTCTGGCTCCCAATCATACCGAGCTGGAAAAGCTGGCCGGCGGCGCCTTGCGGACCTTCGACGAGGCGCTGGCGGCGTGTCGCAGCCTGCTTGAGCTCGGGCCGTCGGTCATCCTGGTCAAGCATCTGGAATTCGTCGGCAAGCCGGCGGACCGCTTCGACATGCTGGCGGTGACGCGGGAGGAGGCCTGGCACGGCCATCGGCCGCTGTACCCGTTCGATTTGCCGCCGGTGGGCGTGGGCGATTTGCTGTCGGGGATTTTCCTCGCGCGGCTGCTGCAAAGCGGCAGCGTCAGGACGGCGTTCGAACACGCGCTGGCGGCGTCGGACGGCGTGATGCGCCTGACGCGGGAAACCGACTCCTACGAATTGCAGCTGATCCTAGCGCAGGACGAAATCGCGCGGCCTTCCCGCCATTACCCGGCGCGCGCGGTGTAAGCGCGCAGGCGCAAAAAACGGCGGCTCGCGCCTGGCGCGGCCGCCGTTTTCTTTTCAGGCGACGAACTCCACGGCGACGTCGCCCTGGGGGATCGAGCAGCAAGCCAGCACGATGCCCTGATCGCGGTCCGACTGCGACAGGATGGAATCTTCTTCCTTGACCCGGCCGGCGCGCAGCTGCACGCGGCAGGTTCCGCACACGCCGATGCGGCAACGGCTCTTGACCGGCAGCCTGGCTTCCTCCATCAGCTCCAGCAGCGTGGTCTGGCCGTTGTGGGGAATGCCCTGTCCGCCGGCGCTGACCACGCCGCGCTGCGATTGCTCTTCTTCGCGTTCGACGGCGGCGCTGGCTTCGCGCAGCATGGCGCGGACTGCCTGGCTGAACACCGCCGAGCCGTAGATGTGGGCGGAGCGGTCGGCGAGATCGGGGCAAATGGCGCGCAGCGCGTCGGCGTTGAGCCGGCCCTGGTGGTAAGGCGCTTGCTGGCGGCGCAGGGTGGCGCGGGTAAGGAAAACGTCGATGCGGATGCGCTCGTCTTGCAGATGGCATTGCATCAGCTCGGACAGGAAGGGCAGGTCGGCGAGCGTCTCCACGCTCAACACGATGTGCAGATCGCTATCCGGATACTGCGCGCGCTTGTTGCGCAGCAAGGCCAGCGCCGGGGTGACGCCGATGCCGCCGCACAAGAGCAGCATCTTGGGGTGGCGCGGCAGGGGCAGGCCGGCGCATCCCTCGTACTGGAAATCGCGCGCGCCCGCGTGCAGCAGGTCCGCCAGCCCGTTGCGGTTGGTTTTCTTGACCGCCACGGTCACGCTGCCGTCCGGTTTCTTGTCGATGACCGTGTAAGTGCCTTCGCAGCGCTCGCCCTGATACAGGCTGGACATCGTGATGTGCTGGCCGACTTCCGGCTTGCGGCCGGAGGCGGGCAGCTCGAAGTGGAACAAGGAAACATCCCGGGTTTGCGGGATGGAGGCGATGCATCTGGCTATGGTTGTCATGGTGGGTGATGTGCGGATGACGGTTGGGCGAAGCGAAGCTCGCGCAAGGCGATGCCGCGCCGGCGGCAGCCGGACGCGGCGTGGTTGTCGTGATTCGGCCTCAGGCGGCGACGGCTTCCCGGTACGAAGTCAGGCCGGTGCGCTCCAGCAGGTTGGAGACGCCGTTGACGTACACCGCGGTGTCCGGCTCGTCGCTGCTGGCTGCCAGCATCGCTTCATAGTCGGGGAAGTTCAGCTGCTTGAGCACGCTGCGCCATACGTCCAGCTCCTTGTTGGCGAACATGGCCACCGATTCGAAGATCGAACGCACCACCAGCTCTTTCTCTTCTTCGGATAGGCTGTGGATGACGTTTTCCAGAATGATGGTGAAGACGCTGGAGTGCGCCAGTTCGTCGTTGGCGTGGGCGGCGGTAACCTGGCGGCACAGCGGCTGGATGGTGTCGGCGGTGGCGATCTTGTCCAGGTAGTCGGTTACCAGGGTTTCGCTGGCGCAAGCGATGCCCAGCGCCACCAGGCGCTTGGCGCGCGCGTCGGCGTGCTGCGACAGCAAGTGGTCGCGGCGGCTGGTCATGAAGAAACGGTGGTACTCCGGACTGGGCAGGTCGCGCAAGGTGAGGATCGCGTTGGCGGCGTTGATCGACATCTGGGTATGCACCGCCTCGTCCACCATCGCCTGGGCGATGATTTCTTGGGTCTTGAAGGCGCAGCTGATCGGATAACGGCCCTTGAGCAGGTCTTCGCATACCGGGGTGATCAGCTCGGATTCCACGTAGACGGTCTTGTGGTTGTACAGCACCCAGGCGTAGGACAGCACGTCGCGCTTCATCTGCGCCGGCGCGGCGCGCCATTGCGGGGTATTGAAGAAGGGCAGCAGCTCGGGCAGGAAGTCTTCCTTGTCCGCTTCCAGCGGAATGTTGAAAGACGGATCGCCGCCGTTGTTGACGACTGCGCGCTTGCGCCAGTGATTGGACAATTTGTCCATGGTTTGAGACAGATGGTTCATTTTAAGTTGTGCTCTCACGTTGGTGGGTTGATGCAAGGGATCAATCGTTATTTCGATATCCGGCTGTCTGCGGCCGGATTGAACTATGAGTGTTCTTGGCAATATGAAAATACAATACATTCAATGTATGACATAAACATTAATTATCCAAATGGTATTTTTCGGAATATAAATTCCGACAGGGGATAAGGGGGAAATGTTGTGAAATGGCAACAAAATCGCGCGGGTATCGCGCGGAAGGGAAGCGAAACGGAAGGACTGAGAGCGGGAGAGGCGGGGGCGGGCATGGCGCGGCGGCCATGCCCGTTTGTTTACAGCAGGGCGCTGGCTTGGCGCGCCATTTCGCCTTCTTCGTCGGTGGGCAGGACGTAGGCCGCGCGCGCGCTGTGCGGGGTGGTCAGGCGGCGGGCGTGGGAGAGGTTGGCGGCGTGATCCAGATCGAAGCCCAGCCACGACAGTTGCTGCAGCACGCGGGCGCGCACCTCGGCCGAGTGCTCGCCGATGCCGGCGGTGAAGATCACCGCATCCAGGCCCTTGAGCGCGCCGGCCAGGCTGGCCACCTCGCGCGCCACCCGGTAGCAGAACAGCTCCACCGCTTCGGCGGCTTCCGGCAGCTCGCTGGCCAGCAGTTCGCGCAGGTCGGCGGACAGGCCGGAGACGCCGAACAGGCCGGAATTCTTGTACAGCTCGCGTCTCACCTCCTGGATGCCCATGCCTTCGTGTTCCTGCCAATAGAGGATGACCTCCGGGTCCAGATAGCCTGGCCGGGTTCCCATCATCAGGCCGTCCACGGCGGAGAAACCGGTGCTGGCGGCGACGCTCTTGCCCGCCTCGATGGCGCAGGCGCTGGCGCCGCTGCCCAGATGGCAGACCACCACCTTGGCGTGGGAGAGCTCCAGCTCCGGCAGCCGCCGGGCGATGGCGGCGTAGGACAGGCCGTGGAAGCCGTAGCGGCGCACGCCTTCGTCGTGCCAGTGGCGGGCGATGCCGAAGCGGGTGGCGATCGCCGGCTGGCTGGCGTGGAAGGCGGTGTCGAAGCAGGCGATCTGCGGCAAGAGGGCGTCGATTTCATTGAAGGCGTCGATCACCGCCAGGCTCACCGGCTGGTGCAGCGGCGCGAGCGCGATATAGTCTTCCAGCGCGCCGCGCACTGCCGGGGTGATGCGCACCGGGGCCTGGAACAGGCTGCCGCCGTGCACCACGCGGTGCGCCAGCGCCAGCGGCTGCAGGTTCTGGTCGGCCAGCGCGTTGACGCAGGCGGCCAGCGCGTCGGTCGGGTCGGCGTTGGTCAGCGTCCGCTCCGACAGCGGCTGGCCGCGGGCGTCGGCCAGCGTCAGGCGGGCGTCCTTCTGGCCGAAACGGTCCACCATGCCGCGCGCCAGGAGCGAGAGATCGGCGGGATGGAAGGCGCGGAACTTGAGAGTGGCGGAGCCGGCGTTGATGGCGATCAGGGCCTTGTTCATGGCTGCCCTCCCGCTCGCTTGGCGTGGGCCAGCAAGCTGGCGATGGCGCTGGAGGCCAGACGACCGCTGGCGTCGTCGGCGCGGCTGGTGAGCACCATTGGCGCGCGCGCGCCCATGACGATGCCGGCCGAGGCCGCGCCGGCGAGGTAGGTGAGCTGCTTGCCCAGCATGTTGCCGGCCTCCAGGTCAGGCACCAGCAGGATGTCCGGATCGCCGGCCACCGGGGAGACGATGCCCTTGGTCGTCGCCGCCTCGCGCGAGATGGCGTTGTCGAAGGCCAGCGGGCCGTCGAGGATGGCGCCGGTGATCTGGCCGCGGTCGGCCATCTTGCATAGCGCGGCGGCGTCCAGCGTCGATCGCATCGTCGGATTGATGGTTTCCACCGCGGCCAGGATGGCCACCTTGGGCATGGCCACGCCCAGCGCGTGGGTCAGGTCGATGGCGTTCTGGCAGATGTCGCGCTTGGTGAGCAGGTCGGGTTCGATGTTGATGGCCGCGTCGGTGATGAACAGGTAGCGCGGGTAGCTTTCCACCTTCATGATCCAGACGTGGCTGATGCGGCGGTCGGTGCGGATGCCGGTGTCGCGCGCCAGCGCCGCGCTCATGAATTCGTCGGTGTGCAGGCTGCCCTTCATCAGGATGTCGGCGTAGCCGTCGCGCACCAGCGACACCGCGCGCTCGGCGGCGGCGTGGCTGTGTTCGGCGTCGATGCACTCGAAGCGGCCGAGGTCCACGTCCATGTCGGCCGCCAGCTTTTGCAGTTTGGCCAGCGGGGCGACCAGGATGGGGGTGGCGATGCCGTAGTCGGCGGCTTCGATGGCGCCTTGCAGCGCTTCGCGGCTGCAGGGGTGGGCCACGGCCATCGGCAGCGGCCCCAGCGCGCGGGCTTGTTGCAGGATGTCGTCAAATGCGTGGTCATCGTGAGTCATGCTGCGCTCCTGTGAGTGGTTAAGCCTTGATGTGGTAGCCGCCGTCCACGTAGATGGTTTGCCCGGTCAGGCTGCGCGCCGCGTCGGAAATCAGGAAGGCGCAGGTCATGCCCACTTCCTCGATGTCCACCAGGCGGTTTTGCGGCGCGCGGGCGATGGCGTCGGCGATCAACTGGTCGAATTCGGCGATGCCGCTGGCGGCGCGGGTGCGCAGCGGGCCGGGGGACACCGCGTGCACGCGGATGCCGCGCGGGCCGAGGTCGTTGGCCAGATAGCGGGTCACGCTCTCCAGCGCGGCCTTGACCGGCCCCATGATGTTGTAGTTTTCCACCACCTTGTCCGCGCCGTAGTAGCTCATGGTGATCAGGCTGCCGCCTTCGGTCATCAGCGGCTCGGCCAGACGGGCCATTTCGATGAAGGAGTAGCAGGAGACGCGCATCGCCTGGCCGAAGCCTTCCGGCGAGCAGTCCACCACCCGGCCGCGCAGGTCGGCGGCGGGGCAGTAGGCGATGGAGTGGATGACGAAGTCGAGCTTGCCCCAGGCGCGCTCCATTTCCCGGAACACCGCCTCCAGCTGGCCGGGCTGCTCCACGTCCAGCGGCAGCACCAGCTTGGCGCCCAGGTTTTCCGCCAGCGGGCGCACATGCTTTTCCGCCTTGGCGTTCAGATAGGTGATGGCGCATTCGGCGCCCAGCTGGTGCAGCACGCTGGCGCAGCCGTAGGCGATGCTGTTTTCGTTGGCGACGCCGACCACCAAGCCTTTCTTGCCGGCGATGATGTTGCGAATGCTGTCCATCCGGCCTTCTTGGTTAAGCATGTTGACCTCCGTTGCGGGGTTGCTGGACGATGACGGGTGCTAATCTGTAAAAACTGGTTTTTGTATTGCCCTGTCAGTCGGATATAATCGAGAGTTTGCGGAAACGGGCTTGCGCTTTGGCGTCCAGGCCCGCATCTGAAAGACAGTCCACCTTACCCGAGCTGATTCTCTGGGTATAGTGCAGTGCAGCATTGATTGCTTATTATGCCATACGTGTTTGGCGAAGAAGGTAACCGCTATGCCGATTTATGAATACCGTTGCAACGCCTGCGGCGTTGCCAAGGAACACTTGCAGAAGCTCAGCGATGCGCCGGTGGCCGCGTGCCCCGCTTGCGGCAGCGCGGACTATCACAAGCAACTGTCCGCCGCGGGCTTCCAGTTGAAGGGCTCCGGCTGGTACGCCACCGATTTCAAGGGCGGTTCCGGCTCCGGCGGCTCTGGCGGCGGCTCCTCCGGCGGCCACAGCTGCGGTTCCGGCTCCTGCGGTTGCCACTGATGCCGGTTACGCCTCATATCAAGATGACCCTCAAGGGCTACCTGATCGCCGGCCTGCTGATCTGGCTGCCGCTGGCGGTAACCCTGTGGGTGCTGAACCTGATCGTCGGCACACTGGACCAGACCCTGACGCTGCTGCCGGAACACCTGCGCCCCGAGGCGCTGTTCGGCGTGCACGTGCCGGGTCTTGGCGTGATCTTCGCCGTGCTGGTGCTGATGGGTACCGGCATGCTGGCCGCCAACGTGCTTGGCCGCCGGCTGGTGGATTTCTGGCATGGCCTGTTGTCGCGCACGCCGGTGGTGCGCTCCATCTACAACAGCGTCAAGCAAGTCAGCGACACCCTGTTTTCCGATTCCGGCAACGCCTTCAAGAACGCGCTGCTGGTGCGCTGGCCGCACCAGAACGCCTGGTGCGTGGCCTTCCAGACCGGCACGCCGGCGCAGCAGGTGCTCAAGTACGCGGCGGACGGCGAAGAACTGGTCAGCGTCTATGTGCCGACCACGCCCAACCCGACTTCCGGCTACTTCATCGTGGTGCCGCGCAGCGACACCCGCGAGCTGGACATGAGCGTGGACGACGCGCTCAAGTACGTGATCTCCATGGGCGTGGTCGTGCCCAATCCGCCGCCGGAAGCCCAGCGGCCGCGTCTGAACGACGAACATAATCGGCAGGGCTAGGCCGCCACCCTGTCTAGCCCCTAAAACGCCGTTCTCCCGACTCGGGAGCTTATCGAATTCAATCAGAAGGTTTACCAAATGCGTACCGATTACTGCGGACTTATCGACAAGAAATATCTGGGTCAAACCGTGACCGTCAAAGGCTGGGCGCACCGTCGCCGCGACCACGGCGGCGTGATCTTCATCGACCTGCGTGACCGCGAAGGCCTGGTGCAGGTGGTGATCGATCCGGACACCCCGGAAGCGTTCAAACTGGCCGACAGCAGCCGCAACGAGTTCGTGCTGTCCATCACCGGCATCGTGCGCGAGCGCCCGGCCGGCACCGCCAACACCAAGATGATCTCCGGCGAGATCGAAATCCTGGCCAAGGAAATCGAAATCCTGAACGCCGCGGCCACGCCACCGTTCCAGATCGACGACGAAAACCTGTCGGAAAACGTCCGCCTGACCAACCGCGTGATCGACCTGCGCCGCCCGGCGATGCAGAAGAACCTGCGCTTGCGCTACAAGGTGGCGATGGGCGTGCGCAACCACCTGGACAAGCAGGGCTTCATCGACATCGAAACCCCGATGCTGACCCGCTCCACCCCGGAAGGCGCCCGCGACTACCTGGTGCCGTCCCGCGTGCACCCGGGCGAATTCTTCGCGCTGCCGCAATCGCCGCAGCTGTTCAAGCAACTGTTGATGGTGGCCGGCTTCGACCGCTACTACCAGATCACCAAGTGCTTCCGCGACGAAGACCTGCGCGCCGACCGTCAGCCTGAATTCACCCAGATCGATATCGAAACCTCGTTCCTGAACGAGGACCAGATCATGGACATCACCGAAGGCATGACCAAGGAAATCTTCCAGGACGTGCTGGGCGTGGCGCTGCCGCAATTCCCGCGCATGACCTACGCCGACGCGATGTTCTACTACGGCTCCGACAAGCCGGACATGCGCGTTTCGCTGAAATTCACCGAACTGACCGACGTGATGAAGTCGGAAGAGTTCAAGGTGTTCCGCGGCGTCGCCGACATGGCCAACGGCCGCGTGGTGGCCCTGCGCGTGCCGAACGGCGCGTCCTTCAGCCGCAAGGAAATCGACGACTACACCCAGTTCGTCGCCATCTACGGCGCCAAGGGTCTGGCCTACATCAAGGTCAACGACGTCGCCAAGCTGAACGAAGAAGGCCTGCAGTCGCCCATCGTCAAGTTCCTGTCCGCCGACGGCCTGAAGGCCATCATCGAGCGCACCGGCGCGCAGAACGGCGACATCATCTTCTTCGGCGCGGACAAGGCCAAGGTGGTGAACGAGGCGATCGGCGCGCTGCGCATCAAGGTCGGCCACGAGCACGGCCTGGAAAACGGCTACTTCGTCAAGGAATGGCGCCCGCTGTGGGTGGTGGACTTCCCGATGTTCGAACACGACGAGGAAGCCGACCGCTGGACCGCCTGCCACCATCCGTTCACCAGCCCGAAGCCGGGCCACGAGGACCTGATGGAAACCAACCCGGGCGCTTGCCTGGCCCGCGCCTACGACATGGTGCTCAACGGTTGGGAAATCGGCGGCGGCTCCATCCGTATCCACCGCGCCGACGTGCAGGAGAAGGTGTTCGGCGCGCTGAAGATCACGCCGGAAGAGCAGCAGAACAAGTTCGGCTTCCTGCTGGACAACCTGAAGTTCGGCGCGCCGCCGCACGGCGGCCTGGCCTTCGGCCTGGACCGTCTGGTGACGCTGATGTGCGGCGCGGACTCGATTCGCGACGTCATCGCCTTCCCCAAGACCCAGCGCGCCCAGTGCCTGCTGACCAACGCCCCGAACGCGGTGGACGACAAACAGCTGCGCGAACTGAACCTGCGCCTGCGCCAGAAGGCCGAACCGGCCGCCTGATCGCGGTAGGGCGGATGCCCCGCAGGGCGATCCCCCGTTGCGCAGGCGACAAAACGCCGGCAAAGCCGACTTCGGCTTTGCGGCGCGCTGCGTAGTCAAAATCGGAGCGAGAACGGACAGCCATGCTGTCCGTTTTTTTGCGCCTTGAATTATCTATGTACATATGTAAAATAAAATTCACGTATAAATATTGATATGAATGGAGGGCGAGATGGCGCAAGCAAGCGAGACGACAGGCATCCTGGTGGAGCGCACCCAGACCGGGGTCAAGATCGAGAAACGCATCCTCAAAGTGCTGAAGGGCGTGGCGGAATATCACGACATTTCGCTGGGCGACCTGCTGGAAGGCATCGTGCTGCACGCTTTCGACGGCAAGACGCCGTTCGGCGAGGAGTCGCTGGCCAGGATCCGCCAGCTGAAAGAGGTGTATGGGCTGGACCTGGACGCCAGCCACAGCCATCAGCTGCGCGAGAAGCGCTGACCGGCGGCAGGACGGAGGCATCTTCTTTCGCCCGGCTTGAAACTGAAGGCATCCGTCGCCATCTAAACGGAATGGCTGGGCGCGGCGGGCGCGGGGATTGCAAAACTTTATCGTCACGATATGGAATTACAATTTGCCGCCATCGCGCCGCTGTTTTATAAAGCCTCGCATTCCGCGACGTTTCCCGATGCCCGATCAAGGAAGCGTTGTCATACCAAGACCTTTAAGGAGATCCAAATGGCCGTACTCGTTGGCAAGCAAGCCCCTTTCTTCGCTGGTGAAAAGACTTTCTCCGCCGTGCTGGGCGATGGTCAGATTGTTGACAACTACTCCTTCAAGCAAGCCACCGCCGGCAAGTACGCCGTGGTGTTCTTCTACCCGCTGGACTTCACCTTCGTCTGCCCGTCCGAGCTGATCGCCTTCGACCACCGTCTGGCCGAATTCAAGCAGCGCAACGTGGAAGTGATCGGCGTGTCCATCGACAGCCAGTTCACCCACGCCGCATGGCGCAACACCCCGGTGGAAAAGGGCGGCATCGGCCAGGTTGGCTACACCCTGGTGGCCGACATCCAGCACGACCTGTGCAAGGCTTACGACGTTGAAGCCGACGGCGGCGTGGCGTTCCGCGGCTCCTTCCTGATCGACAAGTCCGGCGTGGTGCAGCACCAGGTGGTGAACAACCTGCCGCTGGGCCGCAATGTCGATGAAATGCTGCGCATGATCGACGCGCTGCAGTTCACCGAAGAGCACGGCGAAGTGTGTCCGGCCGGCTGGAACAAGGGCAAGAAGGGCATGAAGCCGTCCGCCGAAGGCGTGGCTTCCTACCTGGCCGAGAACGCCAAGGATCTGTAATCTCCCGGCAAGGTCCGCTTTTGCCTCCCGCCCCGCCCGCTTGCAGCCGGCGGGGTTTTGTTTTTCGCCGCCATAAGGCCGCATCCCCTATCATGAAGGCAGCGTAAAGTCGAACGAGGAGACGAGGTGCCCAACCGGCCATTGCTGTTGCGACGGGCTACCCGCCTGCACGTGATGGGGTGCGTGCGGCAGGTCCAGCCCTTTGCCATGGCGGCTTCCAGCCTGCTGGTGGTGGTGCTGTTTCAACGTGTGGCGGCCGAGCAGTTGTTGCGCTGGTGGCTGCCCATGCTGTGCCTGCAAATCCTCTATCAACAGGCCACCCGGCATTGCCTGCGGCGGGCGGAAACCGATCCGGCGGCCATCGACGCGGGCTGGCGCGGTTTTTGTCTGGGCGCGGTCGGCATCAGCATAGGCTGGGGCTGTACGGTGTGGATGGTGTGGCCGGCGGACGATCTGCATTACAGCCTGGTGCTGGTGGCCTGGCTGGTGGCGGTATGTTCCACGCATTCGGCGCTGCTTTCCGGCCAGCGCGCCCTGTTTTATTACTGCCTGTGCGCGGTGTGGGGCATGCTGTTGTGGCGGCTGTTCACCTTGCCGCAGGAGGTGTTGTTCTGGGTGGGGCTGTCGGCGCTGGTATACGCGCTGGTGCTGATCCGCTTTACCCGCCAGCTGCACGCCAGCGTGCTGGAATCGTTCAGCCTGCGCGTGGAGAACCAGTGCCTGCTCGACGAGCAGGCGGAGCAGCGCCAGAGACTGCAGCGCTACAACCGGCAACTGGAGCGCGACAACGCCATCCTCAACGACACCCTGCGCCGCATCGAGGACATGGTGCAGCGCGATCCGATGACCCACGTCCTCAACCTGCGCGCCTTGATGCAGGCGGCCGAGCAGGCGGTGGTGCAGGCCGAGGCCGGCGATCAGCCTTTTGCCGCCGCCTTGTTCGATCTGGATCACTTCAAGAACGTGAACGACCGCTTCGGCCATCAGGTCGGCGACGAGGTGCTGTGCCGCTTTTGCGAGCTGGTCAGCGCCGAACTGCGCGAGGGCGACGCCTTCGGCCGTTACGGCGGAGAGGAATTCCTGCTGCTGGCGGCGGAGAGCGAGGGCGGCAGCCTGTTGCCGCGGCTGGACGCGTTGCGCATCGCGGTGGAGCGGGAAAACTGGTCGCGTCTGGCGCCCGGTTTGCGGGTGACGGTGTCGATAGGCGTGGCCGGCTGGGCGCGCGGCGACACCGTGCGCTGCTGGCTGGAACGGGCCGACGTCGCGCTCTACCAGGCCAAGCGCGGCGGGCGCAACCGGGTGGCCGCCGCCGGCCCGGCGGGAGATCCGCCATGACCTGGCGCGATTATTTTCAATTGCCGCCGGTTGGACGCCACCCGCAGGAAGAGCGGGTGCTGATCCGCAACTTCGTCGCCATCCTGGGCGAGTCGGTGGCGCAATCGTTTCTGGCGCTGCCGGTTTTCGGCCTGGTGATGTACGGCCACATGCCGCTGGCCGTGATCGCCCTGTGGGTGGGCGTGTTTTTGCTGCACGAATGCGTGTTCGCCTGGTTGTTGTGGCGCTTCCGGCGCGACGGCCCGGCGGCGGAGATGAGGCGTTATCTGGATTTGCGCGAGTGGATGGCTTTCAGCGCCGCGCTCTGGGGCAGCATGATGCTGTGCATGTTTCCCGTCGATGCCGCCGATCCTTACCGCATGGTGGTGCTGCTGTGGCTGGCGGGGTCGTTTTCGGTGATCTCCTTGTTGCTGGCCCCCTGCCGCGACTTGCACCTGATCTACTTTGTCGGCTATTGGGCCTATCCGCTGTACCGTTTCACCAGCGAAACCGGCACGCTCTACGATTTGCTGCTGCTGGGCATCGGCCTGTTCGTGCTGGTGGAGTGGCAGTTCGTCAGCGATTTTCATCAGATCATGTTCCAGACCGCCCGGCTGCGGCGCAGCAACCAGGGACTGATGGCCTCCTTGCAGGCGCTGAATGACGACTTGCAGGCCAAGCACGAGGAGCTGGAGCGGCAACAGCAGGCCTTGCGCTCGGCGCTGGAGGAGCGGCAACGGCTGGCCGAATCCGACGCGCTGACCGGCTGTCTCAACCAGCGCGCCCTGCGCAGCCAGCTTACCCGTTGCGCCGAGCAAAGCTGGCAGCGCCATGCGGAGTGGGGCGTGGCGATGCTGGATCTGGACTGGTTCAAGCAAGTCAACGACAGCTACGGGCATCTGGTGGGCGACGAAGTGCTGCGCCAGGTGGCCAAGCTGATCGAACAGCGGCTGGCCGACGGCATGCTGCTGGCGCGTTATGGCGGCGAGGAGTTCGTGGTGCTGTCGCCGCGCCATGACGGACTGGCCTTGCTGGCGGTGATGGAGGACGTGCGCCTGACGCTGGCCACCACCGTCTTCAACGGCCTGCCGGCCGACCGGCCGCAAACCGTCTCCATCGGCGTCACCGGCTGCCAGCCCGGCGAGCCGGTGCAAAACTGCCTGCGCCGCGCCGATCAGGCGCTGTATCACGCCAAGCGCAGCGGGCGCAACCGGGTGTGCCTGGCCGAGGAAATCGAGCCGTCAGGCCCGTAGCGGGGCCGGCTCGGGCGCGCCCGCCAACATGGCGCGCAGCGCCGAGTGTTGCAGCAGCACGGCGACGCTGGCGGCGGCCGCGCACAGCCACCACAGCGCGTGGCCGCCCAGCTGGCCGTACAGCGAGCTGCCCAGCGCCGGCGCGAACAGGGTGCGTCCGTTCCAGGTGGCGTTGTAGAGGCCCAGATAACGGCCGCGCAGCCGGCCTTCGGAGCGGTGCATCACCAGCTGGGCGTAGCAGGGCGAAACCAGCAATTCGCCCAGCGTCAGCGAGGCCATCATCAGGATGGCCCAGCCCGCGCCCTGGCCGAGGTTCAGCCATAGAAACGAGCAGCCGGTCAGCAGCACGCCCATCTGGGTGCTGCGCAGCAGCCCCCAGTGCAGGATCCGGCGGCTCACCGGTATTTGCAACGCCACCACCATCAAGCCGTTGAGGGTGAACAGATAGCCCACCCAGTGGGGCCCCAACTGGTAGTGTTCGCGCAGGAAGATGGCGAGCGTGACGTACATCTGGTCGAAGGCGGCGGTGACCAGCACCAGCGCCAGCATGCAGCGCAGAAAGGGGCGGTCGCGCCACGGGCTGCCGTCGCCATCGGCTTCCGGCGGGAGGCGGGGAGAGAGGGCCGGCGCGAGCGGTTGGCGCAGGTAGCTCCAGCACAGCCAGGCCGCCGCGGCCAGCGTGCTGGCGGCGTTGGCGGCGTACACCCATTGATAGCCATAGGCTGCCAGGATGCCGCTGCTGATGCCGGCGATGGCGACGCCGAGGTTGAACGCCACCCGCAGCATGCCCTGCGCCACCGGGCGCTGGCGCGGCGAGCACGGCTCCAGCGCCAGGCGCTGGTTGAGCGGGCGAAAAGCGCCGTCGGCGAGGCCGGCCAGCAGCAATGCCGGGCCAAACAGCGCCAGCGGCATCATGCTGGCCAAGAGCAGCAGGCACAGGCCGGAGACGGCCAGCGTCAGCGTGGCCAGTATCCGGCTGTCGAAGCGGTCGGACAGGCTGCCGCCCTTGAGCGAGCCTGTCAGCATGCCCGCGCCGTACACCGCCATCATCATGCCCACCTCGCTATAGCCCAGCTGGTAGTGCTCGCGCAGATACAAGGGCAGAAACAGCTTGGAGATGCCGCCCATATTGTTGATCAGGCTGCACAGCACCTGGACGTAGACGTTGGCGGGGAGGTGGCGATAAGGACGCAGCCATTGGCGGGCGAGCAGGCGAAGAGCGCGGGAGGACATCGGAAAGAGCTGTCTTTGGCAATGCTGGGCGGTTATTCTGTGGCGATGCCGGCGCGCTGGCAAGCCCTGGCCGCGCGGTTACTTGAATGGCATCGCGGCCTTGACCGTGCGCATCATGTCCGGCTGGCGGCTGGCCTTGGGGTGCAGGCCGTCGGGCTGGAACGAAGACAGGTCGGCGGCGAAGCCCGCCACCAGCAGCGGCGCGTAGCGCACTTTGTTCTTGCGCGCGAGGCCGTCGTAGACGGCGCGGAACTCGCCGCCGTATTGCGGGCCATAGTTCGGGGGCAGGGCCATTCCCACCAGCAGCACCTGCGTCTTGCGCTGGCGCGCCAGGTCCAGCATGGCTTGCAGGTTGTCGCGCATCGCGGACAGGGGCAGGCCGCGCAGGCCATCGTTGGCGCCCAGTTCCAGAATCAGCAGGTCCGGCTTGTGGCGGGAGAGGGCCTCCGGCAAGCGGGAGAGGCCGCCGGCAGTGGTTTCGCCCGATACGCTGGCGTTGATCACCTGATGGCGGCCGGCCAGCTCGCGCGCGAGCAAGGCCACCCAGCCCTGGCCCGGCGCCAGGCCGTAGCCGGCAGACAGGCTGTCGCCGAACACCAGGATGGTGGCGGCGCCGGCCGGCAAGGCGGAGAACAGAACAAGCCATAGCGGCAACAAATATTTCGCAATGATCGAGCGCATATGAATCCGATGGAGAAACAAGCGGTATTGGCGGCCAGCGAACTGGCCAAACAGGTTCATTTTCACGGCGAGGCGCTGCACATTCTGCGCAGCGCCTCGCTGACCTTGTATCCGGGCGAGAGCGTGGCCATCGTCGGCACCTCCGGCTCCGGCAAGTCTACCTTGTTGTCGCTGCTGGCGGGACTGGATCATCCCAGCGCCGGCGAGGTGGCGCTGTTTGGCCAGCCGCTATCCCGGCTGAACGAGGACGCCCGCGCCCTGTTGCGCCGCGACAAGGTGGGTTTCGTGTTCCAGAACTTCCAGCTGCTGCCGCAGCTCACCGCCTGGGAAAACGTGATGCTGCCGCTGGAGCTGGCCGGCCGCCGCGACGCGCGCGAGGCCGCGCGCCAGATGCTGGAACGGGTGGGCCTGCAGCATCGTCTGGGCCATTACTCCCGCCACTTGTCCGGCGGGGAACAGCAACGGGTGGCGCTGGCGCGCGCCTTCGTCATCCATCCGGGCCTGCTGTTCGCCGACGAGCCCACCGGCAATCTCGACCCGCACACCGGCCGCCAGATCATCGACCTGCTGTTCCAGCTCAACGCCGAGCAGGGCACGGCGCTGGTGCTGGTGACGCACGACACCGAACTGGCGGCGCGCTGCGACGCCATCTACCGGCTGGTGGACGGCAAGCTCAACGGAGCGCGGGCATGACCTTGCGCGGACGTTTGGCGCTGGTGTCGCGCTTCATTCGCCGCGAGCTGGTATCGGGCGAACTGACCATTCTCGCCCTGGCGCTGGTGGTGGCGGTGGCGGCCATGAGCAGCGTGGCCTTCTTCTCCGACCGGCTGGAGCGCTCGCTCAGCACCCAGGCCAGCCAGCTGCTGGCCGCCGATCTGGTGTACAGCGACAACCAGCCCGCGCCGGAGGCGATGCGGCAGGAGGCGCGGCGGCGCGGCCTGCAGCTGGCCGACAGCGCCAGCTTCCCGTCGATGGCCTTCGGCGGCGGCCAGGCGACGCTGGCGCTCTACAAGGCGGTGAGCGGCAACTACCCGCTGCGCGGCGAAGTGACGCTGCAACTGGCCGACGGCAGCCTGCAAAGCGGCAAGCTGAGCCCGGCTCCCGGCAGCGCCTGGCTGGACGCCCGCCTGATGAACCGGCTCAAGCTCAAGCCCGGCGACAAGCTCGGCGTCGGCAATGCCCAGTTGACGCTGGCGGCGGTGATCGTGCGTGAGCCGGACGCCAGCGTCGACCTTTACAACTTCATTCCGCGCCTGATCTTCAATCAGGCCGATCTGGCGGCCACCGGCCTGGTTCAGGAAGGCAGCCGCATCCGCTGGCGCATGCTCCTCGCCGGCGACGAACGCCAGGTGGCGGCCTATCGCCAGTGGCTGCGCGCCAGGATGCCGGCAGGCGCCAAGCTGGAAAACGTCGAAGAGTCGCGGCCCGAGGTGCGCGTGGCGCTGGAGCGGGCGCGGCGCTTCCTCGGCCTCACCGCGATGCTGACCGTGGCGCTGGCGGCGTCGGCGGTGGCGCTGGTGGTGCGCCGCTATCTGGCGCGTCACTGGCAGCAGGTGGCGGTGCTGCGTTGCCTGGGTCTGAGTTCGAGCGAGGCGTGGGGTTTGTTCGTCAGCCTGTTCGCCTTGCTGGGCTTGCTCGCCGGCGCGGTCGGCACCGCCATCGGCTTCGGCTTGCAAATGGGACTGATGCGGCTGGCCAGCGGCTACGTCGGCGACATCCTGCCCGATCCGGGCGCGTTGCCGTGGCTGGTGGGCCCGCTGGCCTCGCTGACCTTGCTGGCCGGCCTCGCGCTGCCGCCGCTGATGGCTATCCGCCACATTTCGCCGGCCGCGGTATTGCGCCAGGAGCTGCCGCCCAGCGGCCAGAGCCTGTTGCCGTCCCTGCTGGCGGTGGGCGCGCTGCTGGCGCTGGCGTCCTGGCAGGTGGGCGACCCGACGCTGGCCGGCTGGCTGCTGTTCGGGCTATTCGCTTTCCTCGCCGCGGTGGCGGCGCTGGCCTTGGGCCTGGTGCTGCTGCTGCGTCGCCTGCCGCGCGGGCGGCGGGTGGGCTGGCGCTTCGGCCTCGCCAACCTGGCGCGGCGGCAGTGGCTGGCGGTGATGCAGATCGCGGCGCTGGCGGTGGGACTGATGGCCCTGCTGACGCTCACCGTGGTCAAGGACGACCTGATCGGCGCGTGGCAGCGCAGCGTGCCGGCCGACGCGCCCAACAAATTCGTGATCAATATCCAGGCGCGGCAGCTGGACGCTTTCCGCGACGCCTTCGCCGCCGAGGGGCGACCGGTGCCGGAGCTGGCGCCGATGCTGCGCGCGCGCCTGATCGAAATCAACGACCGGCCGGTGCGGCCGGCGGCGTATGATGATGAAAAGGCGCGGCGCATGGCCGAGCGCGAATTCAACCTGTCCTGGCGCGACGTGCTGCCGGAAGGCAACCGTCTGGCGGCCGGGCGCTGGTGGGAGGGCGGCAAGGCCAAGGCGCAGTTCTCGGTGGAGCGCGGGCTGGCCGACACGCTGGGCATCAAGCTCGGCGACACGCTGGCTTTCGACCTGGCGGGCACGACTTACCGCGCCAAGGTCACCAGCCTGCGCGACGTGGCCTGGGACAGCTTCCGGGTGAATTTCTTCGTGATCGGCACGCCGCGGCAATTCGCCGGCCAGCCGGCCAGCTGGATCACCAGCTTCCGGCTGGACCCGGCCGACGAAGCCTTCTCCAACCGGCTGGCCCAGCGCTTTCCCAATATCACCGTCATCGACGTGGGCAGCATCCTCAACGAAGTCCGGGCGATGGTGGACAAGCTGGCGCGCGGCGTGGAGGCGATGTTCATGCTGGCGCTGGCCGCCGGCGTGCTGGTGCTATGGGCTTCGCTGGCCGCCACCCGCGACGAGCGGCTGTTCGATATCGGCCTGATGCGCGCGCTGGGCGCGTCGCGACGGCAGGTGCGCAGCGTGGTGCTGGCCGAACTGGCCTGGCTGGGGCTGATCGCCGGCGTGCTGGCCGCGGCCGGCGCGATGGGCATCGGCGCGCTGGCGGCGGTGAAACTGTTCAAGCTGCCGCTGCTGCTCAACTTCTGGCTATTGCCGCTGGGAGGCGTTTGTGGTGTGCTGGTGGTGACACTGGCCGGCTGGCCGCTGGTGGGCCGGGTGACGCGCGCCGCGCCGATGAGCGCGCTGCGCGGCGCGGGCTGAGCGGCGGCGACAACAACAAGGCGGACGCAGTCTGCAAGGAGGGGCGGGAATGGATGCGATGGTATTGGCCGCGATGGCCAAATGGCCGACGGCGCCGGCGGTATTCGGCTGGCTGCGCCTGGATGCGCGCGGGCAGTGGTGGATCAAGGACCAGCGCTTGCAGCACGAAGCGATGGTGGACTATTTCAATCGCAACTACAGTCGGGACGGGCTGGGGCGCTGCTACGTGCAGAACGGTCCGCAAAAGGTCTACGTGCAATTGGACGCCGCGCCGCTGGTGGCGCGGCGCACCCCCAGCGGCTGGGATACCCTGCCTTGCGACGACAACGTGCCGGCGCGTTCGGCGTGGATGACGCCGCAAGGCATGCTGCTGCTGGAGATAGGCGGCGAATTGGCGGTGGTGGACGATCGCGACCTGCCGCGCATTCTGGAAGAGGCGCTGCCGGACTGGGACGGCGACGTGGCGGCGCTGCCGGCCGCGCTGGCCTTGGGCGGCGCGACGCTGCCGCTGGCGGTGGCAGACCTGCCGGCCTTGTGGCAGCGCTACGGCATCATCGCCGCGCCCAGGGCGTGAGACAGGCGGGGGATAACCAAGCAATAAACGAAAAAGGCGCCGGGCGGCGCCTTTTTCGTCGTTGTCAGTCCTGAAGCGGACGAGAGCTGACTTGCACCAGCCGCTTGCGGCCGGCCAGCATGCCCATGCCCAGCGTCGCGCTGGCGATCAGGGCGAACAGCAGGGCCAGCGGGTAGACGCTGTGGGTATGGTCGCGGATCAGGCCGACCGACAGCGGGCCAAGCGAAGCCAGCATATAGCCCACGCCCTGCGCCATGCCGGACAGGTGAGCGGCGACGTGGGAATCGGGGGAGCGGTGGGCGAGCAGGCTCAGCGCCACGCTGAAGATGCCGCCCTGGCCCAGGCCCAGCAGCACCGCCCACGGCAGCAGATTGTCGACGGGCGCGAACAGCATGCCCATCAGGCCGGACACCACGCACAGCGCCGTCGCCAGGATGGGCGGGCGCTGATCGACGCAGCGGTGCGACAGCGCGGGCACCAGCAGGGAGGCCAGCACTTGCACCATGGTGGACAGCGACAGCATCAGGCCGGCGCTCATCGGCGTCAGGCCGCGGTCGATCAGGATGGACGGCAGCCAGCCGAACACGATGTAGGCCATCGACGACTGCAAGCCCATGAACAGCGTCACCTGCCAGGCCAGCGGGTCGCGCCACAGTCCTTTCACTTCCCACTTGCCGTGATGGGCGATGGGGCCGCCTTTGAGCTGCGGCCACCAGACCAGCAGGGCCAGCAGCGCCGGAGTGGCCCAGACGGCCAGCGCCGGGCGCCAGTCGTGCTGGAAATGCTCCTGCACCGGCACGGTCAGGCCGGCGGCGAGCGCCGCGCCGGCGCACAGGGCCATGGTGTAGACGCCGGTCATCAGGCTGGCCTTGCGCGCGAAGTCGCGCTTGACGATGCCGGGCAGCAGCACGCCGGTGATGCCGATGCCGGCGCCGGCCAGCACCGAGCCGGCGAACAGGCCGAACAAGCCCAGCTGCGTGCGCAGCAAGATGCCCAGCGCCAGAATCGACAGCGCCAGGGCGATGGTTTTCTCGCTGCCGAGGCGGCGCGCGAGGTGCGGCGCCAGCGGGCCGAAAATGCCGAGGCAGGCCACCGGCAGCGTGGTGAGCAGGCCGGCCATGGTGCTGCTCATGCCGGTGGCGGCGACGACGCTGCCCAGGACCGGCGACAGGCTGGAGAGCGCCGGGCGCAGGTTGAGGCCCACCAGCACCAGGCCCAGCAGCAACAGCCAGGGACGGGCGAGGGCGACGGTTTGCTGCTGCACACCGTCGTCGTCGGCTTCGGCGTCGATCAGCAATTCGTCGGCCAGCAGGTTTTCGGATCCGTTTTTGGCATTCATTCAGCTTTTCCTTGTTGTCCTTGTTGTTGCGCCAGCAACTGCTCCAGGGTGTCGAGCAGCGGGCGGGTGATGGCGGCGGCGGCGCGGGCGGCGTTTTCCGGGCTGCGCGCGGCGATGGCGTCGAGAATGGCCTGGTGCGCGGCTAGGTCCGGGTCGGGCAGCGCCTCGTCCAGGATCGAGGTTTGCACGTGCTGGTGCACCGCGCGCGAAAAGTAGCCGTACAGTTCGGCCAGCGCGGTGTTGCCGCTCGCCTCGGCGATGGCCAGGTGGAAGGCCAGGTCGCGGTCGACGAAGGTTTCCAGCGTTTCGTCCGGCTGGCGTTCGCCGCGGCGGGCCAGGCTGTCGGCGATCAGCGCGATGTCGTTGTCGCTGGCGCGCGTCGCCGCCAGCCGGGCGGCGCTTTCCTCCAGCAGGCAGCGCACTTCCAGATGTTCGCGCAGACTGGCGCGGCTGATGGCGCGCATCGCCTCGGCCGGGCTGTGGCTGGCGCGCACATAAGTGCCGTCGCCCTGGCGCACTTCCAGCAGGCCGGCGTAGTTGAGCACGCGCACCGCCTCGCGGATGGTGTTGCGGCTCATGCCCAGCGTTTCGGCCAGCTCGGGTTCGGTCGGGATGCGGCTGCCCACGCACCAGTGGCCGTCGGCCAGCTTGCGGCCCAGCGTTTCCACGGCGATGTCGACCAGCGAGCGCTTGCCGTTGGCGGCTTTCATCGTGTCCTGCTCCGTTATTTGTCCAATCATAGGATGAATTCTACGGCCAGAATGACGGATGGACAAGCCGGGCGCTCAGGCGGTGGTGGAGAGGCCGTTGCCGATGCCCAGGCCTTGCCCTACCAGCAAGGCTTGCACCTGGTAGGGGGCGCTGAGCGAATACACCATCGCGTACATCGCCAGCGCGCTGATCTGCTGGGCCGAAAGCTGGGTCGCCCCGCTCTGGTTGGCCGCGAGGCTAGCCAGGTTGCCGGGGATGGTGTCGCTGACCGGGGCGGCGCCTAGCCCCAGGCTGTCGGTGAACTGCGCGCGTTGCAGCGCGCTCATGGTCAGCGGGATGCTGCCGTTGTCGTAGGACGCGTAGCCGTTGGCGTAGTTGTCCAGCGATTGGGCGACGCCGCCTAGCAGGTTGACCGCGCCCAGCGAATCGGCGTTGTAGGCGCTTTGCAGCAGCGAGGCGTTCAGCGAGAGGCTGCCCTGTTGGCCGTAGTCGCTGGGGTACTGGAAATTCACGCCGATCTGGCTCAGGCGGATCAACTGCGAGCCGCTGTTGCCGTAGCTGGCGATCGCCTGCTGGTTCAGCCCCAGCGGAAGCTGGGCGGCGATGGGGTCGTTCTGCAGCGCGCCGCCGTCGGCGATCAGGCTGTTGACGCTGGCCTGCAGAGTGTTGAAGGCGTTGACCAGCGCCTGCGCCTGGTCGTTCAGATTGCCGTAGTCCGGGTTGACCGAGACGTTGGTGCTGCCGGTGGTCAGCAGAGAGGCCGATACGCCGTAACCGAGCTGGACGCCGAGATTGCCGGGCGAAGAGGCCGATGCGCCGTTGACGCTGTAGCTGGCGTTCTGCGCGCTTTGGGTCAGCGTCAGGTTCTGGCCGCTGCCGACGGCCTGGGTCTGGTCGAAAGCCAGCCGGGAGAGGCCGTTCTGGTCGGTGTTGTTGCCGTCGCTGTCGCTGGCCAGGATGCGGAAATTGTTGCCCTGGCCGGTGGCGGCGGCGCTGATTTGCAGCTGGTAGCCGCCGGAGGCGTTCTGGAACACATTGGCCGTGACGCCGGCGTTGGCGACATTGATGGCGTTGGCGATGCCGGCCAGCGTATTGTTGCCGCTGCCTATGCTGATGGTGACCGGCGAGCCGTTGGCGGTGAAGGAGGTGGCGGCGGTGGGGCTGCTGTAGGCGTAGCTGCCGGTGGCGATGGTGAGGCTGCCGCTGCCCACCGCGGTGCTGGCGCTGTCCGGCAGCGAAAAGCTGGTGCTGGCGCTTTGCGCTTGCGCCAGCTGCGATACGTTCAGCCAGTAGCTGGCGCTGGACGCGCCGTTGCTGGCGGTGACGCTGGCGACGGCCGGATTGCTGCTGCTGGCGGAGGAGAGCGCGCCAAGCGTGGTCGAAGCGTAGATCTGTTGCAGGCTGTTCTGGAAGACGTTCAGGCTGGAGAGCAGCTGTCCCAGGCCGGAGAGCTGCACCTGGGTCGAATCGACGGTGTTCTGGCTGGGGCTGGCGGCGCTTGCCGACGAGAGCAGGTTGCCGCTGCTCAGCAAGGCGCTCAAGTTCGGCAGCAGGGTGCCGAAAGACGAAAAGAGAGGATTGTATCCGGACAGTGAGTTCATGGCTTTCTCGTACCGCTCGCGTCTTGTCTGATTGTAGACAGTCGCGATGCGTAATTCGAGAAATCCGATAAGTTTCAGGCTGTTATGCGCGGGGCGGTCGCCCCGCGCGGCATGGCGCGGCTACTTGGCCGGCGCGCTGTCCTTCACGCACTTCTTGACGAAGCTGTTCTTGGCCGCGCCGGCCAGCTTCTTTTCCGCGGCCTTGGCGTCGCAGCTTTTCTGCGCCGCGGCGGCGTCCTTCTCGCACTTCTTCAGAAAGCTGGTTTTGGCGGCGCCTGCCAGTTTCTTCTCGGCGGCGCGCGCGTCGCAAGACGCGTCGGCCAGGGCGAAGTTGGCGGACGTGGCGGCCAGCAGGGCAAGCATCAGATATTTGCGCATCGTTTTTCTCCGGTTGAAGCAGCGCGGGGCTGCGATCCGCGTTCCGGCGCCGGTCAGTCCAGCCGGCGCTGTCTTGCGTTCAGCCAGTAGACCAGAGCCAGGGTGGCGAAGGCAAATATTACCAGCAGCAGCGCCAGCTGGTGCGCCTCGGCGTAGTTGGCCTGCTCCACCTGGTTGTAAAGCTCGATGGAAATCATCCGCGTTTCGCCCTCGATATTGCCGCCTATCATCAACACCACGCCGAATTCGCCGACGGTATGGGCGAAGCCCATGCTGGCCGCGGCCAGCACCCCGGCGCGGCAGGAGGGCAGGATGACGCGGGTCAGCCTCTGCCAGCGGCTGGCGCCCAGCAGCATCGCGCTTTCGATTTCCTCGCGGCGGACGTTGCCGAAGCTGGCGATCAGCGGCTGCAGCACGAAGGGCAGCGAATACAGCACCGAGGCGATCACCAGTCCCTGAAAGGTGAAGGCGAGGCCGGGCAGGCCCAGCGCCTGCGTCAACTCGCCTATCGGCCCGTGCGGGCCGAAGGCCACCAGCAGGTAAAAGCCGAGCACGGTGGGCGGCAGCACCAGCGGCAGGGTGGCGGCCGCTTCCAGCAGCGGCTTGAAGCGGGAGCGGGTGCGCGCCAGCCACCAGGCCAGCGGGATGCAGATCAGGAGCAGCAACAGGGTGCTGATGGCGGCCAGCCTGAGCGTCAGGTCGATGGCCGCCCATTGCGTCGTGCTCATTCGAAGCCGTAGCCGGCCTTGCTCATCAGCGCGCGCGCTTCGGGGCCGCGCAGGAATTTCATCAGCGCCTGCGAAGCGGGCGTGGCTTTGATCAGCAGCGCATCCTGGCGGATGGGCCGATGCAGCCTGGCGGGCACCAGCCAGTAATGGTCGCGGATGCCCTGTTCCTGCAATTGCGAGTAAGCGACGAAGGCGAAGTCCGCGCCGCCGACCTGGGCGAACTGCATGGTCTGGCCGATGTTTTCGCCGGTGAGCAGTTTGGGCTTGAGCCTGGTGTCCAGCTTCAGCGCCGCCAGCGTTTCCATCGCCGCGCGGCCGTAAGGCGCGGTGGCCGGGTTGGCCACTGCCAGCTTGTTGAAGTCGCCCTGGCGCAGGACGGCCTCGCCGGCGTCGCCGCGCTGCTTGCTCCACAGCGCCAGCTGGCCGATGGCGTAGGTGAAGCGGCTGGCGGGCTGCCCGATGCCGTCGCGCGCCAGCTCGGCCGGGCGCTCGTCGTCGGCGGAGAGGAAGACGTCGAAAGGCGCGCCCTGGCGGATCTGCGCCGCCAGCTTGCCGGATGCGCCGGCGCTGGCCTTGATCTCGTGGCCGCTGGCGGCCTTGAATTCGACGGCGATCTTGTCCAGCGTTTGCTGGAAGTTGCTGGCGACGGCCACGGCGACGGTGTCGGCGTGGCTGGAGAGCGGCAAAAGGCAGAGCAAGGGCAGCAACAGCTTGCGGCGCATGGCGGTTTGGTCCGGAAAGTGGATTGGTTTGTCATTATGCCGGCTGGCGGCGCGGCGGCCTAGCCCGGCGTGGGCAGCCAGGCGCAGGCGAGCAGCTCTTGCCAGCTGGCGATGGGTTGCGCCGGCGGCGCGGCGGCCTTGAGATTGATGCCGCCGCCCAGCAGCCGGCCGTCGCAGGAGTCTTCCAGTCGCGCCACGCTGGCGATGTGGTGCAGGTAGGCGGCGATGCCGTTCAGCAAAGGGGAGGAGGGCGTCGCGCCCGGCTCTGTCGGCAGCAGCGCCTGGCCGCAGAACCTGCCGTGGCGGCTGCGCACGGTGACGCGCAGCCGGGCGACGTGCTCGCCAGGCTGTTCCCGCACGGTCAAGCCCAGCGATTGCAGCTGGTTTTGCAGCAGCTTTTGCAGCAGACGGTTCAGTTCGGCGTCGGCGGGGGTGGTTTGCCACTGCCAGCGGCCGTCGGGGCGCTGATCCAGCAATTGCAGCGGCTCCAGCACCACGCCGCGGTAGCGCTGCAACGATGGCTGGGGTGTTTCGTAGACGAATTGATGGCTATGCTTGCCTTGGCGCAAGGCCTGCAATGGCAGATGGCTCAGACTGCTGTCAGGATCGCGCTCCTGTGCCAGCCTGGCCAGCGCGTTCCAGGCGACCAGGGCGCAACCAAGGTTGAAAAAGGGCTTCATCTACGTTCGGAAGGAAAGATCGGTTGGGAAGAGCGGCCGCAGACAGCCCGGACCGCCGCGAGATCATCTGGAAAATAGGGAAATCCCTGCCGATGGCCGTTGATCAATGACAAACTTTCTGCGGGCCGGGCCTGTCAATGCTGTCATGTCGGACAGGGGTCTTGCTGGTATGATGCGCCCTCTGCCGCCTTGGCAGCCTATCAACCTTTGATGTGACGTCGCCATCATGAAGAAGCTTTTCAGCACGCTGTTGCTGGTTTTGATTTGCGCTCTGGCGTGGCTGGGCTGGCTGGCCTGGGCGCCGCTTGCCATGCCCGAGGGGGGGTACAAATTGCTGGTCGGCCCCAACCGGACGCTGGCGCAGATCGCCCGCACGCTGGAAGACGACGGCGCGATCCGCAACCGGCAGATGCTGGTGGCGCTGGCGAGGCTGAGCGGCGCGGATCGCAAGGTCAAGGCCGGCTTGTACCGTTTCGAGGGCAGACAGTCGCTGAGCGACGTGCTGGCGCGGCTGGTGCAGGGCCACCCCGACGAAGCCAGCCTCACCGCCATCGAAGGCTGGACCTTCCGCCAGCTGCGTCAGGCGATAGATCGCAACCCGGACCTGGAGCACAAGACCCGCGACATGAGCGAGGACGCCCTGATGGCCGAGCTGGGGCTGACCGGCGTCAAGCCGGAGGGCATGTTCTTCCCCAGCACTTATCTCTTTTCGCCCGGCTCCAGCGACATCGACCTGTATCGCCAGGCGCTGGCCACCATGCAGCAGCAGCTGGACGCGGCCTGGGCGGCGCGCAAGCCCGATCTGCCCTACCAGACGCCGTACGAGATGCTGATCATGGCCAGCCTGATCGAAAAGGAAACCGGCCACGAGTCAGACCGCAGCATGGTGGCGTCGGTGTTCGTCAACCGTTTGCGCCAGGGCATGCGGCTGCAGACCGACCCTTCGGTGATCTACGGCATGGGCAGCCGTTACCAGGGCAATATCGCCAAGGCCGACTTGCGGCGCGATACGCCGTACAATACCTACACTCGCGCCGGCCTGACGCCGACGCCGATCTCGCTGCCGGGCAAGGCCGCGCTTTACGCCGCCGCCCAGCCGGCCGATTCCAACGCGCTGTATTTCGTGGCGCGCGGCGACGGCAGCTCCGAATTTTCCGCCACCCTGGACCAACACAACCAGGCGGTGCGCAAATACATCTTGAAGAAAGGCCAGTAATGGCAAGTTTGCCCCAGGCCGGCGTCCGTCGCGGCCGCTTCATCACGCTGGAAGGCATCGACGGCGCAGGCAAAAGCACGCACCTGGGCTTCATCCGCGACTGGTTGCGGGCGCATGACATCGACGCGGTGTTCACCCGCGAGCCGGGCGGCACGCCGCTGGGCGAAAAAATCCGCGAACTGTTTCTGGCCGCCGATACCCGGGTGTCGCTGGAGGCGGAGACGCTGCTCGCCTTCGCCGCGCGCCAGCAGCACATCGCCGAGGTGATCGAACCCGCCCTCGCCGCCGGCCGCTACCTGGTGTCCGACCGCTTCACCGATTCCACCTATGCCTTCCAGGGCGGCGGCCGCGGCGTCGATCCGGCCCGCATCGCGGCGCTGGAAGCGTGGGTGCAGCGCGGCTTGCAGCCGGACCTGACCTTGCTGTTCGATCTGCCGCTGGAGGTGGCCGCCGGACGGATGGCCGGCAGCCGCACGCTGGACCGCTTCGAACAGGAAGCCGCCGATTTCCATCAGCGGGTGCGCGCGGCCTATCTGGAGCGGGCCGCCGGCCACCCCCGTTTCGTGGTGCTGGACGCCAGCCGAAGCATCGCCGAGATCCAGGTGGATATCGCCGCGCAGCTGCAACGCCTGTTGGAGCGCGCCTGATGTTGTATCCATGGCAGAACGCCGACTGGCGCCGGCTGAACGGCGAGCGCGCCCGCCAGCCCGGGGCCTGGCTGTTTACCGGCGCGGCCGGCATCGGCAAGCTGGAGTTCGCCGAGCATCTGGCGCAATCCTTGCTGTGCGAAGACCCGCAGCCCGAGCATCAGCCTTGCGGCCGCTGCCAGGCCTGCCGCTGGTTCGCCAGCGGCACCCACCCGGACTTCCGCCGCCTCTCGCCGCTGACCGACGAAGACGAGGAGGGCAAGGAAGCCAAGACCAGCCGCAAGCTGCCGCAGATCAAGATCGAGGCGGTGCGCGAGGTGATCGACTTCGCCCATTTGACCGCCCATCGCGCCGGCCAGCGGGTGATCCTGGTGGAGCCGGCGGAGAGCCTCAACCTGTCCGCGGCCAACGCCCTGCTCAAGATTCTGGAAGAGCCGCCGGAGACGGTGCTGTTCCTGCTGGTGGCGCACGCGCCGCAGCGTTTGCTGCCGACGATACGCAGCCGCTGCCGCCAGTTCGCGCTGCGCCGTCCGGCCCGCGCCGAGGCGCTTGCCTGGCTGGAGAGCCGGGGCGTGGCCAACGCCGAACTGGAGCTGGCGCACAACGGCGGCGTGCCGCTGTTCGACCACGACCCGGAGCTGACCCGGCTGCGCAACCAGTTCGTCAAGGCGCTGGGGCAACCCGGTTTCGCCGGCATGCTGCAGCTGGCCGAGCTGGTGGACAAGCAGAAACTGTCGTTGCTGCTGCCGCTGGACTGGCTGCAAAAGTGGCTGCTGGACCTGGCCGGTTTGAGGCTGTCCGGCACCATCCGCTATTATCCAGATCAGGAGCGGGCCTTGTCGGCGCTTGGCGCGCGTTGCGACCTGCCGCTGCTGATGCAGTGCCAGCAGGCCGTCACCGCGCTGGCGCCGTTCGCCCAGCACACGCTCAACACCCGATTGCAGCTGGAGGCGGTCCTGATGGACTACCTCCGAATCTTTACCGGCCGCAAGGCCGGCTGACCCCGGAGGCTTGCCGTCGCATGGATACTGGAACCGCCCGCACCGACCTGAACCCCAACCGGCCCGGCGTGTTGTCCTTGCACATCAAGGAGCGCAGCGCGCTGTTCGCCGCCTACATGCCCTTCGTGCGCAACGGCGGGATTTTCATCCCCACCAGCAAGGAAATGCAGCTGGGCGAGGAAGTGTTCCTGCTGCTGACGCTGATGGAAGACCCGCAGCGCATCGCGGTGCAGGCCAAGGTGGTATGGGTGACGCCGGCCGGGGCCAATAACAGCAGGGTGCAGGGCGTCGGCGTGGAATTCGCCAGCGGCGACGCCGGCAAGCAGGCTCGCGACAAGATCGAAGCCCTGCTCGGCGGCGTGCTCAACTCCAGCCGTCCGACTCACACCATGTAACTCCGCCGCCGCGGCGGCGAAAAACAGAAACCATGCTGATCGATTCTCACTGCCATATCAATTTTCCCGACCTCGCCGACAAGCTGCCGGAAGTGCTGGCCAATATGCGCGAGCACGCCGTCACCCACGCGCTGGTGATCGGCGTCAGCCGTCCCCGTTATCCGCAGGTGCTGGCGCTGGCCGAGGCGCACGACAATCTCTTCGCCACGGTAGGCGTGCATCCCGACGATCCGGACGCCGAGGAATACAGCGAGGACGAACTGGTGGAGCTGGCCGCGCATCCGCGCGTGGTCGGCATCGGCGAGACCGGGCTGGATTATCACTGGTGCAAGGGCGATCTTGCCTGGCAGCACCAGCGTTTTCGCACTCACATCCGCGCCGCCAGGCGCGCCGGCCTGCCCTTGGTGATCCATACCCGCGAGTCGGCGGCCGACACCATCCGCATCATGCAGGAAGAGCACGCCGAGGCCTGCGGCGGCGTGATGCATTGCTTCACCGAGACCTGGGAAGTGGCCGAAGCGGCGCTGGCGCTGGGGTTTTACATTTCCTTCTCCGGCGTGGTGACCTTCAAGAACGCCAGGCAGGTGCAGGAAGTGGCGCAGAAGGTGCCGCTGGAGCGGATGCTGATTGAAACCGATTCGCCCTATCTGGCGCCGGCGCCGCATCGCGGCAAGCTCAACGAGCCGGCCTACGTGCGCCACGTCGCCGAGTTTATCGCCGGCCTGCGCGGCATTCCGATGGAAGAGGTGGCGGCCGCCACCTCCGACAATTTTTTCCGGCTGTTCGCCAAGGCCGGCGGTTAAGCGAGGAGAGCGTCGATGACGATGCGCGCGGCGAGAAGCATGGCGGCGCTGATGCTGCTGGGCTGGGCCCTGGCGGCCGGCGCCAACTGCGTCAACCTGAACGGGCGCGGCTATTGCGCCGCGCCGGGCGGCATGGCGCTGTCGCATCAGGGCCAGGCCTATTGCAGCGCCGGCCAGTGCGTGATCGACGAATTCGGCAACCTGTTCTGTTCGCCGTATCCCGGCGGCGGCGCGGTGCGCGCCGGCGGCGGCTTTTTCGCCGGGCCGGGGCAGTGCCTGGTCTCGCGCGACGGCAACGCCTATTGCGCCAAACAGCCGCAGGGCAGCTGCCGGCAGGATGCCGGCGGCGAGGTCAGTTGCGACGGCGGCTGGACGCGCGAAGCGGCGACGCGGCCGCCTTTGTGCCAGTGATCAACCCGCGCCCAGGCGCCTTGCATTCGTGGAAGCCATCTTGAGCCAGCTTGACGTCACCATTCTGGGTTGCGGTTCCAGCTCCGGCACGCCGGCCATCGGCTGCCGCTGCGCCACCTGCCTGTCCGACGAGCCGCGCAACCGGCGCACCCGCGCCAGCGCCTACGTCAAAGCCGGCGGGCAGGCTTTTCTGATCGACACCGGTCCCGACCTGCGTCAGCAGGCCCTGCGCGAAGGCATCGTTCAGGTCGACGCGGTGCTTTACACCCACCCGCACGCCGATCACCTCAACGGCATCGACGATCTGCGCGCCTTCTGCTACGTCAAGCAGGGGCCGATTCCGCTCTACGGCAACGCCTTCACGCTGGACAATATCCGCGAGCGCTTCGGCTACGCCTTGCTGCCGCCGTCGCGCAACTGGGACAAGCCGGTGCTGCTGCCCGAAACGGTGAGCGGGCCGTTCCGGCATCAGGGCGTGGCGCTGACGCCCATCCCCTTGCGGCACGGCAGCTGGCCTTGCCTTGGCTGGCGCATCGGCGACATGGCCTGGCTGACCGATCTGTCAGACATTCCCGAGGACAGCCTGCCCCTGCTGTCCGGGCTCAAGCTGCTGTTCCTCGACTGCCTGAACCACGATCCCTATCCTTCGCATCTGGGCGTGAACCAGTCCTTCGACTGGGCGCGGCGCATCGGCGCGGAGCGCACGGTGCTGATCCACATGACCCACAAGCTGGAGTATCGCGCCCTCGGGGCGGTGTGCCCTCCGGGTGTGGAAGTCGGTTACGACGGCTGGCGCGCCTGCCTGTAATGAAAGCGGGCGCTTTTGGCATGATAGGCGTCATCTGAAAAAAACGAATCAAATCAGCTGGTTGAGAATGTTGATTTCTTTCCTGCAGGCCAGGTCGCGGCGGCAGTTGGCTCAGGGCCGCCTCTCGCATGGCTGGATGCGGTCTCTTTGCCAGCGCCGGAGAGCAGGCTGCCGTACCCCTCGCTCCCGGCATCGCTACGGCCGCGGCAGCAATGAGCCGGGCGCGCGCGATAGCTCTTGCTTGTGTTAACGGTTATTACGGCGAGCTGATAATGCCAAAGGCATTTGTCTGCATGGCTATAATCATCGCATTACCGCGAGCATGAGCCAGCAATCGCCGGTTGCGCTCGCCGAATCGTATGGGTCGCGAGGGCTGAATGAGGACAACCGAGTCGCCGCGGGGCGATTGGCGATTGCAGCCAGCCGGTTTGCTGGATGTGCCATTCATCTATGAGCTGGCGCTTCAGGGCTGCGAGGAAGGCGCTTACTGCGAGGCGTATCTGAGCCCGGGAGGGCGGGTCAGTCTGCTGGCCAGGCTGCTGAAAACGGCTTTGCTTGGCGGCAAGGGGCTGTTGCGGAATTTGCCGGAAAGCGGGCGCCTGCTCCTGCTGAGCCAAGGCCAGCGGGCGGCTGGCTTCTGTTGGCTGTTGCCGGAGCCGGGCCTGAGCGCGGCGCGCATCGACATGTTTTCGCTGGCCTCGCCCTGCCAGTGCGGCGGCGGCGGTACGGCCATGCTGCGCGCGCTGTTGCAGGCGTTGCCGGCGGAACATATCTTGCTGGCCGAGTGTACGCCCTATGCTGCGGGGATGAAGCGCCTGCTCAAGCGCAACGGCTTTCGACGCGACCGGCAGAGCCGGGTGCAGCATGGCTGCGTCGGGTTGGACGTTTACCGTTACCAGAGCCCGGCGGCGCAGCCGCACGCCGATCGCGCACGGTCGCAGACCGCGGTCGCCTAATGTCCGTCGCCGTCGCGTGGCCGGCGGCGATTGAATTGGGCCAGCTCATCGGCCACGAAGTGGGTGATCATGCTGCGGTAGATGGCGGCGGTGAGCGCGGGGTCGGCGCCCAGTTCGCCCGCCAGCCGCTCCACCCGGCGCATCACCTGATCGACGCGCTTGCCGCCCTCCACCTCGGCGCGGCTGTCCTTGAACTGCGCCGCCTGGCGCACGTAAATGCCGCGTTCGGCCACCAGCGCCACCAGCACGCGGTCGATGCGGTCTATCTGATCCCGGACTTCCTCCAGGCTCTGGCATTGAAAAACGTGTTCCATCGCGTGCTCCCTGACAAGATCGCAAAAGGCGCTCAGTAGTAATTCAGCCCCATGGCGGCTTTGACTTCGCCCAAGGTGCGCGCCGCGGTTTCGCGGGCGCGGCGGGTGCCGGCTTTCAGCATCTCCAGCACGGCGGCCGGGTCCCGGGCGTAGCGTTCGCGTCGTTCGCGGATCGGCGCCAGCAAGGCCTGCAGGCATTCTTCCAGGTGTTTTTTCAGTTCGGTGTCGCCCAAGCCGCCATGCTGGTAGCGCGCCTTGAGTTCGGCGACCAGCGCCTGATCGGAGTGGAACACGTCCAGATAGGTGAACACCACATTGCCTTCCACCTGGCCCGGATCGGACACCCGCAGATGCTTGGGGTCGGTGTACATCATCTTCACCGCCTGGCGGATGTCGTCGGCGCTGGCCGACAGGGTGATGGTGTTGCCCAGCGACTTGGACATCTTGGCCCGGCCGTCTATGCCCGGCAGGCGCGCGCCGAATTCGGGAACCACGGCGCGCGCCTCCACCAGTACGGCCTGATCCACGCTGGCATTGAAGCGGCGCACGATTTCGTTGGTCTGTTCGATCATCGGGATCTGGTCTTCGCCCACCGGCACGATATTGGCCTTGAAGGCGGTGATGTCGGCCGCCTGGGCGGCCGGGTAGGTGAGGAAGCCGGCCGGGATGTCGCGCTCGTAGCCGCGCAGCTTGATTTCGTCCTTGATGGTGGGGTTGCGCTCCAGGCGGGCGACGGTGACCAGATTGAGGTAATAGGACGAGAGTTCGGCCAGCTCCGGCACCAGGCTCTGGATGAAGATGGTGCTCTTGGCCGGATCGATGCCGACGGCGAGGTAGTCCAGCGCCACTTGCAGCACGTTGTCGCGCACCTTGAGGTAATTGCCCATATTGTCGGTCAGCGCTTGCTGGTCGGCCAGCAGCAGGAACTGCGCGCAGCGTTCTTGCAGGATGACGCGGTTTCGCAGCGAGCCGACGTAGTGGCCCAGATGCAGCTGGCCGGTGGTGCGGTCGCCGGTGAGGATGATGTCGCTGGCTTGGATGCTATCGAGCTGCATGTTTCAGTCTCCGGGTCAGAGGTATCTGGAGACTGCCGGCAAGGTGGGGGGATGCCATGAAAAAACCCGGTGCGCCTTGTCGGCAGCTCCCGGGTGATTTGCGTGCGCAAGCGCCGGTGCCGCCTAGGAGAGGCGCCACCACCAGAACTGGATTGCGAATGCGGATGCGGTATTCATGTTTTCATGTAACCACGCGCGCCGGAGGAGTGTCAACCCTGCCGTCCGGGCGCGAGACCTAGGCTTGCGCGTAGAACAGGCTGCCGTTCGGCATGGCCGGCGTTTGGCGATACGCGGCCAGCTGCGGCCCGGTTTCGCGCGCGCGCGGCGCGGCGGGCAGGGTTTGAGCCGGATCAGGAGCGGATGAGCGGCGGAAAGGCAAAGGCTGGCTCTGGGTCGAATCGCCCGGCTGGCTTTGTTGCAGCAGCAGTTGGCGATACAGCATCTCCGCCATTTCGTGGTGCTGATCGGCGGAATAGGGCTGATTGGCGCCGATGCCGGCCACCTTGGCCGCGGGGCGGGCGGGACGCTCGACCGGCGGCAGGGTGATGGGCTGGTAATGAACGGCGGGAATCAACATGATCGGCTCTTGCAATAAGGGTGTGCATGTTGGAAAGCGTCTGGTTTCTATCGTTCATTCGATTAATAAAAAGTCACAATTAAACAGATAGATATGATCATGGCCGTGCATTTGAATGCCGAATTATTTTCATGTCCTGAGGCCTCGCCGCGGCATGGCTTGCCTGTGGACGGGCAATCGCCGACCATTTGCGGCTGGATTTTCAACCGGGAAGCGAAAGCATGAAATCGAAAACGGGAAGCGGCGGGCTGGTGTACTCCACCGAGCACGGCCGCATGTGCCCGGGCTGCCGGCAGGCGCTGGCCGCGTGCGTGTGCGCCGATGCGCCGCCGCCGTCCGGCGACGGCGTGGCGAGGGTATCGCGCGAAACCAAGGGGAGAGGCGGCAAGGCCGTGACCGTGGTCAAGGGCGTACCGCTGGCGGGCGAGGCCCTGGCCCGGCTCGGCAAGCGATTGCGGGCGCGCTGCGGCAGCGGGGGGACGGTGAGGGATGGTGTGATCGAAGTGCAGGGCGATCACGTGGCCGCGGTGATGGCCGAGCTGCAACAGCAGGGTTTCACGGTGAAAAAGGCCGGGGGCTGAGCCCCGGCCGGCCGCGGTCTAGAACTTACGTCCCAGCGCCGCCTTGTGCATGATGGTGGAGGCGATCTCTTCGATCGACTTGTGGGTGGTGCTGATGAAGGGCACGCCGTGGTGGCGGAACATCGATTCGGCCTCGTTCACCTCGCGCCGGCAGTTGTCCATGCTGGCGTATCTGGAGTCCGGCCGCCGCTCCGAGCGGATGTTGTGCAGGCGGGTCGGGTCGATGGTCAGCCCGAACATCTTGTCCTTGAACGGCAGCAGGATCTTGGGCAGGGTGGGGCTGCCCAGGTCTTCCGGCGTCAGCGGGTAGTTGGCGGCGCGGATGCCGTATTGCAGCGCCAGATACAGGCAGGTGGGCGTCTTGCCGGAGCGGGACACGCCCACCAGGATCACGTCGGCCTCGTTCAGGTCTTTCAGCTTCACGCCGTCATCGTGGTTGAGCGAGAAGTTCACCGCTTCGATGCGGTGATCGTATTGCTCCTCGTTGACCATGCCGTGGGCTTTTCCAATCGACAGCGAAGCTTTCTGGCCGATTTCGGCTTCCAGGTGGCCGATGAAGGTTTCGAAGAAGTCGATCAGCACCACATTGTTCAGGCGCAGCGCCTCGCGGATTTCGGGATTGACGATGCTGGTGAAAACCAGCGGCCGCAGGTGGTCGGCCTCCGCCACTTGCGAGATGCGCTCGGACAACAGCGTGGCTTTTTCCACGGTGTCGACGAAGGGCACGGTTTCGCGCTTGAACTCCAGGCTGTCGAACTGGGTGAGCAGGGTGTTGCCCAGCGATTCGGCGGTAATGCCGGTGCGGTCGGAAATGAAGAAAGCGGAGCGGTGGTGTGTCATCGATGCACCTGTGGCGGATGAGGATGAGGCCAGTGTATACCGGTTGCCGGCTGGCATAAAACCGCATATTTTCGCTTTCGAACTGTAGTTTTGCAATTACATGACATTCGTGTGCGAAAAATCGGCAAATCCGGCTAAGTGATTGAAAAGATTGGAACTGAAATATCTTTACATGAAAGTAGCGTTGTGCAGTGCAAAAGTTGCTACGCAAATGGCACGTAATTCGGCTAGAATGCGGCCCTATCGTCCCAATCCCAACACAGGAAGTGAAGTGATGGCAGACAACTACGTCATCTGGTTCGAGAAGCTGCGCATGACCGACGTGGAGCAGGTAGGCGGCAAGAACGCCTCTCTGGGTGAAATGATCAGTCAGTTGGCCGGCTCCGGCGTTCGTGTTCCCGGCGGCTTTGCCACCACCGCGCAGGCGTACCGGGACTTTCTCCAGCACAATGGTCTTGCGGACAGAATCAACGCCGCGCTTTCCAAGCTGGATATCGACGATGTCAGCGAACTGGCCCGCGTCGGCAAGGAAATTCGCCAGTGGATCATCGATACCCCGTTCCCGGCCAAGCTTGACGCCGACATCAAGGAAGCCTGGGACAAGATGGTAGCCGATGCCGGGGGGGCCGATATCTCCGTCGCCGTCCGTTCCTCCGCCACCGCCGAAGACCTTCCCGATGCCTCGTTCGCAGGCCAGCAAGAAACCTTCCTGAATATCCGCGGCCTTGACAACGTCAAGGATGCGATGAAACACGTTTTCGCCTCCCTCTACAACGACCGCGCCATCTCCTACCGCGTGCACAAGGGCTTCGCCCACGATGTGGTGGCCCTGTCCGCCGGCGTGCAGCGCATGGTGCGTTCCGACAAGGGCGCGGCCGGCGTGATGTTCACCATCGACACCGAATCCGGCTTTGAAGACGTGGTGTTCATCACCGCTTCCTACGGCCTGGGCGAGACCGTGGTGCAGGGCGCCGTGAACCCGGACGAGTTCTACGTGCACAAGCCGACGCTGAAGGCCGGCCGTCCGGCCGTGCTGCGCAAGACCATGGGCTCCAAGCTGATCAAGATGGAATTCACCGACGCGTCGCAAGCCGGCCGGTCGGTCAAGACCGTCGATGTGGAGCCCGCTCTGCGCAAGCAGTTTTCGATCAGCGACGCCGAAGTGGCCGAGCTGGCCCAGTACGCGCTGATCATCGAAAAACATTACGGCCGCCCGATGGACATCGAGTGGGGCCGCGACGGCGTGGATGGCAAGCTGTACATCCTGCAAGCGCGTCCGGAAACCGTCAAATCGCAGGAAGACCGCAAGGACACCCTGCGTCGCTACCGCCTGAACAGCAAGTCCGCCATTCTGTGCGAAGGCCGCGCCATCGGCCAGAAGATCGGCCAGGGCACTGTGCGCACCATCAAGGACGCGTCCGAGATGGACCGCGTCAAGCCGGGCGACGTGCTGGTCACCGACATGACCGACCCGGATTGGGAACCGGTGATGAAGCGCGCCGCCGCCATCGTCACCAACCGCGGCGGCCGCACCTGCCACGCCGCCATCATCGCGCGCGAGCTGGGCATCCCGGCCGTGGTCGGCTGCGGCGACGCCACCGACGTACTGAGCGAAGGCATGCAGGTGACGGTATCCTGCGCCGAAGGCGATACCGGCAACATCTACGACGGCCTCTTGGACGTGGAAGTGATCGACCTGGAACTGGACAAGATGCCCAAGTCGCCGGTCAAGATCATGATGAACGTAGGCAACCCGGAACTGGCTTTCGACTTCGCCCACCTGCCGAACGAAGGCGTGGGCCTCGCGCGGATGGAATTCGTCATCAACCGCCAGATCGGCATTCACCCGAAAGCGCTGCTGGAATTCGACAAGCAGGCCCCGGAGCTGAAGGAAGTCATCGCCGACCGCATCGCCGGCTACGCCAGCCCGGTGGACTTCTACGTCGACAAGATCGCCGAAGGCGTCTCCACGCTGGCGGCGGCCTTCTACCCGAAAAAGGTCATCGTGCGCATGTCGGACTTCAAGTCCAACGAGTACGCCAACCTGATCGGCGGCCAGCTGTACGAACCGCACGAAGAAAACCCGATGATCGGTTTCCGCGGCGCGGCGCGCTACGTGGCCGAATCGTTCCGCGACTGTTTCGAGCTGGAGTGCCGCGCCATCAAGAAAGTGCGCGACGTGATGGGCTTGACCAACGTGGAAGTGATGATCCCGTTTGTCCGCACGCTGGCCGAAGCCGAGAAAGTCGTAGAAATACTGGCCGAAAACGGCCTGAAGCGCGGCGAGAACGGCCTGCGTCTGATCATGATGTGCGAACTGCCGACCAACGCCGTGCTGGCCGACAAGTTCCTGCAGCACTTCGACGGCTTCTCCATCGGCTCCAACGACATGACCCAGCTGACGCTGGGCGTGGACCGCGACTCCGGCGGCCCGATCGCCTCCACCTTCGATGAGCGCAACGAAGCGGTGAAGGTGATGCTGCATATGGCCATCCAGGCCTGCCGCAAGCAGGGCAAGTATATCGGCATCTGCGGCCAGGGCCCGTCGGACCATCCGGACTTCGCCAAGTGGCTGGTGGAAGAGGGCATCGAAACCGTATCCCTCAACCCGGACACCGTGGTGGAAACCTGGCTGTATCTGGCCAAGGAATTGAACCGCTAGGCCTGGCGATCTCCCCGCCCATAGAAAACCGCCCGTTCCGGGCGGTTTTTTCGTCTTAAGATTGAGTTAAGTTGCCTGTGGTGTAATGGCCTGGTAGCAAGATCAATCATCCCTCTCAAGGAGACTCGCCATGAAAATGAAACTGAGCGCCGTGCTGCTGGCCGCAGCCTTTCTGCCCTTCGCCGCCTACGCCGAATTCACCGGCCCGGGCGCGGTCGCCCCGCTGACCAACGCCGCCGCGGTGGACAAGGCGGCGGACGACGCGCCGGTGACGCTGGAAGGCAAGATCGTTCGCCAGCTGGATCACGAACATTATGAATTCCGCGACGCCGGCGGCAAGACCGTGACGGTGGAGATCGACCGCAAGCGTCTGCCGGCCGAGAAGTTCGACCAGAACACCCGCCTGCGCATCCACGGCAAGGTGGACAAGGAGTGGAACGGGCGCAAGATCGACGTCAAGCGCGTCGAAATCCTGCGCTAAGGCGCCAGGCGGAGCGGGCGCTCAGCCCGCTTCGCCGTCCCCGTCCGTTTTGTGCCGCGCCAGCTGCGCTTCGTGCAGCTGGCGCGCCTTTTCCAGCAAGCGTTCCGCGCTTTGACTCTGCTCGGCCTCGACGCGCGCCTTTTCCTCTTCCTCCGCCATTTCCTTTTCCCGCAGCTGGGTTTCCGCCTGTTCCAGCAGCGCGTTCAGCGCGTCGAAATTGAAGTAATCGCGGGTATTGGCCAGCCGCTCGGCGTAATGAATCACGTCGTCGCCGTCCGCCAGCAGCAGCGCCGGGGCGGTGTAGCCGCTTAACGGATATTCCTTGATCAGCACGCCGTAGTGCTTGTGGAAATCGCGGCCGCGCAGCGTGGAGAGCAGCGTCACGTTGGGCAAGCCGTGCTCCTGGCGCGCGCGCGCCAGCGAGGAGGGCGAGTCCACGCTGATCACGATCAGCTTCAGCTGCGGCCAGCGCTCGGCGAAGCGCCGCGTTTCGCGCAGCAGGAAGATGCCGGCGTGCTCGTCCTCGTCCAGCGACAGCAAAGTGAGGATCAGCTTGGGGCTGCGCACGAAGCGCTCCAGCGCCACATCGCGCTTCTGGTCATCCACCAGCATGAAGCTGGGCAGGTAGTCGCCGGCGCGGGGGAAATCGCCGTCCACGGGCAGGAAATCATCGCCGTACTGTAGCTGGAAGTCGCTCATGTTCAGCCTCCTTTGCCATTTCATGGTGGACGAATGGCGAGCGAATTCAAGGATTTGCTGGCGATGAGACGCAAAAAGCCCCGCCGGAGCGGGGCAAAGGGCGCGCGGGCTTCAGGCGCGGGAGGCTTGCGGCTCCAGCCGGGCCGGGGCCGATTCCAGCGGCGCGACTTCCTCGCCCGCCAGCACCTGCTGCATGCGTTTCACGTCCAGCGCCTTTTCCCAGCGGGCCACTACCACGGTGGCCACGCCGTTGCCGATCAGGTTGGTGATGGCGCGGGCTTCGGACATGAAGCGGTCCACGCCGATCAGCAGCGCCAGGCCCTCCACCGGCAATTTGCCGCCCAGCGTCGCCAGCGTGGCGGCCAGGGTGATGAAGCCGCCGCCGGTCACCGCCGCCGCGCCCTTGGAGGTGAGCAGCAGCACGCCCAGCAGCGCCAGCTCCTCGCCCAGAGTCAGGTTCACGTTGGTGGCCTGGGCGATGAAGATCGCCGCCATGGTCAGGTAGATGGACGTGCCGTCCAGGTTGAACGAGTAGCCGGTGGGCACCACCATGCCGACCACGGGCTTGGAGCAACCCAGGTTTTCCAGCTTTTTCATGATGCCGGGCAGGGCGGATTCCGACGACGAGGTGCCCAGCACCAGCAGGATCTCTTCCTTGATGTACACCAGGAACTTCCACAGGCTGAAGCCGGAGAAGCGGGCGATGGTGCCCAGCACGATGAAGACGAAGGCGAAACAGGTCAGGTAGACGCAGGCCATCAGGAAGCCCAGTTGCTTGAGCGAGCCGATGCCGTATTTGCCGATGGTGAAGGCCATCGCGCCGAAGGCGCCGATCGGGGCCAGCTTCATCAGCATGTTGATCACGCCGAACAGCGCGTGCGAGAACTCGTCCAGGATGTGGACGATGGTCTTGCCGTTGTCGCCCATCTTGGTCAACGCCAGGCCCAGCAGCACGGAGAAGGTCAGCACCTGCAGGATTTCGCCGTTGGCGAAAGCGCCCACCACGGTGTCCGGGATGATGTGCATCAGGAAGTCCACCGTGCTCATTTCCTTGGCGCCGGCGGTGAACTTGGCCACATCCTTGGCGTGCAGGGTGCTCGGGTCGATGTTGAGGCCCGCGCCCGGTTGCAGCAGGTTGACGACCACCAGGCCGATCACCAGCGCCAGCGTGGTGACGGCTTCAAAGTAGAACAGCGCCTTGACGCCGACGCGGCCCACTTCCTTCATGTCGCCCATCTTGGCGATGCCGACCACCACGGTGGCGAAGATGATGGGCGCGATCATCATCTTGATCAGCTTGATGAAGGCGTCGCCCAGCGGTTTCATTTTGGCGCCGAGATCCGGCATGAGCGCGCCGAGCGTGACGCCCAGCGCGATGGCGATCAGCACCTGGACGTACAGGCGCGAGAAGAACGGAGTTTTGGTTTGCATGATTCTCCCTACGAGCGTTGTTTGCGGGAAGCGGGACTCTTGAGCGGTCCATTTTTGCGCATGCTAGCAAGGAGGCCATGAAGCGAGCATTGTCGATATCCCTATCGGGGATAACCCTGATGGGCCATCCCCGGCCGGATCAATGCAGTTGCTTGATGTAGTCGGAAATGCCGCCCAGCAGCATTTCCACCGAAATCGCGGTCAGCACCAGCCCCATCAGCCGCTCCAGCGCGGTGATGGCTTGTTCGCCCAGGAGCTTCTGCAGCTTGCCGGAAAACAGGAACACCACGGTGGTGACCAGCATGCAGATGGTCAGCGCGCCCATCCATTCCAGCATCCGGCCCGGCTCGCGGGTGGACAGCAGCAACACGGTGGCCATCGCCGAAGGGCCGGCGATCAGCGGAATGGCGATCGGCACGATGAAGGGCTCGCCGCTGACCTTGTCGCCGCCGAAGACGCTGCCCTCGCCGGGAAAGATCATCTTGATGGCGATCAGGAACAGGATCACGCCGCCGGCGATGCGCATCGACTCGTCGGTGAGGTGCATCACCTCCAGAAAGCCTCGGCCGAAGAACATGAAGGTGGACAGCACCACGAAGGCGATCAGGCATTCGCGGTACACCACGCGCTTGCGGCGTTCCGGTTTGACTTGCTTCAGGGCCGAGATGAACAGCGGAATATTGCCCAGCGGATCGGTGATCAGGATCAGCAGGATGGTGGCGGACAGAAAAGAGGTTTCCATGGTGCGGGCGCGACGGTTGTTCAGGCTGGCGATTATCGCACGGCCATGCCGTTCGGCTTATTCCAAATAGTTCACATGGCAAGAAAAACCGGCCGGCGACAAAAAAACAGCCCCGAAAGTCGGGGCTGTTTGTCAAGCCGGGCGCGGCTTACAGCGCGTCGTGGCCGGCGTCGTCTTCGGCGGCGGCCGGCTTCTCCTTGCGGGCGCTGCCTTCCACCATATTGATGGCGAACAGACGGCATTGCAGCGAGCCGTTGTACAGCGGCGTGCGGCGCTTGGGCGACAGGCGGATCAGCTTGGCCAGGCGCAAGTCGCCGGTAAAGAAGTAGGCCATCCAGCCGGCGAAGTGCGCCTTCAGCCAGTCGCCCAGTTGCGGATACCATTCGCCCAGCTGTTCCAGTTCGTCCATGCGCACGCCGTAAGGCGGGTTGGCGACCAGAATGCCGCTCTCGGCGGTGGGGCGCGCGTCCAGCACGTCCTGGGCGGTGACGCTGACCTTGCCGGCCAGGCCGGCGCGCTCGAGGTTGGCGCGGCAGACGTTGATCATCGCCTGGGCGCGGTCGGAGCCGCTGATGCCGGCGTTGAGTTCGGCGCGCTCCTGCTGGCGGGCGGCCAGCTGCATCGCCTCCCAGCCGGTGGCGTCGAAGTTGCGCAGCTGCTGGAAGCCGAAGGCGCGGTTGCGGCCCGGCGCGCGCTTGAGCGCGATGTCGGCGGCTTCCACCAGGAAAGTGCCGCTGCCGCACATCGGGTCGATCAGCGGCTGGCTGCCGTCGTAGCCGGCCAGCAGCAGGATGCCGGCGGCCAGGTTTTCGCGCAGCGGGGCCTCGCCGGTTTCCTCGCGCCAGCCGCGCTTGAACAGCGGCTCGCCGCTAGTGTCGAGGTAAACGGTGGCGGTGTCGGCGGTCAGGAACACGTTGACGCGCACGTCCGGCTGGCGGGTGTCCACGCTGGGGCGGCCAAGCTGGGCTTGGCGGAAGCGGTCGCAGATGGCGTCCTTCACCACCAGGCCGATGTAGTCCAGGCTCTTGACCTGGGCGCCGATGCCGTCCGCCTTGAGCTTGATGGTTTTGGAGACGTTGAACCAGCGCGGCCAGTCCACGTTCAGCGCCAGGCGATAGATGTCCTGTTCGTGGCGATAGCCGCCGTGGGCCAGGCGCAGCAGCACGCGGCTGGCGGTGCGGCAATGCAGGTTGGCCGCCATCATCAGCTGGGCGTCGCCGGCGAAAGCCACGCCGCCGTCGCCGGCGACGATGTCGCTTGCTCCCAGGGCGGCCAGTTCATCGGTCAGCACGGCTTCCAGGCCGCGCGGGCAGGGGGCGAACAGCGCCAGGCGGCTGTCGTGCACGGTAGTCAACTGCGGGCTGCCCAATTCGCCGCCTTGCGGACGCTCAGCCTGCTGCCAGTTGCCGCGCGGCGATTCGCCGCGACGGTGTTCCTGCGGCGCGCGGCGGTCGCCGGCGTCCAGGCGATGGTCGTTGCCCAGCGGATGCAGGCTGCTGGGGCGGCGCGGTTCGTAGTCGTCGCGGCGTTCGGCTGGCTTGGAGAACAGTTTGCGCGGAGCGCGTTCGCTCTCGTCCGGGCGGCTGTCGCGCTGCGCGCGTTCCTGCCATTGGCGCGGCGCGTCGCGTTCCTCGTCGCGGCGGAAGCGGTTGTCGCGCTCGCCGGCGGGTTTGTTGAACAGCTTGCGCGGCTGATCCGGTTGCGCCTCGTCGCCGTAGTCGCGGCGCGGCTTGCGCTCGCCGGCCTGCGCCGGCTTGGCGTGTTCGCCTTCCGCCGTGTGCAGCGGCTTGCGGCCGGACGGGCCGCGGTCGCGGCTGTAGCGTTTGCCGATGTCGTCATGTCCAGGCAGCTGCACGCCCTCGTCGCGGCGGAAACGGTTGTCGCGCTCGGCGGACGGCTTGCCGAACAGCTTGCGCGGCGCGTCGCCTTCCTGCGTTTCGGGTTGATTCAGCGGCTTGCGGCCGGACGGGCCGCGATCACGGCTGTAGCGGTTGTCGCGTTCGCCGTCGCGCTCGAAACGCGGGCGGTCGCCATGCTGGCCGTCGCGGCTGAACGGCTTGCGCTCGCCGTCGCGCGGGAAGGGCTTGCGTTCGCCGTCGCGCTCGAAACGCAGGCGGTCGCCATGCTGGCCGTCGCGGCTGAACGGTTTGCGCTCGCCGTCACGTTGGAAAGGTTTGCGTTCGCCATCGCGTTCGAAGCGCGGGCGGTCGCCATGCTGGCCGTCGCGGCTGAACGGTTTGCGTTCGCCGTCGCGTTCGAAGCGCTGTTCCGGCGGCTTGCGCTGGCCCCAGTCGGGTTTGCCCTCGCCGGGGCGCTGGCCGGAGTAGGGCGCGCGCGGGCCGTTAGGATCGGAAGCTTTTTTCTGGATGATGGGCGTCTTGCCGGCTGGCGACGCGCTGTCTCCGCCGGCCGGCGAGCTGGGGGCGGTGTCGCGGCTAGTAGAATCGCGGCGCACTTGGGCGCGCTGGCGGGAGCGGAAACTGGACATGAAACGACCTCGAATTTAAACAGACTTATTAAGTAATCCTTTTATTTTAACGTATTTAGCCGTTGCCTGCTTGGTGCTGACCAGCCTTTCCGTTAACATGAGCGGTTCGATTGCAGTGGCGGAGCCCCAAATTTTGCACAGCAGTTTCGCGCCCCGTCTGGTGGCATGGCAGCAAGCGTTCGGCCGGCATGGCCTGCCGTGGCAGGTGAGCGACCCTTATCGGGTGTGGCTGTCCGAGATCATGTTGCAGCAAACCCAGGTCAAGAGCGTGCTGGAGTATTACCCGCGCTTCCTGGCCCGCTTCCCCGATGTGGCGAGCCTGGCCGCCGCGCCGCAGGAGGATGTGATGGCCTTGTGGAGCGGCCTTGGCTATTACAGCCGGGCGCGCAATCTGCACAAGGCGGCGCAGATGGTGATGGCTGAATTCGGCGGCGTCTTTCCGTCCGCGCGCGCAGAAATCGAGCGCCTGCCAGGTGTGGGGCGTTCCACCGCGGCGGCGATTGGCGCTTTTTGCTTCAGCCAGCGGGAAACCATTCTCGACGGCAACGTCAAACGGGTATTGACCCGCTGCTTCGGCATAGACGGCTTCCCCGGCGACAAGGCGGTGGAAAAGCGGCTGTGGCTGCTGGCCGAGCGGCTGTTGCCGGTTGACGCGACGCAGATGCCGGCCTACACCCAGGGTTTGATGGATCTGGGCGCCACCGTTTGCAGCCGCGGCAAACCGGCCTGCATGGCCTGTCCGATGGCCGATGGCTGCGTGGCGGCGCGCGAGGGCCGCACCGCGGAGCTGCCGACGCCGCGCCCGAAGAAGACGATTCCCACCCGCCACACGGTGATGCTGCTGGCCAGCCGCGGCCGCCAGGTGTGGCTGGAGCGGCGGCCGCCGACCGGCATCTGGGGCGGCTTGCTGTCGCTGCCCGAGCTGGACAGTTCGTTGGCGGCGGAGGATTGGCTGGCTGCGCGGGGCGTCGGCGACGTCTTGCCGGCCTGGCCGGAGTTCGAACATGTATTTACCCATTACCGCCTGGTCATCACGCCGCAGCCGGTGCGGCTGGACGCCTTGTCCGGCCGCGAGGCGGCCGAGAGCGGCGGGCAATGGCTGGATGTGGATCACGCAAGCGAAGCCGGGGTGCCGGCTCCGGTGCGGCGTTTGTTGTTGCAACTGGCAGACGCGATTTGACGGGGGGCGCGCGAGCGCTCATTGGCGAGTTTACGACGGCGAGTCCGTCCCGATAGCACAGATATGGTTTCCGTAGTCCGTTCCGTAGCCGATACCCTGGCCGACGCCGCCGATCCGACGCGCTGGCTGGAACACATGTCCGCCGCCTGCTCCGCCGAGGACAGCGCCTTGCTGTCCCGCGCGTTCGAAGCGGCGCGCCTGATGTACGCCGACAAGAAAATCCCCGCCACCGGCGAGGACCTGTTCAATCACGCGGTGGCGGCCGCGGCGGTGGTGGCGGACCTCAACCTGCTGCCGGACGCCATCGTCGCCACCTTGCTGTTCGCCGCGCCGGATTACCGCCCCGACTGGCAGACGTGGCTGACCGAAACCTTCAACCCCACGGTGGCCATGCTGGTGGACGGCGTCGGCGGCGTGCGCCGCATCACCGAGCTGGCGCGCATCGACAAGATGGCCACGCCGGAAGACTGCGCCCGCCAGGCCGAAACCATGCGCAAGATGCTGCTGGCGATGGTGGCCGACATCCGCGTGGTGCTGATCAAGCTGGCCTGGCGCACCCAGACCATGCACTACCTCGCCAACGTGACGGACGAGGGAGTGCGCCGCCGCATCGCCACCGAAACGCTGGAGCTGTTCGCGCCGCTGGCCAACCGGCTGGGCGTCTGGCAGATCAAGTGGGAGCTGGAGGACCTGGGCCTCAGGCACACCGAGCCCGATACCTACAAGAAGATCGCCAAGCTGCTCGACGAGCGGCGGCTGGAGCGCATCGACTATATCGCCCGGGTGCTGGACACCCTGCGCGACGAGCTGAAAAAAGCCGGCATCAAGGCGGAAGTGGCCGGCCGGCCCAAGCACATCTATTCCATCTGGAAAAAGATGAAGAAGAAAAAGCTCGATTTCTACGAGCTTTACGACATCCGCGCGGTGCGCATCCTGGTGGAAAAGCTGCAGGACTGCTACACCGCGCTCGGCATCATCCACGGCATGTGGCAGCCGATACGCGGCGAGTTCGACGACTACATCTCTCATCCCAAGGCCAACAACTACCGCAGCCTGCACACCGCGGTGATCGGCCCGGAGGAGAAGGCGCTGGAAGTGCAGATCCGCACCTTCGAGATGCACGAGCACGCCGAATTCGGCGTGGCCGCCCACTGGCGCTACAAGGAAGGCGGCAAGGGCGACGCGGCCTACGAGGAGAAGATCTCCTGGCTGCGCCAGCTTCTGGACTGGCGCGAGGAAATGTCCGACCGCGAAGGCCTGGCCGAAGCCTTCAAGACCGAGCTGTTCGCCGACACCATCTACGTGCTGACGCCGCAAGGCCGGGTGCTGGCGCTGCCGCAGGGCGCGACGCCCATCGACTTCGCCTACGCGGTGCATTCCGGCCTCGGCCACCGCTGCCGCGGCGCCAAGGTGGAGGGGCAGATCGTGCCGCTGTCCACCCCGTTGCAGAACGGGCAGCGCGTGGAAGTGCTCACCGCCAAGGAGGGCGGCCCCTCAGTCAACTGGCTGCACGACGGCTGGGTGAAGAGCCACCGCGCCATCTCCAAGATCCGCCAGTACATCCGGCTGCAGAACGCCGACACCGTGCGGGAAACCGGCAAGGCGCTGTTCGAGCGCGAACTGGCGCGCCGCCCGCATATCCAGCCCAACCTGGCCCAGCTGGCGGAAAAGCTGGGCTACGACAAGCTGGACGAGCTGCACCTGGCGCTGGGCCACGGCGAACTGACCACCCGGGCGGTGGCCAACGCCATCAACAGCTTCGCGCCGCCGCCGGCAGTGGAGGTGCAGCCGGAGAGCCTGGTGCGCGCCAGCCGCGGCGGCCACGACGCCGGCGGCGTGCTGATCGAGGGCGTGGACAACCTGATGACGGTGCTGGCCAAGTGCTGCAAGCCGGCGCCGCCGGACCAGGTGATGGGTTTTGTCACCAAGGGCCGCGGCATCTCCATTCACCGCACCAGCTGCCTGACGCTGAAGAAGCTGTCGCAGGAGGTGCCGGAACGCCTGATCGCCGCCGAATGGGGCGACCAGAAAAACAGCCTGTTCCCCATCGACATCGAGATCATCGCCGCCGACCGTCCCGGCCTGTTGCGCGAAATCTCTGACGTGCTGTCGCGTGAAAAACTCAATCTGATCGGGGTGAACACCATCGCCCGCGACCTGCGCACCAAGCTGCGCTTTACCGTGGAAGTGCGGCAGGTTCAGGACATCAGCCGGGTGCTGTCGCGGATGATGGAACTGTCCGGCGTGCAGGAAGCCAGACGGGTATAAATACCATTCATTGGACGACTTGAGTTTAAGCAAGTCTGTGCATTTTCAGATTTGCTTTCACGTGAAGAAATTTTCATAATCCTTTTCATTCCCTGAGCGACGCGCCACTGGGGAGGTGGCGTTTCGCCCGACGGGGTTTACTCAAGAGAGATCGACCATGTCTGCATTGATTGAAGCTGCGCGCCGCGCGCTGGCGCTGATGGACCTGACCACCCTCAACGACGACGACACCGACGCCAAGGTGATCGCGCTGTGCCAGAAGGCCAAGAGCCAGGACGGCACCGTCGCCGCCGTGTGCGTGTTCCCGCGTTTCGTGCCGATCGCCAAGAAAACGCTGCGCGAAGCGGGCTGCCCGGAAGTGCTGGTCGCCACCGTGACCAATTTCCCGCACGGCAATGACGATGTGGCCATCGCCGTCGCCGAAACCCGCGCCGCGATCGCTTACGGCGCCGATGAAGTGGACGTCGTGTTCCCGTACCGCGCGCTGATGGCCGGCAACCGCGACATCGGCTTCGAACTGGTGAAGGCTTGCAAGGAAGCCTGCGGCGACAAGCTGCTCAAGGTCATCATCGAAAGCGGCGAACTGAAAGACCCGGCCCTGATCCGCGAGGCCAGCGAAATCTGCATCCGCGCCGGCGCGGACTTCATCAAGACCTCCACCGGCAAGGTGCCCGTGAACGCCACGCTGGAAGCGGCCGAAGTGATGCTGGCCGTGATCAAGGAAACCGGCGGCAAGTGCGGCTTCAAGGCCGCCGGCGGCGTCAAGGGCGCGGCCGAGGCAGCCGACTACCTGAGCCTGGCCGGCCGCCTGCTGGGCGACGACTGGGTGGTGGCCAAGCACTTCCGCTTCGGCGCATCCAGCCTGCTGGCCAATCTGCAGATCGAAATCGCCGGCGGCGTCGCCAAGCCGACCAGCGGCTACTAAGCCGCAAACAGCACACTACATAACACGCACGCACTTTCGTTTGGCCCGGAGGAGTCCGGGCCGCTGACAGCCTGGTTCGCCGCGGGCATAGCGTCGCCAGCGGCGGGCGCGGGGCAGGGAGTTCACCATGTTTTTGCCGCAGGAAGTGATTCGTAAAAAACGCGACGGCGTGATGCTGTCGCAACAGGAAATCCAGGACTTCGTCGCCGGCATCGTCGACAACAGCGTCGCCGACAGCCAGATCGCAGCCCTGGGCATGGCCATCTATTTCCGCGGCATGGCGCTGCAGGAAAACGTGGACCTGGTGCTGGCGATGCGCGACTCCGGCCGCCGCATGCAGTGGCATGATCTGGGCCTGCCCGGCCCGGTGGTGGACAAGCACTCCACCGGCGGCGTCGGCGACGTGATTTCGCTGATGCTGGGGCCGATGGTCGCCGCCTGCGGCGGTTTCGTGCCGATGATTTCCGGCCGCGGCCTGGGCCATACCGGCGGCACGCTGGACAAGCTGTCCGCCATTCCGGGCTTCGACGTCTACCCTGACACCCCGCGCTTCCGCAACATCGTCAAGGAAGTGGGCGTGGCCATCATCGGCCAGACCGCCGACCTCGCGCCGGCCGACCGCCGCTTTTACGCTACCCGCGACGTCACCGCCACGGTAGAATCCATCGAGCTGATTACCGCCTCCATCCTGTCCAAGAAACTGGCCGCGGGCGTCGACGTGCTGGTGATGGACGTCAAGGCCGGCAGCGGCGCCTTCATGCCGACGATGGAAAAATCCATCGAGCTGGCCGAGCGTATCGTCGAAGTCGGCAACGGCGCCGGCATGGCCACCTCCGCCATGATCACCGACATGAGCCAGCCGCTGGCCTGGACCGCCGGCAACAGCCTGGAAGTCCGCGAAGCGGTGCGTTTCCTCAAGGGCGACGAGCGCAATCTGCGCCTCCTGGAAACGACCATGGCGCTGTGCGCGCAGATGCTGATCGGCGGCAAGCTGGCCGCCGACGAGAGCGAAGCCCGCGCCAAGCTGCAAGCCGCGCTGGATTCCGGCCGCGCCGCGGAAATCTTCGGCCAGATGGTGGCCGCCCAGGGCGGCCCGGCCGACTTCATGGAACATTACGATCGCCACATGCCGGCGGCGCCCATCATTCGGCCGATCTACGCCGATCGCGCAGGCTACGTCGGCGAGATGGATACCCGCGGGCTGGGCATGGCGGTATGCGCATTGGGCGGTGGCCGCCGCGTGGCCACCGATGAACTGGATTACCGCGTCGGCCTGTCGCAATGCGTGGAGCGCGGCCAGCGCATCGCCGCCGACACCCCGCTGCTGTTCATTCACGCCGCGGACGAGGCCAGCTTCGCCGACGCCGAGCGTCGCGTGAAGGCGGCCATCTCGGTGGGCGAAGCCGCCCCGGCGGCATTGCCGCAGGTTTATCGCGTCATTCGCGCCAACTGACTGGTTGGGAGAAAATCATGAAACGAGCCATCATCCTGATTCTGGATTCGCTGGGCATCGGCGCCGCTGCGGACGCCGACAAATTCGGCGACGCCGGCAGCAACACCCTGGGCCACATCGCCATGGAAGCGGCCGCCGGCCGCGCCGAGAACGGCCGCAGCGGCCCGCTGCGCTTGCCCAATCTGTCCAAGATGGGCCTGGGCCACGCCTGCCAGCTGTCCTCCGGCTACTTCCCGCAGGGCATGGACAGCGCCGCGCCGCTGGCTGCCTACGGCTACGCCCGCGAAATCTCCAGCGGCAAGGACACGCCGTCCGGCCACTGGGAAATCGCCGGCGTGCCGGTGCTGTTCGACTGGGGCTATTTCAGCGAGCACGACAACAGCTTCCCGCAGGCGCTGCTGGACGCCATCGTCGAGAAGGCCGGCCTGCCCGGCTATCTTGGCAACTGTCACGCCTCCGGCACCGAAATCCTCGATCGTCTGGGCGAAGAGCACATGCAGACCGGCAAGCCGATTTTCTACACCTCGGCCGACTCGGTGTTCCAGATCGCCTGCCACGAAGAAACCTTCGGGCTGGAAAACCTGTACAAGCTGTGCAAGATCACCCGCGAGCTGCTGGAGCCCTACAATATCGGCCGCGTCATCGCGCGCCCCTTCGTCGGCGAAGGCAAGGGCAAATTCGCCCGCACCGGCAACCGCAAGGACCTGGCGGTGGAGCCGCCGGCTCCGACGGTGCTGAAAAAGCTGGCCGACGCCGGCGGCGACGTGGTGTCGATCGGCAAGATCGCCGACATCTACGCCCACGTCGGCATCACCCACAAGCACAAGGCCACCGGCTTTGACGAGCTGTGGGACGCCACGCTCAAGGCGATGGACGAGCATCAGGATAAACCGACCATCATCATGGCCAACTTCGTCGATTTTGACTCCAGCTTCGGTCATCGCCGCAATACGTCGGGCTACGCCGCCGCGCTGGAAGAGTTCGACGCGCGCTTGCCGGAGGTGATGGCGGCGCTCGGCGAGGACGATATCCTGATCCTGTCCGCTGACCACGGCTGCGACCCGACCTGGCCGGGCACCGACCACACCCGCGAACACATCCCGGTGCTGTGCTACGGCAAGAAGGTGCCGGCAGGTCCGGTGGGCGAGCGCGCCACCTTCGCCGACATCGGCCAGAGCGTGGCCAGCCATCTGGGTCTGCCCAAGCTGGATTACGGCACGTCCTTCCTGAACTGACATCGATGAGCGGCGCCGCGCGTCGGCGCCGCCCGCGCAAACCTACGGCCTGCCGTGTGGCGGGCCGTTTTTAAAATGAAATGAGAGGAGACCTTCAATGGCTACCCCGCACATCAACGCCAACCCCGGTGATTTCGCTGAAACCGTCCTGATGCCCGGCGACCCGCTGCGCGCCAAGATGATCGCCGAAACCTTCCTGGAAGACGCCAAGCTGGTGACCAGCGTGCGCAACGTGTTCGGCTACACCGGCACCTACAAGGGCAAGCGCATCTCGATCATGGCTCACGGCATGGGCATCCCGTCCGCCAGCATCTACACCACCGAGCTGATCAAGGACTACGGCGTCAAGAACGTGATCCGCATCGGCTCCTGCGGCGCCGTCACCGCCGACATCAAGCTGCGCGAGCTGTTCGTCGCCATGGGCGCGTCCACCGACAGCAAGGTGAACCGCATGCGCTTCAACGACCACGACTACTCGGCCATCGCCGACTTCGAACTGACCCGCACCCTGGTGGACACCGCCAAGGAGCAGGGCAAGAGCGTGACCGTGGGCAACGTGTTCTCCGCCGACCTGTTCTACGGCGTGCAGCCCAATATGCTGGAAGTGCTGGCCAAGATGCAGGTCAACGTGATCGAGATGGAACTGGCCGGCATGTTCGCCGTGGCCGCCCAGTACGGCGCGCGCGCGGCCGGCATCCTGACCGTGTCCGACATCATCCCGACCGGCGAGGCCACCTCCGCCGAGGAGCGCCAGACCACCTTCCGCGACATGATGGAAGTGGCGCTGGAAGCCGCCATCAAGCTGTAATCAGCGGTCCGGCCGCATTGCCGACGCCGCAGGTCAAGGCCTGCGGCGTCTTGTCGCGCCTGTCGCCGGCGAACGGCTGTGGCTGAAATGACATGGCTTGCCGGATTTATCGTGCAGTGCACAAAAACCGCTTGCGCCATCCGGATCGGATGCCGATAATCGGTATTGCATCAGGACGTTACGCGACAGTGTGCGTTTTGGTGTTGTCTCCTCCATCCTCCTTCCTAAAGGTGGAACTTGGCGCAACCTGCGAGTTGCGCTCTTTTTTTGGGGCAGGAACGCCTCTTGACCACGTCATCGCCGCGGTTTGGGACGCTGGTTTGCCTCCTCCGGGAATTCTGTTGTGTCACAAGGGTTTGACAGCCACCCGGCCACTGCACTAGAATCCGTAACTTTCAAGAATTACGATGGAAGAGTTCCATGAAGACCTTTTCTGCCAAGCCGCATGAGGTTAAGCGCGAGTGGTACGTGGTCGACGCCGCCGATAAGGTTGTGGGTCGCCTTGCTGCCGAAATCGCCCGCCGCCTGCGTGGCAAGCACAAGCCGGAATTTACTCCGCACGTTGATACCGGCGATTTCATCGTCGTGGTGAACGTTGAGAAACTGCGCGTCACCGGCACCAAAGCCCAAGACAAGAAGTACTACCGTCACTCCGGTTACCCGGGCGGTATCTACGAGCGCAGCTTCACCGAGATGCAGAACCAGTTCCCGGAACGCGTTCTGGAGAAGGCCGTTAAAGGCATGCTGCCGAAGGGCCCGCTGGGTTACGCCATGATCAAGAAGCTCAAGGTGTACACCGGTTCCGAGCACCCGCACTCCGCCCAACAGCCCAAAGTGCTGGAAATCTGATTTTAAGGCATAACAATGAACGGTAAATACTACTACGGCACCGGCCGTCGCAAGAGCTCTGTTGCTCGCGTGTTCATGCAAAAGGGTTCCGGCCAAATCATCGTTAACGGCAAGCCGGTTGACGAGTATTTTGCCCGCGAAACCGGTCGCATGGTTATCCGCCAGCCGCTGGTTCTGACCGAGAACGTCGAAGCTTTCGACATCAAGGTAAACGTGGTTGGTGGTGGTGAAACCGGCCAAGCCGGCGCGATCCGCCACGGCATCACCCGCGCGCTGATCGACTTCGACGCCGCGCTGAAGGCTGCCCTGTCCGCCGCTGGTTACGTTACCCGCGACGCGCGTGAAGTTGAACGTAAGAAAGTCGGCCTGCGTAAAGCTCGCCGCGCCAAGCAGTTCTCCAAGCGTTAATTCGCAAGACTTGCTTCCAGAAAAAACCGCCTGCATCCGCCGGCGGTTTTTTTTCGTCTTCGCTGCCTGCTTGGGTTGGGGCCGGCTCTTGCCTGGCAAGCGCCAGCAACCTAGACTGTCGTTTTTGCGACATAAAATTACAAATAGGGAATGGCGTCATGATCAAGGTAGGGATAGTAGGGGGGACCGGCTATACCGGGGTGGAATTGCTGCGTTTGCTGGCGGGGCATCCGCGCGCGCGGGTGACGGCGGTGACTTCGCGCAAGGACGCCGGCACGCGAGTGGATGCGATGTTCCCCAGCTTGCGCGGCCGGGTTGATCTGGCCTTCTCTACGCCGGATGAGGCGCGGCTGCAAGACTGCGACCTGGTGTTCTTCGCCACGCCCAACGGCATTGCCATGCGGGAGGCCGCCGAGCTGCTTGCCGCGGGCGTCAGGGTGATAGACTTGGCGGCCGACTACCGGATCAAGGACGTCGCCGAGTGGGAAAAATGGTACGGAATGAGCCATGCTTCCCCGGCGCTGATCGAGGAGGCGGTGTACGGCCTGCCAGAGCTGAATCGAGACGCCATCCGGGACGCTCGCCTGGTGGCCAACCCCGGCTGTTACCCGACGGCGGTGCAGCTCGGTTTCCTGCCCTTGCTGCAAGCGGGCGTGGTGGATGCGGCCAGCCTGATCGCCGATTGCAAGTCCGGCGTCTCCGGCGCCGGGCGCAAGGGCGAGATCGGGGCTTTGCTGGCCGAGGCCGGCGACTCGTTCAAGGCTTACGGCGTGGCCGGCCACCGCCATCTGCCGGAAATCCGCCAGGGCCTGGGCCTGGCCTGCGGCGCGCCGGTGGGGCTGACCTTCGTGCCGCATCTGACGCCGATGATCCGCGGCATTCACGCCACGCTGTACGCCAGATTGATTAAGGGTGTCGATTTGCAACAGTTGTTCGAGAGCCATTATGCAGGCGAGGCTTTCGTCGACGTGCTGCCGGCCGGCAGCCATCCGGAGACGCGCTCGGTGCGCGGGGCCAATCTGTGCCGCATCGCAGTCCACCGTCCGCAAGGCGGCGACACCGTCGTGGTGCTGTCGGTGATAGACAATCTGGTCAAGGGCGCGGCCGGGCAGGCGGTGCAGAACATGAATCTGATGTTCGGCCTGGCGGAAAACAGCGGGCTGGACATCGTGCCCCTGTTGCCCTGATCGGGGAGCGGGCGCTTGAATCCTCGCCATTCGCCCCGATATCCGACTAAAATAGTGGGTGAATGGCCGGCATGCCGGCTCCGACTGAATAGCGAGGTTACACATGACTGATGTTGCTACCGAAATGCCGTGCCCGATCAACTTTACCGACAGCGCCTGCGCCAAGGTTCAGGATCTGATCGCGGAAGAGGGCAATCCCGATCTGAAATTGCGCGTTTTCGTGACCGGCGGCGGTTGCTCCGGCTTCCAATATGGTTTTACATTTGACGAAATCGCAAATGAAGACGATACCGCTATTGAGAGACAAGGCGTGACCTTCCTGGTTGATCCGATGAGCTACCAGTATCTGGTGGGCGCGGAAATCGACTACCAGGAAAGCCTGGAAGGCTCCCAATTTGTGATTCGCAACCCGAACGCCACCACCACCTGCGGCTGTGGCTCCTCGTTCTCGGTTTGATCCGCGCGAGGGTACAATCCGGGCTCGGGCGATTCGCCCGGGCCTTTTTTGTTGGAATCAGAATATGAACAAGCTGCCACCTGTCGTACTGCCCAAGATCGAGTTCAATCGCGAATTCGCGTTCAGCGACGCGGATTTCGAGCGCATCCGCAAGCTGATTTACAAGGAGGCCGGCATCTCGCTGAATCCCTCCAAGAAGGACATGGTGTACGGCCGGCTGGTGCGCCGCATCCGTGAGTTGAAGCTGGCCGGCTTCGCGGCTTACGTCGACTTTCTGGAGTCGATCGGCGGCAAGCGGGAGTTCGAGCAGTTCGTCAACGCGCTGACCACCAACCTCACCTTTTTCTTTCGCGAAGAGCATCACTTCCCGCTGCTGGCCGAGCATCTGAAGAAAAAGCTGGCCAGCGGCGCCAATGAGCTGAGCATCTGGTGCGCGGCGTCCTCCACCGGCGAGGAGCCTTATTCGCTGGCCATCACGGCGCTGGAAGCCGCAGGCCCGGCGCGCGCCAACGTCACCGTGCTGGCCACCGACCTTGATACCAGCGTGCTGGAAGTCGGCCGCAAGGGCATTTATTCGGCCGACAAGATCGCCCGCCTGCCGCCGGGGCACGCGAACAAGTATTTCGACAAGCTGCCGGACGGCAATTATCAGGCCAAGGCGGTGCTGCGCAACATGATCACCTTTCAGCGCCTGAATCTGGTGGAGACCAACTGGGCGGTCAAGCGCCAGTTCGACGCGATTTTCTGCCGCAACGTGATGATCTATTTTGATCGCGACACCCAGTTCGGCGTTCTCAAGCGCTTCGCTCCGCTGCTGAAACCGGACGGCCTGCTGTTTGTCGGCCATTCCGAGAATTTCTATTTCGCTTCCGACTACTTCCATCTGCGTGGCAAGACGGTCTACGAGCACGCCAAGAAAGCCTGAGCGACGGGCGGTTTGTTGATCTGCGGCGTTGAGGCCGCTGCGCGGGGCGCGTAATATCGCAGCGTTTCAGAGTCTATGCGCGACATGTGCCGTCAGGCGTCGCGAGCGGGTTCCATCCAACGGGCAAGCCAGTCTTGCCCGTTGCTTTGCGCCATTCGGCAAAAGGAGCGGTAATGCGAGTCGCGGTATTGGGCGCCGGCGTGGTGGGCGTGAGCAGCGCCTGGTTTCTGGCCGGCATGGGCCACGAGGTGGTGGTGCTGGAGCGCGCCTGCGGCGTGGCCCGCGAGACCAGCTTCGCCAACGGCGGGCAAATATCGGTCAGCCACGCCGAGCCCTGGGCCAATCCGCATGCGCCCTGGCAGGTGCTCAAATGGCTGTGGCGCGACGACGCGCCCTTGCTGTTCCGGCCGCAGCTCGATCCGGCGCAATGGCGCTGGATTCTCGGTTTCCTGCGCGAGTGCCTGCCCGGGCGCAGCGCGTGCAATATGCGGCAAATGGCGGCGCTGGGCAGCTATAGCCTCGAGACGCTGCGCCAGCTGCGCGAGGAAACCGGCATCGCCTACCAGCAGCGCGCCTGCGGCATCCTGACCCTGCTCTACGACAAGCGGCAGCTGGCGCGCGCCAGGCATGGCGCCGGGCAGCTCAACGCGCTGGGCATCAATCAGCAGATTCTGCCGCCGGATGCGGTGGCGACGCTGGAGCCGGCGCTGGCGCACCTGGTTCCGCAACTGGCCGGCGTCAGCTGGAGCCCGGACGACGAGTCCGGCGACGTGCATCTGTTCACCGAGGCGCTGGCGCAAGCGGCCGCGGTGCGGGGCGTGGAGTTTCGCTTCAATACCCGCGTCAACGCGCTGGAGGCCGCGCGCGGCGAGATGATAGGCGTGTCGGTCACCACGCCGGAGGGCGATTACCAGCGAGTGGAGGCGGATGCCTACGTGCTGGCGCTGGGCAGCTATTCGCCGCTGCTGACCGCGCCGCTGGGCCTGCGTCTGCCCATTTATCCGACCAAGGGCTATTCGGCGACGGTGCCGGTGGTGAACGAAGCCGTAGCGCCGAGCGTGAGCGTGACCGACGAGGCGCACAAAGTGGTGTTCAGCCGCCTGGGCGATACCCTGCGGCTGGCCGGGACGGCGGAGCTGTCCGGCTATTCCTCCCACCTCAACCCGCTGCGTTGCCAGGCGCTGCTGCAGCGCGGCCGCGCCCTGTTCCCAGAGGGCTGCGACTGGGGCGCGGCCCGCTTCTGGACCGGGCTGCGGCCGTCCACGCCGGGCAACGTGCCGCTGATAGGCGCAAGCCCGATACGCGGCCTGTATCTCAATACCGGCCACGGCACGCTGGGCTGGACCGAGGGGCCGGGCTCCGGCCGCGCCATCGCCGAACTGATCAGCGGCCGGCAGCCGGCGCTGGATTTCGCCTTCTGCCGCGCCTAGCGCCGCGCTTTCGTCGCCGTTCGCCGCGGGGTCTCCCGCCCGAGTGAGCGCAGAACCTGGTCGAACCATGCCTCAAGCGCCGCCGGCGCTTCGCCGCGCGGGTTTTGGGGCGAGCCAGTCTGGTTTCAGCTGAAGATTCCGCTTTGGCCATGCGTGCTAGAATCGCGCCCGATCGGTCCAATACAGAGGAGTGTCGCCATGCGTATCGGTACGCCGGAGAGCCGCAGCGCGGTTCGCGTGATGTTGCTGGGCAGCGGAGAGCTGGGCAAGGAGGTGGTGATCGCCTTGCAACGGCTGGGTGTGGAAACCATCGCCGTGGACCGCTATCCCGGCGCGCCGGCGATGCAGGCGGCGCATGCCAGCCACGTCATCGACATGTCCAACCCGCGCGCCTTGCGCCAGCTGGTGGAAAAGGTGAAACCGCATCTGATCGTGCCGGAAATCGAGGCCATCGCCACCGAGGAGCTGCTGCGCATCGAGGCCGACGGCGTGGCCGAGGTGATTCCCACCGCCCGCGCCGCCAATCTGACCATGAACCGGGAAGGCATCCGCCGCCTGGCCGCGGAAGAACTGGGCTTGGCCACCTCGCCTTACGCCTTCGCCGCCAGCCTGGAAGCGTTGCAGGCGGCGATAGACGGCGGCATCGGCTATCCCTGCCTGGTCAAGCCGGTGATGTCGTCCAGCGGCAAGGGGCAATCGCTGCTGCGGGGCCCGGACGACGTGGCGCGCGCCTGGGAATACGCGGCCAGCGCCGGCCGCGTGGCCAAGGGCAAGGTCATCGTCGAGGGCTTCATCGACTTCGATTATGAAATCACCCAGCTGACAGTGCGCGCCAGCGACGGCAAGGGCGGCATCGCCACCCATTTCTGCGCGCCCATCGGCCATTTGCAGCAGAGCGGCGATTATGTCGAGAGCTGGCAGCCGCAGGAAATGAGCAAGCTGGCGCTGCTGCGCGCCCGCGAGATTTCCAAGGCGGTGACCGACGCGCTGGGCGGCCGCGGCCTGTTCGGCGTGGAGCTGTTCGTCAAGGGCGATCAGGTCTGGTTTTCCGAAGTCAGCCCGCGGCCGCACGACACCGGGCTGGTGACGCTGGCCACCCAGCGTTTTTCCGAATTCGAATTGCACGCCCGCGCCATTCTCGGCCTGCCGGTGGACGCCGGGTTGCGCCAGCCGGGCGCGTCGGCGGTGATCTACGGCGGCATGGACGCCAAGGGCATCGCCTTTGACGGCGTGGCCGAGGCGCTGGCGGTGCCGGGCGCGGACCTGCGCCTGTTCGGCAAGCCGGAGAGTTTCCTCAAGCGCCGTATGGGCGTGGCGGTGGCTTTCGCCGATAATGCGGCCTTGGCGCGCGAGCGGGCGAGGCAGGCGGCCTCGCTGGTGAAGCCGGTTTCTGGAGAATGAAGTGAGCGAAGTGCAGGAAATGACGCCGTACCAGTTGTTGGGCGGCGAGGGCGTGGTGCGCTGGTTGAGCGACCGTTTCTACGACATCATGGACAGCGACCCGGCGGTCAGGCCCTTGCGCGACATGCATCCGGCGGATCTGGCCGGCTCGCGGCAAAAGCTGTTCATGTTTCTGTCCGGCTGGCTGGGCGGCCCCGCGCTGTACATGGAGGCCTTCGGCCACCCCAGGCTGCGCATGCGCCACCTGCCGTTCGCCATCGATGAGGCCGCCCGAGACCAGTGGATGCATTGCATGCGCCAGGCGGTGAGCGAGCTGGTGGTGGAGGACTGGCTCAAGGACAAACTGCTGGAGGCCTTCCACAACACCGCCGACTTCATGCGCAATCAATAAGCGGTTTGACGCCGGCGGCGATTGAGCGCCGACGATGAAAAACGGCCCGCGACGCGGGCCGTTTGGTTTGCGGCGAGCCGCAGGCCGCCGCTCAGTGCGGACGGTGGCCGCGCTCGATCAGTACGCCCACCTGTTTGACGCCCGGCAGGATCCCGAGCTTGGTGACGCCCACCTTGACCCACGGCGCGCCGAAGTCCTCGCGTATCATCTTGGCGATGAACTCCGCCAGCGCCTCCAGCAGCAGGAAGTGCTGCTCGGCGAGCGCCTGGCGCAAGCGCTCCACCACCACGCCGTAGTGGATGGTGTCGCCGATATTGTCGCTATGGCACGGCGTTTCGCTGGGAATGCCGATTTCCAGGTCGATTTCCAGGGTTTGCGCGGCTTGGCGCTCCCATTCGTATACGCCGATGATGGTGTCGGCGCGCACCTCGCGCAGGAATATGATGTCCATCAGTGTCTGGGAGTTGGGGTTTAGCGCCCGATACCGTAAAATCCGAAGCCTTCTATTCTAACTCTAATGGGTACACCATCACCATGACTACGACAGCTTTTGCTTTTGTCGTCGCGGCCTACCTGATCGGTTCGCTGTCCTTCGCCGTCATCGTCAGCAAGGCGATGGGCATGGCCGACCCGCGCAGCTACGGCTCCGGCAACCCCGGCGCCACCAATGTGTTGCGCAGCGGCAAGAAGCTGGCGGCGGCGTTGACCTTGCTGGGCGACGGGGTGAAAGGCTGGGTGGCGGTGGCGTTGGCGGCCTGGCTGGCGCCGCGTTTCGGCCTGGACAACCAGGTGGTGGCCATGTGCGCGCTGGCGGTGCTGGCGGGCCATATGTGGCCGGTGTTCTTCGGCTTCAAGGGCGGCAAGGGCGTAGCCACCGCGGTGGGCATCCTGTTCGCGATCAATCTGTGGCTGGCGCTGGCGGCGGTGGCGACCTGGCTGTTCATGGCCTTCGTCGTCAAGATTTCCTCGCTGTCGGCCATCGTGGCCAGCGTGCTGGCGCCGGTTTACGCTTATTTCATCCTGGGGCCGGACAGCGTGTTCTTCGGCACCTGCATCATCATCGCCATCCTGGTGGTGCATCGCCACAAGTCCAATCTGGTCAAACTGATGACCGGCCAGGAGGACAAGATAGGCGGCAAGCCGGCCGACAAGGCCTGAATCCCGTCAAAAAAAGCCGCGTCAAGCGGCTTTTTTCTTGGGCGCGGCCGGCTCAGCCGTCGGACAGCACCTTGATGTGGGCGGTGACGCTGCGGCCCAGCGAGGAGAGGTCGTAGCCGCCTTCCAGCACCGATACCACCCGGCCGGCGGCGTACTGGTCGGCGATCTGCATCAGGTGGCGGGTGACCCATTCGTAATCGGATTCGACCAGGCCGAGCGAACCCATGTCGTCTTCGCGGTGAGCGTCGAAACCGGCGGAGATGAACAGCATCTGCGGCTGGAAGTCGTGCAATAGCGGCAGCCAGACGTTTTCCACCACTTCGCGGAATTCTCGGCCGCCGCTGCCGGCCTTGAGCGGCACGTTGTGCATGTTGCCGCCGCGCGGCTCGTCGCCGCAGTAGGGGTAGAACGGATGCTGGAAGATGGACAGCATCATCACCCGCGGATCGTGGTGCAGGATTTCCTCGGTGCCGTTGCCGTGGTGGACGTCGAAGTCGATGACCGCCACCCGCTCGAACTTGTAGTGCGACAGGGCGTGGTTGACGCCGATGGCGATGTTGTTGAAGAAGCAGAAGCCCATCGCCTTGTCGCTCTCGGCGTGATGGCCGGGCGGACGGATGGCGCAGAAGGCGTTAGGGGCTTTGTCCTCGGCCACCAGCTCCACCGCCTTGATCACCGCGCCGGCGGCGCGGCGGGCGGCGATCAGCGTGCCGGAGGACATGGCAGTGTCCGGGTCCACGCGGAAGGTGCCGACATTGGGCACGCAGGCTTCCAGGTATTCCACGTAGCGCGGCGGATGGACGCGGGCCAGTTGCTGGTCGGTGACCTCCGGCGCTTCCACCTCCTGCAGGCTGTCGAAGATTTGCGCGGCCATCAGCTGGTCGCGGATCGCGGTGAGACGCTCCGGACATTCCGGATGGCCTACGCCCATATTGTGCAGCAGACAGTCGGAATGGGTGATGTAGGCAGTCAGGCCGCTGCGTTGCAGCCGGTTTTTCAGCCAAGTAAGCACGAGCGATTCCTTGTTGCGTACAATGTTTATGTATTTCCAATAAATAGTGCGCGCAACGGGGGGTAAATGCAATCTCTCAGTCTGGCTTATCGACAGCTCAATCAACTGATTCTGGGCAAGCCGCAGGCGATCAAGCTGGCCCTGGCCTGCCTGCTGGCGCGCGGCCATCTCCTGATCGAAGACGTGCCGGGCGTGGGCAAGACCACGCTGGCGCATGGGCTGGCTTCGGTGCTGGGGCTTGACTATCGGCGCGTGCAATTCACCAGCGACCTGCTTCCCGCGGACATTCTGGGCGTCAATATCTATCAGCGCGACAGCGGCGGTTTCGTCTTGCACCCCGGGCCGGTGTTCAGCCAGGTGTTGCTGGCCGACGAGATCAACCGCGCCTCGCCCAAGACGCAATCGGCGCTGCTGGAGGCGATGGAGGAGCGACAGGTGTCGATCGACGGCGTCTCGCGCCGTCTGCCGGAGCCGTTTTTCGTCATCGCCACCCAGAACCCAGGCGAACAGATGGGCACTTTCCCCTTGCCGGAGTCGCAGCTGGATCGCTTCCTGATGCGCATCTCGCTGGGCTATCCGCCGCCGGAAGCGGAGCGGGCGCTGCTGCTGGGCGAAGACCGACGCCGCTTGATCGGCTCGATCGGCGCGTTGCTGCGGCCGGATGAGCTGCTGGATTGGCAGCGGCAGCTGGACGCGGTGACGGCGACGCCGGCGCTGGCCGATTACGTGCTCGCGCTATTGCAGGCCACCCGCGGCCACAGCGGCTTCGCCGGCGGCTTGAGCCCGCGCGCCGGCCTGGCCTTGCTGGCCGCCGCCCGCGCCTGGGCGCTATTGGAAGGGCGGCGACATGTATTGCCCGAGGACGTCAAGGCGGTGTTTCTGCCGGTATGCGGCCACCGGCTGTGCAGCGCCGGCGGCGCGGACGTCGCCGTCGAACTCGAACGTTTGCTGCGCCATGTCGCCATTCCGTGATCGGCTGCGGGGCTGGCTGATTCGACGTCTGCCGGTGGAGCGGGAGAGCCGCTTGCGGCAACGGCGGATTTACCTGCTGCCCACCGCGATGGGCTGGTTGCTGTTGCTGGCGGCCCTGGCGGCGTGGGTGGGCGCGGTCAATTATCAGGTCAGCCTGGCTTACGCGCTGGCGTTCTGGATCGTCGGCCTGGCGCTGGCCGCGGTGCTGGCGGCCTACCGGCAACTGGCCGGCTTGCGGGTGGAGGCGGCGGCGGGGCCGGCGGTGTTCGCCGGCGGCGCGGCTCGGTTCGATTTGCGCCTGAGCAATCCTGGCGCGGCGGCTAGGCGTTTGCGCCTCGGCCTGCTGGGCGTGGACGCCGAGCCACGGGACTGCGAGCTGCCAGGTTTCGCGTCCCTAACCTTGTCGCTCGCCGTGCCGGCGGCGCGACGCGGCTGGCTGGCCCTGCCGCCGTGCCGTCTGTACAGCGAAGCGCCGTTTGGCCTGGTGCGCGCCTGGGCGGTGGTGCGGCTCTCGGCGCGGACGCTGGTGTATCCGCAGCCCTTGGCCGATGGCCGCGGCGGGCGGTTTTTGCCTGGCGCGTCGCCCGGCGCGGGGCCAAGCGCCGGCAGCGACGACTTTTCCCATCTCGACGTTTACCAGCCGGGCGATTCGCCGCGGCAGATCGCCTGGAAAGTACTGGCCAGTCGCGAGCAGCTGAGCAGCAAGCGCTTTGCCGGACCGGATGGCGCCGGCGTGGAGCTGCTGGATTGGCATGACTATGACCAGTTGGCCGAGCAAGAACTGAGACTGTCGCGGCTGGCCTGGCGAGTCGAGCGTTGCGAGCGTTTGCGCCAGCCTTACTGCCTGCGCCTGCCTGGCGGCAGCGTCGGGCCGCAGCCGCGGCAGCGCGAACTGGCCTTGACCGCGCTGGCTCTGTTCGGGAGCGGGCGATGACGGCGGCGCGCCGGCTGGCCACGCCCGGCATGCCGGTCTTGGCCGCTTTGCTGATTACCGCCTTGCCCTTGGCCTGGCGCTTGCCGTGGTGGCTGTTCCTGCTGTTCCTGTTGTCTCTGTTCTGGCGCGCCCGGCTGCTGGCGAGCGGCGGGCGTTTGCCGGCGCGGCGCTGGCTGCTGCCGGGCGCGCTTCTGCCGCTGGGGCTGTTGTGGATGCAGACCGCCAGTCTGTCGGGGCGCGAAGGCGGGGGGGCGGTGCTGCTGCTTCTGATCGGCCTGAAAGCGCTGGAGGCGGACAGCGAGCGCGACTGGCGGGTGGCGCTGGCCCTGGGCTTCTTTCTGGCGGCCATCCCCTTGCTGTTCGACCAGTCGCCGCTGGCGGCGCTCTGGCTGGCTACGAGTCTGCTGGCGCTGACCTGGGCCTGCGTTTGCCTGGCTGGAGGCGAGCCGGGCGCGAGTTTGCGCCAGGCCTTGCAGGGCCTAGGGTTGGGCTTGCCCTTGATGCTGGCGCTGTTCGTGATCATGCCGCGTTTGCCCGGACCGCTGTGGAGCCTGGGGGACGAGGCGGCGAGCACCGGGCGCAGCCTGGGCAACGAGATGGAGCCGGGCAGCGTCAGCCGCCTGATCCTGAGCCGCGAACCGCTGTTCTCGGTAGTATTCGCCGGCCCGCCGCCGGCGCGTCACGAGCTGTATTGGCGAGTGCTGTTGCTGGACGATTTTGACGGTCGGCGCTGGTCGAGCGCAGCCGGGCGCGGCGAGGAGGACGCCGCGCTGACTGGCGGGCGGCCGCTGTCCTATCGCGTGACGCTGGAGCCGGACAAGGACAGGCTGCCGGCGCTCGATTACCCGCGGCAAGCGCCGGAAGACGGACAGTTGCAAGCCGGGGGGCTGCTGCGCAAAACCGATGCCGGCGGGCAGCTGTTTCGCTATCAGGCGTCCAGCCAGCTGGGGGCGCGTTACCAGGCGGCGCTGTCGGCCAGCCAGCAGGCCTTCTATACGCGCTTGCCGCCGGGCAATCCGCGCAGCGTAGAGCTGGCGCGCGGCTGGCGACGCCAGGCCGGCGGCGGCGAGGCGTTTCTTGCCCGGGCCCTGGCGCATTTTCGCCGGGGGGGCTTCCAGTACACCCTGACGCCGCCCTTGCTGGACGGCGAGGCGATCGATCAATTCCTGTTTTCCAGCCGGCAAGGCTTTTGCGAGCATTACGCCTCGGCGCTGGCCTTTCTGGCCCGCGCCGCCGGCCTGCCGTCGCGGGTGGTGCTGGGTTACCAGGGCGCCGAATTCAATCCGGTGGGCGGTTTCTGGCAAGTGCGTTCCTCCGACGCCCACGCCTGGGTGGAGGTCTGGCTGGCGGAGCGCGGCGAGTGGCTGCGGGTCGACCCGACCGCCGTGGTCTCGCCGCAGCGGGTGGAGCAGGGGAGCGAGCGGGCGTTGCCGGCGTTGGCCCGGGAGAGCGGGCTGGAGCAGGCCTTGCCCGGCGGCTGGCGGCTGCGTTGGCAGCAAAATTGGCAGGCTGCCGGCTTTGCCTGGCAGCAGTGGGTGGTGGGTTACGACGCCGGCCGGCAGCAAAGCCTGTTTCGCCAGCTGGGAATCGGCGATCAGGTGGATGCCGCCAGCGTGACGCGGGGCCTGCTGCTTGGCGGGCTGCTGGCGGCCGCGCCGGTCTGGTTGTGGTGGCGGCGCTCTCCCCGGCAAGCGCCGCTGGCTGCCGGCTGGCTGCTGCTGCGCCGGCGTTTGCGGGCGCGCGGCATCGTGGCGGGCGATAGTCTGGGCCCGCTGGAACTGCTGGACGCGGCGAGGCATCTGCCGCGCGAGGACTATCGGCGCTTGCGCGCCTTGATTCGCGATTATATCGCCCTGCGTTACGAGCGCGCGGCGGCGGATCCGGCGGCGGAGCGGGCCTGGCTGCGCCGCGCGCGGCGCTGGCGGCCAGGAAAGCAAAACCCCGGCTGAGCCGGGGTGGAAGCGGAAGCGGCCTGGCTTACAGCAGGAAGTCGCGGGAGATGCCTTTGCGGCGCAAAATGCGGCGCAGCTGCTCCAGGCCTTCGATCTGGATTTGCCGCACCCGCTCGCGAGTGAGGCTGAGCGCGGCGGCCAGTTCTTCCAGCGTGCTGATTTCGTAGCCGTTGAGGCCGTAGCGCCGTTCGATCACCAGTTTCTGCTTTTCGTTGAGCTGATTGAGCCAGTCGTGGACGAAGTGCTCCAGTTGGCTGTTGTGCAGCTGCAACTCCGGCTCCTCGTGCTGCTCGTCGGGAATCGACTCGCCTATCGACAGCATCGGGTCGATATCCAGAGGCGCGTCCAACGAGGCCATGCGCTCGTTGAGGTTCATCACCTTGCGCACGTCGTCCACCGGCTTGCCGACCAGATGGGCGATTTCTTCCATGCTGGGTTCGCGGCCGATCTGGCTTTCCAGGTGGCGCGAGGCGCGCAGATAGACGTTGAGCTCCTTGATGACGTGCACCGGCAGGCGGATGGTGCGCGACTGGTTCATGATCGCGCGTTCGATGCTCTGGCGTATCCACCAGGTGGCGTAGGTGGAGAAGCGGAAGCCGCGCTCCGGGTCGAATTTCTCCAGCGCGTGCATCAGGCCGATATTGCCTTCCTCGATCAGGTCGAGCAGGGCCAGGCCGCGGTTGATGTAATGCTTGGCGATGTTGACCACCAACCGAAGATTGTGCTCGATCATCTTCTGGCGGGCTTCGAACTCGCCGGCCACCACGCGGCGGGCCAGCGCCAGTTCTTCCTGCGGCGTCAGCAGGGCGTTGTTGCCGATATCGTTGAGGTAAATCTGGGTAACGTCAGCAACCACGTCCTCAAAGCTGCTGGAGCTTTCTACCGCCTCTTCGGCCTCGTTTTCGGCGACCGCTTCTTCGCCGGCTTCCTCATCGAGAATTTCGTTCTCTTCGAGAATATCCAATTCGTTGCTCATGACCCACCCCCGTCGCTGTCTTATCCCGGCGGGGGCAGGCGCCTTGCCGCTCAGGACTTGTGTTCAAGGTACTGCATCGGATCCACCGGTTTGCCGAAGCGGCGAATCTCGAAATGCAGCTTGACTTGGTCGGCATCAGAGTTGCCCATTTCGGCAATCTTCTGCCCCTTCTTGACAGACTGCCCCTCTTTGACCAGCAGTTGGCTGTTATGGGCGTAGGCGGACAGGAAGGTCTTGTTGTGCTTGATGATGATCAGCTTGCCGTAGCCGCGCAGGCCCGTCCCGCTGTACACCACCTTGCCATCGCCCGCCGCCATGATTGCCTGGCCCATGCGACCGCTAATGTCTACCCCTTTGCTGCTGTCGGAATACCCCTTGATCAGCTTGCCTTCGGTCGGCCAGATCCAGGGCACGGCGTCTTCGCCGCCTTTCGCCGCCGGAGCGCTGGACTCCGTCTTGGGAATGGCCGTGGCTGCGCTGGCTTCTTTCTTCGGACTGCCGGCTTGCTGCGGGGCGCTGCTTGAGCTGGGTGCTTGAGCGACTATCTTTTCCTCTGCGCGGCCTTCGCTCTGGGCTGCCAGGGTTTTTGCTGCGTTATTGTCGTACGGCAGTTTCAAGGCCTTGGGATAGGCTTTGACTGCCGCGCCGGCGTTGGCCGGGGCTTGTTGGGCAGCGCTGGCGGCGGGGGCCGGACTGGCCGCAGCCGTCGAAGCCGGCGGCGCGGCGACCGGCGCTGCCGCGCTGTCGCTTCCCGGCGGAGTCAGGCGCAAGACCTGACCCACCTTGATATTGTTGTCCGGCAAGTTGTTCCACGCGGCCACGTCCTTGTATTTCAGGCCGTTGTTCAGCGAAATGCGGAACAGGTTCTCGCCGGGTTTGACTACGTGAGTCTTCTCTCCCGCTGTAACAGGCGCAGCGGAAACCGGTTGGGCATTCAAGTCGCCGCCAGCCTGGTAGGGCGTGGCCACCGCGCCGGATTCCACCGGGGCTGGTTTGCCGGCCGTGGGCGCGGGGATAGGCTTGAACGAGCCGCCTGCGGCGCTTTCCACCGGCGCGGCCGGCTGCACCATGCTGCTGCAGCCGGCCAGGGCGGCGCCGAGACTGGCGACTAATATGTACGCATACCTGCAATGCATTTTTAGCATGTTTTGTTTTTGATTTGTTAAATGAGTGATTCGGGTGATTGTCGGACAAGATAAGTGTTGTGTTTTTGCAGCTTTAAGCGCGACCCGTAAGTAAAGGTACGAACTTGACCGCCTCAAGCTTGGACTTTTGCAAGCCTTGAGAAGTTTTCTCTATCAGCCACAAATGCTGTTCTTCATCGCCCAGCGGCATGACCAGCCGGCCGCCTTCCGCCAGTTGATCCAGCAGCGCTTGCGGCACGTGGCGGGCGGCCGCGGTCATGATGATGCCGTCGAACGGCGCGGCTTCGGCGAGGCCGGCGTGGCCGTCGCCGTGCACCAGCCGGGCGTGCACCAGCTTGGCGGCGCGCAGATTGCGGCGGGCCAGGTCCAGTATCGCGCCCAGCCGTTCTATCGAGTAAACCTCCGCGCCGGTTTTGAGCAGAATGGCGGTCTGGTAGCCGCAGCCGGTGCCGATTTCCAGCACCCGGCCGGGCTGGCGGCCCTGGATCAGCAGCTCCGTCATGCGCGCCACGGTCAGCGGTTGGGAGATGGTCTGGCCGTGGCCTATGGGCAGCGAGACGTCGTCGTAGGCGCGGGTGGCCAGCGCCTGATCGACGAACAGGTGGCGGGGCACTTCGTACATCGCCGCCAGCACGCGCTCGTCGCGGACGCCAAGCTGGCGCAGGCGGTCGGTCATGCGCAGCCGGGTGCGGTCGGAGAGCATGCCGTAGGCGCGGCCAGGTGTCAGAGGTGCAGCCATGTGTTGATTCCGTCCAGTTGGCCGTAGGCCGTCAGATCCAGCATCAGCGGCGTGAGCGAAACCTGCCTGGCGGCCACGCAGCCGAAATCGGTGCCGTCGCCGGCATCCTGCACATCGCCAAGCGGGCCCACCCAGTATATCGTCTCTCCGCGCGGATTCTGAGACTTGATCACCGGTTGGGCGGAATGTCGGCGGCCGAGGCGGGTAACCACGGTGTCGCCCAGAGCGTCCAGCGGCACATCCGGCACGTTGACGTTGAGCAGCACCGGCGAGACGAGCGGATGGCGCTGACAGTGCTCCACCAGGCGTTCCACCACTTTGCCGGCGGTGGCGAAGTGTTTGCCGCTGTAGCCGGCCAGCGATACCGCCACGGAGGGAATGCCGAGCATGAAGCCTTCGGTGGCGGCGGCGACGGTGCCGGAATAAATGGTGTCTTCGCCCATATTGGGGCCGTGGTTGATGCCGGAGAAGATCATGTCCGGGCGGAAGTCCAGGAAACCGGTCACCGCCAGATGCACGCAGTCGGTAGGCGTGCCGTTGACGTAATAAAAGCCGTTGGCGGCCTGGCGCAGGGTGAGGGGACGGTCCAGGGTGAGCGAGTTGCTGGCCCCGCTGCGGTCACGCTCCGGCGCCACCACCGTCACGTCGCCGTAGCGGGAGAGGGTTTGGGCCAGCATGGCCAGGCCGGGGGCGAAATAACCATCGTCGTTGCTGATCAGGAACTTCATATTGCTCTTTCATCGGAACCGGCTGATTGTATCGCCGCAATCATGACGGAGAATAGTCCTGGCGCGCCGCGCGGGGCGCACGGGCGGACGGCAAAATGAACAAACCCGCCGGAGGGCGGGTTGTCTGGCGGGCGCTCAGGCGTAGTAGCGCTGGCTGAATTCTAGCATCCGCTCGATGGGCAGGCGGGCCGCGTCCATCTGTTCCGGGCTGAGGTAATCGATATGCAGGCCTTCGCCCTGCTGCGCGCGCTTGACGGCTTCCACCGTGTTCATTTTCATGAACGGACAGGAGTTGCACTGGCAGCCGGCGTAGATCGGCGCCTGGCGGAGGTCCAGGTCGGGACGGGCTAGCCCCATGTTGTAGAGGATGCCGTCTTCGGTGGCGACGAAAATCACCGCCTTGGCTCCGCCCTGGTAGTTTTTGACCCAGTTCAGCATGCCGGAGGTGGAGCCGACGTAGTCGGCCTTTTTCAGCACCGGCAGCGGGCTTTCCGGGTGGGCGATCAGATACTTCTCTCCGGGGACGGCGTCGAAGGCTTCGTTGAGCGCGGTTTCGTTGAACTTGTCGTGCACTTCGCACACCGCCGACCACAGCGGCATGTCGTAATCGTACTGATAGTTGAGGTAGCCGCCCATATTGCGGTCCGGCGAGAAGATCACCTTCTTACCTTCGGCGTACAGGTGGGCGATGATGTCGTCCACGTTGCGGCTGGTCACGATCCAGTCGGATACGGCTTTGTGCTCGGCGCTGGAGTTGATATAGGACACGTGAACGTGGTCCGGGTAGCGCTTGCGCCATTGCGTCAGGGCGGCGACGTCGGTCTGGGTAACCAGCGAACAGGTGGAGCCGGCGTCCGGCAGGACGACGTCGGCTTGCGGGTTGAGGATCTTGGCGGTTTCCGCCATGAAGCGGACGCCGGCGAAGACGATGATGTCAGCCTGGGCTTCCTTGGCGTACAGGGAGAGTTCGAGGCTGTCGCCCACTTTGTCCGCCATTTGCTGGATTTCTGGCGAGGTATAGTAATGAGCGAGGGTGACGACGCGTTTCGTCATGGTGGGTTTGGCTCCTGCCGTGCCCGCGCGCCGCGAGCGGGCGAGGGCTGTGTGGTAGCGGCACAAAATGATCTGTTGCGAAACGGTGAAGATTAGCAATATTGTAAATCGCGCGCTACCAAGTTGACGGCTTCTGTAGCGCTTTGCCGACGGATGTCGGCGTGAAATGCATTCATGGCGAGCTTGCGCGCGGTCAATATGACGTAAAGATTTTTGCGGCATGCTGCGGACAATGGGGCAAGTCGAGCCTGCCGTCGCCAATTCATCCGTTTCCCCCGCGCAATGGCGCGTAGCGCCGCCGCCCTGGATTACAATTGCGTGGGTCGCGCGCGCTGCGCATGGCTCGCGCAGCCTGACGGCTGGCGGACCCAAGCCGAGCCGGTCGGGCCCGAATACCGGTTGATATCGTTTCCGAGGATAAGCACGCATGAGGCCGCATTATCTCACTCCGCTGTTTTCGCCGCGCACCGTAGCCGTGGTCGGGGCCAGCGACACGCCGGGTTCCATCGGCCAGGCGGTGTTCGCCAACCTGCTGGCCAGCGCGTTCCAGGGCAAGCTGTTTCCGGTCAATCTCAATCACAAGGTGGTGGGCGGCCTGCCCGCGGCGCCATCGGTGCGCCTGCTGGATGGCCCGATTGATCTGGCCGTGGTGGTGACCGCCATCCGCACCTTGCCCGCCATCATGAAGGATTGCGGCAAGAAGGGCGTCAAGGCGGTGCTGCTGGCCAAGGAGTTTTCCGACAGCGAACAGCTGGAGCAGGAGCTGATCAACGAGGCGCTGTCCATCGCCCGCCACTTCGGGATCCGCATTCTCGGCCCCAACGTGCTGGGGCTGATGCGGCCGGTGGCCGGCTTCAACGCCAGCAATTACGCCGGCAAGGTGCGCCCCGGCAACCTGGCGCTGGTGTCGGAATCGTCCGCCTTGTGCGCGGCGATGCTGGACTGGGCGGACAGCAAGGAAATCGGCTTCTCCAGCGTGATTTCGCTGGGCGGGGCGCTGGATGTCGGTTTCGGCGAAATTCTCGATTATCTGGTGGCCGACAACTTCACCCAAGGCATCCTGTTGCATGTTCACCACATCCACGACGCCCGGCGCTTCATGTCGGCGCTGCGGGCGGCGGCGCGCACCAAGCCGGTGGTGGTGATCAAGTCCGGCCGCTTCGAGAACGAGGTCAGCGGGCTCACCCATTCCAGCAATATGGTGGCCAGCGGCGACGTATTCGACGCCGCGCTGGCCCGCGCCGGCGTGCTGCGCGTGGCGTCCATCGCTCAGTTGTTCACCGCCGCCAAGGTGCTGGCGGCCAATTACCGCGTCGGCGGCAAGCGGCTGGCCATCGTCACCAACGGCTTCGGGCCCGGGGTGCTGGCGGCCGACAGCGCCTTCGACAACGGCGTGGAGCTGGCCAGACTCAGCCCGGAAACCATGGCCCTGCTCGACAGCGTGCTGCCGCGCAACTGGTCGCACGGCAATCCGCTGGACATCATCGGCGATGCCAGCCCGATGCGCTTTCGCACCGCGGTCAAGGCCTGCATCGACGACCCGGGCGTGGACGGCGTGATGGTGGTGTTCACGCCGCAGGCCGGCACCGATCATCTGACCACCGCGCAGCTGATGATAGGTTTGCAGCGCGAAACCTCCAAGCCGCTGTTCCTGTCCTGGCTGGGCGACGCCAAGGTGTCGGAAAGCCGCGAGCTGTTCTCCAAGGCCAAGTGCGCGCACTTTCGGGCGCCGGAGTACGGCATCGAGGTGTTCCGCAACCTAGCCGCCTACCAGCACAACCAGCAACTGCTGCTGCAGACGCCAGGTCCGCTGGAGAGCGCGCGCGCCAGCCCCGACGTGGCGGCCGCCCGCAAGACCATAGACAAGGCGCTGGCCGAAGGTCGCTCCATCCTGTCCGAGCGCGAATCCAAACAGGTGCTGGCTGCGTTCAACATCCCGGTCAATCCGACCACGCTGGCGCGCACGGCGGACGAGGCGGTGCGCCAGGCGGTCAAGATCGGCTACCCGGTGGTGTTGAAGATCGATTCGCCGGACATCATCTACAAGTCCGACGTCGGCGGCGTCGAGCTCAACATCAGCAACGAAGCCACGCTGCGCAGCGCCTTCGACGCCATCGTGTCGCGCACCCGGCAGGCGCGGCCGGACGCGCGCATCGACGGCGTCTCGGTGCAGCCGATGCGCAAGCGCCGCTTCGCCCGCGAGCTGATGGTGGGGGTGATGCACGACGAAGCCTTCGGACCGGTGATCACCTTCGGCGCCGGCGGCATCGCGGTGGAGGTGATGCACGATCAGGTATTGGCCTTGCCGCCCCTGAACGACTATCTGGTGGACAGCATGGTGGAGCAGACCCGCATCGGCCAGCTGCTGGGCGCGTTCAAGAACCTGCCGGCGGTGGACATGGACGAACTGCGCAAGGTGCTGCTGCAGGTGTCCGAGCTGGTGTGCGAGCTGCCGCAGTTGCGCGAGATGGACATCAACCCGCTGGTGGCGGACGAGCAGGGCGTGATCGCGCTGGACGCGCGCATCATCGTCAGCCCGGCGCGCCCCGATCTCAAGCGCTACGGCCACATGGCCATCATGCCTTACCCCAGCCACATGGTGGTGTGCGCCAAGCTGTCCGACGGCACGCCGGTGATGGTGCGTCCCATCCGCCCGGAAGACGCCGACATGCAGCAGGCTTTCGTGCGCAACCTGTCGGAAGAAAGCCGCTACAACCGCTATCTTTCCAGCATCAAGCAGCTGTCGCAGAGCATGCTGGTCCGCTTCACCCAGCTGGACTACGACCGCGAGATGGCGCTGGCGATGACTCGCGAGGGGGAAGAGGGCGAAGAGATGCTGGCGGTGGCCCGCTTCATCACCGATCCGGACAACGAGGCCTGCGAATTCGCGCTGGAAGTGGCTGACCGCTGGCAGGGCAAGGGCATAGGCAATCTGCTGATGCAGGCGCTGTTCGACGCGGCGCGCGAGCAGGGGTTGAAACTGATGCGCGGCGAGGTGCTGGCGGGCAACAAGGGCATGCTGAAACTGATGCATAAACTGGGATTTAGCGTCGAGCCGCACCCCGAAGACCGGGCTTTGACGCTGGTCAACAAGGCCCTGTAAGTTGCCTTTCTACCCGTTGCGGCATTAAGCGCTTGCAAGATAAGGGAAAACTGACCTAAAATCGTGGGCTTTTCTATACACAGTTTTTTTCAAGGACAATCGACAATGGTAGTGATTCGTCTGGCACGCGGCGGCGCCAAGAACCGTCCGTTCTACAACATCGTGGTGACCGATTCCCGTAACCGTCGTGACGGTCGCTTCATCGAGCGCGTTGGCTTCTACAACCCGGTAGCCAACGAAAAGCAAGAGCGCGTCCGTTTCACCATGGACCGCCTGAACTACTGGGTAGGCGTTGGCGCACAACTGTCCGACTCCGTAGCCAAGCTGCTGAAAGAGCAGAAGGTTGCTGCCTAATCGTTCGTTGATTCACATCTGACGGACTGGGCGCATGCGCAACGAAGATCTCGTACCGATGGGGTTTGTGCGCGGCGCCTTCGGTATCAAGGGCTGGATCAAGATCCACGCCGATACCGAATACGCTGACGGCCTGTTCGATTACCCGGTCTGGTGGCTGGGTAAGGATGGCAGCTGGAAGCCGTATACATTTGAGAACGGCGCGGTTCAGCCCAAGGCGCTTGCCGCCAAGCTGGAAGGCGTCGACGACCGCGACGCGGCCGAAGCCTTGCGCGGCATGCAGATCGCCGTGCCGCGCAGCGAGCTGCCGGAAGCCGGCGAAGGCGAGTACTACTGGAACGATCTGATCGGTCTGGAAGTGGTCAACCAAGAGGGCGAAACGCTCGGCAAGGTCGACAGCCTGCTGGAAACCGGCGCCAACGACGTGCTGGTGGTGAAGCGCGAGAACGGGCAATGCCTGATCCCCTTCGTCGACCGCCACGTGTTGCAAGTGTCGCTGGCCGAGGGCCGCATCCTGGTGGACTGGGGTCTGGATTACTGATGCAGATTGACGCGGTTACGCTGTTTCCCGAGATGTTCGACTCCATCGCCCGTTTTGGCGTCAGCCAGCGGGCGCTTGATTTGGGCATTTGGGGCTTCAAGGCCTGGAATCCGCGCGATTTCACCCATGATAACTATCGTCGGGTGGATGATCGTCCCTACGGCGGCGGTCCCGGCATGGTGATGCAGATCGAGCCGCTGGAGCAATCGCTTGGCGCCGCTCGGGAGCGCCAGCGACAAGCCGGCGTCGAGCGCAGCCATGTGATCTATCTGTCGCCGCAAGGCAGGCGGCTGGATCACGCGGCGGCGGTGGAGCTGTCGCAGCGGCCGGGCCTGATTCTGCTGTGCGGCCGCTACGAAGGCGTGGACGAGCGTCTGATCGCCAGCGAAGTCGACGAGGAAATCTCCATCGGCGACTACGTGATGTCCGGCGGCGAGCTGCCGGCCATGGTGCTGATGGACGCGGTGATCCGCCTGCTGCCCGGCGTGCTCAACGATGCGCAGTCGGCTTACGAAGACTCATTTGTGGACGGCCTGTTGGACTGCCCGCACTATACCCGACCCGAAGAATATCGCGGCATGCGGGTGCCGGACGTGCTGTTGTCCGGTAATCATGCCTTGATAGCCAAATGGCGGCTGAAGCAGTCGCTGGGCAGGACGTGGCAACGTCGGCCCGAGCTGCTGAAAGACCGCATTTTGACAAAACAGGAATCTCGGCTGCTGGCGGAGTACCAGCAGGAACAAGATATCCGCAAAAAACCGGAGTAAAACATGGATCTGATCCAGAAACTCGAGCAAGAAGAAATCGCACGCCTGGGCAAGACCCTGCCGGAATTCGCTCCTGGCGATACCGTAGTGGTTCAAGTCAAGGTAAAGGAAGGCAACCGCGAACGTCTGCAGGCTTACGAAGGCGTTGTTATCGCCAAGCGTAACCGCGGCCTGAACAGCGCGTTCACCGTGCGCAAGATGTCCGCCGGCGAAGGCGTTGAACGTACCTTCCAAACTTACTCCCCGCTGGTGGCTTCCGTTGAAGTGAAGCGCCGCGGCGACGTGCGTCGCGCCAAGCTGTACTACCTGCGTGGTCGTACCGGCAAGTCCGCACGCATCAAGGAAAAGCTGCCGGCTCGCAAACAGGGCTAATCCTGTTGGCGGACGACGCTATGATCAAAGCGCAAGGCTTGGCCTTGCGCTTTTTTTATGGGGAAACAGGCATGGAGTACAACGCGATTGTGGCCGCGCCGTTCGGCCCGTTGGGCGTGGCATGCGAGGCCGGGGCGGTCACGCGCTTCGAGTTCTTGCCGCAAGGTACGGCGCCGCGTCCCTCCGCGCCAGGTTCGCTGGCCTGGGAAGCGGCGCGGCAGGTGCAGGCTTACTGCGCCGATCCTGCCTTTGTTTTCGATCTGCCCTATCGTCTGCAGGGCACGCCGCATCAGCTGCGGGTGTGGGAGCAAATCGCCGCCATTCCACTTGGCGAGGTGCTGCGCTATCAGGATATCGCCGTCCGCTTGGCTTCCTCGGCGCGCGCGGTAGGCGGCGCTTGCGGCCGCAACCCCCTGCCGCTGATCATTCCTTGCCACCGGGTGGTGGCCAGCGGCGGCCTGGGGGGATTCAATCAGTCCACCGGCGACGAAACGCTGAACATCAAGCGCTGGCTATTGCGGCATGAGCGCGGTTGACGATTCCATCGACGGCTTTCTCGACCAGCTGTGGCTGGCCGACGGGCTGTCGCGCAATACGCTGGCGGCGTATCGCCGCGACCTGCTCAAACTGGCGGCGAGGCTGGAGGGGGAGGGTGCCAGTCTGCCGGCGGCCGACGCCGCCGAGCTGGAGCGAGCCTTGCTGCAAGGCGTAGAAAGCGAGAAGCCGGCGACGCGCGCGCGGCTGACCTCCGCCTTGCGCCGCTACTACCAGCATCTGTTGCAGAGCGGGCTGCGCCAGGATGATCCCAGCGCGCGGCTGCAAACGCCCAAGCGCGGCTTGCGCTTGCCCAAGTCCTTGTCCGAAGCTCACGTCGAAGCCTTGCTGGCCGCGCCCGATACCGGCACGCTCTATGGGCTGAGGGACCGGACCATGCTGGAAGTGTTGTACGCCAGCGGCTTGCGGGTGTCGGAATTGGTGGGGCTGACGTTGCAGCAGGTCAATTTGCTGGACGGCCTGGTGAAGACGGTGGGCAAGGGCAACAAAGAGCGGCTGGTGCCCTTGGGCGAAGTGGCGCAGGAATGGCTGCAACGCTATCTGCGCGAAGCTCGTCCGCTGCTGCTGGCGGGGCAGGCTTGCGACGCGGTATTCATCACCCAGCGCAAGGCGGGCATGACGCGGCAGATGGCCTGGCATCTGATCAGCCGGTATGCCAAGCGTCAGGGCTTGCCGCCGGTCAGCCCGCACGTGCTGCGCCACGCCTTCGCCACGCATCTTGTCAATCACGGGGCGGACCTGCGCGTGGTGCAGCTGCTGCTGGGCCACGCCGACATTTCCACCACCCAGATCTATACGCACGTGGCGCGCGAGCGCCTGAAGCAGCTGCACGCCCGCCATCATCCGCGCGCCTGAGCCATGCAAAAACGCCCGCGATTGCGGGCGTTTGCGCGAAGGGTAATCAGGATCAGGCCGGTTCCGCGGCCAGCGCCTGCTGGTCGAACAGCAGCTCCACCTTGCCGTCGGTGACGGTGACGGTGACGTCGCCGCCGGATACCAGCCTGCCGAACAGCAGCTCGTCGGCCAGCGCCTTGCGCAAGGTGTCCTGAATCAACCTGGCCATCGGACGCGCGCCCATCAGCGGATCGAAGCCGTTCTTGGCCAGATGGCGGCGCAGATCGTCGGTGAAGTGGATGTCGACATGCTTTTCCGACAGCTGCTGTTCCAGTTGCATCAGGAACTTGTCCACCACCTGCAGGATGATCTGCTCGTCCAGCATGCCGAACGGGATGATGGCGTCCAGGCGGTTGCGGAATTCCGGGCTGAACAGGCGCTTGATGTCGCCCATCTCGTCGCCGGCGGCCTTGGTCTGGGTGAAGCCCAGCGCCGGCTTGGACAGCGATTCCGCGCCCGCGTTGGTGGTCATGATCAGCACCACGTTGCGGAAATCCGCCTTGCGGCCGTTGTTGTCTGTCAGCGTGCCGTGGTCCATCACCTGCAGCAGCACGTTGTAGATGTCCGGGTGCGCCTTCTCGATCTCATCCAGCAGCACCACCGCGTATGGGTGCTTGTTGATGGCCTCGGTCAGTTGGCCGCCCTGCTCGAAGCCGACGTAGCCCGGAGGCGCGCCGATCAGGCGGGACACCGCATGGCGCTCCATGTACTCGGACATGTCGAAGCGGATCAGCTCGACGCCGAGGATGTAGGCCAGCTGCCGCGCCAGTTCGGTCTTGCCGACGCCGGTCGGGCCGGAGAACAGGAAGGAGCCGATCGGCTTTTGCGGGTTGCCGAGGCCGGAGCGCGTCATCTTGATGGCGCTGGCCAGGCCTTCGATCGCCTTGTCCTGGCCGAACACCACGTTCTTCAGATCGCGCTCCAGGTTCTTCAGCACGTTCTTGTCGTCCGAGGAGACGGTTTTGGGCGGAATGCGGGCGATCTTGGCGACGATCTCTTCGATCTCCGACTTGTTGATCACCTTCTTCTGCTTGGACTTGGGCAGGATCTTCTGCGCCGCGCCGGCTTCGTCGATCACGTCGATGGCCTTGTCCGGCAGGTGGCGGTCGTTGATGTAGCGCGCCGCCAGCTCGGCCGCGGTAGACAGCGCCGCTTGCGTGTACTTGACGCCGTGGTGGGCCTCGAAGCGCGATTTGAGCCCCTTGAGGATTTCCACGGTCTGCTGCACGGTCGGCTCATTGATATCTATCTTCTGGAAGCGACGCGACAGCGCGTTGTCCTTCTCGAAGATGCCGCGGTACTCGTTGTAGGTGGTGGCGCCTATGCAGCGCAGGCTGCCGTTGGACAGCGCCGGCTTGAGCAGGTTGGACGCGTCCAGCGTGCCGCCGGAGGCCGCGCCTGCGCCGATCAGGGTATGGATTTCGTCGATGAACAGAATGGCGTTGCTGTCGTCGGTCAGTTGCTTGATCACCGCCTTCAGCCGCTGTTCGAAGTCGCCGCGGTACTTGGTGCCGGCCAGCAAGGCGCCCATGTCCAGCGCGTAGACCGTGGACTTGGCCAGGATGTCGGGTACTTCGCCGTTGACGATGCGGCGCGCCAGTCCCTCTGCGATGGCGGTTTTGCCGACGCCGGCCTCGCCGACCAGCAGCGGGTTGTTCTTGCGGCGGCGGCACAGGATCTGCACCGTGCGCTCCAGTTCGTGCTCGCGGCCGATCAGGGGGTCGATCTTGCCGTCGCGCGCCATCTGGTTGAGGTTCTGGGTGTAGTTCTCCAGCGCGCCGCCCGGGCCGGCGCTCTGCTCCTCGCCGTCGCTGTCGCCGCTATTGTCGCGCGACTCTTGCGGCGGCTGCTGCGAGCGCTGCTTGGTGATGCCGTGCGAGATGAAGTTGACCACATCCAGCCGCGAAATTCCCTGCTGGTGCAGGTAATACACGGCATGCGAGTCTTTTTCCCCGAAGATGGCCACCAGAATGTTGGCGCCGGAAACTTCTTTCTTGCCGGACGATTGCACATGCAGGATGGCGCGCTGGATCACGCGCTGGAAGCCGAGCGTAGGCTGGGTTTCCACCTCGGTTTCGCCGGGAACGGTGGGAGTGTGTTCGTCGATAAAGTCGCCCAGCTGTTTCTTCAACTGGTCGATGTTGGCACCGCACGCGCGCAGCACTTCAGCGGCCGACGGGTTGTCGGTCATGGCGAGCAACAGATGCTCTACGCTGATGAACTCGTGGCGCTTGCGCCGTGCGTCCATGAACGCCATGTGCAGGCTTACTTCAAGCTCCTGGGCAATCATCAGTTTTCCTCCATTACGCACTGGAGCGGATGCTGGTGCGCTTTCGCATACTGCAGCACCTGCTCGACCTTTGTTGCAGCCACGTCTTTGGTATAAACGCCACACACGCCGTGACCTTGCGTGTGGACTTGCAGCATGATGTGTGTGGCCTTCTCGCGGTTCAAATGGAAGAACTGCTGCAGAACCTGTACCACGAAGTCCATCGGGGTGAAATCATCGTTCAATAACAACACCTTATACATCGGGGGTGGGTTTTCCCTAACCCGTGATGCCTCCAGCTGGGCATCGTCTTTGACCTGCGTGGACATGTCGACTTTCATGGAAACGGTGCCTTACTTCAATTTTGGTTCCCCGGCTGTCTTTTTCAAGGGGGGCACTGCATTTCCTCTATGACTTGACGATGCCGCCTCTGTTGCGTAGAAATGCAGCTGGTGCTTGGCTTAATTGTTTGGCATTACGCGAAATCGCCTGCCGGACACCCTTATTAAGCTCTAAGTTGGTCGGCTTCACCAGCCTTTTTTTGCAAGGAAGTTAAATGGCATTTGGTACCGTTAAGTGGTTCAATGACGCTAAAGGCTTCGGCTTTATTACCCCGGATGAAGGCGGCGAAGATCTGTTCGCGCATTTCTCGGCCATCAACATGCAAGGCTTCAAGACTCTGAAAGAGGGTCAGCGCGTAAGCTTTGAAGTGGTGTCCGGCCCCAAGGGTAAGCAGGCGTCCAATATTCAAAACGCGTAATACCGATTTTCGTGTCCTGATTTTCACGGACCTGATCATCTCAGGAGCCCGCCTTTGGCGGGCTCTTCGTTTTTCCGCCGATCGGCTGATTTCAATATAGCGTTTGCCGTTCGCGCCAGATGTGTCATTTCGTAAAAAGATGTTACCGTTTGGCGATGAATATATTGCGCATTAGGATTGATTTTTCGCGTTTTATTTCAGCCGGACGATTCGTCAATATCAGACCGCGCCCGGCGGCCGTCGTTCAGGCGCGCGGCGCGGCGACGCCAGCAGGCGCGATATTGGCGAAAGCCTGGCGCAGTCCCAGCCAGGTCAAGACGCCGATGGCGGCCAGGACCAGCCATGGCAGCGCCGGGGCGGCCAGGCTGCGCGACAGGTCGGCCAGGCCGCCGCCTATCAGGTAACCGGCCGCGCCGCCCAGGGCCTGGCCCAGGCGGCCGGCGCCAAGATAGCCGGCACGGGCCTGCGGTTTGGCCAGGCTCATCAATTGTCCCTCGCGCGCCGGTTCCACCAGCAGCATGCCCAGCATGAAGACGCCGGCGCATAGCAGGGTCGCCGCCGCGGCGGCCTGGGCGGAGATCAGAGCCAGCGCCAGCGTCATCATCGCCAGACCGAAGCCGACGCGCCGCTCCCGGCTCCAGAGGCGCTCCGCGCCGCGGGTCAGCGGGTAGGCGAACAGCAAGGTCAGCGCGGTTTGCTGCGCGTACAGCCAACCGGCGGCGTGCTGGGTGCCGGCCTGGCTTTGCAGGGTCAAGGGCAGCAACATCATCATCTGCACCAGCAAGATGTAATAACCGCTGTAGCTGAACGCCAGCGCGAGAAAGGGACGGTCCCGCCAGACGATGGCTGCCGACGATCGGCGGCGCAGGGCCGGGCGGGTGGCGCGGTAGGCGGGCAGCAGCCAGGCGTTGGCCAGCGCCGCCAGCAAGAAGGCCAGCGCGCCGCCCGCGCCGACCCAGGCGAAACCGGCGTCCAGCAGCAAGCTGCCGTACCAGGCACCGCCGACGGCGCTGAGGTTCTCCCCGCTCATCAGCCAAGCGTAGAAGCGTTCCCGGCGGCTGGCCGGCAGCAGCCGGGCGAGGAGCGCGCCGCGCGCCGGTTCGAACAAGGCGCCGCCGACGCCGGCCAGCAGGCAGCTGGCCAGCAGCAGCGCGATGTCGTCGGCGCGGGCCAGCAGCGCGAAGCTCAGGGCGCGCAGCAGCAGCCCGGCCAGAATCGCCGGTTTCGCGCCCAGCCGGTCCGCCAGCGCGCCGCCCAGCCAGCCCAGGCCTTGCTGGCATAACTGTCTGCCGCCCAGCGCGCAGCCCACCCACAGCGCGGGCCAGTGCAACTGGCCGACGAAGTGGCTGCTGATCAGGGGAAAAGCGAGGTAGAAGCCGAAGGACACCAGAGCGTTGTCCAGCAGCAGAAGGATTTGGCCGCGGCGGCGGGCCTGCGTCATCTTTGTCATTGTCATCTCCAGTGGCGAGCCATTCTAGAGGCGGCTTTGATATCATTGAAATTGGCTAATTATTATTTTTGATATTCGAATTCATTATGTCTATTTCCGTGGATGACCTGGAGTTGCTGCTGGACGCCGCGCAGTTGGGCAGCTTCAGCCAGGCGGCGGCCAGGCGAGGCTGGACCCAGCCGCAGGTCAGCCAGCGCATCGCGCAGCTGGAGGCGGCGCTGGGCGCGCGGTTGTTCGATCGCCATCGCCGCGGCGCGGAGCCGACGGCGGCTTGTCTCGCGTTCCTGCCCGCGGCACGCGCGGCGCTGGAGGCTTTGGCGGAGGGGTGGGGGCAATTGCAGGCCGGAGAGGCGCTGCCCAAGCTGCGGCTGTCCTGCCCGCCTTCGCTGGCCGCGGTGATATTCGGCCCCTTGCTGCGGCGGCTGGCCGACGCGCCGCTGGAGATACGCTGCGATACCGACCATTCGCCGCAGATCCTGCAGCAGGTGCTGTCCGGCGAGCTGGATATCGGCTTCACGCTGGCCGGGCCGGCGGTGGCGGGCATCGAGCAGGAGCCGCTGTGCGATTCGCCCGTCGTGGCGGTGGCGGCTCGGCATCATCCATTGGCGGGAAGGGCGTCGCCGCTCGCTTTGGCGGATCTGGCCGCCCACCCGCTCGCGCCGCAGCGTTGGGGCGCGGAGGCTGACGAACTGGTGCGGCGCTTGCGGCCTTTGCGGCGGCTGGCGAGCCCGATCCACCTGTTGCAGCCGGCGACGGCCGCGCGCGATCTGGCGCTGTGGCACGGCTATATCGCTTTCGTGCCGCGGCTGGCGGTGCGGGAGGAGCTGGCGCAGGGGTTGCTGGTGGAATTGAGTCTCGCCGAACCGGAACTGGGCCGCTGGCGGGTGGTGATGCTGTGGCGCAAGGGCAAGCGGCGGCAGATGGCCAGGGAGCAGGTGCTGGCCGCGGCTCGGACGCTGGCGGCAAGCTGGCGCTGACGAAAACAGGCCCGCGCGCGGCGGGCCTGCCGGATGACGGGTCTTACATCCGCGCTACCATCGCCTCGCCGAAGGCGGAGCAGGAGACTTCCGTCGCGCCGTCCATCAGCCGGGCGAAGTCATAAGTCACAACCTTGTCGGCGATCGCCGCCTCCATCGCCTTGATCACCAGGTCGGCCGCCTCTTTCCAGCCGAGGTGGCGCAGCATCATTTCCGCCGACAGGATCAGCGAGCCGGGGTTGACCTTGTCCTGGCCTGCGTACTTGGGCGCGGTGCCGTGGGTGGCCTCGAAGCAGGCGTATTTATCCGAAATGTTGGCTCCCGGCGCGATGCCGATGCCGCCCACCTGCGCCGCCAGCGCGTCGGAGATGTAGTCGCCGTTGAGGTTGGTGGTGGCGATCACGTCGTATTCGGCCGGGCGCAGCAGGATCTGCTGCAGGAAGGCGTCGGCGATGGCGTCCTTGATCACGATGCCGTTGGGCAGCTTCAGCCACGGGCCGCCGTCGATCTCCACGCCGCCGAATTCGCGCTTGGCCAGCGCGTAGGCGGTGTCGCGGAAGTTGCCCTCGGTGAACTTCATGATGTTGCCCTTGTGGACGATGGTCACCGATTTGCGCTGGTTGTCGATGGCGTACTGGATGGCGGCGCGCGCCAGCCGTTCGCTGCCCTCCACCGAGATCGGCTTGATGCCGATGCCGGAGCTGTCGGGGAAGCGGATTTTCTTCACGCCCATCTCGTCCTGCAGGAACTGGATGACCTTCTTGGCGGCGTCGGAGCCGTTGGCCCACTCGATGCCGGCGTAGATGTCTTCGGTGTTCTCGCGGAAGATCACCATATTGCACAGCTCCGGGTGCTTCAGCGGCGAGGGCACGCCCTTGAAGTACTGCACCGGGCGAACGCACTGGTACAGGTCCAGCTCCTGGCGCAGGGCCACGTTGAGCGAGCGGATGCCGCCGCCCACCGGCGTGGTCATCGGTCCCTTGATGGAGACCGAGTATTCCTTGAGCGCGTCGAAGGTTTCCTTGGGCAGCCACTCGTCCGGGCCGTACAGGCGGGTGGATTTCTCGCCGGCGTACACTTCCATCCAGTGGATCTTCTTCTGGCCGCCATAGGCCTTGGCCACTGCCGCGTCGATGACCCGGATCATGACCGGCGTGATGTCCGCGCCGATGCCGTCGCCTTCGATGAAGGGGATGATAGGCTGGTCGGGAACCGGCTGGCCGGGGATGATTTTCTTGCCGTTTGCCGGAACCTTGATGTGAGATACGCCCATTCTTGCTCTCCTGGTTTTAGGTGTGCGCTAGCTCGCTGAGGCGGCCGTGTCTGAATGGTAGCAGCCGGATAGCCGCGGTCAGCGGATGGCTTGATTATCCATGAAACAGGCATGAAAATCCCGGCGCAAAAAAACGCCCCGGCTGGACCGGGGCGTTGCTTTGGGCTGGCGGGAAGCCGGCGCGCTTAGGCCAGCACGGCGGCGATGGCGGCGTTGAAGGTGGCGCTGGGGCGCATCACGGCGCTGCACTTGGCGGCGTCGGGCAGGTAGTAGCCGCCGATGTCGGCAGGTTTGCCTTGCACCGCCTTCAGTTCGTCCAGAATCTTTCGCTCATCGGCGGCCAGCTGCCGGGCGATGGGCGCGAAGCGGGCTTGCAGGGCCTTGTCTTCGGTCTGCTCGGCCAGGGCCTGCGCCCAGTACATGGCCAGGTAGAACTGGCTGCCGCGGTTGTCCAGCTCGCCGGTGCGGCGCGATGGGGACTTGTTCTCGTCCAGCAGCTTGCCGGTGGCGGCGTCCAGCGTCCTGGCCAGGATCTTGGCTTTTTCATTGCCGGTCTTGATGCCCAGCTCTTCCAGCGACACCGCCAGCGCCAGGAATTCGCCGAGGGAATCCCAGCGCAGGTGGTTTTCCTCCAGCAGCTGCTGCACGTGCTTGGGCGCGGAGCCGCCGGCCCCGGTTTCGTACATGCCGCCGCCGGCCATCAGCGGAACGATGGACAGCATCTTGGCCGAGGTGCCCAGTTCCATGATCGGGAACAGGTCGGTCAGGTAGTCGCGCAGGATGTTGCCGGTGACCGAGATGGTGTCCAGGCCGCGGGCGACGCGCTCCAGCGTGAAGCGCATGGCGCGAACCTGGCTCATGATGTGGATTTCCAGGCCGCTGGTGTCGTAATCCTTCAGATAGGTCTGCACCTTCTTGATCAGCTCGTTTTCGTGCGGGCGGTACGGATCCAGCCAGAACACGGCCGGCATGCCGGAATTGCGGGCGCGGGTGACGGCCAGCTTCACCCAGTCGCGGATCGGCGCGTCCTTTACCTGGCACATGCGCCAGATGTCGCCGGCTTCCACGTTTTGCGACAGCAGCACTTCGCCGGTGGCGAGGTCGACGATGTTGGCCACGCCGTCTTCCTGGATTTCAAAGGTCTTGTCGTGCGAGCCGTATTCTTCGGCCTTTTGCGCCATCAGGCCGACGTTGGGCACGGTGCCCATGGTGCGCGGGTCGAAGTTGCCGTGCCATTTGCAGAAGTTGATCATCTCCTGGTAAATGCGGGCGAAGGTGGATTCCGGCATCACGGCCTTGCAGTCGTAAGGCTTGCCGTCGGCGCCCCACATCTTGCCGCCGGTGCGGATCATGGCCGGCATCGAGGCGTCCACGATCACGTCGTTGGGCGAGTGGAAGTTGGTGATGCCCTTGGCGGAATCCACCATCGCCAGGCGCGGACGGTGTTCCTGGCAGGCGTGCAGGTCGCGGATGATCTCTTCGCGCTTGGAGGCCGGCAGGGTTTCGATCTTCTCGTACAGCGTGGCCATGCCGTTGTTGACGTTGACGCCCAGCTCTTCAAATAGCTTGCCGTGCTTCTCGAAGGCGTCCTTGTAGTAGATCTTGACGCAGTGGCCGAAGACGATGGGATGGGACACCTTCATCATAGTGGCCTTGACGTGCAGCGAGAACAGGATGCCGGCTTGGCGGCAGTCTTCCATCTCGCGCTCGTAGAACTCGCACAGCGCCTTCTTGCTCATGAACATCGAGTCGATGATTTCACCGGCCTGCAGCGCCACTTTGGGCTTGAGCACGATGGTCTGGCCGCTCTTGGTGGTGAGCTCCATCTTCACGTCGCGCGCTTTGTCCAGCGTCATCGATTTTTCGCCGTGGTAGAAGTCGCCGTGGTGCATGTGGGAGACGTGGGTCTGCGACCACTGTTTCCATTCGCCCATCGAGTGCGGATGCTTCTTGGCGTAGTTCTTCACCGCCAGCGGCGCGCGGCGGTCGGAGTTGCCTTCGCGCAGCACCGGGTTGACGGCCGAGCCCAGACACTTGGCGTAGCGGTCGCGGATCGCTTTTTCCGCGTCGCTGGCCGGGTTTTCCGGGTAATCGGGAATCGCGTAGCCCTTGGCTTGCAGCTCCTTGACGCAAGCGATCAGCTGCGCCACCGAGGCGCTGATATTGGGCAGCTTGATGATGTTGGTGTCCGGGAGCTGGGTCAGCTTGCCAAGCTCGGCCAGCGTGTTGGGCACTTTCTGTTCGTCGCTGAGATAGTCGGGGAACTCGGCCAGCACGCGGGCCGCCACGGAGATGTCGGCGGTGTCCACCTGGATGCCGGCGGAGCCGGCGAAGGCCTGCACCACCGGCAGGAAGGCGCTGGTGGCCAGCGCCGGGGCTTCGTCGGTCAGGGTGTAGATGATTTTTGCTTGTTCTGTTGGCATGACTCTCTCTCCATGTTGTTGTGACGACAGAACGGCTGCGCGAAGAGGCTTGAACTCGGACGGCATTCCGTGCGGCGTGGCTGCGACACCCTGGGGGCCTGGCGAAAATCGCGGGGACCGCCGGCAGGCGTTTTTTCAAAAGCGAATTATACCCATCATTATCCATTTGGCTTGCCGCGCGGCCGAACTTTTTATGCCTGATAACTGGCATCGACGGTTCGATTGCGAAATATCGCCGCGCGCGCGGCGACAGCGCCTGCTGTTGGAGGCGGACGGCGACGCGGGGTTCCGCTTTCCGGCCTTGTCCTGGCGGCGGCTCTGTTATCATGCGTCCCATCCCTCTTCATCGCCGCTTTTCTCATGTCCAAGCTGATCCTGCTGAACAAGCCCTATGGCGTCATCTGCCAGTTTTCCGAACACCCCACGCATCCCACGCTCAAGTCCTGTGTGCCGTTGCCCGGCGTGTATCCGGCCGGACGGCTGGACAGCGACAGCGAGGGCCTGCTGCTGCTGACCGGCGACGGCGGCCTGCAGCACCGCATCGCCGATCCGCGCTGGAAGCTGCCCAAGACCTACTGGGTGCAGGTGGAGGGCAATCCCTCGGAAGAGCAGCTGGAGCGGCTGCGCCAGGGCGTCGATCTGGGCGATTTCTTCACCCGGCCCGCCCAGGCCCGGCGCATCGAGCCGCCGGCGCTGTGGCCGCGCAACCCGCCGGTGCGTTTTCGCAAGACGGTGCCCGACAACTGGCTGGAAATCGTCATCAGCGAAGGCAAGAACCGCCAGGTGCGGCGGATGACGGCCAAGGTGGGCTTGCCCACGCTGCGCCTGGTGCGGGCGGCGATCGGGCCATGGCGGCTGGACGGCCTGCAGCCGGGCGAGATGCGCGAGCTGGACGTCGATCTTGAAGATTTGCCGCGGCTGCCGCATGCTAGCCGCATCGGCAAGCCGGGGGGCCGTCAGTCGCCGCCGGCGGCCAAGGGCGGCAAGACGCCAGGTTTCCGCTTCGCGCGCGGCAAGAAACCGTAATGCGGCCGGCGCTCGCTGGCGGCGGTTTCCGGTTTCATGCCGAAACGACGAGGCGAGCATGCAGATACCCGAGTATTACAACCCGGTGGCGCGCGATATCGCGCAGGCGCTGGTGGACGGTTTCGACAAGCACTACCGGCTGTTTCGGGAGTGCAATCGCGGCGCCAAGGCCTTGTTCGAGGCTGGGGACTGGCAGGGCGTGCAACAGGCGGTGCGCGATCGCATCCAGTTTTACGACGAGCGGGTGGCGGAAACCGTGGCGCGCCTGCACGGCGAATTTCACGCCGACCTGCTGGACGACGAAATCTGGCAGCAGGCCAAGCTCTATTTCATCGGCCTGCTCGCCAACCACAAACAACCGGAGCTGGCCGAAACCTTCTTCAACTCGGTGTTCACCCGCATCCTGCACCGCGACTATTTCAACAACGATTTCATCTTCGTCCGCCCGGCGATCTCCACCGAGTACATCGAGTCTGATCCGCCCACCTACCGCAGCTACTACCCCAGCCGGCACGGCTTGGCCGGCGCGCTGCTGCGCATCGTCCGCGACATGGGCTGGACGCGACCGTTTTCCAATCTCAGGCGCGACATCGCGCTGGCGCTGCGGCAAGCGCACGAATACCTGGACGGGCAATGGCCGCGGCGCGAGGCCAATTTTCAGATCCAGGCGCTGCATTCTCCGTTTTACCGCAACAAGAGCGCCTACATCTTCGGCCGGGTGATCAACGGCGGCGCGAGTTATCCCTTCGCGCTGCCGGTGCTGCACGACGCGCGAGGCGGGCTGTGTCTGGACGCCGCCTTGCTGGAGCCATGGCGCATCAGCGTGCTGTTCTCGTTCAGCCGCGCCTATTTCCTGGCGGATATGGAAGTGCCGTCCGGCTACGTGCAGTTCCTGCGCGGCATGCTGCCAGGCAAGACCAAGGCCGAGCTGTACACGATGCTTGGCTTGCAAAAACAGGGCAAGAACACCTTTTACCGCGACTTCATGCAGCATCTGCAGCATTCCAACGACCAGTTCATCATCGCGCCCGGCATCCGCGGGCTGGTGATGCTGGTGTTTACCTTGCCGTCCTATCCCTACGTGTTCAAGCTGATCCGCGATGTGTTCGGCGGCCCCAAGGATACCGACCGCGCCACGGTCAAGGCCAAGTACCAGCTGGTGAAGCGTCACGACCGCGTCGGCCGCATGGCCGATACGCTGGAGTTTTCCAACGTCGCCTTTCCCAAGGCGCGCTTCACCGCGGAGCTGCTGGCCGAGCTGAGGGCGCTGGCGCCGTCGATGATGGAGGAGGGCGATGAGACGGTGGTGATTCGGCATCTGTACATCGAGCGGCGGATGACGCCGCTCAACCTGTACCTGATGCAGTGCGACCGGGAGGAAAAGGAACGGGTGGCGCGCGATTATGGACTCGCCATTCGCGAGCTGGCGGCGGCCAATATCTTTCCCGGCGACATGCTGTTCAAGAACTTCGGGGTGACGCGTTACGGCCGGGTGATCTTCTACGATTACGACGAGATCGAATACCTGACCGACTGCAACTTCCGCGAAGTGCCGCCCGCGCCTTACCCTGAGGCCGAGATGTCGGGCGAAGCCTGGTATCCGGTGGCGCGCAACGACGTGTTTCCCGAGGAGTTCGGCGCGTTCTTGCTGGGCGACGCCGATGTGCGGCGGGTATTCCTGCGCTATCACGGCGAGTTGCTGCGCGCCGACTTCTGGCGCGAGCGCCAGCAGCGCATTCGCGACGGCCATATCGAGGATTTTTATCCTTACCCGGAGGAGCTGCGTTTTTCCTTGCGCTATCCGCAGCGTTTTAGCGGCCGGTAAGCGGCGAAAATGCGAAACGGAGAGGTTGGGCCTCTCCGTTTCTGTTGGATTTGACGATCACGGACACGCAATGGCTTAGAGTGAATGTTGTTCCTCGAAATAGGCGATCGGACCCGCGCTGGTCAGGCCGATGTGGAAGCAGGAACTTTCCGGGAAGAGTTCGCCCGCGCTCTCCGCGGCGCGCACCAGTTCATACAGGACTTCAACCTCCTTGAATTTTCGGGTGAGGACCAGATTGCCTTCCAGCCAGCTGTCGATGTCGGCGGCTTGCGGGTGGCGATTCTCCAGCTTCAGCCGGCAGGCGTCGCCGCTGATCAGGCTGATGGCGGGAGGCATGCTGATGTCGAGTTGGGCGAGTTGCTCCTGAGCCAGCTGGGCGAAGCTGGACAGTTCCTGGTTGGCCTTTTCGCGGATGTCGGAAAGGGCGGTACTTCCGTCCTCGTCGATCTGTCCCAGAATCTGCGACAGGGTCGGCGCGGCGGAGGCGGTGGCTGACGACATTACAAGTCTCCTATCAGTGGGGTTACCATTTAGTAATAATAGGAAATGTCTGTGTCGTTAGCTGATCATTTGGCCAGTTTTTTCAGTTCGTATAGCAAACTTTGCGCTTCGCGCGGCGACAGCTCGTCCGGATCGATCTCTTCCAGCCGCTCCAGCACCGGGTGCGGCTCCGCTTCCTTTTCCACTACCGGCGGCGCGCTGAACAAGTCGGGCTGCTGGTTGGCGGCCGACTGGTTTTCCAGCTCGGTCAGGTAACGGCGCGCCTCGCGGATCACCTTGGGTGGCACGCCGGCCAGTTGCGCCACGGCCAGGCCGTAGCTCTGGCTGGCCGGGCCTTCGTCGACGTGATGCAGGAACACGATGCGGTCCTTGTGCTCCACCGCCGACAAATGCACGTTGGCCACCGAGTTGTAGTCGCTGGCGAGGCGGGTCAGCTCGAAGTAGTGGGTGGCGAACAGCGTGTAGGCGTGGTTTTTTTCGATCAGCGCCTTGGCGATGGCCCAGGCCAGCGCCAGGCCGTCGAAGGTGGAGGTGCCGCGGCCGACTTCGTCCATCAGCACCAGCGATTTCTCGCTGGCGTTGTTGAGGATGTTGGCGGTTTCGGTCATTTCCACCATGAAGGTGGAGCGGCCGCCGGCCAGGTCGTCGCTGGCGCCGATGCGGGTGAAGATCCGGTCGATCGGACCTATCGTCGCCGAGTCGGCGGGCACGAAGCTGCCGATGTGCGCCATCAGCGTGATCAGCGCGTTCTGGCGCATATAGGTGGATTTACCGCCCATATTGGGACCGGTGATCAGCAGGAGCTTGCGTTCGGCGCTCAGGCGGGTGTCGTTGGCGATGAAACGCTCGACCTCCGCTTCCACCACCGGGTGGCGGCCGGCGATGATTTCCAGCCGGGTCTCGGCCACGAATCGCGGCTCGACGTAATTGTGCGTCTCGGCGCGTTCGGCGAAGGCGGCCAGCACGTCGAGGCCTGCCACCGCCTGGGCGATCAGCTTGAGGTCGGCGATGTGCGGGGCCAGCTGGTCCAGCAGGGTTTCGTACAGCTGTTTTTCCAGCGCCAGCGCGCGATCCTGCGCCGACAGCGCCTTGTCCTCGAACTCCTTCAACTCCGGCGTGATGTAGCGTTCGGCGTTCTTCAGCGTCTGGCGGCGGCGATAATCTTCCGGCACTTTGTCCGACTGCGCCTTGGACACTTCGATGTAGAAGCCGTGCACGCGGTTGAATTCCACCTTCAGCGTGGTGATGCCGGTGCGCTCCTTTTCGCGCGCCTCCAGCGCCAGCAGGAAGGCGCCGCAGTCGGTCTGGATGGCGCGCAGCTCGTCCAGCGTGGGGCTGAGGCCGTCGTTGATCACGCCGCCGTCGCGCAGGAAGGTGGCCGGCTCGGGCAGGATGGCGGCGGCTAGCATGGCTTCCACCGGCGAGTTGTCCGGCAGCAGCCGGGCCAGCTCGCCAAGGAGCGGCGCGTCGAGACTGGCGGCCAGCCGCTTGACGCCGGCGAGCGCCTTGAGCGAATCGCGCAGCGCGGAGAGGTCGCGCGGGCGGGCCGAGCGCAGCGCCACGCGAGCGGTGATGCGCTCGATGTCGGCCACTTCCTTCAGTTGCGCGTGCACGTCGCGATGCGCGGCGAGCAGCGCGCGCACGGCTTCCTGGCGGCGCAGCAGCTTGTCGTGGCGGCGGATGGGGTGGTGCAGCCAGTGGCCGAGCAGACGGCTGCCCATGCTGGTGGCGCAGGTGTCGAGCAGGGACGCCAGCGTCGGCGAGGCTTCGCCGCGTATGGTTTCGGTCAGCTCCAGATTGCGGCGGGTGGCGGCGTCCATGCGGATCAGGTCGCCGGCGTCCTCCACCGCCAGTTGGGCGATGTGGGCCGGGTTCACGCCCTGGGTGGATTTGACGTATTCCAGCAGCGCGCCCGCCGCGCCCACCGCCACCGGCAGCGCGTCGGCGCCGAAACCGGCCAGGTCGCGGGTGCCGAAGTGGCGGGTGAGGGTCAGCGTGGAGGATTCGGCGTCGAATTGCCACGGCGGCAGTTTTTTCTTGGGGCCGGCGATGCCTTCGAACGCGGCGAGGCCGGTGTCGTCCGGGATCACCAGCTCGGCCGGCTTCAGCCGCTCCAGCTCGCTGGACAGCTCTTCCGCGCCGGTTTGCATGATCTTGAATTCGCCGCTGGCCAGCGACAGCCAGGCCAGCCCCAGCACGCCCTTGTGCATGTTCAGCGCCAGCACCAGGTTGTCGCGCTTGTCGTCCAAGAGCGCGGCGTCGGTCAGCGTGCCGGGGGTGACGATGCGCACCACCTTGCGCTCCACAGGGCCCTTGGACAGCGCAGGGTCGCCGATCTGTTCTGCGATCGCCACCGATTCGCCCATCTTCACCAGCCGCGCCAGATAGCCTTCGGCGGCGTGGTAGGGGATGCCGGCCATCTTGATCGGCGTGCCGGCGGACGCGCCGCGCGCGGTGAGCGTGATGTCCAGCAGCCGCGACGCTTTCTCCGCATCCTCGTAGAACAGCTCGTAGAAGTCGCCCATGCGGTAGAACAGCAGCTTGTCGGCGTGCTCTCTTTTCAGGGCGAGGTACTGCTGCATCATCGGGGTATGTTGGGGCGTGCTCATGCGCGGTCGGGCTCTATCGTTCGGGTTGCGGTCAAGACGGCAACGCCCCGGCGGCCGGGGCGTGGATGGCCCGCATTCTAACGCAGCGCCCGGCCGGTGACGAGGGAGGGCGGGCGAGGAAGGGCGACTTGGCGCGGCTTCTTTAGTTCATTTTCACGCAAGGTCAACGACAGAGATCAAGTTTTCTGTGCATTGACTGTGAGGAGTGGTCAACTTATGATTCATATCAAAGTTTCAGAAATTCCTGAAAATTGAGAAAGCCATGAATATTCCACCATTGGTGCAGTCCTTCGTGCTGCATTTCGGCGAGATGGGCAGCCGCTGGGGCATCAACCGCACCGTCGGCCAGATCTACGCCCTGCTGTATGTCTCCGAGAAGCCGCTCAACGCCGACGAGATCGCCGAGTCGCTGGGTTTTTCCCGTTCCAACGTCAGCATGGGCCTGAAAGAGCTGGAGTCCTGGCGGCTGGTGCGCCTGCAGCACTTCCCGGGCGATAGGCGCGAGTATTTCTCCACCCCGGAGGACGTGTGGGCGATCTTCAAGACGCTGGCCGAGGAGCGCAAGAAGCGCGAGGTGGAGCCGACCCTGACCATGCTGCGCGGCGCGATGCTGGAGAACCCGGCCAGCGAGGCGGAGCGCCACGCCCAGGCGCGGATGCAGGAGATGTACCAGCTGATCGAGCTGGTGACGACCTGGTTTTCCGATATCCAGCACATGGACGTGGAGACCCTGCAGCGTTTGATGAAGCTGGGATCCCAGGTGCAGAAAGTGCTGCAGTTTACCCAGTCGTTGGCCCGGATCGGCCAACGCGACGATGACAAGGAGTAAGCGATGGACCTCGATCCCGTCACGTTGGCGCGCGTGCAGTTCGCCGCCAACATCAGTTTTCACATCCTGTTTCCCACCATCAATATCGCGCTGGCCTGGGTGCTGCTGTTTTTCAAGGCGCGCTACCAGAAAACCGGCGACCAGGCCTGGATGGACGCCTACGGGCTGTGGGTGAAGATCTTCGCGCTGTCCTTCGCCCTGGGCGTGGTGTCCGGCGTGACCATGAGCTTCCAGTTCGGCACCAACTGGCCGGGCTATATGCAGACGGTGGGCAATATCGCCGGCCCCTTGCTGGCGTATGAAATCCTGACCGCCTTTTTCCTGGAGGCGGGCTTCCTCGGCATCATGCTGTTCGGCCGGCCGAGGGTGTCGGAGCGCATCCACACGCTGGCGACTTTCCTGGTGGCTTTCGGCAACACGGTGTCGGCGTTCTGGATCATCGCGCTCAATTCCTGGATGCAGACGCCGGCCGGTTTCGAGATGCGCGACGGCCGCGCCCACGTGCTCAGCTGGCTGGAGGTGATCTTCAATCCGTCGATGCCGTACCGGTTGACGCACATGCTGATCGCTTCCGGCCTGACTGCGGCCTTCCTCATCGCCGGCTTGTCCGCCTACCGCTATCTGCGCGGCGACAAGAGCCGCAGCGTGATGGCGGCGCTGAAAACCGGGGTCTGTCTGGCGGCCTTGCTGATTCCGGCGCAGGTGCTGGTAGGCGACATGCACGGCCTCAACACCCTCAAGCACCAGCCGGCCAAGCTCGCCGCCATTGAGGGCATCTGGCATACCGAAAAAGAAGTGCCGCTGTTGCTGTTCGCGCTGCCCAACAGCGAAACCCGCAGCAACGATTACGCGCTGGGCGTGCCCAAGCTGGGCAGCCTGATCCTGACCCATAGCTGGGACGGCGAGATCAAGGGGCTGAACGAATTCGAGCAGCACCCGCCGGTGGCCAAGGTGTTCTGGAGCTTCCGCGTGATGGCCGGGGTCGGCATGCTGATGCTGCTGGTGTCCTGGCTGGCCGCCTGGCAGCTGTGGCGGCGCAAGAGCGTGTCGCCGCTGCTGGCCAAGGCCCTGGTGGGCATGACGTTTTCCGGCTGGCTGGCGACGCTGGCCGGCTGGTACGTCACCGAAATCGGCCGTCAGCCGTGGATGGTGACCGGGGTGCTGACCACCGCCGATGCGGTGGGCGCCGCCACCACGCCGATGCTGGCCACTTCGCTAGCCACCTATTTCGCGCTGTACGCGGTCCTGCTGCTGGCTTACGTGTCGGTGCTGTTCCATCTGGCGCGCAAGGCATCCGCGGCCGACGCGCAAGCGGCGGCCAAACTCGAGGAGAAACTGGCATGAACGATCTGTACTGGTTGCCGGTGATCTTCGCCGGCCTGATGGCGCTGGCGATGCTGGTGTACGTGGTGCTGGACGGCTTCGACCTCGGCGTCGGCCTGTTGCTGCCGCTGGCGGATGCCGAGAAGAAGGATGTGATGATCGCCTCGATCGGCCCGTTCTGGGACGCCAACGAAACCTGGCTGGTCTTGGGCGCGGGCTTGTTGCTGGTGGCGTTTCCGATGGCGCACGGCATCGTGTTCGGCGAGCTTTACCTGCCGGTGCTGGCGATGCTGGCGGGCCTGATCCTGCGCGGCGTGGCCTTCGACTTCCGCGTCAAGGCGCAGGACCCGCACAAGCCGTGGTGGAACGCGGCCTTCGCCGCCGGCTCACTGCTGGCCTCGTTTTCGCAGGGCGTGATGCTGGGCCGCTATCTCACCGGCTTCGCCGACGGCGCGCTGGCCTGGGGCTTCGCCCTGCTGACGGGCGCGGGCCTGTCGCTGGCCTACGCCCTGCTGGGCGCGACCTGGCTGGTGATGAAGACCGAAGGCGCGCTGCAGGCCAAGGCGACCGCCTGGGCGCGACGCAGCCTGCTGGGCGCGGGCGCGGCGGTGGCGGCGGTGTCGCTGGTCACTCCGCTGGCCAACCCGTCCATCGCCGCCAAGTGGTTTTCGCTGCCGCAGCTCTTGCTGCTGCTGCCCTTGCCGCTGGCGACGCTGGCCTTGTTCGCGCTGTTGCAGGCCAGCCTGCCGCGGCTGGCCCGGCGCCAGGCCGCCGGCAACGACAGCTTTTGCTGGCTGCCTTTCGCCGCCAGCGTCGGCATCGTGCTGCTGTCGTTCTGGGGGCTGGCTTACAGCGTGTTTCCGGAGATCGTCATCGGCCGGATGAATATCTGGCAGGGGGCGGCCGATCCGGCGGCGCTGTGGATCATCCTGTGGGGCGCGGTGGCGGTGTTGCCGTGCATCATCGCCTACACGGCGTTTGCCTACCGGGTGTTCTGGGGCAAGGCGGGCGGCTTGAGCTACCAATAAACCCTAAGCTTGCCGGCGTAGACGGGGCGTCCTTCGCGAGAGGGACGCCCCGTTTTGTTTGCGGCTATCAGATTTTCTCAACAAAACAGACATGTGCTTGTCATGTCTTTGTCATCGCCGGCTGTGACAATCCGCGGCGCAAACCATCAATCATAGTCAACCCTTCGCCCGGAGTGAAACGATGTTCATGAATTGCCGCCGCTTCTCCCTGCGCGCCGTCTGCGCAGGCCTGTCGCTTGTCGCCGCCATGCCGGCGCACGCCCTCACCGAGATCTCCTTCTGGCACTCGATGGACGGCAGCCTGGGCGAGCGCGTCAACGCCATCGCCGCCCAGTTCAACGCTTCGCAAAAAGATTACAAGGTCGTGCCGGTGTACAAGGGCCAGTACGACGAGTCGCTGTCCGCCGCCATCGCGGCCTTCCGCAGCGGCAACGCGCCCGACATCGTGCAGGTGTTCGAAGTGGGCACCGCCACCATGATCCAGGCGAAGAAGGCGGTGAAACCGGTGTACCAGGTGATGGCCGAGGCCGGCGAAAAGCTGGACGAGAAGGCCTTCATTCCCGCCGTCGCCAGTTATTACTCGGACGGCAAGACCGGCCGTCTGCTGTCCTTGCCGTTCAATAGCTCCACGCCGGTGCTGTATTACAACAAGGACGCTTTCAAGAAGGCCGGCCTGCCCGACGCGCCGCCCAGAACCTGGCCCGAACTGGCCGCCGCCGCCGCCAGGCTCAAGGCTTCCGGCATGCGCTGCGGCTACAGCACCGGCTGGCAGGGCTGGGTGCAGCTGGAGAACTTCAGCGCCTGGCACAACCTGCCGTTCGCCAGCCGCGACAACGGCTTCGGCGGTGCCGACGCCAAGCTGGCGTTCAACGGCCCGATCCAGGTGCGCCACATCGAGTTTCTGGCCAAGATGGCCAAGGAAGGCGCCTTCAGCTACGCCGGCCGCAAGGACGAGGCCACGCTCAAGTTCTACAGCGGCGAGTGCGGCATCATCACCGGCAGCTCCGGCTCGCTGGCCAATATCCGCAAGAACGCCAAGTTCGCCTTCGGCATGGGCATGCTGCCCTATTACCCTGACGTGAAGGGCGCGCCGCAGAACGCGATCATCGGCGGCGCCAGCCTGTGGGTGATGGCCGGCAAATCGCCGGCCGAATACAAGGGCGTGGCCAGATTCCTGAAGATGCTGTCCAGCCCGGAAACGGCGGCCAAGTGGCATCAGGACACCGGCTACCTGCCGGTGGTGAGCGCGGCCTACGAGCTGAGCCGCAAGCAAGGCTATTACGACAAGAACCCCGGCGCGGACATCCCAGCCCGCCAGATGATGAACAAGCCGCCCAAGCCCTACACCCGCGGCCTGCGCCTGGGCTATATGCCGCAGATCCGCGCAGTGGTGGACGAGGAGCTGGAAGGCGTGTGGAGCGGCAAGCAGACGCCGAAGGCGGCGCTGGACGCGGCCGTGGCGCGCGGCAACGATCTGCTGCGCCGTTTCGAGAAAACCGCCAACTGAGGCGAGGGCGGCGGGCGGGCCTTTCGCCGCCTGCTTGTCCCTGCCGGAGCGCAGCCATGCGACACCGCACCCATTTTCCGCAGCGCTGGCTGGGGCTGGCGCTGATGGCCCCACAGCTGGCCATCACGCTGGTCTTCTTCCTGTGGCCGGCCGTCGAGGCGCTGTGGCAATCGACGCAGCGGCAGGACCCGTTCGGCCTGTCCGGCGAGTTCGTCGGCCTGGAGAACTTCCGCCAGCTGTTCGCCGACCCGCTATACCTGGGCGCGTTCCAGACCACGTTGCTGTTCAGCGCGCTGGTGACGCTGCTGGGCATGGGCAGCGCCCTGATCCTGGCGGCGATGGCCAACCAGATCACCCGGGGCCGCCGGGTGTACCAGACGATACTGATCGCGCCCTACGCCGTCGCGCCGTCCATCGTCGCGGCCTTGTGGCTGTTCCTGTTCAATCCCAGCCTGGGCTGGGTCAGCCATCTGCTGCGCGACGCCGGCTACGAATGGAACCACGCGCTCAATGGCGGCCAGGCGCTGCTGCTGGTGGTGCTGGCCTCGGCCTGGAAGCAGATCAGCTACAACTTCCTGTTTTTCTACGCCGGCCTGCAGGCGATACCGGCGTCGCTGATCGAGGCGGCGGCGATAGACGGCGCCGGTCCGCTGCGGCGCTTTCGCGACCTGGTGTTTCCCTTGCTGTCTCCCACCAGTTTCTTCCTGCTGGTGGTGAACCTGGTGTACGCCTTCTTCGATACCTTCGCGGTGATCGACGCCGCCACCGGCGGCGGGCCGGGCAAGTCCACCGAGACCCTGATCCTCAAGGTGTATCTGGAAGGCTTCAAGGGGCTGGATCTGGGCAGTTCCGCGGCCCAGTCGGTGGTGCTGATGGCAGTGGTCGGCCTGTTGACGCTGATCCAGTTCCGTTACGTGGAAAGAAAGGTGCAGTACTGATGGTGGAGAACCGCAAAGGGCTGGATCTGTTCTGCCACGCGATGCTGATCGCCGGCATGCTGGTGGTGGCGTTTCCCTTGTATCTGATGTTCGCGGCCGCCAGCCAGGACGCCGATCAGGCGACGCGGGCGCCGCTGTCGCTGTTGCCCGGCAGCCAGCTATGGCGCAATTTCGAGACTGTGCTGTGGCACGGCAGCGGCGGATTGGCGGTGCCGCTGGCGCGCACGCTGTGGAACAGCTTCGCGATGGCGATGCTGATCGCCGTCGGCAAGATCGTCATTTCCTTCCTGTCGGCTTACGCCATCGTCTATTTCCGCTTTCCGCTGCGCAAGACCGGCTTCGCGCTGATCTTCGCCACGCTGATGCTGCCGGTGGAAGTCCGCATCTTTCCGACGGTGGAGGTGGCGACCAGGATGGGGCTGATCAACAGCTATGCCGGCCTGACGCTGCCCTTGATCGCTTCCGCCACCGCCACCTTCCTGTTGCGGCAGTTCTTCATGACGCTGCCCAAAGAGTTGATGGAAGCGGCGCGGATGGACGGCGCGGGGCCGATCCGCTTCCTGATCGACGTGGCGCTGCCCCTGTCGCGCACCCATATCGCCGCCTTGTTCGTGATCACCTTCATCTATGGCTGGAACCAGTATCTGTGGCCGCTATTGGTCAGCAACGACCCGGCGATGTCGACGGCGGTGATCGCCATCAAGGGCATGCTGGGCGAGGGCGCCACCCAGTGGCAACTGGTGATGGCGGCGGCCTTGCTGACGCTGCTGCCGCCGCTGGCGGTGGTGATGGGCATGCAGCGCTGGTTCGTCAAGGGCCTGGTGGACAACGAGAAATAAGAGAATACGGCAATGGCAAAGCTGAGTTTACGCAGCATCCGCAAGCAGTATCCCGGCGGCGAACGCCGGGTGCTGGAAGACATCTCGGTGGAAATCGCCGACGGCGAATTCGTGGTCATCGTCGGCCCGTCCGGCTGCGGCAAGTCCACGCTGCTGCGCATGGTGGCCGGGCTGGAAAGCGCCGAAGAGGGCGAGATCCGCATCGGCGAGCGGCTGGTGAACCAACTGGAACCCAAGGATCGCGACATCGCCATGGTGTTCCAGAACTACGCCCTCTACCCGCACATGACGGTAGGCCAGAACATGGGCTACGCGCTCAAGCTGCGCGGCCTGTCGCGCGCCCAGATCGCCGCCCGAGTGGACAAGGCGGCGGCCATCCTGGAGCTTTCGCCCCTGCTGGGCCGCCTGCCGCGCGAGCTGTCCGGCGGCCAGCGCCAGCGGGTGGCGATGGGCCGCGCCATCGTGCGCGAGCCGGCGGTGTTCCTGTTCGACGAGCCGCTATCCAATCTGGATGCCAAGCTGCGCGGCCAGATGCGGCTGGAAATCCAGCGTCTGCATCGCCGGCTGGCCACCACCAGCCTCTACGTCACCCACGACCAGGTGGAGGCGATGACGCTGGCCGACCGGGTGATCGTGCTCAACCAGGGCCGCATCGAGCAGATCGGCGCGCCGGACGACATCTACGACCGGCCGGCCTCGGTTTTCGTCGCCGGCTTCATCGGCTCGCCGGGCATGAACCTGTGGCCGGGCGAGGTGGACGCGCTGGGCCGGCGCGTGCGGCTGGAGGGCGGCGTGACGCTGGAACTGGGCGAGCCGCGGCCCGAGCTGGCCAGCCGCAGACTGATCGTAGGCGCGCGCCCCGAGCACCTGAAGCCGGGCGGCGACGGCGAAGCCTTGAGCCTGCTAGTGGACAGCGTGGAAATGCTGGGAGCGGACAACTACGCTTACGGCCGGATCGGCGCGCACCAGGCGGCGGCGCGCCTGCCGCATGGACAACGCCCCGCGCCCGGCGGCACACTGCGCCTGACGCTGTCCGCGTCCGCGCTGCATTTTTTTGACCCGGCCACTCAACGGAGAATCGAATATGTCCCAGAGCCGCAAACAGCCCTGGCCGTATCCTGAAGTCGTCGCCCATCGCGGCGGCGGCGCGCTGGCCCCGGAAAACACGCTGGCCGGCTTTCGCGAAGGCGCGCGCTACGGTTATCGCGCCGCCGAGTGCGACGTGAAGCTGTCGGCAGACAGCGTCTGTTTCCTGCTGCACGACGATACCCTGGAGCGCACCAGCAACGGCCAGGGGCCGGCGCGCGCCTGGACCATGGCCGAGCTGGCGCAGCTGGACGCGGGCGGCTGGAAGGGCGCGGCCTTCGCCGGCGAACCCTTGCCGACGCTGGCCAACGTGGCGGCCTGGTGCCGGGCGCAGGGCGTATCGCTCAATATCGAGATCAAGCCCTGCCCGGGGCGGGAAGAAGAAACCGGCCGGCGAGTGGCGGAGGAGGCGGCGCGCTTGTGGGCCGGCGCGCAAACGCCGCCCTTGCTGTCCTCCTTCGACGCCGCCGCCCTGCGCGCGGCGCGGGACGCCGCTCCGGACCTGCCGCGCGCCTTCCTGTGCGAAGCGATTCCGGCCGATTGGCGCGAGACGCTGGAGGCGCTGGACTGCGTGGCCTTGCACTGCGATCACGCGACGCTCACCGAGGCGCAGGCGGGAGAAATCAAGGCCGCGGGCTATCAGCTGCTGTGTTACACGGTGAACGATCTGGCGCGCGCCAAAACGCTGCGCGGCTGGGGCGTGGACAGCGTCTGCACCGATCGCATCGACCAGCTGGCCGCGCAGCGCCCTCTGGCGGCCCAGCCGTAATAAGAGACGGCGGCGCGCGCCGCCGCCCTGGCGATCAAACCTGGAATTGCCGCGCCAGCGCGTTCAGCTGTTGCGACATCCGGGTCAGCCCTTCCACCGCCGCCGCGCTTTCCTGCGCCGTGCGGCTGTTGTCTTCAGACATCCGCGCCACCCGCTCCACGTTTTGCGCCAGGATCTGGCTGGCCGTGCTTTGCTCGCTCAAGGCGTTGTCGATTTCGCTGATGCTGCCGCGCAGCGCGTCCACCGCCTGCCGGATATCGCTCATGCTTTCCCCCGCATGCGCGGTATGCTCGCGGCCGCGCGAAATGGCCTGCGTCCCGGCGTCCATATTGCCCGACGCCTGGCGCGCCGTGCTCTGGATGGCCGAGACGATGGAGCCGATTTCGGTGGTGGAAAGCGCGGTGCGCTCGGCCAGTTTGCGCACTTCGTCGGCCACTACCGCGAAGCCGCGGCCGAACTCGCCGGCGCGGGCCGCTTCGATGGCGGCGTTCAACGCCAGCAGATTGGTTTGCTCGGCGACGTCGCGGATCACGTCGACGATGCCGGCGATCTCCTCCGATTGCTTGCTCAGGGTGCCGATGGTTTCCGATGCCGACGATACGTCGCGCACGATGCCGCCCATGCTCTGGACCGCGCGTTCGATCACTTCGTTGCCGCTGGCGGCGTGCTCGGCGGCGGCGAGCGAGAGCTGGCTGGCGTTTTGCGACTGGGACGCGCTGATGCCCAGGCTGGTGCTCAGTTGTTCCACTGCCGCGGCCATGCTCTGCGCGGCGTCGCTTTGCGCGGCGCTGGCGTGCGCCACCTGGCGCGCGTTGTCGGTCAGCTGCGCCGAAGCCTCATCCATGCCGTCGGCGGTGTCGCGCAACTGCGCCACGGTCTGGCGCAGCTGGCGGCGCATGACGTCGATGGCGGCCAGCAGGCTGTCGCGGTCGCCGTCGCGCAGCTTCACTTCCAGATTGAGACGGCCTTGCGCCAGTTGATCGACCACGCCTTGCACGTAGAATGGTTCCCCTCCCAGTTGATGCGTGATGGACAGATAGAGCTGATGGAACAGGAAAACAGCCAGCAGCATGGCGGCGAGTCCGATTCCGATATATTGATTGCGCTGCGAGGCCATGCGGTCTATCCGCGCGTGCAGCAAGTCGTCCAGATTCTTGAATCCCACTTTCACGTAGCTGTCCACCGCCGCGCCGATCCGGGCCTGGCTGCCGCTGAGCTTGATTTCGGCGCCGGTTTTGCCGGCGACGGCGGCGTCCACCGCTGCCGATAAGGGCTTGAGCGCGGCGGCGAGCTTGTCGGCTTCGGCTGCGACCGGAGCCTTCAGCGTGGCGTTGTAGGCGACAGCCTTGCCCATATCCGAAGCCAGACCCGAGACCGCTTCGGCCAGCAGCGGTCGCAGTTCCACCAGCCGGTCGCGCTCCGCAGGGTCCAGCGCGTGGCCGGCCTCGGCCTTGGCGCTGATGGCGGCGGCTTCGCCGCCGCTGTCCAGCAGCGAGGGCAGTTTCACCGTGGAGCCGTCCATCAGGTAGAAGGTGTCGATATCCGGGTCCAGGGTCAGGTTGGAGTTGTCGCTGATCACGCCCAGCAGGTTGCCAAGCTGGTCATTGAGCGCGTTGTAACGCGCCACGATCTGCGCCGGTGTGCCGCCCTGGGCCTTGCTGAATCGCTCCCAGCCCGCTTGCGCCGCCTTCCAGGCGTCGCCGCTGGCCAGGTCCGCCCCCAGCTTGTCGTTGGCCTGGCGCAAGGCGTCCCACTGGCTGGCCAGCTGTTGGCCAAGCTGCTGCTGCGCGCTGCCGGCGGCGGCGGCGGCGTCTCCCAGGCTGGCGCGCACCGCCTGATCCTGTTGCGCTTCCAGCGTCACCATCATTTGCTGCAGCGGCGTCAGGTATTCCACGCCCAGGATTTCCTTGGCGGTGGAGTCGATATTGTCCTGATTGGAACGGTACAGGCCGTAAACCATATACAGCAGCGTCAGCGCGAAGACGACGCCGATCAGCGCGAAGCGGCTGGGATAACTCATGCGGCGCATGAGACGGGCAACGGAGAAGGACATGATTGTTCACCGGTTATGACGATGGGTGCCTGTGAGTGCCAAGGGTATGGTTCTTGATAGGCTATGCGCCGGCGCGTGTTGCGGTTTTTTGCGCGGCGCGGCGATTTGCACGGATAAATTATTTGTCATTTATGGGGCGGGCTGACGCTTTGACTGGCCGCGAGACGGGGCTAGGGTATTGACTCGAATTTGGCTTTGCTACATTTTGTAACAATCCGCAAGTTCATCAGCGCGGCCGAAAAGCGCGTCGGTTTCGGCCCGTCGTTACGTCATGCGCAGGTTCCGCCGGAACGGCATCGGTTTTGCGTAAGGTCTGCAGTTTCCAATGGTTTGCGATACCGGCTGCAGGTATGGTCACTTTATTCATAGGGTATTTCAATTTGTTGCACGAATTCATCAATGCCATCAATGGCGTGCTGTGGGGCAATCTGCTGGTCTATCTGCTGCTGGCGGTTGGGGCGTTCTTTACCTGGCGCACCGGCGCGGTGCAGATCCGGCTGTTCAGCCGCGGCTGGAAGGAGATGATGTCCGGCCGCCGCCACGACAGCAAAAACGACATCTCGCCGTTCCAGGCCTTCGCCACCGGCCTCGCCAGCCGGGTGGGCACCGGCAATATCGCCGGCGTGGCCATCGCCATCGCGGTAGGCGGCCCGGGCGCGGTGTTCTGGATGTGGCTGACCGCCCTGCTCGGCATGTCCAGCGCCTTCGCCGAATCGACGCTGGCGCAGCTATTCAAGACCAGCCATCACGATGAAACCTATCGCGGCGGGCCGGCGTATTACATTCAGCGCGGCCTGGGGCTGCGCTGGCTGGGCGTGGTTTTCGCCCTCTGCCTGATTCTGGCGTTCGGCCTGGTGTTCAACGCGGTGCAGGCCAACTCCATCGCCGCGGCCACTGCCGGCGCCTGGGGCTGGGACGAGGACTGGGTGGCGGCGCTGCTGCTGGCGCTGACCGCGCCCATCATCTTCGGCGGCGTGCGCACCGTGGCGCGCGTGGCCGAATGGCTGGTGCCGGTGATGGCGCTGATTTATCTGGTGATGGCGCTGTACGTGATGGCCATGCATATAACCGAGCTGCCGGGTCTGGTCTTGCTCATCGTCAAGAGCGCGCTGGGGCTGGAGCAGGCGGCCGGCGGCCTTACCGGCTACGCGGTAAGCCAGGCGATGATGCAGGGCATCCGCCGCGGCCTGTTTTCCAACGAGGCCGGCATGGGTTCCGCGCCCAACGCGGCGGCCACCGCCAGCACCCGCCATCCGGCGACGCAGGGCGTGATGCAGATGTTCGGCGTGTTCATCGACACCATCGTGATCTGCACCGCCACCGCGGCCATCATCCTGCTGTCCGGCGCGCACGAGTCCGGCCTGAGCGGCGTGCAGTTGACGCAAAAAGCGGTGGAGTCGCAATTCGGCAGCGCCGGCAGCCATTTTCTGGCATTGGCGATGTTCCTGTTCGCCTTCACGTCCATCATCGGCAATTACGCCTACGCGGAAGGCAACGTCGAGTTCATCCGCAACAGCAAGCCGGTGCTGCTGGCGTTCCGCTTGCTGGTGCTGGCCATGGTGCTGTTCGGCAGCAAGGCCAGCTTGCCGCTGGTGTGGGACATGGCCGACGCGGCGATGGGGATGATGGCGCTGGTCAACCTGGTCGCCATCGCCTTGCTGTCGCGCTACGTGTTTGTCTTGCTCAAGGATTACCAGGAGCAACTGCGCGCCGGCGTGGCGGTTCCGGTGTTCGTCGCCAGCCGTTACCCCAAGCTGGCGGCCAAGCTGGAGCAGGGCATCTGGTAAAAGTGTTGTATATAAGAGAAAAGCCGATGGGATGCCATCGGCTTTTTCTTTATATCAAGGCAACGCTTCAGATGGTGCGGGAATAACGCGCCTTGGTTTCGCGCTCGCGCAGGTGACGGTCGAAGATCATCGCGATGTTGCGGATCAGGAAGCGGCCCTTCGGTTCCACCATCAGGAAGTCGCCGTCGAAAGACAGCAGGCCCTCCTGCTGCAGCTCCCGTATCCTGGGCATTTCCGCTTCGAAATACTGCGCGAAATTGATGGCGTAGATTTCTTCCATCGCCTCAACCGATAGCGAGAAGCGGCACATCAGCGCCTGAATGATGGTGCGGCGCAGGATGTCGTCCTTGGTCAAGGTCATGCCGCGGACGATGGGCGGATGACCGGCGTCGATGGCGGCGTAATAGCCCTCCAGCGTCTTGTCGTTCTGGCAGTAACAGGAACCGACCTTGCCGATGGACGAGACGCCAAAGCCCAGCATGTCGCAGTCGGCGTGGGTGGAGTAGCCCTGGAAGTTGCGCTGCAGCCGCCCTTGACGCAGCGCAACGGCCAGCTCGTCGTCGGGCTTGGCGAAGTGATCCATGCCGATGAAGACGTAGCCGGCATCGGTGAGCATTTGCACCGCGTCCTGCAGGATGTCCAGCTTCTGCGAGGGGCTGGGCAACTCGGCCTCGTCGATGCGCCGCTGCGGCATGAACACTGTCGGCAGGTGGGCGTAGTTGTAGAAGGACAGCCGGTCCGGGCTGATGGCGATCACCTTCTCCAGCGTGCGCCGCACCGACTCGCGGGTTTGCCGCGGCAGGCCGTAGATCAGGTCGATGCTGATCGATTTGAAGCCGGCCTCGCGGGCGGCGTTGATCACCTCCAGCGTTTCCTCTTCGGTCTGCACCCGGTTGACCGCGGTTTGCACGTCCAGATCGAAATCCTGAACGCCCACGCTCATGCGGTTGAATCCCAACTTCGCCAGCTGAAGCACGGTTTCGCGCTTTACCTTGCGCGGATCAATCTCTATGGAATATTCTCCATCGCTCAAGAATTCAAAATGCTTCTTGAAGATGCCGATCAGCCTTTGCAGCTGTTCGTCGGAGAGAAAGGTGGGGGTGCCTCCGCCAAAGTGCAGCTGGATCACCTTTTCGCGGGCGGCCAGCGTGCCGGCCACCATCTCGACTTCGCGTTCCAGATAGTCGAGGTAGAGGTCGGCCTTGCTCTTGTCCTTGGTGATGATCTTGTTGCAGCCGCAGTAATAGCAGACAGTGTTGCAAAACGGTATATGAGCGTACAATGATACAGGCTTGCGATTGGCGCCGATCTGGCGTTGCTGCAACCTGTGTTGATAGTCTTTTGGGGAGAAACCCGACGTAAAGCGATCCGCTGTCGGGTAGGACGTATATCTTGGACCTGACCCATCGAGGCGCTCGATCAGTTCTCGATCGAACTCGAAATGGGCAGGGGAAAACGGGTGGGTGGTTTTCATGTCGTATTCAGATGGAAAAACTTCTGGTGGACTGGTAAATTTGCGGAAAACCTGCGAATTTCGCTTTGATAAGGGTCAAGCTTCACCAGCTTGCAGCACACATAGAATGCCTGATCAAAACCATAATCCACTGCAAACCTTGAAAATCTCCTGCTCCAACTGCAGCTTGCGCGAACTGTGCCTGCCGGTTGGCCTCAATCGGGAGGAAATGAGCCAACTGGACGCGGTGATCCGCCAAAGCCGTAGGCTCAAGCGCGGCGAGTACCTGTTCCGCAGCGGAGAGAGCTTCAAGTCCCTGTACGCAGTGCGTACCGGTTTCTTCAAAACCTGTGTCGCCAGCCAGGACGGCCGCGAGCAAGTCACCGGCTTCCTGATGTCCGGCGAGCTGATGGGTCTGGACGGCATTTCCACCAGTAACCACAGCTGCGACGCCATCGCGCTGGAAGACAGCGAGGTGTGCGAGCTGCCGTTCAGCCGCATGGAGCTGCTGGGGCGCGACATTCCCAGCCTGCAGCACCATTTCTATCGGTTGATGAGCCGCGAGATCGTGCGCGACCAGAACGTGATGCTGCTGCTTGGCAACATGAAGGCCGAAGAGCGCTTGGCCGCCTTCCTGCTCAACCTGTCGCAGCGCCTGTCCACCCGCGGCTTCGCCGCCAACGACTTCATCCTGCGCATGAGCCGGGAGGAAATCGGCAGCTTCCTCGGCCTCAAGCTGGAAACCGTCAGCCGCACGCTGTCCAAGTTCCAGCAGCAAGGCTGGATCACCGTCGATCACAAGCACATCCAGCTGGTGAAGGTGGAGGAGCTGAAGAACCTGATTTCCGGCTGCATTCACGCCGGCGGCCACTAAGCCTCGTCGGCCCAACGTCAAAAGGCGCACCGTGCGGTGCGCCTTTTTTCATGGCGTCGATTCGGCTCCCGCCAGAGCGTCCACCTTGGCCATCAGGCTTTGCAGGCGGCTTTCGTCCGGCCAACCCGGCGGAATGACGAAGCCGCGCGCCGCCTCCTGCCAGCAGCCGTCGTCCTGCCGGCGCAGTTCCGCCACCAGTTGCGGCGCGTCGCTGTGCAGCAGGGTTTGCCGCAGCGCGTCTTCGCTCAGGGTTTGCGTCTCGTCTGCGCGCGCCGGCGCCAGCCAGTCCAGGCGCGGCAGCCAGCGCCAGCGGCTGTGCTCGCCGCTTTGCGGCCAGGGCGACAGCAGGGGCGCGTACCAGCCGGCCAGACCGGTAAAATCCGCAGGAACGCGATCCGGCGGGTAGAAGAACCAGCCGGTCAGCCGCGCGCCGACCCGGCAGCCGGCAAAGCCTTCCGGCAGCCAGGCTTGCGCTGCGTCATGTCTGGACAATTGCAATTGTGTTGCAAGTTTGGTCGCTTTCAGCCGCCAGGCGTCGCGCAAGCTCGGCCCCAGCAGGGTGTCGGCATTATTACCCAGCTGGAGGTAATACTTGCTGGTGGTTTCCAGATGCCAGGGCTGGCCGTCGATGCGCAACAGGAAGTCGAACTCGCCCAGCGTGCGGCGCTGGCGATTGATGACGATGAGATTTCTGGCGGCGACTTCGATGTGCGGGGCGTGTTGAAACCAGTAGTCGAATAGTTGTTCAGCATATTGCCCCAGCCGGCGGCAGGGGCGCTGCGCCAGCCAGCCGGCCAGCGCTTGCGGCCGCTGATCGAGCGCTTGCAGACGCTCGGGGCCGTCGCCGCCCAGCAGCAGCGCCGGGTCGATGTCGGCGCCGCTGCGCCAGGGGGAGGGCGAGGTCAGCAAAAAGGCGAGATCGCGCACCGCCGGGTGCGCGTAGGGCAGGGCGTAAGGCTTAGCGTTCATCCTTGGGCAACTGGCCGTCTGCGGCGCGCTGCACCTGTTTGAAGAAGCCGCGCAGGATGTCGATCTCTTCGCGCAGCAGGCCGGCGCGGTGGAACATGGTGCGCATGCGGCGCATCAGCCGTTCGCTGTTGCGGCGGCGGAAGTAGCCGATTTCGTCCATGGCTTGCTCCAGGTGGCCGCACATGCCGTCCACCTCGCTCTGGGTGGCCGTTTCGCCGTCGGCTCGCAGGTATTCCACGTCCACGCCGGTGTGGCTGAACAGCTCGTAGGTCATGACCTGCACCGCCATCGCCAGGTTCAGCGAGAAGTAATCCGGGTTGCCGGGGATGGTGACCAGGCGGTTGCACTGCTCGACTTCCTCGATGGACAAGCCGAAGGTTTCGTTGCCGAATACCAGCGCCACCTGTTCGCCGTCGCGGGCGCGCGCCACCAGCTCCGGCGTGGTGTCGCGCGGCGTGGACAGCGGAGTGGTCAGCTCGCGGCGGCGGCTGGTCAGCGCGCAGGCGACGGTGACGTCGGAGAGCGCCTCGGCGAGCGAGGAGACCACCGTGGCCTGCTCCAGAACGTCCACCGCGCCGGAGGCCAGCGCGTTGGCTTCGTCGCTGGGAAACACTTTCGGTTCAACCAGATACAGCCGGGTCAGCCCCATGGTTTTCATGGCGCGGGCGGCCGAGCCGATGTTGCCCGGATGGTTGGGGCGCGCCAGCACGATGCGAATGTTTTTCAGAAAATCAGGTACTTGGGGTTTATTCATCGGCGTTTTCACATTAAAATAGCGGGCATATACCAAAAGCCCGCGCGCTGCGTCGGGTTTTTTTGTTCCTTAACCCAGATTGTTACCAGCAGGTGTCGCGTCATCCGGCGGACGCCTGCCATCGTTCAAGTGTAGAGGCCGTCAATGCATCCGATGCTCAACGTCGCGGTTAAAGCCGCTCGCCGCGCAGGCAGTGTTATCCAGCGCGCGTCGCTTAATCTCGATACCATCCGCGTAGAGAAGAAAAAGCACAATGACTTTGTGACCGAAGTGGACCGCGCTTCCGAAGAAGCCATCATCGCCACCATTCTCGAAGCCTATCCGAAGCACGCGATTCTAGCAGAAGAGTCCGGCGCCAAAGGCGTGGGTTCCTCTGAATACGAATGGATCATCGACCCCATCGACGGCACCGCCAACTTCCTGCACGGCCACCAGCAGTATGCGATTTCGATCGCGCTGGCGCACAAGGGCCAGGTGCAGCAGGCCGTGGTTTATGACCCGAGCCGCAACGATCTGTTCACCGCCTCGCGCGGCGTGGGAGCCTTCCTCAACGACCGCCGCATTCGCGTCGCCAAGCGTTTCATGATGAACGAGTGCGTGATCGCCACCGGTTTCCCGGTGACGGACCTGAGCTATCTCGACCAGTACCTGGGCATGCTCAAGGACGTGATCGGCAAGACCGCCGGCGTGCGTCGCGAAGGCGCGGCCGCGCTCGATCTGTGCAACGTGGCCTGCGGCCGCGTCGACGGTTTCTTCGAACTGAATCTCAAGCCGTGGGACATCGCGGCCGGCAGCCTGATCGTTCAGGAAGCGGGCGGCATCGTCACCGACTTCACCGGCGAACAGGGCTGGCTGGATTCCGGCGACATCGTCGCCGCCAACCCGAAGGTGCTGGCCCAGCTGCTGCATCTGCTGACGCCGCACGTCGCCAAGTAAGCAACGATTGTTATCGCCAAGCCCCGCCTGCGCGGGGCTTTTTTCATTCCTGGCCGCCCAGCACGTCACGCGTCACCGCCAGCCAGGCGCGGGCGGCGTGCGACAGGTAGCCGCCGCGCTGCCAGATCAGCGCCAGATGCCAGACCAGCTTGGGGTGGTAGATCGGGATCACGTCGTAGGCCTGGCGATCCAGCCGTTCGACGATGCTCAGCGGCAGCAGGGTGACGCCCAGGCGCGCGCCGACCAGTTCGACGATGAAGTCCCAGTGGGCGCTGCGGCCGACGATGTTGGGGGCTTTGCCCAGTTCGCGGAAGGCGTCGGCGACGCGGTGGGCGAGGGTGAAGTCTTCCGGGTAGAGCACGATGGGTTCGTCGGCGATGTCGGAGAGCTGCACCACGCCCAGGCCGCGCCAGCGCGAGCCGGCCGGCGCCACCAGGCAGAGCGGGTCGCGCACCACCGAATACTGGTCGAACAGCTGGCCGTCCACCGGCAGCACCGCCACGCCGATTTCCAGTTCGCCGCTCTTGACGCTGTTTTCGATGGCCAGCGCGCCGTCCTCCACCATTTTCAGTTCGATGTTGGGGTAACGCTGGCGAAAGTGGCTGACCACTGGCGCGAAGAAGGCCACGCCCACCATCGGCGGCAGGCCGACGACCAGCTCGCCGCTGCTCAGGCCGGCCAGGTCGGAGAGCTCGTGCTTGAGCTGGTTCATCGCCGAGAGCACGTCCATGCCGCGTTCGTAGGTGACGCGGCCGGCGTCGGTGAGGTGGAAGCTGCGCCCGTCGCGCAGGATCAGCGGCATGCCAAGCTCCTCTTCCAGTTGCTTGACCATCTTGCTGATGGTGGGCTGGGTGACGAACAGCGCTTCGGCCGCCTTGGTGAAGCTGTGGCGTTTCACCAGCTCGACAAAGTAACGCAGCGCGCGGATGTCCATTTTCATTCCTCTTTGGAATCGTATCGATAATTTTAATTCATTTTTAGAATGAGTGCGCGCTGCTTATACTGGCATCACTCCCTGTGTTGTGTAGTGGGCTCAATCATGGCAAGCATCCGAATTTCAGCGGCAAAGCAGACGCTGCAGACCATCTCCCAGGTTCTGCTGCTTTGTCTGGTGTGGATGGCTGCCAGCCAATTGAGCAGTCATTTCCTGCCGGTGGTGCCCGCCGGGGTGCTGGGTATGTTCCTGGTGCTGGCGGCACTCTGGCTGGAGTGGCTTCCGCTAGCCTGGTGCAAGAACGGCGCGCGCTGGCTGTTGGCCGAGATGCTGCTGTTTTTCATTCCGGCCGTGGTGGCGGTGGTGCAATACCCGGACGTGATCATGTCGGCCGGCGCTCGCATCGTGCTGGTGATCGTGGTCTCCACTCTGTTGGTGATGGCAGTGACCTCGCTGGTGGTGGATCGTTGCTACCGGCTGGAAATCTGGCTGCGCCGCCGCGGCAGCAACCGCCGCGCGCAACTGAAGGCGGAAGCGCATGGAGCATGAAATCGCTTTGGGCAGCTTTGTACTCACCGTGGTGCTGTACTGGCTGGTCAAAAAGTATTACCTGAAAAATCGCAACTGGTGGAGCACGCCGATACTGGCGGTGCCTTTGCTGGTGATCGGTCTGGTGGTGCTGGCCAAGGTGCCGTACCAGACTTATTTTGAAGATACCCGCTGGCTGACCTGGCTGTTGGGGCCCGCGACGGTGGCTTTCGCCATCCCGATCTACGAGCAGCGCGCCTTGATTCGCCGCCATTGGCTGTCGCTTTCCTGCGGCGTGCTGGTGGGGATGCCGGTGGCGGTATTGAGTTCGGTGTGGCTGGCGCGCTGGCTGGATCTGTCGGATCTGCTGCAGAAGAGCCTGGCGCCGCGTTCGATCAGCACCCCGTTCGCGCTGGCGGCGGCTTCCAGCATCGGCGCATCGCCCGATCTGACCGCCGTGTTCGTGGTGATCACCGGCGTGAGCGGCATGATGCTGGGCCAGCTATTGCTGACCGTGCTGCCGGTTCGTTCGGCGATGGCGCGAGGCGCTTTGTTCGGCGCGGCGGCGCACGCCGCCGGCACGGCCAAGGCGGCCGAGCTGGGCCAGGAAGAAGGCGTAGTCGCCAGCCTGACGATGATGCTGGGCGGTTTGGCCACGGTGTTCGCCGCGCCGCTGATCGCGCATCTGGTTTGAGTTTTTGTTGTAGTAGTAAGCGCCGTGAGGTTTGCGGCGTGGGGTGTACTTGTGTGGGCCGCGTATCCGTGGGGGGATGTGCGGCAGGTTTCTCCTCTTCCCCAAAACGAGCGTTGTTAGGGCCGATCCTGGTGGGGTCGGCCATTTTTTTTGCCCGTTACAGTGTAGTCGGATGCAGCGGGCCGTCCTGGCCGAAAGGCGTGTGGCAGGCGCAGGGCGCGCCTTCGGCCGCTTCTTCCAGCGTTTGCACGATGCCGCAGTCGGCGATGGTGTGGCGGTCGTGGCATTTATCGCGCAATGACAGAAGCTGCTGTTCCAGCAGCCGCAGCGCCTCGACTTGCTGGTGCACCTTGCCGATTTGCTGATCGATCAGATGGTTGACCTCGTCGCAGGCCTGGGTTCGGTCGGACTTGAACGCGGAGAGGGTGCGGATGTCGGCCAGCGACATGCCCAGCGAGCGGCAATGCAGGATGAAGTTGAGCTCGCCCAGTTGCTCGGCGGTGTAGCGGCGGTAACCGGACGCCGAGCGCTGCGGCGACGACAACAGCCCCTCGCGCTCGTAATAGCGGATGGTTTCCACTTCGCAACCGGTTTGCCGGGCCAGTTCTCCTATCAGCATGGCGTTTCCTCCAGACAAAGCGCTTGACCCTGAAGCGACTACAGGGTGTGCAATGCACTCAGCGTATCAACGGAGGCGCATATGTCAAGCTTCAAACAATACCGACGGGCCGCGCACGGCAAGGCCGGCCACAGCCATCAGGCGTCTGGCGGCAGCTGCGACGCGGTGGCGGAGATGAGCGTCCAGCGGCAGCATGCCCACGACCACGACCACGACCACGACCACGACCACGACCACGACCACGACCACGACCACGACCATGGGAACAGCCGCGATCAAGCGCGCCAGGGCGAGCGCTCGGCGAGCGTCTGCGCTTGCAGCCACGAGGCTGCGGCCGCGCCGCGCCAGGTCACCCTGGGCGCGGGCGGCCAGCGGCAAAGCCGGCTGCAAATCCAGGCCATGGATTGCCCGACCGAGGCGCGGCTGATCGAAAAGGCGCTGGCCGGTGTAGCGGGCGTGGCGGCGCTGGAGTTCAACTTCATCGAGCGCGTCCTGCTGCTGCGCCACGATCTGGACGATCTCTCCCCGGTCAAGGCCGCCATCGCCAAGGTGGGCATGCGGGCGGAGGAGCTGACGGAAGGCGAAGCGGCCGGCACGCCGGCCGGGCCGTCCCGGCGCGCCAACTGGCTGTTGGCGCTCTCAGGCGTCGCCGCGGCGGCGTCGGAAGGCGCCGGCTGGCTGGGCGGCGGCGATCAGGGCTACGCGGTCGCCGTCCTGGCGCTGGCGTCGATTCTGCTGGGCGGCCTTCCCACCTTGAAAAAGGGCTGGATCGCGCTGTCCACCCGCACGCTGAACATCCACTTTCTGATGTCGGTGGCGGTGATCGGCGCGGCGCTGATCGGCCAGTGGCCGGAGGCGGCGATGGTGCTGTTCCTGTTCGCCATCGCCGAACGGCTGGAAGCGATGTCGCTGGCCCGGGCCGGCGAGGCGGTGCGCGCGCTGATGGCCCTGGCGCCGGAAACCGCCTGGGTGGCGATGGGCGAGGGCTGGCAGGAGCGGCCGGTGGCCGAGGTGGCGCAGGGCAGCCGGGTGCGGGTGCGCGCCGGCGAGCGCGTGCCGCTGGACGGCCGCATCGTCAGCGGCCACAGCAGTTTCAACGAAGCGCCGATCACCGGCGAGAGCCTGCCGCTGGACAAGTCGCCGGGCGACGTCGTCTTCGCCGGCAGCATCAACGGCAACGGCGTGGTGGAGCTGGAAACCACGGCGCTGGCGTCCGGCAGCGTGCTGTCGCGCATCATCGCCACCGTGCGCGACGCGCAGGCCAGCAAGGCGCCGACGCAGCGCTTCATCGACCGCTTCGCCGCCGTCTATACCCCCATCGTCTTGCTGCTGGCGGCTGTGTTCGCGGTCGGCGCGCCGCTTCTGGGGCTGCTGCCCTGGCATCAGGCCGTCTACAGCGCGCTGGTGATGCTGGTGATCGCCTGCCCCTGCGCGCTGGTGATCGCCACGCCGGTCACCGTGGTCAGCGCCCTGGCCGCGGCGGCCAGGCACGGCGTGCTGGTCAAGGGCGGCGCGCCGCTGGAGATGGCTGCGGCCGTCGACACCATCTGCCTGGACAAGACCGGCACCCTGACGCTGGGCGAGCCGGCCGTCACCCGGATTCTGGCCTGGCGCGGCTTTGGCGAGCTGGATGTCTTGCAAGCCGCCGCCGCGCTCGACGCCCATTCCACCCATCCTTTGGCGCGGGCGGTGCTGGCCGAGGCGCAAGCGCGCGGCCTGGCCTGGCCTGAGGCCGAGCAGGTGCAAGAGCTGCCGGGGCGCGGCGTGACCGGCCGCGTTGACGGTCGCGATCTGCAGCTGGGCAGCCGCCGCCTGGCCGAAGAGCAGGGCGCGCTGAGCGCCGAACAGGCCGCGCAGCTGGACGCGCTGAGCGCCGCGGGCAACGGCGCGCTGCTGTTGCTGCAGGGAGATAGGGCGCTGGGCGCGCTGGCTGTGGCCGATCAGCCGCGGCCGGAGGCGGCGGCGGCCCTGGCGCGGCTGCAGGCGCTGGGCGTGCGCGCGGTGATGCTCAGCGGCGACAGCCCGCAAGTGGCGGCAGCCGTGGCGCGGCAGACCGGCGTCAGCGAGGCGCACGGCGGCCTGCTGCCGGAGGACAAGCTCGCCCGCATCGTCGCGCTGCAGGAGAAGGGTGTGGTCGCCATGGTGGGCGACGGCGTCAACGACGCCCCGGCGCTGGCGCGAGCCGACCTCGGCATCGCCATGGGCGCGGCCGGTTCCGACAGCGCGCTGGAAACCGCCGGCGTGGCGCTGATGGACGACAGGCTGGACAAGCTCTGCGATCTGCTGGCCCACGCCCGGCGCGCGGCGCGAGTGCTCAAGGCCAATATCGCCATCGCGCTGACGGTGAAGTTGCTGTTCTTCGCGCTGGCGGCGGCGGGGATGGCCAGCTTGTGGATGGCGGTGTTCGCCGACGTGGGCACCAGCCTGATCGTGATCGCCAACGGCTTGCGCCTGGCCAGGAAAATGGCCGCCTGAACTGGACAGGCCGCGCGGATTCAGGCGTAGGTGTCCACCGATTGTCCCGGCCCGGTTTTGCCCTCGGCCGGGGCTTGCGCTTGCTGGCTTTTCTGCAGCGGCGTCAGGTTCTGATTGCCGGATTGTTGTTGCGACAACTGCTGCCGCGCCTGCTGTTCGATCTGGCTGGCTTCGGCGGCGACCGCGCGATCCTGGCCCGAGGGATCGTCGGGCGCCAGCGCGGCGGCGCGCACCGTCTGGGCGTTGCGTATGGTTTCCTGCGGCGAGCCGCCCTGGCTGATGCGGATGGGAACCTCGCCGCCCACCGCGTAGGACTTGCCGTCCGGGCCTTGCTCATAGCTGAAGCTGGCCGCGCCGGCCAGCGCGCCGCCGGCGGCCTGATGCGCGGCCTCATGGCGACGGACATCGTCGTCGCGCGCCTTGAGCGCGGCTACTTCTTTTTGCTGCGCTTCGCTCAGGGCCGCCTTGCCCTCGGCCGAAAGCGTGACGCGATCGCCCGTGCCGCCGGCTGCGCCGGGGACGGGCGTCGCAGCGTCGCTGCGCAAGGACTGACAGGCCGGGCAGGCGCAGTCCGGCCCGTGCGCGGCGGCGGAGTACGGGCTGTTGTCGGCGGAGGCGAGACTGACGATGCGCATTGCGACAAACCTGATGAGGATCATTTCAATATAGCCCCGGCGCGCGATGCGTGCCGGCGGCGGCGAGCGCAGATTATCCGCTTGGAATCCGCGGCGGCGTATAGACTTCAGGGATGAGTCAAGACAAGGAACAGAGTATGCAAGGCGAAGGCGCGCAGCGCGAACTGGTGATGTCGGTATTGATGACGCCGGACATGGCCAATTTTTCCGGCAACGTTCACGGCGGGGTGTTGCTGAAGCTGCTGGACCAGGTGGCCTACGCCTGCGCCAGCCGTTACGCCGGGCGCTATGTGGTGACGCTGTCGGTGGACCAGGTGCTGTTCAAGCAGCCCATCCACGTCGGCGAACTGGTGACCTTCTACGCCAGCGTCAATCACGCCGGCCGCACCTCGATGGAGGTGGGCATCAAGGTGGTGGCCGAGGACATCCAGAGCCGCAGCCAGCGCCACACCAACAGCTGCTATTTCACCATGGTGGCCTTCGAAAACGGCAAGGCCGTGCCGGTGCCGACGCTGGTGCTGGAAACCGAAGAACAGCGCCAGCGTTTCCGCGCGGCGGAAATGCGCAAGCAGTTGCGGGTGGAGATGGAGCAGAGGAAGGGAATGTGAGCAAACGGGATGGGCAGTCGCCATCCCGTTTGTCTACCCGGTAATGCCATCGGGCATGCATCACAGGATGGTTTGAGATCTAACTGTTGGCATTGCCGTTGTTATTATTGTTGCCCCCGTTATTTGCAGCTGCAGCTGCTGAGCCGCAGCCAGCCGGACGGTGTTCTGGTGTTGTGATGTTGGTTGTGCAGTCCCACGTGGCGCTGGCTCCGCGGACAACCCGTATGAAGGGGGTGTTTCCGAGCGCAGGCGGGGCGTGCTGAATATTGCATTGAATACCTGCGGTTGCCGCATCGGTACCCAGGGTTTCCATGTCGCAATGCTGGGAAGGGTTATCTCTCAGGCCAATCGGGTTGAGACTGGCATCCGTGGTGCCGGCTGTCACGATGCCTTGCCCATCGTTCAGACGAACTTCATAGGCGGTGCGTGCCGGCGACAGCTCGGCAAAAGCGGCGGTCGCTTTGGTTCTCGCGGTGTAGTTCTGGTACGCGGGAATGGCGACGGCGGCGAGAATGCCGATGATAGCTACCACTATCATCAGTTCGATCAAGGTAAAGCCCTGTTGCATGGTACGTTTCACGGAACACTCCTTGCTGGTTAAATTGCCCAGCCATCTTATGCCGATGTCTGGTGCCGAAAAACAGAATATGCCATGATAATTAACAATGCGGCACAGGCAAGCTGCTTGAGCTAAACTTGTGTATTTGTGTTGCATTTCTTTGTCATAAATCAATAGCGGCTCGCCTTGCCCCCTCCGCCCGTCCTTTGGCCGCATGCGGTACAATGCCGGCCTTTCTCCCGTCTGGATGCCCGATGTTTTCCCTGATCCATACCGATCCCCGCTTCTATCTGGTTTGCAAACGCGCCGGCGTCAGTTTCCACCGCGAAGGCGAGGAGGCGGGGCTGATGGAAGCATTGCGCGCCGGTTTGGGCGACGATGCGCTCTGGCCGGTGCACAGGCTGGATCGCATCACCTCGGGGCTGTTGCTGGTGGCGCGTTCGGCAAAGATGGCGGCGCGGTTGGGCGAGATGTTCGCCGGGCGGGAGGTGGAGAAGTATTACCTGGCCTTGTCCGATCGCAAACCGCTGAAAAAGCAGGGCAAGATCTGCGGCGATATGGACAAGGGGCGCGGCGGCGCGTGGCGCTTGCTCAAGAGCCGGCAGAATCCGGCGGTGACGCAGTTTTTCAGCCAGAGTCTGACGCCTGGCCTGCGGCTGTTCTTGTTGCGGCCGCGCAGCGGCAAGACGCATCAGTTGCGGGTGGCGCTCAAATCGCAGGGCGCGCCGATCCTCGGCGACGCCTTGTACGGCGGCAGCCCGGCCGATCGCGGTTATCTGCACGCTTACGCCTTGCGGCTGGCGCTGGATGGCGAGGAGTTGAGCTTTGTTTGCCCGCCGGAAGAGGGCGAGTGGTTTCGCGGCGCCGATTGCGCGCGCGCGCTGGCGGACTGGCCCGCGCCCTGGGATTGGCCGTGGCCCGCGCCCTGAGTCAGCCAGAAAAAAGCCGCTCTTGGGCGGCTTTTTTCTGGCTGCGCCGGGCTCAGGCGGCGACGGCGCAGGGGGCGCAGTCGAAACGTGCCAGCTTCACCTGGTGGCGCTGGCAGTGCTCGACGAAGGCGTTGCTGGCGAGATACGCCAACTCCGCGCCGCGGCTGGCGGCGATCGGGTCGTCCGCGTCGCTGGCGCGCTGGCCGGGATGGCACATGATCAGCGCGCGGTCCGGGCTGCGTTCCAGCCATTGCCGCATCAGGCCGGGGAAGTCGGCTTGCGGGGTCAGCGAGTACATGCCGCCGAACCAGGGCGTGATCGAAAAACCGCGCTCCTCCGCCTGCTCGGCGAAGCCGGTGCACACGCTGCGCAAGATCAGCGCCTTGAGCCGGTTGTCGCCCGGGTGGCCAAGCTTGTCCGGGGCGCGCAGATAAGGCTGCGGCTGCGTTTGCCAGCGCGTCTCGACGGCGTCGAACAGCGCGTCGCGCACCACCGGCAGCGCGTGCACGTGCTGGTGGCCGTCGATGAAGTCGGGCAAGCGGCCGAAGGCCTCGCCGAAACGGTCCAGCTGGGAGAGCAGCGCGTCGCGCAAGGCGCGCGGCGACAACTGGCGCAGCTGGCTTTTCATCAGCCAGTGCGACAAGGGCTTGGCGTCCGGCCCGAAAGGGTGGCTGAGATTGAAGTGCAGGCCGATGTCGGCCTGGCCGTCGAAGGCCTTGAGCTCGCCGGCCAGCGCGGGCCAGTGCGGCGACTGGCTCATCACGCTGGTGGCGGATAGCCGGCCGGCGGCGAGCAGCTCAAGAATGCCCTGGCTGATGGCGGGCGACTGGGCGAAGTCGTCGGCGCAGAGAGTCAATCGTTTCGTCATGCCAGGTACGACTGCGGAGGGTTTGCAAAGTTTGCGCCAGATCATGATCCAAACGTTAATTTTTTTTGGCCGCGGGCAGCCCGCCGGACGAGTGTCCGGCAAAGGCCCACAGCTTGCTGAGGACGAAGGTGAGCGCGGCGACGCTGAACAGCACGATCAGCAGCGCGACGCGGTAATCGAGCGCCGTGCAACGCAGCAGCAGGAAGTACATGGCTTCGTTGACGGCGAAGCTCAGGCAGGACACGCCGAAGAAGCGCGGCAGCGCCTGGCGGTGCGGGATGTGCCGCGCCTGGAAGGTCTGCAGGCGATGCCCCCAGTAGCTCAGCTGGAAGGCGCACAGGAAGGCGACGATATTGGCCGCCAGCGGCGGCAGGCCCAGCGGCACCAGCAGCCAGGCCACCAGCGCGAAATGCAGCAGCATGGCGGACACGCCCACCACGCCGAACCAGAACAGCTGGCGGTTCATCGCGCCTCGTCCCGTCGTTCCGCCTCGTGGACGCGGCTGACCAGATAGGTGGGGCGCCCCTTGACTTCGTTGAAGATGCGGCCGACGTACTCGCCGAGGATGCCGATGGACAGCAGCTGCACGCCGCCGAGGAAGGTGACCGCCACCGCCAGCGTCGGCCAGCCGCTGACCGGGTTGCCGTACAGCAGGGTGCGCACCACTTCCAGCGCGGCGTAGCCGATGGACAGCAGAGAAATGACGCAGCCTATCAAGGTCCAGATGCGCAGCGGCATGTTGGAGAAGGAGGTGAGGCCGGTAAGCCCGAGGTCCAGCAGCCGGCGGAAATTGAAGCTGCTCTTGCCGGCCTGCCGCTCGCGGGTTTCGGTTTCCACCGCCAGCTGGGTGAAGCCCACCCAGTTGTACAGGCCCTTCATGAAGCGGTTGCGTTCCGGCATCTGGCGCAGGGCGTCCAGGATGCAGCGGTCCAGCACGCGGAAATCCTGGGTGTTTTCCGGAATCTTCAGCGGCGCGCCGGTGTTGATCAGCGCGTAAAAGGCGCGGGTGAACAGCTTCTTGGCCAGGGTTTCGTTGTCGCGGTTGGCGCGCACGCTGTAAACCATGTCGTAGCCGGCGCGCCATTGCGCCAGAAACACCGGCACCATTTCCGGCGGGTGCTGGAAGTCGCCGTCGATCAGCACCGCCACGTCGCCCTGGATATGGTCGATGCCGGCGGTCAGGGCGATTTCCTTGCCGAAGTTGCGCGACAGCTGGATCAGCCGCACCGGCAGCGCGTCGATCTGGTCCAGAACTTGCTGCACGGTGTCGTCGCGGCTGCCGTCGTCCACCACCACCAGTTCGTGGCGCAGGCCGGCCTCGCTCAGCAGGCGGTGCAGGGTGCGCAGCATGGGGGCGATGTTCTCCGATTCGTTGTAAGCCGGGATGACGCAGCTGACCAGCGGGTCGGCGGGGCGCTCCTTGGCGCGCAGCGTCAGCAGGTAAGGGGGGACGAAAGCATCGTTCATGGCGTGGTTCACAGTTGGCCGCGCGCCGGCTTGGCGCGCAGCAGCAAGACATTGTCCTTCATTACGCTGAAATGGGCGATGGGCTCAAAGCCGGCCAGCGTCTTGGCGGGCAGGCTGGCCATGTCGCGTTGCTCGGTGACGATATAGCGGTTTTTGCCATCGGCCAGCAAGTTTTGCAACTTCCCGGCGTCCATCGTGGTGCGCACCCGGCCTTGCGAGTAGAACTCGGCCGAGAATTCGCGGCGGCTGTCCCAGTAGATCAACTGGCTGCCTTCCGGCGGCCGCAGCGCTTGCCAGGCGGCGATCACTTCCTTCTGGGTGCGGAAATACCGCTGGTCGTGGGTGAATTGCAGCACGGTGAGAAGCGCGAAGATCAGGCCGCTTGTCAGCGCCAGCCACGGCAGGGCGCGGCCGGAGCGTTCGTTGCGGCCGCGCTGCCACAGTTCGGCCATCAATAGCGCCGCGCCGGGCAGCATCGGCAGCGAATACGGGAAGATGATGTTGCCGGACAGGGTGAAGAACAGCAGCGTCATCAGCGTCCACAGCGCCACATACAGCAGCCAGCCGTCGCTCTGGCCCATGCGGATGAGGCCGGGCAGCCGGCGCGCGCGGCAGGCAAGCCAGACCAGCATGGCGATGGACCACGGGAACAGCGCGCCCAGCGCGTACAGCCAGATCATGCCGCGCGGGGTGGCGTGGGCGAAGCCGTACTTGTCGCCCTTCCAGCCCGAGTCCAGGAAGCGGCTGACGTGTTCGCCCATGATGAAATAGTTGAGGAAGCCGGGGGTGCGGATTTCGGCCCAGGCGTACCAAGGGGCCGCGATGGCGACGGCGAGCAGGGTGCCGGAAATCCACGGCAGCTCGCGCCACAGCGCCCGCCATTGATTGCGGATCAGCACCCAGAAGAAGATGGGCATGCCCACCAGCACCACGGCCAGCGGCCCCTTGGCCAGAAGGCCCAGGCCCAGGCCGATGAAGAAGGCGTAGCGCCAGAGCCGGCCGCCGCCGTGCAGCGCGTGCCAGAAGGCGACCTGGCTGAGCGTCACGCAGAACAGCAGCGAGGGATCGGTCATCACCGTGCCGGCCGCGCCGAAGAACAGCAGCCCGCCGGCCAGCAGCAGCGCGGCGGCGAGGCCGGCGTCGCCGCCGGCGCGACGGCGCATCAGGTCGGCGGTCAGCCACAAAGTGGCGAGGCCCAGCAGCAGCGAGGGCAGGCGCGCGGCCAGTTCGTTGACGCCGAACAGCCCCATGCTGGCGGCGGACAGCCAGGTGGACAGCGGCGGCTTGGCCCAGAATGGCACGCCGTAATCGTGAAGCGGCGTCACCCAGTTGCCGGTTTCCAGCATCTTGCGGGCGATTTCGGCGTAGCGCGCCTCGGTGGTGTCGGTCAGCGGAATCAGGCCCATGCTGGCCAGGCGGATCAGCAACAGGGCGAGGAGCGCGTAGCAGGCGGCTTTCTGCCAGGAGAGGGCGGTTTTCATCCGGGATTTTCGAGGTCAGACGGAAATGAGTGGCGGCAAGGCTACCATAGACCGGCCGCCTCGTCTGCTGCGGCGGCAACGCAAAACGCCACGTCGGGGACGTGGCGTTGGGTTTGGCGACGGCGGGGCTTAGCCGCGGCCGTGCATCATTTTCTTCAGCTTGAACGACAGCGCGAACAGGATCAGCGAACCCACGCCGGCCATGCCCACGAACAGCATGAAGAAATCATGCAGGTTGGTGATGGCGTAGCCGAGGAAGTGCGGCACCGGCTTGGTCGGGTCCGGGTACAGTTCCGACAGGGTGCCGGCGAACTTGTTGGCGGCGGCGTTGGACAGGAACCAGATGCCCATCATCAGGCTGGTGAAGCGGACCGGCGACAGTTTCACCACCAGCGACAGGCCGATCGGCGACAGGCACAGCTCGCCGAAGGTGTGCAGCATGTACAGGCTGACCAGCCACATCATGCTGACCTTGACGCCCGGCTCCAGGCCGTCCACGCCGAAGGCGATCACCAGATAGCCGATGGCCAGGAACAGCAGGCCGATGGCCATTTTCACCGGCGAGTTCGGCTCCATGCCGTTCTGGCCGAGCTTGGCCCAGATCCAGGCGAAAACGGGGGCGAAGATCACGATGGAGACCGGGTTGATCGACTGGAAGTACGACGCCGGCACGGTGAAGCCCATCAGCTGGCGGTTGGTCTGCTCTTCGGCGAAGAAGGTCAGCGACGCGCCGGCCTGCTCGAAGGCGGACCAGAAGAAGATCACGAAGGCGGACAGGATCAGGATCACGGCCAGGCGTTCGATTTCGACGCGGGTCAGCGGTTCGTGCTTCACCTTTTCGCCGCTGTCGTGGTGGCGCTTGGGCGCCATGCCGATCGGCTTGCCTTCCGGGGTAACCAGATAGCGGTTCTTGAACAGGGTGAACACGGTCAGCGACAGCAGCATGCCGAAGCCGGCGGCCATGAAGCCCCACTTGAAGTCGGCCGGATTGCCGGTGTCGCCCAGCGTGCCGCAGACCAGCGGCGCGATCAGCGCGCCGGCGTTGATGCCCATGTAGAAGATGGTGAAGGCGGAGTCCACGCGCTTGTCGCCCGGGGCGTACAGCTGGCCCACCATCGACGAGATGTTCGGCTTGAACAGGCCGTTGCCGGCGATCATCACGCCCAGGCCGCCGTACAGCAGCCAGGTGGCGGCGTCGACGTTGGCGTCGTGCAGCGAGCCGGAGAAGAACAGCATGAACTGGCCCGCGGCCATCAGGATGCCGCCCACCAGGATGGAGCGGCGATTGCCCCAGTAGCGGTCGGCGATGTAACCGCCGATCAGCGGAGTGAAATAGACGAGACCGGTGTAGGTGCCGTAGATGTCGGCGGCGTGCGCCTTGTCGAACATCAGCGCCTTGAGCATGAACAGCACGAAAATGGCGCGCATGCCGTAGTAGCTGAAGCGCTCCCACATCTCCGTCACAAAGAGCAGATACAGCCCTTTGGGATGCGATTGTGTCGTCATTTTTTTTCCTTGTGTGACTTGAAGAACATCACCAGCGAGCGATGTTTAGTTGTTTTGTATTTGCCTTGTATATTGTAGGCAGCGGTCGATCATAGCCAGTTACTGTTTGGATGTGAAAGTTTTTTTTACGAAACCATTATGACTAGGCAATAAATAGAGTGAAAACTTCGAATTTTATGCTTTGAATTGATCATTTATGATCAATATTCTGCGCGTCAGATGCTTAATGTTTATTGTATCCAGCAAGAAAAATGCGAATGGCAAGGCCGGATTGTGTGGGAGTTTTGTAACAGTGGCGTTACGCGCGAGGGAAACAGGCGTAAGCTGAACCCGCCGCAAGGCATGGCTTTTGACTCGCTGAATAGGTGATGCAAATGAATACGTCGGCAAAGCAGCAATCGGCGCTGACCTTTCGCGAAGCGACGCGCCTGCATTGGTACACTCTGGACATCATCCTGTCCTGCGACTTCCCCCGCGCCTGACTCTCTCGCGGCCGCTGCGGCCGTTTTCCGTTCCCATCGCAAGACAATTCACGATGTTCGCGCAAGCAGGCCGACGCCGCGGCGTTCGCGCGGCCTGCCCGCGTCAAGGAGAGAGACATGGCAAGACGCATTCCCGAACCGTTCCGCATCAAGATGGTGGAACCGATCAAGCAAACCACGCCCGAGTATCGCCGCGAGGCTCTGATCGCGGCAGGCTGGAACCCGTTCCTGCTCAAGGGCGAAGACGTTTACATCGACTTGCTGACCGATAGCGGCACCGGCGCGATGTCCGACCGGCAATGGGCCGGGCTGATGCTGGGCGACGAGGCCTACGCCGGCAGCCGCAATTATTTCCACCTGGCGGACACCGTGCGCGAGCTGTTCGGTTACGCGCACACCATCCCCACCCATCAGGGGCGCGGCGCGGAGCAGATCCTGTTCCCCGAGCTGGTCAAGCGTTGCCGCGGCGACAAACCGCTGTTCCTGTCCAACTACCATTTCGACACCACCAAGGCTCACGTGGAGATCGCCGGAGCCCGGGCCGTCAACGTCCTGACTGAAAAAGCGCTGGACACCGAAACGCCGCATGACTGGAAGGGCGACTTCGATCTGGAGCGGCTGGAACGCATCGTCGCCGCCGAAGGCGACAACGTCGCCGGCATCATCGTCACCATCACCTGCAACAGCGCCGGCGGCCAGCCGGTGGCGATGGGCAATATCCGCGCGGTGAGCCGGCTGGCGCGCGCGCGCGGCATCCCGGTGATCATCGACGCCGCCCGCTTCGCCGAAAACGCCTGGTTCATCCGCGAGCGCGACGCCGACTACGCCGGCCACAGCCTGGCCGCCATCGCGCGCGAGATGTTCGGCTACGGCGATGTTTTCACCATGTCGGCCAAAAAGGATGGTCTCGTCAATATCGGCGGCCTGTGCTGCTTCAGGGAGGATGAGGCGCTGTTCCGCGCGGTGCAGGTGCGCTGCGTGCCGATGGAGGGCTTCGTGACCTACGGCGGCCTGGCCGGCCGCGATATGGAGGCCCTGGCTATAGGCCTGAAGGAAGGTCTGGATGCGGATTTCCTGTCCTACCGCATCGGCCAGGTGGCCTACCTAGGCGAGCGCTTGCGCGCGGGCGGAGTGCCGATCCAGACGCCGACCGGCGGCCACGCGGTATTCGTCGACGCCAAGCGCATGCTGCCGCACATCGCCCCGGAGTGCTTCCCGGCCCATGCCCTGGCTTGCGAGCTGTATCTGGAAGGCGGGGTGCGGGCGGTGGAGATCGGCTCGCTGCTCTTGGGCCGCAACCCGCAAACCGGCCAGCAGGAGGCGTCGCCGTTCGAACTGATGCGGCTGACCATTCCGCGCCGGGTCTACACCAATGACCACATGGACTACATCGCCGACTGCCTGATCGAGGTCAAGCGGCGCGCGGCGTCGATTCGCGGTCTGGACTTCGATTACGAGCCGCCCATCCTGCGACATTTCATGGCGCGACTGCGTCCGCTGTGATGGTTAGGCCTGCTGCCTGACGGCCTTGGCCGCATCCGGCAGCAGGCATGCCGCCGCCTTTGGGGGTGGTGCCGGACTTAGCCGCTTGCCGCAGAGAAGGCGGGTTTGCGGATGCGCATCATGAATGTGCAGTCGCCGATCACGTTATAAAAGTTTTGCACCGCCATGGCGATGTCCCCTTCCTGCAGCTGGCCGCTATTGAAGCGGCTGGCCCAGGGTTCCAGTATTTTCAGATCGGATGACTCCATCACCCAGTCCACCCCCAGGTAAATGCCCAGGGGCGTGCTGGCGTGCCCCTCGGCCATGCTTTGCCGATTCAGCTCCTGATTGAACATGTGCAATCCCATGGCGGTAATGGGACGGACATGAGTGGGGTCTGCCAGGTAATTGTCGCTGCGAGGGTGGGGCACGATGATGGTGACGCAAGCGTCTGGAGCGCAGACCCGGTATAGCTCTTTGATGATGGACAAATAGGTTTTTGTGTCGGCGCCAAGGTGTTCAAGCACGTGGCTAAGCAGGATCTCGCTCACCGAATTGTCCGCCCATGGCCAGGGAAAGGTCTCGAGATCGACTACCTGGTCCGGCTGGCAAGCCGCTTCGCTATCTACATTGATGAAGCCGGGGCGCTTGTCGTAGCCGCAGCCAAGATTGAGTTTTAGCATGGGGCGTCATCGGGGGAGGGGCTTTAGTGTAGCGACGCATCCGCTTGAGGCGCAAGCGCGACGCAAGGCTTGCCTGTTTGCGATCGGATATCATTCGCCACAGGGACGATATCCGCCTGTTTCCAGTGGCAGAGGCGCGTTGGGCGCCAACCAGCGCGGTCAATGGGAATTGGGCATATTAAGCAAAACGGCCCGCCGGGATGGCGAGCCGTGATAGGGGGCGTGGGCAATCTTCAGTTGTCCGCCGGCTGCAGCATGTGCACGCCCAGGCTGACCATGGCGCCTTCGGCCGGCTTCCATTCGCCTTGCAGTCGCCACTGGTTGGCCTTGTCTTCCAGCTGCACGTACCAGTGGTTGGCATTGGTCGGGACTTGCGGCAGCATCCCCTGGTAGACGTTGGGGCCGGAGCGTTGCAGCTCCACGGTCTGGTCGAAGTCGTCCTGCGCCGGGTGGATCATGCGCAGCACGATGGCGTCCGGCAGCGCTTGCTTGCTGGCGGTGATCAGGCGGACGCTGCGGTGGTCGCTGCCGAACATCAGCTGGCCGGACAGGCCCATCTTGACCGCCGCGTTGTCGCGGCGCAGTTCGATGTTGATCGCCTTGCCCTTCTTGTAATAGTCGTCGGTCACCAGGCCGTCGTCGGTCTTGATGGCCACGTTCAGGAAAAACACGCCGACAATAACCGCGACCATGGGGATGCCGAACAGGATCCAGGGCCAGGGCTCCTTGTACCAGGGGCGGGGAGGGTGGGTGGTGTGTTGCATGCGTTACTCTCCGATGAAGCTAGATTTTTCTTCCACGCGCAAATCGGGGTGGTTGACCGATTCGACGATGAAGTGGATCTTGTGGCTGCCCTTGGTGGCGTATTGCGGGTCCACCTGGACGTGGACGGTGACGTCCTGGGTCAGCGTGGCGCCGACCTGGAGATCGGGGGTGTCGGTCTTGACCTTGATCTCCGGCATGCCTGTAGCTGAGATGCGGAAACGCTGGTTCTGTTCCGTGGTGTTGATGATTTTGATGATGTAGGTGTTTTCCAGCCAGCCTTCGTCGGTTTCGCGCACCAGCGAGGCGCGGTCGCGGATCACGTCCACCTTGAAGGGCTTGCGCAGCGCCAGCGAGGTGATGGCGCTGCCGAAGACGATGCACAGCACCAGCACGTACATCACCACCCGCGGGCGTTTCAGCCGCGAGGGGATGGCTTTCTCGGGGTATTTGCCTTCCAGCGCGTTTTCGGTGGTGTAGCGGATCAGGCCGCGCGGGGAGTGGATCTTGTCCATCACTTCGTCGCAGGCGTCGATGCAGGCGGCGCAGCCGATGCATTCGTATTGCAGGCCGTTGCGGATGTCGATGCCTACTGGGCAGACTTGCACGCAGATGCCGCAGTTGATGCAGTCGCCCAGACCTTGCTCCTTGGGGCTGCTGCCTTTCTTGCGCGCGCCGCGCGGTTCGCCGCGGGCTTCGTCGTAGGAGATGATCAGCGTGTCGGCGTCGAACATCACGCTCTGGAAGCGGGCGTAGGGGCACATGTATTTGCATACCTGTTCGCGCATGAATACGGCGAAGAGGTAAGTGAAGCCGGCGTAAAAGAACATCCAGAAGGTTTCCCACGGGCCGTAGCTGAAGGTGGGCGCGGCGGCGACCAGGCTCTTGATCGGCGTGAAGTAACCCACCAGGGTGAAGCCGGTCCACAACGAAAACACGATCATGATGAAGTGCTTGGTGAACTTGAGCCTGAGCTTGGCGAAGCTCATCGGCGCGGCGTCCAGCTTCATGCGCTTGCTGCGGTCGCCCTCCACCCATTGCTCGATCAGCAGCATGATTTCGGTGTAGACCGTTTGCGGACAGGAGTAGCCGCACCATAGCCGGCCGGCGATGGTGGTCCAGGCGAACAGGCCGAAGGCGCAGCACATCAGCAAGGCGGCCAGATAGACGAAGTCCTGCGGCCAGATGGTGAGGCCGAACAGATAGAACTTGCGGTTGATCATGTCGAAGAACACGGCCTGGCGTCCGTTCCATTGCAGCCAGGGCAGGCCGAGGAACACCAGCTGCGTGCCGATCACGAACAACAGGCGAAAATTGTTGAACACGCCGCGCACGGCGCGCGGGTAGAGCTTCTTGTGGGATTCGTAGAGCGAGACGGTTTCTTCCTGCTTGGCGCTATTTTCGACTTTGATCGGAATTTTGTTCAGCGAATCGGACATGTCGTTTTCCTGAAGAGGACTTGGTAAAACCCACCACGGGATGCGTTCTACGAAAACCTCTGAGCGGGTCGGGCTTGCGGGGCGTGCTTAAAGAAACGCGCCGCCCACGAATGGCGGGCGGCGCGTTGCGCGAGGCTTACTGCGGAGCCTTGGTATTGTTGGACAGGCCCCAGACGTAAGCGGCCAGCACATGCACCTTGCTTTCGCCCAGGAAATCCTTCCAGGCCGGCATCTGGTTGTTGCGGCCGTTGGTGATGGTTTCGATGATGGTCTTTTCCGTGCCGCCGTACAGCCAGTTGCCGGACGGGTGGGTCAGGTTGGGCGCGCCCAGTTGCTGGTTGCCCTTGCCGTCCGGACCGTGACAGGCCGAGCACAGCGCCGCGAAGGTTTCCTTGCCGCGGGTGGCGCGCTCGGCGTCGTGCTTCTTGCCGGCGATCTGCAGCACGTAGTTGGCGGTGTCCTTCACTTTTTCTTCGCCGAGCACCGCGCCCCAGGCCGGCATCTGGCCGTGGCGGCCGTTCATGATGGTGGTCTTGATGGTGGCCGGATCGCCGCCGTAGAGCCAGTCATGATTGACCAGGTTGGGGAAGCCCTTGGAGCCGCGAGCGTCCGCGCCGTGGCACTGCACGCAGTAGGTCTGGAACAGGCGCTTGCCCATTTCCTGGGCTTGCGGATCGGCGGCTACCGCCTTGATGTCCTGCTTCAGGTACTTGTCGTACAGCGGCTGGTACTTGGCTTCGGCCTGGGCGCGCTCTTCCTTGTACTGGCCGACCGAAGTCCAGCCGCGGATGCCCTTGAAGGTGCCGAGGCCGGGGTAGAGCACCAGGTACACCACGCCGAACACCAGGGTGATGTAGAACATCAGCATCCACCAGCGCGGCAGCGGGTGATTGTACTCGGCCAGGTCGCCGTCCCAGACGTGGCCGGTGGTTTCCACCTGCTCGCCCTTCTTGACCGTGGCTTTGGACTGGGTGAAAACCAGCAGCGTCAGGCCGATGATGCCGACCACAACGATGGCGGTGATCCAGATATTCCAAAAATCGCTAGTGAAGTCACTCATTTTCTTGCTCCGTTGGAAGCCTTGTCTTGTTCTGCTTCCTGCACCTTGTCGTCGTCAAGGAAAGGCAGGTTGGCTGCCTCCTCGTACCGGTTCTTGGAGCGCTTGCTGTAGGCGATGATCAGCACCACGATGAAAAACGCGAAGCAGACCACCGTGAACAGCGAGCGCCCGATCGTAACCAAGTCCATGGCTTAACGAACGTTCTTCAGCGCAAGACCCAAGCCTTGCAGGTAAGCAATCAGCGCGTCCATTTCGGACTTGCCTTCCACCTGTGCCTTCGCTTCCTGGATTTCCTTGTCGGAGTAGGGCACGCCTACCAGACGCAGGGCTTCCATCTTCTTGGGCACGACTTCGGCGTCGACCAGGTTCTTGGCCAGCCACGGGAACGCCGGCATGTTGGATTCCGGCACCACGTCGCGCGGGTTGATCAGGTGGACGCGCTGCCACTCGTCGGAGTAGCGGCCGCCAACGCGGGCCAGGTCCGGACCGGTGCGCTTGGAGCCCCACTGGAACGGGTGGTCGTATACCGACTCGCCGGCTACCGAGTAGTGGCCGTAACGTTCGGTTTCGGCGCGGAACGGACGGATCATCTGCGAGTGGCAGTTGTAGCAGCCTTCGCGGATGTAGATGTCGCGGCCGGCCAGTTGCAGCGCGGTGTAAGGCTTGACGCCGGCGACCGGCTCGGTCGTGGATTTCTGGAAGGCCAGCGGCAGGATTTCAACCAGGCCTGCAACGCTGATCACCAGCAGGGTGAACACGATCAGCCAACCAACGTGCTCTTCGACCAGTTTCTGGATTTTGTCCATGATATTTCCCTCGTCCCCTTAGTGTGCCTGTGCGCCAATGGCAGGAATCTTGGCATCCACGGCGCGGCCGGCGGCGATGGTGCGGAAAGTGTTGTAAGCCATCAGCAGCATGCCCACCAGGTACAAGCCGCCGCCCAGGAAGCGCACGAAGTGGTACGGATAGGTTGCCTTGACCGCTTCGACGAAGGCGTAGGTCAGGGTGCCGTCCGGGTTCAGGGCGCGCCACATCAGGCCCTGGGTCACGCCGGAAATCCACAGCGCGGCGATGTACAGCACGACGCCGACGGTAGCCAGCCAGAAGTGCGCTTCGATCAGCTTGACGCTGTGCATCGAATCGCGGCCGAACAGGCGCGGGATCAGGTAGTACATGGAGCCGATGGTGATGAAGCCCACCCAGCCGAGCGCGCCGGAGTGCACGTGGCCGATGGTCCAGTCGGTGTAGTGGGAGAGGGCGTTGACGGTCTTGATAGACATCATCGGGCCTTCGAAGGTGGACATGCCGTAGAAGGACAGCGATACCACCAGGAATTTCAGCACCGGGTCGGTGCGCAGCTTATGCCAGGCGCCGGACAGGGTCATGATGCCGTTGATCATGCCGCCCCAGGAAGGCGCCAGCAGGATCAGGGAGAACACCATGCCGACCGATTGGGTCCAGTCGGGCAGGGCGGTGTAGTGCAGGTGGTGCGGACCGGCCCACATATAGGTGAAGATCAGCGCCCAGAAGTGCACGACGGACAGGCGGTAGGAGTATACCGGGCGGCCGGCTTGCTTCGGCACGAAGTAGTACATCATGCCGAGGAAGGCTGCGGTCAGGAAGAAGCCCACGGCATTGTGGCCGTACCACCATTGCACCATGGCGTCCACGGCGCCGGAGTAGACCGAGTAGGATTTCCACAGGGTAACCGGCACGAAGGCGGAGTTCACGATGTGCAGCAGGGCTACGGCGAGGATGAAGGCGCCGTAGAACCAGTTGGCCACGTAGATGTGCTTGACCTTGCGGATGGCGATGGTGCCGAAGAACACGATGGCGTATACCACCCATGTCACGGCGATCATCAGCTTGATCGGCCATTCCAGTTCGGCGTATTCCTTGCCGAAGGTAATGCCCAGCGGCAGGGTGATGGCGGCCAGCACGATGATCAGCTGCCAGGCCCAGAAAGTGAAAGCCGCCAGTTTGTCCGAGATCAGGCGAACGTTACAGGTACGTTGCACCACGTAGTAGGAGGTGGCGAACAAACCGCAGCCGCCGAAGGCGAAAATGACGGCGTTGGTATGCAGGGGGCGCAGGCGGCCGAAGTGGAACCAGGGCCCGAAATTGAGCTCCGGCCACACCAGCTGGGCCGCAATAATGACGCCCACCAACATGCCGACGATGCCCCAAACAACGGTCATGACGGCAAATTGGCGCACCACCTTATAGTTATAAGTGGATTGCGTTTCCATTAAGGTTATCTCCAAGGTTGCTAACTCAGAACATGACGAACCGTAGCGACTTGAACTCCTGGCGAGTGTCCCAATCTACTGCCGGGAGCCCAGGTCGCGGGAAAACCGATTCAGAGAAAATGAGGTGCTGGACCCGACATCGCAGCGTCATCCTCTTTGATAGCAGTTTTGATGACCCTGCGACAGCACCGTCTCCCCATTTATTCAACCTTGCATTCTAGATCAATTACCTAGTGCGAGCCAGTTGCAGGCGGAATAGCGGCGGCTTTCGGTAAGTCGTTTCTTATTTCAAGCGAGCGTAAAAACACGAATTATCCATGTTGCTCCGCATGCAATTGTATTGGGCTTCCGCGCGCCAACTTTGACTTGGGTCAAGTGGCCATAAATGACACCCGGAAATCGTGCCCGGTGCTAGAATTGTCAGGTTTTGCAACGCTTGCAGGCCGATCATGACCGTATCCGCACCCATTCGCTACACCCTGCGCCCAGCCTCGCCGGAAGCGCATTTGTTCGATGTCATGCTGACCGTGGCGCGCCCCGCCAAGAAGGGTCAGATTTTCTCGCTGCCAACCTGGATTCCCGGCAGTTATATGATCCGTGAATTTTCCAGGAATCTGAGCGCCATTCGGGCCGAGTCGGCCGGGAAACCCGTTGATTTGCAACAGCTTGGCAAGAACAGCTGGCAGGCGGAGCCTTGCCGCGGGCCGCTGACGCTGCGTTATCAGGTGTACGCGTTTGATCTGTCGGTGCGCGGCGCGTACCTGGACGGCGCGCGCGGCTTCTTTAATGCCAGCAGCGTTTTTTTGGCTGCGGACGGCTATGAGGGCGAGGCTTGCGAGGTGGAATTGCTGCCGCCGGAAGGCAAGGCGCATGCCGAGTGGAAGGTGGCGACCAGCCTGCCCGCGGTCGACGTCAAGAAAAAGTCCGGCTTCGGCCTTTACCGCGCCGCCGACTACGACGAACTGCTCGATCACCCGGTGGAAATGGGCGAGTTCCAGCGCATCGCCTTCAAGGCCTGCGGCGTGCCGCACGAGTTTGTCGTCTCCGGCCGCTTCCAGGGCGACCTGAAGCGCCTGGCGGCCGACACCAAGAAGATTTGCGAATACCAGATCCGCCTGTTCGGCGAGCCCGCGCCGTTCGAACGCTACGTGTTCATGCTGTTTGTCGGCAAGGACATCTACGGCGGCCTCGAGCATCGCGCCTCCACCGCGCTGGTGGCCAATCGCGACGATTTGCCGGCCGAAGGCGCGACCGAGATCGGCGAGGGCTACCTCAAGCTGCTTGGCCTGATCAGTCACGAATACTTCCACAGCTGGAACGTCAAGCGCATGAAGCCGGCGGCGTTCACACCCTACGACCTGAATCAGGAGGGCTATACCCGCCTGTTGTGGGCCTTCGAAGGCATCACCTCCTATTACGACGACCTCGCTCTGGCGCGCAGCGGCCTGATCGACGAGAAGCGCTATCTGGCCCTGCTGGCCGAAACCATCACAGGCGTGCAACGCGGCGCGGGCAGAATGAAGCAGACGCTGGAGCAATCCAGTTTCGAAGCCTGGACCAAGTACTATCGCCAGGACGAAAACAGCCCCAACAGCATCGTCAGCTATTACACCAAGGGCGCGCTGGCCGCGCTGGCGCTGGACCTGCTCATCCGCCGCGACAGCAAGGGCAAGCAATCGCTGGACGACGTGATGCGCGCGCTGTGGGCCAAGTGGCTGGCCGACGGCAAGGGTCTGGCCGAGGACGAGTGGGAACGCGTCGCGATCGAAACCACCGGGCTGGACCTCAAGCCTTTCTTCGACGCCGCCTTGCGCTCCACCGCTGATCTGCCGCTGGCCGAGCTGCTGGCGTCGCAGGGCGTGGAGCTCAGATTCGAGCCGGGCCAGGGCGCGGCCGACAAGGGCGGCGTGGTGGAGGCGTTCGCCGACAAACCGGGCAAGGCCGTGCTGGGCGTGCGCAGCGTCCCGGACGCCCAGGGCGTGAAGCTGACGCATGTGCTGGATGGCGGCGCGGCGCAGGCCGCCGGCCTCTCCGGCGGCGACGTGCTGGTGGCGATAGACTGGTTGCGCGCCGGCGACCTGGACAAGGCGCTGGCCCGTTTCGCGCCGGGCGACAAGGTGAAGCTGCACGCCTTCCGCCGCGACGAGCTGATCGCGGTGGACGCCAGGCTGCAGGCCGCGCCCGCCGATACCTGCCGTCTGCGGGTGGCCGCCGGCGGCGGCAAGTGGATCAACAACCGCTGAGCGAACGCGCCGACGCCCGTCGCGCCGGCGCTTCGCCGAAAACCGAATATTCTCGCGGCGCCGCAGCAATGCGCCGCGGCCTGTCAATGGCCGGCTAGCCGGCCCCGAGGGAGAGATACGCATGGCGCAACAACCGGAAGTGAAGTACCGCAAGGATTACGCGGCTCCGGCCTTTCTGATCGATCGCGTCGATCTGGTGTTCGACATCGAAGACGAGGCCACCCGCGTGCATTCGCGGCTGGTCATCACCCGCGCCGAAGGCCGCGCCGAGCGCGACTTGCGCCTGGACGGCAGCGCCAGGCTGCTGGCGGTGACGCTGGACGGCGACAAGCTGGACGATGGCCGCTATTCGCTGGCCGACGACGTGCTGACCGTGCGCGAGGTGCCGGACAGCTTCATCCTGGAAATCGAAACCGAACTGGACCCGGCCAGCAATACCAGCCTGATGGGCCTGTACGCTTCCAGCGGCAACCTGTTCACCCAGTGCGAGCCGGAAGGCTTCCGCAAGATCACCTATTACCTCGACCGTCCGGACGTGATGGCCAAGTTCACCACCACCATCAAGGCCGACAAGCAGAAATACCCGGTGCTGCTGTCCAACGGCAACAAGGTGGGCGAGGGCATGGTGGACAAGAAGCGCCACTGGGTGAAGTGGGTGGACCCGTACCGCAAGCCGTCCTACCTGTTCGCGCTGGTGGCCGGCAAGCTCACCGCGCTGAAGGACAAGTTCACCACCATGCGCGGCCGCGAAGTGGCGCTGGAGATCTGGACCGAGCCGGCCGACCAGGACAAGACCCAGCACGCGATGGACTCGCTCAAGCACTCGATGAAGTGGGACGAAACCCGCTTCGGCCTGGAGTACGACCTCGACATCTACATGATCGTGGCGGTGGGCGACTTCAACATGGGCGCGATGGAGAACAAGGGCCTCAACATCTTCAACACCAAGTACGTGCTGGCGCGCAAGGACACCGCCACCGACTTCGACTTCGAAGGCGTCGAGCGCGTCATCGGCCACGAATACTTCCACAACTGGACCGGCAACCGCGTCACCTGCCGCGACTGGTTCCAGCTGAGCCTGAAGGAAGGCCTGACCGTGTTCCGCGACCAGGAGTTCGGCGCCGACCTCAACAGCCGCGCCGTCAAGCGCATCGAGGACGTCAAGGGCCTGCGCGCCAGCCAGTTCCCGGAAGACGCCGGCCCCACCGCGCATCCGATCCGCCCGGACAGCTACATCGAGATGAACAACTTCTACACCATGACGGTGTATGAAAAGGGCGCCGAAGTGGTCCGCATGTACCACACGCTGCTGGGCGAGGCCGGTTTCCAGAAGGGCATGCAGCTCTACTTCAAGCGCCACGACGGCCAGGCGGTGACCTGCGACGACTTCCGCGCCGCGATGGCCGACGCCAACGACGTCGATCTGACCCAGTTCGCGTTGTGGTACAGCCAGGCCGGCACGCCGCGCCTGAGCGTCAAGGGCAGCTACGACCCGGCCGGCCAGCGCTACGTCTTGCATGTCAGCCAAAGCTGCCCGGCCACCCCGGGCCAGGACGCGAAGCTGCCGTTCCACATTCCGCTGGCCCTGGGCCTGGTGGGCGCGGACGGCAAGGACTTGCCGCTGCGGCTGGAAGGCGAAGCCGTTGCCGGCGCCGCCACCCGCGTGCTGGACGTCAAGGCCGCCGAGCAGACCTTCGTCTTCGTCGACGTGCCGGCCGAACCGGTGCCCTCGCTGCTGCGAGGCTTCTCCGCCCCGGTCAAGCTGGAATGCGACTGGCGCGACGACCAGCTCGCCTTCCTGATGGCCAACGACAGCGACAGCTTCTGCCGCTGGGAGGCCGGCCAGACCTTCGCCGAGCGCCTGTTCAAGCAGCTGATCGCCGACGTGGCCGCCGGCCGCGCGCTCAAGCTGCCGGACACCTTCATCGCCGCCATGCGCGCGGTGCTGAAGGATCACGCCGCCGACCCGGCCTTCAAGGCGTTGATGCTCAATCTGCCGTCCGAAGCCGAAATCCTGGAAATGGTGGACGTGGCCGATCCGGCTGTCATCCACCAGGTGCGCGATTTCGTGCTCGACGAGCTGGCGCGCGCGCTGCGCGGCGACTGGCGCGAGGCGTACGAACTCAACCTCACCCGCGACTACAAGCCTCAGGACAGCGGCAAGCGCAGCCTGAAGAACCGCGCCTTGCAGATGCTCAACCGCCTGGACGACGCCTGGCCGGCCGAAGCCGCCGCCAAGCAGTGCCTGGAAACGGACAATATGACCGACCAGATGGGCGCGATGCTGGCGCTGCGCGACCGCGACGGCGAGGAACGCGACGAGTGCTACACCGCCTTCGCCTCGCGCTGGCAGGGCGATGCGCTGGTGATGGACAAGTTCTTCTCCCTGGTGGCCGGCAGCCAGCTCGAAGGCACGCTGGAGCACGTGCGCCACGCGATGAGCCATCCGGCGTTCTCGCTGAAGAACCCGAACAAGGCGCGCGCGCTGATCGGCAGCTTCGGCGCCAATATGGCGCATTTCCACGCGGCGGACGGCAGCGGCTACCGCTTCCTGGCCGACCAGGTGCTGGCGCTGGACGCCATCAACCCGCAGGTGGCCAGCCGCATCGTCAGCGCCTTCCGCCGGCTCAAGAAGCTGGAGCCGGGCCGCCAGGCGCTGATGCGCGCCGAGCTCAAGCGCATGAGCGAAGCCAAACTCTCCAAGGACGTGTACGAGATCGTCTCCAAAATCCTGGAAGCCTGACGCCAGCCCGCTTCGCCCGCACCGCGCCGTTTTCGGCGCGGTGTTTTTTTATCCGCTTGCGGCCGATCGGCGCGGGCGGCCTTCCTCCTGGCCTCATTCTTTGTCATGATCAAGCGTTTGCTTGAATCGCCGCGCAGACGGCGAGGGCGCCATTTAGCGAGGAGAACATGGAGAAACTGCAGCAGGATCTGTTTGTGCCGGTAGCCGGGGAGCGGCTGTTCTTGAAGAGGATCTGCGGCCGGCCGGACGGCGAGCCGGTATTGATGCTGCACGGCGTGATGGCCAATGGCCGCACCTTCTATTCCGATTCAGGCAAGGGGCTGGCCCACTTTCTGGCCGACGCCGGCTACGACGTGTTCGTCGCCGATCTGCGCGGCCGGGGCCGCAGCACGCCCAGCATCAGCCGCGCCTCGCGCCACGGCCAGACCGAAACCATCTGCGAGGACCTGCCGGCGCTGCATCGCTTCATCCGCCAGCTGAAAGGCGAACAGGCGCTGCACTGGATCGCCCACTCCTGGGGCGGCGTGCATATGACGAGCTGTCTGGTTCGCTTTCCGGAAATCGCCCGGCAAGTGAAAAGCGTAGTGTATTTCGGCTCCAAGCGCAGCGTGCGGGTGCGCAATCTCAACAAGCTGATCGAAGTGGACTTCATGTGGAACGTCGCCTCGCGGCTGCTGATCCGCGCCTGCGGCTATCTGCCGGCGCGCCGCATCCGGCTGGGAGCAGACAACGAAAGCGACAAGAGCCATCTGCAAAGCAAGCTGTGGGCGCAGCCCAAGCCCTGGGTGGATAGCGACGACGGCTTCGACTACGCCGCGGCCGCCCGCCGGCACGGCCTGCCGCCGACGCTGTATTTCGCCGCGATCAACGATCCCTGCCGCGGCCACCCGGAAGACGTGCGCCGCTTCCGCGACGAAAGCGGCCCGCATCGCTCCTGCCTGCATCTGCTGGCGCGCAAGACCGGCCATCTGCACGACTACAACCACGTCTCATTGCTGACGCACCCGGACGCGGCACGCGATCATTTCCCGCTGGCGCTGGAGTGGCTGGCCGGACGTTTTTGCGAAGTGGCGGAGAATTATTGACCGGCCGGCGGCGGGCAGTCTGCCATTTTCCTCAGGCGTTCCCGACGGCGCGCCGCGCCGGGCGCGGCCATCCGGATGTCATGCCTCTTACCCTGGCGGCGGCGGGTTGGGCGCCGCGCAGCGGGCGGGCGGCATCCTATCCGGATGGGGTGCAAAATGTTTGAAATAATTGACTTTCGGCATTCGCCAGCGCGGCCGGCTTGTGGTAGAAATCCGCACCGCATTCGCGAGGCTTATTCGCCATCATGTCCCAACTGCTTTTCAATCTCGATACCGTTATCGACACCCTGGCCGAACGCGGCTGGGTCGTCATCCCCAACGCCATGCCGGCCACGCTGACCGGCGAATTGCGGGAGGCGTGCGTCGAGGTATGGGACCAGGGGCGTTTCCACGAGGCGGCCACCGGCCGCGCCGACGGCCAGGCGCGCCGCGCCGAGATCCGCAGCGATTCGGTGCTGTGGCTGGACCAGGCGGCGGAGCTGCCGGCGGTGCGCGCCTATCAGGCGGCGATGGACGAGATCATGCTGGCGGTCAATCGCGGGCTGTATCTGGGCCTGGCCGAGCTGGAGTCGCACTTCGCCGTCTATCCGGAGGGCGCGTTCTACAAGAAGCACCTGGACCGCTTCCGCGACGACGACGCCCGCACGCTGACCACGGTGTTGTATCTGAATCAGGACTGGCCGGACGACGCCGGCGGCGAAATCCGGCTGTATCTGGACGACGCTTGCGCCGAATTCATCGACGTCAAGCCGGAAGCCGGCACGCTGGTGCTGTTCCTGTCCGACCGCTTCTGGCACGAGGTGCTGCCGGCGCGGCGGCAGCGGCTGTCGGTGACCGGCTGGTACCGACGCCGCATCGACAGCGTGCGCTGGTAAGGCTGGCGCGTTTTCATCCGGCCCAGGTTCAATCCTTGCGCCACAAGCTGCGAAAATCCACCCAGCCGCTCAATCCCTGCCTGAGGCCGGCGATATCGTCGCCGGCCTGCAGGCCCTCTCGTTCGTGGCTGAGCGGCAGCAGCCAGCCTTCCCGCACCAGCCAGTCGGCGCAGGCCTGATAGGCGCGCATCCGGGCGGCCCGCTCCGGCAACTGCTGGATGGCCAGCAAATCGGCGTCCAACCGGGCGCGGGGACCAGGCGGCAGGCTGCGCCGCAAGCCGGGGTTGCCGCCCAGCCATTCATACAGGCCGTAGTCGCGGTCGTCGTGCAATACCTCGCTCATCAGCACCAGATCGGCCTGTTGCCACCAGCGGTATCGGTGGAAATCCGGGTAGGCGATGCGCGTCACCTCCAGCCTGGCGCCGATGCCGGCCAGCCGCGCCTCCAGCGCGCGGATCAGGCCGGGGGGGCTGGCCAGGTCGTAAGTGCAGAGCCGCAGCGCGCCGCCTTGCGGCAAGGCAGTGTCGGCGTCGGCGGCCACCGGCGGTTGCCGCCAGCCGGGCAGCAGGCCAAGGGCCGGCTCGCGTTCCGGATCGCCGGCCGTCAGCGGCGTCGGCTGCGACAAGAAGCGCAGCAGGCCGCGGCGGCGGGCGTCGTCGCCGGCGAAGAACGGGCCGTCCGGGTTGGGCAGCAGGTAGGTGCAGGCCGATTGCAAGGGATCGTCGGGCGAGCGCGTCGCCGCATCCTGGCGCAGGTCGAAGCAGGACGGGCTGTCCGCGCCGCCCAGCACCCACAGTTCGATGCGCTCCAGCAAGGGCCGCTCGCGGTAGTAGTGCGGATTGGCCTCCAGCACCAGCCGCTGCGGGCTGTGGCGCTGCAGGCGGAACGCACCGCAGCCCACCGGATGGCTGTCGAAATCGGCGGCGCGCGCCGGCGGCGCGATGGCGGCGTTGACGGTGTACAGCCGCTGCGGCCACAGCCAGTCGCCGTGGGCGAGGCGGAAGCTCAGCGACAGCGGATGATGGGTCTCCACCGCTTCCAGCCCCCGGTACATATGCCGCATAGGGCCGTCTTCGTCGCGCAGCCGCAGCACGCTGGCGGCCACCGCGGCGGCGTCCAGCGGGCTGCCGTCGTGAAAGCGCAGGCCGGGGCGCAGCCAGAAGCGCCAGCGGCGGGCGTCGGCGTCGGCTTCCCAGTGGTGGGCCAGCGCCGGCCTGAGGCTTTGGCTGGCGGCGTCGAAGTCGCACAGGCAGTCGAACAGCTGGCGGACGATGTGCGCTTCGAGCCGATGGTAGGCCTTGATCGGGTCCAGGGTGTGGACGGGGCGGGCGATGGGCATGCGCAGCCGGCTGCGGTCATCGTCCTGGGCGAAGAGTTGCGGCAGCCGCGTCAGCAACTGGCGGCGCAAGGGCGCGTTCAGCCGCGCGAAGGCCTGTTCCAGCTCGCCGCGCGCCACCAGCCGCCGCGCGTCGCCCAGCGCCATCTCGTCCGGGGTCAGCAATAGCCGCAGCTCCGAACGATGGCCGCGGCCGCGGCCCGGCCGCCAGGCCAGCCAGCCTCTGTCCGCCATCTTGGCCAACTGCAGCCGCGCGTTGCGTTCGCTGCAAGCCAGCAGCGCGGCCAGCGCCGGCAGGCCGGGATGGGCGGCGCGCTCGCCGAACTCGCGGTAAAGCAGCGCGTATTGTTGTTCCAGCCTCATGCGGGGTTCCGGATGAATAAAAGCGGAAGCTATTTTCATGTCATTCATCCGTTTTTGTCTTCTGCTTTCTTCGGGATACTGGCCTGATCGGGATGATCGGGAGTGGAACATGCATGAAAACCGGCGCAGGATCGGGCAGTTGCTGGCGTTGTCCTGGCTGACGGCGGTGGGTCGCGCCGTAGTCGCGCCCTTGCTGGTGTTGACCCTGGGGCGGCGGCTGGGGCTGGCCTCGGCCGAGATCGGGCTGTTGCTGGGCGCGGTGTTGCTGAGCGCGACGTTGTCCAGCCTGTATCTGGGTTATCTGGTGGATCGGTTCAACCGGCGCCGGCTGATGAGCCTGGCCCTGTCGCTGGTGGCGGTCGGTTTCGCGCTGATTCCCGTCAGCAGCGGGGTGGGCATGGCCGCTTGCGGCCTGCTGCTGGTGGAGGGCGCGTTCTCCCTGTTCGGCATCGCCGCCAAGGCGGCGCTGAGCGACCTGTTGCCGCCGGCTTCGCGCGGCCGGCTGTTCTCGCTGCGCTATACGCTGGTCAATATCGGCTTCGCCATCGGCCCCTTCATCGGCAGCTTGCTGATGGAAAAAGACCCGGCCTGGCCGTTCTGGCTGGCCAGCGCGCTGCTGCTGTCCGGCCTGCCGCTGTTGCGTGGATTGCCGGGGCGGGCTGCGGCGGCCGGCGCGCGGCCGGCGGGCTTCGCCGCCACGCTGCGCGTGCTGGGGCGCGACCGGGTGCTGCTGCTGTTCATCCTGGGCAGCCTGCTGGCCTATATGGTGCACGGCCGCTTCGCCGATTATCTGTCGATGTACCTGCTGAAAACGCACGACGACGCCACGGTGCTGCGCTGGATGTCGGCCTTGATCCTGACCAACGCGCTGGTAGTGGTGACGTTGCAATACCCGCTGGGGCGCTGGATGCGGCAGCGGCACCTGTTGCGCTGGATCGCGCTGTCCTCGCTGTTGCTGGCGGCGTCCATGCTGGGCTTCGCCCACTCCGGAACGCTGTTCGCCTGGTGCGCCTGGATGGCGGTGTTCACGCTGGGGGAGGTGATCATCATTCCGGCGGAGTATCTGTACGTCGACGCGCTGGCACCGGAGGCGCTCAAGGGCAGTTATTACGGCGCCCACAGCCTGGCTTTTGTCGGCAGCGCCGCCAATCCGGTGCTCTCCGGTCTGATGCTGGCGGCCTTGCCGGCACCGGCGCTGCTGTGGACTCTGGCCGGCGCCTGCCTGCTGGGACTGGCGCTGGTGCGTCGCGCCGAGCGCTTGCGGCGCGGCGAGGAAGCCTGCCGGGCGGCCCCGGACGCCGTCGCTGGCTAGCCGCGCGGCCCATGCTATTATCGACGGCGATCATGATAAAAGACTGGGGAAGCAAAGATGTCTGGCAATAGCATGGGCCTGTTGTTTTCGGTAACTTCATTCGGCGAGAGCCACGGGCCGGCGATAGGCTGCGTGGTGGACGGCTGCCCGCCGGGGCTGGCGCTGTGCGAGGCCGACATCCAGGCGGATCTGGACCGGCGCAAGCCGGGCACCAGCCGCCACGTCACCCAACGGCGTGAGCCGGACGCGGTGGAAATCCTGTCCGGCGTGTACGAAGGCAAAACCACCGGCACGCCTATCGCGCTGTTGATCCGCAACACCGACCAGCGCTCGCGCGACTACGGCAATATCGCCGACACCTTCCGCCCGGGCCATGCCGACTATTGCTACTGGCACAAGTACGGCGTGCGCGACCCGCGCGGCGGCGGCCGCTCCTCCGCGCGCGAAACCGCGGCGCGGGTGGCGGCCGGGGCCATCGCCAAGAAATGGCTGAACGAGCGCTACGGCATCGTCATCCGCGGCCACATGACGCAGATCGGCGAGGTGCACATCCCGTTCAAGAGCTGGGAGCACGTCAGCGCCAACCCCTTCTTCAGCGCCGACCCCGACGTGGTGCCGCGGCTGGAGACGTATATGGACAGCATCCGCAAGAGCCTGGATTCGATAGGCGCGCGGTTGCGGGTGGTGGCCGAGAACGTGCCGGTGGGTTGGGGCGAGCCGGTGTTCGACCGACTGGACGCCGACATCGCCCACGCCATGATGAGCATCAACGCGGTCAAGGGCGTGGAAATCGGGGCGGGCTTCGGCTGCGTCGTCCAGAAGGGCAGCGAGCACGGCGACGAGCTGACGCCGGACGGTTTCGCCAGCAATCACGCCGGCGGCGTGCTGGGCGGCATTTCCACCGGCCAGGACATCGAAGTCTCCATCGCCATCAAGCCGACGTCTTCAATCGCCCAGCCGCGCCGCTCCATCAACAGGCAGGGCGAGGCGGTGATGATGGAAACCCACGGCCGCCACGACCCTTGCGTCGGCATTCGCGCCACGCCCATCGCCGAGGCGATGCTGGCGCTGGTGTTGATCGACCATGCTTTGCGTCACCGCGCCCAATGCGGCGACGCGCGGGTGGAAACGCCAAGAATTGCTGGCCGCATCAGCTAGACTGTTAAGATAGCTAAGATAGATGCCGGCCCGGATCCGGCGCGACTCTGGGATATCACCATGCTGAAAAGCTTGCTTGATGGACTGACGGGGCGATTGAAGAAAACGGCGGAGGAGGCGGCGCCAGCCGTCGAGCCCGCGCCGGAGGCGGCGGCCGAGCCGCGCGCGCCCGAACCGCTGGAACTGGGGGAGCTGCCGGCGACGCTGGGCTTCGTTTCGCACCAGCCGGTGATGGATAGGCAATTGCGCGTCGTCGCCTATGATTTTTTCGTGCGGCAGGGCAGGCATCATCCGGAGGGCGGCAAGCAGCCGGAGTTCGACCGCCTGCTGCTCAGCACCCTCCAGAACATGGATATCTTCCGTCTGCTGGCCTTCCGCCGCGCCTTCGTCCATATCGCCATCACCGCCTTGAACGAACCGCTGTTGCAGAGCATGCCGGCCAATAGCGTGATCTTCGTGCTGGAGCCGGTCGCCGGCTTTCCGGTAGGCGATGCCCTGCTGGCGCAACTGGACGCCTTGCGCAAGCAGGGCATGCGCTTCGCCGTGGAGCCGGCGGCTTATGATTCATCCCAGTTGCCGGCGGCGATGCAGCCCGAGTTGTTCAGCCGGGTGGAGTTCATGGTGCTGGATTTCGCCGCGCCGTCCACCCGGGTGCTGGCGCCGATTCTGGATCAGCTGCCGCGCCGCTATCCCAATGCCCGCTGGATGGCGCGCAATATCGGCACCGCGGAGGATGTGGACGTCTGTCTGCGCGCGCCGGGCCACAACCGTTTCGCCCTGTTCCACGGCCCTTTCGTCACCACCGGCAATGCGCTGGAGGGCGGCAAGGTGGACGCCAGCCAGACCCGGGTGCTGCAAATCATGCGCCTGTTGCGCGCCAACGCCGACCCCAAGGAAGTGGAGGCCCAGTTCAAGCTGGACTCCGTGCTGCTGTTCAAGCTGTTGCGCTTCATCAATTCGCCGGTGCACGGCCTGGCGCGCAAGGTGCAGACCATAGAGGAAACCCTGCTGCTGCTGGGACGGGAAACCTTGTTCAAGTGGCTGTCCATGCTGCTGTTCACGTCGCGCAAGGAGGACGGCACCGCGGTGGCGATTCTGGAAAAATCGCTGATTCGCGCGCGCTTTCTGGAGAAGCTGGGCGGCTATCGCGGCAACAAGGTGGAGTCGGAACATCTGTTTCTGACCGGCATGTTCTCGCTGCTGGACGTATTGCTGGGCGTGCCTTTCCCAGACGTGCTGGATCCGCTGGAGCTGGCGTCGCCGGTGCGCGAGGCGGTGATCGAGCAACGCGGCATCTTCGCGCCGTACCTCGCCCTGGGGCTGGCTTGCGAGCAAGGCGACAACGCGCGGATCGAGGCGCAGGCCAGGGTGCTGGATTTCGATCTCGAGCTGGTCAACCAGTATTATCTGGACGCCGTGGTGTGGGCGCAGGTGGTGTTGCGCGACAGCGAGGTGAACAACAACGTCGATTCCGTCTGACGCCCGCGCCGCGCGCCGACATGAAAACAGCCCTTGAGTCGCTCAAGGGCTGTTTGCTTTGCGAGGCGGCGGGTCAGGCGAAGTCCAGCACGCGGGCGATCTCCGCCTCCAGTTCCAGCACATTGATCGGCTTGGAGGCGAAGCCGCTCATGCCGGCCTCCAGCGCCGCCAGCTTGTCCTCCTGCTGCACGCTGGCGGTCAGCGCGATGATGGGCACCGGCGGCGCTTGCCGTTTGTTTTCGCCCTCCCGGATCAGGCGGCAGGCGGTCAAACCGTCCATTTCCGGCATCTGCACGTCCATCAGCACCAGATCGAATTGATGGTGCCGCGTCTGTTCCAGCGCCTGTTGGCCATTGACCGCCAGGCTGGTGTGATGGCCTCTGCGTTTGAGCAGGATTTGCAGCAGGTTCAGATTCTGCGGCACATCGTCGACGATCAGAATGTCCAGCGGCGGCATCGGCAAACCGCCGGAGGGGCTGCGGATGTGCTTGGGCGGCAGCTCGCCGCGCTGCAGCGGCAGGATAACCTTGAACACGCTGCCCTTGCCCAGCTCGCTTTCCACTTCGATCCTGCCTTCCATCCGTTCCGCCAGTTGCCGGGCAATCGTGGTCCCGAGGCCGGTGCCGCCGAAGCGTTGCGCGGTGGAGGCGTCGGCCTGGGCGAAGGGTTGGAAAATCTTGTTCAGCGTCTGCGGGCTCATGCCGATGCCGCTGTCGCGCACGGCCAGCGTCAGCCACGGCGCGGCGCGCGACACGGCAAGGCTCACCTCGCCTCGCTCGGTAAACTTGATGGCGTTGCCCAGCAGGTTGAGCAGGATTTGCCGCAGCCGGTAGGCGTCGCCCTGGAAGATGTCTCCCAGCTGCGAGGGGTAATCCAGCGTCAGCTTCAGACCCTTGCTTTCCGCGCCCAGGCGCAGGGTATCCAGCGTTTGCTGGCACAGCTCGCGCAGGGAGAAGGGCTGGATGTCCAGCTCTATCGAGCCGTGTTCCAGCTTGGCGGTGTCCAGGATGTCGTTGAGCAAGCCCAGGAGGTTGTCGGCCGACTGGTGGACGATTTCCAGATGCTGTCTCTGCTGGGCGTCCAGCTGCGTTTCCAGCAGCAGCTGGGCGTAGCCGATGATGGCGTTCATCGGCGTGCGTATCTCGTGGCTCATGTGGGCGAGGAAGGCGCTTTTGGAGGCAGTGGCCGCTTCCGCGCGGTTTTTGGCCTCCACCAGATCGATCTCGATCAGCTTGCGCTCGGTGAGATCGGCCGCCAGCTTGATGACTTTGCATGGCCGCCCATCCGCGCCCAGGATGGGGTTGTAGTAGGCCTGAATCCAGATCAGCGAGCCGTCCTTGGTCCGGCGGCAGAATTCGCCGCTGCGGAACAGGCCCTTGCGCAAGGCTTGCCACAACTCCTGATTGTCGACCGATTCCTGTTCTCCCGCCAGGCAGAACAGCGAATGGTGCTGGCCGATCAGTTCGTTCAGCCGATAGCCGGTCAGTTTCAGGAATTGCTGGTTGGCGTGGCGGATGTGGCCGTCCAGGTCGAATTCCGCCATCGCCATGGCGCGGCTGATGGCGTGCACCGTGCCTTCCAGCTCGGCGCGCCGGCGCTTGGTTTCTGTGATGTCCAGTATCACGCCGTCGATCAGCATGGCCTGTTTATTGTCGTCGAAGACGCCGCAACCGCTTTCCGATACCCAGCGTTCGCTGCCGTCCTTGCAGCGGATGCGATATTCGATGACGTAGGTGCGCTGCTGCTGCATGGCCTGCTTGACGCTCCAGCGGATCGGCTCTCGGTCGTCCGGATGCGCGAGGTCGAACAGCGTCAGGCTGCCGTTGAGAAATACCTGAGCCGGCCAGCCGCAGAGTTTTTCGATGGCGCCGCTGATGAAGATTTTCAGCCAGGGCTCCTGGGCGAGGCTGCGGAAGGTGACGCCGGGAATGTTGCCGATCAGCGAGCGGAACTGCTGTTCGCTGGCGGCCAGCTCGCGCTCCATCAGCTTGCGGCCGCTGATGTCGCGAATCACGCCGACGTACAGGGTTTGGTCGGGCAAGGCGGCCTTACCCACCGTCAGGCAGATCGGCAGCAGGCTGCCGTCGCGGTGTTGCGCCGTCACCTCGCGCTCCGCTCCCATCATCTTGGCGACGCCGGTCAGCTGATGCTTGAGCAGGTAGCCGTCGTGCTCGGAACGGTAGGGCTCCGGCATCAGCGTCTTGATGTTCTGGCCTTGCAGCTCGGCCGCTTGCCAGCCGAAGAAACGCTCGACGGCCGGATTGACGGTCAAGATCGTGCCCTTGGCGTCTATCGTGATCATGCCGTCCAGCGTAGTGTCGAGGATGGCTTGCAATTTGGCCTCGCTGGCCTGGCTTCTCAGATACAGCGGACGATAGCGCAGCAGGATGTTGCCGCCCATCACCAGGCTGCCCAGCGCGGCCACCAGCAGGGCGATGGCCAGCGCCAGGTAGCCCGCTTCGTTGTAGGAGGGCTGAAAGCCCGGCTGCTCAGCGCCGATGAAGCGCGCCGCGGTCATGCCGAAGTAATGGCTGCCGGCGATGGCGCCGGCCATCACCACGCTGCTGAGGCCCAGGCTGACCGCGCCATCCAGGCTGACGCGGCGCAGGCCGTAGCGTATCCACAGCGCCGCGGTGCTGAGCGCGATGGCGACAGCGATCGACGCGGCGAACCAGAACGGGTCGTAGCGCAGCAGCGGGGCCATCCGCAGCGCCGCCATGCCGCTGTAGTGCATGACGCCGATGCCGCAACCCATCAGCGCGCCGCCGGCCAGCAGCTGGCTTGTGCGGATTCTTTCTTGCGCCAGCATGCGCAGCGCGATCCAGGATGCGAAGATGGCCGGCGTCATGGACAGCAGCGTGGGCAGGAAGGCGTACTGGACGGCGCTGCAGATGGAAAACGCCAGCATGCCGATGAAGTGCATCGCCCAGATGCCGCCGCCCATGGAAATCGAGCCCGAGAGCAGCGCGGCCTGGCGCAGCCAACGCTCTCGCGCCTGGCGGGCGATGCCGGCGATTTGCAAGCCCAGGCCGGAGGTGAGGATGGCGATGAGCAGCGACAGGGCCACCAGCCATGGGTTGTAGCTGGTCTGCATGGCCAGGGACGGTGATGCGTCGTAGATGAAGAACGATCCAAGCATGCGCTGCTCCCAAAGCATTGTACTAATCTGCACTATCCGATTGATTTTATTGTCATTTTGTGAGTCATTTTAGTCGCGCCGCCGCAGGATTGCTGGCCAAACGCGCGATTCCGGCCGCAAGCCGCGCCGGCGCGCGGGTTTGACAGCGCTTGGCATGTGGGCCATATCTAACAGCAAGCTGGCATGCCAAGCGGTTGGCCTGGCCGTGGCGGCGAACCGCCATCCACCTGGCTGGCGCCGCGACGGCATCCGGTCGTTGAGAGGCTGCCTGGGGCGCAAGCCCGCGCTGCCGGGGCAAGCCGTTTTTCCGCCTATCGAGAGAGTCCGCCATGCCGCGCAGCTTCACCATTCTGATCGCCGAGGATGTCGAAACCACCCGCCTGCTGATGGGGCTGGTGATCGAAGAAATGGGGCATCAGGTGGCGTACGCGGCCAACGGCGAGGAGGCGGTGGCGTATTGTCGCCAACAGCTGCCGGACATGATCCTGATGGACGTGATGATGCCGGTGATGGATGGGCTGGAGGCGACGCGCCGGATACGCCAGCTGTGCGGCGAGCGCTGGCTGCCCATCATCTTTCTCAGCGCGCGTAGCGACGACGCGTCGCATATCAACAGCCTGGACGAAGGCGGCGACGATTATCTGTCCAAGCCGGTCAATCTGGTCATGCTGGCCGCCAAGGTGCGGGTCATGCAGCGCATCAGCGACATGCAGCGCCGGCTGGCGGATTCCGGCAAGCAGCTGCTGGATTACTTCTACAACAATGAACGCGAGCAGCAGTTCGCCAGGCACGTGCTGGACAGCATCGTCGGCGGCGAAGGGCGGCAGTGGCCGGGAGGAAACAACTGGCTGGAGCCGGCCGAACAGTTCAGCGGCGACGTGCTGGCCTGCGCGTATTCGCCGGGCGGCCAGCTGTTCCTGATGCTGGCGGACAGCACCGGCCACGGCCTGGCCGCGGCGCTGGCCGGCTTGCCGGCGGTGGACGTGTTTCACGCCATGGTCGGCCGCGGCTTTCCGCTGGAGACGCTGGCTCAGGAAATCAACGCCAAGCTCAACCGGCTGCTGCCGGTCGGCCGTTTCGTGGCGGCGGCGCTGGCGATGATCGACTACGAGCTGGGTTGCGTGGAAATCTGGAACGGCGGCATCCCCTGCGTCATCTTCAGCGGCGACGACGGCGCCTTGCTGAGGCAGTGGGTATCCCGCCATCCGCCGCTGGGCATCTTGCCGCCAGCCGATTTTCTCTGCGAAACCGAGTTGTATTTCTGGGATCGCCCCGGCCACTTGGTCCTGTGCTCAGACGGCTTGACCGAGGCGATGAACGCCAGCGGCCGGCAGTTCGGGCTGGATGGGGTGCTGGCGGCCCTGCGGCCTCCTTGCCCGTCAGCGCTGGAGGCGGTGCGCGACGCCTGCTTGCGCCATTGCGGCGACGCGCCGCGCCACGACGACATTTCGCTGGGCGTGGTGCGCCTGGGCGATGCGGGCATCGCCCCGGCCGAGCCGGCGCGCCGCCCGCCGACGCGCCAGAACCGGGGGCTGCCGACGCAGTGGCGGGTCAGCCTGAGCTTCGATGCCGAATCCTTGCGCCAGGATCTGGCGATGCCGACGCTGGTGGGCTGGCTCAATCAGCTGGGCTTTGACGGTTCTGCGTTCCGGGACATGTTGCGGATCGCCGCGGAGCTGTTCGGCAATGCGCTGGATCACGGCATCTTGCAGCTGGACTCGGCGCTCAAGTCGCAACCGGATGGCTATGCGCGCTATTTCAGCCTGCGGCGCGAGCGCTTGCAGACGCTGACGCAAGGCAGGATCGATCTTGCCCTGGAGCGATGCCGGGAGGCGGAGGGCGAAGTGGCGCGCCTGGTGCTGGAAGACAGCGGCGCGGGATTCGATCATCAGGCTGTCGGCGGCCGGGGCATGGAATCGGCGCGCCGGCTATGCGTCAGCCTGCGCTATTCGGGGCGCGGCAATCGGGTAGAGGCGGTGTATCGTTTGTGACGCGGCCAGGCGGCCGGACGGGAGCGCGAACTGTGCGGAATCTGAATGTCTGGCCGCCCGGCGCGGCAGCCCGGCCGGCCCTGTGGCTGGCTGCGACGCTGGCGTTGACGCTGATCGCGCGGGGTCAGCAATGGCTGGGCGAAACCTGGTTCAGTCCCGGTTTCGGCAATATGCTGGCGCTGTACGCGCTGGCGCGGCGCGACCGGCATGGACGCTGGGCGGCGGGGCTGGGGGTGGCGTTCTGGCTTGGAAACTGGCCGGGGCAGGGCGCGTTGGCGGCGGCGCTGTTTGCCGGCGCGGATCTCATGCAGGCCGGCCTGGGCGCCTGGCTGCTGTCACGGTTCTGGGCGCGGCGGCAGGGTTTCCCGGATTCGGCGCGCGGCGTTCTGACGCTGTGCCTCCTGGGCAGCGCGCTGCCCGGCCTGGCCGCGCTGGCCTGGCTGCTGGCGACCTTGCCGCAGGTCGGTTTGGCCGACTCCGACGCCATGGGCTGGTTCTGTTCGATGCAGATCGCCGGACTGACGGCATTGCCGCTGCTGTTTTACCTTGGCAACCGCAATCTGGACTGGCAGCCGGCCCGTTGCGCGGCGATGCTGGCCATCCATGCGGCCGCCTCCTGGCTGGTGCTGAGTTATTCCCCTTTCCACTTCCTGTACGCGATTGTTCCGCTGCTGCTGGCAGCCGTCTGGCTGCGCTTCGAGGCGGCCTTGCTGATGTTCACGCTGTCCGCCGCCCTGCATGGCGCTTTGGGCGCGCTGCCGCCGTATCAGCAGATTTTTTCCAGCCAAGAACTGGAGGCGGCGGGGCCGGCGATGCTGAGCTGGCTGATCGCGCTGGTGATCGCCGCCAGCGCGCGGCATAGCCAGCTGCGGGTGCAGGAAGGCTTGCGCCGCGAAAGCCGTTTGCGGGGCGCGCTGGCGGGCGCGGCCACCGGTTTTGCCCTGCTTGACCAGGAAGGACGCATCGCGGAGATCAACGACCACCTGTGCCGGCTGCTCGGCGCGGAGCGCGAGGCCTTGCTTGGGCGGCGCTATCTGGCGTGTTGCGACGCGGAGGAGGCGGCGCGTCTGGATGAACTGTTTCGGGCGGTGATGGCCGGTTCGGCCGCCGCGCCGCTGGAAATCCGGCACGGGCCGCCGGAGGCGGGCGCATGGCGCCGGGTGCAGGCGGCGCGGCTGGAGTCCGGCTCGGCGGAGCTGGTGTTGCATGTCGAGGATATCAGCCAGCAGATGGCGACGCGTCTGGCCTTGCAACAGGCTCGCGAGGAGTTGCGAGCGGTATTGGACAACATCCCGGCCATGGTGGGTTATTGGGACGCGCAAGAGAAGAACCGGTTCGCCAATCACGCCTACCTGGCCTGGCTGGGCTGGACGCCGGAGCGGATGCGCGGCTTGTCCTTGCGCGAGGTGCTGGGCGACGAGCGCTATGCCTTGAACCAGCCTTATGTTCGCCGCGCGCTGGCGGGCGAGCCTTGCATGTTCGAACGCCGCATCGTCGATGCCCAGGGGCGCGACCGCCACGGGCTGGCCAGCTACGTGCCGCATGTGGTCGAGGGCGCGGTGCGGGGGTTTTACGTATTCGTTTCCGACATCACGCCGCTGAAGCAGGCGCAGGAAGGCCAGCTGCAGCTGCAGGCCAGGCTGCAGGGCATCATCGACTCGGCCAGCGAGTTCGCTATCATCGCCGCCGACGTGCGCGGCCAAGTCAATATCTTCAGCCCCGGCGCCGAGCGGATGCTGGGCTATCGCGCCGAAGAAATCGTGGCGCGCCGCTCGCTGCCGACGTTCTTTCTGCCGGAGGAACTGGCGGCGCGCGGCGATGGCCTGGAAGGCCTGGCGGCGCTGACCACCAAGGCCGCCCGCGGCGGCGCGGATGTGGGCGAGTGGACGTTCCGCCGCCGCGACGGCAGCGTCTTGCCGGTCAGCGTGGCCTTGACCGGCATCTGGCAGGATGGCTGGCTGTCGGGCTTCGTCTGCATCGCCAAGGACGTTCGCCTCGAGCGCGAGGCGCGGCTCGCCCTGCGTCTGGCCAAAGAGCAGGCCGAAGCCGGCAGCCGCGCCAAGAGCGAGTTCGTCGCCAATATGAGCCATGAAATCCGCACGCCGATGAACGGCATGCTCGGCAGCTTGCAGTTGTTGCAGAACACGGCGCTCAGCCCGCGCCAGCAACGCTGCCTGGACATGATCCAGCGCTCCTGCCGGGGCTTGATGTCGATTCTGGACGACATCCTGGACTTCTCCAAGGTAGAGGCCGGCAAGATGGCGCTGCACCAGGCTGATTTCGCGCTGGACGAAGTGCTGGACACCCTGGCGGCCATCATGGCGATGCACGGGGCCAACCGCGGGCTGACGCTGGCGCTGGCGGTGCGGCCATCCGCGCCGGCGCAATTGCGCGGCGATCCTCTGCGGCTGCAGCAGGTGCTGATCAATCTGGTGGGCAACGCCATCAAGTTCACCGAGCGCGGCGAGGTGGCGCTGACGGTGGAGAGCCAGCCGGACGGCGTGCTGTTCTCGGTTGCGGACAGCGGCATCGGCATGTCGGAGGAAGAGCAGCGCAAGGTGTTCGCCGCTTTCGCCCAGGCCGACGCCTCCACCACCCGCCGTTACGGCGGCACCGGGCTTGGGTTGGCGATCGCCTCCCGGCTGGTGGCGCTGATGGGCGGCAGCCTCCGGGTGGAGAGCCGGCCGGGATTGGGCAGCCGCTTCTGGTTCGTCTTGCCGCAAGCGCCCGCCCAGCCGCCTGCCGCGCCGGCCGCGGGCGCGCGCCGGGTGCTGGCGGTGAGCGCGAGCGCCTTGACCCGCGACGCGGTGGTCTGCCTTGCCGAGCGGCAAGGCTGCCAGGCCCGGGCGACGGCCGATGGCGATCAGGCGCTGGCTTGGCTGGCGGACTGGGAACAGGACGGCGGCGCGACCGTGCTGCTGGACTGGCAGGGAGCGGCCAGCCTGGCGTGGTGCCGGCAGGCGCGTGCGCGCGGACGCGCGGCGCTGTGGATGCTGGTGGACGCCGGCGACCAGCAAGCGTTGGAGTCGCAAGCGGACGCCGGTTTGCTGGATGGCGCGCTGATCAAGCCGCTGGGGCCGTCCGCGTTGCGGACGGCCTTGCAGCCGGCCAGCCCGGCGGAGCCGCAGCCGTCGCGGCAAGCGCGGCCATTCGCGCCGGCCACCGTCTTGCTGGTGGACGACAACGCGGTCAACCGCGAGGTGGCGGCAGCCATGGTGCGCCACCTGGGCTTGCAGGCGGAGGCGGCTGTCGACGGCGAGCAGGCGCTGGAGCGCCTGGGCCGGGAACCGGAGCGTTACGCGCTGATCCTGATGGACAGGCAGATGCCGAGAATGGACGGCGATACCGCCACCCGGCGGATTCGGCGGCAACTGGGGCTGGATTTGCCCATCGTGGCGATGAGCGCCGGCGTTTCGGCGGCGGAGCGCGAAGCCTGCTTCGCCGCCGGCATGGACGCCTTCCTCGCCAAGCCTTTGTCCTTGCGGGAGGTGCGGGCGGTGCTGGGGCGCTATCTGCCGCTGGCGGAAGTGGAGGCGAGCGTGGAAGCGCCATCGGCTGAGGAAGGATTGCCGGCCGATCTGTTGCGTCTGGTCGGCCATAGCGACGGCGGCAGGCAGCGTCTGGCGGAGCTGTTGCGCAACCTGGCGCGCGACAGCCGCGCGCGGATGGCGGAGGCCACCGGCAGCCTGGCTGCGGGGGAGCGCGAGGCGTGCGCGCGGACGTTGCACGCCTTGCGCGGCAGCGTCGCGTCTTTCGGCGCGCGGCGTCTGGTCGAGGCTTTGCGCGAGCTGGAAGAGGGCGTCGGCGCCGGGCTGGCCGATTGCCAGCCGCTGCTGCGCGCCGCCGAAGCCGAACTGGACGCTTGGCTCGCGCTTGCCGCCCGATGGCGGGTCGGGGAGGCGTCGCCGCCATCCGCGCCATGATCCGTCGCGACGGCGGCGGATATGAAAAAAGCGCCTGCGAAGGCGCTTTTTTGTCCGGCAACGATGAGAAGGGCTTAGGCGCGCTTCTTGAATTCGTTGGTGCGGGTATCGATTTCGATCTTTTCGCCGGTGTTGACGAAAGCCGGAACCTGAACTTCGAAGGTGGTGCCAACCAGGCGAGCCGGCTTCAGCACTTTGCCCGAGGTATCGCCGCGCACGGCCGGCTCGGTGTATTCCACTTCGCGGATCACGGTGGTCGGCAATTCTACGGAGATGGCCTTGCCATCGTAGAAGGTAACCTGGCAAACCTCGTCCATGCCGTCAACGATGTAGTTGATGGTGTCGCCCAGGTTGTCGGCTTCCACTTCGTACTGGTTGAACTCGGCGTCCATGAACACGTACATCGGGTCGGCGAAGTAGGAGTAGGTGCAGTCCTTGCGGTCCAGCACGATCACGTCGAACTTGTCGTCGGCGCGGTATACGGTTTCGGTGCCGGCGCCGGTCAGCAGGTTCTTCATCTTCATCTTGACGACGGAAGCGTTGCGGCCGGATTTGCTGAATTCGGCCTTTTGAACGACCATCGGCTCGCTGCCAACCATGAATACGTTACCAGCGCGCAGTTCTTGTGCGGTTTTCATTGCGTATGAGTCCCAAACTCTTGAATTGAAGTCGGAAATGATTTCCGAAAAACGTGGCATTCTAGCCGATTTCGGAAACAAAGTGCAGTAGTCTCGCAAGCAGATCGCCGTCTTTCAGCAGTTGCTCGGGCCAGTTTTGGCTATGTTGTTGCCAAAGCTCAAGAAACGGCTCGGCGGCCCGCCAGGCGGCCGCCATGTCCTGGCCGCGGTTCCAGGCCAGGTTCAAGCCGCGGATGGCGGCGGCGGCTTCGGCTGGCAGGCCGTCGCAATACTGCGACAGAAACGCCTCCAGCTTGGCGATATGCGCCTCGTCGTCCTGCGGATAGATGTGCCAGGCCATCGGCCGGCCGGCCCATTGCGCGCGCACCAGGCTGTCCTCGCCGCGGACGAAATTGAAGTCGCAGGACCACAGCGTCAGGTCGTAGCCGTCCTGGTCGGTCATCGGCAGCACGTAGATGTCCAGATTGCCCTGGCGGACGTGCTGGCCGGCGGCGAGCCGGCAGCCGGCCACCTTTTCCACGTCGGCCAGCACCTTGCCGGCTGGCACCAGGCAGCTGACGCGGCGCTCGCCCAGGGCCCAGGCGGCCAAAAGATCGGTGGCCGCCGGGTTTTCGTAGGCGAACAGGCTGACGCGCAGCTCGCCGGCGCGTTTTTCCGGCACGCCGTACAGCTGCCACAGCGCGCGCTGTTTGAGGGTGTCGGCCTGCCAGGCGCGGCGGTCGGCGATCAGGCCGTCCTCGCAGATCAGGCCGCCGCTGCGCGGGCTGAAACCGGGGAAGAAGAAGTGCTTGGTCAGCGGCAGGCGCGGGTGGGGCGAGGGCAGCAGGTGGCAGTCCAGCGTCCAGTCCTCGGCGGACAGGTATTCCAGATTGATCCACACCGGTTTGACCGCGCGCGCGGCCATCGCCGCCTCGAAGCATTCCGGCAGCCGGCAGCCGAAGGCCTCGATCACCACGTCGCGGGGAACGACGTCGGCGGGAAAACCGTCGGCCCGCCAGCGGCGGACCTGGATGTCGCCCAGCGTCTGTTCGTCCAGCATCGGGTCCAGCTCGGGGGCGATGCGGGCGAAGCTGGAGAGGTCGTCCACCCATAGCCGGACCTCGCCCTCGCCGCCATGGGCCAGCCGGCGCGCCAGCCGCCAGGCGACGCCGATATCGCCGAAGTTGTCGATGACGGTACAGAAAATATCCCAGCTGCGGTGTGACATGGGGCGAACAGTGGCGAGTGGCAAACGGCGGCAGCTTATCACGGTTGTCCCGCTTATAATCGCCGCATGCCCGTTCTTGTTCGCTTGTTGCCCTGGTGGCTGGCCCTGCTGTCGTTTTCTGCCCGCGCCGACGTCGCCGCGCTGGAGGCGTCCTTGCGCGCCGCCGCCCCGCAGGCGCGGGTGGCCCTGGCCGAGCTGCAAGCGCTGGATTTGTCGCTGTTGCAGCCGGCGGCGCTGTATCCGTCGCTCGGACGCGCGCCCTTGCCCCGATTGCAGGCCATCTATCGCTACCGGCGGCAGTGCCCGTCGGCCGCCCCTGCGATGCCGGCCGAGCTCAGGCGTTTCGAAACCGCGCTCTGCCGCGGCGAGACGCTGCCCGTCGCCTGGTTCGCCCGCCACCGCATCCATCCGCTGGGCGGCAGCTACGCCTGGCATTACCTGCAGCGCCACCCGGAGGCCGCCGGCAGCCTGCAGCCCTTCTTGCATCTGCGCGAACGTCCCGACGCCTTCGGCGGCCTCGGCCGGCTGTCCGACGACAATCTGGCCGCGTTGCTGGGCGGCGACGATTGGCTGCTGCAAGGCGGCGCGCTGTGGCGGCAGGACGGGCGCGCATGGCTGCGCTACGACGAGACGCGGTGGCGGCCGCTGGCCCGGCGGGCCGGTTTGGCCTTGCTCCCTTTCGCGGAGGGCATGAGCTGCAACCGGGTGCTGGGCCAGGTGTGCGTCAGGCAGCTGCCGCCTGCGCCGTGGTGGTGGCGGGCCGCGGCGGCGCTGTCGCTGTTCCTGGCCGGCGGCGTGCTGGCTTACGGCGTCTGGCAACGGCGCAGGCTGCTCAAGGAGCGCCAGTTCGTCCTGCAGATGCTGACCCATGAGCTGCGCACGCCGATCGCCGGCCTGGGCAACGCGGTGGAAGCTTTCCGCGCCGATTTCGACCGGCTGCCGGACGGCGCGCGCGACGGCTTCGGCCGGCTGGCGGACGGCGTGTTGCGTTTGCGCCAGCTGGCCGAGGCCAGCCGCCACTATCTGTCGGTCAGGGGCGGGCTGGAGCCGCCGCAGCCGTTGCCGCTGGGCGAATGGCTGGACGCCGCGGCGGAGCGCCACGGCGTGGCGTACTGCCTGGAGCGGGATCGCACGCTGGCCTTGCCGGCGTACTGGCTGGGCTTGTGTCTGGACAATCTGCTGCGCAACGCCTTGACCCATGGCCGTCCGCCGGTGCGCATCCACGCCGCCTGGCGAGCCGGACGGCTGCGGCTGGCGGTGAGCGACGGGGGCATGCTGCCCCGCTATCGGCTGGCGCGGCTTGGCCGCCAGGCGGCCGGCGGCGAAGGCATGGGGCTGGGCCTCGCCATCGTGCGCCGGGTGATGGCCCGGCTGGGCGGAAACTTGCGGCTGGAAGGGCCGCCAACCACTTTCGTGCTGGAGTTGCCGTGTGACGATATTGCTGATTGAAGACGACGCCGAGCTGGGCGCGGGGTTGCGCCGGTTCCTGCAGCAGCAGGGCTACGCCTGCGTTTGGCTGCGGGACAGCGCCGAGGTGGCCGAGCGCTGGCGGCAGGCCGAGCTGGCCATCCTCGACCGGCAGTTGCCGGACGGCGATTCGCTGCGTCTCTTGCCGCAATGGCTGGCGCTCAAGGCGCTGCCGGTGATCGTGCTCACCGCCAGGGTGGAGCTGGAGGACCGGGTAGCCGGGCTGGAAGCCGGCGCGCGCGATTACCTGACCAAGCCTTTCGCCCACGTCGAACTGCTGGCCCGCATTCGCGCCCAGCTGCGGCCGCTGGGCGAAGGGCAACTGGCTTGCGGCGCGCTGCAGCTGTTTCCGGCGCGGCTGGCGGCGGCGTGGCGCGGCGCGGAGGTGGCGCTGACCCGCACCGAGTTCGAGCTGCTGGCGATGCTGGCGCGGATGCCGGACCGGGTATTCACCCGCGACGAGTTGCTCAATCAGGTGTGGGGCTACCAGCGTTTCCCCTCCACCCGCACCGTGGACACCCATGTGCTGCAATTGCGGCAAAAGCTGGCCGAGCTGCCCATCGAGACGGTGCGCGGCGTCGGCTATCGCCTGCGGGAGCCGGCGGCATGAAGCGCTGGCTGGTTTGGCTGGCCTGCTGCGGCGGCGCGGCGGCGCAGCCGCTGTTGCCGGCCACGCCGCTGGAGCCGGCCTATCACGCCTTGCTGGGGGGCGATCGCGCCGACGCCTGGCGGCAACTGGCCAAGCTGTGGCACAGCCTGTCCAGCGCCACCCAGCGCCGGGCCTGGGCCGATCTGCAGGACAGCCTGCTGGCGGCGCAGTGCGGCCGCGACATGCCGCAAACGCCGCCGCAGTGGTTGTCCGAGCTGGAGCTGGAACTCCGGCAGCGCGACATCCCGCTCAGCCGGGTGTATCAGGCCGAATTGCGCGGCATCAGTCCGCGCCGCGATCTCTCGGTATCGCTGCGGCTGCCCGACGGCCGCGACCTGTTGCTGAACGCCGCCGCCGCTTACGGCGCCGGCAATGTTTTCCGGGTGGAGAGCAAGGAAGCCGGCGCGGCGTTTCCGCTGGGCGTCTACTGGCTGACGGTGCGCAGCGGCGGCGAGCAGTGGCGGCAGGCCTTGCCCTTGCCGGCGACGGCCGCCCTGGACTGGCTGCGCCGCGAGGGCGGCGGCCTGGCGCTGCGGCCGCCGCCGCGCGGCCGCGCCTGCCCGGCGCCGTGGCTGGAGCAGAGGCTGTTGCGCCGGCCGGCTTTCGACGCGGTATGGTCATCCCGCGGCGAGGCGGCCCGCTTGCAGCCCTGGCCCGCCCGCCTGCGAGACAGCGGGCTCTGGGCCAGCGTTTCGCTCACGCAGGCGAGCTTTCGCGGCGCGGTCAGCGTCCAGCGCGTCCAGCGCGTAGCCGGACCGTTCGAGCGGTTCTGACATTCGCCTGACAATTGGCGGCGTTTTTTGCGTTTCAATGCCCAGGCTTGCCTGCCAAGCCGCGGCGGCTGCCGAAATGACCGATTTTGGGCGAAGGAATGAAATGCGAATCAAACGTTTGGGATGTTACGCCGGGGTAGCTGCCGCGACCAGCCTGTCTGGCTTTCTCTTGCACGTGCTGGATGTGGATGTGTTCAGCCGCTGGCTGGCGGGCGAAGCCGCCGCCATGAGTTACAGCTGGAGCATAACCCTGCTCGCCGCCGCCACCTCGCTGGAAAGCGGCGTGGCGCTGGTCTGCGTCTATCGCCTGCTGTACGACAAGCTGCCGGCGGGCGGTGTCTGGCGGCGCGGGCTGCTCGTCGCCGCGCTGGGGTTGGCGACCCAGGGGCGCTTGCTGCGCAGCCTGGTCATGAACCTGGCGGTGGGCGGCTGGCATGCGGAAACCCTGCTCGCCGCAGGCCGGCCCTGGCTGGTGTGGCTGGCGATGGGCCTGACGCTGGCCGCCGGCTACGAACGCCTGATCGCACGGCGCGCTTCTCTCTAAAAGGCGGCGCGTCGCGCCGCATCGAATCTGGATGGAAATCATGAAAACCAAGCAAGCAAAACGCTGGCTGGCGGCGGGACTGTGCCTGCTGGCCTGGGCGGCTGCCGCGCCGGCCGCGGATCTGATCGCGTTTTGGGACCAGCCGCGCCACGGCGGCAACAGCTTCAACCGTCTGCCGCCGGATCAGGCCTACTTCGACGCGCTCAAGGGCTACGGCGCAAGCTGGGTGCGGTTGACCTACGACAAATGGCGTCCGGCGCGGCGCGATTTCCTGATCGGCGACGCCGACGACTACCGCGGCCTGGAGCCGCGCGATCTGGCCGTGCTGAAACAGGCTCTGGACCGCGCCCAGCAGGCCGGCCTGAAGGTGGTGATCACGCCCTTGTCCTTGCCCTACAAGCGCTGGGCCCAGAACAACGGCAACCGTTTTGACGACAGGCTGTGGCAGGACCGGGCCCATTGGGACGCCGCCGCCAGCTTCTGGCGCGACCTGGCGGCTGAGCTGAAAGACCATCCGGCGGTGGCGGCCTACAACCTGGTCAACGAACCCGCGCCGGAGAAAATGGGCGGCCTGGCCGAACACGCTGCGCCGGAAACGATGGCGGCCTGGTATCGGCAACAGCAAGGCGGCGCGCGAGATCTGCCGGCGTTCTATCGCCAGCTGATCGCCGCCATTCGCCAGGTGGACGCCAAGACCCCGCTGATGGTGGACGGCGGCTGGTACGCGGCGGCGGATGGCTTCAGCTACTGGCCGGCCAAGCTGGAGGATGAGCGCACGCTGTACAGCTTCCACATGTACGAGCCTTACGAAGTGACCAGCCAGCCCAACGTCAAGCGCAAGCCGCCCTACGTTTACCCGGGAACCGCGCCGTTCGCCGGCAAAATGGAGCGCTGGGACGCCAAGCGGGTGGCCGCCTATCTGCGGCAGCCTGTGGTGTGGGCCAAGTCGGTCGGCATTCCGGCCAACCGGCTGGTAGCCGGAGAGTTCGGCTGCGTGCGCACCATCAACGATTGTCGCGCCTATCTGGACGACGTGCTGACGGCGCTGGATGGCGACCGTCTGCACTGGGCCTTCTACAGTTTCCGGGAAGATACCTGGGATGCGATGGACTACGAGCTGGGCAAGGGCAAAGTGTCCCCGAAGTACTGGGAAGCGGTGGAGCGGGGGCTGCCCGACCCGGTGAAGCGCGAGGCCGCGCCGGAATTCGAGCCGATACGCAAGCGGCTATGAAGCCTCCCCGCGCCGGCGGGGAGGGGCGGCTTCAGACCGAGGCGGTTTGCCGCTCCAGCCACTCCCACAGCGCCGGCGCGTGAAAGTCGGCCAGGACGGCGGCCGTGCCGGCTTCCTCCAGGCAGGCGGGATCAAGGTCGCTGGCGATGCCGAACGTATGCACCCCGGCGGCGCGGGCGGCGCGGATGCCGGAAGGCGAGTCCTCGAAGGCGCAGGCCCGTCCAGCGCTTGCGCCCAGCCGCTTAAGCGCGGTCAGGTACGGCAGCGGATGGGGCTTGGCGTGCTCCAGCTCGTCGCCGACGATCAGCGCATCCACCCGCGAGCGCAGCGCCAGCTTGTCCAGCATCAGCTCGGCATTGGCGCGCGGGGCGTTGGTGACCACGGCGATGGCCGCGCCCTGCGCGGCGGCCCAGTCGAACAGCCGGCGCGCGCCGGCGATCGGTTCCATCTCGCCGACCGAGGCGCGGAACAGCGCTTCCTTGTGATCGGCCATTTGCTGGCGGCGCTCCGCGGACAGCTCGGGGAACAGCGCGCGCATGATGCCGGCGTTGAAGCCGCCGACGACGTGGCGCTGGTAGAGCTCCGGCGTCAGCGTCTTGCCGTTTTCTTCCAGCAGGCGGGCAAAGGCGCGGTAATGCAGCGGGTCGCTGTCGGCCAGCGTGCCGTCCAGGTCGAACAGCAGGGCGAATTGGGCGGATTTCATTTCCATCCTCGGTAGTCTTCGGTTTTCAGGCTCGCGCCATGGTATGCCTCCCGCAGCCCGGGCGGCAAGCCGGCGCGCCATGAAAAAACGCCACCCGTTCGGGTGGCGTTGTCGCGCGTCAAGCGTGGGCGCTCAGGCCGGAACCTTGGCGTCGTCAATCCAGCGGATGGCCTGGGTGGGCACTTCCTTGGTTTCGGCGACGATCTGCAGGGCCAGGCCGCCGCAGGAAGTTTCGCGATACTTGGCGTCCATGTCCTTGCCGGTTTCGTACATGGCGGCGATCACCTTGTCCAGCGACACCTTCGGGCTGCTGGCGCGGTGCATGGCCATGCGCGCGGCGTTGATGGCCTTGACGGCGGCGATGGCGTTGCGCTCGATGCAGGGGATCTGCACCTGGCCGCCCACCGGGTCGCAGGTCAGGCCCAGATTGTGTTCCATGGCGATTTCAGCGGCCATGCACACCTGGGACGGGCTGCCGCCCATCAGTTCGGTCAGACCGGCGGCGGCCATGGAGCAGGCCACGCCGATTTCGCCCTGGCAGCCCACTTCCGCGCCGGAGATCGAGGCGTTGAGCTTGAACAGGCAGCCGATGGCGCCGGAGGACAGGTAGAAGCGCATGCAGCTGTCGTCGTCCAGCGGCTGGATGAAGTGGTTGTAGTAGGCCAGAACCGCCGGCACCACGCCACAGGCGCCGTTGGTCGGCGCGGTCACCACGCGGCCGCCTGCCGCGTTTTCTTCCGACATCGCCATCGCGTACATATTGACCCAGTCCATCACGTTCAGCGGGTCGTTGGCCACTTGCAGCGAGCTGGTCAGCATGCGGTGCAGCGCCGGGGCGCGGCGCGGGATGCGCATCGGGCCGGGCAGGTTGCCTTCGGTGCGCATGCCGCGCTCCATGCTGCTCTTCATCACGTCCCAGACGCGGCCGAAGTGCGACTGGATGTCGGCGACGTCGTGGAAGGCCTTTTCGTTTTCCATCACCAGCGCGGCGATGGAGAGGCCGGTTTCTTCGCACATGTCCATCAGCTGCTGGGCCGACAGGAAGTGGTAGGGCACCGGCACGTCGCTGCAGCTGGACTGGTTGAAGTGTTCTTCGTCGACGATGAAGCCGCCGCCGATCGAGTAATAGGTCTTGGTCAGCACGCATTCGTCGCCGACGAAAGCGTGGATCTGCATGCCGTTTTCGTGCAGCGGCAGGTTGGCGGTGTGGAAGTCCATGCCGAAGGCGACGCGCTGATGCGTGCGGCCCAGGGTCAGTTGCTTGGTTTTTTCCACGTCGCCGATGATGGTCAGGCTGTGTTCCGGGTCCACGGTGTCGGGCTGGTTGCCGCACAGGCCGAGGATGATGGCGTGGTCGGTGCAGTGGCCTTTGCCGGTCAGGGCCAGCGAGCCGTAGCAGTCCACGTGCACGCGGGTGACGGCGTTGAACTTGCCGGTTTCCTTCAGCGAGCCGAGGAACTGGTGGCCGGCTTTCATCGGGCCTACGGTATGGGAGCTGGAGGGGCCTACGCCGATTTTGTAGATATCAACCATGCTGAACATGATGTGTACCTTTCAGAATGGAATTCAGGAGGGGCAAGCCCGGCCGCTGGGCGGCCGGGCCGGTCACGATCAGGCGATCAGATCGTAGAAGATGGCGGAGATGGCGATCAGGCCGATCAGTACCACGAAGATGTTGCTGGCGGCGCCGGAGTACTTCTTCATTGCCGGAACCTTGTTGATGGCGTACATCGGCATCAGGAACAGCAGCATGGCGATGACCGGGCCGCCCAGGGTTTCAATCATGCCCAGGATGGACGGGTTGACGGTGGCGATGATCCAGCAGGTCACGATCATGAAGATCGCGGTGAAACGGTCCAGCTTGGCGGATTCGATGGTCTTGCCGCTCTGGCGCAGTTGCTTGATCACCAGGCCGTTGAAGCCTTCCTTGGCGCCCAGGTAGTGGCCCAGGAAGGACTTGCTGATGGCGACCATGGCGATGATCGGAGCCACCCAGGCCATGATCGGGTTCTGGAAGTGGTTGGCCAGGTAGGACAGGATGGAGATGTTCTGGGCCTTGGCGGCAGCCAGGTCAGCCGGGCTCAGGCTGAATACGCAGCTGAACACGAAGAACATCACGGTCAGAACCATCATCATGTGAGCGCGGATCAGCACGCGGCTGGAAGCTTGCTCGGCGTCGTCGCCATGCAGCTTGCGCTGGTCAACGGCGAAGGACGAGATGATCGGGGAGTGGTTGAACGAGAACACCATGACCGGAATGGCCAGCCACAGGGTCTTGTAGAACGCGCCGTTGGACAGGGCGTCGGACAGGCTGCCGGCGTGGTCGATGGCGGCGGAGCTCCATTGCGGGATCAGGTACAGGGCCAGCATCATCAGCACGATAACGAACGGGTACACCAGGATGCTCATCGCCTTGACGATGACCTGGCCGCCCAGACGCACGATGGACATCAGGCCCAGGATCAGCGCCAGCGAGAAGATGGCGCGGGTGGCGATGCCATCGCCCACCGAGATGTGCAACTGGTGGTTGAGGAAGGACAGCACGGTGTTGGTGATGGCCACGCTGTACATCAGCAGGATCGGGTAGATGGCGAAGAAGTAGAGCAGGGTGATGATCTTGCCTGCGCCCACGCCGAAGTGTTCTTCCACCACTTCAGTGATGTCGGCGCCTTCCTTGCTGCCGGACAGCACGAAGCGGGTCAGGCCGCGGTGCGCGAAGAAGGTCAGCGGCAGGGCCAGGATGGCCATCAGCATCAGGGGCCACAGGCCGCCGATGCCGGCGTTGATCGGCAGGAACAGTACGCCCGCGCCGATGGCGGTGCCGTAAAGGCCGAGCATCCAGACGGTGTCGTGCTTGGTCCAGCCGGAGGTGCCGGCCTGGGACGAGGAGCTTGCAATAGCTTGAGACATGATTAAACGCCTTCAGATCGTGAAAACAATTTTGTATTTGAAGCGTGGCGGCCTGGTTTTCGCCTTGCGCCAGCCCGCTTCTGTAAACCTTGCATCAGGGCTGGCCCTGCCGCCGTCAACTTTCGATTCCGAATGTCCTAGAGGAAGTGTCCATCTGGCTATCCGGCGAGAAGTCTCTCGGTTTGTTGCTGCACATCGTAATGGGCTTTGTAGCCGACCAGGTACACATTTAAGAACATCAGTTGATTCTAATCAAGATAATTTTGTAGCCAAATGAACAAACGAACATGCCGGAAGCAGGGTTTTTGCAAATGTGCTCTAAAAAAAACATGCAATTATTGAAATTTTATAAATAAAATATGCTTTTTTAATTAAAAAAACGCCAAAAATATTTAAAATAAGGCAATTTATATCCAGTTTGTGAAATTTCAGAATTCGACCGGCGCAGCTGTGGCGGCCAAGACGGTCCGAGTGCTTGCTCGGTTGATTGAAATTCTCTTAAACGCCTGCAGAGCATCGTCGGCGACTTCCAGGGGCCGAGCGGCGAAGAAGGTCAAAAATGCAGACATTGTTAATTTTTTGTCATATAATCGGCGCCATTTTTAAATTAAAGCACTGATAAATAGGCATTTTTTCCGTTGTTGCGGCGTTTTGGCAGGCGCGCCGAGCTGGGGGCGAGGGTAGGGTGTTCGCAGGCGGTTTGCCGTGGGAAATTGATGAAAAAATTCTCACGGGCCGATTCGGGAGGGTGCTTTTGCCTGCTAAAAATGTTCGAAATCGAAAACAAATGATCATGAATGAAAAATTTAATGTTCGAATTAATTCTTGAAAAATGAGGGGGAATGGGCTTCAAACAATAGGCCAAGCCGGATTGGCGGCAGGTGCGGCAGGCGAGAGGGGGCGGGGCGCGACGAAGCGGAAGTCAGCGCTTGCGTGGTTTTTTTGGGCGGCAAAGCGGCCTGGGGGCAGAAAAGCCCGGAGTCTGTTGATTGTTATCAAACACAAATGTGCCTAAACGAACATAAAATTTTTCCGAACCAATTAGCAGGGCTGGCGCGCGGCTGAAATTTCAAGGCCTTGGCTCCAGTCGGCGCTTCCTACTATCGCAATCATCTGAAAAGAAACGAACATGAGTCATCCTTCCACACTTGCCTACGTCGCTGGCGAGGCTGCTTCCAAGCAGGCGGTACTATATAAGGAGCCGGGACGCTATCTGCTGAGCTCGGCGATGGCCGGCGCGCTGATCGCCGTGGTGCTGGCGGTGAGCCTGAAGCTGGGGCAGGTGTTCTTCGCCGCGGGCTCGCCGGGCTACTACGTCGCGGTCTCCGGCTTTTTCGGCGTGGCGCTGGTCAGCATCATCGTGTGCAAGGTGGAGCTGTTCACCAGCAACATCATGTATTTCACCGTCGGCGCGCTGACCGGACGCGCGACGCCGCGCGCCTTGCTGTGCAGCTGGCCGACCGTATATATAGGCAACCTGATCGGCGTGCTGGCTTTCACCGCCATCTTCGCCGGCGCCGGCGGCTTCGGCGCCTTGCCGGCGAATCATCTGCTGTTCAACGTGGTGGAGCACAAGGTGCACGCCACCTCGCTGGAGATCTTCTGGAAGGGCGTGCTGTGCAACTGGATCATCTGTCTGGCGGTGTGGGTGCCGATGCGCCTGGCCAACGAGGCGGCCAAGGTGATGATGGTGATGCTGCTGGTGTTCGTGTTCTTCTTTTCCGGCTACGAGCACAGCATCGCCAACATGGCGTTCTTCGCGCTGGCCGAGCTGCACAATATGCCGGGCCTGAATGCCGCTGATATCATTCACAACATGATCCCGGCTACGCTTGGCAATATCGTCGGCGGGGCGCTGGGCGTGGGCCTGGTGGTTTACCTGCTGGAGCGGCATACCTTGCCGCAAGCGGCGGCGGAGCCGGCTTCGGCCACGGCCGCGCCGGCCGGGATCGGCGGCAAAGCCTGATTCCTGTTGAACAAAACCGCACCAGGCATGACTAACTGGTGCGGTTTTTTTAATTTTTCATGTTCGATTTCGAATGTAGTGCGCCCGGTACAGGCAATGCTGCGCCGCAACAGGCGAAGATGGTTGAATTTAAAGGAAAAACAAGGATTTGCGCGGGATCGGCTATACTGTTGACGGATGGTCGCCGCACTAGGCGCTACTTGATAAATATCAAGCTTTATGTTCACTTTCGAATGTATTATATGTTCGATATCTAACACTTTTGGACTAGCCAAGTTAAGGAGGCAAAGATGGATGCCCTGACTCACGATGCTGCTCAAGCCAACCCGTGGCGCGATTTCGCTGCCGGCGAATGGCAGACTAAAGTTGACGTCCGCAACTTTATTCAACTGAACTACAAGCCGTACGAAGGCGACGATAGCTTCCTGGCTGGCGCTACCGAACGTACCAAAAAGCTGTGGGATACCCTGGGCGTGCTGCTCAAGGAAGAACGCGCCAAGGGCGTGCTGGACGTATCCGCCGACCGCGCTTCCTCCATCACCGCTCACGACGCCGGCTACATCGACCAGGCCAACGAAGTGATCGTCGGCCTGCAAACCGACGCTCCGCTCAAGCGCGCCATCATGCCGAATGGCGGCTTGCGCATGGTTGAAAACGGCCTGGAAGCCTTCGGCTTCAAGCTCGATCCGGTCATCAAGGAAATCTGGGAAAAGTATCGCAAGAGCCACAACCAGGGCGTGTTCGACGTTTACACCCCGGAAATCATGGCTTGCCGCAAATCCGGCGTGATCACCGGCCTGCCGGATGCTTACGGCCGCGGCCGCATCATCGGCGACTACCGCCGCGTAGCCCTGTACGGCACCGACTTCCTGCGCAAGGAACGTCAGCAGCTGTTCGCCGAACTGAACGACGTGACCTTCACCGACGACGTGATGCGTCAGCGCGAAGAGCTGTCCGAGCAATTCCGCGCCCTGGACGAACTGCGTCAGATGGCCGCCAAGTACGGCTACGACATCAGCCGCCCGGCCGCCAACGCTCGCGAAGCCATCCAGTGGGTTTACTTCGCCTACCTGGCCGCTGTTAAGGAACAGAACGGCGCCGCCATGTCCTTCGGCCGCGTGTCCACCTTCCTCGACGTATACATCGAGCGTGATCTGGCCGCTGGCGTGCTGACCGAAGAACAAGCTCAGGAAATGATCGACGACTTGGTGATCAAGCTGCGCATCGTCCGCTTCCTGCGCACTCCGGAATACGATCAACTGTTCTCCGGCGACCCGACCTGGGTGACCGAATCCATCGGCGGCATGGGCGAAGACGGCCGCACCCTGGTGACCAAGAACAGCTTCCGCTTCCTGAACACCCTGTACAACCTGGGCCCGGCGCCGGAACCGAACCTGACCGTGCTGTGGTCTACCCGCTTCCCGCAAGGCTTCAAGAACTTCTGCGCCAAGGTATCCATCGACACCAGCGCCATCCAGTACGAAAACGACGACCTGATGCTGCCGTACTGGGGCGACGACTACGGTATCGCCTGCTGCGTGTCCGCGATGAAGATCGGCAAGCAGATGCAGTTCTTCGGCGCTCGCGCCAACCTGGCCAAGGCCATGCTGTACGCGATCAACGGCGGCCGCGACGAGAAATCCGGCGCGCTGGTGGCCAAGGGCTTCGAGCCGATCACCGGCGACGTGCTGACCTACGAAGAGCTGATGCCGAAGTTCGAGAAGATGATGGATTGGCTGGCCGCCACCTACGTCAAGGCGCTGAACTGCATCCACTACATGCACGACAAGTACGCCTACGAACGCATCGAAATGGCGCTGCACGACCGCGACATCGTCCGCACCATGGCTTGCGGCATCGCCGGCCTGTCTGTGGCCGCCGACTCGCTGTCCGCCGTCAAGTTCGCCAAGGTGCACATCATCCGCAACGAAGAAGGCCTGGCGGTTGACTACAAGATCGAAGGCGACTACCCGGCGTTCGGCAACAACGACGACCGCGTCGACGACATCGCCGTGTGGCTGACCCAGTCCTTCATGGACAAGATCAAGGCCCAGCCGTACTTCTACCGCGACTCCAAGCCGACCCAGTCGGTGCTGACCATCACCTCCAACGTGGTGTACGGCAAGAAGACCGGCAACACCCCGGACGGCCGCCGCGCCGGCGAACCGTTCTCCCCGGGCGCCAACCCGATGAACGGCCGCGACGTGAAGGGCTTTGTGGCCGCAGGTGCTTCGGTTGCCAAGCTGCCGTATGATTCCGCTCTGGACGGCATCAGCTGGACCGCTTCGGCTACGCCGGACGCGCTGGGCCACACCGCGGAAGAGCGCATCGCCAACCTGGCCAACTGCCTGGACGGCTTCGCTTCGGCTCACCCGACCGAGTTCAGCAGCGCCAACTGCACCCCGTTCGATTGCGACGGCGAGCGCAACATCGCTGGCGGCGGCTTCCACGTGAACGTGAACGTGTTCAAGCGCGAAACCCTGCTGGACGCGATGGAGCACCCGGAACTGTACCCGCAGCTGACCATCCGCGTGTCGGGCTACGCCGTGAACTTCGTCAAGCTGACTCGCGAACAGCAGCTGGACGTGATCAACCGCACCTTCCACGGCAAGATGTAATCGCCGGGTTCCGGCCGGCCCCGGCGGGCCGGAATCAGCAGCAATGTTGCAACAGCGGGGCTTCCCAGACGGGACGCCCCGCTTTATTTGAATATCAGGAGACGCAAGGCATGACCCCACCTATCGCCGCCGACTACACCGCTCAGGCTATCAGCACCGACACCATAGGCTATCTGCACTCGACAGAGAGCGGCGCCGGTGTCGACGGACCCGGCATGCGCTTCGTCTTTTTCACTTCGGGCTGTCAATTCCGCTGCCTGTACTGCCACAACCCGGATACCTGGAAGCTGCACAACGGCCGCCAGGTGACGGTGGAGCAGGCCTTGTCCGAAGTGGCGCCTTACGCGCGCTTTCTCAAGTTCGCCGGCGGCGTCACCATTTCCGGCGGCGAGCCGCTGATGCAGGACGAATTCGTCGGCCTGATGTTCCGCGAGATCAAGAGCCGCTTCGGCCTGCATACCGCGCTGGACACCCAGGGCTTCCTGCACGATCGCGTGCCCGACGAGTGGTTCGAACCGGTGGACCTGGTGATGCTGGACATCAAGCATTCCGACCCGGAAAAATACCAGGCTCTGACCGGCCAGCCGCTGCAGCCGACGCTGGACTTCGCCCTGCGCCTCAAGCGCCTGGGCAAGAAGATGTGGATACGCTACGTGCTGGTGCCGGGCCTCACCGACGGCGACGCCGATATCGAAAGGCTGGCCGACTTCGTCGCTGGCCTGGGCGAAGTGGTGGAGCGCGTCGAAGTGCTGCCCTTCCATCAGTTGGGCATCGACAAGTGGGAAAAGCTCGGCATGAAGTACGAGCTGACCGACACCCCGATTCCGACGCCGGAACAAGCCGCCCACGCCCGCGCGCTGTTCGCCAGCCGCGGTCTGAAGGTGACGTAAGAGAAGGCGGCGTAACAGACCGGATCCGCCGCATGCGAAAACGGGAGCCGATGGCTCCCGTTTTTGTCGCCGCGCCGCCAGGAGGCGGCGCGTTGGCGCTTACTGGATGATGCCGCCGCCGAGGCAGACGTCGCCGTCGTAGAGCACGGCCGACTGGCCCGGCGTCACCGCCCATTGCTTCTCGCGGAAGGCGAGGCTGGCCTGGCCGTCTACGATCAGCGACAGCGAGCAGTCGGCGTCGGCCATCCGGTAGCGGTTCTTGGCCGTATATTCGCCGGGGCGCGGCGCGTCGGGCAGCGTCCAGCTCAGGTCGGCCATCGCCAGCGTCGGCTTGAGCAGCAGCGGGTGGTCGTGGCCTTGCACCACGATCAGCTTGTTGCCTGGAATGTCCTTGCCGGCGACGAACCACGGCTCGCCGTTGCCGTCGCGCGAACCGCCTATGGTCAGCCCCTTGCGCTGGCCCAGCGTGTAATACATCAGACCGATGTGCTCGCCCACTGCCTTGCCCTCCGGCGTCACCATCTGGCCGGGGGAGGTGGGCAGATAGCGCTGCAGGAATTCGCGGAACGGGCGCTCGCCGATGAAGCAGATGCCGGTGGAGTCCTTCTTGGCGGCGGTGGGCAGGCCGGCCTCCTCGGCCAGCTTGCGCACTTCGGTCTTCCTGATGTCGCCCAGCGGGAAGATGGCCTTGGACAACTGGTGCTGTTGCAGCCGGTACAGGAAGTAGCTCTGGTCCTTGGTATGGTCCACCGCCTTCATCAGATAGTGGGTGCCGTCCTTCTCCATCTTGCGCGCGTAGTGGCCGGTGGCGATGCAGTCCGCGCCCAGTTCCATCGCGTAGTCGAGGAAGGCCTTGAACTTGATCTCGGCGTTGCACAGCACGTCCGGATTGGGGGTGCGGCCGGCGGAGTATTCCTTGAGGAAGTACGAGAACACGCGGTCCTTGTATTCCTTGGCGAAGTTGACGATTTCCATGTCGATGCCGACGATGTCGGCCACGCTCATCGCGTCCAGCGCGTCCTGCTTGATCGAGCAGTATTCGCTGTCGTTGTCGTCTTCCCAGTTTTGCATGAACACGCCGATCACCTCATGGCCCTGTTGCTTCAACAACCAGGCGGTCACCGACGAATCCACGCCGCCGGACATGCCGACGACGATGCGTTTCTTACCCGTCACGGGGAGCTTCCTTCCTTGCTTTTGCTTGCCTGCTCTGCAGGCGGGGATGCGGCCGGCGGCTCGTATCCCGTCATCCAAATCGAAAGGGGAACCACCACGGGCGGTTCCCCGAAATCCTTGAACCAGCTGTCCACCGCCCAGTCCTGGCCGGCGGCGTTGTCGTGCAGCACGGCGGTGAAGTGCAGATCGAGTATCCGCGGCGCGCGCCAGGCCGCTTCCTTCACGCCATGGAAACGCAACCAGCCGTGGGCCTGCAGATAGCGAAGAAACGCGGTGACGTTGCTGCTGTGATCGACGCAATCCATGCGCCCTTCGGCCGGGCCGTCGCGGAAATTGCCGCCGCGATCTTGCCAGATGGGGGTGTCGCGGGCGGCGACGCTGTACAGAGCGGTCACCGCGTCGCTGACCGCGGCGCGCTCGCCGGCGGCGTCGTCAGCCTGCGCCATGCGCCGGGCCAGCCACTGCTCGGCCTCGTCCGGAATCTCGACATTGGCGTGTCTGGAACAACGGTAATGATAACAGATGTTTAGCGTGTCGGCCCAGCAGGGGAGGGCGAGCAGCAGTAGCAGCAAGGCGGCAAGCGGCATGGAACTCCTGTTCTGGCCGCCCGTGCCGGTCAACGCTGATGGCGCACCAGGGAAAGGGGAAAGCGCTGGCCGGCCAGATAGTCCTGCAGGCATTGCAGGATGACCGGGCTGCGCAGGCGGGGTTGCAGGGCGGCGATCTCATCGTATGTCAGCCAATGCGCGGCGACAATGCCATCGTCAAGCCTGGGCATGCCTTGCGGCGGCTCGGCCGGGCCGCAGTAGGCGAAGCGCAGGTAGGTGATATCGCTGGTCTTGTCCCGATCCACCATATAAATGCCCACCAGCTGCTCCGGGGTGAAGCGCCAGCCGGTTTCTTCCGCCGTCTCCCGCACCGCGGCCTCCTCCAGCGTTTCGCCGTGCTCCAGGTGGCCGGCCGGCTGGTTGAAGCGCAGCCCCTTGCTGGTTTGTTCCTCCACCATCAGGAAACGCCCGTCACGTTCGATGATGGCGGCTACCGTGGCGTTGGGCTTCCATTGCGACATGATTCTACCTCGTATTGACAATCATTCTTGTTTGAATCTATGATGATGATAACTATTATCAACCACGACGCGCAGGATATTCCCATGTACGTTTGCCTGTGTCACGCCGTCACCGACAAGCAAATTCGCCAGGCCGTGCACGATGGCGCGACCCGCATGTGCGACTTGCGCCGCGAACTGGGCGTGGCCTCCGAGTGCGGCAAATGCGCCTGTTGCGCCAATCAGCTGCGCAAGGACGCGCTGATGGAACTTGGCCCGGCCTCCGCGGCGCGGGACGTCGCCTGAGCATCGCGCCCGCATTTTCGCACTTCCCTTTCGGACGGCGCCAGCCGTCTTGTCAATTGTCGCCCCGGTTATTGTCTTGAGCTTGAGATGCGCTGTGCCATAATGGCAGGACGATTTTTCGGGAGAACAGCATGCAAGGCGACAAGAAGGTCATCAAGTACCTGAACCAGATACTCAAGAACGAGCTTACCGCCATCAACCAGTATTTCCTGCATGCGCGCATGTACAAGAACTGGGGCCTGAAGAAGCTCAACGAGCACGAATACCACGAGTCCATCGACGAGATGAAGCACGCCGACAAGCTGATCGAGCGGGTGCTGTTTCTGGAAGGCCTGCCCAATCTGCAGGATCTGGGCAAATTGCACATCGGCGAGACGCCCAAGGAAATGCTGGAGTGCGACCTGAAACTGGAGCTGGACGCGCTGCCCATCCTGCGCGAAGCCATCGCCTACTGTGAAACCGCCAAGGACTACGTCACCCGCGATTTGCTGGAAGACATTCTGGAGAGCGAAGAGGAGCACGTGGACTGGCTGGAAACCCAGCTGGGGCTGATCGAGAAGGTCGGCCTGCAGAATTACCTGCAAAGCCAGATGGACGAGTAACACCGCCTGCTTCGAAACCGCCCCGCGATTGCGGGGCTTTTCTTTTGCTCATTCGCCGGCGTCGTTGCGGCGGTAGACGCGTTCCGGGCGGCCGATGCGGCCGTAGGAGATCTCCGCCTTCAGAAAACGGTTCTCCACGCAGTATTCCAGATAGCGGCGCGCGGTGGTCTTGCTGATGCCTATGCTGCGCGCCACGCTCTCGGTGGTGTGCACCTCGGCGGCCTGGACAAAGGCATCCTTGATTCTTTGCAGCGTCAGCTCCTCTATGCCCTTGGTGGGCTTTTCGCTGCGAAAGTCCTTGGATTGCAGATTGAACAGCTCGTCGATGTGGTGCTGGTTGACCTGGGCGTTGGCGTGTTGCGAGTCGAAAAAGCGGATGAAACGCTCCAGCGACATCTGCAAGCGCTCGTAGGACACCGGCTTGATGATGTAATCGAACGCGCCGAAGCGTATCGCCTTGCTGCAGGTTTCCATATCGTTGGCGGCGGTGATGAAGATGGCGCTGGTGACCACGTCGCCGGCGACGATGTCTTCCAGCAGCTCGATGCCGCGGCCGTCGGGCAGGTAATTGTCCAGCAGCAGCAGGTGCGGCTTGAGCACCTGGATGAGCTTGCGCGCGTCGGCCAGATTGCCGGCGCAATTGACGGCGCGAAAGCGCGGGTTCTTGCGGATCAGTTCGGCGTGGATTTCCGCCAGCCGGGTTTCGTCTTCCACGATCAGTACGTCGATGTTATGCATGTTGCGGTTTCCTCTTCGGCGCGAACACGGTGAAGATCGCGCCGTGCGGGATGTTGTCTTCCACGATGATGGTGCCGCCGGCCTGCTTGATGTAGTTGTTGATCAGGTAAAGGCCGATGCCGCGGTCGGCGCCGCCGTGACGGCTGACGCCGCGCTCGAAGATGCGGTCGCGCAGCGCCGGGTCCACCCCCGGGCCTTTGTCGGCCACCTCTATGATCAGGTCTTCGCCCTCGTCGGAGATGTAGAGCACGATCTTGCGTTCAGGCAGGCCGCTATCCAGCGTGGCCTCGAAGGCGTTGTGCAGCAGATTGCCGATGATGGACATCCACTCCACGTCGGTCAGCGTCGCCGGCAGGGCCTCCAGCCGGCAACCCGGATCGAACTCCAGCTCCAGCCCCATTTCCCTCGCCCGGTAGTATTTGCCGATCAGCAGTCCGCACAGCTGGTAATTGCCGAAGGCGCGCGAGATGTAGTCCAGCACCTGCTGGTGGATTTCCGAGTGCGACTGCACCAGCTTCATCGCTTCGTCGTAGGCCTTGATGTGCAGCAGCCCGGACAGGGTGGAGATCCAGTTCAGGTGTTCGTGGCGGATCACGCGCAGATTGTCGGCGTAGCGCTTGACCTGGCTGAGCTGCAGGCTCAGCGAGCTGATGTCGTCCTTGCGGCGGAAGCTGATCACCCAACCATGCAGCTTGCCGTCGATGTGGATGCCCACCCGGCTGGCGATGACCTGCAGGTCGCCGAACAGGCAGATTTCGTCGATGACGTCCTTGTCCTCGGGCCCGGCGAGCAGGAAGGGGCTGTCCGGCAGCAGCAGGTCCAGCTTCAGGCCCGTCATTTCCTGCGGCGAGCGGTCCAGCTCCAGCATTTCGCGCGCGGCGCGGTTGATGGCTATCAGGCGACGCTCCACGTCCATGGAAATCACGCCCTCGTAAATCGACTCGAACATCGCGTCCTGCTGGCGCACCAGCCGGGCGATCTCCATCGGCTCCAGATTGAACATCTGGCGCTTGATGCCGGTGGCGAACAGCCAGGCGCAGGCGAACAGCACCAGCAGCGCCGCGCAGAGCATGACGACGAAGGGGGTGAACTGGTCGCGGATGCGGTTTTCGATATGCGATTGCAGATAGCCCACCGACACCACGCCGACGATGTCGCCGCGCGCGTCCCGGATCGGCGCCTTGCCTCGCCAGGACAGCCCCAGCGAGCCGTTTCGCAGCGTAGTCAGCACCTTGCCGTCGTGCAGCACCGGGTAGTTGTCGCCTCCCAGCATCGGGCTGCCCACCGGCACGTTGGGATCAGTGTGCATCAGGTGGCGGCCGTCCTTGTCGCCGATGACGATGAAGTTGGCGTCGGATACCGCCTTCAGGGGCGCGATCAGGCGGTTGAGCGTCGCCGAGTCGCGCCGCTCCACCGCCGCCACCACGTCCTGGATGTTGGCGATCTGCTGCGCCTGCACCTGGGCGCGGATGGCGATCTGCTTGTGCAGATTGTCGTTCATCCAGCTGTAGACGTACTGGCCGACCACCAGCGACAGGACGAAGGACACGCACAGCAGCAGCAAGAAGGTCTTGGTCTGGAAGGAGGCCCGCCGGGCGCGGGTCAGAAGTCGGTTCATGCCTGTGGTGTTCCTGGTGGGGGCGGCGAAGCTCGTCTGCGTATGGTAAAGCCAAAACGCCGCTCTGCGCCGCGCCGCAAACTGATCCTGATCAGAAGCATCCCGTTTTTTTCAGGACGCCGCGCGATGCAGCGGCGCGTAGCGCGGCGTCCAGACCTTGGCGCGGATGCGATGCTCGATTTCGTCCTGGGTGATGTCGGCGGCGAGCAGGCCTTCGCGGAAGGCCTGCAGCCCCACCGCCAGCGCCACGTGATAGGACACCCGCCGCAGTTCGCCCACCGGCGGCAGCAGGTTGGCGCGCGGATTGTGGCGGGCTGGCGACATGGCCGCCACCGCTCGCGCCGCGGCCATGAACAGGCTGTCGGTGATGCGCGGGATGCGCAGCGCGATGGCGGCAAGGCCAAGGCCGGGGAAGATGTAGGAATTGTTGGTCTGATCGGCCTTGAAGGCTTCTCCGTCGCGCTCGAAGGCCGGGAAGGGGCTGCCGGTGCCGATCACCGCGCGGCCGTCGCTCCAACGCATCAGGTCGGCCGGCGCGGCTTCGGCGCGGGAGGTGGGGTTGGATAGCGGGAAGATGATGGGCCGCCGGCAGTGGCGTGCCATTTCGCGGACCGCTTCCTCATCGAACGCGCCGGGCTGGCCGGAGACGCCGATCAGCGCCGTCGGCCGCGCCTGGCGGATCGTTTCCAGCAGGCCGATGCCGCCGCCCTGGCCGCGCGGCCAGCCCGCCACGGCTTCTGCCGGCTGCGCGAAGCCGCGCTGGAACGGTTGCAGGTTGTCGAGATCGGTCAGCCCTTCGGCCAGCAGGCCGTCGCGGTCCACCAGGTAGAAGCGGCGCGCGGCCTCTGCGGCGTCAAGGCCGGCGTCCTGCAAGGCCTGGCGCAGCAGCGCCGAGATGCCGCAGCCGGCGGAGCCGGCGCCGAACACCACGATGCGCTGTTCGGTGAGCGGCGCGCCGGTGACCTGGACCGCCGCCAGCAGCGTGCCGGTGGCGATGGCGGCGGTGCCTTGCACGTCGTCGTTGAAGGTGCACAGCTCGTCGCGATAGCGCTCCAGCAGCCGGGTGGCGTTGTGCTTGGCGAAGTCCTCCCATTGCAGCAGCACGTGCGGCCAGCGCGCCTTCACCGCGGCGACGAAGGCGGCGATGAAGTCGTCGTATTCCTGGCCGCGCACGCGCTGGTGCCGCCAGCCGATGTAGAGCGGGTCGTCCAGATTGGCCTGGTTGTCGGTGCCCACGTCCAGCGTGATCGGCAACGTGGCGGCCGGATGCAGGCCGCCGCAGCCGACGTAGAGCGCCAGCTTGCCGATCGGAATGCCCATGCCGCCGGCGCCCTGATCGCCCAGGCCCAGAATGCGTTCGCCGTCGGTGACCACGATGGCCTCCACCGCGTCGAAGCGCGGGTGGGACAGGATGGAGGGGATCAGATCCTTGTGCGGATAGCTGAGAAACAGGCCGCGCGGCCGGCGATACAGGTGGCTGAACTGCTGACAGCCCTGGCCGACGGTGGGGGTGTAGATCAGCGGCAGCAGCTCTTCGATATGGTCGGTGAGGATGGCGTAGAACAGCGTTTCGTTGCTGTCCTGCAACTCGCGCAGCATCACGTAGCGTTCCAGGTCGCCGGGCAGGGCGCGCAGCGCGGCCAGCCGCCTGGCCACTTGCTCCTCCAGCGTTTGCACCGAGGGCGGCAGCAGGCCGTGCAGGCGCAGCGCGTCCCGCTCCTCCTCGCTGAAGGCGGTGCCCTTGTTGAGCAGCGGGTCGCTCAATACGTCGAATTCCTGCAAGTGGGTCGAGACGGCGTGGGCGTGGTCGGCGGGGGAGCGGGCGAGCATGGCGGGTTTCCTTCTGGCAAGCGGTTCGATATTGCTTTGACCGCGCCGCCGGCGTTTGGCGAAGCGCGGGATTTTAAGCGCGAATATCTGCCATATTTCAGCCTTATCAAAGGCTTGGGTGAATAAAGAGCATTTAAAACATAAAAACCGCGATTAAATTTCTTGAGTGGTTTTAATTCATAAAAACCTCGTTTCCGGTTTGATTTCGGTCACGTTTTTCCGCGGGGCGCGGCAGTAGATTCGGCAGCGGACCACAGGCCGCCGCGCGTCGCGCCGCCGCCTGCATCAAGGCCAAGCCCTTCATTGGAAACACGCAGCGGGTTGAAAACGCCCGGCCGGAGGCTGTTATGAAATTGAGCAGTTTTATCGTTCGCGACCAGGTTCGCAGTTATGGTTTTTGCCGCGATGACGGCATGGTGGACCTGGGCCGCCGCCTGGGCGGGCGCTACCCCGATCTGAAGTCGCTGCTGGCGGCCGGCGCGCTGGACGAGGCGCGCGCCTTTCTCGCCGAGCCGGCCGATCACGCGCTGGGCGACATCGCCTTCCTGCCGGTGATCGAGCAGCCGGGCAAGATTCTGTGCGCCGGCATGAATTACGCCGCCAAGCGCCAGGAGTTCAACGAAACCAATAGCGCGCCGACGCTGTTCGTGCGCTTCGCCGACTCCCAGACCGGCCACTTCTGCCCGGTGATCAAGCCCAGCCTCAGCAATGAATTCGATTACGAAGGCGAGCTGGCGGTGGTGATAGGCAAGGGCGGTTTTCGCATTCCGGAAGCGGAGGCATTGGCGCACGTCGCCGGCTACAGCTGCTATATGGACGGTTCGGCGCGCGACTGGCAGCACACCTGGTTCACCGCCGGCAAGAACTGGCGGCAGACCGGCGCCTTCGGCCCATGGATGGTGACCTGCGACGAAATCGCCGATCCGCAGGCGCTGACGATACGCACCTACCTCAACGGGCGGATGGTGCAAGACGACCATACCGGCAATATGGTGCACAGCGTGCCCAGGCTGATCGCCTACATCAGCGCCTTCACCGAACTGGCCGCCGGCGACGTCATCCTCACCGGTTCGCCCGGCGGGGTGGGCAAGAAGCGGACGCCGCCGCTGTTTCTCCAGCACGGCGACGTGGTGGAGGTGGAAATCGAACGCATCGGCCGGCTGCGCAACCGCGTGGTGGCCGAGGCGGCCTGAGCGGCGATGGCCAGGCGGGCGGCGGCCATGTCCGAAGTCGAATTCCAGATCATCGATCCGCGCGCGGACCACGCCGGCCTCCAGGCGGCGCGCGGCTTGCTGGCCGATTGCCAGCTGGCGCCGGACGACGACGTCGAGGTTTTCGTCGCCGCCTGGCTGGACGGCCAACTGGCGGCCTGCGCCGGGCTGGCCGGCAGCGTCATCAAGTGCGTGGCCATCGCCCCGGCGCTGCGCGGCGAGGCGCTGAGCCTGACCCTGGTCAACGAGGCGGTGCAACTGGCGGCCGAGCGCGGCCATTTCCAGCTGTTTCTCTACACCCGGCCGGAGAGCGCCGCCTTTTTCGCCGGCTGCGGCTTTTATCCGCTGGCGGAAGCGCCCGGGCTGGCGGTGCTGATGGAAAACAGCCCGGTGGCGATCAGCCGCTATTGCAGCCGGCTGCGCATGCTGCGCCAGCCGAGCAATCGCACCGGCTGCGTGGTGATGAACGCCAATCCCTTCACCCGCGGCCACCGTTACCTGGCCGAACAGGCGGCGGCCGATTGCGACTGGCTGCACGTGTTCGTGGTGCGCGAGGACGTGTCGGCCTTCCCCTACGCCGAGCGTTTCGAGCTGGTGCGCCAGGGGCTGGCCGGCATTCCCAATCTCACGCTGCACCACGGCTCGGAATACATGATTTCGCGCGCCACCTTTCCCTGCTACTTCCTCAAGGAAAAGGGCCTGGCGGCGCACTGCCACACCGCCATCGACCTGCTGCTGTTCCGCGAGCGCATCGCTCCGGCGCTGGGCATCAGCCATCGCTACGTCGGCACCGAGCCGTTCTGCCCGGTCACCAACAAGTACAACAAGGACATGCGCCACTGGCTGCAACAGGCCGCGTCCGAGGCGCCGCCGGTGGCGGTGGTGGAGATGCCGCGCGCCCGGCAGGGCGGCCGCGCGGTATCGGCCTCCGAAGTGCGGCGGCTGCTGGCGCGCCGCGATTTTCTCGCCATCGAACCCTTGGTGCCGGCCTCCACGCTCAGGCACCTGCTCACGGCTTACGCCGAGGACCCGCATCCCGATCCCGAGCGCTACGGCTGAGCCGCGGCGCGGGCCTTCATTCTTCTTTGCACAGGAAACGCATCATGAACATCGTCAAGCCGGCCATCGCCGGCACGCTGGAATCCAGCGATTTGCAGGTCAAGGTGTCGCCCAACCCCGACGGCGGGCTGGAGGTGGCGCTGCAAAGCGAAGTGATCAAGCAGTTCGGCCGGCAGATCCGCCAGGTGGTGGACGAAACGCTGGCCCGGCTGGGCGTGGAGTCCGGCCTGATCGTCATCGAAGACAAGGGCGCGCTCGACTGCGCCATCCGCGCCCGGCTGCAGGCCGCCGTGCTGCGCGGCGCAGGCTGCGAGCGCCTGGATTGGGAGAAACTGTCATGAAACTGCGCCGCAGCATGTTGTTCCTGCCCGGCTCCAACGCCGCGATGTTGTCCACCGCTTTCGTCTATCGCCCCGATTCCATCATGTTCGACCTGGAGGACGCGGTGTCGCTGCGCGAGAAGGATTCGGCGCGGCTCTTGGTGTTCCACGCCCTGCAGAACCCGGCCTATCGCGACATCGAAACCGTGGTGCGCATCAACCCGCTCAACACGCCGTTCGGCCTGAAAGATCTGGAAGCCGCGGTGCGCGGCGGCGTGGACGTGGTGCGTCTGCCCAAGACCGACAGCGCGGCCGACGTGCACGAGCTGGAGCGCCACGTCGAGCGCATCGAGCGCGACTGCGGGCGCGAAGTCGGCAGCACCCGGCTGATGGCGGCGATCGAATCGGCCTCAGGCGTGGTCAACGCCGTCTCCATCGCCATGGCCTCGCCGCGGCTGATCGGCATCGCGCTGGCCGGCTTCGACTACGTGATGGACATGCAGACCGAGCGCGGCGACGGCACCGAGCTGTTCTACGCCCGCTGCGCGGTGCTGCACGCCGCCCGCGCCGCCGGCATCGACGCCTTCGACGTGGTGTATTCCGACGTCAACGACGAAGCCGGCTTCCTGCGCGAGGTGGCGCTGATCCGCAAGCTGGGCTTCAACGGCAAGTCGCTGATCAATCCGCGCCAGATCGAACTGCTGCACCAGGCCTACGCGCCAAGCGAGGAGGACGTCGATTACGCCCGCCGGGTGATCGCCGCGGCCGAGGCCGCCGAACGCGACGGCCTGGGCGCGATCGCCCTCAATGGCAAGATGATAGACGCCCCCATCGTCAACCACGCCCGGCGCACGCTGCAGCGCGCCGAGGCCTGCGGCGCGCGCCGCTAACCGAACGGGTAGCCACATGCATACCATCCAACAACTGTCGGCCCAGTTTCCGCAACTGGGCGAACTGCGCCCCTTCGCCGGCGCCAACGCCGCCGCGCCTCATCTCGCCGACCCGCGACTGAAGCGCGAGCGCAAGCTGTGCGCCTCGCTGGAAGAAGCCATCCGCCGCGCCGGTTTGCGCGACGGCATGACCGTCTCCTTCCACCACGCCTTCCGCGAAGGCGACAAGGTGATCAATCTGGTGGTGGACGAACTGGCGCGGCTGGGGCTGAAGAACCTGACGCTGGCGTCCAGCTCGCTGCTCAACGTCAACGCGCCGCTGATCGAACACATCAGGAACGGCGTGATCAGCCAGATCTACACCTCGGGCATGCGCGGCAAGCTGGCGGACGCCATCTCGCACGGCTTGATGGAAAAACCGGTGCAGATCCATTCCCACGGCGGCCGCGTGCACCTGCTGCAAAGCGGCGAATTGAACATCGACGTCGCCTTCCTCGGCGTGCCGTGCTGCGACGCCTTCGGCAACGCCAACGGCTCGCGCGGCAAGTCGCGTTGCGGCTCGCTGGGCTACGCCAAGGTGGACGCGCAGTTCGCGCGCCAGGTGGTGCTGCTCACCGACGAGATCGTCGCCTTCCCCAACGTTCCGGTCAGCATTTCGCAGGACCGCGTCGATTACATCGTCAAGGTGGACGAGGTGGGCGACCCGTCGCGCATCAGCGTCGGCGCGGCGCGCGTCACCAGCAATCCGCGCGAGCTGATGATCGCCCGGCTGGCCGCCGACGTGATCGAGCATTCCGGCTATTTCCGCGACGGCTTCTCGCTGCAAACCGGCTCCGGCGCGGCGTCCACCGCGGCGACGCGCTTTCTGGAAGAGCGGATGCAGCGCCGGGGAATCGCCGCCAGCTATGCGCTGGGCGGCATCACCGGCAGCATCGTCGACCTGCACAAGAAGGGGTTGATCAAGACGCTGATCGATACCCAGAGCTTTGACGCCGAGGCGGCGCAGTCGCTGGCCGAATCGCCCCAGCATCTGGAAGTGTCCACTAACGAGTACGCCAACCCCTCGTCCAAGGGCGCCTATTGCGATTTGCTGGACGTGGTGATCCTCAGCGCGCTGGAGATCGACACCGACTTCAACGTCAACGTGATCACCGGCTCGGACGGCGTGATGCGCGGCGCGTCCGGCGGCCACTGCGACGTGGCCGCCGCGGCCAACCTCACCATCGTGGTGGCGCCGCTGATCCGCAGCCGCATTCCCACCGTGGTGAAGCGGGTGACGACGGTGGTGACGCCGGGCGAGTCCATCGACGTGCTGGTCACCGATCACGGCATCGCGGTCAATCCGGCGCGGCCGGAAGTGGCCGAACGCCTGCGCGCGGCCGGCCTGCCGCTGATGAGCGTGGAACAGCTGCGCGAGCGGGCGGTGACGCTGACCGGCGAGCCGCAGGCCATCGAATTCACCGAGCGCGTGGTCGGCGTCATCCGTTACCGAGACGGCAGCGTGATCGACGTGGTGCGGCAGGTGAAGTCATGAGCGCCCCGCGGGAGGTGGGGCTGGACGAGGTGCTGGCGGCGCGGGACGCCCGGGCGGCGCGGCAGCGGGCGCTGTTGCGCCGCCGCGAGCTGCCGCTGGTGTCGCTGACCCTGGTCAGCCCCGGCCCGCGCAAGGCCGGCCTGCGCGCGCGGCGGGTGATGCTGGCGGCGCTGGCCGCGCTGGAGCATGTCCTGAGCGAGGAGGTGTGGCCGGCGGTGGAGCGGGAGACGCTGTGGCTGCCCACCGGGCCGGAGGCGCTGTTCGCCGTCAATGCCCAGCCGGAGGCGCTCAAGCGCCGGCTGGCGCGGCTGGAGGACGAGCACCCGCTGGGCCGGTTGTGGGACCTGGACGTGCTGGCCGGGGCGGGCGCGCTGTCGCGCGGCGAACTGGGTCTGCCGCCGCGCCGCTGCCTGCTGTGCGGCGAAGCGGCGCACGCCTGCAGCCGCAGCCGACGCCATCCGTTGCCGGAGCTGTTGCGCGCGATAGAGGAGAAGGTGGATGCATTCCAGCGAAACCCGCAGCTGGCCTGAGGCCGCCGCGCTGGGCCTGAGCCTGGCCGACGCGGTGGGCGCGCTGGCCGCGCAGGCGCTGGAGCGGGAGGTGGCGCTGACGCCCAAGCCCGGTCTGGTGGACGGGCGCAACAGCGGCGCGCACCGCGATATGGATTCCTCCACTTTCCGAGCCAGCATCGCCGCCATCGGGCCCTTTCTGCCGCGCTTCGTCGCGCTGGGCGAGCGCCTGGCGCGGCGGAGCGCCGGGGCGGCGCTGGCGGCCGCGCGGCCGCTGGGGCTGGCGTGCGAGCGCGCCATGTTGGCCGCCACCGGCGGCGTCAACACCCACAAGGGCGGCATTTTCGCCTTCGGCCTGTTGTGCGTGGCCGCCGGCCGGCTGCACGGCCGCGGCCTGCGGCTGAGCCAGCAGGGCTTGTGCGCCGAGACGGCGGCGATGTGCGCGGGCCTCGCCGCCCGCGAACTGGCCGGCGGCGGCGAAGCGCGGAGCGCCGGCGAACGCCAGTTCCGCCAGTACGGGCTGACCGGCGCGCGCGGCGAGGCCGAGTCCGGCTTCGCCACGGTCAGGACGCACGCGCTGCCGGCGTATCAGGCCCTGACCAGGCTGGGCGCGAGCGACGAGGAGGCTCTGCTGCAGTCCCTGCTGTTGTTGCTGGCGCATAACCGGGACAGCAATCTGGTGGCGCGCGGCGGGCTGGCAGGTTTGCGCTACGTGCAGGATGCGGCCAGGGCGCGGCTGGCGGCCGGCGGCGCGCGCGGCGAGGCGGGCAGGGCCTGGTTGCGGGCGCTGGACGACGATCTGATCGCTCGCCATCTGAGCCCCGGCGGCAGCGCCGATTTGCTGGCGGTGTGCTGGTTTCTGGCGCGTTTTCCGGAACGCTAAGGAGAAGGACGCCGCCCGGGAACGAGGGGCAAGAACAAGGCCGGTCTGGATGACCGGCCTTTCGCGTGTCAGGGCAGGGAATCGATCAGCCGCGCCAGGATGTCCAGCCCGTGCGGCCACGGGCCGAAGCCGGCTTCGCTGTTGACGTGTCCTGCCTCGCCCAGATCTTCCAGCCGGCTGCCCCAGCGCGCGGCCCAATCGCGGGCGCTGGAGAAGCGCAGCAGCGGGTCGTCGTGGCTGGCCGCCAGCACGCTGGGCGCGGGCAGCGCGGCGGCGGGCACCATCTCCTCCAGTTCGAAGCGCGCCGGTTCGGCCGGCGCCACCAGCATCAGCCCGGCCACCTGCTCCGGCTGCTCCGCCGCGAAGCGGGCGCTGGCCAGCGCGCCCATGCTGTGGCCGACCAGGACGGCGGGCTGCCGGCAATCGGCCAGGCAACGGCGGATGGCGTCGCTCCAGCGCAGGATGTCGGGTTCGCTCCAGTTGCGCAGCGTCACCCGCCGCCAGAAGGGAAAGCGGCGCTGCCAGTGCGATTGCCAGTGGTCGACGTCGCTGTCGTAGAGGCCGGGCACCAGCACGATTTCGAAGCGCTGTCCGGCCATGGCCAGATGTTGTTCCAGTTGCAGAAGCCGGCTGGGCTGCATGGGGAAACCAGATGAGTGGGAAAGACGCGCCCCGCCGCCGGCGGGGCGGATGGCCTTACGGGCGCGGCAGGGTGACGCCCACCTGGCCCTGGTACTTGCCGGCGCGGTCGGCGTAGGACACGTCGCAGACTTCGTCGGATTCGAAGAACAGCACTTGCGCCACGCCCTCGTTGGCGTAGATCTTGGCCGGCAGCGGAGTGGTGTTGGAGAACTCCAGCGTCACGTAGCCTTCCCATTCCGGCTCGAAGGGGGTGACGTTGACGATGATGCCGCAACGGGCGTAAGTGGATTTGCCGAGGCAGACGGTCAGCACGCTGCGCGGGATGCGGAAGTACTCCACGGTGCGCGCCAGGGCGAAGCTGTTGGGCGGAATGATGCAATAGCCCTTGCCGGAGACCTCGACGAAGGAATTGGGGTCGAAGTTTTTCGGATCGACGATGGTGCTGTTGATATTGGTGAATACCTTGAATTCATCGGCGCAGCGGATATCGTAGCCATAGCTGGAGGTGCCGTAGGAAATCACCTTCTGGCCGTCCAGCACCTTGACCTGGTTGGATTCGAACGGTTCGATCATGCCGTGGTCGGCCGCCATGCGGCGGATCCACTTGTCCGATTTGATGCTCATAGTCTTTGACCCGGATGGTTTATAGTGCAATGCCTCGATTTTACCCGTTTAGCGCGCGCGCAGGCTATTGAAAATGCGAGGATTGCCGCGTCATAAGCCGGCCGCATGGCCTTGATGGAGGTCAAGCGATCAACAGATTGCGACAATCTGCCGCAGGCGGCCGCGATGGCATTCGATATACTAATGAAAATTGTTCGCGTTATTGATTAGGGGATTCTGATGTTCTCTCTGGATGCATTTCCGGCGGGGCAGCGCGGCGTGGTCGCCTCGCTGGACCTGGGGCCTGACGCCATGCGTCGCGTCGCCGCCTTTGGCCTGGTGCCGGGCAGCCGCTTCCGGCTGCGGCAGATCGCGCCTTTTGGCGGGCCTTTGTTGCTGGAAGTGGGCGCCACCCGCTTTTTGCTGCGCCGCAGCCTGGCCTGCGCCATCCAGGTGAGGTCGGAAGCATGAAGCGGTTCGCCCTGATCGGCTTGCCCAATACCGGCAAGTCCACCCTGTTCAATCGCCTCACCGGCATGTCGCAGCGGGTAGGCAACTGGCCGGGCCTGACCGTGGAACTGGTCAGCTCGCGGCTGCTGCTGGGCGGCAGCATGGTCGAATTGATCGACCTGCCCGGCGTCAACGACCTGACCGGCTACAGCGACGACGAGGCGGTGGTGCGCGACGTGCTGCTGGCCACCGCCTTCGACGGCGCCATCCTGGTGCTCAACGCCTGCCAGCTGGATCGCCAGCTGCCGCTGGCGCTGCAGCTGCTGGCCAGCGGCTTGCCGTGCCTCGTGGTGCTGAACATGGCCGATGAAGCGCGCCAGCTGGGCGTGCAGCTGGATCTGGACGAATTGGCCGCGCGGCTGGGCGCGCCGGTGGCGCTGGTGTCGGCGCGACGGATGGAGGGCTGGCCCAGGCTGATGGAACAGCTCAACCAGCTGGCCAATCGCCAGACGCCGGCGGTTCACGCCGATCTCTCGGCGGTGCCGGAAACCGATGCGGCCATCGCCGCCGCGCGCCGGACGCTGGACGGCAGCTGGTCGCTGCCGGCGCAACTGCCGCCGCAGGTCACGGAAAAAATCGACCGCTGGATGATGCACCCCTGGCTCGGCTTGCCGCTGTTCCTGGCGATGATGGCGCTGGTGTTCAACCTGACCTACCAGATCGGCACGCCGCTGCAGGACCTGGCCGGCGCCGGGCTGGACTGGATCAAGGACAGCTGGCTGTCCGGCCTGCCGCTGCCGCCCATCCTGGAGAGCCTGCTGATCGACGGCATCTGGCAGGGGGTGAGCACGGTGCTGACCTTCGTGCCCATCCTGCTCGTCTTTTTCGTGCTGATGGCGGTGGTGGAGGATTGCGGCTATCTGGCCCGCGCCGCCTACCTGACCGACGCGCTGATGTCGCGGCTGGGCATGGACGGCCGCGGGCTGGTGATGCAGCTGATGGGCTTTGGCTGCAATGTGCCGGCGGTGCTGGGCACCCGCGTGCTGCGCGACCGCAAGCAGCGCCTGCTGACCATGCTGGTGATTCCGTTCTCGATGTGCTCGGCGCGCCTGCAAGTGGTGGTGTTCTTCGCCGGCGTGCTGTTCAGCCCGCAGCAAGCGCCGTGGGTGCTGATGGCCTTCTATCTGCTCAGCTTCGCCGTGGCCTTTTTCACCGCCTGGCTGTTCAAGCGCTATTACCAGGGCAACGAGGCCTTCCTGCTGGAGGTGCCGCCTTACCGTCTGCCGGGTCTCGGCCATCTTCTGGCGCGGGCGCTGGGCGAGGTGCGCGCCTTCCTGCAACTGGCGTCCACCTTCATTCTGGCCGGCGTGGTGCTGGTGTGGCTGGTGACGCACATTCCGGCCGGAGAGAACAAGACGCTGGCCGACGCGCTGGGCAGCGCGCTCTCGCCGCTGCTCGACCCGGTGGGCATCCGTCACGAACTGGCCGTGGTGCTGCTGTTCGGCTTCATCGCCAAGGAAATCCTGCTGGGCAGCCTGGCCGTGGTGTACGGCGTGTCCGAGTCCGGACTGGGCGCGGTGCTGATGCAGCATCTGGACTGGGCATCGGCGATGAGCTTCCTGATCTTCACCCTGGTCTACGTGCCGTGCGTGTCGACGGTGGCCGCGGTGTATCGCGAGTCCCGGAGCCGGCTGTTCACCGGCCTGTCGGTGGTCTGGTCGGTGGGCCTGGCCTGGCTGCTGTCTTTCGCCTTCTACCAGGGCGTGTTGCTGCTGCGCTGATCCTGGCCAGCCCGGATTATTTTCGCCAGGACGGTATTGGCGGCTGATTCGGGCTACAATCAGGGTTATTTCCCAGAACAAGAACAGGATTCGCGATGCAAGGCCATCCCAAGACGATAGAACTGCTCAACCAGCTGCTGGCCGAGGAGCTGTCCGCCGCCGACCAGTATTTCGTGCACGCCGAGATGTACAGCGACTTCGGTCTGGAAAAGCTGTTCCAGCGCATCGACCACGAGCGCGAGGACGAGTTGTCACACGCCCGGGTGCTGATCGCCCGCATCCTGTTCCTGGAAGGCAAGCCGGACGTGGCCAAGCGCGTGCCCATCGTGGTGGGCCAGGACGTCAAGGCCATGCTGGAGAGCGACCTGCAGGTGGAATACCGCGTCGGCGCGCTGCTCAAGGAAGTGATCGCCCACTGCGAAAGCGTGCGCGACTACGTTACCCGCGACGCGCTGATGGTGCTGCTGGAAGAAACCGAAAACGACCACGCCCACTGGCTGGAGCAGCAGCTCAAGCTGATCGGCATGGTCGGCCTGCAAAACTACATCCAGTCGCAGATGTCGGCCAGCTCGGTCTGAGCCTGACGCTGGCGCATCCAATCCAGCCCGACCCGGCCCCGCCGCGTCGGGTTTTTTTCATGGCGACCTCTTTGCCCATGGGGTCTTGAAATGGTTTTTCCCGCCACCATCTGGCCAGTATCGCCAACCCCATGAACATTGATGACCATGAGTGCACAGAAAGAAACCCTGGGTTTTCAGACCGAAGTGAAACAGCTGCTGCAGCTGATGATCCACTCCTTGTATTCCAACAAGGAAATCTTCCTGCGTGAACTGATCTCCAATGCCTCCGACGCCGCCGACAAGCTGCGTTTCGAGGGACTGGCCAAGCCGGAACTGTTCGAAAACGACCCGGATCTGAAAATCCGCATCGGCTTCGACAGCGAGGCCCGCACCATCACCATCGCCGACAACGGCATCGGCATGAGCCGCGACGAAGTGATCGCCAACATCGGCACCATCGCCAAGTCCGGCACCAAGGCCTTCTTCGAGCAACTGTCCGGCGACGCCAAGAAGGACGCCAACCTGATCGGCCAGTTCGGCGTGGGCTTCTACTCCGCCTTCATCGTCGCCGACAAGGTGACGCTGACCACCCGTCGCGCCGGCGACGCCGTCGCCACCCGCTGGGAATCGCACGGAGCCGGCGAGTACACGCTGGAGCAGGTGGAGAAGGCCGCTCGCGGCACCGAAATCGTGCTGCACCTGAAAGAAGGCGAAGACGAGCTGCTCAACGACTGGAAGCTCAAGGGCATCGTCCGCAAGTATTCCGACCACATCTCGATCCCGATCGAGATGAAGAAGGGCAACAGCTACGGCGAAAACGGCGAAGTCGTCGTCAGCGACGAGATGGAAGCGGTGAACTCCGCCTCCGCCTTGTGGACCCGCAGCAAGAACGACATCACCGAAGAGCAGTACCACGAATTCTACAAGCACGTCGCCCACGACTTCACCGAGCCGCTGGCCTGGAGCCACGCCCGTGTCGAAGGCCGCCAGGAATACACCGAGCTGCTGTACATCCCGTCGCGCGCGCCGTTCGACATGTGGGACCGCGAGCGCAAGCAGGGCGTCAAGCTGTACGTGCGCCGCGTCTTCATCATGGAAGACACCGAAAAACTGATGCCGCACTACCTGCGCTTCGTGCGCGGCGTGATCGACAGCAACGATCTGCCGCTGAACGTCTCGCGCGAAATCCTGCAGGAATCCAAGGACATCGACGCCATCCGCAACGGTTGCGTCAAGAAGGTGCTGGGCCTCTTGGAAGACCTGGCCGCCAACCAGCCGGAGAAGTACGCCGCGTTCTGGAAGGAATTCGGCCAGGTGCTGAAGGAAGGCACCGGCGAAGACCACGCCAACAAGGAGCGCATCGCCAAGCTGCTGCGCTTCGTCTCCACCGCCTCTGACGGCGAGGAGCCGACGGTATCGCTGGCCGACTACGTGGGCCGCATGAAGGAAGGCCAGGACAAGATCTACTTCATCACCGCCGACACCCTGGCCGCCGCCAAGAACAGCCCGCACTTGGAAGTGTTCAAGAAGAAGGGCGTGGAAGTGCTGTTGCTGGTCGACCGCGTCGACGAGTGGGTGGTGGGTTCGCTGTTCGAGTTCGACGGCAAGCCGCTGCAATCGGTCGCCAAGGGCGCTCTGGACCTGGGCGCGCTGGAAGACGAAGCCGACAAGGAAGCCCAGAAGCAGGTGGAAGAAGCCGCCAAGCCGGTGGTGGAAAAGGTGCGGCAGGCGCTGGGCGAGAAGGTGAAGGAAGTGCGCGCCACCGCCCGTCTGACCGAAAGCCCGGCTTGCCTCGTGGCCGGCGAGCACGACATGAGCGCCCACCTGGAGCGCATGCTCAAGGCGGCGGGCCAGAAGGTGGAAGGCAGCAAGCCGACGCTGGAAATCAACCCGGAACACGTGCTGGTGAAAAAGCTCGCCGACGAGACCGACGAAGGCCGCGCCTCCGACCTGGCCCAGGTGCTGTACGACCAGGCGCTGCTGGCCGAAGGCGGCAAGCTGGAAGACCCGGCCTCCTTCGTCAAGCGCATCAACAAGCTGATGCTGGAGCTGTCGGCCTAAACCGCCGCCCGCTTCGCCAGAACCGCCCCGCCGCCAGGCCGGGCGGTTTTTTTGCGCGGAGGGGCCGGGAGAATGGTAATAATCCCGCGGCGTCGGGGTCCTTGCCCCGGTCGGCGGCGGCTATGATGCCGGCTGGATTCCACTACCCGCGTTTTTCCATGTTGAAGTTGTCTGTCGAACACGCTTTTGGCGATGAAGCGCCGCCGCCGGATTGGGCCGCCGTTTTGCGGCAGACGCTGGCCGAGCCGCCGCGCCAGCCGCGGCAGGCCTGCGAACGCTGGCTGCAGACCTTGCGCCAGCTGGCCCGTTACGCGCTGCCGCCGCAAGAGCGTTGCCAGGCGCTGAGCATGCTGCGCGACGCGATCTTGCCGCAGGCGGCCGCGCTGGAGGACTGGGCCCGGGCGGCCGACCCGGTCGGCAGCGCCGAAGCGCGCCAGGCCTTGAGCCTGGGGCGCGCGCTGCTGTTGCGGCTGCATCAGGACTGCAAGCTCTTGTCGCGCGATTGCGAGGAAGCCGGCGGCGGGCTGTTTTCCGGCGGCCGGCTGCGGCAGGAGGCGCTGGCGCTGGCCTTCGCCAGCGCCTGGGACGTTCAGACTCTGCATGCGCGCAGCTACGCGCCGCTGCCCGGCGGTTTCTGGCTGGATTGCCACCGGCTGTTCGCCTGCGCGCTAAGCCAGGGTTGGGAGCGCAAGACCGTTGCCGGCGGCGGCGACAGCCTGGGAGGCTGGTATCGCCGTCTGCTGCTGCTGGGCATGACGGCCAGCAACCGGCTGGACAACCGGCAGCAGGCGCTGCTGTTGCCGTGGATCGCCGCGCAAGCGCGTTATTTGCAGCTGGAGCAACTGGCGCCGGGCTTGCCGCAACAGGACGGTTGGCTGTTTGCCGAAGCCGGCGACAAGCCGCCGCGTTTTGTCGCCGAACAGCCGCCGGAGGAGGGCGGAAGCTGGTGGCGGGCCGACGCCGGCCGGACGCTGGACAAGCTGCGCGCCGAGTTGAATCGGCTGCAGGCCGCCGGCGCGCCGTGCGGGGTCGAATCGCAGCTGCTGGCGCGGCTGGATCAGGAATGGCGCAGCCCGCCCCGGCGGCGGCACGCGCGCTTTCGCCGCTTCCACAGCGAGACCGTGGCCCTGCTCAGCCAGCTGCCGCAGTGCTGGCGTCTGGCGGCGGGCGAGGGCGAGCCGCCGGTCCCGGCGCATCTGCAACTGGCCAATCTCAGCGCCTCCGGACTGATGCTGCAAGGCGAGGCGCTGGGGCAGCAACTGCGGGCCGGCGAGCTGGTGATGCTGCGCCGCAAGGGCCTGGCCTGGCAATTGGGCCTGGTGCGCTGGCTGAGCCTGCCGGGCGAGGAGCTGCAAACCGAGTGCGGCGTGGAGCTGATCGGCAAGCGGCCGCAGGCGGTGGAACTGGCGCCGCTGACCAGCCACGCGCACACGCCGTTCGAGCCGGCCCTGCTGGTGCAGCCGGAGCGGCGCTTCTGCCGCGGCGGCGTGCTGGCGGCGGCGGGGCGCTGGTATCAGGCGCAGCGTCCCTTGCTGTTGCGGCAGGGGGAAGAGGTGCGCCAGGTGCGCGCGGTGCGGCTCTTGCAGCAGACGGCCAGCTGCCAGCTGATGGAAATCCGGGTGGACGAAGTGCTGGAATCCGGGAAAGAGTAGGGGCGCTAACGCGGTGAGGCGTTGGCGCCATGGGCGTAACAGGCGTGCAGCCGGCCGTCGTCGCCGCGGCATTCTATGCTCAGGACCTTGCCGCTGTGGATGTCGCCCTTGACGCGGAAGGCGCGCGCCTTGGAGGCGGATTGGCCGGGGGCCGGCGGAGCCAGCCACCACAGGGTGTATTGCTCGTCTTCCATGGCGGGCTCCACCTTGGCCAGATGCAGCGCGCCCTCCGCGCCCAGCTTGTCGTGAATCAGCTGGTAGCTGTTTTCTTCGATTTGCAGCTTGCGCCAGAACAGGGTGGAAGAGCCGGTGGCAAGGGTGGCCGCGGCCGTGTCGTTCGCCCGCGTCTGCACCGCCTGGCTGCTGTTGCCCGGGCTGCAGGCGGACAGCAGCAGAACGGCTGCGAAGCAAAGGCGATGTAAATGCACTGTTAATGTCACGGCGATTCTTCTTAAATCAACCGTAATATGTCAGCTTGTGTTGGCAAAAGTTCAGCCACTCGCGCCGACTGTGCTGGTATTCTTGCCGCCATGAATCCCTCCGCAGAACACGCCTCCGATTTTCAACTCACCGCGCCGGAATTGCCGGCCAGCGTGCCGATCGCCCATGTCTTCGGCCAGCCGGTGCTGGAAGTGCCGCAAGACCTGTTCATCCCGCCCGACGCGCTGCAAGTGATTCTGGAAAGTTTCGAAGGCCCGCTCGACCTGCTGCTCTACCTGATCCGCAAGCAGAACCTCGATGTGCTGAACATCCCGATGGCGGCCATCACAAGCCAGTATATGTCCTACATCGACGCCATGCAGCAGGGCCGGCTGGAGCTGGCGGCGGAGTATTTGCTGATGGCCGCGCTGCTGATAGAAATCAAGTCGCGGTTGTTGCTGCCCAGGCCGCAGCTGGACGAGGACGGCGAGCCGGAAGACCCGCGCGCCGAATTGGCGCGCCGCCTGCTGGAGTACGAGCAGATGAAGCTCGCCGGGCTGGCGCTGGACAAGATTCCGCAGGCCGACCGCGATTTCGCCTGGCTGGCGGTGCTGGTGGAGCAGTCGGCCGAGCAGCGCCTGCCCGACGTCAGCGCCGTCGATCTGCGCCAGGCGTGGATGTCCATCCTGTCGCGCGCCAAGCATCACCGCCATCACAAGGTGGAAAAGGACGAATTGTCGGTGCGCGAGCAGATGAGCTGGATTCTGCGTTACCTGGACGGCCGCGAGTACGTGCCGTTCGAAGAGTTGTTCGACGTCGAGAAGGGCGTCGCCCACCTGGTGGTCAACTTCATCGCCGTGTTGGAGCTGGTAAAGGAGGGCCTGGTCAAGGTCAGCCAGGAAGCGCCTTACCAGCCCATCTACGTGCGCATCGCCCTGGTTTGAGGGCTGCCGCGCAGCCGCGGACATGAAAAAAGCCCCGGCGCATGCCGGGGCTTGGCTTTGGCGGCGGGCGGGTTCAGACGCTCCAGCGCACCAGGCCGGTCCACCAGGTGCCCAGCACGATCAGGCCGAAGGCGATGCGATACCAGGCGAAGGCGATGAAGGTGTGGCTGGAAATGAAGCGCAGCAGGGCGCGGATCGCCAAAAAGGCGAACACGAAAGAGGATGCGAAGCCGACGGCGAAGATGCCGATATCGTTGCCATCCAGCACGTGGCGATGCTTGAGCAGGCTGTAGAGCGAAGCCGCGCCCAGCGTCGGGATGCCGAGGAAGAAGGAAAACTCGGTGGCCGCCTTGCGCGACAGGCCGAGGAACAGGCCGCCGATGATGGTGGCGCCGGAGCGGCTGGTGCCGGGAATCAGCGCCAGGCACTGGCACAGGCCCACTTTCAGCGCGTCCTTCAGGCTCAGGTCGTCGACGGTTTCCACCTTGACCTGATGCTGGCGCTTTTCCGCCCACAGGATGATCAGGCCGCCGACGATGAAGGCGATGGAGACGCAAACCGGATTGAACAGCACGGCCTTGATGCTTTCCGAAAACAGCTTGCCGAGAATGGCGGCCGGAATGAAGGCGATGATGATGCCAAGCAGCAGATTGCGTTCGCTGCCGGGGCGGGTCGCGCCGGCGAAGGTCGAGGTGATCTTGCGGCGGTATTCCCACACCACGGCCAGCATCGCGCCCAGCTGGATGAAGATTTCGTAGACGTCGCGCTTTTCCTTGTCCAGGAAGTTCAGCAGGTCGCCGGTGAGGATCAGGTGGCCGGTTGAGGAGATGGGCAGGAACTCGGTAATGCCTTCCACCAGGCCCATGATCAGGGAATGAAACAGCAGGATGGGGTCCATTTTTTTCTCGTCGCGGAATCAAGGCTGCGATTATAAGGCCAGTTTGTCGCGCTTGTGGCCGCCCGCGCGAAAATGCGGGCGGCGCGTCGCCCGGGCTTAGGCCGGGAGCAGGCCGGCCACGTAATCGTCCACGCTTTGCAGGATGGCTTGCTGCGCGGAGGAGAGCTCGCCCGACAGCAGTTCGGCGCGTTCGGCCTGGTAGGCGGGCAGGCTTTGCTCCAGCCGGGCGCGCCGCCACTGCTGCCAGCGTTGGGCTTCCGTCGCCGACAGCGTGTCCGGGAAGTTGCGGGCGCGGTAGCGGAACAGCAGCTCGGCGAGCTGGCTGTCCTCGAACAGCGGCATTTCGCCAGCCAGCGCCTTGCCGGACAGGCGGCGCAGCTTTTGCAGCGCGCGCCGGTCGTTGTTGGAAACGAAGCCGCCGTACAGGTTTTCGTCCACGTCGCGCGCCTCGCCCGTTTCGCGCTGGAACACGCCGCGCCATACCGGGGCGAGTTCGGGCAGCGCGCGCGCCCGTTGCGCGTGGCGTTCGATCAGGGCGAAGTCGATGCCGAAGTCTGCGGCGCGCTCGGCGCCGAGCACCTTGAGATTGGCCACCACGAACGGCGACTTGTTGATGTGCACGGTCTTGATCGGCAGCCGGGCGACGCCCTCGGGCAAGTCTTCGGCGCGGCTGAACATCCGCTCGCGGATGGCCTCGGGCGACAGGCCGCGCAATTCGGCGGGGTCGTGGGCCAGGTCCCAGACGATGATCTCGTTGGCGTTGGTCGGGTGCGCAGCCAGCGGCCAGACGATGGCCATGTTGCCGCGCTCCACGCCGTACATGCCTGAGATGTGCAGCACCGGCTTGGGGTCGTGCAGCGCCAGTTGCACCTTGACCGCGTCCTTCTTGCGCAAGCTCAGGTAAAAATCGAACAGCTTGGGCTGCAGCTGGCGGATCAGGCGCGCCAGCGCGATGGTGGCGCGCACGTCGGACAAGGCGTCGTGGGCGGCTTCGTGCGCCAGGCCATTGGCGGCGGAGAGGTGCTCCAGCTTGAAGCTGACGCGGCCGTCCTCGTGCCGGGGCCAGTTGATGCCCTCGGGGCGCAGCGCGTAGGCGGCGCGGGCCAGGTCCAGCAAGTCCCAGCGCCCGCACTGGTTCTGCCATTCGCGGGCGTAGGGGTCGATCAGGTTGCGCCAGAACAGGAAGCGGGTGACTTCGTCGTCGAAGCGGATGGAGTTGTAGCCCACGCCTATGGTGCCGGCCTCGGCCAGTTCGCGTTCGATCACCGCGGCGAATTCGTGCTCGGCCACGCCGTGCCGGCTGCAATGCTGCGGGGTGATGCCGGTGAGCAGGCAGGCCTGGAGGGTGGGCAGGCAGTCGGGAGCGGGGCGGCAGTACAGCATCACAGGCTCGCCGATTTCGTTCAATTCGGCGTCGGTGCGGACGCCGGCGAACTGGGAGGGGCGGTCGCGGCGCGGCACGGCGCCGAAGGTTTCGTAGTCGTGCCAGAAGAAAGTGTGGCTTTGCATGGGCGGGAAACATCAGGGCAGACAATGCCGGCATTGTCGCACCCGCGGCGGCGCAAGGCCAGCCGCGGCCGGCCTTGCCCTGCCCGCGCTCAGCGCAGCCAGCCAGGCTTGCGCATCTCGATCAGCGCGCGCACGCCTTCGCGGCCTTCGTCGCTGAGCCGCGCCGCCACGCTGCGGCGTATGCTTTCCTCCACCGCGGCGTCGTTGACGCCGCGCGCGGCCAGGTCGGTGACCAGTTGCTTGGCGGCCAGCATCGCCGCCGGGCTGTTCATCAGCAGCTGGCTCACCATCTGGTTGGTGGCGGCGCACAGCTCTTCGCTTTCCACCACCTGATGCAGCAGGCCCAGGCGTTTGGCCTTGCCGGCGTTGAAGCGCTCGGCGCTGATGCAGTAGCGGCGGGTGGCGCGCTCGCCGATGGCGCGGATCAGGTAGGGCGAGGAGAGCGCCGGAATCTGGCCGAACTTGACTTCGGACAGGCTGAACAGCGCTTCGGAGACGCCGATGGCGATGTCGCAGCACGCCACCAGCGCCACGCCCAGGCCAAAGGCCGAGCCTTGCACTCGCGCCAGCGTCGGCTTGGGCAACGTGTCCAGCGTTTGCAGCACCCGCGCGGTCTGGCGAGCGTGGCGCTCCACGTCTTGCGGGCTCATGTCGGACAGCCGCTGCTGCCATTGCAAATCGTGGCCGGCGGAAAAGGAAATGCCGTTGCCGGTGAGCACCACGGCGCGGATGTCCGGGTCTTCCGCCACGGTTTCCAGCGTGGCCAGCAACAGGCCCAGCGTCTGGTCGTCCAGCGCGTTGTGCAGTTCGGCGCGGTTGAGGGTGATGGTGGCGACATTGCGCGCATCCACGCTCAGCAGTACGGCTTCCATGCTCATGACTTGTCCCCCTTTGGAGTGGCGGCTTCAGCTCTGGCTAAAGCGGATCAGGCTGCGGGCGAAGGCTTCTGCGGCCTCTATGTGCAGCACGTGGCCGGCGCCGGGCAGGATTTCCAGCTCGGCGTCCGGTATCAGTTTGTGCAACAGTTGCGATTGGTACAAGGGTGTCAGCCGGTCCTCGTCGCCCACCAGGATATGCACCGGCAGGCGCAGCTGCGGCAGCCAGGTGCGGGCGTCGTGCTGCTTGACGCCGTTGATCAGCCGGATGGCCGATTCCCAGTTGACGAGCCCGGCCAGCGCCTTCATGTCTTCCACCATGCCGGCGTTGCTGGCCAGAAAACGGCTGGAGTAGAGCCAGGGCACGCTGATCTCGTAGCGCAGCTCAAGGCCGCCGCCGTGATGGGCGGCGATCCAGCTGTCGCCGATGCGGTGGTTGACGCTGTCGGCCCAGGCCAGCGTGGCCGCCAAGAGCAGCCGCTCCGCCCGCTCGGGATGGCGATGGGCGAAGTGCTGCGCCACCATGCCGCCGTAGGACAGGCCGGCCACATAGACCGGCCCCAGTTGCAGATGTTCCACGAGGCCGGCGGCGAGATCGGCCTGGTCAGCCAGCGCGTAGTGTTCGGCCGGAGGGTGGTCGCTCAGGCCCTGGCCCAGGAAGTCCAGCCGCAGCAGCCGGAAGTGCGGCTCCAGCTGCGGCAGCAGCAGCGTCCACGCCACGGTGGACATGGTGATGCCGTTGAACAGCACCAGCGTGCGCTCGCCGCGCCCGCTCAGCTCGTAGTAGACCTGGTGTCCTGCAATATTGGCGAAAGACATGACGCGCTCCACGGGAAGCAGCTTGCCGTGGCCGGTTGCCGGCGGCCGCTGGTTTCTCCATTCTAGGACTGACGGCATGGCGCTGCCCAGCGCCGCGGCGCGGCTCTGCCCATGTCTGGAAAAAGCGGCGGGGCGTTCTGGCGGCTTGTCCACCGATGCGGGGCGCGCCGCGTTGGCGGAAAGGATGGCGCGGGCTTTTCTTGCTGCGCTGCGGGATGCGGCGGGAACGCCACAGCGGCGATGCGAAATGCCAAGGCGGCGCAGTTGCCGCTTGTCAATTTTATTAAACGTGGCATAGGCTTGCCTGCAAGATGCCGACGCCAAGCACGACGGCCGCCTGACGCGCGAGCGTCGGGAAACTACCAACAGAGGAGACATCATGACAGCCCTTTCGCCGCTTTCCAGCCCTTAGGCCGCAGGCAGGGCCAGGTGGAGAGGCGATAGCCCCCGCCTGGAGCTTGTTTAATCTTTTCATGCAGATCAGCCGGTTTCGCCGCGCAGGGCTGGAAGCGCCCGGAAGCGGCAGGCTTGCCTATCCTTGTAGCGTTGACCGCTTGCCGTCGCGGGCGGGCAGTTGTTCGGCGTCCCCGCTGGCGCGGGCGGCGCTTCCTGTCGGAGGGAGTCAGATCATGTCGGAAGCCGTAGCGGCCGCAAAAAACATTTCATCCGCCACATCCAGCCATGTCGGCGCGCAGGCGGGCGGGGCGGAGGCCTCGTACCTGCGCATCAGCGCCGTGGTGAAGAAGTTCGGCGATCATCTGGCGGTCGACCATATCGACCTGGATATCCGCAAGAAGGAAATCTTCGCCTTGCTGGGAAGCTCCGGCTGCGGCAAGTCCACCTTGCTGCGCATGCTGGCCGGGATGGAGACGCCCACCTCGGGGCGCATCATCCTGGACGGGCAGGACATGCAGGGGCTGCAGCCTTACGAGCGCCCGGTGAACATGATGTTCCAGAACTACGCGCTGTTTCCGCACATGACGGTGGAGCAGAACGTGGGCTTCGGCCTCAAGCAGGACAAGGTGGGCAAGGACGAAATCGCCGAACGCGTGGCCAAAATGCTGGACCTGGTGCAGATGCGCAAATACGCCGGCCGCAAGCCGCACCAGCTCTCCGGCGGCCAGCAGCAGCGGGTGGCGCTGGCGCGCAGCCTGGTCAAGCGGCCCAAGCTGCTGTTGCTGGACGAGCCCCTGGGCGCGCTGGACAAGAAGCTGCGCCAGGAAACCCAGCTGGAGCTGGTCAACACCATCGAGGCGGTGGGCGTGACCTGCATCATGGTGACCCACGACCAGGAAGAAGCGATGACGATGGCCAGCCGCATCGGCATCATGAGCGAGGGCAAGCTGCTGCAGGTGGGCACGCCGACCGAGATCTACGAATACCCCAACTGTCGCTTCACCGCGGAATTCATCGGCGAGACCAATATGTTCGAGGGCGCGGTGGTGGTGGACGAGCCGGACAAGGTGGAGATCAATTCGCAGGAGCTGGGCGGCGTCATCCACATCGACCACGGCATCACCGGCCCCAAGGGCATGCACGTCTGGGCCAGCATCCGCCCCGAAGACGTGCGCCTGGACAAGCAGGCGTTGCCGCCCGGCCCCAATGTCGCCGCCGGCGAGGTCAAGGACATCGCCTATCTCGGCAGCTATTCGATCTATCACGTGAAACTGGCCGGCGGCAAGGTGGTCAAGTCGATAGTGCCTTCGTCGCGCTGGTACGACGCCGGCGAAACCGCGCCCAGCTGGGGCGATCCGGTCTACGTCAGCTGGCGCAGCGACGTGCCGGTGGTGCTGACCATGTGACGCTGGCGCGGTCTTGCCGTGCCCATGGCCGCGGGAGCGGCCATGTTTTTGCCCATTGATTCCGAATCCGAGGTTCCCATGCTGCGTTTCGCCCATCAGCCGCACGCTCCATCCTATTACGCCGCCACTGCCCATCCCTGGCCGGAACAACCTCTCTTGCGCGGGGAGGAGGATTGCGACGTGTGCGTGGTGGGCGGCGGGCTGGCCGGCCTGTCGGCGGCGCTGAATCTGGCGGAGAAGGGCTTCAGCGTGGTGTTGCTGGAGGGCTCGCGCATCGGTTTTGGCGCGTCCGGCCGCAACGGCGGCCAGGTGATCGCCGGCTACGCCAGCGATATCGACAGCCTGCGCCGCCAGGTGGGCGACGAGGCGGCCAAGCTGCTGTGGAACATGTCGGTGGAGGCGGTGGACATCATCGAGCAGCGGGTGACTCGCCACGGCATCGCGTGCGACTGGCAGCGCGGCTACGTCAGCGTGGCGGTCAAGCCGCGCCAGCTGCGCGAGCTGGCCGATTGGCAGGAAGAAGCGGAGCGCCGCTACGGCTACGGCGGCCAGCAGCTGTGGAATCAGAGCCAGATCGCCGAGCGGGTGGCGAGCCCGCGTTACGTCGGCGGCCTGTTCGATCCGCGCTCCGGCCATCTGCACCCGCTGAATTACGCGCTGGGACTGGCGCGGGCGGCGCGCGAGGCGGGGGTGAGGATATACGAGAACACGCCGGTGTTGCGGCTGGAGCGCGGCGACGCGCCGCGCGCGGCGTGCGAGCAGGGCGGCGTGCGTTGCCGGCACATGGTGCTGGCCTGCAATGCCTACATCGGCGCGCTGGCGCCGGAGCTGGAGCGGCGCATCATGCCGGCCGGCACCTATGTGATCGCCACCGAGCCCTTGGGGGATGCGCGCGCCCGCGCGCTGATCGCCGACAATATGGCGGTGTGCGACACCAATTTCGTGCTCGATTATTACCGCCTGTCGGCCGATCACCGGCTGCTGTTCGGCGGCAAGGTGAGCTACTCCGGCCGCGAGCCGCACGACCTTGCCGGCGCGATGCGCCAGGACATGCTGCGCGTCTTTCCGCAACTGGCCGACGTCAAGGTGGACTACGCCTGGGGCGGCTTTTGCGACATCACCGTCAACCGCGCGCCGGACTTCGGCCGGCTGGGCGGCAATATCTATTACCTGCAAGGCTTCTCCGGCCACGGCGTCAACATCACCGGCCTCGCCGGCAAGGTGGTGGCCGAAGCCATCGCCGGCACCGCCGCCCGGCTCGACCTGTTCGAGAAAATCCGCCACCGGCCCTTCCCCGGCGGCAAGCTGCTGCGCACGCCGGCGCTGGTGTTGGGCATGGCCTACTACCGGATGCTGGATTACCTGTAGCCGCGCCTAGTTCGCCGTCGCGGCGAGCAGAAACGCGGTCACGGTTTGGACCCTCGTCGGCAGCGTCCGTCGCATCCGCCTCAAGCGTTTTTCTGTCGAATCCTAATCGAAACGCAGCTGGCTGCCGACGGCGATGGCATGCTGGCGCGGCAGGAAGCGGCGGGCGTAGCCCGAGCCGTGGCAGGCGTACAGGGCCGGCGCCGACTGCGACTGGAAATAGCGTCGCGCGCGCCATACTTGCAGCGGGCTGGCGCTGCGCAAGTGAAAGCCGCCTATCACCGCGCGCACTCGGCTGTCGCCGCACGCTTCCATGGCGTAGTCGGCGACGTGGCGGATGCCGGAATGGGCGCAGCCGCTGAAGATGGTCAACCCGCTGTCGGTGCGGCAGACCAGCGTGGAGTCGTCGGCGACCAAGTCGGGTGCGACGCTGCCGTCAGCCTGGCGCAAAACGCCCATGGCGCGCCGACCTTCGCGGTAACGATTGCGCGGAATGCCGCCCAGGAACAGGTAACGGCGCGCGAAAGCATAGGGCTGGCTATGCAGTCGCAAATCAAACATCTGCGTCAGCCGCGCCGGGATTTCGGGCATGCCCAGTTGGCGCAGCGTCCGTCGGCCAAGCCGGGCTTCGCGCGCCAGAAAGGCGTGCGGTGCGGGTGGGCGATCAATTGCGGCCGGGCGTGAGGGGCCAGCTGCGCGCGCAGCGCGGCCAGGCCGCCGCTGTGGTCGTAATGCCCGTGCGACAGCGCCAGATGGCTGAGGCGCGACAGATCCAGCCCCATCCGCGCCGCGTTGTCGAGCAGCAGGCCGCTGCGGGCGGTGTCGAACAGGATGCGCCGCTCGCCGTCTTCGATCAGCAGCGCCAGGCCGGCTTCCGCGCTCAAACCCGGCTGGCGGCTGTGGTTTTCTGCCAGCACGCTGACCCGCATGCGCTTACTGCCCGCGCATGAACAGCTTGTCCAGATCGCGCATCGTCAGTCGCGTCCAAGTGGGGCGGCCGTGGTTGCACTGGCCGGAGCGCTCGGTGGCTTCCATGTCGCGCAGCAGGGCGTTCATTTCCGGCAGGGTGAGCTGGCGGTTGGCGCGCACCGAGCCGTGGCAGGCCATGGTGGCCAACAGCTCGTTGCGGCGTTCGGTCAGCACCGCGGACAGGCCGTGTTCGCGCACGTCCTTGAGCACCGCGCGCGCCAGCTCCACCGGGTCGCCGTCCTTCAGCCACACCGGCACGCCGCGCACCGCGATCTGGGTGGGCGACAGCGGCGCCAGCTCCACGCCCAGCTTTTTCATCGCCTCGCCGTGTTCGTGAGCGGTGGCCACTTCCATGCGGTCGGCGGCGAAGGACACCGGCAGCAGCAGCGGTTGCAGCGGGATGCTGTCGGACTCCAGCGCGGTCTTCAGGCGCTCGTAGACGATGCGCTCGTGGGCGGCGTGCATGTCCACCAGGATCAGGCCTTCCAGGCACTGGCTGAGGATGTAGACGCCGTGCAGCTGGGCCAGCGCGAAGCCCAGCGGCGGGATGCCGTCCGGGTCGTGGGCCGGCAGCGCGGCGACGGGCGCGAAGGAGGGCGGAGCCTCGGGGCGGGAGAGGGCGCGTTCTTCTTCGCGCACGCCGGAGAACAGCTTGTCGTAGACGCCGATGGACTCGCGCGCCACGTGCAGCGGAATCGACTGCTGCTGGTAGCTGGGCGTCTGGAACGGCATCGGCCGCGCGGCCTGCGCCGCGGGCTGCTGCGCTGATGGGGCGATGGGCGCGGCGGCCTCGGCTTCGTCCATCCGCACCGTCGGCGCGGCGCCGGCGCTGGTGCCGGCCAGCGCCTTGTGCACGCTGTGGAACAGGAACTGGTGGATGGCTTGCGATTCGCGGAAGCGCACTTCGATCTTGGTGGGGTGGACGTTGACGTCCACGCCGCCCGGCTCCATGGTCAGGAACAGCGCGTACACCGGGTGGCGTTCGTGGTGCAGCACGTCGCGATAGGCCTGGCGCAGCGCGTGCTGCGCGGTCTTGTCGCGCACGAAGCGGCCGTTGACGTAGAAATACTGCGCGTCGCGGCTGGCCTTGGAGTAGGTGGGCGAGGCGACGAAGCCGGCCAGCGACAACGGGCCGGCGGCGCTGTCCACCTCGATGGACGCCTGCACGAAATCCTTGCCCAGCATCGCCGCCACCCGTTCCGCCAGGCTTTGCCGCGGCAGCCGCCAGATCGCCTTGCCGTTGTGGCGCAGGATGAATTCAACGTGCGGATGCGCCAGCGCGATGCGCTCGAAAGTGGCTTCGCAATGCGCATACTCGGTGTTCTCGCTTTTCAGGAATTTGCGCCGGGCCGGGGTGTTGAAATACAGGTCCACCACTTCCACGCTGGTGCCGGGCGCGTGCGCCGCCGGCTCCACCGGATGCAGCGAGCCGTCGATGGCGATGATCTGGTGCGCGTGCTCGGCGTCGTGCGGGCGGCTCACCAGCGTCAGCCGCGACACCGAAGCCACGCTGGCCAGACCCTCGCCGCGAAAGCCCAGCGTGGCCACCGATTCCAGGTCTTCCAGCGAGGCGATCTTGCTGGTGGCGTGGCGATCCAGCGCCAGCGGCAGGTCTTCGGCGGCGATGCCGGCGCCGTTGTCGCTGACGCGGATCAGCTTGATGCCGCCCTGGGCCAGATCGACGCTGATTCTGCTCGCTCCGGCGTCCAGGCTGTTTTCCAGCATCTCCTTGAGGGCGGAGGCGGGACGTTCCACCACTTCGCCGGCGGCGATCTGGTTGACGAGGTGGTCGGGCAGGCGTTGGATGCGTTTCATGGCGGCGTCGTGGTGCGTGGACTGAAAAGAATCATGGCCGCTTGCGCGGCCATGAGGGAGATTCTACTACGGTTTACCGCGGTTTGGCGGCGGCGCGCTTGTGACGCCATACCTCGATGATGCCCGGCAGCATCGAAACGATGATGATGCCGAAGATCAGGAATTCGAGGTTCTTGCGCACGATGGGCAGGTTGCCGAAGAAGTAGCCGGCGTAGGTGAAGCCGATCACCCAGGCCAGAGCGCCCACCACGTTGAACTTGAGGAACTGCGGATAATGCATCTTGCCCACGCCGGCGACAAAGGGGGCGAAGGTGCGCACGATGGGCACGAAGCGGGCGAAGATGATGGTCTTGCCGCCGTGGCGCTCGTAGAAGGCGTGGGTCTTGTCCAGATACTGCGGCTTGAGGACGCGCGGGAACTTGTCGAACAGCTTCATGCCCACGTTGCGGCCGATGGCGTAGTTGGTGGCGTCGCCGAGGATGGCGGCGATGATCAGCAACACCACCAGCAGGTGCACGTCCATCTGGCCCATGGCCGCCAGCGCGCCGGCGACGAACAGCAGGGAATCGCCGGGCAGGAAGGGCGTGACCACCAGGCCGGTTTCGCAAAATACGATCAGGAACAGGATGGCGTAGATCCACGGCCCATAGGCTGCCACCAGCTGGGTCAAGTGGGCGTCGATGTGCAAAACGAAGTCGATCAGGAACGTGATGGCTTCCATAATGGTTGTCTTTATGTTTATGAGTTGAAGGCGAACGCAAAACTGGCCGGACAAGCCGGCCAGTGTCTTGCTGCGAGATCAGACTACGGCTTCTTCCTTAGGTTTCACCGGTTTGATCATATGTTCGCGCTTCACGCCCAGCCACAGGGCGATCGGGCTGGCCACCAGCACCGACGAGTAGATGCCGAACAGGATGCCGATGGTCAGCGCCATGGCGAAACCGTGCAGCGCCGGGCCGCCGAATACCAGCATCGACACCACCATCATCTCGGTGGAGAAGTGGGTGATGATGGTGCGGCTCATCGTCGAGGTGATGGCGTTGTCGATGATGGACGGCACGGTGTGGCCGCGCATGCCCGGCTTGCGGAAGTTTTCGCGGATCCGGTCGAACACCACCACCGACTCGTTGACCGAGTAGCCCAGCACCGCCAGCACGCCGGCCAGCACGGTCAGCGAGAATTCCCAGCGGAAGAAGGCGAAGCAGCCGAGGATGATCACCACGTCGTGCATGTTGGCGATGATGGCCGCCACCGCGAAGCGCCATTCGAAGCGCGCCGCGAGGTAAACCATGATGCCGATACACACCAGAATCACCGCGGTCAGGCCGTGGGATACCAGTTCTTCGCCCACGCTCGGGCCGACGAAGTCGACCTTGCGCAGCTGGACGCTGGCGTCGGAGGCCTTGAGCAGGCCCATCACCTTTTCCGACAGCTGGGCGGAAGTGGTGCCCGGCTTGTTGGGCAGGCGGATCATCACGTCGCGGCTGCTGCCCAGGTTCTGCACGGTGGCTTCGCCCAGCTTGAGGCTGTCCACCTGCTCGCGGATGGTTTCCAGATTGGCCGATTGCTGGTACTGCACCTCCAGCACCGTGCCGCCGGTGAACTCGACGCTGTAGTTCAGGCCGCGGGTGGCGAGGAAGAAGACGGCCACGATGAAGGTCACCAGCGAGATCGCGGTGGTGAGCCTGCCGTAGCTCATGAACGGGATATCCCGTTTGATGCGGAAAAGCTCCATGATTTAGCCCTTGTTTTCCGGTTTCCACACTTGGCCGATGGCCAGCGAGGTCAGTTTGCGGCGACGGCCGTACCACAGGTTGACCAGGCCGCGCGACACCATCACCGCCGAGAACATCGAGGTGAGGATGCCCAGGCAGTGCACGATGGCGAAACCGCGTACCGGGCCGGAACCGAAGATCATCAGCGCGAGGCCGGCGATCAGGGTGGTGACGTTGGAGTCCAGAATGGTGTGCCAGGCGTGGCTGTAGCCGGCGCTGATCGCCGAGTGCGGCGGCACGCCGTTGCGCAACTCTTCGCGGATGCGCTCGTTGATCAGCACGTTGGCGTCGATGGCCATGCCCAGCGCCAGCGCGATGGCGGCGATGCCGGGCAGGGTCAGCGTCGCCTGCAGCATGGACAGCAGGCCCAGCAGCAGGAACACGTTGATGGCCAGCGACAGGGCGGAGAACACGCCGAACACGCCGTAGTAAATGATCATGAACACGGCGATGGCGGCGAAGCCCCACAGCGTGGAGTGGAAGCCCTTCTCGATGTTCTCCTGGCCCAGGCTCGGGCCGACGGTGCGCTCCTCGACGATGTTCATCGGCGCGGCCAGCGAGCCGGCGCGCAGCAAGAGCGCGGTGTCGTTGGCCTCGGCGGTGTTCATGCTGCCGGAGATTTCCACGCGGCCGCCGCCGATTTCGGTGCGGATCACCGGCGCGGTGACCACTTCCTTGCGGCCCTTCTCCACCAGCACCATGGCCATGCGCTTGCCGACGTTTTCCGCGGTCAGCTGGCGGAAGATGGCGGCTCCGGCGCTGTCCAGGTTGATGCTGACGGCGGGCGCGCCGTACTGGTCGAAGCTCGGCTGGGCGTCGTTGATGTTGTCGCCGGTCAGCTCCACGTCGTTCTTCAGCAGGATCTTGCTGTTGCCGCGCGAGGTGACTTCGTCCAGCAGCTCGTAACCGGCCGGCACGTTGCCGGCCATGGCGTCGGCCAGCTTGCCCTGATCGTCTTCCACCATGCGCACTTCCAGCGTGGCGGTGCGGCCGATGATGTCCTTGGCGCGGGCGGTGTCCTGGATGCCGGGCAGCTGCACCACGATGCGGTTGGGGCCGTTCTGCTGGATGATGGGCTCGGTGGTGCCCAGCTCGTTGACGCGGTTATGCAGCGTGGTGATGTTCTGCTTGACCGCGTCGTTCTGGATCTTGGTGATTTCTTCCGGCTTGAGCGTCAGCAGCAGCTTGTAGTTGCTGTCGTCGCTTTGCACGGTCAGCGTCGGCAGGGTGCGGTACACCACGTCCTGCGCCGACTTGAGCGTGTCGGCGTCGCGCAGCTGCACTTCCAGCGTGTTGCCGTTGCGCTTGATGTTGCCGTAACGCACCTGCTTGTTCTTCAGCTCGCGGCGCAGGTCGCCGGCGTAGCGTTCCATCGCCTTGTCGGTGGCGGCCTTCATGTCCACTTCCAGGAGGAAGTGCACGCCGCCGCGCAGGTCGAGGCCGAGGAACATCGGGTTGGCGTGCAGGCGGGTCAGCCACTGCGGGGAGGCGGAAAGCAGGTTGAGCGCGATGATGTAGTTGTCGCCCAGCGCGTGCTGGATGGCGTCGCGCGCCTTGATCTGGGTGTCGGCGTCCTTGAAGCGGATCTTCAGGCTGTTGTTGTCCAGCATCAGGCCGTCGGACGGAATGTTCTGCGCTTTCAGAGCCTCTTCCACGCGGGCCATGACGGCGGTGTCCACCGGGATGGACTGGCGGGAGCTGGAGACCTGGACCGCGGGCGTTTCGCCATAGAAATTGGGCAGCGTATAGATCGTCGAGATGATCATGGCCACCGCAATGACGAGGTATTTCCAGAGAGGATAGCGGTTCATGTTTTAGTTCTGGCAAGGAAAATGAACAGGCCGCCGGCGGAGGGCTCCGCGGCGGCCAGCGGCTGAATTACTGCGCCTTCAGCGTGCCTTTTTCCAGCTTGCCGCTGATGGCGGCGCGCTGAACATTGATTTCCACGTTGTTGGCGATTTCGACGGTGATGTATTGCTCGCCTGCCTTGACCACGCGGCCGATGATGCCGCCCTGGGTCACGACTTCGTCGCCTTTCTGGATTTCCGACAGCATCTTCTGGTGTTCCTTCATGCGCTTTTGCTGCGGGCGCACCATCAGGAACCAGAACAGCACGAAAATCACCACCATGGGCAGCAGGCCCATGATGTCGAAACCTGCGGGGGCGGCGGTGCTGGCGTAGGCGGGGGAAATAAACATGTCAAACTCCCTAGTATTGTTATGGCTGATTTTGAGCTAAGCCAAGCATTGTAGCCATGCTGGATGCCTTTTCCAACCGTGGCGATTCAGGCAGGCTCAGACCGGGCGCGCGTCGCGCGGTTCCCGGTCCGCGCCCCGGTTTCAGTTGACGCCGCGGGCGCGATGGGCGGCGAACTCGAGACGGAAGTCCTCGAAGCGATCCTCTTCAATGGACTTGCGGATCTGGCGCATCAGTTCCTGGTAGTAATACAGGTTGTGGATGGTGTTGAGGCGCGCGCCCAGGATTTCGCCGACGCGGTGCAGGTGGTGCAGATAGGCGCGGCTGAAATTCCGGCAGGTGTAGCACTCGCACGCTTCGTCCAGCGGGCGCTTGTCGTCCTTGTAGCGCGCGTTCTTGATCTTGACGTCGCCCCACTGGGTGAAGATCCAGCCGTTGCGCGCGTTGCGGGTGGGCATCACGCAGTCGAACATGTCCACGCCGTTGGCCACGCCGTGCACCAGGTCTTCCGGCGTGCCCACGCCCATCAGATAGTGCGGCTTGTCGGCCGGCAGCATGTCCTTCAGTTCGGTCAGCATCCGGTACATTTCCGGCTTGGGCTCGCCCACCGACAGGCCGCCGATGGCGATGCCGTCGAAGCCGATCTGCATCAACCCCTCCAGCGATTCCCGGCGCAAGTCGGTATAGAGGTTGCCCTGCACGATGCCGAACAGCGCGTTGGGGTTTTTCAGGTCGTCGAAGGCGCGACGCGAGCGCTCGGCCCAGCGCAGACTCATCTGCAGCGACTTCTGGGCGGTGGCGTGGTCCACCTGGCCCGGCGTGCATTCGTCCAGCTGCATCACGATGTCGGAATTGAGCACCGTCTGGATCTTCATCGAGATTTCGGGCGAGAGGAACAGCTTGTCGCCGTTGATCGGGCTCTGGAAGGTGCAGCCCTCTTCGGTCAGCTTGCGCATGTCCGACAGGCTGAACACCTGGAAGCCGCCGGAGTCGGTGAGGATGGGTTTGTCCCAGCCGATGAAGTCGTGCAGGCCGCCGAACTGCTCGACGATTTCCAGCCCCGGGCGCAGCCACAGGTGGAAGGTGTTGCCGAGGATGATCTGCGCGCCGATGTCGTTCAGCTCCACCGGGCTCATCGCCTTGACCGAGCCATAAGTGCCCACCGGCTGGAAAACCGGGGTCTCCACGGTGCCGTGGTTGAGTTCCAGCGTGCCGCGTCGCGCGCCGCCAGAGGTTTTGTGTACGGTAAACTTCAGCATTCTGGATGTGTTTGTTATGCAAAATCAGGCGGCTAGTATACAGCTAAGCGCGCCCTGGCGGGATTTGTTGAAAAAAGAGCTTGCAATTGTTTTTCGATGTGTATAGTATTCGCAGCTCGACGACAGGCACGTAGCTCAGCTGGTTAGAGCACCACCTTGACATGGTGGGGGTCGTTGGTTCGAGTCCAATCGTGCCTACCAAACATCATGCATGGAGTTGCCAAGTGAAATTCTTGCGAACTACCACAACCCGACATACTCACGGAAGCTGAGCCTTGCGGGTTGTACCATGCGAAAAAGAAGTGCGGCTCAGGCCGCACTTTTTTTTTATCCCGCGTTTTAGAATCGATCACCAAAACCTCTCGCCCTCGTTGGAGTTGATATGCCAGACATTCGCTTGCCGGACGGCTCGGTCCGTTCTTTCGACAAACCGGTAACGGTTCATGAGGTGGCTGCATCCATCGGCACCGGTCTGGCGCGCGCCGCGCTGGCGGGTCGCGTGGATGGCCAGCTGGTGGATACCAGCTATCTGATCGACCGCAATGCCGATCTGGCCATCGTCACCGACAAGGATGCCGACGGCCTGTCCATCATCCGCCACTCCACCGCCCACTTGCTGGCCTATGCCGTCAAGGAGCTGTTCCCGGAGGCGCAGGTGACCATCGGGCCGGAGATCGAAAACGGTTTTTACTACGACTTCGCCTACAAGCGCCCGTTCACGCCGGAAGACCTCGTCGCCATCGAGAAGAAGATGGCCGAGCTGGCCAAGAAGGATATCCCGGTGGAGCGCTACGAGCTGCCGCGCGACGAGGCCATCGCTTACTTCAAGAGCATCGGCGAAGCCTACAAGGCCGAGATCATCGAGTCGATCCCGCAGGGCGAGGTGCTCTCCCTGTACCGCGAAGGCGAATTCACCGACCTGTGCCGCGGTCCGCACGTGCCGTCCACCGGCAAGCTGAAAGTATTCAAGCTGATGAAGGTGGCCGGCGCTTACTGGCGCGGCGACAGCAACAACGAGATGCTGCAGCGCGTTTACGGCACGGCCTGGGCCAAGAAGGAAGACCTGGAAGCCTACCTGTACATGCTGGAAGAGGCGGAAAAGCGGGACCATCGCAAGCTGGGCGTGCAGCTGGATCTGTTCCACCTGCAGGACGAAGCGCCGGGCATGGTGTTCTGGCATCCCAAAGGCTGGCAGCTGTGGCAGAACGTCGAGCAGTACATGCGCGCCAAGCTGGTGAATGAGGGCTATCAGGAAGTTCGCACGCCGATGATGATGGATGTGAACTTGTGGCAGAAGTCCGGCCACTGGCAGAACTACAAGGACAATATGTTCGTCACCGAATCGGAAAAGCGCGATTACGCGGTGAAGCCGATGAACTGCCCGGGCCACATCCAGATCTTCAATAGCGGTCTGCGTTCTTACCGCGATCTGCCGCTGCGCTACGCCGAATTCGGCTCCTGCCACCGCAACGAGCCGGGCGGCGCGCTGCACGGCATCATGCGCGTGCGCGGCTTCGTGCAGGACGATGGCCACATCTTCTGTACCGAAGACCAGATCAACCAGGAGGCCAAGGATTTCCATCGCCTGGTGATGGAGGTATACGAGCGTTTCGGTTTCGACAAGGTGGCCATCAAGCTGGCGCTGCGTCCGGACAAGCGTCTGGGCGCGGAAGAAACTTGGGACAAGGCTGAGGACGGCATGCGCGAAGCGCTGCGCGCCTGCGGCGTGGCGTGGGAAGAGCTGCCGGGCGAGGGCGCTTTCTATGGCCCGAAGATCGAATACCACGTCAAGGACGCGCTGGGCCGCTCCTGGCAGTGCGGCACGCTGCAGCTGGACTTCATGCTGCCGGAAAGTCTGGATGCCGAATACGTGGCCGACGACAACAGCCGCAAGCGTCCGGTGATGCTGCACCGCGCGGCGCTGGGTTCGCTGGAGCGCTTCCTCGGCATTCTGATCGAAAACCACGCCGGCGCTTTCCCGCTGTGGCTGGCGCCGGTGCAGATGGTGGTGATGAATATCACCGAAGCGCAGGCTGATTATGCGCAAGAAATGGCCGATGAGCTTAAGAAACAAGGCTTCCGGGTTGAGCTTGACTTGAGAAACGAGAAGATCGGCTATAAAATCCGCGAACACAGTCTGCAAAAGTTGCCGTATCAAATCATTGTCGGCGACAAGGAAAAGGCAGGCGGTTTGGTTGCCGTGCGCGCCCGGGGCGAAGACCTGGGTCAGCTCACGCTGGATGCGTTCATTGCGCGCCTCAAGGCTGAGATGCCCGAGGCCTGATCCGGCAGCGGCAGACACATTTAGATTGATTAGGAGATTTGGCTATAGCTCAGGAACGCGAAGCACGGATCAACGGCGAGATTACCGCTCGCGAGATTCGTCTGGTAGGTAAGGAAGGCGAGCAGATTGGCATCGTCAGTTTGCGTGAAGCAATGGCTCTCGCTGAGGAGAATGACGTGGACCTGGTGGAGATTTCCCCGACCGCGCAGCCTCCGGTGTGCAAGCTGATGGACTACGGCAAGTACAAGTACGAGATGTCCAAGAAGCGTCACGAGGCCAAGCAGAAGCAGAAGCAGGTTCAGATCAAGGAAATCAAATTCCGCCCGGGCACGGACGACGGCGACTACAACGTCAAGCTGCGTAGCCTGGTGCGTTTCCTGACTGAAGGTGACAAGGCCAAGATCACGCTGCGCTTCCGCGGCCGCGAGATGGCTCACCAGAACATCGGCCTGGAACTGCTCAAGCGCGTCGAGGCCGACTTGTCGGAGATCGCGGTGGTTGAGCAGTTCCCGAAGCTGGAAGGTCGCCAGATGGTCATGATGATTGCGCCGAAGAAGAAATAATCGGTATAATCATCAACTCGACACGGCAGGGTTCGCTCTGCCGTGTTGATTTTGTTAGGTCGGCAACGATCTGCTTAAAAGCGTGACGCAGCGGTTTCAAGCACCTTAGGGTCACCCTGTGTCTTAATCTAAACAAAATTCTGCAGGAGCATTTCCATGCCGAAAATGAAGACCAAGTCGAGCGCGAAAAAGCGTCTCAAAGTACTGGGTAATGGTGGTGTCAAGCGCTCTTACGCGTTCAAGCGTCACATCCTGACCAAGAAGACCACCAAGAACAAGCGCCAACTGCGTGGTACCACCATGGTGGATAGCACCAACATGGCATCTGTTCGCGCAATGCTGCCCTACGCTTAAGGAGACTGAAATATGCCACGCGTAAAACGCGGTGTAACCGCTCGTGCTCGTCACAAGAAAATCCTCGCCCTGGCGAAAGGCTATCGCGGCCGTCGCAAGAACGTCTATCGCATCGCCAAACAGGCGGTGATGAAGGCGGGTCAATACGCCTACCGCGACCGTCGTCAGAAGAAGCGTCAGTTCCGTCAACTGTGGATTGCTCGTATCAACGCAGCTGCTCGTGAAAACGGCCTGCCGTACAGCAAGTTCATGAACGGCCTGAAGAAAGCCGCTATCGAAATCGACCGCAAGGTCCTGGCCGACCTGGCCGTGTTCGACAAGCCGGCTTTTGCGCAGATCGTCGAAAAGGCGAAAGCAAGCCTCGCTGCTTAATCGTCTGGACGGATCTGAAGGGAGGCAATCTTGCCTCCCTTTTTTTTACCATGGCTCCGGCTCGTGGTGGCAATGATCCTGCCCAGGCAGGACGTTAGAGCGTTGACCAGACTGCAGACAGTGCGGTCAGCCTTCTATTCGCATACGGTGTGGAACACGATGAACAACGTTGACGCGATTCTCCAATCCGGTCTGGCCGCAGTGGCCGCAGTGACCGATCTCATTGAGCTGGAGCAGGTCAAGGCTCGCTTTCTTGGCAAAAGCGGCGAGCTGACCGAGCTTCTCAAGCAGCTGGGCAAGCTGGCGCCGGAAGAGCGCAAGGCTGCCGGCGCCGTCATCAATCAGGCCAAGCAGGCGTTTGAAGCCGCGCACAACGACAAGCGCGACGCCCTCAACGCCGCCAAGCTGGAAGCCCAGCTGGCGGCCGAGGCGCTGGACGTCACCCTGCCGGGCCGGGGTTCGGTCGGCGGCGGCCTGCATCCGGTGGCGCTGACGCTGGAGCGCATCAGCGGCCTGTTCCGCAGCATGGGCTTCGAAGTGGCCGACGGCCCGGAAATCGAAACCGATTTCTACAACTTCCAGGCGCTGAACATTCCGGAAAACCACCCCGCGCGCGCGATGCAGGACACTTTCTACGTCGAGAACGGCGACGTGCTGCGCACCCATACCAGCCCGATCCAGGCGCGCTTCATGGAAAGCCACCAGCCGCCGATCAAGATCGTCGCCCCCGGCCGCGTTTACCGCGTCGACTCCGACGCCACCCACTCGCCGATGTTCCATCAGATGGAAGGCCTGTGGGTGGAGGAGGGCGTCTCCTTCGCCGATCTCAAGGCGGTAGTGACCGACTTCCTGCGCCGCTTCTTCGAACGCGACGATCTGCAGGTCCGCTTCCGTCCGTCCTTCTTCCCCTTTACCGAAACGTCCGCCGAAATCGATGTGCTGGACGAGCAGGGGCGTTGGCTGGAAGTGGGCGGTTGCGGCATGGTGCACCCGAATGTGTTGCGTATCGCCAACATCGATCCGGAACAATACACCGGCTTCGCCTTCGGCATCGGTCTGGATCGTTTCGCCATGCTGCGTTACGGCGTCAACGACCTGCGCCTGTTCTTCGAGAACGATCTCAACTTCCTGAAGCAATTCAACTGATCGCGCACGGAGCCGACTATGCAATTTTCCGAACAATGGCTGAGAAGCTGGGTCAATCCGGCGCTGTCTACCGCTGAACTGTCCGATCTGCTGACCATGGCGGGTCTGGAAGTGGAAGACGTGACTGCGGCCGCGCCGGCCTTTTCCGGCGTGGTGATCGCCGAAGTCAAAGAGTGCGTCAAGCACGAAAACGCCGACCGCCTGCGCGTCACCAAAGTGGACGCGGGCACCGGCGAGCTGATTCAAATCGTTTGCGGCGCGCCCAATGTGGCTGTCGGCGTGCGGATTCCCTGCGCGCTGCCAGGCGCGGTGCTGCCTGGCGATTTCAAGATCAAGCCGACCAAGATGCGCGGCGTGGAGTCGAACGGCATGCTGTGTTCCGGCAAGGAGCTGGGCGTGCCGGAGGACGTGGACGGCTTGATGCTGCTGCCGGCCGACGCGCCGGTGGGCCAAAGCATTCGCGACTACCTGGGCCTCGACGATCAGCTGTTCACGCTGAAAATCACGCCTAACCGCGCCGATAGCCTGTCGATCCGCGGCATCGCCCGCGAAGTGGCGGCGCTGACCGGCGCGGCGCTCAAGCCGGTGGCCATCGAGCCGGTGGCGCCGTCCATCGACGACGCGCGCCCGGTGAAGATCGAGGCTCGCGAGGCGTGCGGCCGTTATCTGGGTCGCGTGGTCAAGGGCGTCAACGCCGCCGCGGCGACGCCGGCCTGGATGCGCCAGCGCCTGGAGCGTTCCGGCCTGCGTTCGATCTCTGCCATCGTCGACATCACCAATTACATCCTGCTGGAGCAGGGCCAGCCGATGCACGCCTTCGACCTCGCCAAGCTGGCCGGCGGCGTCACGGTGCGCATGGCGCGCGAGGGCGAAAGCCTGCTGTGCCTGAACGAGAAAACCGTCGAGCTGAAGCCGCACCATCTGGTGATCGCCGACGACGCCAAGGCGCTGGCCTTGGGCGGCGTGATGGGCGGCGAGGAGAGCGGCGTCACCGTCGACAGCCGCGACATCTTCCTCGAGTCGGCCTTTTTCGCGCCCAAGGCCATCGCCGGCCGCGCGCGCGAGCTGGGTTTCGGTTCCGATTCCTCGTTCCGCTTCGAGCGCGGCGTCGATTTCGAATTGCAGCGCGACGCGATCGAGCGCGCCACCCGCCTGGTGCTGGATATCTGCGGCGGCGAGGCGGGTCCGGTGGTGGAAGAGGTGGCCGAGCTGCCGGCGCGCCAGACGGTCAAGCTGCGCGTGGCGCGCGTAGCCAAGGTGCTGGGCGTCAAGCTCGACGCGCGGCAGATCGGCGAGATTCTGTCGCGCCTGGGCTTGCAGTTCACGCTGGCCGACGAAGTTTTCGCCGTGCAGGCGCCGTCGTTCCGCTTCGATATCGAGATCGAAGAAGACCTGATCGAAGAAGTGGCGCGCGTCTACGGCTACAACGCCATTCCGGCCGACGCGCCCCAGTCCGGCATGCGCATGCTGGCGCAACCGGAAGAGCTGCGCCCGCTGGACCAGGTGCGTCACCTTCTGGCCGGCCGCGACTATCAGGAAGTGGTCAGCTACGCTTTCGTCGATGAGCGCTGGGAGCGCGACTTCGCCGGCAACGCCGATCCGGTGCGCCTCATCAACCCGATCGCCAGCCAGATGAGCGTGATGCGCTCGTCCTTGATCGGCGGCCTGATCGACGTGCTGGCCGGCAACATCAATCGCAAGCAGCCGCGCGTGCGCGTCTTCGAGGCGGCGCGCGTATTCTTCAAGACCGACGCCGGCTTCGCGCAGCCGGAAAAAGTGGCGGGTCTCGCCTGGGGGCCGCGCTTGGCCGAGCAGTGGGGCGTCAAGTCCGAGCGCGTCGACTTCTTCGACGTCAAGGCGGACGTCGAGGCGCTGCTGCATCCGGCGGTTGCGACTTGCCGCAAGGCCAGCCATCCCGCCTTCCATCCCGGCCGTTGCGCCGAGGTGCTGGTGGACGGCAAGGCTGTGGGCGTGATCGGCGAACTGCATCCGCAGTGGGTGCAGGCCTACGATCTGCCTTCCGCGCCGGTGCTGTTCGAGCTGGATCTGGGAGCGACCACCGCCCGCGGCCGCATCAAGGCGCAAGCGGTCAGCAAGTTCCAGCCGGTGCGCCGCGATCTGGCGCTGGTGGTGGACGAGGCGCTGAGCGTGGCCGATCTGCAGCAGGCTTTCGCCGCCAAGCGCGCGGCGATCGTCAAGGACATCGCGCTGTTTGACGTTTATCGCGGCAAAGGCGTGGCCGAAGGCAAGAAGAGTCTGGCCTTTAGCGTGACGATGCAGGACAATAGCCGCACGCTGACCGACGAAGACGTCGAGCCGGCGTTGAAGGCATTGCTGGATGCCGCGCTGGGCCTGGGCGCCGAGCTGCGTGCTTGATTATGTGTGACGGAGTGCTTTTGCCGGTGGGCGGCGAAGGCGCTCTTTGTTTGGTGCGATGAAGTTCGAGGGGAATGTCATGACTTTGACGAAGGCTGAACTGGCCGATTTGTTGTTTGACCAGGTAGGTCTGAACAAACGCGAAGCCAAGGACATGGTTGAGTCGTTTTTTGAAGAAATCCGCATGGCGCTGGAGTCCGGCGATTCGGTGAAGCTGTCCGGCTTCGGCAATTTCCAGTTGCGCGACAAACCGCAACGCCCGGGCCGCAATCCGAAAACCGGGGAAGAAATTCCCATCACCGCGCGTCGTGTGGTAACGTTTCATGCAAGCCAGAAACTCAAGGGAATGGTTGAGCAATACCATGCTGACAAGCAAGGCTGATCTGCCGTCAATTCCGTCCAAGCGCTATTTCACCATCAGTGAAGTCAGCGATTTGACCGGTGTCAAACCGCACGTGCTGCGTTATTGGGAGCAGGAGTTTTCCCAATTGCGTCAGGTCAAGCGTCGCGGCAATCGCCGTTATTACCAGCATCACGAAGTGTTATTGGTAAGGCGTATCCGGGGTTTGCTGTACGACGACGGTTTCACCATTCACGGAGCGCGCCAGCGCTTGGGCGTGGACGGCGAAGCCGCGCGGCCGATTACCGCGCAGGAAGTGCGCGCGGAATTGGAATCCATCCTCGCCTGGTTGGATTCAGGTATTGGCAAGTCGCAATAAACCGGTTAGAATGTGCTTCTCTTGAGTCGGGGTGTAGCGCAGCCTGGTAGCGCATCTGCATGGGGTGCAGAGGGTCGGAAGTTCGAATCTTCTCACCCCGACCAACAAGCCAATTTTTAAAAGCAAAAGCCCGGATATTCCGGGCTTTTGCTTTTTCAGATTTCTCTTCCGTTTGTCTCGGCGATTCGCGTCGATATCTCCTTTTTATTCATATGGTTATTGCAGCGCTGGAATGGGCTGTATTTGAACCGGCTTTGATTTATCCTTCTTGTTTTGAAATGTTGTCGATTGACGCGCGGCCGCGCTGTTTTCGGACCGTGGCGGCGGACTATTCGGCAGAGAGCGGAAATGAATGTGAAACGACCGGATTCGCCGTGCGTCGCGGTGTGCAGCACCGCGGTAGGCGACGACGTCTGCCGCGGCTGCGGGCGGACGTTTGACGAGATCGCGCAATGGTGCTTCATGGACGAGGCGGAGCGCGAGACGGTGTGGCAGCGTTTGCCGGCGCGGCAGCGTCTGTTGCGCTTGGCCCAGGCTTGCGGGCAGGCCTTGCAGTTGCGGCAGGAGGAAGGCGAGGAGTGGGGCGTTCTGGCCCGCGGCGGGCGCTTCCGTCTCGAGCGGGGCGTGCTGTTGTGGCGACGCGGCGATCGCGCCTGCCAGCGGCAGTGCGGACAAGATTCGGCGCAATCCTTGGCGCAGTGGTTGCAGGCGCTTGAGGCCGACTGAGACGAAACGATAAGGAGACCGGCATGCAGGATAGCTCCAAGGTGGATTTTTGGGACCAGCGCTATCGTGAAGGCGTGACGCCTTGGGAGGGCGCGCGCTGGCCGTCGCCGGCGCAGCGTTTTTTCGAACGCTTGCCGACATCCCGCCTGTTGCTGCCCGGTTGCGGCAGCGCCGCGGATTTGGCGCCGTTGCGGGCGCTTGGCCATCAGGTGCTGGCGGTGGATTTCAGCGGCGAGGCGATAGCGGCGGCGCGGCGGCAGTGGCCGGCGTTTGAGGATTGCCTGATGCAGGCCGATTTTTTCGCCCTGCGGCTGCCGCCTGTGGATGTGGTGCTGGAGCGCGCCTTTCTGTGCGCCTTGCCGCCGGCGATGCGCGGAGACTATGCGCGCCAGGTGGCGGCGTTGGTCCGGCCGGGCGGGTTTCTGGCGGGCTTTTTCTTTTTGGCGGACAAGCCCAAGGGGCCGCCGTTCGGCATTGCCCGCGGCGAGCTGGAGGCCTTGCTGCAGGCCGATTTTGAGCTTCAGGATTGCCGGCATGTGGCTGATAGTCTGCCTATATTTCAGCGGCAAGAGTACTGGATGCAATGGCGTCGCAGGGAGGGGGCAAGCTAGGATTTGCCGACGCGCGCCGGGGTGGGGCGGCATTAGTTGCAATGCGCTGGTCATTTTTTGCGTTTGGCGTGAAAATGACCGCGGTTATAAAAATATCAGGCATTCAGTGCCGGAGGAGATGGGGCGAATGAGTTGGTTCTGGCGCCTTTACGAGTTTTCCGAGAAGACATTTTGGAACACGCTGACCAAGAAATTGTGCAGCTTCTTCTTTATCAGCCTGTTCCAGCTGGCCATGATGGCCTATTTCTATTACGCGCTGAGCGATATCCGCGGCGCGGTCGCCGGCCATGGGCAATCGGCTGCCGCCTTGCAGGCGGTGGAGGCCAGCATAGACAGCGCTTTGCGCTGGATGCTGGGACTATGGCTGGTGAGCCTCGCTTTCATCGCCTTCATGATCTGGTATCTGCGCTATCTGATTGTCCGCCCGCTGCGGATGATCATCTCCATCTTCAATGAGATCGGCGCCGGGGCGGGAGATTTGTCTCGGGAAATTCCGGCGATGACTCACGACGAAATTCGCGAGCTGTCCCAGTCCTATAACCGCTTTCTGCTCAAGATGCGCCAGATCATCGGCAATGTGCGGCTGATGACGGTGCGCATCGCCCTGGATTCGGCGGTGACGCGCAAGAACGTCGGCGAGTCGCTTGGCGGCGCCAGGCGGCAGGACGAGCTGGCCAGCCGCGTGCGGGTGGCCAGCGACGAGGCGGCCCAGGGGGCGGTGGAGGTGAGCAGCCAGACGCAGGCCATTTCGACGACTACGGCCGGCAACCTGGAGGTGGCGCGGCAGTCGTATCTGGAATTGCAGTCCGCCACCGAAAGCATCTACAGCATCAGCGGCAAGGTCGGGCACTTCAACAGCACGGTGGATGACCTCAGCCGGCGCTCTGCCAGCATCAAGGAGATCGTCGATCTGATCAAGGACATTTCCGAGCAGACCAATCTGCTGGCGCTGAACGCCGCCATCGAGGCCGCGCGGGCCGGCGAGAGCGGCCGGGGCTTCGCGGTGGTGGCCGATGAAGTCCGCAAGCTGGCGGAAAAGGTGAAGCAGGCTACCGACGAGATCTCGCGCAATATCGACGGCATGTTGCACCTGGTTTCCGATACGCAGGTGGAAACCTCGGTGATTACCCGCGATACCGAGCAGGCGCGCGAAGTGGTCTCGCGAGCGTCAGAGCATTTCAGCAAGATGATGGGCGACTTCGAGGCTACCGCGGCCAGCCTGGGGCAGATCGCCAGCACCATGGAGGCGTTTTCGGAGAGCAATCAGCAGGTCAACCAGCACGTCGCCAGCATTCATGAGCTGGGCCATCAGGTGACCGAACGCTTGCAGCAAACCGAAACAGCAGCCAATGAGCTGGGCGAGGCGGCCGAGCAGGTGCAGGAGCTGGTGGCGAAGTTCGTGATCGGCGAGGGCGCGTTTGACGGCATTCTCAATAACGTGCGCGCCGCTCGCGATCAGGCCTGCCAGGTGCTGGAGCAGGCGCGCCAGCGCGGCGCGATGCTGTTCGATCAGCGTTACCAGCCCATCGCCGGCACCGATCCGCAGCAGTACCGTACCGCTTATGACCAGGCCTTGGCGCCTTTGCTGCAGCCCTTGCTGGACGAACTGGTCAAGCGGGTGCCGGGCGGCGCGTTTTGCGTGGCGGTGGACAGCAACGGCTACGCGCCGACCCACAACAGCTGGTATAGCCAGCCGCCTAGCGGGGAGCGGGCGAAGGATCTGGTCAACTGCCGCGACAAGCGGCTGTTCAACGACCCGGTGGGCTTGCGGTCGGCGCGCAATACCCAGCCTTTCCTGATGCAAACCTATATTCGCGATACCGGGCAGATCCTGTCCGAAGTGGTCATGCCGCTGACGCTGGACGGCCGCCATTGGGGTGGTTTGCGCGTCGGTTTCGACCCCAAGGCGCTGTTGCGCGAAGGTTGAGGGTTGGGCGAGATCGAAAAAAAGGGAGGCCAGGCCTCCCTTTTTTCGTTTGGCTAGAAAGGCAGCGGGTTGAGCAGGGTCAGAATGCCCAGAACAATGAACAGGGCAGCCGCCAGGCCGTGCATGACTTTTTGCGGCAGCTTCTTGGCGGCCGCTTCGCCCAGCAAGACTGCCGGCACGTTGGCCAGCATCATGCCGAGAGTGGTGCCGGCCACGACCATGCCCAGCTCGTGAAAGCGGGCGGCCAGCGCGACGGTGGCGATCTGGGTCTTGTCGCCCATTTCCGCCAGGAAGAAGGCGATGACGGTGGTGCCGAAGATGCCGAAGCGTTCGCGCAGGCTGTCGTTTTCGTCCAGTTTGTCCGGTATCAGCATCCAGGCCGCCATGGCGACGAAAGAGACGCCCAGCGCCCAGCGCATGATGTCCGGGCCGATCTGCCCCATCAGCCATTGGCCAACCGCCGCGGCGGCAAAATGATTGATCAGGGTGGCGGCGAAGATGCCGGCGATGATGGGAAGGGGTTTTTTATAGCGAGAGGCCAGCACCAGGGCCAGCAATTGAGTCTTGTCGCCGATTTCGGCCAAAGCCACCACGCCGGTGGAAATCAGAAAGGCTTCCATGAACACTCCAGGGGCCGCGCATACGCCATGACAAGCCTGAGCCGCGGCCCCGCGGTGCTCAGACATGTCATGGGTCTTGCCAAACGGAAGCATTTCGTCGCGATTGCCATGGCTTGCGCCAAGTGTGTTGACAATCGCCGGCGCTGTGGCGCGCCGAGGCTACTCCCCCAGAACGAGGCGGATTGTAGGGCAATTGCCGCGCGCGGGCAAGCGCGGCGGGTCAATCCAGCTGGGAGGTGCAGCAGGGGCAGCGGCTGGCTTTCTCCGGAATGCTGGACAGGCAGTAGCGGCATTCCTTGGTGGCCGGCGCGGCCGGCGCGGGCGCGGCCTCCTCGCGCTTGAGGCGATTGATGGCCTTGACCAGCATGAAGATGGCGAAGGCGACGATGGTGAAGCTGACCAGCGCGTTGATGAACAAGCCGATATTCAAGGTGACCGCGCCGGCCTGCTTGGCGGCGGCAACCGATACGTAAGGACCTGCCTGCTTGACGCCTTCCTTCAGCACGATGAACAGATTGGAAAAGTCCACGTTGCCGATCAGCAGACCGATGGGCGGCATGATGAGGTCATCCACCAGCGATTTGACGATGGAGCCGAACGCGCCGCCGATGACGACGCCCACCGCCAGGTCGATCACATTGCCCTTGACGGCGAATTCCTTGAATTCTTTCAGAATGGACATTTTTATTCCTTTGTTTAAATAACTTCAATCAAATAATTATACAGCGCTTTGCGTTTTTCGCGCAGCGCCGTCCGGCCGCTGGCCTAGCGTGCCCAGCAAGGCGCCGCCCAGTATCAAGCCGATGGCGAGCGCGGCGATGGGGTTGAGTTGTCCCTGGCCGCTCGCGACCAGCAACAGGGTGGACAGCAGCGGGGTGGTATAGGACAGCGAGCCGATCTGGCGAGGGTCGCCCAGGCGCAGGGCGCGTTCCCACAGGAAAAACGCGCCGCCCATCGGCCCCAGTCCCAGGAGCGCCAGCATGCCCCACTGCGCGGGGCTGGGCTGGGCGGCGGGTTCGAAAGCGGCGTGGCACAGCAGCGACAGCAGGCCGGAGATCAGGCAGAAGCCGCCGATGGCGCTGTTGGGAAAGGCTGGCAGTCGGCCCAGCAGCAGGCTGAATGTCGCCCAGACCAGCGCGGCGGCGATGGCCAGCGCGTAGCCGGGCAGGTATTCCCGCGCCAGCGTGAGCTCGCCGCCGCTGACGATCAGCGCCGCGCCGATGAAGCCAAGGCTTGCGCCCAGGATGTGGCGGCTGTTCAGGCGAGCCCCGGGAATGAGGGCCGGCGACAGCAGCACGATCAGCAACGGCCACAGATAGTTGAGCAAATTGGCTTCCATCGCCGGCGCCAGGCGAAAAGCGAAAAACAGCAGGAAGTGGTAGCCGAACAGGCCGTAGGCGCCGATGGCCAGCGTTTTGGCCGGAACGCGCCATGTGCGCAGGCGAGAGGCGGTAAGCAGGCTGCCGACGCAAAGGCTGACGCCCACTACGAAAAAGGGCGGCAGGTTGCGGGTCAGCGCGCCTAGCGTGGCCAGCGACGCCCAGAGGGCGATGGCGCCGCCGGCGAAGAGCAGGGAGCGGGTGGGCATGGCATCTCCAGAGTGTGGAGAATGATTGTAGGGTGGAAATGTCAAATGAAAAAGCCGCAGTCGATGACTGCGGCTTTTATCTTGGCTCCCCGAGCAGGGCTCGAACCTGCGACCTGCGGATTAACAGTCCGTCGCTCTACCAACTGAGCTATCAGGGAACAAAATCTTGAATTGTGCGCCGCGAGGCGGTGTGTGGCTCCCCGAGCAGGGCTCGAACCTGCGACCTGCGGATTAACAGTCCGTCGCTCTACCAACTGAGCTATCAGGGAACA
>NJIE01000008.1 GCA_002213445.1 Xenophilus sp. AP218F | reverse complement strand
TGGTGGGCGTTGACGGAGTCGAACCGCCGACATTCTGCTTGTAAGGCAGACGCTCTACCAACTGAGCTAAACGCCCGGATACTACCTTGCCGGCAACCTGGATTCAGGCTGCGACAAGGCCGCTAATTATAGCGCGTCTTTCAGTGCCTTGCCAGCACGGAACTTCGGAGAACGTGCCGCCGGGATCTTGATGGTTTCGCCGGTCTTCGGATTGCGGCCACTGCGCTCGGCGCGCTCGCCCACATAGAAGGTGCCAAAACCCACCAGAGTCACGGTATCGCCTTTTTTCAGGGCATCGGTAACGGCAGCAACCATGCCGTCCAGTGCCTTGGCAGCAGCAGCCTTGGAGATATCGGCTTCCGCCGCGATGGCGTCAATCAGTTCAGACTTGTTCACGTAAGTCCCCTTTCGTCGTTCTTCGGTCTACGTAATTCGGATAAAAACGCTAGCTTTATAGCAAGGTGGAAATCCTTGTGTCAAGCGGCTTTCACGGGGATTTTGCCATTTCGCAAACCACTTTGAAAGCCGCCATGCCAAAGGCTATTCACTGCTCAAGCAAGGCCATGATTCTTAATGCTTCACGACGGCGGCAGCCGAAACCGCCGGCGGCGCAACCGCCGCCGCCTCCGTCGCGTCCTCCGCTGGCAAAGCCTCTGGCTGTCGCTCCAGAGCCAGCGCCAACACTTCGTCAATCCACTTGACTGGGTGGATTTCAAGTTTCTGCTTGATATTGGCCGGGATATCCACCAAATCCTTGGCATTGCCCTTGGGGATCAGCACGTGGCGGATGCCCCCGCGATGGGCCGCCAGCAGCTTCTCCTTCAGGCCGCCGATAGGCAGCACTTCGCCGCGCAGGGTGATTTCCCCGGTCATGGCGACGTCGGCGCGCACCGGAATGCCGGTGAGCACCGACACGATGGCCGTGGTCATGGCGATGCCCGCGCTGGGGCCGTCCTTGGGCGTCGCGCCTTCCGGGACGTGGATGTGCATGTCGCTCTTCTCGTAGAAGTCCGGCTTCACCCCCAGCGCACGCGCGCGGCTGCGGACCACGCTCATCGCGGCGGTGATCGACTCCTGCATCACCTCGCCCAGCTGGCCGGTGCGCACGATATTGCCCTTGCCCGGCAGCGATACGGCTTCGATGGTCAGCAATTCGCCGCCCACCTCGGTCCAGGCTAGGCCGGTTACCTGGCCGATGCGGTTTTCTTCTTCCGCGAGGCCATAGTCAAAGCGGCGAACGCCAAGGTATTTGTCCAGATTCTTGGCCGATACGGTGACTTTGGCGGCTTTGCCCGGCTTGAGCAACGCGCCGGTCACCACCTTGCGGCAAATCTTGGCGATCTCCCGGTCCAGGCTGCGCACCCCGGCTTCGCGGGTGTAGTAGCGGACGATGTCGCGTATCGCAGACTCCTGCACCACCAGCTCGCTCTCCTGCACGCCATTGGCCTCGATCTGCTTGGGCACCAGGTATTTCAGGGCGATATTGACCTTCTCGTCCTCGGTGTAGCCCGACAGGCGGATGATTTCCATCCGGTCAAGCAAGGCAGGCGGGATGTTCAGCGAGTTGGCGGTAGCCACGAACATCACGTCGGACAGGTCGTACTCGACTTCGGCGTAATGGTCGATGAAAGCGTGATTCTGCTCCGGGTCCAGCACTTCCAGCAGCGCGGAGGACGGATCGCCGCGGAAATCCGCGCCCATCTTGTCCACCTCGTCCAGCAGGAACAGCGGGTTCTTGACGCCGACCTTGCTCATGTTCTGCAGCACCTTGCCGGGCATGGAGCCGATGTAGGTGCGGCGGTGGCCGCGAATCTCCGATTCGTCGCGCACGCCGCCCAGCGCCATGCGCACGAACTTGCGATTGGTGGCGCGGGCCAGCGACTGTCCCAGCGAGGTCTTGCCGACGCCCGGAGGGCCCACCAGACACAGAATCGGCGCCTTGAGGCGATCGACGCGCTGCTGCACCGCCAGGTACTCCAGAATGCGTTCCTTGACCTTCTCCAGGCCAAAGTGATCCTCGTCCAGCACCTCTTCGGCCTTGGCCATGTCCTTGCTGATCTTGGTTTTCTTCTTCCACGGCAGTTCAAGCAGGGTGTCGATGTAATTGCGCACCACGGTGGCTTCCGCGGACATCGGCGACATCATCTTCAGCTTGCGCAGCTCGGCGTTAGCCTTGTCGCGGGCTTCCTTGCTCATGCCCGCGGACTTGATCTTCTTTTCCAGCTCGTCGAGATCGGACACTTCGTCCATCTCGCCCAGCTCTTTCTGGATGGCCTTGACCTGTTCGTTGAGGTAGTACTCGCGCTGGCTCTTCTCCATCTGGCGCTTGACGCGGCCGCGGATGCGCTTTTCCACCTGCAGGATGTCGATTTCGCCTTCCAGCTGCGACATCAGGTGTTCCAGACGCGCCTGGACGTCGAACATCTCCAGCACTTCCTGCTTCTGCTCCAGCTTGAGCGGCAGGTGGGCGACGATGCTGTCGGCCATGCGGCCGGCGCGGTCGATGCCGGCCAGCGAATTGAGCACCTCGGGCGCGATTTTCTTGTTCAGCTTGACGAACTGCTCGAACTGCGCAAGCAGCGCGCGGCGCATCGCCTCGGCCTCGGTGGACTCCTCGGCCTCGGATGTCAGGGGCATGAAATTGGCGAAGAAGCAGCCGTCGTCTTCGCTGACTTCCTGAATGGTGGCGCGCTGGCGGCCTTCCACCAGCACCTTGACGGTGCCGTCGGGTAATTTGAGCATTTGCAGCACCGATGCGATGGTGCCGACTTCGTACAGATCATCCGCCGAGGGCTCGTCCTTGGAGGCGGAGCGTTGCGCCACCAACAGGATTTGCTTGCCCTCGTCCATGGCCAGTTCCAGCGCGCGAATGGACTTTGCCCGGCCGACAAACAGCGGGATCACCATGTGCGGGAACACCACCACGTCGCGCAGCGGCAGCAAGGGCAGCGTGGTTTCGTCTCTAATTTCTGCGGGTTGCGGCATATCACCTAACCTTGCGTGGGAACAATGCTTGAAAAATGGGGCGCGGATCGCAAAAATCAACCACCCCATACTAAAACAGATTGCGGCAACTACAAATAGAAAACCGCCCAGCCGGGCGGTTTGGTCATCTGGCCGGGCCAATCACGCGGATTGCGCCACACCATCCTGTTCGCGATAGATGAACAAGGGTTTGTCGCCCTTTTCGATCACCTTTTCGTCAACCACCACTTTTTCCACGTTTTGCATGGACGGCAGTTCGTACATGGTGTCGAGCAAGGCGCGCTCCAGAATCGAGCGCAGGCCGCGCGCGCCGGTCTTGCGGGCCAGGGCCTGCTTGGCGATGACGCGCAGGGCCGAGGGGCGCACTTCCAGCTCCACCGACTCCATCGAGAACAACCGCTGGTACTGCTTGATCAGCGCGTTCTTCGGCTGGGTCAGAATGGTGACCAGCGCTTCCTCGTCCAGTTCTTCCAGGGTGGCGGCCACCGGCAGGCGGCCGATCAGCTCCGGAATCAGGCCGAAACGGATCAGATCCTGCGGCTCCACTTCCTTGAACAGTGTGGACACGCTCTTGCTCTCGTCCTTGGAGCTGACTTCGGCGCCGAAGCCGATGCCGCCCTTTTCCGAACGCTGGCGAATGATCTTTTCCAGACCGTCGAACGCGCCGCCGCAAATGAACAGGATATTGGTGGTGTCCACCTGGATGAATTCCTGGTTCGGATGCTTGCGGCCGCCCTGCGGCGGAATCGAAGCCACGGTGCCTTCGATCAGCTTGAGCAAGGCCTGCTGCACGCCCTCGCCCGATACGTCGCGGGTGATGGACGGGTTTTCCGACTTGCGCGAGATCTTGTCGATCTCGTCGATGTAGACGATGCCGCGCTGGGCTTTTTCCACATCGTAATCGCATTTCTGCAGCAGCTTCTGGATGATGTGCTCGACATCTTCGCCCACGTAGCCCGCTTCGGTCAGCGTGGTGGCGTCGGCGATGACGAAGGGCACGTCCAGAAGGCGGGCCAGCGACTGGGCCAGCAGCGTCTTGCCGGAACCGGTCGGGCCGATCAGCAGGATGTTGCTCTTGGCCAGCTCGACGTCGTCCTTGCCGCCAGGCTTGTACAAGCGCTTGTAGTGGTTGTACACGGCCACCGACAGGGTTTTCTTGGCGAAATCCTGGCCAATGATGTACTGGTCAAGATCGGCGCGGATTTCCTGCGGCGTCGGCAGCGGACGCTCGTCCCCTGCGCCCAGCGTTTCCACGCCGGGGCCTTTTTCCAGCTCCTCTCGAATGATGTCGTTGCACAGCTCGACGCATTCGTTGCAGATGAAGACCTGCGGACCTGCGATCAGGCGCTGGACTTCATGCTGGCTCTTGCCGCAGAAAGAGCAATAGAGCAGCTTTTCGTTGCTGTTTTTGTCAGCCATTAGCCAATCCCACTACTTTACGCCGTAACATCCTTGCGGGAAGACAGCACTTTATCAATCAGACCGTATTCACGCGCCTCTTCGGCGGACATGAAGTTGTCGCGCTCGGTGTCGGCTTCCAGCTGCTCCATGGTCTTGCCGGAGTGCTTGGCCATCAGCTCGTTCATCTTGGCTTTCACCTTGACGAGTTCGCGAGCGTGAATTTCGATATCGGTCACCTGGCCGGAGAGGCCGCCGCCGTACAGCAGCGGTTGGTGAATCATCACACGGCTGTTCTCCAGGGCGAAACGCTTGCCTTCCGCGCCCGCGGACAGCAGGAAGGCGCCCATGCTGGCCGCCTGGCCGATGCACAGGGTGGAGACGTCCGGCTTGATGAAGTTCATCGTATCGTAGATCGACATGCCGGCGGTAATCGAACCGCCCGGCGAGTTGATGTAGAAATGGATGTCCTTGTCCGGGTTTTCCGACTCCAGGAACAGCATTTGCGCCACAACCAGGTTGGCCGATTCGTCAGTGACAGGGCCAACCAGGAACACGATGCGCTCCTTGAGCAGACGCGAGTAGATGTCGTAAGCGCGCTCGCCGCGACCACTCTGTTCCACCACCATAGGCACCAGGCCCAGTCCTTGCGGTTCCATCATTGATTTCATCGGCCACTCCCAAATGTTGTTATCAGGCTTGATTGCCCATCAGCGCGTCGAAGGACAGTTCCTTGGCCACTACATTGGCCTGGGACAGCACAAATTCAACCACGTTGTCTTCCAGAACCATGGAGGTCGGGCCTTCCAGGCGGTCGGCGCTCTCGTAGTACCAGCCGATCACGTCTTCCGGCTGCTCGTAGCTGTCGGCGAACTCTTCGATCATGGCGCGAACCTGCTCCGGCTTGGCTTCCAGCTTGTTGGCTTCCACCACTTCGGCCAGGATCAGGCCCAGGGCCACGCGGCGCTCGGCTTGCTGGGCGAACAGCTCCGGCGGGAACGGCATATCCTTGACGTTCATGCCGCGCTGTTGCATGTCCTTGCGGGCCTGCTCGACCAGACGGCCGATTTCCAGGCTGACCAGGGATTTCGGCAGCTCGATCTCGGTGGCGTCGATCAGGGCCTGCATCACGTTTTCCTTGGTGCGAGCCTGCAGACGGCGCTTCACTTCGCGCTCCACGTTCTTGCGGATTTCGGCGCGCATCTTTTCCACGTCGCCGTCGGCGATGCCCAGCAGCTTGGCGAACTCTTCGTTCACTTCCGGCAGCACGGCTTCAGCCACGTTCTTCACCAGGATTTCGAAGACGGCTTTCTTGCCGGCCACTTCCTTGCCGTGGTAGTCCTCGGGGAAGCTCACTTCCACGCTCTTGATGTCGCCTTCCTTGGCGCCGATCACGCCGGCTTCGAATTCCGGCAGCATCTGGCCCTGGCCCAGCACGAAGGGGAAGTTCTCGGCGGAGCCGCCTTCGAACAGTTCGCCGTCGATGGCGCCCTTGAAGTCGATGATCACGCGATCGCCGGCGGCGGCTTCGCGCTCAACGCGGTTGAAACGGGTGCGCTGCTTGCGCAGGATGTCGATGGTCTTTTCGATTTCGGCGTCGCCGACGGTGGTGGTCGGCTTTTCGATTTCCTTGGACGCCAATTCGCCGACCTTCACTTCCGGGTAAACTTCGAAAGTGGCGGCGAACTTGAAGCTTTCCTTGTCTTCGCCGGCGGCAACCGGCTCAAAACGCGGGTAACCGGCGACGCGCAGCTTCTGCTCGGTCACGGCGGTGTAGAAACCTTGTTGAACCTGTTCACCCATAACTTCTTCACGCACCTGGGCGCCGTAGTTCATTTCCACGATCTTCAGCGGCGCCTTGCCCGGGCGGAAACCTTGAATCTTGGCGTTGCGGGCCACGCGCTTCAGGCGCTCGGCGATTTGCGCGTCGATGGCGGCCATCGGCAGGGCGATATTCATGCGGCGCTCAAGATTGCTCAGAGTTTCCAGCTGTACTTGCATGTTAAATCCTTTGAATGTGACAGGTTTTAGTCATCTGGGACGGTACGACGCGAATCGCGGCTCAGCTCCGGCCCCTGCCGGCAGGCGCGCATCCGCGCTGCGTGGAGTTACACCACGCAACCCAACGAAAGGCCGAGTATAACACGCGCCCTGCCCTTGTAAGCACTTGCCGCGCAAGCGCTGGCCCGGCGCAAAGCGCGTAGGGACAAGGCTTGCGCGGCATTCATTCTAAAAAATCATTAATATCCGCCACTTAAAACCAATCATGGATTCAGCTGGGCGGACGGAGATTTCGCCATCAGGCGCGTTACGCCTCCGGCGCGCGCGGCAACTGGCGCTCCAGCCAGTCGCGGATGCCGGCCGCGTCCCAGTCGGCCACCTCGGCGCGCGCGGCGTGCAAGGCATCGGCCAGGGCCTCCCGTCGGCGCGCCAGGGCGGCCTCGGCCTCGGCCGCCAGGCGGCCGTTTTCGCCAGCCAGCGCCAACAGGCGCGCGGCGGCCTGTTCCTGCTGTTCCGTCAGCCGCTGCAATGCGGATTCCTGTTCGGCGTTTTTCTGCAGCAGCAGCTCGAGGCGCGCGCCCAGGCTGCCGTTTTCGCGCTCGCGTTCCAGCAGGCGTTCGCGCCACAGCGCTTCTTGCCGGGCATTTTCCTGCCGCTGTTGCTGCAGGTCCGACTCCAGCTTTTCCTGCGACAGCTTCATCTCGCGGCGCTCCTCTTCCGCCTGCTGGTAGAGCCGCACGCGCAAGCCTTCCAGCCGCTCGTAAGCCAGCGACTCGCGCCGGGCGGCCTCGGTCAACGCATCCTGCAGCTTTTGCTCGGCCCGCGCCTCTTGCTCCTGAAGCTTCGACTCGGTCTCTTTCTGCAGGGCGCGCAAGTCTTGCCGCGCGTCTTCCAGCCGGGCTTCCAGCTGCTCGGCGCGCTCGGCCTGCTGCTGGCCTTGCCGCAGGGCCGACTGCAGCCGATCTTCCAGCTCGTCTTGCCGGGCGGCGCGCAACTCCAGTTCATGCAGCGCGGATTGCAAGGCCTCTTCCCGCAGCGCCAGCTGTAGCTCGCTTGCCTGCAGCCGCTCCTGGGCCTGCGCCACCGCCGCTTCGGACTCCTGACGCACGCTCGCCAGCTGGGAGTCGGCGGCGTCGCAGGCCTTTTGCCAGACTTGCTCGAACGCTTCCGCCAGCGCCGGCGGCCACTCCGGCCGTCGCGCCGACGAAGCCAGGCGCCCCAGGAATTCCTGTCGCCATTCCTTGAGCGTGTTGTTGATCGTGGTGTTGGAGCCCGTGCCCAGTCGGGCGCGAACTTCCATTACGGTGGGCCAGACCCCCTCGCCCACCAATTCGAACGCCGCCTGGCGTATGCGCGCGTAAATGTCGGTAGCCATGCCGGCCTCTTTACTGTGAAAACCTGGCGCATTATAGCCGCCAAGCTGTACTGATATTATTTTCTACATGAAAATTTTAATGAACCGGCGGCGACTCAAGGCGTATCGCCCTCATCTTTCGTTCCGGTCAGATCGCCGGCAAAGGCGCGCAGCTGATCCTGAAGGCTGACATGCACGTAGAACTTTTGCGTCGTCGCCTGCGATCGATGGCGCAAACGTTCCGCGGTGAGCTGAATCGGCACGCCGGCTCGCGCGGCATGGGACGCTAGCGAGTGCCGCAACCAGTGCGCGGAAGCCATGGAGAGCTTGGCGGCCCAGCCGGGGTTGAGCGACTCGGCCTCCTGACTCGCCCTGGCGAAGAACCATTTCAGCGCGCTGTAGATTTGCAAATCCCTGATCGTTGTCCGCCCGTCCAGCGCGGCGGCGATCGGAACCGATGTCTCGTTGGCCAGCGGATAATCCGGCAGGCCCCGGAAGCGTCGATAGCGCAGCAAGGCGGCCAGCGCCTCGGCGTCCAGCGGCACGTCCGCCACGCTCCCGCCCTTGCCGGCGATGCGCCAGAGCCAGAGTCCGTGCTGATAATGGATGTGGGCCATGCGGCCATTGGCCAGCTCGCTGCGACGCGCGGCGGTGCGGTATAGCCAGATCACCAGAAAGCGCAGGCGCTCGGCGCGCGCCAATTGTTGCGCCGTCGCCTGCGGCAGCGCTTCTAGTCGACCCAGCAGCCAACGCCACAACTCCGGCTCCAGCCAGCGCGGCAGCGCCACCTCCCCTTCGCCGCCAAAGCCCTCGCCGGCCACGGCCAGATCGCGGCCGCGCTGTTTCTTCCCCAGCAGGCGGAAAGGATTGGCCTCGAGATAGGCGGCATCGACCAGGTAATCGAACAGCGCCTGCAAGATCACCTTGGACTGACGACGGCTGGACAGCTTGAGCGGGCCGTTGATCAGCCGCCAGCGCGCCGGCCAGCCGGGCGGCAGCTCCGGCGCGGCCAGCCAGTCCATGTAGGCGCGCAAGTCCTCGACGCCCAGGCTGGACATCGGCAGCTGGCGAATGGCCACGCACCAGGCCAGCAGACGTTGCGCTTCCCGGCGGTAGGCGCGGCGGGTATTGGCGTTGTCGAGACCCGCCAGCCACGAATCGATGGCCTCCGCATCGTTTCGAGCGGGGATTTGCTGCCGCCTGGCGAGGCGACGGTTGCGGTTGGCGCCTTGCGAGCCGTCCAGCGCCGCACGAGGCGCGCCCGGCGCCAGGCTTGCCCACTCCGCCAGCTGGGGCAGGTCGGATTTGCGATCGGCAGCCATGTTTGTTCCGTGAATTTCCACGCAGAAAGTATAACAGCAATGATTATGAAAGTAATCATTGCTAGTTTTATTAATAAAAAATGTATATTACGTATAACATGAAATATTTATCCTTATGGAAAATAGGGCCCAAACAAACCGGAAAACAGCCATACCGATTCCGCAGATACCAGAAAACGCGTGCCGACTGCAGCTGGTTCTACGTCGCCGATCTCCGGTGCCCAGGCCTGCTCGCCGCACTGAAACTCCGCTCTTGCCAGGCGCGCGCTCACCTCGTCGGCCATCAGGGGCTGTTCTGAAGCGCAAGCGGCGATCACAGCCTCGCCGCCTTAAGCGCAGCGCAATGAGCAACCCCGCCAAGCGCGGCTGTTCGCCCGCGCAGCCGTCAGCGCGACGCCCTATCGACCGATTCCGGTCGGCCCGGCAGATACGGGCGATTTCAGCCATCGCTCCCGATGCGCAATCTTCCGCCCCGCCCGCCGGCGCGACGCGCCTCAGGGGGCCGGGCACCTCGACAGCCTGGCCAGTACCCAGACCGCCAGAACAACAGACGCCAGGCAGCCGCCAGCCGTCGCCACATTGTCTTTGGCAAAGAACGACTGGCGCAAAACGTCAACTCCCGCCGCCTGCGCTCATGGCCTGCTGGCCTGATCGGTGCAGGCCGGGATGCCATTCAGCCAACCCAGTCTGGCCAATATCGGCGCGCCGGAGCGTTGCGCGCCGACCAGCTGTCGCGCTGGATCCAGCCGCAGCTGCGCCATCAGGCCGGCATCGGCGGTGATCTCGCGCGTTTTCGCCCCGCACCCCACGATCACCGCCTCCGCCTCGCAAACCTCCGGCAAGGCGATATGTGCATCGATCGTCAGCCCGCCATGGACTGGATTTTCGCCGTCGAGCTGGCGATGGAAACGCGCCAGCCGGTTTTAGGCGCGACTGAGCATGTTGAATGCAACAAGGGAGTCGATTTCATTGCAGCCGTTGAAAGCGAGAATGGCGACATGCATGGCGGGCCTCGTCGTTGTCATTGCTTAATGTCAAAGGCATGCATTGGCATCGATTGTGCCGGCATTGACATGAGGCAATGCGGCCTTGGCGCATCCGGCTAGACTGGCCGGATAGGCGCGCCGATTGCGGCGCAGCCACGGTTGCGATGGGAGGGATATGAAACACGCAAGCGGCGTCTACGCCGATTTCCTGGAACGCTGCCGCCGAATCAGCGCCAGCGCCACGTTGTCGCCGGCGCAGAAGCGCCACTTCCTGGCGCTGGAGGCGGAAAACGCGCTGCCGTACCCGGATCTGCCGCCGGCCGCGCGCGCAGCGCTGGACGACGGCGTGCTGTGCGACATGTTCGAAGGCCACGCGCCGTACAAGCCGCGCTACGTGCTGCCCGATTACGCCCGCTTTCTCGCGCGCGGCTCGCAATGGCTGGAGCTGGAACCGGCGCAGGATTTCGACGACGCGCTCAACATGCTGGGCATCCTCTATCACCACGTGCCGTCGGTGACGTCGATGCCGGTGTTTCTCGGCCACCTGGACCGGCTGTTGCTGCCTTACGTCGGCGAATTGAGCGAGGAGGCGCTGTATTCGCGGCTCAAGCGCTTCTGGCGCTTTCTGGACCGGACGCTGCCGGACGCCTTCATGCACGCCAATATCGGCCCGGAAGACAATCTGCTGGCGCGCCTGATCCTGCGGGTGGACGCGGAGCTGCAGCAGGTCGCGCCCAATCTCACCCTGCTTTATCATCCCGACCTCACGCCCGATCGCCTGCTGCGCCAGGCCATCGACAACATCTGCGTCAGCAGCAAGCCGCACATCGCCAACGCGCCCTTGCACGACGAAGTGTTCTCGCCGGGCGGCTACGGCATCGTCAGCTGTTACAACGCGCTGCCGCTGGGCGGCGGCGGCAGCACGCTGGCGCGGCTCAACCTGCTGCGCGCGGCCGAGCTCAGCGCGTCGGTCGACGACTTCTTCCAGCGCCGGCTGCCGGATTGCTGCCGACAGCTGATCGCGCTGATCGACGCGCGTTGCGACCATCTTTACCTCAAATCCAATTTCTTCCGGCAAAGCTTTCTGGTTGCCGAAGGCCTGATCGATCCGCAGCGTTTCGCGCCGATGTTCGGCGTCTACGGCCTGGCCGAAGCGGTCAACGCCCTGCAGGACATGGCCGGCCTGCCCGGCCGCTACGGACAGGATGCCGAGGCCAACCAGCTGGGCTATCGCATCAGCCGGCAACTGGCCGATTTTGTGGCCGCTGCGCCGGTGAAGCACGGCTGGCGAGGGCGCGCCCTGCTGCACGCGCAGTCCGGCATCAGTTCGGATTGCGACACCACACCGGGCGCGCGCATTCCGTATGGCGAGGAGCCGGACCCGATCACACACCTGCTCGCCGTCGCGCCGCACCATGCCTGTTATCAGGCGGGCATCAGCGACATCCTGACCCTGGACGGAACCATACGCCAGAACCCGGCGGCCTTGCAGCAGTTATGCCTGGGCGCATTCGCCGCCGGCATGCGCGAATTCAGCGCCAACGTCGGCGGCAACGATCTGGTGCGCGTCACCGGCTATATGGTGCGCTGGTCCGATATCGAGAAATACCGGGCGGAAGGCTCGCGAATCAACAGCACCTGGCTGGGAGAAGAAGCGGCCCGCAACGCCGGCATCCTGGACAGGCAAGCCCGAGTGGTCAGCCATGAGCACGCCATGCGCTTTGATCAATAAGGTTCTGCCTTTTTCCTGCGTGGACGGACCCGGCAGCCGGCTGGCCATCTTCTTCCAGGGCTGCAACCTGCGCTGCCAGAGCTGCCACAACCCGTACACGATCCGGACCTGCAACGATTGCGGCCATTGCGTCGCGGCCTGCCCCAGCCAGGCCCTGAGCCTGTCCGGGAACAAGGTGGCGTGGCGGGCGGCCAGCTGCGAGCAGTGCGACGCCTGCCTGACGCGCTGCCCGCGGCGCTCCACGCCGATGGCGCGCCGCTACGACGTCGAACAATTGCTGGCCGAAACGCGGCGCTACGCGCCCTTCATCCACGGGCTGACCGCCAGCGGCGGCGAGGCCACCTTGCAGCTGCCCTTCCTGATCGCTTTTTTCCGGGCGGTGAAACAGGCCGCCGATCTGGCTAGGCTGTCCTGCCTGGTGGACAGCAACGGTTTGCTGGACGAGGCTGGCTGGGAGGCGCTGTCGCCGTGGTTCGACGGCGCGATGATAGACCTCAAGGCCTGGGACCCAGCCAGGCATAAAGCCCTGACCGGCCGCGACAACGACAGGATCAAGACCAGCATCCGCTGGCTGGCCGCGCGCGGCAAATTGGCCGAGCTGCGCCTGCTGGTGATCCCCGGACGCAGCGACCACCTGGAGCACGCCGCCGCGCTGGCCGATTTCGCGCTGTCGCTGGGCGAGCCGCCGCCCATCCGGCTCAACGCCTTTCACGCCCACGGCGTGCGCGGCGCGGCCGCCGGCTGGCCCGCCGCGCGCGAGCGGGACATCGAAGCGCTGGCCGACGCCCTGTCCCGCCGCGGCCTTAACCAGATCATCCGCCCGGCGCTCTATCTCTGAAACCGGGTCAAACCTGACTCAAAACCGCCCGGTTGGACGCCGCCGCGCGGCTGCTGCAAGATGTCAGACTTGCTTATCAACCGGACGCGTTTTCGCCATCATGTCTCGCACCATCTACCTGCTTCGCCACGGACAAACCGTTTTCAACGCCGAAAAACGCCTGCAAGGGCATTGCGACTCGCCGCTGACCGAGCAGGGCGAGGCGCAAGCCCTGGCCATGGGCGCTACCCTGCGGGCCTTGCTGGACTGTCCGGAGGAATGGGCCGTGTACGTCAGCCCGCTGGGGCGCGCCCAGCAAACCGCGCGCCTGGTTTGCCGGCAACTGGGGCTGCCGGCCGAATGCATTCGCACCGATCGCCGCCTGATGGAGCTGGGGCTGGGGGAATGGGAAACCCGCCGGATTCCGGAGCTGCTGGAGATCTGCCCGGCGCTGGCGGCGGGCGAGCCTGATTGGTACACCCGCGCGCCCGGCGCGGAGAGCTTCGCCCGCATCGCAGGCCGGCTGGACGAGTGGCTGCGGGATGACAGCGTGCCGCAGCGCGTGATCGTGGTGGCGCACGGCCTGTCCGGCGCGGTGATGCGCGGCATTTATGCCGGCATGGAGTACGCGGCGCTGTGGCGGCAAGACCTGCCGCAAGACGCTTTTTTCCGCCTGCAAGACGGCCGGATAGCGCGCATCGCTTGCGCGGCGGGCCAGCCGGCCTGAGCGCGCGGGCAGTAAAAAGCCCCGCCGGATGCGTCCGGCGGGGCTTTTTCTTGGCGCATCCGCGCGACTATCGCTTGGCGAGCATGGCCTGCGCCACCGCTTCGGCGATCTTGATGCCGTCCACGCCGGCGGAAAGGATGCCGCCGGCGTAGCCCGCGCCTTCCCCTGCCGGGAACAGGCCCTTGGTGCTCAGGCTCTGGTAATCGTCGCCGCGGGTGATGCGCAGGGGGGAGCTGGTACGCGTCTCCAGACCGGTCAGCACCGCGTCGTGCAAATCGTAACCGCGGATCTGGCGGGCGAAGTGCGGAATCGCTTCGCGCATCGCTTCCACGCAGAAATCCGGCAGGATGCGCGAGAGGTCGGTCATGGTCACGCCCGGCTTGTAGGACGGCTCCACCGAACCCAGCCGGGTGGATGCCTTGCCGGCCATGAAATCGCCCAGCAGCTGCGCCGGGGCGAAGTAATCGCCGCCGCCCAGCTCGTAAGCCTTGCTCTCCAGCTCGCGCTGGAAGTCCAGGCCGGCCAGCGGGCCGCCCGGGTAGTCGGTTTCCGGCGAGATGCTGACCACGAAGCCGGAGTTGGCGTTGCGCTCGTTGCGCGAGTACTGGCTCATGCCGTTGGTGACCACGCGCCTTTCTTCCGAGGTGGCCGCCACCACGGTGCCGCCCGGGCACATGCAGAAACTGTATACGGCGCGGCCATTGCTGGCGTGATGCACCAGTTTGTAATCGGCGGCGCCCAGCAGCGGATGGCCGGCGTACTTGCCCCAGCGCGCGGCGTCGATCAGCGATTGCGGGTGTTCGATGCGCACGCCGATGGAGAACGGCTTGGCTTCCATGTACACGCCGCGCTTTTCCAGCATCTGGAAGGTGTCGCGCGCGCTGTGGCCCAGGGCCAGCACCACGTAGTCGCTCAACACTTCGCCGCCGTCTGCCAGTTTCACGCCGCGCACGCGGCCGCCGTCCAGGATCAGATCGTCCACGCGCTGCTCGAAGCGGATTTCGCCGCCCAGGGCGATGATCTCGGCGCGCATGTTTTCCACCATCGACACCAGGCGGAAGGTGCCGATGTGCGGGCGGGCCAGATAGAGGATTTCCTCCGGCGCGCCGGCCTTGACGAACTCGGTCAGCACCTTGCGGCCCAGGTGGCGCGGGTCCTTGATCTGGCTGTAGAGCTTGCCGTCGGAGAAGGTGCCGGCGCCGCCTTCGCCGTACTGGACGTTGGATTCGGTGTTGAGCTGGCTCTTGCGCCACAGGCCCCAGGTGTCCTTGGTGCGCTGGCGCACTTCCTTGCCGCGTTCCAGCACGATGGGCTTGAAGCCCATCTGCGCTAGGATCAGCGCGGCGAAGATGCCGCAGGGGCCGAAGCCCACCACCACCGGCCGCTGCGTCAGATTCTCCGGCGCGCGCGCCACGTAGTAGTAATTTGTGTCCGGGGTGGCCGTCACCCGGCGGTCGCCCTTGAAGCGGGCCAGCAACTTGTCTTCGCCGTCCACATCGACATCGACGATGTAAACCAGGCTCATCACGCCCTTGCGCGCGTCGTAGCTGCGCTTGAATACGGTGTGGCCCTTGATCGCCGGCACTTTGAGGTGGGCGATGATGGCCGCCTCCAGTTCTTCGGGGGTGTGATCAAGCGGCAGCTTGATTTCGGAAAGTCGCAACATAGGTATTTCGTCCGTCACAGGTTGGTGTCTATTCAACGAGGCCGCTATTGTAGCGGCAAAGACGGCATTCCCCTACTGGGATCGACGGGATGTCTGATCGACGTCAGCGTTGCGGCCCCATCCACGCGCAACAGCCGGGTTGCCCCGGCTGTCGTTCACCGCGCCATGCCTCAGACCTGGAAGCGCGCCACGCTGCGCCGCAGCAGCCCGGTCACTTCGCCCATGCGCTGGATGCTGGCGGCGGCGCCGGTGGCCGATTCGGCGTTGCCGGTGGCCACCTGGGCGATCTGCTCCACGTGGCGCGCGATGTCCTGGCTGGCGATGCCCTGCTCGCGCAGCGCGTGCGAGATGTCGTTGACCACCTGCACCACTTGTCCGGCGCGGTTGTGGATGTCGCGGATCAGTTCGCCGCCCTCTTCGGCCAGCTCCAGGCCGGTCTTCACCCGCTCCACCGTGGCGCTCATATTGCTGCGCGAAGCGTCGGAGCTGGCCTGGATTTCCTCTATCATGCCGGCGATTTCCTGGGTGGCCTTGGCGGTGCGTTCGGACAGCTTTCTCACCTCGTCGGCCACCACGGCGAAGCCGCGGCCGGTTTCGCCGGCGCGCGCCGCCTCGATGGCCGCGTTCAGCGCCAGCAGATTGGTCTGGTCGGCGATGTCCTTGATCACCTGCATGATGTTGGAGATGGTGGTGGTTTTATCCGCCAGATCGCGGATGGCGTCGGCGGTGCGGTCCACCATGCTGCTGATGCCCTGCATCTCCTCCACCGCGCGGGCGATGACGGCGTTGCCGTCTTGCGACAGCTTGCCGGAATCCTGCGACACCTGATGCGCATCCTGCGCGTGCTGGGAGATGTGGTTGATGCTGACGGTCAGCTGTTCGATGGACGCCGCCATCGCCGCCGCGCCTTCGCTCTGGCTCTGGGAATTGGTCGCCACCGCGCTGGCGCCGCCCACCACTTCATGGGTCAGGCCGCCCAGCTCTTCGGCGCTGTCCACGATCTCGCCCACCATTTGCCGCAGCTGCCGCTGCATGTGGCAGATATTGGCCAGCAGACTGTCCTGATCGTTCTTGGCCAGGGGAATGTCGATATCCAGCCTGCCGCCGGCGATCTGGCGCACCAGCTCGGCGGCCAGCGCCGGCTCGGCGCCCAGTTGGCGCATCACGCTGCGGAACAGCCACCAGCCCAGCAGGCTGCACACCGCCACGATCAGCGCCACTTGCGCGCCTATGCTCAGCAATTGTTCAAGCAGCGCGCCGTTGATGTCGTCCATGTACAGGCCGGTGCCGACCACCCAGCCCCAGCGCGGGGTGCTCTGGATGTACGACAGCTTGGGCTGCGGCGTGGCCGAACCGGGCTTGTCCCACAGGAACTGGGTAAAGCCCTTGCCGCCGCCTTCGCGCAACACGCGGTCGAACTGGTCGCCCACGCTGTTGCCGTCGGCGTCCTTCACCGCGTGGATGTCCTTGCCCACCAGCTTGGGATTCACGCCGTGTGCCACCCAGACCAGGCTCTTGTCCAGCGTGAAGAAATATTCCTTGCCGTCAAAGCGCAAGGCGGTCATCGCCCGCGCCGCGCGGGCCTTGGCCTCGGCCTCGCTGATCAGGCCGGCGGCGGCCTGATCTTCCAGGCTGGCGATCAGGCTGACGGCGTTCTCCACCTGGCCGCGCACCAGATCGTGCCGGTCGGACATCATTTGCTGATGCATATGGTAGAGCACCAGCCCGCCCAGAAGACAAACGAGGACGGTGACGCTGGCGATCAACAACAACAGGCGCTGCTTGAGCGAAAGGGCGGAAGGTTTCATTTTTATGGATCCAAGCAGGGTGGATTTTTACGAAATCTAAATAATACCTACGTCATTACCTGCTCGTCCATTGCATATGGAAACTGTTTGTTTTTTATCAATGCTAATTGAGACTTCATGGTCATGACATGAACCCTACATCGCCTCGCGCATCCGCTCGTAGCCGGCGCGGCTGATCGGCACCCGGCGGCCATCCAGCAGGCGAGCCGCATGGCCGTCCTTGCCGCTGCGCTCTATCGCCTGCACCCGCGCCAGATTGACGATGTAGGAGCGATGCACGCGCAGAAACACGCCGGGGTCCAGTCGGGCTTCCAGCGCCGACAAGGACTGGTTTTTCAGATGGCAGCGGCCCTCGCTGTAAATGGCGACGTAATCGTCCTGGGCCTCGATGCAGTCTATTTTTTCGACCGGGATGATATGCATTCTCTCCCGGTCGCGAATCACCACCCTCTCCAGCCGTCCCGCCGCTTCGCTCAGCGCCTGCTCCAGCGCCGGCGGCGAGGGGCGCAGCTGCCTGGCGCGCGTCAATGCCTCGTCGAAGCGCGCCTGCGAGAACGGCTTGAGCAGATAGTCGACCGCGCGCAGATCGAAGGCGCGCAAGGCGTGCTCGTCGTAAGCGGTGGTGAACACCACGCCGTGGCGGCGGCCGGTCGCCTCCAGCACCTCCAGCCCGGTCAGCTTGGGCATCTGGATGTCCAGCAGCACCAGGTCGGGCGACAGCTCGCCGATCAGCCTGGCCGCGTCCAGCCCGTTGTCGCACTCGGCCTCCACGCGGATATCGGCGTGCGGCCGCAGGAATTCGACGATCAGGCGACGCGCCAGCGGCTCGTCGTCGGCGATCAGGGCGCGAATCATGTTTCCTCCAGAGGCAAGGCCAGCGCGGCCAGGAAAACGCCGTCGCCGCGCCGGATTTGCAGCCTGGCGCGCTCGCCGTGCGCCGCGGCCAGGCGCGCCGCGACATTGCCCAAGCCCACGCCCTGCCCGGCGCGAGGCTGCGCTTGCCCCGGCGTGGGGTTTTCCACCTCGATATGCAGCCAACCGTCGCGCGCCTGGGCGCGGATATCGATTCGGCCGGGGCCGTCCAGCCCGTAAATGCCATGCTTGACGGCGTTCTCTACCAGCGGCTGCAGCAGCATCGCCGGCAACAGGCCGCGGCGCGCCGCCGCGTCGGCTTCGATTCCGAAGGACAGCTTGCTGCCGAAACGGCGCTGCTCGATGGCCAGAAAATCGGCGCACAGGGCCAGCTCCTCGCCCAGCGGGATGCGGTCGCGCTCGGCCAGCGTCAGCGTGCGGCGGAAGAACTGCGCCAGCTCGATGGCCATGTCGCGCGCCGCCGCCGGATCGAGGCTGGTCAGCGCGCTGATGGAATTCAGGCTGTTGAACAAAAAGTGCGGGTTGATCTGCAGGCGGAGCAAGGCCAGTTCCGCTTCGCGCGCCAGCAGCCGCGACGCCGCCTCGCGCCGTTCGGCCTCGCGCGCCCGCCACCAGGCGTAGGCGGCGTCGTGCGCCAGCAAGGAGAGCAGGTACAAGCCGAAGCCTGCCGCCAGCAAGGCCGCGCGCGCGCCGTCGCTCCAGCGCACCAGGCCATCTGCCGCCGCATGGTTCCAGGCCTCCGCCGCCAGCAACCACAAAGCGGCGCACAGCAAGGAGGCGGAGGCGTAGGCCGGAATGACGCCGCCCAGACTGCGCGCCCCCAAGGCCATCGCCCGGCTCAGATAAAACGCCGACAATGCGACAAAACCGTACAGCAGGCACAGCGGCAGCGAAAAGACCAGCGCCGCGCCCGGCGTGGCCAAGCCGGCCCAGCGCAGCAGCGCGGCCATCAACACGCCCAGGGCCAGCCAGGCCGCCGCGTACCACGGCAGCCTGTCGGCGTCGGCCAGCAGCGGGTGCATCAATTGCGGACTTCCACGCCGCTCATCAACGCCTCGCCGCGTATCCGCAAGCGCTTGTCGCGGCCAGGCGGCGGCACGGCGCGGTTTTCCACTCCTCCCATCACCGGCGTCAGCTCGATCTCCACGGCCCAGTCCGTCGGCACCCGGATCTGAAGACCGCCGAGCAAGGCCTCCACGTTCAGCACCGCCTCGCCCTGGATCGAGGCCTCGCGCAGGTCCAGCTTCACGCCGCCCATCAGCACCGAGACGCTGCCGCCCTTGAAGTCTTGCGAGTCATTGCGCAGCTCGCTGCCGCTCATCACCACGTTGGCGCGCACCGCATCGCCAGACGTTTCCGTCTCGCCGCGCTCGCCTTGCCAGACGCGGCGACGCTCGCCGCGCAAGATCACCATCAAGCCGGCGTAGATCAGCAACGCCGGCCACCAGGTTTGCAGGCTGAACCGGATATAACCGGCCTGATCCAGAGCCATCAGCGCGCCCAGGCCCATCAGCGCGCCGCCGGTCAGGCTGCGGGTGGCGCGGCCGCCGCGCAGCAACAGCAAGCCGCCCAACGCGATGAGGAACACCGGCCAGAACTGCAGCATGCCGAACATATTGAAAACATTCAGATTGTTGAGCAGCGCCAGCGCGCCCAGAACGATCACGAACAAGCCGAAACCGATGCGATTGCGGGGATTGCGCTCGCCGCGGCAAGAATGAAACGCGCGATGTTGTCTCATGCTCAGGCTCTCCAGACGCTTGCGTTCTTCGGCCACAAACCGCGCGCCAGCATGCCCGCGCCCCAAAGTATCAGCAAAACCGGCCAGCTGCTGGCGAAGCTCCAGCCCCAGATGTGCTGCAGACAGATGAAAATCCACGCGCCCAGGGCCAGCCGCAGCGCGCCCTTCGCCGCCCGGCGCGGGCCGTCGGCGCAGACAAGATGGCTCAGGCCGGAAAGCGCCGCCAGGCCGGCCAGCAGGTGCCAGACGCCGTAATCGCGAATGTCGCCGGCCCAGGCGGGCAGCGCCAGCGCGGGCAGCCAGCCGGCGCGGCTCGATAGCAACAGGCCGCCCGCCGCGATCAGCGCCGCGCCCCACTGCGCCCGGCGTCGCAAACCGCCATGGCGGCATTCGATGAACTCGCGCATGCCTCGCTCCTCGTCAGTGATGAACATGCTTACAACATACCGGCCGGCGCGCAAACTGTCTGCCGCTTTTCGGCGAATGGCGGCTTATGCCCGGCGAACGGCGGCGGCGCGGCGGCCAACCCAAAAAAAACGGAAGCCAGACGGCTTCCGTTGCATGCGGCGCGGGCGGCGGTTTAGCCCACCCAGCGGCGCGCGGTGGCGAACATGCGGTACCAGCCGCCGTTCTCGCCCCAGTCGGCCGGATGCCAGCTGTTCTGCACGGAGCGGAACACCCGCTCCGGGTGCGGCATCATGATGGTGAAGCGGCCGTCCGGCGTGGTGATGCCGGTAATGCCCGCCGGCGAGCCGTTGGGGTTGAGCGGATAGGTTTCGGTCGGGCGGCCATCGAAGTCGATGTAGCGCAACGCCACCAGCGCCTTGTCCTTGCGGCCCGGCGCGAACACCGCGCGGCCCTCGCCGTGGCTCACCACCACCGGCAGACGGCTGCCGGCCATGTCGGAGAGGAAGATGGACGGCGATTCGGCCACTTCCACCATGCTGAAGCGCGCTTCGAACTGCTCCGACGCATTGCGGTGGAACTTGGGCCAGTTCTCCGCGCCCGGAATGATGGACGACAGATTGGACATCATCTGGCAGCCGTTGCACACGCCCAGCGCGAAGGTGTCGCCGCGGCCGAAGAAGGCCTCGAACTGTTCGCGCGCGCGCGGGTTGAACAGGATGCTTTTGGCCCAGCCCTCGCCCGCGCCCAGCACATCGCCGTAGCTGAAGCCGCCGCAAGCGGCCAGGCCCTTGAAGTCGGTCAGCGACACGCGGCCGGCGATGATGTCGCTCATGTGCACGTCCACCGCCTCGAAGCCGGCGCGGTCGAAGGCAGCCGCCATCTCGATCTGGCCGTTGACGCCCTGCTCACGCAGAATGGCCATGCGCGGACGCGCGCCGGTGGCGATGAACGGCGCCGCCGGATCTTCATGCACATCGAAGCTCAGTTGCGCCGACAGGCCGCGCGACTTGGCGTGGCTGCGCAGCAGCTGTTCGCTGTCGGCGCACGCCGGGTTGTCGCGCAGGCGCTGCATGCGGGCGCTGGTTTCCGACCAGGCGCAGAACAGGTCGCTGCGGGTTTCGCTGAGCAGCTCGCGGCCCTTGTACTTGATCACCATCCGGTCCTGGCTGCCGACGCGGCCGATCACGAACAGCTCGCGGCCGATGCCGGCCTTGATGAAGCGCGAAATCACTTCCGGCGTGTCCGACTTCTTCACCTGCAGCACCGCGCCCAGCTCTTCGTTGAACAGCACGCGCATGATGCGGCCATGGGTGGCGGCCTCCGGCGTCGGCTGCACGAAATCGTCGATGATGCGCTGGGTGTTGCGGCGCTCGATCACCAGCTCCTGCAAATCCACCGTCACGCCGGCGCGGCCGGCGAACATCATCTCGGCCAGCGTGGCGAACAGACCGCCGTCGGAGCGGTCGTGGTAGGCCAGCAGCATGTCGTCGCGCAGCAGGGACTGCACGGTATTGAAGAACGACGCCAGTTGCAGCGGGCTTTCCACGTCCGGCGCGCGCCCCTGCAAATGCTTCCATACCTGGCCGTAGATGGAGCCGCCCAGACGGCAGCGGCCGTAGCCCAGATCGATCAGGATCAGATCGCTGTCCCTGACGTCCTTCAGGTCCGGCGTCACGGTCTTGCGCACGTCCTCCACCGGAGAGAAGGCGGAAATCACCAGCGACAGCGGCGCGGTAACCGATTTTTGCTCGCCGTTCTCCTGCCACACCGTCTTCATCGACAGCGAGTCCTTGCCCACCGGGATGCTGATGCCCAGGCTCTGGCTCAGTTCCGACACCGCCTCGACGGTGCGGTACAGATTGGCGTCCTCGCCCGGATGGCCGGCCGGAGCCATCCAGTTGGCCGACAGCTTGACGTTGCCCAGATGGCCGACGAAGGCCGCGCCGATATTGGTCAGCGCTTCGCCGATGGCCATGCGGCCCGAGGCCGGACCGTTGAACAGCGCCGCCGGCGTGCGCTCGCCTATCGCCATCGCTTCGCCGCGATAGGTGTTGAAGCCCATGGTGGTGACGGCCACGTCGGCAACCGGCACCTGCCAGCGGCCCACCATCTGGTCGCGCGCGGTCATGCCGCCCACGGTGCGATCGCCGATGGTGATCAGGAAGGACTTGTCGGCCACGGTCGGGTGGCGCAGCACGCGGTAGGCGGTTTCGCGCAGCGGGAACAAGGAGGCGTCGAATACCTGGAATTCCGGCTCCAGAGTCGTCGCGTCGCGCGTCATGCGCGGCGGTTTGCCCAGCAGCACTTCCAGCGGCATGTCCACCGGTTTGTTGTTGAAGTGGTCGTCGCGCACTTGCAGGTGGCCGTCGTCGGTGGCCACGCCCAGCACGGCGAACGGACAGCGCTCGCGCTCGCAGATGGCGGCGAAGCGGTCCAGATCCTGAGGCAGGATGGCCAGCACGTAACGCTCTTGCGACTCGTTGGACCAGATCTGCATCGGCGTCATGCCCGGCTCTTCCAGATGCACCTTGCGCAACTCGAAGATCGCGCCGCGGCCGGCGTCGTTGACCAGCTCCGGGAAGGCGTTGGAGAGGCCGCCCGCGCCGACGTCGTGAATGGAGACGATGGGATTGTCTTCGCCGTATTGCCAGCAGCGGTCGATCACTTCCTGGCAGCGGCGTTCGATTTCCGGATTGCCGCGCTGCACCGAGTCGAAGTCCAGGTTTTCGCTGTTGGCGCCGGTATCCATGGAGGATGCCGCGCCGCCGCCCAGGCCGATCAGGAGGCTGGGGCCGCCCAGCTGGATCAGCAAGGCGCCTTCCGGAATCTCGTTCTTGTGGATCTGCTGTTGCTGGATGTTGCCCAGGCCGCCGGCCAGCATGATGGGCTTGTGATAGCCGCGCATCTCGCCGCCGAACTCTTCCTCGAAGGCCCGGAAGTAGCCGGCCAGATTGGGACGGCCGAATTCGTTGTTGAACGCCGCGCCGCCGATGGGGCCTTCCAGCATGATCTGCAGCGCCGAGGCGATGCGGCCGGGCTTGCCGTATTCAGCCTGGCCGGGACGGTACAATTCCCACGGCTGCTTGAAGCCGGGAATATTGAGGTTGGACACCGAAAAACCGGTGAGGCCGGCCTTGGGGCGCGAGCCGCGGCCGGTGGCGCCTTCGTCGCGGATTTCACCGCCGTTGCCGGTGGACGCGCCGGGGAAGGGAGAGATCGCCGTCGGGTGGTTGTGCGTCTCCACCTTCATCAGGATGTCGGTCGGCTCGCTGACATAGGCGTAGCCATGGCTGTCCGGTTGCGGATAGAAGCGCTCGATGAAAGCGCCCTCGATCACCGAGGCGTTGTCCTTGTACGCCACCAGCGTGCCGTGCGGATTGGCTTCGTGGGTGTCGCGGATCATGCGGAACAGCGACTTGCCCTGCTCCACGCCGTCGATGATGAACTGGGCGTTGAAGATCTTGTGGCGGCAGTGTTCGGAGTTGGCCTGCGCGAACATCATCAGTTCGACGTCGGTGGGGTTGCGCTTGAGCTTGGTGAAGTTCTCCACCAGATAGTCGATCTCGTCCTCGGACAGCGCCAGGCCCAGCTTGGCGTTGGCGTCGACCAGCGCGGCGCGACCGCCGGCCAGGACATCCACCGTGGCCATCGGTTGCGGTTCGATATGGATGAACAGCTTGTCGGCCTCGTCCATGGACGACAGCACGGTTTCCGTCATCCGGTCGTGCAAGAGGCCCGCCAGAATATGACGAGCCTCTTCATTTAAAGATTTGCCTGCGAGGCTGGCCCGAAAGGCCGTGCCGCGCTCGATGCGTCGGACTTTGCCGAGCCCGCAGTGCCTGGCGATGTCGGTGGCCTTGGAGGCCCAGGGCGACAAGGTGCCCAGGCGGGGCGTGATCAGGAACAGCTCGCCGTCGGGCTCCTTGGCCAGCGGAGCTTCGCCGTAGTTCAGCAGCTTGCCCAGCACGCTCAGTTCTTCCAGCGTCAGTTCGCTGTCGCTCTCTGCGAAATGCCAATATTCGGCCGTCAGGACCAGATCCTGCAAACCGGCATCGGCAGCTGCCGCCAGCAATTTTTCAAGACGAAACGGTGACAGTGCGACGCCACCGCGCAGCTTGGTAATGTAAGACATTAGACACCCGCGACAAGTACCAGGAAAGGGCGCCATAATACAGCAAAACAGCATTTAATTTAAGGCAGGCGGCAAGCGCGGGTCGCATTCCCGTATTTTCCGCCCTCATTTGCCGTATATCCGAATGGAATCAGGAGCGTTTGGCATGAAAAAAGTAGAAGCCGTGATCAAGCCTTTCAAGCTGGACGAAGTGCGCGAGGCCTTGTCCGACATCGGCATCAACGGTCTGACCGTCAGCGAAGTGAAGGGGTTTGGCCGCCAGAAAGGCCATACCGAGCTGTACCGCGGCGCGGAATACGTGGTGGATTTCCTGCCCAAGGTGAAGATCGAAGTGGTGCTGCCGGACGACCTGGTGGACAGAGCCATCGAAACCATCGTCAACACCGCCCGCACCGGCAAGATCGGCGACGGCAAGATTTTCGTCACGCCGGTGGAGCAAGTGGTTCGCATCCGCACCGGCGAAACCAACGAACAGGCGATCTGAGCCAGCCCCGTCCGCAAAGCCGAATCGGCCGCCTATTCGGGCGGCCGATTCGATTTTGGCGCGAGCGGGTCGTTTATTCCGCCGCCAGACGCCAGCCCTCGCCTTGGCGTTCAAAACGCACGGCTCGGGATTGTTGGTGCGGCTTGCCGCCCGCGCCGTCAAACGCGTAGCTTACCTCGCAGGCCAGCGCGCCCTCTTCCGGCTGGCAATCCGTTACCGATTCGACCTTCAGGCTCTTCAGGCGCACGGCGATCATGCTGGCCATCACCTGATTGGACGTCTCGCGCGCGGCGATCTCCTGCTGCATTTTGGCCTTCATCGCCTGCTCCGCCTGAGCCGCGCTCGGGCCTGCGGCGTCGGATGCCTGGACGGCGCCTGCCGCCAGCAGAGCGAACGCCGTCGCCATTATCGATTTCGCCATGACTTACCTCTCCATCGCGTAAAAAAAGCGGCCTCGCAGGAGGCCGCCCTTGCCGGCGCGTTCACGCCGCGGTTATTTCCACAACTTCCACCACGGCATCTCCTGCACCACCCACGGCGCTTTCAGGTAGGCGCTGTCGGGGTAGTTCAGGGCAAGCACCCGGCGCGCGTCGTCGCGCAGCTTGGGCAGCTGCAGCTTGTCGTAAGCGGTCACCATGATGGCCAGCGCTTCTTCCGGATACTTGGTGTTGGCGAAATCCTTGACCACGCCCTGGGCGCGGTTGGCCGCGGCCAGATACGCGCCGCGCTTCATGTAGTAGCGCGCCACGTGCATTTCGTTGCCGCCCAGCGCGTCCACCAGCTTGTTCATCTTCTCCGTGGCGTCCGGCGCGTAGATGCTGTTCGGGAAGCGGCTGACCAGTTCGCGGAAGGCGGCGAACGATTCGCGCGCCGCGCGCGGATCGCGCTCGCTCATGTCCTGGCCGGCCCATTTCGCCAGCAAGCCGGAATCGTCGTTGAAATACACCAGGCCTTTCAGATAATAGATGTAGTCCAGATTCGGATGCGTCGGGTGCAGCTTGATGAAGCGGTCGGCGGCGGCGATGGCCTGCTCCGGCTCGTTATCCTTGTAATGGGTGTACGCCAGGTCCATCTGGGCCTGCTGCGCGTAGCGTCCGTACGGGAATCTGGACTCAAGCGTTTCGTATAGCTTGACAGCGCGAGTATAATTGCCGCTATTCAACTCGTCGTGAGCTTCCGAATACAGCTTTTCCACGGTCCAGCCGCGCGTTTCGTCGTAGGTTTCCGTGGTTGCACATCCGGCAAGCCCCATCACCAACATTGCTGCAACAACGTATCTTTTCATGACTGATCCTTACATTGACCCGGACGATTATAGCGACATCTCGGAAAACGAGGTATCCGCCGCGCAACGGCTGGAAGTTCCGCTCTCGCTATGCGGCGAGCGTCTAGATGCCGTTTTGGCAAAATTACTGCCGGATTATTCCCGCAGCCGCCTCACCCAGTGGATCAAGGACGGCCATGTTCTGGTGGACGGCCAGCAACTTGCACCCAAGACCAAAATGCTGGGCGGCGAGAAGCTCGACGTCACGCTGATGCAAACCAACGAGCAGATGGCCTTCCAGCCGGAAGCCATGCATCTGCCCATCGTGTTCGAAGACGACCACATCCTGGTCATCAACAAACCGGCCGGCCTGGTGGTTCACCCCGCCGCCGGCAACTGGAGCGGCACCCTGCTCAACGGCCTGCTGCATCACTGCCCGTCGCTGGCGCAGGTGCCGCGCGCCGGTATCGTACACCGTCTGGACAAAGACACCAGTGGTTTGATGGTGGTGGCCAAGACCGTGCCGGCGCAAACCGAGCTGGTTCGCCAGCTGCAGGCGCGCACCGTCAAGCGCGTTTATCGCGCCATCGCCGACGGCGTGGTGCCGTTTGACGGCACCATCGACGCCAATATCGGCCGCGATGCCAACAATCGCCTGAAAATGGCGGTGCTCAAGTTCGGCGGCAAACCGGCCATCACCCACATCCGGGTGCTGGATCGCTATGCCAGCCATTCCTATGTGGAGTGCAAGCTGGAAACCGGCCGCACGCACCAGATTCGGGTCCACATGCGCGAAGCGGGCCACCCGCTGGCCGGCGACCCGGTCTACGGCAACCCGCGCCACAAGATGGATGAAGAGATCGCCGCCGGCGTCAAGGCCTTGGGCCGTCAGGCGCTGCACGCTTACTCGCTGGCGCTGGTGCATCCGGCCAGCGGCGAAGAACGCAGCTGGAAAGCGCCGCTGCCGGACGATTTCCGCCGTCTGCTCGACCTGCTGCGCGGCGAGGGCGCGGTGGCCGATGACGACGCCTTCGCCTACGGCGCGGAGGAGGACGAAGAAGACTGGGACGAAGAAGACGACGACGGCGACGTCGAAGTCATCTACGTCCGCTGAAGCGCCATCGCATCCCCCGCCTCCCGCGGGGGATGTTTTTCATGCGGCCGGCGCTCAGGTGCCGATCTTGCCGCCATCGTTCTTGGTGATCATCACCGTCGACGAACGCGGCCGCCGCCCCGCGCCATAACCCGCGTTGGCCGGCCATTGGCTTTGATACTTGCCGGGGTCGCCCAGATCGGACGCCTTGGTGTCCTCCCCCGGGTGCTGCACGTTGACGAACAGCGTCCGTCCGTCCGGCGTTTCCGCCACCCCGGTGATCTCGCAACCGCGCGGCCCCACCAGGAAGCGCTTGAGGGTGGCGTTGCTCGCCAGCGCGCCGCGATAGGTGTTGACCGTCGCGCCGCCGTTATCAACCGTGACAGGTCCCCCATCCCCCACCGTCCCCGGCAGCGCGGCCAGCATCTGGTCGTTGGTGACATCGTTGTAGGCGCCGTCGTCGGTCTGGATCCAGCAAATGCCGGTGCTGGCGGCGAAGGCCAATCCGTCCGGACTGGAGAAATCGTTGTCGGCGTTCAAGCCGGACAGGTTAACGCTGGCCGGCGCGCCGGCTTCCGCGCCAAACAGGTAGATGTCCCAGGCAAAGCGCAGGCTGTCCGCGCCCGCTTGCTCGGCCAGGCGGATGATGTGGCCGTTGACGTTGCCGCTCTGCGCCTTGACGTCGCTGCGCAAGTCGGTGTAGCTGCGCGGATTGGCCGCGTCCACGCCGCCTGGCGCGCGGCTGCTGTTATTGGTCATGGTGAAATAGATTTCGCCGGTTTGCGGATGCGTGGCGCACCACTCCGGACGATCCATGCGCGTGGCTCCGGCCGCGTCGGCGGCCAGACGGGCGTGCACCAGCACGTCGGCCTGATCGGCGAACGCGTAGCCGGCGAAACCGGCCACCCGCGGATTGGCCAGACTCAACTCCAGCCAGTCGCCGCTGCCGTCGGCGTTGAAACGCGCCGCGTACAGCCGCCCCTTATCCAGATATTTGTCGCCCGCCGCCATCCGGTTGGCCGCCGTCGCGTCGGCCGGGTCCCACGCCGCGTCGGACACGAACTTGTAGACGTACTCGCCCTGGGAGTCGTCGCCCATGTACACAGCCAGCCGCCGGCCGGCCTGCGGCAAGGAAAACGCCGCGCCCTCGTGCGCAAAGCGGCCTGTCGCGGTGCGCTTTTTCACCAGCGAGCTGGCGTTGTAGGGGTCGATTTCGGTCAGATAGCCTTGCCCGTTCATCTCGTTGCGAAAATCGCCGGCGGCGCTGGCCGCGGTCGCGCTGATGTCCCAGCGCGCGTATTCGTCCGACGCGCCGGCGCTTTCCCAGCCGTAACGGCTGCTTTTGCCGGCCGCGCGGCCGTAGCGCTTGAGCGCCGTCACCTCCTTCGCGCTGCGCCTCGCGTCGTCGCCGCTGCCGCGGGTGAAGTAGCCTGACCAGTTCTCCTCGCCGGTCAGCACGGTGCCCCACGGCGTTTTGCCGGTGCCGCAATTGTTGAGCGTGCCGCGCGTACGCTGGCCGGAGGGGTCGTAGCGCGTCGCCAGCAAGGCGCTGCCGCGCGCCGGGCCGGACAGCTCCACCGGCGTGGCGGCGGTGACGCGACGGTTGAACGGGCTATCCACCACATAGGCGAACCGTCCTCCCGCGCCTTTGCGAATCTCCAGCACCGACACCCCGTGACAGGCGATTTCCTTGTTCACCTCGGCCGCGGGCCGCGCGCCGGCCACGCTGGTGGGGCCGTTGGCGTGCAGGAATACCGGGTTGATGTATTCGTGGTTGACCGCCAGCACCCCGCGTTCGCTGCCGCTGGCCAGCGGTCGGCCGTCGACGCTCAGGCCGAAATACTCCATCCCGTCGTGGTGGTCGCCGGCGCGGCGCTCGTAGTTGGCGTCGCTGCCGTCATTGCGGGCAGCGTCGGCATCGGAGAACAGCGGGTCGCCGCAAGCGTACAACACGGCGGCGGTGTAGCCCGCCGGCACCACGAAGGCGTCCGCCACGCTTTTCGCCACGGCGGAAAAGCCCAGCAAGGCCGGCGGTTTTTCCTGGTCCAGGCCCGGCTGCGTCGTTTTGACCCCGGCGGACGACCCGTCCGACGTGCAGCTAGCCAGCCCCAGGCTGCCGAACAAGGCCATGCCCGCGCCGCCGGCGCTGCCGCGCAAGAAACCGCGGCGGCTGGCGCGCAAGGCCAGCACGTCCTGAATCGACGGGTTGGCGGAAACGTTGTTGCCGATATCGTCCGGGTCCGCGCCAAGTTCCGGCGCGAAATTGTGCTTGCTCATCACGCAATCCTGTTGTTGTTTGGAAAATGGCAATGATGCGCAATCGTCATTACATGAACATGACGCGCGGCACACGCAAAAGCACCGTTCGTCAATAAAAGCCAACAAAACGCCACCATCCGTCACGTCCGCCAGGCGCTGCGGCGCGCGACAAACCGGCGCGGACGGCATTAAAATCCGCTCCATGACCGCAAACACCCCCCTCACGCTCGCAAGCAGCTGCCTGCTTGCCGATTGGCCCGCGCCCGCCAGAGTGCGCACCCTGATCGCCACTCGCGCGGGCGGCGTCAGCCAGCCGCCCTACGCCAGCCTCAACCTGGGCTTGCACGTGGGCGACGCGCCCCAAGACGTGGCCGCCAACCGCGCTCTGCTGCGCGAGCGGCTGCCGGCGGAACCGGCCTGGCTCAATCAGGTGCACGGCGTCGCCGTCGTCGACGCCGCGAGCGTGGGAGACGCGCCGCCCGACGCCGACGCCAGCTTCGCCCGCGCGCCGGGCGCGGTATGCGCGGCGATGACCGCCGACTGCCTGCCGGTGCTGCTGTGCGACGAGGACGGGAGCGTGGTGGCCGCCGCCCACGCCGGCTGGCGCGGGCTGTGCGACGGTGTGATCGAAGCGACGGTAGCCGCCATGGGCGCGGAACCGCGCCGGCTGCTGGCCTGGCTGGGGCCGGCCATCGGGCCGGACGCCTTCGAAGTCGGGCCTGAGGTGCGCGCTGCCTTCATGGCCCGCGACCCGGCCGCCGCCGCGGCCTTCAGCCCGATAGACGATGGCAAGTATCTGGCCGACATCTATCTGCTGGCGCGCCAGCGCCTGGCCGCGCAGGGCGTGGAGCGGGTTTACGGCGGCGACTTCTGCACCGTGATCGATCGCGCCCGCTTTTTCTCCTACCGCCGCGACGGCGTCACCGGCCGCATGGCCAGCCTGATCTGGCTGCAGGACTGAAAACGCCGCTCCGCCGGCGGCCGACAGGTCGCCGGCCTTGTCCTGTTCCCCCTCGCCGCGCGCCATAATCTGGCGTTTTTCGCGCCGCTTGCCGCTGGCAACCAATGCGCGCCCCGCCGCAGACGGCAGCAAACGGCGCGCGGCCGTCCGCAAGCGAGCCGTCTCTTCAGCTGAAAACAAAAAACCGCCGGCAAACCGAATTTTCACTCCAATTGCGTAGCACGCCCGCAACAGCCGCCAGACACAACATCTAGTGGCAGATGAGAAGCGGCGGCTTCCTAATTGTAAGAAGGCCGCCATTGCTGGATTTTTGCCCGCCAGATCAAAAGGCCCGAACCGCGCCGAAAAAAAATCTCGCCCCGCAAAACCAGCATTGGCGCGGCTTTCCCCGAATTTGAGCGATGTCAAGACTTGAACCATCCCCACTCCACCACTAGAATTTGGGTACTTTCCGAGCTGACACGGTACATATTGTGTTTACCCACAGCTCGCGCACAGCTTGCTAACAGTTTTGTCCACAGCCGGACCTGCCGCCAGAACGCAGCGCCGACGGATATCACCCATTTTCTTTTGAGGGCACCATGCAATTGACCACTTCCGAAGGCCAGATCGCCGCTGAACTCGGCCGCGCCGCAGCACCCCAGGCCGACTACAGCCAGTACAAGACCATCCGCCGCAACGGCGCCGTGGTGGCGTTCGAGCCGGTCAAGATTTCCATCGCCATGACCAAGGCCTTCCTGGCCGTGATGGGTCCGCAGGGTGTCAACTCCGCCAGCCTGCGCGAAAAGGTGGCCCAGCTGTCCGAGCAGGTGGCCAGCGCGCTGATGCGCCGCAAGCCGGAAGGCGGCGCCATCCATATCGAAGACATCCAGGACCAGGTGGAACTGTCGCTGATGCGCTTCGGCGAGCACGACGTGGCCCGCGCCTACGTGCTGTACCGCGAACAGCGCACCCGCGAGCGCGCCGCCCGCGGCGAAGCCCTCACCCAGATCCAGATCAACGTGCTGCGCCGCGACGGCCGCAAGCTGCCGCTGGACGTGGCCCGCCTGCGCGCCACCATCGAATCGGCCAGCCTGAACCTGGCCGGCATCGACATCGACGCCATCCTCAGCGAAACCCTGAAGAACATCTACGACGGCGTGCCGGAAGAAGAAGTGGGCAAGTCCGCCATCCTGGCCGCCCGCTCCATGATCGAGCAGGACCCGGCCTACGATTACGTCACCGCCCGCCTGTTGCTGAACAACATCCGCCTGGAAATCCTGGGCGAAGCCGTCAGCCAGGAGGAAATGGCCGCGCAGTACGCGCTGTACTTCCCCGCCTTCATCAAGAAGGGCATCGAAGCCGAGCTGCTGGACGAAAAACTGGCCGAATACGACCTGAAGAAGCTGGGCGCGGCGCTGGACGCCAACCGCGACCTGCAATTCGGCTACCTGGGCCTGCAAACCCTGTACGACCGCTACTTCCTGCACGTGGACGGCACCCGCATCGAAATGCCGCAGGCTTTCTACATGCGAGTCGCCATGGGCCTGGCGCTGAACGAAGTCAACCGCGAAGCGCGCGCCATCGAGTTCTACAACGTACTCTCCAGCTTCGACTTCATGTCGTCCACCCCCACGCTGTTCAATTCCGGCACCCGTCGCAGCCAGCTGTCCAGCTGCTACCTGACCACCATCGCCGATGACCTGGACGGCATCTACGAAGGCATCAAGGAAAACGCCCTGCTGTCCAAGTTCGCCGGCGGCCTGGGCAACGACTGGACCTCGGTGCGCGCCATGGGCAGCCACATCAAGGGCACCAACGGCAAGTCGCAAGGCGTGGTGCCGTTCCTGAAGGTGGTCAACGACACCGCCGTGGCGGTAAACCAGGGCGGCAAGCGCAAGGGCGCCGTCTGCGCCTATCTGGAAACCTGGCACGCCGACATCGAGGAATTCCTCGAGCTGCGCAAGAACACCGGCGACGACCGCCGCCGCACCCACGACATGAACACCGCCAACTGGATTCCGGACCTGTTCATGAAGCGCGTGATGGAAGGCGGCGAGTGGAGCCTGCTGTCCCCGTCCGAAGCGCCCGACCTGCACGACCTGTACGGCCAGGCCTTTGAGAAGGCTTACCTCGCCTACGAGGAAAAGGGCCGCCGCGGCGAGCTGAAAGTCTTCAAGCAGATTCCGGCGCTGAGCCTGTGGCGCAAGATGCTGACCATGCTGTTTGAAACCGGCCACCCGTGGATGACCTTCAAGGACCCGTGCAACATCCGCAGCCCGCAGCAACACATGGGCGTGGTGCACAGCTCCAACCTCTGCACCGAAATCACCCTCAACACCAACGAGGAAGAAATCGCCGTCTGCAATCTGGGTTCGGTCAACCTGGCCGCCCACCTCAAGGCCGACGGCAGCCTGGACAGCGAGAAGCTGCAACGCACCATCCGCACCGCGCTGCGCATGCTGGACAATGTCATCGACATCAACTTCTACCCGGTGAAGAAGGCGCGCAACTCCAACCTCAAGCACCGTCCGGTGGGCATGGGCGTGATGGGCTTCCAGGACTGCCTGCACCAGAAGCGCGTGCCGTACGCCTCCGACGCGGCGGTGGAATTCGCCGACGAATCGATGGAAATGGTGGCCTACTACGCCTATCTCGCCTCCACCGAGCTGGCGGAAGAGCGCGGCCGTTACCCGTCGTACAAGGGCAGCCTGTGGGACCGAGGCATCCTGCCGCACGACAGCAACAACCTGCTGGCGGCCGAACGCGGCGGCTATCTGGAAGTGGACCGCACCGAACGCATGAACTGGAACCTGCTGCGCGAGCGCATCAAGCAGCACGGCATGCGCAACAGCAACTGCCTGGCCATCGCCCCGACCGCCACCATCGCCAACATCATCGGCGTATCGGCGTCCATCGAGCCGACCTACCAGAACCTGTTCGTGAAATCCAACCTGTCCGGCGAATTCACCGTCACCAACGAATACCTGGTGCGCGATCTGAAAGCCGCCGGCCTGTGGGATGAAGTGATGGTGGCCGACCTCAAGTACTTCGACGGCAGCCTGGGCCAGATCGACCGCGTGCCGGCCGAGCTGAAAGCCATCTACGCCACCGCCTTCGAAGTGGACCCGAAATGGCTGGTGGAAGCCGCCTCGCGTCGCCAGAAATGGATCGACCAGGCGCAGTCGCTCAACCTGTACATGGCCGGCGCATCCGGCAAGAAGCTGGACGAGCTGTACAAGCTGGCATGGGTCAAGGGCCTGAAAACCACTTATTACCTGCGCACCCTGGCTGCCACCAGCGCCGAGAAGTCCACCGGCCGCGGCGGTGAGCTGAACGCCGTCTCCAGCGGCGCCCAGCCGCAGCAAGCGCCGGCGGCCGCGGTGGACAACACCCCGGCCACCGACGCCAAGTTCTGCAGCATCGACAATCCGGACTGCGAGAGCTGCCAGTAAGCCGTCCGCCGGGCGCAAGCCCGGCGGCCTATCCTCAAGCCGCTTGCCCGCAGGCGGCTTCTGGATGGCCAAGGCCAGATCGACGTCGGCAACCATGCCTTGGCGGGAATGGAAGACAGATGAGCATCGAAGCGTTTTTCCAGCAGTACCAGCAGCATTACTCGCAACTGGACACCGCCGGCGTCGCCAGCATGTTCACCGTGCCGTTCACCGCCATTCATCACGGCGATCTGTCGGCCTGGGACGATATGGCCGCGCTGACCGACACCACCGCCGCGCTGCTGGCCTGGTATCGCGGCCAGGGTTTTATCGGCGCCCGTCACCGGCTGGACGGCGTGCAGATGCTGGGCGACGCCGCCGCCAGCGCGCTGGTGGCCTGGACAGTGGAACGCGCCGGCCAGCCGCCCTGGCAGTACTTCACCGGCTACCACCTCAAGAAGGTGCGCGGCGACTGGAAGATTTACGGCATCGTCCAGCTGGACGACATGCCGGACGCGGCCCAGGCCTGACGCCGCCGCGCACAAGGGCAGCCGCCGATCCGCGGCCGCCACGGAATCAAGCAACGTGCCGTCGGCACTCAGGAGGTCAGATGCAGACATTTGAAGCCATCAGCATCACCGGATTCTGCGAGGAGCGCTCGCACAACCCGGACAAGCAATTCATGCTGTTCAACATGTACCTGCAACTCAATCACGCCCCGCCCGCCGAGTGGAAGGAACTGTTCGGCGAAGCGCGCCGCATCCCGCGCCAGCCGCTGTGGCGCAAAGCCTGGGTGGAAGACAGCCTCCTGGTGGTGTACTGCCAGCCGGAAGAGCTGCAACAGCAGATCGAAACCCTGAAACAGGACATCGCGCTGGCCAACCGCCAATACCAGCAGCTGCGCAGCCTGCGCCAGCAACGCAGCCGGCTGCAGGAACAGCTGGAGCAGGAAGAAGCCCGCGAACGCACCCTGATGCGCGAACTGAGCCGCCAACTGCACTTCTGAACGCCGACAAGGACACGCGATGAGCGCCACCATTTTCTGTATCGCCCGGCACGGCACGGCCGGCCGCCACGCCGGCTATCGCAAGCTGGGCCGCGTCCGCGTCCACGTGGAGGCCGCGCCGCCGCAAGACGCGCCCTCCCCGGCCGCGCCCGCCGTCGCCATCCTCAGCCGCGTCAGCCTGCCGCTTGGCCCCAGCCTGGCCGAGCCGCAGCCGGCGGCCTGAAACACGCTGCCCCGCGCAGCCCGCAAAGACATAACAAGGAGCACCCATGCTGAATTTTGAAGACACCATCGCCCCCGCCGCCGCGGCCAACTCCATGGACGCCCACGGCACCGCCCGCGTCAACGTGGTGGACAAGAAAGTGATCAACGGCACCACCGACGTCAACCAGTTGGTGCCGTTCAAGCACAAGTGGGCCTGGGAAAAGTACCTGGCGCAATGCGCCAACCACTGGATGCCGCAGGAAGTGAACATGCAGCGCGACATCGAACAGTGGAAAACCGGCCAGCTGACCGAAGACGAAATGCGCATCGTCAAGCGCAACCTCGGCTTCTTTGTCACCGCCGACAGCCTGGCCGCCAACAACATCGTGCTGGGCACCTATCGCCAGATCACCAGCCCGGAATGCCGCCAGTTCCTGCTGCGCCAGGCCTTTGACGAAGCCATCCACACCCACGCCTACCAGTACATCGTGGAAAGCCTGGGTCTGGACGAAGGCGAAGTGTTCAACGCCTATCACGAGATCAAGTCCATCCGCGACAAGGACGAGTTCCTGATCCCCTTCATCGACGTGCTGTGCAACCCGGCCTTCAAGACCGGCACCCTGGAAAACGACCAGAAGCTGCTCAAAAGCCTGATCGTGTTCGCCTGCATCATGGAAGGCCTGTTCTTCTACGTCGGCTTCGTGCAGATCCTGGCGCTGGGCCGCCAGAACAAGATGACCGGCGCGGCAGAGCAATACCAGTACATCCTGCGCGACGAGTCCATGCACTGCAATTTCGGCATCGACCTGATCAATACCATCAAGCTGGAACAGCCGGAAATCTGGACCGAAAGCTTCAAGGCCGAAATCACCGAGCTGTTCAAGCACGCGGTGGAGCTGGAATACGCCTACGCCGAAGACACCATGCCGCGCGGCGTGCTGGGCCTCAACGCCGCCATGTTCAAGGAATACCTGCGCTTCATCGCCAACCGCCGCATGCAGCAGATCGGCCTGGATCAGCTGTTCCCGGGCGTGAACAACCCCTTCCCGTGGATGAGCGAGATGATCGATTTGAAGAAGGAGAAGAACTTCTTTGAGACTCGCGTCACCGAGTATCAGACTGGCGGGGCGTTGAGCTGGGATTGATTTGACATGGATCGTTGACAGGTTTTCATGCAAAAGGCACACTTCGGTGTGCCTTTTTATAAGGGGAAAACTATGCGAGTTAAAGCATTTAATCTAAGCAGAAATAATGTAGGGTTCTATCTTACCGCGATGGCTCCAGATACACTATTCAACCTTTCACGTGTAGAGCGCGTAAGTGAAAATCCTGAAGAGGGATTTCAACGCCAGCTAGAAGAAACTCGTGCAAATAAAATCGCAAAGTATTTTGAGCAAAAAATAATTCCTGGCGCCATTATACTCAGCGCTCAACCAGAAGCTGGAATATTCTACGACGAGGAAAAAGAAGAGCTTGAAATAAATAACGAGAATGGCTCACTTCTTGTAATTGATGGGCAGCACCGTCTCTTTGGAGCATACAAAGCTTACAAATCGGGGGTTGACAACATAAAACTCCCCGTATGCATTCTTACAAATTTAAATTTAATTGACGAAATTCAATACTTTGTAGATATTAATTCAACTCAAAAAGGTGTTCCTAAAACACTTCGGATTGAGTTGACACGCTTCCTTGTGGAGAGCGAGTCAGTTGATGATATTAGATTACGCCTCTTTAAGGATTTAAACTCTGAAGCAGATTCGGTTCTATGTGGAAAAATGAGCGCAGAACAAAAGGGACCAGGGTACCTTTCACATGTCCCATTTGAAATAGCAATCAACAAAGTACTTTCCACAGAAACCATGAAAGACCTTGACTATGATGGAAAAAAAACCCTTCTGAAAAATTATTTATTCGGGGTGTATGAAAACCTTGAAGAGATGGATGCCACCAATAAAATCTCTCAATCAGCCTTTTTTCAAGCCATATTCAGAGTTTTTGAAAAAGTTTGTGAGAATACTTATTTCTACAAAAGAAACTTCAAGAAAGAATCTTTTTCATTCACCTTTGAATCTCTTCAAAAAATAAATTTTGACCTCCACTCAGGTAGCAATGATGAAGCAATAAGAAACTTAGAGAAAGATATTATTGACAAACTTGACATAGATAGAAAATCAAAAATACCTTCCGATCTATTTTAATCATGAGAATACATGATCACTTGCAAAGTATTTGCACAAAGAAAGTTGCAACCTTATTAGAAAATACAAATAGGAGAAATTTCGGGAACGTAAATTATAAAGATGGCTTAAAGTTTGCGATACTAAACGAGCCTTCCATTGAAATAGAAGTAATTTCAAATAGTTCATTTGCTATCTACGAAGGCTCATCAGCGCTGCCTGACATAAATGGAGCCACTCTGACCGAGTCCAGAATATGTGAATTTGTAATGGGCTCACGTCGAGTATCAAATCAATATTCCAATGTTGAAAAAGCAAAAGAATCATCAATTAGCTCCCCCTGGTTATTAGTCACCGCTTACTATTGTTCTTTCTTTGCAATAAATGAAATATCTAGAATGTTAGATAAAATTCCTCTCGGATTGGACTCAAACGATCAGAAGCAACTCATAGCAAGAATTAAAGGAGATCCTGCTAAAATTAGTCAGTTCACAAATACCAACCCAAACAATTTCATAGGGAAGCCACGAGGTGGAAAGATCGTTTTTGATTCAATAGGTGAAAAACCTCATGCAGCAGCCTGGAGCAATGCACAGGAAATAATGAAGCGTATTAATAATGAAAAGGGATGGCCTGAATTAGCAAAATACATTAAACTTTTCGAAGGAAATCAATGGAAAATCCCAAGCCAAACACGTAATGAATGGAACTATAAATATGCTGATTATTTCTCAACCAGGGGAGAAAAAGAAGCTGTAATTTTCAAAAAACTTATCGGAAATTCACCTGGGGCTCACAGTTGGTTTCATTCGGCAAAACCAACAGATGAATCTTCAAATGCAGCATCAATCGCTGTAATATGTGAATTATTTTCCAAAGCAGTTATCTCTAGTTATAACGCATTGTTTGACACAGGAATCCTTCAGGGTAAATAATTCCAATAACACCATATATTGATTTGTACTTGTGAAGTCTAACGATGATCGTAAAACACCGCATACACCGGATATCGTTCGTTGCGCATCGAGGCGGAACGCCTCTACGGGGCTTCCGCCCTACATCTGTCGCGTAGGGCGGAAGCCACGATTTTATCGGGGCATTCCGCCGAACATGCAAGTACAATAGTTTGGATGACCGGGGTAAGCCTGTTTTGGCCGCGCTACCAAGCCCAAGCAGTAAGCACGCAGATTCAGCTAGTATCATTGAAAAACGAAACTTCGCGGGTCTCGCCCCGCCGGCGAGGTTCTTTCTTTTGCTTCGCCAAAAGAAAGAACCCAAAGAAAAGGCGACCCGGGGCGCTTCGAAACCCCGTTCAAAATGATGCGCTCCAGGTTTTAAGCTGCCGCCTGTTCGAGCGACGCGACGTTAGCGCGTTGCGAGTTCGGCAGCGCCTGGGGCGCATCATTTTGAAAGGCTCGCGCCACGGGATATCGGCGCATCACATATAATCTAATCATTTTACGGCCGTACGGCGCGCTCGTAGGGTGCGACACCCGGCTTCGGCCTTCTCCACGCTCGACATTATCCGCCGGGCGTCGCACCGGCCTAACGCGGCGCGATGCCCGGCCGAGGGGGTAGGCCGCATGGAGGGGATGGCGGCCGAGTATTGCACCCTATGCCGCTATCGCCGTGCCCGCGCCGTATCGCCTGCTGGTTGACACTGCCCCGCCAAGCTGCCACCCTTCCCGCCTCCGATTATTTCGCCATTGCTCATCATGAAAATCACCGAAAACACCGCCGTTACCCTGCGCATGAAAGTCACCGACAGCCAGGGCAATGTGTACGACGACGGCAAGCACCCCGTCGCTTACCTGCACGGCGGCTACGACAATCTTTTCGACAAGCTGGAAGCGGCGCTGGAAGGCCAGGAGGCCGGCTTCAAAACCACGATCGAGCTGGCTACCGAAGACGCCTTCGGCGAGCGCGACGAAGCGCTGGTCACCACCATGCCCAAGGCCGATTTCCCGCCGGGCGTGAAGGTGGGCGGCCAGCTGCAGCGCATGGGCCCGGACGGCCAGCCGCGCTACTACTTTGTCACCAAGATCAAAGGCCCCACGGTATTGCTGGACGGCAATCACCCGCTGTGCGGCAAAACCCTGCGCTTCGCCTTGACGGTTCTGAACGTGCGCGAGGCGACAGCCGAAGAAATCGCCCACCAGCACGTGCACGGCGAACACGGGCATCAGCACTGATACCCGCGCTGCGCGACGTCCCGAATCCGCGCCTGCCAAAACAAAAGCCTCGCCATGCGAGGCTTTTGCGTGCCGCCGCCGCGCCGGGCATGCCGGCAAGCGATGGTTTGAAGCCGCCGGTCATTCGACTTTGGCGTTCAACTCCAGGCTTTCCGGCCACATGAAATATGGCCCGAACTTGGGACTGAGCTTGAATTCCCCTCCCGCATTCTTGCCGGACTCGGTGAGCCTGGCCTTGCCCTCCGCCATTTCCAGATAGCCTTGCGCCAGCAGCTGTTCGATCAAGGCCTGGGTGTTTTTGAACCCCAGCTTGGCCGCCAGTTTTGAACTGGTCAGCTTGCCTGCCGGCTCCGCCGCCGGTTGCGCGGGCGCTTGCGCCACGGGCGCGGGGGCCGGCGCTGCCGGCGCGACGCGCGGAATGCCGAAACGGGCGCAATAATCGTGTTTCAGCGGCAGGTGCTGATTGGCGATGGCCTGGGCCAGCTCCAGCATGGTTTCGCTGCTGACGATCTTGACCAGCCCGGAAATGGCGCGCGCGAAGCCGACGTCGTCGCTACGGGTCACCCATTCCTTGATCTTTTCCACCTTGATCACGTTTTTGGTGTCCAGCCGCTTGGGGCGGGTAATGCGCTGCTGGTTGCCCACCATCACCACATTGAAAAACGAGGGCATCAGCTTGATGCCCAGCCGGGTGGGCAATGGCAGCGCCTGGCATAGCCGCTCCAGCACCGCGATATGCTTTTCATTCTGAGCCAGCGGGCTGGGAATGCCGCGCGGAGTCTTGTTGTACCAGGCGGTGAATTCGCCGGCTTCGTTGATTTCCAGGTTGGCGTTGAAATTCTTGGTTTCCACCACGTAGATTTCCAGCATCCGGTTGATCAGCAAATGATCGATCTGCGCAGCCCGGCCTTGGTGCTCGATGCGCAAATCGTGGATCACCGCCCAGTTCTGGGTGTCTTTCAGGTGAAAGTCGATTTCATAGGCGCCATTGCGCTCGCCTTGCTCGCCTTTCTGGATGGCGTGGATTTCCCTTGCCAGCAGCTCGCGCTGCTTGTCGCTGAGGTCTGGCCGGGATTGCAGCTGCATGAGTTGCTGGATATGTGGCAGTCGTGAGTCTGCGGACTTTATAATCATGATCAGCGCCCAATAATTATGACAATGAATTGTATCAAGCAGCAAGACGGGCCGCCATCCGCGCGTCGAGTTCGTCGCCGCATGCTCGTTTGCGACGATCGCCGTTTTGCCCCCAGACTGGCCATTCCATTGCCGGAAAACCAAACCGATGACACTGAAAAATATTTTCCTCGCGCTGACGCTGTCGGCCATCCCGCTCTCCCCTCTGGCCGCTGCGCCGGCAACCGTGACGCCCGGCGCGGACAAGGCGGGCAACGCCATCTTGCCGTTGGCGATAAGCTACCAAGGCCAGCCGGCGGTTTCGGAGCAAGCCTGCACGCCGGGCAAGGACTTTTGCGTGGAGCTGGTTTACCAGCAAGACGACGCGCCGCCGCGGCTCAACCTCCTCAGGCTGCGCGGCAAGGACAGCGACGCGCGGTTTGAATTGGCGGACCTGAAAACGGAAGCGATGCCCAGCCGGCTGGCCCTGTGGCCGCGCCTGCTGGCGCTGGGCGATGCGGCGCAGGGCGTGCTGGTGGGCGTGGAGGAAAACGCAAACGCCATGTATTCCGGCGGCGGAGCCAGCGCCAGCATCCTGCGTTTGCTGCGCGTGTATCCGGACGGCAAAGGCCTGGCGCTGCGCGAGGCGCTCTCCTTGCCCGTTTACGGCAGCGCGCTGATACGCGCCTGCTTCTCCGACCGCGATTACCGGCAGCGGCGCGGCGCGTGCCACGACGAATACGAGTTTTCCAGCCGGATCAGCCTGGACAAGCAAGTATCCTCGGGCTTTCCGCGCCTGGTTTATCAAACCCGCGCCACCAGCTTCCCCGGCCACGTCTCCCGCACAAGCGATTCGCTGGCGCGCGGGCAGTTGAAAAAGCGCGATATCGTCACGGTGCTGGACCCGGCCTGCAGCTTCCACAGAACGCTGCGCTTTGACGCCGCCGCCGGCGTTTACGCGCCGGATAAACCCTTGCCGGACTGCGATCAGTACCTGGTGCCGTAAGCGGGCAAACCGCTTTGCGATAGACGGGTTTTGTGAAATTGCAAACGCCAAATCCGCGCAATTGCCCGCCATTGGTACAGGCAGCGACAGGGAACCAGCTCCTAGAGTGAGCAATGCCGTTCATGCCAAACGGTTCATGCACGCCATCTCTCACGCAAAGGAAGCTACATGCCTACAACCGTCCGGCTTTTCCGCTGTGTTCCCATGCTGGCCGCGTCTTTGGCCGCCCCGGCCATCTACGCCGCCACCCCGGCCCCCGGCGGGTCGTTTACGCAATCCTGTAAAAACATCGAAGTGGTGGGCGACGCCCTGTACGCCAGTTGCAAGACCTTGCAGGATGGCTGGCAGAAAACCTCCTTGCCCGCGCTCAACCTGTGCCTCAACTCCATCACCAGCAACGGCGACATCGCCAATATCGACGGCAATCTGGTCTGCATGCCGGATTTGCCCAAGGTGCGCGGCCCGGCCAGTTTCCCTGTGTCGGAAACCAAGCTCAACGACTGGATTTACGGCAGCCAGAACGCCGAACTGTACCGCCACAGCTGGGACATCTGGGCCGGCCTCAATCAGGTGGTCGGCAAGGTGAACAATGTGCCGGTCCGGGCCTTTGAAACCTGGGCCACGCCTTTCCTGATGCTGTACCAGACCAACGGCGGCAAGACGCTGCAGGCCAACGCCGCGCCGGCCAAAGCGCCCGCCGTCAAGACGCTGCCCTCGCTGGAATTGCAGCTCCCGCACCAGTTCGTCAATATCAGGCCCAAGCTGAAAGCCGCCGCCAACGGAGCCTCCCCGGTCGGCGACACCAATATCCTGGTATCGGTGGCCTACAATCCGCCGGCCGCCCAGCACGCGGTCAACAACAAGCTGTTCCTGCAGCAAACGCTGGACCAGTACCTGAAAAACGGCTACACCGAGGTGCCCAATTTCCCCAGCAACGCCATCACCATCAAGCCGGTCTACAAGCACATTTCGGCCAAAGTCTTCAGCAACAAGCTCTACGTCATGCCGGGCTGGCCCGGCACGCCCAGCCCCGCGCGGGCCTTTGACCAAAGCGAATGGGGCAGCTGCGTATACGTCAACATCAAGGGAACGGGCGCCGGCGGCAACAGCATCGATACCGGCTGCAAAGGCGCCAACGCCGGCAACACCTTCTATCTGAACAACTTCATTCATCACAAGCTGAACGCGGCCGAAGCGGCGGCGCTCAACAAGCGCCAGCCCGACGCGCAGGCCAGCGCCGGCGATTACGCCATTCTGGTGGGCATGCACGTGACCACGCGCGAGATCAAGCGCTGGACCTGGCAAACCTACTGGTGGTCCGCCAACGCCGACCAGCCCTATTCGCCCAGCAGCGCCGAAATCGCGGCTTTCCGCAAGCAAACCCCGCTGGACCCGGCGGCCAATCACTACGCCATGGCCGTGGCCTACCAGATGGTGCAGCCGGCGCAGCCGATTACCGGCGGCAAAAACGTGGGCAGCTCGCTGATCGCCTACAACCCCTATCTGGAATCCGGCTTCGACCCCAGCGTGTTCGATTACTGCGCTTCGGTCGGCGGCGACGGGACCGACGCGATTCCGTCCAAGGCCAACTGCGACAAGCCCAATCCCAACATCAACCGTTTCGGCGTGCAAACCAACTGCATGACCTGCCACCACATGGCGATGTACAACCCGAAAACCAACTACAAGGACTCCGCCAATCGCGAACGTCCCTACGCCACGGACTTCTACATGAGCTTGCAAGACCCGGCGTTCAACGGCTCGCTCAAGCTGGACTTCGCCTGGTCGCTGCTGGGCTACATGCAAGACAGCGACAAATAACCGCGGCTTTGCCAATCCAGCCGACGGGCGCGCATCGCGCCCGTTTTTTCATGCGTGCGTCCCGCCGCCCCGCCAACCGTTCGCCCCGTTCCAGCGTTACCATACCGGTGGCCCGCAGCGGCCTGGTTTTCACTTTGCGAAGCGGAATGGATTGTGAACAAGAAATGGAAGAAATGGATGGGCGGCGCGGCGATTCTCGCGCTGCTGTGGCTGGGTTGGCAGGTGGCGCAGCGGCTGGTCATCCTGCACCCCTCGCGCCAGACCGGCGTCACCCCCCGGGATCTGGGCCTGCCGTTCGCCGAGCATTGGTTGAACGCGCCGGCAGGCGGCGGCACCCGCGCCGGCCGCGTGCATGTCTGGTGGCTGCCGGACGCCCAACCCGCCGCGCCGGCCGTGCTGTACCTGCACGGCAACGAAAGCACGCTGTCCACCGACATCGGCCTGATGCTGGCCCTGCGCCGCGCCGGGTTCTCGGTGATGGCGATAGACTATCGCGGCTACGGCGAAAGCGCGCTGCGCCTGCCCAGCGAAACCTCGGTGTACACCGATGCCGGCCTGGCCTGGACCCATTTTCTGAACCTGACGCCGAACGCCTCGCGCCATTTGCTGTACGGACACTCGCTGGGCAGCGCCATCGCCATCGACCTGGCCGGCCGCGCGCCGCGGCTGGACGGGCTGATAGTGGACGGCGCGTTCACCTCCGCGGCCGACGTCGGCCGCGCGATGACGGCCAGCTGGCTGCCGCTGGCGAGTTTGCTGCGGCAACGCTTCCTGTCCAAGGAAAAGGTCGACGATCTGAAAGTTCCGCAGCTGTTCATTCACTGCACGCAAGACGAGGTGATACCGGTGGAGCTGGGATTGCAGCTGTACGGCCTCAGCCGCGCGCCCAAGCGACAGCTGCTGATAGAAGGCGGCGACCACGACAACTGCTACCGCGCCGCGCCGGCGCGCTGGACCGCCGCGCTGCGGCGCATGGGCGGGCTGCAGGCGAGCGTCGCTCCCCTTCAGCCTTGAGCGCCCGCTAGAATCAATCCTGAGCGCGCGCGCCGCCGTCGGCGGGCAATCGCATTCCCAGACGCAATAGCGCCGCCATATTGCGGGCGGCGGTCTGCAGATTGGCGGCGGCTTCCCGCAAGGCCGCCTCCAGCGAACATGGACGGCTTACCGCGGCAAACGCCGCCTGCACGCCGTGCTCATGCACCGCCGCGTAGTCCGCCGCCAGCGAGCCGCCCAACGCGATGACCGGCACGCCGTGGCGCTGCGCCACCCGCGCCACGCCGATCGGCGTTTTGCCGCGCACGCTCTGGCTGTCTATCCGCCCTTCGCCGGTAATCACCAGATCGGCGTCCCGCACCGCCTCGTCCAGGCCGATGCATTCGGCCACCAGTTCGCTGCCGGAACGCAAGCAGCCATGCAACACGGCCAGCGCCGCCGCGCCCAGCCCGCCCGCCGCGCCCGCGCCGGGGACATCGGCCACGTCCTGTTTGAGATCGCGCGCCAGCAGCCGGGCGAAATGGGCCAGCCCCGCATCCAGCAAGGCCGCCATTTCCGGCGTCGCGCCCTTCTGCGGCCCGAACACGGCCGATGCGCCTTGCGGGCCGGTCAGGGGATTGCTGACGTCGCAGGCCACGTCGAAACGACACTCGGCCAGCCGCCTATCCAGCGACGAGACATCGATGGCCGCCAACCGGCCCAGCGCGCCGCCGCCCGGCGACAACTCCCGCCCGGAAGCGTCGGCAAGACCGACGCCCAGCGCCTGCAGCATGCCGGCTCCGCCGTCATTGCTGGCGCTGCCGCCGATGCCGAGCACAAAACGGCGCGCGCCGGCGTCCAGCGCCGCGCGGATCAAGTCCCCGGTGCCCCGGCTGCTGGCTAGCAGGGGGTTGCGCTGCGCGGGCGGCACCAGCGCCAGGCCGCTGGCGACGGCCATTTCTATCACCGCCACGCCATCGTCGGTCAAGGCGAAGCGAGCGGGAATGGGCCGCCCCAGCGGATCGGAGGCGACGGTTTCCACCCAGCGGCCGCCCAATGCGTCCAGCAAGGTCTGCGCCATGCCCTCGCCGCCGTCGGCCATCGGTTTTTTCAGATAACTCGCGTGAGGAAACACCTGGCGAAAGCCGGCCTCGATGGCGGCGGCCACTTCCAGCGCGCTCAGGCTTTCCTTGAAGGAATCGGGGGCGATGACGATTTTCATGCGACAGGCTCTCGGCAAAAGAGGAGCCGCGAACTCCTCGTGACGATGCGCCCTGACGGGCGCAAGCACTCGCGGTTGCTGGATATTCTGTACCAATCCCGGCGAGGATGCCCGCCGAAACCCTACGCCCGGCCTGGCATTAATCACAGCCCGCCCTTCAGCGCCGGCCCTTGAAGCCTTCCCGGCGCGGGCCGGCCTTCTTGCGCGCTTCTCCGACGCGCCCCTTGCGCTGCTTGGCGTTCTGCACCTGCAGCAGCGCGTCGATCCGCTCCGAAGTGGACTGCATCAGCAGTTGCGCCATTTCGCCGTCCGGGAAGGTGTCCGGCATCCGGTAACTGAGCCAGGCGTAAGCGGCGTACAGCTTGCAACTGTCTTCCAGGTATTGCAGCTCGTTGCGCCCCCCCATGCCCATCATGCGCAACAGCGGCGCGGTTTTACCGCGCGCGCGCTGCTGCGCCCAGTCGTGCAGCGCGCTCTCCAGCATGGCGATCTTGGTGGACACCGGGCACAGGCTGAAGGTGAAGCGGTCGGCTAGCGGCAAGGGCAAGGCGTCCAGCCATTCGGCCTTTTCCATCTGCTCGGTCAGGTTGGCCGGGAGGAAGAATTCATCGTGAACATTGATGTGCTTGGCGAACAGGCCGAGCAAGGCCTTGAGCCGGGTCTCGCCGGTGGCGGCGGCGATGTCCTGCAGGTAACTGAGGCTGGGCGCGACGAAGAAGCCGTTGTTGGGCAGCGGCTCCGGCTTCTGGCGCAGCAAGGCGGCGATGGTCTTGTGGGTGAGGCCGTCGAAGCCAGCCACATAGCCGGTTTCATGTTTGCCGAAGCGGCCGGCGCGGCCGGCGATCTGCTTGGCTAGCGGCGCGGCGATCACGCCTTCGGCGTAGCCGTCCCACTTGCTGGCCGTGGTGAAAATCACCCTCCGCGCCGGGGTGTTGAGGCCCATGCCGATGGCGTCGGTGGCCACCACCACCTGGGTTTCGCCGGAAACGAAGCGCTCGGCCTGGGACTGGCGCACCTCCGGCGACAGATTGCCGTAGATCGCCGACACCGACAGCCCCTGCTCGATCACCTTGTCGCGCCAGTTGAGCACCTCGCGGCGCGAGAAGGCGATCAGCACGTCGCCGGGACGCAGGTTTTTCAGCGACAGCAGCGGCGTCTTGTCCATTTCCAGCGCCGTCTTGCGTTGCAGCGTGCGCACTTCCAGCGTGCCGCCTACCCGCGCCACCAGCGATTCTATCGCCTCGCGCGCTTCCGGCGCGCCCAGCAGGTAAACCGTCTGCGCCGGGACGCCGCACACCGCCGCGGTCCAGGCCGCGCCGCGATCCGGGTCGTCCAGCAGCTGGATTTCGTCGATCACCGCCACTTCCACCGGCCTCTCCGGGTTGAGCATCTCCACCGTGCTGGCCACGTGGGTGGCGCCGGGGCACAGCTTGCGCTGCTCCCCGGTGATCAGGCTCACGGCGATGCCGGCGTTTTGCAGCCGGGTGTAGTTTTCCAGCGCCAGCAAGCGCAGCGGCGCGAGGTAGACGCCGGTTTTGGCCTGCTGCAGGTGCTCCATCGCGGCGTGGGTCTTGCCGGAGTTGGTGGGGCCGAGCACGGCGATGAAGTGGCGCTGCATGGCGTAAGCGGTCTGGAACGATTCCGGATACAGCGACAGATCGATCGCGGCGCGGGTCTTGGCCGCCGCCTGCGAGGCGTTCTGGCGGCTGCGCGCGGCGGCCACCCGGTCCAGCGCCACATTGCAGCGCACCTTGGCCCGCTCGTATTTGGCCATGAAGGCGCTGAACACCCGGTGCGGGTCCACGCCCTCCGCTTCCAGCGCCAGCACCTCGCGCGCGCAGGCCGCCAGCTGGTTTTCCAGCCGCTCGCGGGCGGCGTCGTTCCAGCGCTCCTTCACCAGCTCCAGCCGCGCCGCCGCGTCCAGCTTGCGCCATTTGGCGCTCTTGCCGAGAAAACCGTCGTCCGGCACCAGGTGGTAAGGAATGCGGTGGCCGTCCAGCGCCAGCTCGCCATGCACCGACAGCGCGTGGCTGCCTTCGGTGGTGACCACCGTGGCGCGCTGCGCGGCCAGGTAGTCCTCAAGGGCGTTGTCGGCGAAAAAGTCTGCTGTGGTGTCGGTCATGGCGCGCGCGTCGGTCTGTGAATTTCAAGGGGGGCGATGATAGAGCAGTCGCCAGCGTCTGGCCAGCCGCTCCCCTCCGCAGTATCCGCGACATCGCCCCGGCGCGCCATGAAGAAAACAAGACGGCCGCGCCCGGCGTTCGTCATATACCGAACGTTTAAAAGTGTTTCATCGTCAAGCCGCGCAGATTTTCCGATTTTTGATACAGGTCCGTTGATAGTCCGGATTAGCATCAACGTCACGGATAAACCACGGGGCTGTCATGGAAAAGGAACGCATCATCCAGGAATTCGTGCCGGGCAAGCAGGTCACCCTGGCGCACCTGATCTCGCATCCGACCGAAGAGCTGTCCAAGAAGATAGGCGTTCCGCAAGCGGAGGCCATCGGCATCATGACGCTGACCCCCGGCGAGACGGCGATGATAGCCGGCGATCTCGCCTGCAAGGCGGCCAATATCCAGATCGGCTTCCTGGACCGTTTCTCCGGCGCGCTGGTGATCACCGGCAGCTGCGGCGCGGTGGAGGAAGCCTTGCAACAGACGGTGGGCGGCCTGCAACGCATGCTGGGTTACAGCGTGTGTCCGCAGACCCGCTCCTGAGGACGTCGCCATGAGCGCTCCGACGCGTTTCGCCCTGCTCGGCCCGGTGGAAGCCGGCAAGTCCACCCTGTTTCACGCCTTGCGCGGCGACGGCTGCCAGGCGCGCAAGACCCAGGCGGTGGAGTACGACGGCGAGGGCTGCCTGGATACGCCGGGCGAATTCTTCAGCCACCCGCGCCTGTATCACGCGCTGATCAACACCATCGCCGAAAGCGAACTGCTGATCTACGTACACCCCGCCAACGATCTGCAATGGCGGATGCCGCCCGGCCTGTTGGAAGTCAACGCCCGGCAACGCGTGGTAGCGGTGATCAGCAAGATAGACCTGCCGGACGCGCAAGCCGACGCGGTGGAAGCCCTGCTGCGCGAACAGGGATTTCCCGGCGACATCCTGCGGGTATCCAGCCTGCGGCCCGACAGCGTGGCCGCGCTCAAGGCCGGATTGGGCCTGTCCAACTATGCCGTCTCCGCGGCGGCGCACAGCACGGAGCAAGTGGAAAGATGAAACAACTGATAAGTGCCGAAACCCTGCGCGCGGCGCACGCCGCCGGACAGAGCTGCATCGCCGTCAACCTGCGCGACTGCATCGTCACCCCGGAAGCCCGGGTGGTGGCCGAGCGGCTGGGCGTAGCCATCGTCGAGGACCTGCCGGACGGCGCGGCCGCGCCTCAGCCCGTCCCTGTCGCGGCCTCCGCTTCGCCCGCCGCCGAGCCCGCCGCCGACGACGCTCTGGCCGAAATCCGCGCCGCGGTGCTGGCCCGCCTGCCCGCCGGCTCGGTGCCGGAAGCGCTGGTGGAGCAACTGGTGCGCAAGGCCGCCGCGGAACACGCCGGCAAGCCGGCCGGCCCCGCCGTCAAATGCGTCAGGGCCGCCGACGTGCGCATGGGCGTATTCGACGGCGCCGGCCCCGGCATGCAGGTGGGCATCGCCGACGTGATCACCGCCGAGGACGGCAGTTCGATGGCCGCCGGCTTCATGCAGTGGGAAAACGCCTTCTTCCCCTGGACGCTCAACTACGACGAAGTGGACATGGTGCTGGAAGGCGAGCTGCACATCCGCCGCGACGGCCAGACCACCATCGGCAAGGCCGGAGACGTGATCTTCATCCCCAAGGGTTCCAGCATCGAGTTCGGCACGCCGACCTCGGTCCGCTTCCTTTACGTCGCCTACCCCGCCAACTGGCAGGAATGCTGAGGCGGCCATGAGCACCTTCATCACCGAAGACTGGCTGCGCGAGCGCTACAGCCTGGCGCGCGCCACCGAGATTCATCTGCCCGCCGACAGCCGGCTGACGCCGGCGGCGGAAGAACTGATCAAGGCCCGCGAGCTGAGCGTCAAGTTCATGGACGAGCAAGGCCGCGTCATGGTCGAAGCCGGCGACGGCGAGCGCCGCCCGGTGCACGCCCTGACCGGCAGCGACCGGCGCGCCGAGCAAAGCTGCCAGCTCTGCCATCAACCGGTGGCGCGCAAGAGCGAAGCGCTGACCCATCTGGACGCCCAGACGCTGGTGGCCAAGAACGACCCGCGCATCCGCTTTCGCGGCGGACTGGACAGCGCCATCGCCCTGGCGGTCTGGCTGCAAAGCGAGTTCGACCCCGCCGGCAAGCGCGTTCGTCTGGCGCAGTATCTGGCCGACATCCGCTCCTGCCTCGGCAACGCGCTGCGCGCCGAAGTCAGCGGCGAGCCGATGCCGCCGGTGGCGATGGGCGAAGCCAACGACGAACGCCTGCACGCGCTGTCGCACCGCCCGCTGGCCCTGCTGGGCCACGACCACATCGTGCCGGCCGCCGAGCACGGCGCAAGCGTCGCCCGCCTCAACCTGCTGCGCGCCCGCATCCGCGAGTGCGAGCTTGACGCCGCGGCGCTGTATCTAGACCTGGATTACCAGGCTTCCCGGCCGGACATCCTGCAAGCGCTCAATCGCCTGAGCAGCGCGGTGTACGTGCTGATGCTGCTGGTGCTGCTGCAAGAGCGCGGCCAGCCGCTGCCGAAACTGGAGGACGCGCGATGAACCTGATGCAGCAATGCCGCGCCGAAGCGCTGCGACAACCGCCCCGCATCGTCTTTCCGGACAGCCTGGACGCGCGCAGCGTGCAAGCGGCGCACCAGCTGGCGCTGGCCGGCTATGCCCAGCCGGTGCTGCTGGCCAACCCCTTTGAAATGCGCCACTTCTGCCACCAGCGCGGCTTGCCGCTGGGCAGCGTGCCGCTGCACGACCCGGCCGCCTCGCCCAGGCTGCCCGCTTACCTCGCGTGGCTGGCGACGCGCATGCCGGATCAGGACGAAGCCGCGCTGCGCGCCCTGCTCGCCCGGCCGCTGTGGTTCGGCGCGGCGATGCTGGCGGTGGGCGACGTAGACCTGTGCGTCGCCGGCAACCACTCGTCCACCTCGGACGTGCTGCGCGCGGCGTTGAAAGTGATAGGCCTGGCCGAAGGCAACCGCACTGTGTCGTCGATCTTCTTCATGCTGCCGCCTGACGGCGGCGAGCCCCTAGGCTTTGCCGACTGCGGCGTGGTGCCCAAGCCGACTGCGGAGCAACTGGCCGACATCGCCATCGCCAGCGCCGACAACTACCGGCGCGTCGCCGGCATCGCGCCGCGAGTGGCGCTGCTCTCTTTCTCCAGCCACGGCAGCGCCCGCCACCCGGACGTGGACAAGGTGCGCCAAGCGACGGCGCTGGCGCGCCAGCGCCGGCCGGACCTGACGCTGGACGGCGAGCTGCAGCTGGACGCGGCGCTGGTGCCGGAAGTGGCGGCCGCCAAGACGCCGGACAGCCCGCTGGGCGGACGCGCCAACGTGCTGGTTTTCCCTTCGCTGGAAGCCGGCAATATCGGCTACAAGATCGCCCAGCGCCTGGGCGCTTACCAGGCGCTGGGACCGATGGTGCAAGGGCTGGCTCGCCCGCTGCACGATCTGTCGCGCGGCTGCAGCGCGGCGGACATGGTGGACGTCAGCTTGCTGGCGATCAGGATGGCCCGCGACGACGGGCCGGCGGCAAGCGGCAGCGGGCTCGCGCTCGCTTCCGCCTGAACAGGAATTCGTGTTGTACCCCAACCTTAATCAAGGAGTATGCAAATGGAAGCTCTAGGCCTGATTGAAACCCGCGGCATGGTTGCCCTGATCGAAGCGTCCGACGCCATGGTCAAGGCCGCCCGCGTCAAGCTGGTGGGCGTGAAGCAAATCGGCGGCGGCCTGGTGACCGCCATGGTGCGCGGCGACGTGGCCGCCTGCAAGGCCGCCACCGACGCCGGCGCGGCCGCGGCCCAGCGCATCGGCGAACTGGTGTCGGTGCACGTGATCCCGCGCCCGCACGCCGATCTGGAAGAAGTGTTTCCGATCAAGATGTCCGCCGACAAAAACCTGGACTAAGCGCCAGGCGATACCGGCCGGGGGCTGAACGCCAGCCGCCCGGCCTCCGAATCCCCCTTTCTTGAAAATGCCGGCCCGTCCGGCAGGGGGAAGTCTTGCCTGCCGCCAGGCGGCGAACGGGAGTAGGCGCATGAAACTGGGCATCGTGGTCGGCCAGGTGGTTTCCACCATCAAGCACAGCGGCCTGCACAAAGACCGGCTGCTGCTGGTGGAGATGATAGAGCCGGACGGCAGCTCGCGCGGCGAGATGCACGTGGCGGCCGACAGCATCGGCGCCGGCGACGGCGAGTGGGTGTTGCTGGTTTCCGGCAGCTCGGCCCGCCGCATGCTGGACGAGCAGACGCCGGTGGATCTGGGCGTGGTCGGCATCGTCGACGAAGTGGTGTACCGCCAGCAGGTGGCGTACCACAAATAGCCCTGGCCAATCGAATACAAGGAGCGCGGAGTGGAACTCAAAGCAAGCGATATCGAACAAGTGGTGAAGGCGGTGCTGGCCTCCATCGGGCAGGCGGGCGCGCCCGCGAACGAAACGGCGGCGACAGCCTTGCCGCCCGGCGTGTTCGCCGAACTGGACGATGCGGTCGCCGCCGCGAGACACGCGCAATCCGCGCTGCATAGCGTCGCCATGCGGAAACGGGTGGTAGCCGCCATCCGCGCCGCCGGCGAAGCGCACGCCGTCGAGCTGGCCGAACTGGCCGTGGCCGAAACCGGCATGGGCCGGGTGGACGACAAGATCGCCAAGAACCTGGCGCAAGCCCGGCACACGCCGGGCGTGGAGTGCCTAGAAGCGCAGGTGCTGACCGGCGACAAGGGTCTGACCCTGATCGAAAACGCCGCCTGGGGCGTCATCGCCTCGGTGACGCCGTCCACCAACCCCGCCGCCACCGTCATCAACAACGCCATCAGCATGACGGCGGCCGGCAACAGCGTGGTGTTCGCCCCGCATCCGGCGGCGAAGAAAACCTCGCAACGCGCCATCGCCCTGATCAACGAGGCCATCGTCGCCGCCGGCGGCCCGGCCAACCTGCTCGCCACCGTGGCCAAGCCCGACATCGAAACCGCGCAGCGGCTGTTCCGCTACCCCGGCATCCACCTTCTGGTGGTGACCGGCGGCGAAGCGGTGGTGGACGCGGCGCGCAAGGTGACCGACAAGCGCCTGATCGCCGCCGGCGCCGGCAACCCGCCGGTGGTGGTGGACGAAACCGCCGACATCGCCCGCGCCGCGCGCGACATCGTCTGGGGCGCGTCCTTCGACAACAACATCATCTGCGCCGACGAGAAGGCGCTGATCGCGGTGGACGCGATCTGCGACGACCTGAAGGTGGAGATGGAAAAGCACCGCGCGGTGGAACTGACCGCCGAGGAAGCCGAACAGCTGGTTTCCATCCTGCTCTCCAAGGTGGACGACGCCGGCCGCGGCGTGGTCAGCCGCGACTGGGTGGGCCGCGACGCCGCCAGAATCGCCGCCGCCATCGGTCTGAAAGTGCCGGACGACACCCGCCTGCTGTTCGTGGAAACCCCGGCCGACCATCCCTTCGCCGTCACCGAACTGATGATGCCGGTGCTGCCGGTGGTGCGCGCCCGCGACGTGAACGAGGCGATAGACCTGGCCGTGAAGCTGGAAGGCGGCTGCCGCCACACCGCGGCCATGCATTCGCGCAATCTGGACAACCTCGACCGCATGGCCAACGCCGTCAATACCAGCATCTTCGTCAAGAACGGCCCCTGCCTCGCCGGTTTGGGTTTCGGCGGCGAAGGCTGGACCACGATGACCATCTCCACGCCCACCGGCGAAGGCGTCACCTCGGCGCGCACCTTCGTGCGCCTGCGCCGCTGCGTGCTGGTCGATCACTTCCGCATCGTGTGAGGAGAACCGCCATGCCCGCCTCCCTCCTCTCGCCCGAACAGCTGCAAGCCCGACTCCGCGCCGCCCGCGCGCTGCATGGCGGCGAAGCCAGGCGCGACGCCGCGCCCGGCATGCGCCTGGGCATAGACCTCGGCACCAGCGACGTGGTGTCGGTGGCCATCGCCCCCGACGGCGAACCGCTGGCGCTATGTCTGGACTGGGCCGACGTGGTGCGCGACGGCGTGGTGTGGAATTTCTTCGGCGCGGTGGACATCGTACGCCGCCACCTGGACGCGCTGGAGCAAACGCTGGGACACCGCTTCGCCTCCGCCGCCACTTCCTACCCGCCAGGCACCGACCCGCGCATTTCGGTCAACGTGCTGGAAGCGGCGGGGCTGGAAGTCAGCGGCGTCATCGACGAGCCTTCGGCGGTGGCGGCCCTGCTGGGCCTCAAGCGCGCCGCCGTGGTGGACATCGGCGGCGGCACCACCGGCATCGCCATCGTCGAGGACGGCCAGGTGACCTACAGCGCCGACGAAGCCACCGGCGGCCATCACGTGTCGCTGACGCTGGCCGGCCACAGCGGCTTGCCGCTGGCCGAGGCGGAAATCATGAAGCGCGAGCGCGGCGCGGAAATCTGGCCGGTGGTTCGGCCGGTTTTCGAAAAGATGTGCGACATCGTGCGCCGCCATATGGACCGCCTGCCGGAGGGCGATCTCTACCTGTCCGGCGGCTCCTGCGCCCTGCCCGGCGTGCGCGAGCTGTTCCAGCGCGAATTTCCGCGCCATCGCGTGCATCTGCCGGAGCACCCCATTTACCTCACCCCGCTGGCCATCGCCGGCTACGCGCTGGGCAGCGCCCCGCAGGAGGCTTGCCATGGCCGCTGATCTGAGCCAGGCGCTCTACCACGCCATCGACATCATCAACGCGCGCGAGGTGCAGTCCTTCGACGCGCCGCCGGCCACCTTCATCGGCCCCGGCGCCATCGCCAAACTGGGCGAAGCCGCCGCCGCGCGCGGCCTCGCGCGGGTATTCGTCGCCATCGACGGCTTCCTGCACGGCCAGGGGCTGGCCGACAACCTGTTCCGCTCGCTGGCGCGCCACGGCGTGGCCGCCGAGCTTTATCTCTACCCGGGCGGCGAGCCGGACAGCGACACCGTGGAAGCCGCCTGCCGCCAATTGCAGGCCGCCGGCTGCGACGGCGTGATCGCCTTCGGCGGCGGCTCGGTGCTGGACACCGCCAAGGCCATCGCCGCGCTGGCGGCCCATCCGGAAATGCGGGTGGCCGATCTGGCCGCCGCCCGAACCCTGCCCAACGGCCGGATGCCGCTGCTGTTGGCGCCCACCACCGCCGGCACCGGCTCGGAAGCGACCAACGTCGCCGTGATCACCGACAGCGCCAGCGGCGTCAAGCAGGCCATCATCCAGCCGCAGCTGATCCCGGATCTCGCGGTCATCGACGCCTGCCTGACGCTGGGCGTGCCGGCCGGCCTCACCGCCGCCACCGGCATCGACGCTCTCACCCACGCCATCGAAGCCTATCTGGCGCGCGGGGCCAATCCGCTGACCCAGGCGCTGGCCTATCGCGCCATCACCCTGATCAGCCGGGCGCTGCCCATCGCGGTGGGCCAGGGCCACGATCTGGCCGCCCGCCAGGACATGATGCTGGGCTCCTACCTTGCCGGCATGGCCTTCTCCAACGCCGGCCTCGGGCTGGTGCACGCCATGGCGCACCAGATCGGCGCGCGCTACCACATCCCGCACGGCGTGGCCAACGCGGCGCTGCTGCCCTCGGTGATGCGCTTCAACCGCCTGGTGTGCCAGCAGGCCTACCGCGACATCGCCCTGGCGCTGGGCGGGCCGGCGCTGGACGCGCCGGGACTGATAGACGCCATCTCCGCGCTGATCGCCGATATCGGCCTGCCGGGCAATCTGCGGCTGCCGGGCGTCAACCCGGACGACTTCCCGGCGCTGGCCGACGCCGCGCTGGCCGACGCTTGCCTGGCGGGCAACCCGCGCAGCGCCGGCCGCGACGAAATCATCGACATCTACCGCCACGCCTGGCAGCGCCAGACGCCGGAAAACTGAATATCCAACAGGAAACAGGGAGAGACTTCATGGGCATCAACGAAATCATCATGTGGATCATGATGACCTTCATGGTCATCGCGGCGCTGGACCGGATGCTGGCGCAGTTCGGCGGCTCGGAGGCCGTGCTGGGCAAGCTGGGGCTGGGCGCCGTCGGCCGCCAGATCGGCGGCTCGGGCGCGCAGTTCGAGGAAGGCTTCATGGCCATGGGCGCGCTGGGCCTGGCCATGGTGGGGGTGATCGCGCTGGCGCCGGTGCTGGCCCACGTGCTGGGGCCGGTGGTGATTCCGCTGTATGAAGCGGTGGGCGCCAACCCGGCGATGTTCGCCACCACCTTGCTGGCCAACGACATGGGCGGCTTCTTCCTCGCCAAGCAGCTCTCCGGCGGCGATACCGCGGCCTGGCTCTACGCCGGCCTGATCCTGGGCGCGATGATGGGCCCCACCATCGTTTTCAACATTCCGGTGGCGCTGGGCATCATCGCCAAGGAAGACCGCCGCTTTCTGGCGCTGGGCGTAATGGCCGGCATGGTCACGATTCCGCTGGGCTGCATCGCCGGCGGCGCGGTGGCCATGGTCAGCGGCGTCACCGTGGATGGCCAGCCGGTGGATTTCACCATGAGCATGATCCTGGTGAACATGATTCCGGTGATCGCCGTGGCGGTGCTGCTGGCCATCGGCCTCAAGCTCTGCCCGGAGAAGATGATCGCCGGCTTCCAGGTGTTCGCCAAATGCCTGGTGGTGCTGATCACCGCCGGCCTGGCGCTGGCCGTGCTGCAAGCCACGCTGGGCCTCAGCCTGGTGCCGGGCATGGACCCGATCTTCATGATCAAGGGCGACGAGCCGGGCGCGACCATGCGCGCCATCGAAGTGATCGGCTTCATCGCCTGCGTGCTGCTGGGCGCTTACCCGATGGTGTTCATGCTGACCCGCTGGTTTGAAAAGCCGCTGATGAAGGTGGGCGGCGTGCTGGGCATGAACAACAGCGCCGCCGCCGGCATGGTGGCCACGCTGGCCAACTCCATCCCGATGTTCGGCCTGATGAGCAAGATGGACGACCGCGGCAAGGTGATCAACGTGGCCTTCGCCGTCTCGGCCGCCTTCACCTTCGGCGACCACCTGGGTTTCACCGCCGCCAACGTCTCCAGCATGATTTTCCCGATGATAGTCGGCAAGCTGGTGGGCGGCGCGAGCGCGGTGCTGCTGGCGATGAAGCTGGCGCCCAAGCCCAGCGCTGTCCCCGACGCCCTGCCGGCGAGCCAGGGCTGAGGAGCGCGCCATGAACCGTCGCCAGATTCACAGCGTGGGCATAGACATCGGCACCACCACCACCCAGGTGATCTTTTCCCTGCTGGAACTGGTGAACCGCGCCGGCGTGTCGCAAGTGCCGCGCTACGAGTTCTCGCGCCGCGACATCGTCTACGTCAGCCCGGTGGCCTTCACGCCCATCGATTTCGAAGGCCGGCTGCGCGAAGACGAGCTGCTGGCTTTCATCCGCGGCCAGTATCAGGCCGCGGGCGTGGATCCCAAGCTGGTGGAGTCCGGCGCCATCATCATCACCGGCGAAACCTCCAAGGCGCGCAACGCCCGCGAGGCGGTGCTGCGCCTGGCGGAAACGCTGGGCGACTTCGTGGTGGCCACCGCCGGCCCGCACCTGGAGTCGGCCATCGCCGGCCACGGCTCCGGGGCCAGCGAGCTGTCGCTGAAGCAGACCAGCCGCGTCGCCAATATCGACATCGGCGGCGGCACCGCCAACTACGCAGTGTTCGAAGCCGGCCGGCTCACCGAAACCGCCTGCCTCAACGTCGGCGGGCATCTGATCGAGACCGGAACCGACGGCCGCCTGCGCCACGCGCACGAGCCGGCGCGCCGGATCTGCGCCGAGCTGTTCGGCCGCGATTTCGACCCGCGCCGGCTGGACCGCGCCGGCATGGAGCGGGTGGCGGCGCGCATGGCCGAGCTGCTGTGGGAAGTGCTGCTCGGCCAGCCGTCGGCGCTGGCGGGCGAGCTGCTGATGACCGAAGCCCTGCGCGCCGGCCGTCCCTTCGACGCGGTGCTGATTTCCGGCGGCGTCGGCGATTGCTATTACCACCCCGCGCCGGACGCGAGCCCCTTCGCCTACGGCGACATCGGGCCGCTGCTGGCCGACGCCATCCGCGCCCACCCCGGCCTTCAGGCGCTGCCGCTGCGCACGCCGGCGCAAACCGTGCGCGCCACGGTGATCGGCGCGGGCGCTTACACGCTGTCGCTGTCGGGCAGCACCATCTGGCTCAGCCGCCTGGCCCTGCCCTTGCGCAATATTCCGGTGGCGCATCCGGATTTGTCCTGGGCTGACCGCGCGCCCGGCGCGCTGTGCGCCAGCTGGGAGCGCGCCGCCCGGCGCATGGACCTCGACCCCGCCGTCGACGGCTACGCGCTGGCCCTGCCGGCCGACCTGCCGGTGGCCTACCTCGCCATCGACGCCTGCGCCGGCGAACTGGCCGATTTCGCGCGCCGCTTCCCGCAGCCGGGACGGCCGCTGCTGGTGCTGGCCCGCCAGGATCTGGGCAAGGCGCTGGGCATGTTGCTGCAACCGGCGCTGGACGGCCGCGAGCTGGCCGTCATCGACGAAGTGGCCACCCGCGACGGCGACTACATCGACATCGGCGCGCCGCTGTTCGGCGGCGACATCGTGCCCATCACCGTCAAGTCTCTGGCTTTTCCATCCTCCATAGGTGTTTGATCATGAAACTGAAGACACATTTATTCGGCAAGACCTATCAGTTCCGGGACGTCAAGGACGTGCTGGCCAAGGCCAACGAGCCGCGCTCCGGCGACATGCTGGCCGGCGTCGCCGCCCAAAGCGCGCAAGAACGCGTCGCCGCCAAGCAGGTGCTGTCGGAGCTGACGCTGGCCGACCTGCGCGACAACCCGGTGATTCCCTACGAGGAAGACTGCGTCACCCGCATCATCCAGGACGACGTCAACGAAGCCGCCTTCAGCCGCATCCGCAACTGGAGCGTGGGCGAACTGCGCGAGGCCATCCTGGGCGACGACACCGACAGCGAATCGCTGGACTTCCTGCGCAAGGGGCTGACGTCGGAAATGGTGGCGGCGGTGGCCAAGCTCTGCTCCAACGCCGACCTGATCTACGGCGCCAAGAAGATGCCGGTGATCAAGCGCGCCAACACTACAATAGGCCTGCCCGGCCGCTTCAGCGCCCGGCTGCAGCCCAACGACACCCGCGACGACGTCAAGAGCATCGCCGCGCAGATGTTCGAAGGCCTGTCCTTCGGCATGGGCGACGCGGTGATCGGCGTCAACCCGGTGACCGACAATGTCGAGAACGTGCGCCGCATCCTGGACACCATCTACGACGCCATCGACAAGTACGAAATCCCCACCCAGGGCTGCGTGCTGGCGCACATGTCCACCCAGATCGAAGCCATCCGCCAGGGCGCGCCCGGCGGGCTGATCTTCCAGAGCATCTGCGGCAGCGAAAAAGGCCTGAAGGAATTCGGCGTGACGCTGGAGCTGCTGGACGAAGCGCGCGAAGTGGGTCGCCAGCACAACCGCATCGCCGGCGGCAACTACCTGTACTTTGAAACCGGCCAGGGCTCGGCGCTGTCGGCCAACGCCCACAACGGCGCCGACCAGGTGACGATGGAGGCGCGCAACTACGGCCTCGCCCGCCACTACGACCCCTTCATGGTCAACACCGTGGTCGGCTTCATCGGCCCGGAATACCTGTACAACGACCGCCAGATCATCCGCGCCGGCCTGGAAGACCACTTCATGGGCAAGCTCTCCGGCATCTCGATGGGCTGCGACTGCTGCTACACCAACCACGCCGACGCCAACCAGAACTCCAACGAGAACCTGGCCATCCTGCTGGCCACGGCGGGCTGCAACTTCATCATCGCCATGCCGCTGGGCGACGACATCATGCTCAACTACCAGACCACCGCCTTCCACGACACCGCCACCATCCGCCAGCTGCTTGGCCTGCGTCCGGCGCCGGAATTCGAGGCTTGGCTGGAAAAAATGGGCCTGATGGAAAACGGCAGGCTGACCCGCCGCGCCGGCGACGCGTCCTTCTTCTTCTGATTCAAAGGTGGCAACCATGGACAAGAACCAAATCGATGAAATCGTGCGCGCGGTCATGAGCCAGCTGGGCCAGGACGCGGCCGCTCCGGCTATCGCCCGCCCCGCCAGCCCGCAAACCGCCGGCCAGGGCGACCCCTCGCCGCTGCCCGACCTGGGCGACGAATCCTTCCGCGTCTGGATGGGCGTGGAGCAACCCAAACGCGCCGAAGTGCTGGCCGAATTCCGCGCCAACACCGCCGCCCGCGTCTGCACCGGCCGCGCCGGCCCGCGCCCGCGCACCACCGCGCTGCTGCGCTTCCTGGCCGACCACTCGCGCTCCAAGGACACGGTGCTCAAGGAAGTGCCGCAAGAGTGGGTGGAGCAAAAAGGCCTGCTGGAGCTGCAAAGCGAGATCGATAACAAGGACCAGTACCTGACCCGTCCCGACATGGGTCGCCGCCTGAACGAGGCTTCGCTGCAACTGCTGAAAACCCGCTGCAAGCAGAACCCGCAAGTGCAAGTGGTGGTGTCCGATGGCCTGTCCACCGACGCCATCACCGCCAACTTCGACGAAATCCTGCCGCCGCTGCTCAAGGGCCTGCAAAACGCCGGGCTGGAAGTGGGCACCCCCTTCTTCGTCCGCTACGGCCGGGTCAAGGTGGAAGACCAGGTGGGCGAGGCGCTGGGCGCCAAGGTGGTGATTCTGCTGGTGGGCGAGCGTCCGGGCCTTGGCCAGTCGGAAAGCCTGTCCTGCTACATGGTGTATGCCCCTACCGCCGCCACGGTGGAAGCCGACCGCACCTGCATTTCCAACATCCACCGCGGCGGCACCCCGCCGGTGGAAGCCGCCGCCGTCATCGTCGACCTCGCCAAACGCATGCTGGAGAAGAAAGCTTCCGGCATGGCGCTGAACCGTTAACCGGGAGATTTAGCATGCCTACTTTGGATCTGATCAAACCCAGCGTGAAGGCGGTTCGCCTGATCGCCTCGGCCCAGGCCGACTTCAAGGCCGCGCTCAAGCTGGCCCCGCACATCAACTGCCTGGGCCTGCTCACCGCCGACTCCGACGACGTGGCCTACATCGCCGCCGACGAAGCCACCAAGCAGGCGCAGGTGGAAGTGGTGTTCGGCCGCTCGCTGTACGCCGGCGCGGCGCACAGCTCCTCGCCCACCGCCGGCGAAGTGCTGATCATGCTGGGCGGCAGCTCGCCGGCCGAGGTGCGCGCCGGTCTGGATTCGATGATCGCCACCATCGAGCACGGCCCCGCCTTCCGCTGGGCCAACGACGCCGAAGACACCGCCTTCCTCGCCCATGTGGTGTCGCGCAGCGGCTCCTACCTCTCGGCGCAGACCGGGGTGCGCCTGGGCGAGCCGCTGGCCTACCTGATCGCGCCGCCGCTGGAGGCCACCTTCGGCATCGACGCCGCGCTCAAGGCCGCCGACGTGCAACTGGCCAGCTACGTGCCGCCGCCGTCGGAAACCAACTACTCCGGCGCTTTCCTCACCGGCAGCCAGGCCGCTTGCAGCGCCGCCTGCCAGGCCTTCACCCAGGCGGTGCTGGACGTGGGCCGCCAGCCCATCACCTTGATGTAAACGGAGGCAGGCCATGATCAACGCCTTGGGCTTGCTGGAAGTCAGAGGGCTGGCCGCCGCCATCGAGGCGGCGGACGCGATGCTCAAGTCGGCGAACGTGCGCCTCTTGCGGCAATGGCGCACCGACCCCGGCATGATCTCGCTGGTGGTGGAAGGCGATCTCGCCGCCTGCCGCGCCGCGCTGGACGCCGGCAGCGCCGCCGCGCGGCGGCTGGGCGAGGTGGTCAGCCGTTGCGAAATCGGCCGCCCCGACCCGGACACCGAAACGCTGGTGGAGGTGATGCTGCGGCCGCCGGAAAACGCGCCGGCCGCGCCGTCTCCGGAGCCGGCCGCCCCGGCAGCCGCCTTCGACGAGGCGGCGGTGCTCGCCCGCATCGCCGCCGCGGCCGGCGGCATGAGCCTGGTAGAGCTGCAAACCGCCTTCCCCTTTGTCGGCCTCAGCCGGCAATGGCTGGAAGCGCAACGCCGGACGGGCCGCCTGATCCGGCGGCGAGGCCGTTACTTCAAAGGAGGCGAACCGACATGACGCTGCCAAGCGCGGACGAAATCCGCAGCCGCGTCGCCGCGGCCGGGGTGGTGGGCGCGGGCGGCGCCGGCTTCCCCGCCGCCGTCAAGCTGGCGGCCCGAGCCGACATCTACCTGGTCAACGGCGCGGAGTGCGAGCCGCTGCTCAAGGTGGATCAGCAACTGGCGGCCGAGCAAGCCGCCTGGCTGCTGCGCGGCCTGCAATGCGGCATGGCCGCCACCGGCGCGGCCGAAGGCGTCATCGCGCTGAAGGCCAAGTACCAGCCGGCCATCGCCGCGCTGACGCCGCTGCTGCCGGCTAATATCCGCATCCACATCCTGAAAGACGTTTACCCGGCAGGCGACGAGGTGATCACCATCTGGATGGCCACCGGCCGCCGCGTGCCGCCGGGCGGGCTGCCGCTGGATATCGGCGTGGTGGTCAGCAATGTGCAAACCCTGATCAACGTGGCCCGCGCCGTGGACGAAGCGCAGCCGGTCACGCATCGCACCCTCACCGTCAACGGCCTGGTCAAGCGCCCCGTCACCCTTACCCTGCCGCTGGGAACCAGCATGCGCGAAGCGCTGGCGCTGGCCGGCGGCCCCAGCCGGGACGATGTCGCCTACCTGGACGGCGGACCGATGATGGGCAAGCTCCTGTCCACGCTGGACCAGCCCGTCACCAAGACCACCGGCGGCATTCTGGCGCTGCCCGCCGATCACGTGCTGATCCGCCGGCGGCGGCAACCGGAAAGCGCCCTGCTGGCGATGGCCCGCACCGTATGCGAGCAATGCAGCCTGTGCACCGAGCTGTGTCCGCGGCACCTGATCGGCCACGAGCTGCCGCCGCACCTGATCGTCCGGGCGATGAATTACCGCCAGATGGGCGCCTCGCCCAGCACGGTGCTGGCGGCGCTGACCTGTTCCGAATGCGGCGTATGCGAAGCCTACGCCTGCCCAGTGGACATCTCGCCGCTGCGCGTCAACCAGTTGCTGAAGCGCGAGCTACGCGCCAAGGGCTTGCGCTACCAAGGCGAGCTGCGCCCGGCCGACCCGATGGCCGAATACCGGCTGCTGCCTTCTTCGCGCTTGATCGCCCGGCTTGGCCTCGACTTGCTCAACCACAAAGCGCCCCTGTCGGCACAGGCGTACAGTCCCAAAGAGGTCACGTTGCCGCTGCGCCAGCACATCGGCGCGCCCGCCCAGCCCTGCGTGGCGGCGGGCGATCAAGTCGAAGTCGGCCAGCTGCTGGCCCGGACGCCGCCGGGCCAACTGGGCGCGCCGCTGCACGCCAGCATCGCCGGCCGCGTCAGCGCCGTCGACGCCGACTTCATCACCTTGCAAAGCCAGGATACGCCATGCCTCACGCCATCGCTCTGATCGAGCTGTCCAGCATCGCCAAGGGCATCGAAACCGCCGACGCCATGCTCAAAAGCGCGGAAGTGGAACTGCTGGTGGCCAAGACCATCTGCCCCGGCAAATTCATCGTCATGGTGGGTGGCGACGTCGCCGCCGTCGGCCAGGCCTGCGAGCAGGGCCGGCAAGCCGCCGGCCACCTGCTGGTCGATCACTTCCTGATCGCCAATCTGCACCCATCCGTCCTGCCCGCCATCAGCGGCGTCACGCCGCTGGACGAGGTGCGGGCCGTGGGCGTGGTGGAAACCTATAGCGTGGCCGCCTGCGTCGAAGCCGCCGATCTGGCGGTGAAGGCCGCCCGGGTGGAGCTGATCCGCATCCATCTGGCCTTCGGCATCGGCGGCAAGTGCTATTTCGTGCTCAGCGGCGAAGTCGCCGACGCCGACAACGCGGTGGCCGTGGCCACCGCCAGCGCCGGCGACAAGGGTTTGCTGGTTTACAAGACCGTGATTCCGCGTCCGGACGCGGCGCTGGTCGCCAGCCTGCTCTAGCCGCCCGGCTTCGTCCACGCGCCGCAGAGCGCGGGACAGGGATTCGCGCCACGTTTACAGGGGAGATACGATGTCCGCCAGACCCGCCAAAGGGCCTTTGCACCACCTGCAAGTCGACGACAAGCCCGCCGAAGCCGCGCCGCTGGACCCGCTGGGCGCGGAAGTCGGCGTTCGCCATCGCCAGGCCCGCAATAGCTTCGAGCAGGCCTGCGCCATCACTGCCTGGCAGCAGTTGTACGATCAGCTGCTGCCAGGCAGTTTCGCCGGACATCTGAAGGAGTTGTGGCTGGATCAGCTGCAATGCTTCGAGGAATACACCAGTCTCGCCTTGCGCCAGTCCTGCATGGTCTGGCCCGGCGCGTACTGGTTCGGCCTGCCCTGCCCGCAGCAGCCCGACGCGGCCCGCGACGGCGGCAAGATGGAGGACGACACCATCGCCGTCAGCGGCGGCGGCCGGGAGTTCGAGCTGACCACGCCCGACGATTACCGGATCATGGGGCTGGTGATTCCGCAACAGGAGCTGGAGGCGCACGCCGCGGTGGTGATGGACAAAGGCCTGCCGCTGGACCTGGAGCAGCATCCGCTGTTGAAGGTGGACCCGGTCCGCAAGCAGGCCTTCATCCGCCGCCAGCGTCTGGTGCTGGACGAAGCCGAGCGGCAAAAGCTTGGCCCGTCCGACATCGCCGCCTATCGATTCATGCGCCACGAGCTGCTGGATGGCCTGCTGGACCTGCTGGCCAGCGGCAGCCCGGCCTCGACCCCGCCGCGCAGCCACAGCAGTCACTGGCGCATGGTGCGCAAGGCGCGCGATTACGCCATGAGCCAGCCCGACGTGCCGCTGGTGGTGGCCGATCTGTGCCTGCATCTGAACGTCAGCCGCCGCACGCTGCAAAACATCTTCCGCAGCACGCTCGGCCTGTGCCCGCTCTCCTACCTCAAGGCCATCCGGCTCAACGCGGTGCGCCGCGAGCTGCTGTGCCCCGATTCCCGCTACGGCGCGGTGCAGGACATCGCCGCCGCCTGGGGCTTCTGGCACATGAGCCAGTTCGCCGTCGACTACAGCCGGCTGTTCGGCGAAAAGCCGTCGCAAACCCTGCTGCACCGCGGCGGCTGATTCCCCATGAAAAAAGGCGGGCCCTGGCGGGCCCGCCCCTGGCGGTCAAACCGGCGCTTACTTGACGGCGACGGTGTCGGCCACTTCCTGGAAGTCGGCGATCTTGTTGAAGTTCAGGTACTGGTAAACTTCCGCGCCGCTTTCATTGATGATGCCGATATTGGCCTTGTACTCCTCGATGGTCGGGATCTTGCCCAGCTTGGAGCAGATCGCGGCCAGTTCGGCCGAGCCCAGGAACACATTGGTGTTCTTGCCCAGGCGGTTGGGGAAGTTGCGGGTGGAGGTGGACATCACCGTCGCGCCTTCGCGCACCTGGGCCTGGTTGCCCATGCACAGCGAGCAGCCCGGCATTTCGGTGCGGGCGCCGGCCTGGCCGAATACGCCGTAATGGCCTTCCTTGGTCAGCTGCTGGGCGTCCATCTTGGTCGGCGGGGCCACCCACAGCTTGACCGGCAGGTCGCGCTTGCCTTCCAGCAACTTGGACGCCGCGCGGAAGTGGCCGATATTGGTCATGCACGAACCGATGAACACTTCGTCGATCTTGGTGCCGGCCACTTCGGACATGAACTTCACGTCGTCCGGATCGTTCGGGCAGGCGACGATCGGTTCTTTCACGTCCGCCAGATCGATCTCGATCACGGCGGCGTACTCGGCGTCGGCGTCCGCCTTGAGCAGCTCGCCCTTCTGGATCCACTCTTCCATTTTCTGGATGCGGCGCTCCAGCGTGTGCGCGTCCTGATAGCCCTCGGCGATCATCACCTTCATCAACGTGATGTTGGACTGCATGTACTCGATGATCGGTTCTTTGTTGAGATGCACGGTGCAGCCGGCGGCGGAACGCTCGGCCGAAGCGTCGGACAGCTCGAACGCCTGCTCGACCTTCAGGTTGGGCAAGCCTTCGATCTCGAGGATCTTGCCGGAGAAGATGTTCTTCTTGCCGGCTTTGGCCACGGTCAAGAGGCCTTGCTTGATGGCGTACAGCGGAATGGCGTTGACGAGATCGCGCAGGGTCACGCCCGGCTGCAGCTCGCCCTTGAAGCGCACCAGCACCGATTCCGGCATGTCCAGCGGCATCACGCCGGTGGCGGCGGCGAAGGCCACCAGGCCGGAGCCGGCCGGGAAGGAAATGCCGATCGGGAAGCGGGTGTGGCTGTCGCCGCCGGTGCCGACGGTGTCAGGCAGCAACAGGCGGTTGAGCCAGCTGTGGATCACGCCGTCGCCCGGGCGCAGCGAGACGCCGCCGCGGGTGGAGATGAAGGCCGGCAGCTCCTTGTGCATCTTCACGTCCACCGGCTTGGGGTAAGCCGCGGTGTGACAGAAGGACTGCATCACCAGGTCGGCGGAGAAACCGAGGCAGGCCAGATCTTTCAGCTCGTCGCGGGTCATCGGACCGGTGGTGTCCTGCGAGCCGACGGTGGTCATCTTGGGTTCGCAATAGGTACCCGGACGAACGCCCTGTCCTTCCGGCAGGCCACAGGCGCGGCCGACCATCTTTTGCGCCAGCGAGAAACCCTTGCCGGAATTGGCCGGGTCCTTGGGCAGACGGAAGGCGGTGGACGCCGGCAGGCCCAGCGCTTCGCGGGCCTTGGCGGTGAGGCCGCGGCCGATGATCAGGTTGATGCGGCCGCCGGCGCGCACTTCGTCCAGCAGCACGTCGGATTTGAGCTGGAAGCTGGCCACTTGCTGGCCGTTCTTCTCGATCTTGCCGTCGTAGGGGTAGATGTCGATCACATCGCCCATTTCCAGCTTGGAAACGTCGACTTCGATCGGCAGCGAGCCGGAGTCTTCCTGGGTGTTGAAGAAAATCGGCGCGATCTTGCCGCCCAGCGTCACGCCGCCGAAACGCTTGTTCGGCACGAACGGGATGTCCTGGCCGGTAGCCCATACCACCGAGTTGGTGGCGGACTTGCGGGAGGAGCCGGTGCCGACCACGTCGCCGACGTAGGCGACCAGATGGCCCTTTTTCTTCAGGTCTTCGATGAACTGCATCGGACCGCGCTTGCCGTCTTCTTCCGGCTTGAAGGCCGCGTCGGGGCGGGTGTTCTTCAGCATGGCCAGATAGTGCAGCGGGATGTCCGGGCGGCTCCAGGCGTCCGGCGCCGGGGACAGATCGTCGGTATTGGTTTCGCCCGGCACCTTGAAGACGGTGACGGTGATCTTCTTTTCCACTTCCGGACGGCTGGTGAACCATTCGGCGTCGGCCCAGCTTTGCAGCACGGACTTGGCGTTGGCGTTGCCGCTGTCGGCCAGTTTTTTCACGTCGTGGAAGAAGTCGAATACCAGCAGGGTTTTCTTCAGGCCTGCGGCGGCGATGCCGCCGACCTCGGCGTCGCCCAACAGGTCGATCAGCGGCTTGACGTTGTAGCCGCCCAGCATGGTGCCGAGCAGCTCGGTGGCCAGTTCGCGGGAGACCAGCGGCGACTTCGCGCCGCCCTCGGCCACGGCGGCCAGGAAGGAGGCTTTCACCTTGGCGGCGTCGTCCACGCCCGGCGGCACGCGGTGGGTGATCAGTTCGACCAGCTCGGCCTCTTCGCCCTTGGGCGGGTTCTTCAGCAGCTCCACCAGTTCTTCTACTTGTTTGGCGGTGAGCGGCAGCGGCGGGATGCCCAGCGCGGCGCGCTCGGCAACGTGTTTGCGGTAAGCTTCCAGCATGACTTGGGACCTTTATGCTTAGGGTGTTTGCAGGTCTGCCGGCGCTCTCCTCTGGGGAATGCCGGCAAGCATTTTCACGGTGAAACCGATATGCGCTTTGTAGTGACTGAAGATTACGCTTTTGCGCGTCGGCTTACAAACGAGTAATGGCAACATGGATTGTGAGTTAAAATCACAGCATGAGTTCCTATCCCCCGCTCAACACCCTGCGCATTTTCGAGGCAGCGGCCCGGCTGGAAAGCTTTTCCGCCGCCGCCGGCGAGCTGTTCGTCACTCATGGCGCTGTGAGCAAACAGATAAAGCAGCTGGAAGACTGGCTGGGCGTGCGCCTGTTCGAACGCAGCGGCGGCCGGGTGCGGCTGACCGACACCGGCTGGCGCTATCTGGTGCAGGTTCAGGACGGTCTGGACTTGATCGCCAACGCCACTTCGCAACTGCTGCAACCCAACCGCCAGCGCCGCCTGAGCATCAATTCCACCCCCACTTTCGCCAGTTACTGGCTGCTGCCGCGCCTCTCCGGCTTTCGCGCCCAGTTTCCCGATCTGGAATTGCATCTGGTCACTTCGGACCGCGACCTGTCGCGGCTGGACGCGCCGTTCGACATCGCCATCCGCCGCGGCCCGGGCGACTGGCCCGGGCACATCGCCAAGCCTTTCCTCAAGGAGTGGGAACTGCCGCTTTGCAGCCCGGCGCTGCTCGAAAACCTGCCGCTGACCCGGCCGGACGACCTGACCACCCACACCCTGCTGCACGCCGACACCCGGCCCACCGCCTGGCCGCGCTGGCTGACGCTGGCGGGCGCGCCCGAGCTGAAACCGGCCTGCAGCCTGCACTTCGACCGCTTCTCGCTCGCGCTGCAGGCCGCGGTGGACGGGCTGGGCGTGGTGCTGGGCCCCCTGCCGATGGCGCAAACCCTGATCGATGCCGGCCAGCTGGTCTCGCCCTTGCCCGCGCCTGTAGTCACGGTACGCGATTACTGCTGGGTAGCGCCCCGCACCGCCGCGGAAGACGCGACGATCGCGGCGTTTTGCCGCTGGCTGGAGCAGCAGGCCGCCGCCGCCAACCCCGCGTAGGAAAATTTCAACCATAATGAATATTCCCCGCGTCGGCCCGCGCGGCAGGCGGCGCAAGGCTTCCGCGCCGAAAAATGCCGGTGCGCTCGCCCCCGCTATGCGTTTATAATCGCGCCTTGCGCACCCGTTTTGCTTGCGCCTCGAATACAACAAGGACTGCTATGAGCCGCATCACCCTTTCCCGTTTCCTGATCGAACAGCAACGCAAGGCCGGCACCCTGCCGCCGGAGTTGCGCCTGCTGATTGAAACCGTCGGCCGCGCCTGCAAGGCCATCAGCTTTTCGGTAAACAAGGGCGCGCTGGCGGGCGTGCTGGGCGAAGCGGGCACCGGCAACATCCAGGGCGAAGCGCAGAAAAAGCTGGACGTGATCGCCAACGACTTCCTGCTGGACGCCAACGAATGGGGCGGCAGCCTGGCGGCGATGGCTTCCGAGGAAATGGAGCTGCCCTACCACATCCCGGGCGAGTACCCGAAAGGCGAATACCTGCTGATGTTCGACCCGCTGGACGGCTCGTCCAACATCGACGTCAACATCTCGGTGGGCACCATCTTCTCCATCCTGCGCTGCCCGAGCGGCTCCAGCCTGCCCAGCGAAGCCGATTTCATGCAGCCCGGCTCGCAACAAGTGGCCGCCGGCTACACCGTGTACGGCCCGCAGACCCTGCTGGTGCTGACCTTCGGCAGCGGCGTGCACGGTTTTACCCTGGACCGCGAACAAGGCTCCTTCGTGCTCACCCACCCGGACATGCGCGTGCCGGAGCGCACCAGCGAATTCGCCATCAACATGTCCAATATGCGCCACTGGGAAGCGCCGGTTAAGCGCTACATCGACGAGCTGCTGGCCGGCAGCACCGGCCCGCGCGCCCGCGACTTCAATATGCGCTGGGTGGCGTCGATGGTGGCGGAGGTGCACCGCATCCTCACCCGCGGCGGCATCTTCATGTACCCCAAGGACGCGCGCGATCCCTCCAAGGCCGGCAAGCTGCGCCTGATGTACGAAGGCAACCCGATGGCCTTCATCATCGAGCAGGCCGGCGGCGCGGCCACCAACGGCCGCGAACGCATTCTCGACATCCAGCCGCAGAAACTGCACGAACGCGTGGCGGTGTTCCTCGGCTCCAAGCAGGAAGTGGAGCGCGTCACCCGATACCATCTGGAACAGCAGGCCTGATCGGCCTTGCGTCCAATCGGCCCCGCCTGGCGGGGCTTTTGCATTTCCGGCCCGGGCAATGATATAAGCATGCAATAGCAACCCGTCCCGACGCTTCAAGAGGCCACGCCATGATAGATCTGCATTACTGGACCACCCCCAACGGCCACAAGATCACCATTTTCCTGGAAGAAGCCGGTCTGGATTACCGCGTCATCCCGGTCAATATCAGCCAGGGGGAGCAATTCCAGCCCGATTTTCTGCGCATCGCGCCCAATAACCGCATTCCGGCCATCGTCGATTCCGCGCCCGCCAGCGGCGGCGAGCCGATTTCGCTGTTCGAGTCCGGCGCCATTTTGCTGTATCTGGCGGACAAGACCGGCCGCTTCATCCCGCAGGAAATCCGCGGCCGCAACCAGGTTCTGCAGTGGCTGTTCTGGCAGATGGGCGGCCTGGGCCCGATGGCCGGGCAAAACCACCATTTCGTCCAGTACGCGCCGGAAACCATCCCTTACGCCATCGACCGCTACGTGCGCGAAACCACGCGCCTCTACCGGGTGCTGGACGGACAGCTGGCCCAAGCCGGCGACTACATCTGCGGCGAGTATTCGATAGCCGACATGGCCTGCTATCCGTGGATCGTGCCGCATGAAAAGCAGCGCCAGGCGCTTGGCGACTTCCCCGCCCTCGCAGCCTGGTTCGCCCGCATGGCGGCGCGCCCGGCCGTCGCCCGCGCCTACGCGCTGGCTCAGGACGTCAACCGCGCGCCCACCGTCGGCTCCGAACGATCTCGGGAAATCCTGTTCGGGCCGCGCGGCGGATAGCCGATCCGGATTTTCTGCCGGAGCGGCGCGATCCGGAGGAAAAGCCAGGACGAAAAAAAAGGAGGGCCGAAGCCCTCCGTCAAGTCTTGTAGCCAGGAGTGTTACAAGAAAACTCAGTTCCAGCCTTGCGGCAGCTTGTAGCCGGCGAATTTCTGCTTGGTATAGGCCTTGAACGCCGGCGAATTGTAGGCGGCGATCACGTCCTTGGCCCACGGCTTGGCCGCGTCGGCGGCGCGCACCACGCCCCAGTTCACGTAGGCGTAGCTCTTTTCCTGATATACGGCTTCGGTCAGCTTGATGCCGGAGCTGGTGGCATAGTTGCCGTTGATGACTGCGAAGTCCACGTCGCTGCGCGAGCGCGGCAACTGGGCGGCTTCCAGCGGCACGATCTTGACGTTCTTGACGTTGACGGCGATGTCGCGCTCGGAAGCGGTCAGCGGATTGACGCCGGCCTTGAGCTTGACCCAGCCCAGATCGTTCAGCATCACCAGCGCGCGGGCGAAGTTGGACGGATCGTTAGGCGCGGCCAGCGTCACGCCGGCCTTGGCGTCCTTCAGCGACTTCTGCTTGCCCGGGTAGATGCCCAAGGGCGCGGTGGGCACCTGGAACACTTCCTTCAGGCTGAGCTTGTGTTCCTTGGCGAAGTTGTCGAGGTAAGGCTTGTGCTGGAACACGTTCACATCCAGCGAGCCTTCCTGCAGCGCCAGATTAGGGCGCACGTAGTCGGTGAATTCCACCAGACGCACCTTGTAGCCCTGCTTTTCCAGCTGCGGCTTGATCGACTGCTTGACCATATCGCCGAAGTCGCCGACGGTGGTGCCGATCACGATTTCCTTCTTGGCCGGGTCGGCGGCCAGGACGCTGCCGGCGAAAGCCAGGCCCAACACGGATGCGGCAACTGCCTTGATAACGAATCTACGCATTGTTCTCTCCTTTAATGTGCGTGTCTGAAACTCAACGTTTGTCCAGCTTGGCCGCCAGGCGGTTGCCCAGCAGCTGAATGATTTGCACCAGCACCACCAGCAGCAGCACCATGGCCACCATCACGTCGGTCTGGAAGCGGTAGTAACCGTAACGGATGGCCAGGTCGCCGATGCCGCCGCCGCCCACTACGCCCGCCACCGCGGTGTAGCTCAGGAAGCTGATGGTCAGGATGGTGAGGCTGGAGATCAGCCCGGCGCGCGCTTCGTTGATCAGCACCTTGCCGATGATCTGCACCGGGCTCGCGCCCATCGCCTCGGCCGCTTCGATCACGCCGCGCGGAATCTCGCGCAAGGTCTGCTCCACCAGGCGGGCGAAATACGGAATGGCGGCGAAAGCCAGCGGCACCGACGCGGCGATCGGGCCGATGGTGCTGCCCACCAGCAGGCGGGTCAGCGGAATCAGCACCACCATCAAGATGATGAAGGGGAAGGAGCGCACCAGGTTCACCAGCCAGCTGAGCACGCCGTTGAGCGCGCGGTTGGCGAACAGCTGCCCGGGCTGGGTCAGGTACAGGATGACGCCCAGCGGGCCGCCCAGCAGCACGGCCGCTACCAATCCCACGCCCAGCATCACGCCGGTTTCCTTGCTGGCCTGCCAGATTTCCGGAGCCATAGACTGCAGATTGAGCAGCGCTTCGTTCAGGGTTGCGGCATCCATTACGCGGCCTCCAGCAGCGAGCGGGCCAGATCGGAATCGGCCTCCACTTCCGTGTTTTTCACATCCACGACCTCTACCACCCGGCCCTGGTCCAGCACCGCGGCGCGATGGCAGATGCTGCGCACCACGTGCATTTCATGGGTGACGATCACCACCGTGACGCCGAAGCGCGCGTTGATGTCCTTCAGGCAGTCCAGAATGGATTGGGTGGTTTTAGGATCGAGCGCCGAGGTCGGCTCGTCGGCCAGAATCACATGCGGACGCGGCGCCAGGGCGCGGGCGATGCCGACGCGCTGCTTCTGGCCGCCGGAGAGCTGGGCCGGATAATGGTTGGCGCGGTCTTCCAGGCCGACGATGGCGAGGCACTCGGCCACGCGCTTGTCTATATCGGCGCGGCTCCAGCCGGCGATCTCCAGCGGAAAGGCGACGTTGCCGGCCACGGTGCGGTTGGCGAGCAGATTGAATTGCTGAAACACCATGCCGATGTTCTGGCGCGCGGCGCGCAGCTGCTTGGCGGACAGGCTGGTCAGGTCCTGGCCGTCGACGATGACCGCGCCGGCATCCGGGCGCTCCAGCAGATTGATCAGGCGCAGCAAGGTGGACTTGCCGGCGCCGGAGAAGCCGATCAGGCCAAAAACCTCGCCGGCGTGGATGGACAGAGAAGTTTCCGCCACGGCGTCAAACCAGCCGCCTTCCGGGCGACGGAACCGTTTACGGACGTTTTGCAAATGAATCATTCCAGACACTCCCAAAGCACAAAGCCCGCCGATTGCTGCGGCGGGCTTTAGCTGTGGAAATCTGCGGCTTATCCGGTAGATTCTTGTAAACAGATACAGGAACTCTGGGTCTGCTTACCCACGCTTTAGCTGTTTTACGCCCGCAAGCTGTGTTCAAATCGGCGATAAATTTGATTGAGATTGAACAGTTTTTTTCGTTTCCCGTCAATACCAATCTGTTATTTGGTAATAACCAACCGCAAGCCGATCGTTTCGCAACACTGCCGCGTTGCTTTGAAAACCCTGCGCAATCAATGCCCTGCCCGTATCAAACCGGCCGCAAGGTGGCCGTCAGCGGCAGGTGATCGGACAGCGCCGACCACGGCTGGCCGCGCAAGACCCTGGCCTCCTCCGCCTGCAAGCCGCGCACGTAGATGCGGTCCAGAGCTAGCACCGGCAAGCGGGCCGGAAAGCTCTGGGCATGGCTGCCATGGCACTGCAAAAACACCTCCTGCAAACCCAGCTCGTCGCGAAAATAGGCGCTGGCCTCGCCGCGCCAGTCGTTGAAATCGCCGGCGAGGATCAGCGGCAAGCCTGCCGGTATCGCCTCGCGCACATAGCTGACCAGCCCCTGGTACTGCCTGCGCCGGTCCCTGGCCAGCAGGTTGAAATGGCCGCACAAGGCCACCAGCGGCTCGCGCCAGCCTTCCGGCTGCAACACGCACTGCAACACGCCGCGCCGCTCGAAGCGATTGACGGAGATGTCCCGGTTGCACCACTCGCGAATGGCGAAGCGACTGAGCACCGCGTTGCCGTGATGGCCGTGCCGATAGGCGGCGTTCAAGCCGTACACCGCGCGATGCGTCAGCCGGCGAGCCAGGAAGTGATGCTGCGGCGTCGCCGGCCACGCCAGATGCGCCACGGCGCGCTCCAGATTCTTGCCCTGCACTTCCTGCAGGAACAGCATGTCCGGCGCCAGTCCCTCCAACGCGTCGGCCATGTCGCCGACGCGCAAATGCCGGTTCAGCGGGGACATGCCTTTGTGAATATTGTATGTCGCAACCGTTATGCTTTTCATTTAAATATCAATGCCTTGGCAAACCTATCTCATGCGCGCCGGCAGATCATCGGCGCAGCCCCCCATCTCCAGTCTATACCGCCCACTCCGCTTGCGCAGGTCCGCGCCCGGGCCGCGGCATGATTGGCTTCTTGTTTCTGTACGAATTCAAATGCAAACCGGGCTTCACGCCAGCAAGACATGAAGCCAGAATAACCCTACTGGCCAGCGGGGTGCGCCAACTGCTTTATTTTGCTAGTATTACGCCTCACTTAAGCTGAAAAAGAGCTTTGCGCCACAATGAGCATTCAACTGAAAACCGCGCAAGACATCGAAAAAATGCGCGTAGCGGGCCGCCTGGCCTCCGAAGTACTCGATTACATCACGCCGTTCATCAAGCCCGGCGTCACTACCGAGGCCATCGACAAGCTGTGCCATGACTACATGGTCAAGGAGCAAGGCTGCATCCCGGCCCCGCTCAATTACGCTCCCGATGGCCACAATCCGTATCCGAAGTCGATCTGCACCTCGGTCAACCACGTGATCTGCCACGGCATTCCCAGCGACAAGCCGCTCAAGAACGGCGACATCGTCAATCTGGACATCACCGTCATCAAGGACGGCTATCACGGCGATACCAGCCGGATGTTCTTCGTCGGCGAAGTCAGCCCGCACGCAAAGCGTCTGTGCCGCATCACTTACGAATGCATGTGGAAGGGCATCGAACAGGTCAAACCGGGCGCCAAACTCGGCGACATCGGCCACGCCATCCAGCAGCACGCCGAATCCTCCGGTTACAGCGTGGTGCAGGAGTTCTGCGGCCACGGCATCGGCAAGAAGTTCCACGAAGAGCCGCAAGTCCTGCACTACGGCCGCCCGGGCACCGGCCTTGAGCTGCAAGCCGGCATGATCTTCACCATCGAGCCGATGATCAACCAGGGCAAACGCCACCTGCGCATGCTGGGCGACGGCTGGACCGTCGTCACCAAAGACCGCAGCCTGTCCGCGCAGTGGGAACACACCGTGCTGGTGACGGAAACCGGCTATGAAATCCTGACCCAGTCGGCCGGCACCCCGGCCAAGCCCGACGTTCAGTAAGCTCGAGCCTCCGGCTGCCAACATCCCCGCTCCGCCCGCGGGGATTTTTTTCGCCCAGCGGACACATCGCGTCGCTTTTTGGCCGGAACAATCCTTGCCGGCGCAAGCGCTTGTTTCTAAAATGAAAGCGCACCTTTGCCACGCCGCGGAGAAGCCTCATGCCACTCACCATCAACAGCAATCTGACATCGCTGAGCGCGCAATCCCAAAACAACCGGGTGCAACAGGCAACCAAGCAGGCGCTGGCTGAGCTTGCCTCAGGCCAGCGCGTCAACAGCGCGGCGGACAACGCCGCCAATCTGGCGATCGCCCAGCAGCTGCAGGCCCAGATCAACGGCAGCAATCAGGCCGTCAGCAACGCCAACGACGGCATCTCGCTGACGCAAACCGCCGACGGCGCGCTCAGCCAGTTGCAGGATAACACCCAGCAAATCCAGGCGCTGGCGATCCAGGCCGGCAACGGCGCTCTCAACAGCAGCAACCGCCAGGCGCTGCAGCAGCAGGTGGACGCGCTCACCCAGGCCAACTCCGCCATCGTCCAAAGCACCCAGTACAACGGCATTCCGCTGCTGAGCGGCAACAACAACACCACGTTCCAAATCGGCCCCAACGGCGTCGCGTCCAACCAGGTGACGATACCCGGCGCAAACCTTAGTGCCGCGCCGTCCAGCGGCGGCCTCAACAGTTACAACGCCAACCTGTCCGCCACCAACACGATAGACATCACCACCCAGGCCGGGGCGCTGGCCGCGCAACAAAGCGCGCAGGCCGACCTTGGCGCGATAGGCGCGCAACGCACCGCGCTGGGCGCAGCCGGCAATGGCATCGAGGCGGCGATCAACAATCTGCAAAACGCCTCGCTCAACGCCTCTGCCGCCAACAGCCGGCTGATAGACACCGACTACGCCGCTGCCAGCGCCCGGCTCGCGCAGCAGCAAATTCTGGGGCAATCCTCCACCTTGGCACTATCCCAGGCCAATATCGCGCCGGGGGCCGCGCTGTCGCTGCTGAGATGATTTTCGCTCATGAAAGCCGCCGGATTTCCTGCCTGCGGCTTTCTGGAAAACAAGCGCCAAGCTGCAATTTTCACCGCAATTTAAGCGCCGGCTTCGCGAACTAAGCGACAGAATTCCACTCTTACCCAATAGGGTGCCGTCCAAGGCACCCTATTTATTTTTGGAATATGGAGAGGAGACCAACAATGTCGACAACCCCGGCGATCACGATATCCACGCTCGATTACGAACGCATTGCCGCGCTGCTGGAGAACTGCGACAGCAGCCATCCCACCGCCGCCAAGCTGGAGAGCGAGCTGGAAAGAGCGGAAGTGCTGGAGCCGGCGGCCATGCCCGGCAACGTGATCACCATGAACAGCAGCGCGCGCGTGCTGATCAACGATACGCAGGAAAAAGACCTGACGCTGGTGTACCCCAAGGAAGCGGACGGCGAACAAGGCCGCATTTCGGTGCTCGCGCCGATCGGCGCCGCCTTGCTGGGGCTGGCTGAAGGCCAGAGCATAGACTGGCCCACTCCGTCCGGCAGCACCCACTTGAAGGTGCTGGCGGTTTCCTACCAGCCGGAAGCGGCCGGGGAACTGCACCGCTGATAAAAAAACCGGCCATCTCGCGCGAGACGCCGGTTTTTCAATGGCGAAAAACACTCACCAGCAACGCTGGATCATCTTGCCCAGCGGCACCAGTTTGCCGTGGAAAAAGTGCCCCGCGCCGGGAAACACCAGCACCGGCAAGCCTTGCGGGCGCGCCCAATCCATTACCGCGCCAAGCGGAATCACCTCGTCCTCCTCCCCGTGAATAACTAGGGTATCGGCTGGCACCTCAGGCGTCGGAATCGGGTACTTGCCCACCGCCACGCCCATCAGCAGCAGCTTGTCGGCTTCGATCCGCGCCCGCGTGCGCGCGGCGACAAAACCGCCGAAGGAAAAACCGGCCAGCGCCAGCGGCAAAACGCCTTGTTCGCGACGCGCATGCTCGACCACGGCGATGACATCCTCCACCTCGCCCTGGCCGTAATCATGCCGTCCCTCGCTCTCGCCCACGCCGCGCAGATTGGGGCAATAGCAGACATACCCCAGCTGCGACAAGGCCTTGGCCGCGGTTTGCACCACCTTGTTGGTATTGGTGCCGCCTTGCAGCGGGTTGGGATGGCAGATCACGGCAATACCGCGCGCTTCACCCTGCGCCGGCACGACGATGGTTTCCAGCAAACCGGCCGGGCCGGCGATCATCTGTTTGTTCAAGGCTTTCAGCATCAGACTTTCAGCCTTTCCACCACGCGGCCATGCACCATGTGCTCATCGACGATTTCGTCGATGTCCTGCTTGTCGATGAAGGTGTACCAGGTTTCTTCCGGGTAAATCACCATCACCGGGCCGTCGTCGCAGCGCCCCAGGCAGCCGGCCTTGTTGACGCGAATCTTGCCCTCGCCGGCCAGGCCCAGCGCCTTGACGCGGTCTTTCATATAGCCCAGCAGCTCGCTGGAGCCGTGGTTGTTGCAGCAGTCCTGACAGGCGTCGCGCTGATTGCAGCAGACGAAAACGTGTTTATCGAAAAAGCTCATTGGGTTCTCTCGTTGTGTGTTTGCCGCCGCGATCTTAACCGTCGCTGTCGGCCCAACCGCTGATGCCGATGGTGGCGGCGTTGTCGAACTTGGCGTACTTGCCGACGAAAGCCAGCCGCACCGCGCCGGTGGGGCCGTTGCGATGCTTGCCGATGATGGCCTCCGCCTGGCCCTTCACGTCCTGATTGTCCGGGTTGTAGTACTCTTCGCGGTACATGAAGATGATCAAGTCGGCGTCCTGCTCGATGGCGCCGGATTCGCGCAGGTCGGACATCATCGGGCGCTTGTTGGGACGCTGCTCCACCGCGCGCGACAGCTGAGACAGCGCGATCACCGGCACTTGCAGCTCCTTGGCCAGGCCCTTCAGGCCCCGCGAAATTTCGCCCAGTTCGGCGGTGCGGTTGTCGCCGCGGCCAGAGCCTGACATCAGCTGCAGGTAGTCGATCACGATCAGGCCGAGCTTGCCGCCATGCTGCCGCGCCAGACGGCGGGCGCGGGCGCGCACTTCCAGCGCGGTCAGCGCCGGGGTTTCGTCGATGTACATCGGCGCTTCCGACAGCTTGCCGATGGCGTAAGTCAGCTTCTGCCAGTCGTCGTCGCCCAGCTTGCCGGTGCGCAGGGTGTGCTGATCCAGCCGCCCCACCGAACCCAGCATCCGCATCACCAGCTGCGCGCCGCCCATTTCCATGGAGAACACGGCGACGGGCAGGTGGGTTTCCACCGCCACGTGCTCGGCGATGTTCATCGAGAAGGCGGTCTTGCCCATGGACGGACGGCCGGCGACGATGATCAGATCGCCGGGCTGCAGGCCCGACGTCTTGGCGTCCAGGTCGATGAAGCCGGTGGGGACGCCGGTCACCTCGTCGGGATTGTCGCGGCTGTAGAGCATGTCGATGCGCTCCACCACTTCCTTCAGCAGCCCCGGCATTTCCAGGAAGCCCTGCTTGGACTTGGCGGTGGATTCCGCGATCTGGAACACCTTGCCCTCGGCTTCGTCCAGCAGCTGCGAGGCGTCGCGGCCCATCGGCGAATACGCGGCCTCGACGATTTCCGTGCCCACCACCGCCAACTGGCGGATCACCGAGCGCTCGCGCACGATTTCGGCGTAACGGCGGATATTGGCGGCCGACGGCGTGTTCTGCGCCAGCGTCGCGAGGTAGGACAGGCCGCCGACGTTGCCGAGCTCGCCGTTCTTGTCCAGGCTTTCCGACACGGTCACCACGTCGGCGGCGCGGCCATGCTCCACCAGACGGGAGATATGCTTGTAAATCAGGCGGTGATCGTGGCGATAGAAATCGGCCTCGGCCACCACGTCGGCGATCTTGTCCCAAGCGCCGTTGTCCAGCAACAAGCCGCCCAGCACGGACTGCTCGGCCTCTATCGAATGCGGCGGCGTGCGCAAGGCAGCCATCTCGCCGTCGAAATTCTCATACTGTTCAGTCATATTGCCCTAAAGTCGACACGCCGCGGAGGGCGCGCAATAGCAAAACGCAATTCTACCCCGAAACGGTTCCCGGCTCATCGCCGGGGCGCTTAACAATTCATGCCCGCCACGTGGCCGGACGACCACGCCCACTGGAAATTGTAGCCGCCCAGCCAGCCGGTGACGTCCACCACTTCGCCGATGAAAAACAAGCCGGGTGCCTCGTTGGCCATCATGGTTTTTGAGGACAGCGCCTTGGTGGACACCCCGCCGCGCGTCACCTCCGCCTTCTTGTAACCCTGGGTGCCGTTGGGCTTGATGCGCCAGTTGTGCAGCGACTCCGCCAACTGCTTGCGGCGTTTGGGCACGAGGTCCTTGAGCCGGCCGGCGAATCCCTGCCGCTCCAGCCACGCTTCGGCGAAACGCTTGGGCCAGCCGTGCTCGGCCATGGCGTTGGCGATCAGTTGCTCGCTGCCCGCCCTCTCCTCCAGCCAGGCTTCGGCATCGGTCGCCGGCAACAGGTCGAGCGTCAGTTCCATGCCCGGCTCCCAGTAAGACGACACCTGCAGGATGGCCGGGCCGGACACGCCCTTGTGGGTAAACAGCACATTCTCGCGGAACCGCGCCTTGCCGACTCGCGCCTCCACGTCCAGCGACACCCCGGCCAGCGGCGCGAAGGTTTCCGCGTCCTCGACGTGGAAGGTCAATGGCACCAGCGCGGGGGACAGGCGAGTCACCGGCAGGCCGAACTGCTCGGCGACCTGATAGCCGAACGGGGTGGCGCCGATTTGCGGAATGGACAAGCCGCCAGTGGCGATCACCAGCGATTCGCACGCCAGGCCGCCGACCGAAGCCTCCAGCGCGAAGCCGCCGCCCTCGCGCGAGGCGACGGATGAGATGGCGACGCCCATGCGCCGTTCCACTCCGGCCGCTTCGCACTCTTCCGCCAGCATGGCGATGATCCGCTCGCTGCCCTCGTCGCAAAACAGCTGGCCGAGTTTTTTCTCGTGGTAACCGATGCCGTGGCGATCGAGCAGGTCGATGAAGTCCTGCGGCGTGTATTGCGCCAAGGCGGAACGACAGAAATGGGGGTTGTCGGACAGGTAGCAGTCGAAGCGCGCGTTGACGTTGGTGAAGTTGCAGCGCCCGCCGCCGGAGATGCGGATCTTCTCCGCCAGCTTGGCGGCATGGTCGAGCAACAGCGTTTTCCGGCCGCGCCGACCGGCCGTCGCCGCGCACATCAAGCCGGCCGCGCCAGCCCCTATGATGATTACATCGAATTGCAAAACTTTATCCCTATCATTTTAGTCAACTATTGGCCTGCCGGACTATATTCCAGTAAACTTCGTCCAAAGCATCCGCTTATGCGGCTTACTTTCTCAACAAGGAGAGCATAACAATGGAACACAAACTGCCGGAACTGCCGTACGCGCTGGACGCCCTCGCCCCGCACATCTCCAAGGAAACCCTGGAATTCCACTACGGCAAGCACCATCAAACCTACGTCACCAATCTGAACAACCTGATCAAGGGCACCGAGTTCGAAAACGCCTCTCTGGAAGAGATCGTCAAGAAATCGTCCGGCGGCATCTTCAATAACGCCGCTCAGATCTGGAACCACACCTTCTACTGGTTCGGCCTGGCCCCGAACGCGGGCGGCGAGCCGACCGGCGCGCTGGCTGACGCCATCAAGGCCAAGTGGGGTTCTTTCGAAGAGTTCAAGAAAGCCTTCAACGCCTGTGCTGCCGGCACCTTCGGCTCCGGCTGGGCCTGGCTGGTGAAAAACGCGGACGGCAGCCTGGACCTGGTTTCCACCAGCAACGCCGCCACCCCGCTGACCACCGACAAGAAGCCGCTGCTGACCTGCGACGTATGGGAGCACGCTTACTACATCGACTACCGCAACAGCCGTCCGAACTACCTGGAAGGCTTCTGGAAGCTGGTGAACTGGGAATTCGCGGCCAAGAACTTCGCGGCCTGATTCCGGATTATCGCAGCAACAAGGGCCCTCGCGGCCCTTTTTTCGTTGTCCGCCTCGCGCCAAGCCCGGCTTCTGCCCTATTTTTCCGCGCAGTGCTCCGCCATCCAGTCAAACAGCATGGCTTCGGACAGCGGACGACTATGAAAATAGCCTTGCGCCAGATCGCAGCCCAGCACCGCCAATTGCTGCCAATCCTCTTCCGTTTCCACCCCTTCGGCCACGGACAATAAATGCAGCCGCTGGCACATCGCCACGGCCGCGGTCAGAATGGCCAGCTTCTTGGGGCTATTGGCCGCGTCGTGGACAAACTCCCTGTCGATTTTCAACTCGGTGAACGGGCTGCGCGACAGCTGCTTCATCGACGAATAGCCGGTGCCGTAGTCGTCCATCGCCAGCCCGAAACCATTGAGCCGCAGCCGCGCCAGCGTGCCCAGCGAGGCGGCCAGATTGGACATCAAGGTGGTTTCCGTCACTTCCAGCACGATGACGTGATTGTCCAGGCCGTGCGATTGCACGATGCGCGCCATCTCGTCCACCAGATTGGGTTCGTCCAGCAAAGGCACCGGCAGGTTGATCGAGCAATGCAGCGTGGGCCGCAGGCGCAATATCCTGACCATGGCCGCGCACACCGCGTCCAGAAAGTAATAGAAAAATCGCAGGGCCAGTTCGCCGCTTTCCAGGTGCTGGACAAACACCGCCGGCGGCAATACGCCGAAGTCGGGATGCTCCCAGCGCGCCAGGGCTTCCAGACCGCACAGCCCGCCCTCCTTCACCGAGACCTTGGGCTGGAAGTACGGCACCAGCTGACCGGCGTCCAGCGCCCGCGCGACGTCCTCCGGGCTGGCGTTGACATTGGCCTTGGGGTTGCCGGCCAATTGCCAGTCAGGGTTGCAGTCATCCAGCACCCTCCGGATTTCGGCCATGCTCAAGGGCTTGGGCAGAATGGCCAGCAGGTCCAGTTCCGATGCGTCCACCACGCCTTGCACCGTATCCAGCACATCGCGCGGCACGCCGCTCATCACCGCCACGAAGCGCACCTTTTCCTTGAACGCCTTGGCGATATTCTCCAGCAGTTTGACGCCGTCCATTCCCGGCATGTTGAGATCGGTGATCACCAGGTCCACGCCATCCAGCCGGCCTAGCTGGGCGATGGCGTCCAGCCCGTTTTCCGCCTCGTAAACGCAGGCGAAACCGAAATCCTGCAACAGCTGCACGGCGATGTAGCGCTGGCTGGCGGAGTCATCCACCACCATGACCGAGCGACCCAGCCATTTCTGCAAATGCGTCATGCCCCTACCCCCGTATGCCAGCCAACGTATGGGTCAGCCGCTGCAGGGACATCACTTCATCCACCCCGCCGTGGTTGATCGCCTCATTGGGCATGCCGAACACGACGCAGGACTCCTCATCCTGCGCCAGCGTGCGCGCCCCGCTATCGTGCATTTCCCGCATGCCGCGCGCCCCGTCGTCGCCCATGCCGGTCATGATCACGCCCACCGCGTTGCTGCCGGCGCTGACCGCCACCGACCGGAACAGCACATCCACCGATGGCCGATGGCGGGACACCAGCGGACCATCCTTGACCTCGGCCACATATTGCGCGCCGCTGCGCTTGACCAGCAGGTGCCGCCCGCCCGGCGCGATCAGCACCCGTCCGGAAATCAGACGGTCGCCGTTATTGGCCTCGCGCACTTCCACTTCGGACAGCTTGTTGAGCCGCTCGGCGAAAGAGCGGGTGAACTTTTCCGGCATGTGCTGCACCACGGCGATGCCAGGACAGGTAGCCGGCAAGCGGGGCAGCATGTACTCCAGCGCCTGGGTGCCGCCGGTGGAGGTGCCGATGGCGATGATCTTTTCCGTGGTGCGAAACATGGATTTCCCGGACGGCGCCTCCAGCACCGCGTCGGCGGTCAGCTTGGGCGACGGGTGCGGGCGAGCCGTTTCCTCGCCGCCGCGCACCATATTTCTCACCACCGCCATGCGCGCGCCGGCGGCGGCTCTGACTTCCTGGATCAGATCCTTGGCCGCCTCTTGCAAGAAACCCTTCAGATTGACCGTCGGCTTGGCGATGACCGCCACCGCGCCCGCGGACATCGCCTCCATGGTGATATGCGCCCCGCGTTCGGTCAGCGAGGAGCAGATAATGACCGGCGTGGGGCGCTCGGCCATGATCTGGCGCAGAAAGGTCAGCCCGTCCATGCGCGGCATTTCGATATCCAACACCAGCACATCCGGCCAGCGCCGTTTCATTCTCTGCATGGCGAAGATGGGGTCGGGGGCCGCACCCATCACCTCGATATCGTGCGCCGAAGCCAGCATCTGGCTCAGCACCTCCCGCACCACCGCGGAATCATCCACAATCAGCACGGCAATTCCCATATCACCCTCTCCCGCCGGCATGCTCGGCTTCCAGCCGGTATCTGGACGGCTCTTCCTGCCGCAAAGGCAGCGACAGGTTGCGAATCGATTCGGAATGGCCGATCAGCAAAGAGCCGCCCCGGCGCAGTTTGCCGCACAAGCTGGACAGCACGCCCTGCTTGGTTTCCTCGTTGAAATAAATCAACACGTTGCGCAAGAAGACAATGTCGAAGTTGTCCTGGGGAAACGCTTGGCAATGCAGCAGGTTCAGGTTGGAGAACGACACCCGCCGCGCCAGCTCCGGCGCCACCCGCACCATGCCCTCGTATTCATCCCTGCCGCGCAGAAAGTATTTTTGCCACAACAGAGGCGGCGTCTTGCGCGCCCGCTCAACCGGATAAACCGCGCGACGGGCAAAGGCCGTCACCCGGGTATTGATATCGCTGGCGAACAGCTGCCAGTTGCCGTCCACGCCCAGCGCCTCGGCCAGCACCATGGCGATGGAGTACGGCTCCTCGCCGGTGGAGCAGGCAGCGGACCATACCCTGATGGTCCGCCGATTCTGATCCGACCGCGCCAGCGCTTCCCGCCGCAGCCAGTCGAAATGCTGCGGCTCGCGGAAAAAATAGGTTTCGTTGGTGGACAGCAGGTTGATGGCGCGTTGTCGCTCCGCTCCGCTGGCCTGCTCGTTCAACAGCCGCCAATAGTCCGTGTAGCTGTCCAGACGCAAATGGCGCAACCGCTTGGCCAGCCGGGACTGCACCAGCGCCCGCTTGCTGGACGGCAGATCGATCCCGGCCGCCTGGTATATGAACTGGCGAAATTGAGCGAACTCGGCGTCGCTCAGCGCCGGGTCGGAAGAGAAATATCCCGCGTCCGGCACTAGGCCACCTCCGTGTCGTCGCTGAAATGCTGCAGCGCCACCGATTCCGCCATCGCGCTCAACTCCGCCACCGACAAGGCCTGCTGCACGTTCAGCAAGATGGCGAAGCGCTCGTTGATGGTGGCGATGCCCTGGATGAAGTCGCCGCGGATGTTCGCGCCGAAAGTGGGCGACGGGTCGATGTCGGATTCCGGTATTTCCAGCACTTCGCACACCGCGTCCAGCAAAATGCCCACCTCGTTATAGCCGTTGTCGAGGCCTGGCAAGGACAGGATGGCCACGCAGGTGGAGGATTTCAGCTCGGTCAGCCCGCGGCCGAAACGGATCGACAGATCGATCACCGGCACCACCGATCCGCGCAGATTGATGATGCCGCGCACGAAGCTGGGCATCATCGGCACGTGAGTGATGCCGTCGAACTCGATGATTTCGCGGATGAAGTTGATCTGGATGCCGAAAAGATCCTCTCCCAGGATGAACGTCACGCAATGAAACTTGTTTTCGCTGCGCCCCGACGCTCTGGAAGACTCAACGCGCTCTTTCATGGCCGCTCTCCTCAGTACTTGGAAAACTTCTCGTCATCCACATCGTCGTCGAAATCATCGTCGCCATGGCCGGCCGACGGAGAGAAACCCTTGCGAACGCCGACAGGGTGGCCGTGGCCGATGTGGATGGCCGGCCGGCGCGACGCCCGCCCGTTGCCGCGCAGCTGGAACTGCTGCATCAACTCCTGCAGTTGCATCGCGGCCGAGCTCAGTTCCTCGGAGGTGGAGCTGAGCTCCTCCGCCGACGACGCCGAGGCCTGCATGCCGGTGCTGATCTGCGTCACCGCGGTATTGATCTGGTCGATGCCGGTGCGTTGCTCGCGCGAGGCGGCCGAAATTTCCTGCACCAGCGTCGCGGTCTGGTCGATGCCGGGCAGCATTTCCTGCAGCAGCACCCCGGCGCGCTCGGCCACGCCCACCGAACGGCCGGCCAGATCGCCGATCTCCTTGGCCGCCACTTGCGAACGCTCGGCCAGCTTGCGCACCTCCACCGCCACGGTGGCGAAGCCCTTGCCGTGCTCGCCGGCGCGCGCCGCCTCGATCGCCGCGTTGATGGCCAGCAAATCGGTCTTGTTGGCGATATCGTTGATGACCGTGATGCGGGAAGCGATTTCCTTCATGGCGTGCACCATGTCCCCCACCGCCTTGCCGCCTTCGGTGGCGCTACTGGCCGACTTGGAGGCGATGCCTTCGGTGACGCGGGCATTGTCGGCGTTCTGGGTGACGGTGGAAGCCATCTCTTCCACCGAGGCGCTGGTTTCCTCCACGCTGGAGGCCAATTCCGACGCCGTCTGCGCCAGCGAGTTGGCGGTGGACGACACCTGCTCCGAGGCCGAACCTATCGACTCCGACATCGAACTGACCTCCGACAAGGTGTCGGACAGACGATGCGTCATGCCCTTGATCGCGTACAGCAAACTGGAGTTGTCCGCCGGGTGCAGATGAATGGGCACCGACAAATCGCCGGCCGCCACCTTGCTGACGATCTGCACCGTGTACAGCGGATCTCCGCCCAGCTGCTTGAGCAGGCTGCGCGTCACCAGCAGCGCCATGGCGATGCCGACCAGCGCGGCCGCCAGGCCCAGGATCAACAGGAACTCGTCCGCCCGGGCGCTGGAAACCTTGCTGTCCGCCATCGCGGCATCCGCCTGCTTGGCGTTCATCTCCACCAGCTCGGTCAGCACGACATCGGCGGCCTCGAACGCCGGCCGGGCCTTCTCTGCCATCAGCTTGAGCGCCAGCTTGTTGTTTTCGCCATTGCCGGTATCGGCATAGGAAAGTTTCTTGACCTCGGCCGCATAGCCGTCGTAGCTGGTCCAGATGGCGTCGAAGCGGTGCAGCGCGTCCTGCTCCGCCGGACTGAGGTTGCCTTTGCGGTAAGCGTCCAGCGCGGCATTCATCTGCTTTTCAAAAACCTGCAGATTCTGCTCCACCCGATCCATGGACTCGTGCTCTGGCTCCGCGATGTAGCGGTACAGCGAACGGTTGCAGGCCATGGCGCTGCGCGCGGCGTTGCCTATGTTCTTGATCTGGGTGAGCTGATTGTCGTACAGGCTCGCCACCAGGCCGTTGGCCTTGTCGGTGGCGGCATAGCCGGTTATGCCCAGCAGCACCAGCAAGCCCAATATCAGGGCAAACGAAACCCCCAGTTTGGTCCTGACCTGCAAATTGTGAAACCAGTTCATGACAACCTCCTGAAACGGTGGGTGTTACGGCTTTTCGTTGACCAGGGTTTCGGTCTGCTTGCGAATCCAGCGCCGCTCGCGGCGGCAGGCATGGTGGATCAGTTGCGGAATATCCAGCACCAGCGCGGGTTTGCCGTTGCCGAGAATGGTGGAGCCGCTGATGCCGCGCAGCGACTTGAAGATCTCGCCCAGCGGTTTGATCACCGCCTGCACTTCGCCCATCAGCCGGTCCACCACGATGCCGGCGCGGTTTTCCCCGTAATGGACGATCACCACGTACTCCGCACCCGACGCCGGCGGCAGGCCGAACAACTCGCGCAAGGAAACAAAAGGCAGCCAGTCGCCGCGCAGGTTCACCTGCCGGGTGTGTTGATTCATCGCCCCGGGCGGCATGTCCACGCACTCGATCATCATGTCCAGCGGCATCACCAGCGCCGAGTCGTTCACCTCCACGCGGAAGCCGTCGATGATGGCCAGCGTCAACGGCAGGCGCAGGCGGAAAGTGGAGCCTTCGCCCATCTGCGACTGGATTTCTATCTCGCCGCGCAAGGCTTCGATATTGCGCTTGACCACATCCATGCCCACGCCGCGGCCGGACAGGTCGCTGACGGCGTCCGCCGTGGAGAAGCCCGGCAGCAGGATCAGCTGCAGGATTTCCTGATCGCTCAACACCCTGCCGTCCGTCACCAGGCCGCGCTCCACCGCCTTGGCCAGCACCTTGTCGCGATTGATGCCGCCGCCGTCGTCCGTGATCTCGACCACCACCGAGCCGGCGTCGTGGTAAGCGTTGAGCGTGACCGTGCCCTGCTCCGGCTTGCCGGCCGCCAGTCGCTGCTGCGCCGGCTCCAGGCCATGGTCCACCGCGTTGCGCACGATGTGCATCAGCGGGTCGGTGAGCTTTTCCACCATGGACTTGTCGATTTCGGTGTCCGCGCCCTTGATTTCCAGGTGGATCGCCTTGCCAAGCTGCCTGGACACCTCGCGCACCATCCGCGGGAAGCGGCTGAAAATTTCGTCCACCGGCACCATGCGCAAGGTGAGCGCGTCGTCCCGGATGCTTTCCACCAGGGTATTGATGATGGCCACCGATTCCAGCAGCTCGGCGTCGCCGCGGTTCTGCGCGATCAGCTTGGTGCCGGAGGCGGCGATCACCAGCTCGCCCACCCGGTTGATCAGCCGGTCCAGCTTGCCGGCCTCGATGCGGATGTATTGCCCGTCGCCGCGATTGCTCTTGGCCGCGCCGCTCTGGGGCGCGGCCGGCTGGGCGGCGGCTTCGCGGTCCGTCGGCGGCGACGCGTCTTCGGCGGCAAGCGGCGCCGGCTCGGCGTCTTGCGCCGTCGGGGCCTCGTCGCCGCGTTCAAGCAGCTTAGCCTCGGCATCGGTCAGCGCGCCGCGCCGCCGCCAGCGCTCGAGCTGGACGGCAAGCGGCTCGCCCAGGCGCTCGGCCAACTCGCGAAACGCCGCCAACGGCGCATGCGGCGGCAAAATGCCGATCAAACTGTCTTCCTGGATGAATTCAAAAGTCCCGGCGACGCGCTCCCAGCCTTCCTCCGACGCCAGGCTCAGCTCCAGGCCGAAAAAACATTCGGTGGCGTCCAGCATCGGCAAAGGCGGCCATTCGCGCCAGACCAGCTCGCTATGCCGCAATGCGCCCAAGCCTTCCAGATAACGGACAAAAGACAGGGGGTCGAAACCATGCCGGAAAATATCAGGGTGAAAGCGCAGCGACAGCTGCCAGCAGTCGCCGACGCAGCCAGCCGGGGCGTCATGCGCCGGTTTCGCCGCGCCGGGCGATGCCGGGGCGGGCGGCGCGGCGGCGGATTCCTCGGCATCCTGTTGATAGCGACGCAGGCCGGCCAGCAGCGCTTCGCCCTCCGGCAAATCGCGCAACGCCTGCGCCTCGTCGCCGTCGCTCGCATCCAGCAAGCGGCGCAGGTGGTCGTTGCATGACAAAAGCAGGCTCACCAGATCGTCGCTGAGCGACACCTGCCCGGAGCGCAACCGCTCCAGCACGTTTTCCACCACATGCGCGAAGCGCACCAGCGCCTCCAGTCCGAAAATGCCGGCGGAGCCCTTGATCGTATGCGCGGTGCGGAACAACAAGTTGTAAGTCTCGACGTTGGGCGGAAACGTCGCCGGGTCCAGCAGGGCGGTTTCCAGCGCGTCGCACAGCTCGCGGGATTCTTCAAAGAAAATGGCTTTGGCTTTGCTGATGTCCATCACGCCTCCTCCTCCCCGGACGGCAAGGGCGGCAGGCCAAGCAAGCGCCAGGCGTCGTCCACCGCGGCGTTGCCGGACAATAGCGTCAACGACTTGCCGGTCCGATCCGCTTCGGCTTTCAGGATCAACAACAGCTGGATGCCGCAACCGTCCACCTCGGTCACCTCCTTCAGGCTGAGCACCGCTTTCTGATGGTTGAGCAGGCCCAACAGCTCATCCTGCAGCTCCTCTGCCGCGAAAATGGTGAGGTCTCCCTCCAGGGTCGCCGTCACGGCATCTTTGCCCGGCGTCAATATCAAGGCCATGTGCGTTCGCCTTTCAGGGCTGGATCAGCTTGGAGACGGCGTCCAGCAGCTTGACCGGATCGAAGGGCTTCACGATCCAGGCTTTGGCCCCGGCCTCCTTGCCTTGCGCCTTCTTTTCGTCGCTGCCTTCAGTGGTCAGCATGATCACCGGCAAATAACGGGTGGCCGCGCCTTCGCGCAAGCGCTTGAGCAGCGTGATGCCGTCCATTCCCGGCATGTTCACGTCTGAAATGATCAGATTGACCCGCGCGCCGCCAAGCTTGGCCAAGGCGTCGTTGCCGTCGCAGGCCTCCAGCACCTGATACCCCGCCCCCTTGAGCGCAATGCTCACCGTCGCCCGAATGCTGGCGGCGTCGTCAACAATCAAAACCGTTTTGCTGGCCATCGGAATTTCTCCGGATTGTTTGGTTTGCGCCATCGCCGGCGGCTGGCGGCCGGCGAACGCCCTGCTGCGAAATCAAAAGAAATCGACATCTCCGCTGGAAACCGTCGCCTTGCTCGCGTCTTCCTTGTGCAAGGCCGCCTGCTCAAGAGTGGTATAGGTGGATTCCAGCCGGCGCAGCCACTCCGGCAGCGCGATGGCCGGCTCTGGCCGGCCCTGCCGCCTGGCGTCGCGCACCGCTTGCAAGTGCTCGATCATGCGCTGGAAGTCCGCCTCCACATGCTGCAATATCTGCGAGACCCGGTCCTGGTATTGCAAGGCCACCAGCGAAGCGTGCAGGTCGCCCTCCACTTGCGAGCCGTCCGCCTGCATTTTCTGATTGGCGCTGGCCAGGCGGCTCGCCGCCTGGCGGAAGTCATGCACCGAAGCGTCCAGAAGGCCAAGCGCGTTCTTCCCCTTGTCCGCGTCTTGCGCGCCCAGCGTCACGGTGGTGGATCGGGTGCGCTCCAGCTCGGCGTTGATGCTCTCCACCTTGGCCGCCATGCGCTCGCCGGTACTGGCTGAGAGTTGCGACAGCTTGCGCACCTCGTCGGCCACCACGGCGAAGCCGCGCCCGTATTCGCCGACCCGGGCGGCTTCGATGCTGGCATTCAGGGCCAAAAGGTTGGTCTGGTTGGAAATGGTGCCCACATCGGCGGCCATGGCGCGCAATTCGGTGGAAAAGGCGGCGAGATTCGTGACTTCGTCGATCAGAACCTGGCGGTGATCGATAATCTCCGACAAGACTTGCGCGATTTCCCGGCTGCGCAGCGCAGCGTCGTCCACCAGGCGGACCAGGCTGTCCGCGCCGGCGTCCACTGCCGCGGAGCGCGAGGATTCGATAGTTGCGTGCAAGCCGCTGGCGATGCTGGACAGCGTGGCGGCCACCTGATTGCTGCCGGCCGCGGATTGGTCAATCGCCAATTGCAGGTTGCCGGTCCACTTCTGGATAACCTGCCCAAGCAATTGCAGGGATTCATCTTCGGGCGAAGCGGCCGCGGCCGACTGCGCCGCCGGTTCAGGCGGCGGCTCGCGTCGGCCCGCAAGCCGGATCAGCCCAAGGCCGGCCAGCGCCAAGGGCGGCAGCACCCAGTGCCACGGGAAATAAGCGGCCGCCAGCATGGCCAGGACATTGATGCCGGCATAGGCGGATAGCAACGCGTTACGGGAGAGCATGCCCGCTCCTCGGCGCGCCAGGCCTTGGCCGCGGCGACTCGCCGCGCAAGCGCAACCACTGCCGGACAATCCGCGAATTCACCATGCATGCCCCGCCCTTCACTCTGCCCCAAAGCCTGATTAATGAGCGTTCTTTGCTTGCGCCGCCGCGGCAAAACGGCAGCGCAATCCGTCGCGCGTTTTGCCGCAACCACGCGCGGACGATGGTTTCAATTAAGGTTGGCGAATCGTCGCTGTCAAGAATGTTTCAATCAGGCGCAGCGCCTGAAGAAGGGCATGCCGGGCGTCGATGTCGGCTGGCGTTTACTTCTTCATGGCCGGCCACGGCGCCATGGCGAACACCCAGATGGCGATCAGATTGACAATCGGGATGAGGTACAAAAGGCTGACCGCGCCGGGATAACCCGCCCGGCGAACGATGATCCATACCGGAGCCTGCGTGACAATCACCAGAAAAGCGGCCATTAGCCAAAAAAGCATCGAGAATCCGTCCATCATCACAAAGCTCCTTGCTCCGCCAGCGAGGCGGCGGAATGGACATGCCGGGATGGCGCAAGAAAAAACCCCGAAAGCGTCGCGCTATCGGGGTTTCTTCGTTGCATGCCGTTTGGCGGCATGAGAATTTGGTGGAGGTGGCGGGAATCGAACCCGCGTCCAAAAGTCCTCTACAGTGAGTTCTACATACTTAGTCGTGTCATTTGGATTTAACCGCTGCCACGCCGACGGACAGGCTGGACTTTGGCGAGTTACCTATTGTTTCGCGCTGAGCCAAGTAACCCGGAGCAGCGCTAGCAGATGTAAAGTGACACTACAGGGTTTTGACGCCCCCGGCCCATCTGCGAACCGTTGTAGTGTCTGGCCGGCCGTTAGGCTGCCAGAGCGTAAGTTTCGTCGTTTGCGACTATATAAATTCAGCGTTTTACGGGGTGACTGAAATCCCGGTATGCCCTCATCTGCTTCGCAACCCTTGTCGAAACCAGGGCACCCCCAGATAAGAATGGATATTGTAAGCGATTCCCCGCGGCAAGGCCAGCTTTTCAGGCCTTTTCGCGGCATCTTACTTGAATAGCATATGGCCGAGCTTGGCGGCTTTGGTATCCAGGTAACGATCGTTGTGCGGGTTGCGGCCCACTTCCAGCGGCACGCGCGCCACCACGTCTATGCCGGCGTTTTGCAGCGTGGCCAATTTCCGCGGGTTGTTGGTCATCACGCGCACCTTGCTGACGCCCAGGTGGTTCAGCATGTGCCGCGCGATGCGAAAATCGCGCATGTCGGCCGGAAAGCCCAGCTGCTCGTTGGCTTCCACCGTATCCGCGCCGCCGTCTTGCAGCTTGTAGGCGCGGATCTTGTTGATCAGGCCGATGCCGCGTCCCTCCTGCCGCAGGTAGAGCAAAGCGCCGCGGCCTTCTTCGGCGATGGCTTGCATCGCCGCCTCCAGCTGGAAGCCGCAGTCGCAACGCAAGGAAAACAAGGCGTCGCCGGTCAGACATTCTGAATGCAGACGCGCCAGCACCGGTTCGCCGTCGCCGATGTCGCCCAGCGTGAGCGCCACGTGCTCGCGGCCGCCCTCTTCCTCGAAGCCATGCATGGCGAATACGCCCCAGGGCGTGGGCAGCTGGCAGCTGGCCACGTAATGAACGACAGGCTCGACGGGGGGAATATGCGACGACATGGCTTCTCCGAAACGGCAATACGCCAGGACCGCCGCCAGGCGGCCCGGATGGGGTGGTAGCGATGAAACGAGGCCAGAAATGCCGGATTGAAAATCCGCGACAGGGCTGACAACGCGAGGTTTAATCTATTTGCGGACGATCCTCGTCATTTTCAAGCGGCGGCAAGGCGGCAAGCGGCTTGGCCAGCACGATGGCCAAGGCCGCCAGCCACACCAGGCGCTCCGGCGTGAAAAAGCCGGGCTCGAAAGCTTCGGCATCGATGATGCCCAGCACATTGTCGTCCTCGGCCAGCACCGGCAGGCAAACCTCGCTTTTCACCTTGGGGTCGCACTCGTAATAGCCGCCGCCCTCTGCCCGCCATTGCGCCACGTCTTCTATCAGCACAGCCCAGCCGGTGAGGCCCACGCGGCTGTTGTTGCTATGCTCGGCGAACGCCTCGGTCAACGGAAACTCGGCGCGGCTGGGCAAGCCCTGATACGCCAGCTTGACCAGTTTGGCATCCTTGCCCTGCCCGAACTTTCGGTAAATGCCGATCCAGGCTGCGCCGGCCTTGCTGTTGGCCGAATCCAGCAAGGCGTGCAGATCGGCCAGCGCCTTGCCGGTCGCCTCGCGCTCGCCGCCCAGCAACGGCGCCAGATCGTAAGGGCGCTCGTCCAGTTCTTCGATCAGGGAGCAGCTGCCGTCCTCGCTCAGCTTGGGCACCGGATAACGGTACAGGTCCTTGCGCGGCGCGGGCTTTTCCACGTTCAGCACCGCGCTGAGCGTCATCACGGCGATCTGCAGTTCGGTCTTGTCGAGGTTGAGCGCTTGTTCGCGCAGGTAATCGGTAAGCTGGCTTACGGGTATCATGAAGGCTCCTGGCAACGACACGCAGCCGATCATGAGCGGCGCGGCATGTTCAAACCGCGCAGGATACCAAAAACCGGCCCGCTTCGGCCAATGCCGCGCCCGTCCGGAGCTGGCCAATCCTACAAACCGGCGATTTCGTCGAGAAAGAAAATCGCCGCCTCGCGCGCTTCGCTCAGCGCCTGCTTGCCGCTGGCCGCGTCGCGCGCCACGTGGACCATGGGCATGGGCTCGGCCTGATCGCCGTAGAGATAAACGTACGCCGAGCCGTTGAAGCGGCCGATGCCGACTTCCTGGTGATAACAGCCCACGCGTATGCCCTTGTGGCGAAATTCCATCTTCCCTCTCCTGGCGGCGTTGCCCGGCTGGCACTGGAATCATAGCCGATGCCAAAACCGCCTTCCTCCCCGACGCGGAGAAGAAGGCGGTTGCGCCCGCCGCGCGGATTTAGCCGCCGTGGGCCATCAGCCAGGTGAGCGCGCCGATGAAGCTGCAGAAGATCAGGCTGTGCTTCAAGGTGAAACGGAACAGGTCCGCTTCCTTGCCGATCAGCCCCACCGCCGCGCAAGCCACGGCGATGGATTGCGGCGAGATCATCTTGCCGGTGACGCCGCCGGTGGTATTGGCCGCCACCAACAGCACGTCGGACACGCCCAGCTGGTGGGCGGTGGTGGCCTGCAAGGCGGCGAACAAGGCATTGGACGAGGTGTCCGAGCCAGTCAGGAATACGCCGAGCCAGCCCAGGAAAGGCGAAAAGAACGGGAAGGCCTGCCCGGTATTGGCCAGGCACAGCGCCAGGGTGCTGGACATGCCCGAATAATTGGCGACGAAGGCGAAGGCCAGCACCATGCCGATGGACAGGATGGGGCGGCGCAGCTCGGCCAGGGTTTCGCCCAGCGCGCGCGCGCCGTCTGCCGGCCGGAACTTGAGCAGCCACATCGCCAGCAAGGCGGCCAGGAAGATGGCGGTGCCTACCGCGGACAGGATGTCCAGCTTGTACACCGCCTCATAGGGCTTGGCTGCGCTGACGATGGGCGCGGTCTTGATCACCAGATTGTCCAGATACGGCACGTGCAGCTTCAGCACCCAGCCCTCCAGCGCCCCGCCCTTGGCGAACAGCGCCTTGAAAGGCTTCAGGCTCCAGATCGTCACCAGCAGAGTCAGGATCAGGAACGGGCTCCAGGCCCGGATCACCTGCCCCGCGCCAAAACCGCTGGCCGCCTGCGGCGACGGCGCGCGGCGTCCGGCGAAAGTGAAGATCTCCCGCGGCTGCCACACTTTGAGGAACAGCGTCAGGCAGACCAGGCTGACCAGCGCCGAGGTGATGTCCGGCAGCTCCGGCCCCAGGTGATTGGAAGTAAGGTATTGGGTGACGGCGAAAGACACGCCGGCCACCAGGATGGCCGGCCAGGTCTGACGCACGCCCCGGACGCCATCCATCATCATCACCAGCCAGAACGGCACGATCACCGACAGGATGGGCAACTGGTGCCCGGCCTTGGCGCCGATCAGGAACGGGTCCAGCCCGGTCACCTGGCCGGCCACGATGATAGGGATGCCCATCGCGCCGAAGGCCACCGGCGCGGTATTGGCGATCAGGCACAACCCGGCGGCGTACAAGGGCTTGAAGCCCAGCCCCACCAGCAGCGCGGCGGTGATCGCGACCGGCGCGCCAAAACCCGCCGCGCCCTCCAGAAACGCGCCGAAGGCGAAGCCCACCAGCAGCATCTGCAAGCGCTGATCTTCGGTCACCGACAGCACCGAGGCGCGAATGATGTCGAACTGCCCGGTCTTGACCGTGATCTTGTACAGGAACACGGCGGCGATGATGATCCAGGCGATGGGCCACAGGCCGTAGCCGAAGCCGTAAGCCGCGGCGGCCAGGGCCATGCCGGCCGGCATGCCGTAGAACAGCATGGCCACCGCCAGCGCTAGCAGCACGGTCAGCGTGCCGGCCACATGCCCCTTGAGGCGGAACACCGCCAGGGCGAGGAAGAAGAAAATGATGGGCACGGCGGCCATCAGCGCCGACAGCGCCATGCCTCCGGCGGGAAAATACATCTGGTTCCAAGTTTGCATCGTGCGGGATCTCCTTTGTCTGGCTGCGCGCCGCGGACGCAGCCGGGGCCATGCGGCCGGGCGGGGGCGCGGCAGCAGGCTCTGGCTGGCTTGCGGGAAACGGCTAGGCCATGGGCGTTGAAATGGCGGTCTTCATTGCGGACCGCTCGTCGGGGTGGTGCAAAAGTCGAGCAGGGCTTCGATGCTCTGGTAAGCCCTGCCGCTGTGCTCGGTCAGGCCGATCTGGCAGGTGCGACTCATCGAGACGCCGTGCCGGCAAGTGGCGGGCAGCGCCGAGCGCAAACCGCGCAAGCTGTTGGCGTTCAGCTCCGGCACGGTGAAGCCCTTGTCGCCGGCGAAGCCGCAGCAGGCGATATCGGGCGCGAGCAGATGCCGGCAGCAGGCGGCGGCCAGCTGCCGCAAGGCCTCGGCCGCGCCCGTTTTGGCGGCGCTGCACGGAATATGCAGCGCCAGCTCGTCCAGTTGCCGCGAGAAGGCCAGCCGCGGCAGCGCGCGCCCGGCCAGGAAGCGCGCGGCGTCGAACAGCTGCAGGCGCGGGTCGATCAGCCCCTGGCCTTGCGCTTCGATCACCCGCGCAGAGCACGGGCTGTTGTCCAGATACACCGGGTAGCGCCCCTGCTCGCTGGCTTCCAGCAAGGCGAGGTTGAGCGAACGCTCGCTTTGCGCCAGCGCGGCGAAGGCATTGGCCGAGGCGAAAGGCTGGCCGCAGCACAAGCCGTCCATGCCGGCGGGAAAGCGCGGCGCGAAGCCCGCGCGGCGCAGCAGCCGGACGGTATGCTCGGCCGCCGAATGCTCGCCGCCGCCCTCGCCCAGCACCCGGTTGACGCAACTGACGAACAGAACCACCGGTTCGCCCTGCCCGCCCGGCTCGGCCAGCTTGCGCGCGGCGCGCGGCAGGTTTCTGGGGAGCAGCGGCAGGACGGGCGCGCTTTGCCGCAGCCTGGCGCTGGCGCGATGCAGCGCGTCGCCGCCGGCCAGCGCGCCCAGCCGCAGGCCGAGGCGCGCCCCGGCCGTCATCAGCCGCATATGCCGGGCGGCGAAACCGGCAAGGCCTGGCCGCCGGCTCGGGCCTTGCAGCTTTTTCATCAGTTCGCCGGTATTGATCCCCACCGGGCAGCGCGTGGCGCACATGCCGGTGGCGGCGCAGGTGTCGATGGCGCGGTAGCGGAAGCCGCCGCGCAGCAAAGCCAGCTCCTCGGCCTCGCTCTCGTCGCGCTCCAGCTGGCGAATGCGCCGCCAGGCCACGATGCGCTGGCGCGGGCTGAGCGTCAGCCCGTGCGAGGGACAGGCGGCTTCGCAAAAGCCGCACTCGATGCAGCGGTCCACCAGCGGGTCCGCCGCCGGCAGCGGCTTCAGGTTTTCCAGATGCAGCCTGTCGTTGTCGGTGATGATCACGCCGGGATTGAGCAAGCCCTCGGGATCGAACAAGGCCTTGATGCGACGCATGATGCTCCAGGCGGCGTCGCCCCACTCCTGGCGGACGAAGGGCGCGACGTTGCGGCCGGTGCCGTGCTCGGCCTTGAGCGAGCCGTCGTACTCGCCGGCCACCAGATCGCTGACGTCCTGCATGAAAGCGTCGTAGCGCGCCACTTCGGCGGCGGTGTCGAAGCCGGGGGTGAAGACGAAGTGCAGATTGCCGTCCAGCGCGTGGCCGAACAGCACCGCCTCGGCGTAACCGTGCTTGTCGAACAGCGCGGTCAGGCGGCTGACGCCGTCGGCCAGGCATTCGACGGGAAAGGCGACGTCTTCGATCACCACCGTAGTGCCGGACGGCCGCACCGCGCCCACCGCGGGGAACAATCCCTTGCGCAGCGCCCAGTAGGTTTCGCACTCGCGCGCGTCGCGGCTGAAGCCGCTGAACGCCTGCGGCTCGAAATCCTCCAGCAAGGCGGAAATATCCGCCATTTGCCGCGCCAGGGCGGCCGGATCGGCGGCGCGGGTTTCCAGCAGCAGGCAGCTGCTGCCGGGCTCCGCCGGCCGATACATGAAATCGGGCATGCCCGGCTTGCCCTGCACCGCGCGGATGCTGCGGCTGTCGATCAGCTCCGCCGCCGCCACGCCCAGCCGGTCGCGCGCCTCGCTCAGCGCGGTCACCGCCCGGCAGCAGCGCGCCAGATCGTCGAAGCGCGCCAGCGCGGAGGCTTTGTGCGGATGCTCGGCCACGGTGTGGAAGGTGACTTCGCTGATGAAGCCCAGCGTGCCTTCCGAGCCGACCATCAGATGCGCCAGCATATCCACCGGGTCGGAAAAGTCCAGCAAGGCGTTGATGCCGTAACCGGTGGTGTTTTTCAGCCGATATTTGCGGCGCACGCGCTCGGCCAGCGCCGCGTCGGCGGCAAGCTCCCGCGCCAGATCGGCCAGGCCGGCCAGCAGGCCGGCATGCGAGGCGCGAAACGCGGCGACGCTGGCCGGGTCGGCGGTGTCCAGCGTCGCGCCGTCCAGCAGCAAGACGCGGAGCGAGGCCAGCGTGTGATAGCTGTTGTCGCGGGTGCCGCAACACATGCCGCTGGAATTATTGGCGACGATGCCGCCTATCTTGGCGCTGTTGATCGACGCCGGGTCCGGGCCGATCTTGCGGCCGTAAGGCGCCAGCATGGCGTTGGCGCGCGCGCCTATCATGGCCGGCCCCAGGCGGATGCGGGCGCCGCCATCCAGCGTTTCGCCCCAGTCGAAGCCATCGCCGAGCAGCGCCAGCACCGAATCCGACACCGCCTGCCCCGACAGGCTGGTCCCCGCGGCGCGGAAGGTGACGGCGACGCCGTGGCGGCGCGCCAGACGCAGCGTCTGCCGGACCTCCTCCTCGGAATCCAGCCTGGCCACCACCTGGGGCTGCAGGCGGTAGAAACTGGCGTCGGTGCCGTAGGCCAGCGTCGACAAGGGGTCGGTAAACAGCCGCGCCGCCGGCATCAGCTGACGCAGCGCATCGTGGAAAGCCGCGTGCGCGGCGCTCAAGGGCTTCACGATCGCTCCTGGCGAGCGGCCTCGCGCTCGCGCACGAGTTCGTGCAGGGTCTTGGCCGCCGGCGTCAGCGGCGCGTGGTTTTGCGTCCAGCCCAGTTGCCGCTTGGGCGCGAAGCGGCGCAGCCGCGTCGCCGCCAGTCCGAACCAGCGATACAGCAGCGGCGAGGCCATGACCTGCCGCCAGCCGCGCCAGGCCGCCCGCTCCGCCGCGTTCGCCGCCGCGCCCTGCCCGCGTAGCGGATGCGCCACCCGCTCGCCGGCCGGACGCTGGCTTTCCTCGCGCAGCCGCATCAGCATTTCCGGAATCGGAATCTTCACCGGGCACACCTCGCCGCAGGCGCCGCACAGACTGGAAGCGGTGGGCAGATCGCGGGTATTTTCCAGCCCCATCAGATGGGGCGAGATGATTTCGCCGATGGGCCCGGGATAGGTGGTGCCGTAGGCGTGGCCGCCGATGCGGGTGTAGACCGGGCAGTGATTCATGCACGCGCCGCAACGTATGCATTGCAGCGTCTTGCGCAGCTGGGCGTCGGAATAGGCCTGGCTGCGGCCGTTGTCCAGCAAGACCAGATGCACCTGGCGCGGGCCGTCCTTTTCGCCCGGCTTTCTCGGCCCGCTGATCATGTTGAAGTAGGTGGTGATCGGCTGGCCGATGGCCGAGCGGGTCAGCAGGCTGTACAGCGGCGCCACGTCTTCCAGCTTTTCCACCACTTTTTCGATGCCGGTGACGGCGATGTGCACGTCCGGCACTGTGGTGCACATGCGGCCGTTGCCCTCGTTTTCCACCAGGCACAGGGTGCCGGTTTCGGCGACGGCGAAGTTGACGCCGGACAGGCCGACGTCGGCTTCCAGATACTTCTGCCGCAGCACCCGGCGGCCGATCTGGATCAGCGTGTCCACGTCCTCGGTATACGCCGTGTCCGGCAATCGCTCGTGGAACAGCCGGGCGATGTCCTGCCTGGTCTTGTGGATGGCAGGCATGATGATGTGGGTGGGCTTCTCCCCCGCGAGCTGGACGATGTACTCGCCCATATCGCTCTCCACCGCTTCCACGCCGCGCTCGGCCAGGTAGTGGTTGAGTTCGATCTCCTCGCTGACCATGGACTTGCCCTTCACCACCCGCTTGCCGCTCCTGGCGGCGACAATGCCGTGGATGATGCGGTTGGCCTCGTCGGCGTCGGCCGCCCAATGCACTTGCGCGCCGTTGGCGGTCAGTTTCTCTTCCAGTTGCTCCAGCAGCTCCGGCAGCCGCGACAGGCAGCGCTGGCGGATGGCCTCGCCCAGCGCGCGCAGCGCGGCGAGCTCGTCGGCGTCCGGAAAGGCCGCCAGCCGTTTGGCCATCAGAAAATCCATCGCGCCGCGCAGGCTGTGGCGCAGCTTGGCGTCGGTCAACGCCAGCCGCGCGTTGTCCTTGAAAGCGCGCGACGGGTAAAGCGTGACGGGTTGCTCGCTCATGCCGCGTCCTCCTCTAGCGCGTCCAGCGCGATGCGATCCGGGACGACGGCCAGCACCAGCAGTTGGCGGGGGCCGTGCGCGCCGTAGGCCAGCGTCATCTGGATGTCAGCGGTCTTGGACGGACCGGAAATCAGCAGCGCGTTGGTCGGCATGCCGGCCGCCCAGCCCTCGCCCCGCATCGCGGAATAAAAGTCCGGGTAAAGCATGGCCGCGTCGAACAGCGCGATATGCAGCGACGGGGCCAGGCTCATGGTGCGCGGCTCGTCCTCGTCCGGCCACAACGCCAGCGTGCCGGTAGCTGCGATGCCGCAGCGCGCTCGGGTGAAGGCGGCGTCGATGGCGAACAGCTCCGCCTTCCAGTCATCCCAGGCGCGATCGAACCAGCGCAGAGCCGGCGCGGCCGGCGCGCCTTGCAGGGCCGCGGCGGCGGCATGGCCATGCCGGGTATCGGACAACAGCAGCGAGGCCTGCGGGTGCCGCGCCAGCCAATCGGCCAGAGCTTGCGGCCAGACTTCGGCTCGGGTCCACAGGATTTCGGTTTTGACCGCGCGCATCATCGCCGCCCAGTGCCGCAGACGGGCGATTTCGTCGTCGCCGCTGGCGAAACGCCGGAAGTGCGCCGCCAGGTCCGGCCGCGACAAGTCCTGGCGCGGCGCGGCGCGCAGTTTGGCCAGAATGCTGTCGCGCGCGCTCATCGCTTGCCTCCGGTTCTCTCCAGCAGAAAGCTGGCCAGATGCCGCCCCTTGAAGCCGCTGCCGCATTGCGCCAGCTTGCCGTTGATGTTGAGCAGGCAGCCGCCGTCGGCGGTGACGAACTCCACCGCGCCGCTCTCCTCCAGCGCTTGCGCCTTGTCCGCGACCATCGCCCCGGAGATGTCCGGGTGCTTGATGGAAAACGCGCCGCCAAAGCCGCAGCACTCCGGCTCATGGTCGTGGACCACGCGTTCGACGTTCTCCAGCCGGTCGAGCAAGGCCCAGCTCGACAGGTGGACATTCATCTCCCTCCGCGCGGAGCAAGAGGTGTGCACCGCCACGCGGGTTTTCGGTCCCAGGTCTTGCGGCTGCCATTGCAGGCGATTGAGCAGGAAGTCGGAGAACTCCACCACCCGCGCCGCCACGGCGCAGGCCGCGGCCTCCTCCGCCTCGCCGGCGAAGAGCCTGGGCCAGTGGTGCTTGATCATGCCGCCGCAGGAGCCGGACGGCACCACGATGGGCCAGTCTTGCGGAAAACAGGACAGCTGCCGTCTCGCCACCTCCCGCGCCTCGCGCGGATGGCCGCTGGTATAGGCCGGCTGGCCGCAGCAGGATTGCGCCTGGGGAAAGTGCGCGCGTATGCCCAACCGTTCCAGCAGGGTGATGGCGTCAAGGCCAGCCTCCGGCAGAAACAAGTCGAGCAGACAGGTACCGAACAGGTAAACGTCTGCGGGGTGAGTCATGGCTTCCTCTGTATATTTGTAAATTGGTAAGACCAATTATTTTTATTAAAATCACTTTAGAGTGAATGCTCGCGCCAGTCAATATGACAGCGATGTTTCACCGCCCGGGCGGTGATAAACTGCCGGCATCCGGTCATACCAATTGATAAGCCAAGCCATGTCTTACGCCAAAGTCAGCCTGCCCAAACTCTCGGACGCGATTGTCCTGCAACTGGAAAAACGCATTCTGGACGGCGTGCTCAAGCCGGGAGACCGGCTGCCGCCGGAACGGCAACTGGCCGAGGAATTCGGCGTCTCGCGCCCCTCGCTGCGCGAGGCCATTCAGCAGCTGGTGTCGCGCGGCCTGCTTTCCAGCCGCCAGGGCGGCGGCACCTGGGTGACCGACAGGCTGGAAACCGCGCTGTCCGACCCGTGGGAGCGTCTGCTGGGTCAGCATGAAGAGCTGCGCGAGGATTTGCTGGAATTCAGGCGGGTGCTGGAAGGGGCGGTGGCGCGCGGCGCGGCCAGCCGGGCGACGCCGGCGGATCTGGCGCGGCTGGAAATCTGTGTGGAAAACCTGCAACAGGCTTATCGCGGCGGCGATCTGAACCGGCAGGCCGAGGCCGACGTCGCCTTCCACCAGGCGGTGGCCGAAGCCTCGCACAACGTGCTGTTCGCCCACCTGAGCGGCAGCCTGCTGGCCATGCTGCACCGCCATGTCCAGGACAATATCGCCAACTTGTTCGCCGCCGGCGAGGTGGCCGAGGCGTTGCGCCAGCAGCATCTGGCGATCTGGCGCGCCATCCGCGACGGCGAGCCGGACGCCGCGCAGCAGGCGGCGGAAGAGCATCTGGACTTCGTCGCCGTCACTTTGCAGCATCTGCAGCGACAAAGCCAGCGCCAGCAGCGCGCCAGCCTGCGGCTGCGCTGAAAGCGGCCGCAGACGCAAAAAAAGCCGCGCGGGGCGGCTTTTTGCATGGCGGGAGACGCTTCAGTGACGCGCTTCGCGCGCCGCGGCCACCACGTCGAACTCGAACAGTTCGTTGGCGTCGTCTTCGTCGAATACGTAATGCTGGTTGCAGTAATCGCAGACGATTTCCACGCTGCCCTGCTCCAGCAATACGTCGCCCACTTCCTGCCCGCCCAGCATGGTGAGCATATTGGCCACCCGCTCGCGCGAACAGTTGCAGTTGAAGCTTACCGCCTCGCGCTCGAACACCATGACCTGCTCTTCATGAAACAGGCGATGCAGAATATCCTGCGCGTCCAGCGTCAGCAGTTCGTCGGCGCGCAGGGTGCGGCCCAGCATCTGGATGCGCGGCCAGCCGTCCGCCTCGCCATGCCCTTCCGGCAAGCGCTGCAACAGCATGCCGGCAGCGGCGGCATCGCTGCTGGCCAGCACCAGCGAGGTCTCCAGCTGCTCGGAGCGCAGCATGTAGTTTTCCAGCATCGCGCCGATCGAATCGCCCTCCAGCGCGACGATGCCTTGCCAGGTTTGCGACTTGTCCAGCCGCGGCTCCAGCGTCAACACGAACTTACCCCCCTGGCCCAGCAGTTCCCGCACCGACACGTCCGGCAACTCGCCCTCCCACTTGGCGGTGGCGCGTACCGTGCGGTCGTTGTTGCACTCCACCACGGCCAGCTTCAGCGCGCCGCTGCCATGCAGCTGCAGGATCAGCGTGCCGTCGAATTTGAGATTGGCCGCCATCAGCACCGACGCCGCCATCATCTCGCCGAGAATGGTTTTCAACGGCTGCGGGTAAGCGCGCCGCGACAGCACTTGCTGCCAGGCGCCGTCCAGGCGGACCAGCGCGCCGCGCACCGGCGCGCCGTCGAACAGGAATCGTTGCAAAGTATCGTGTTGAGTCATTCTTTCATTCATCCAGAGCCGCCTCAGGCGGCCACATCAGCAGTATAAACAGTCATCGGCAAGGACGAGCTGGCGTCGAATTCGCAACCGGCGCGCACGCCCAGCTCCGCGATTTCGCGGGCGCTCAAATCCTGATCGTAGGCGGCGTACATCGCGCCCATGGCGAACTTGCGCCCCGATCCTATCGCCCAGAAGCGGGAAAATTCGTAGATCTCGCGCATGGGGTACACGGCGAAAATGCCGTGGGCGTTGGCGATCATCACCATCATCTGGCTGGATTCGTAGGGATCTTCCTCGTCTTCTTCCGGACGCAGGTAGAAACCGTCTTTCAGCTTGGGGTGCAGCTTGCGGAAGGTGTCGAAAATGGCCTGACGGCTGGTCAGATCAAGCCTCTTCACGCTTTTGAGCGCGCCTTGCAATACCAGATCATGCGCGGCGGAACCGGACACCGCCAGATAATTGGCGCCCATCCGGAAAATCTTGTCGTGAAAAACGTCGTAACCCGCCAATAATTTCTGATCGTCGCCAAACGTGGTCTGGCTGTCGGCGGCAATGGCTATCTGATCGCCCTTGCGGACCGCCACAATGGTTGTCATAGCAATTTTACCCTGGTCTGGTTGCGGCTGGGGCGCGAAGGCGGGAACCATAGCAAAACCACTCCAGGCCCGCAAGTCGCGCCGCCCCGTTGCAGTTGGCGCTAACATCCGGATTTTCAAGCCTTGCGTTCCAGGCCGCGTCTCTCGCGAGCTCTCGCGGCCGGACGGAATGTTTACGCTATATTTACAACAAGAACTACGTCAAACCCATGAATTGGTTTAAAGTTTTGAAGAAAACCTCAAAACTCAGCAACACATTCTAACAAATGCCGCAGCGTCTGATACAAACCGGCGACGCGAAGGCGCTCCGCCCTCACTCTCAGCCCGACACAAGGAAACACGCCATATCCACGCCCTCCTCCATGCAGCGACAACTTGGCGCTTTGCGTCGCCAGCTGCCGACCAATCCGGCGCTGATGGGTTGGTTGGTCGCCGCGCTCAGCCTGACGCTCATGCTCTGCCTATCAAAGGAGCTGGGCGACCGCTATGCCAGGGAAACGGAGCAGGAAGCCTTGCGCATTCTGCATGACAAGACCATGCAGGACTTCACCACCTTTCGGGATACCCTGTCCTATGATCTGCGCCTGATGTCGACGCTGGATTTTAGCCGCTGCACCGCTCAAACGCTCAAGGACATGCGCAAGCTGCGGTACAGCATGCTCTACATTCATGAAGTCCGGTACCAACCGCAGCAGGGAACGCCGTGCATGGACGGCGACCCGCTGCCCGATCTGGCCGCGATGGGTTATCGACGGCATCGCCTGCTGAGCGGCGAGACGCTGCTGTGGAACGTCGATCAGCTGCGCGGCAATTACCCCTCGCTGGTGATCGGCAACGACAAGGGCATTGTGCTGTCCTCCAGCCTGGTTTACCTGATAGACCGGATGTCCATGCCCGCCCATTTCGGGGTATTGATGATCGCCGCCAATGGCAGACGGCTGCTGGGCTTTGGCCAGCCGGAGCCGCTGCTGGAAGAGGCCAAGACCACCCCGCCTTCCGGCGATTTGCTTCATATCGGCCCATCGCTGGTGGTGTTTCACGGGCCGCCGGGCATGCTGGGCATCCGTCTTCTGGTTTTCACCAGCCGCGAAAATCTGGACAGGGAGGCGCGCCGCTGGTATCTGGCGGGCGGCGTCACCTCGCTGTTGATCGCCGCCCTGCTTGGCTATCTGGTGACCAGCACGCTGCGTTACCGCCAGTCGCTGGAGCGGGAGCTCGCCACCTCGCTGGAACACGCGCTGGAGCTGGACTACCAGCCGCTGGCCGAAATGCCCGATGGCCGCTGGCTGGGCGTGGAGGCGCTGGTGCGCTGGCGACGTCGCGACGGAGAGCGGATATCGCCGGAGGTTTTCATCCCGCAGGCGGAAAACAGCGCGTTGATCAGCAAGCTGACCCAGCAGGTGATACGCCAGCTGTTCCAGGAGCTGGGGCCAACCCTGCGCGCCCGGCCCGAGTTCTACGTCAGCGTTAACCTGTCCGCCGAAGATTTGCGCAATACCGAGTTCATCGCCATCGCCAACGCCCTGCTGCAAAAATACGGGGTCAAACCCGGCCAGCTGGTTTACGAGATTACCGAGCGCAGCCTGGTGGATATCCATCAGGCCGCCGATGTCCTGCGCCAGCTGCGGACAGCGGGTCACCGCATCGCGGTAGACGACTTCGGCACCGGTTACTCCAGCCTGGCCTACCTGCAGCATCTGCCGGTGGATATCCTGAAGATCGACAAAGCCTTCATAGACAGCATCGGCACCCATGCCGCCAGCTGTCTGGTGGCGCCGCACATCGTGCACATGGCCAATGCCTTGAATCTGATCGTCGTGGCCGAAGGCGTGGAGAAGGCGTCGCAAGTGGATGCATTGGTCGGACTGGGGGTGCGTATCGGACAGGGCTGGCACTTCTCCAAGCCCTTGAGCAAGGAGAGTCTGCTGAGGCGCATGGCGCTCGCGGCATAACGGCGCCACGGAAAATAAAAAAACCGGCCTTGGCCGGTTTTTTCAGATCAATATTCAAAATTAGAGCGATTGAATATTGGCAGCCTGCTTGCCTTTCGGGCCGGCAACAACGTCAAAGCTGACTTTTTGGCCTTCTTGCAGCGACTTGAAACCGTTTGCATTGATAGCGGAGAAGTGCGCGAACAGGTCTTCGCCGCCTTCGTCCGGAGTAATAAAGCCAAAACCTTTGGCGTCATTGAACCACTTGACAGTACCAGTTGCCATTACATCTATCCTGTTCTGGATTAAGAAACAAATTTATGCTGTGCGGCTTCGATTGCCTGCACGTGGGGACATCCTAATTAACTTTCTGGAAAAAATCCACCCCAATTCGCGAGCGTCGCAATTGACGTTAAAGAATGCTTACAATGCATTTACACCAAAATCGGAAAACCATTGGCTGGTTACGATTTAGCTAAGAGGCACGTAAGAAACATCGCCTTTTTTCTTACAAAATCACCTATCTCTAACGCAGGCAACTGGTAAAAATAGTTGTCAAATTGCTACCCATGCGCTGAAATCCAATAATAAGCTGGCTTATCGCAGTTGCCTTATGTATCAAACGCATACGGGAGCAACACATGACTTTCCTACGCCTGCATCAGATCAGCAGCCCGCAAAGCGCGGTCAGCACCGAAATCCTGATCAATAGCGCCCACATCCGCAGCGTCATACGTCACCCGGACCACCACGAAAGCAGCCGCATCGACTTCAACGACAACGAATTCATTCTGGTCAAGGAATCGCTGGACAAGATCTCGCTCGACTTGATGAAATCCGCGGAATTCAGCCCCTGACGCATCTCCCGCCGGCGGGTGGTTTCGCTTGTCAGCCATCGGATTGTTCTGCATGATGATCGATTCGCTGTTTGACGAAGAAGCCAGCATGTCCGACATTCTCAACGCCATCATCGCCACCAAACACCAAGAAGTCGCCGCCGCGCGCCAAGCCCGCCCGCTGGCCGACGTCCGCGCCGCCGCGGAAGCCCGCGGGGAGCGGCGCGACTTTGTCGCCGCAATGCGCGCCAGACACGCTCTGGGCCAGGCTGCCGTGATCGCCGAGATCAAGAAAGCCAGCCCCAGCAAAGGCATCATCCGGGAAAACTTCGACCCGGCCGCCATCGCCGCCAGCTACGCCGGCCATGGCGCGGCCTGTCTGTCGGTGCTCACCGACAGGCAGTATTTCCAAGGCGACGCCAGTTATCTGCAAACCGCCCGCGCCGCCTGCCGCCTGCCGGTGCTGCGCAAGGACTTCATGGTGGACGAGTATCAGATCTACGAAGCCCGCGCCATGGGCGCGGACTGCGTGCTGCTGATCGCCGCGGCGCTGCCTTTATCCACGATGCTGGCGCTGGAGTCTTTGGCCAGCGAGCTTGGCATGGCGGTGCTGGCCGAGGTGCACAACGAAACGGAACTGGACGCCGCCCTGCAGCTGAAAACCGAGCTGATCGGCGTCAACAATCGCAATCTTCGCAGCTTCGAAGTCAGCCTCGCCACCACGCTCAAACTGCTGCCGCGCATCGACAACGGCCGCATCGCCGTCACGGAAAGCGGCATCGCCAGCGCCGAAGACGTCCTGCTGATGCGCAGCAGCGGCGTGCACAGCTTCCTGGTGGGCGAGGCTTTCATGCGCGAGCCGGAGCCTGGCGAGGCGCTGGCCAGACTGTTCGCCCGCCAGCCCGCCTGAGCGCGAGCGCTGCGACAAACATGCCGGCCGTTGCAAACGGCCGGCTTTTTCATGGCAGGTACGCGCCCAAACGCAAGCGCTCTTGCGGATTGAAGCTGGCCGCCTCCAGCGCCGCCAGCGCCTGCCGGCGGTTCGCGTCGCCGATAGCGGCGTCGGCTTGGAGCTGCCGCCGCTGCGCCAGATAAGCGTCGATGCGCTGCCGCCAACGCTCTTCTTCCTTATCCAGCTGCCCAAGTCTGTCCGCCGCCGCCTGCCCCGCCATCTGGCTGCGCAAAGCGTAGATTTCCTGCTCGCCTCCGCCGCTCTTGCGCAGGGCGGCTTCCGCCTCGGCCAGGCGCTGCGGCTTGAGCGGCGCTTGCCGCGCCGCTCTCAGCGCCTCGGGCAAGCTCGCCTCCAGCGCTTGCAATCGCGCGGCCTTTTCCGCCGCCGACAAACCCGGCGCCGCCAGAAGGCGCAGACGCTGCGCGGTGAAGCGATCATAAGCGTCTTCTTCGCCGAACAGACCCTCGATCTCGGCGGCGGAAAAATACTGCCGACGGGCATCCGCCACCCGCGTCAACCTGTCGGCCAGATCTGCGCCAGCCGCCGGCCGCCAACCCGCCAAAGACTGACGATAAGCCAGATAGCGCTCAAACAGCGCCAGAGCCTGCTGCAAGGGCCGCCCGGTCAGGCTCTCCCGCAGCGACTGCTTCACCGCCAGACGAATCGCGTTCATTTCCTTCTCGCCGTAACTGGCCAGGTGGTAATCGAAAAGCCGCCGCAAAGCGGCATCGACTCGCAACTCTCCGCCGAGCTCGACTTGCGCCCGTCCATCGACCGTCGTGCCCGACTGCGAAGCCGCTTGCGCAAGCGAAGCGCGGACGACAGGGGCGGCCTCCTCGCCAGGCGACAACCACCATGCCAAACCGCAGGCCGCCGCCAATGCGGCCGCCATCCATCCTGAGCGGCCGCGCATGTCACAAGCCCGCGCTTTTCAGACGGTTGGCGTGCTGCCGGTAAAGCGTGACCGGGTTGACCTCAAACCAGTCCACCAAGCCAAAGCTCTGGTTGATTTCGTTCAGGTGGTTCATCCGGTAATTGTCGCGGATCACCTGCCCCAGATGGGCCGAGCAAACCGATACCAGCCCGTCGGAAGGCGTCTTGCCGAACGCCAGCCCCACCGCCCCCATCGGAATGCTGAGCGGGTCGAGGATATTGGTGACGGTCGAGACGCCCGTCCAGGAGTAATAACGCACGCCGTTGGCCTGGTAGTCGCCCTCGCCGCAGGCGGACGCCGGCACGCCGCCTGGGAATTTGGCGTTGAACGCGGCCGAGCCCTGCGTGGTGAGCGAATCGAGCGCGCCCAGCGGCTGCTGGGGCAGCTGGCTGGCCCCGGAGAAAAACTGGATGATGCTGGACAGCGCCTTGGCCGCCGCCACGGCCACCGCCTGACTGACGGTGCCGTCCGGGGCCAGACCGCTGACCACGTCGGCAACCGTCGAGCCTTTGTTGACGCCGCCCACCGACGTCACCGACGCCACCAGATCGGGACGCACCCCCGCCACGTAGCGCGCGGTAGGCGCGCCCTGGCTGTGGCCGATCAGATTGACCTTGGCCGCGCCGCTGATCGCCAGGATGCGTTGCACCTGCTGCAACAGCTGCTCGCCGCGCTGCTCGTTGCTGGCCGTCGCCGACACCTGGGCGACGAACACCTGCGCGCCATCCGCCTGCAGCGCCGCCGGCACCTGATAGAAATAATCCACGCCCAGCAATTGCCCAAAGCCGAACAGGCCATGCACCAGCACGATCGGGTAACGCGTCTGGGTATAGCCGCTGCCGGCCCACGCTGGCGATGCCGCCGCGCCCAGCGTCAGAAACAAGATCAGCAGCAGCCGCGTCCATGATTTCTTCATTGCCATCTCCTCGATATTTTTTTGATGAAACGAGCGCAGCGGCCGCTGCGCCCAACTATCGGGATAAACAACATCGCCATAAAAAACCAGCAACAATTCAAACGTTTGTATTTTCTAATGCTGCGTCGATACGCCGCGAGCCGCCTGGCGCGGGGATTGGGAACAGATTGGCGCAATAACCACAGATCGAAAGGACAGTAAAAAGCCCTGCCGCCGAGAACCGGCAAGCAGGGCTGACGGGCATGACTGGGCCAGTCTCAGTAGTTGACGCCCAGATAGATATAGCCGGTTAGCTGGCCTCCCCGGGCCGTGCCCATGCCGATGAAGAACGGCCCCAGAATGGTATCTGCGCCCAAGAATACTGACCCGGCAGGTATCCAGCGTTGCGAAGGATTAAACCAATCGTGCCCCCATACGCGCCCCGCCTCCAGAGAGACCCCGGCGTACAAGCCCGATCCCAGCACCGAGGGCAGCGAGGCCGCGCGCCAGTACATCATCAGCCGGGCCAGCGCCACCTGATCGCCCAGCAGCTCGCCCGTCTGGTAACCCGTCAGATTGAGGAAGCCGCCCAGCGTCTGCGGCACGAAATCGCCGTTGCGGCTATCGGCGGCGATGCCTCGCGCTTTGAAGGTCAGCCGAGCGGTCAGGTCGCCATAGGTGGAGGCGGTTTCGGCGGTCAGATCATAAGCCTTCTGATTCACGTCGCTGCCCCAGGAGGGCATGCCCGAGCTGAGCTTGCCGCTGAAATAATACCCGTTGCGCGGCCAGCGCGGATTGTCGAACTGGTCCACCACCAGGCTGGTTTGCACGCCGATGTCCAGGTAGCGCTGATTCAGGTCCGGGTCGGAACTGCCGATCGACGGCTGTATCCGGTTGTCGTCGTGATAGACGCCGAGGCGGAACTCCCCGTACTTGCCGAGCGCCCAGCCGGCGTTCAGTTGCGTGCTGAGGATATTGTTCTGCAACTGCCCCAGAACGATATGATCCTCGGCATAGAAGGGGTACAGCTGTTCGCGATAGCCGAGAGAGGCCGCGACGAACATGGGATTGCCCGCGCCCAGCGGCTGGTAGAACTCGGTCTTAAACAGGCGATCATGCCCGGTGGACACCGCATTGCGCCAGGACGCGCCTGCCGAGTTGATGTCGGTCCACTCGTGCGAAGCCAGGAAGTTGAAGTGGCTGTCCCCAGGCGTATCGCTGCTCAACGTCAAGCCGAAGTGCAGATAGTTGGTGCCGATGCTGCGCTCCACCGGCATCACCGTCATCACGTTGCGGCCGGAAATCTCCTCCACCCGGTAGCCGATCTTGTCATAGCCGCCGGAGGCGAAAGCCTCGTTCAGCTTGCCCTGCGCATGGCTTACCGATTCGGCCGCGCCCGCCACCGCCAATGACTTGGCCAACCCTGCCTGTCTGATTTTCGAAACCTCCCCGCCTTCGACCTGAATCTCGTCCAGCACGGGGTAGCGCGGTTTCACCAGGCGTTTTTGCCAGGCGGCGTAGGCCTCCTTGGAAACCGAATAAGCCGCCAGCTTGTCCTGCAAGGCGCGCGCCGCCGCCGCGCCGCGCGCGGCGATGGCCTGATGGTCGCCGAACGACGCGGCGGTATAACCGTTCAGGTCCGGACGGATCACGATGTCCTTTTCGTCCAGCAAGCGCATTTGCCCCCTGACGTTTCGACTGACCGCCAGATTCGAGCTTTGCGCCACCACGTCGAACAAGGTCTGGATTTCGCTGGATTTGAGCAGGGGCGAGCCCACGTCGATCACGATCACGTGCTTGGCGCAACGGCCTTTGACATCCTGTACCGGCACGTTGCGAGCGATCGCGCCGTCCACCAGCAGCTTGCCATCCTCCTCCACCAGGTCGAATACGCCGGGCACCGCCATGCTGGCGCGCAAGGCGCGCGACAAGGCGCCCTGCTTGAATACCACCGGCTCGCCGGTCAGCAAGTCCGCCGCCACCGCCCGGAACGGAATCGGCAGCTTGTCGAAGTCGTCGATCACCCGGTCGCGAGTCAGCCGGTGGATGTAGAGATCGATGGCCTGGGAGTTGATGGCCCCGCGCGGCACCCGCATGGCTCCGTCCTTCACCCCGAAAGTCACATCCAGATAGTTTTTGTAATCATCCCGCTTGCGGTCGTAAGGAACCTCGGCGCGGTTGGGCTTGCCGGACAGCATCTGCTCCCAATCGGCCTGGTCGAACTCGCGCTCCATCTCGTCAAGAGGCAGGCCGTTGGCATAAATCCCGCCAATCAACGCGCCGGCGCTGGTTCCGGCAATGCAGGCGATGGGAATGCGCAGGCGCTCCAGCTCCTTGAGCACGCCAAGGTGGGCAAATCCGCGCGCGCCGCCGCCTCCCAGCACCACGCCGACGCCTTGCGGCGGCTCAGCCGCGTGCGCCAAGGGCTGTCCCAGCGCCATGAGCGAGGGCAGCAAGACTCGCAACAATTGCCTTGAAAAAGAACCGCGAAAATAAGACATATCGATTAGATTAAGAATATGGTTTCACCATCGCCAGCACGCGACTTAAGATATACTGACATATAAATCGAGAACATAACTTCACCCAATAAAGCTCGGCTCAATGTTTGATTTCAAATCCCTCGTCAGCTCCATGCTCAGCAAGAACACGCCCGCTTCGGGCGTGGCGCAGTCCGCCACCCTGCTGGTCCGCGACCTGCCGCAAGCCGAATACTTCACGGCGCTGGTGGAAATCATCAAGGCCATCGCCAAGATCAACGCCGACACCGAGATGTCGTTCAAGGAGCGCATCAAGACGCTGCTGTACGTGGACGACAAAGCGGGCAGCATACATCAGCAACTGTGTCAGGACTATCTCCAATCCCAAGGCGGCAGCAAAAGCTATCTGCCCACCATCCTCGCTTATTGGCACGAGCTGACCAACGCCTATCAGATCTGCCTGCGCCTCTACAAGCACAACGGCAACCAGGTTTCCGACGCGGAAATCCAGCTGGCCACCCTGCGCGGGCTGCATCACCAGATGCGCCTGATCGCCTGGAACGCGCTGCGCTATCTGAAACCGGAAGGCACCGCCTGGCAACAGGCTTTCCGCTTTTACACCCACGCGGAAGAAGAAGGCTTTGCCCGCGCGCCGCTGCTGCTGTATCCGGACCACAAGCAGGAAATCAGCTGCGAACACCTGCTGATCCAGGCCGGCATGCTGTATCTGGCGCAGACCGAGAACATGCTGCACAAGGAAATCGTGGCGGTGGACCAGCTGTTGCTGATCCTCAGCCAGAACGTGCCGCTGGAAAAACAGCCGCCCAGCGAAACGCCGGTTTTCGTCTACAACCTGGCCATGCCCGAACCGCCGCAGCCGATGCTGCGCGGCATGGCCGGCAAATGGCACCGTTATTGGTCCACCTATGAGATCACCAGCCGCCTGGCCGACCTCATGTTCGACCTGGACAACCGCCTGCCCTCCACCTTGGCCGCGCTGCATACCGAGCTGAGTCAGGAAGACTGGGCCAATCTGTGCGAAAAGCTGGCCATCCGCTGGTCCAACGACGGCGGCAAATCCCTGCGCAAGTCGGAACGCTCCCTGCACACTTCCAGCGCCCAGGTGAATATCGGCTTCGACAAGATCGCCTTCCAGATCAAGGTTCAGGATGTCGGCGGCCCCGAGGGCGACTCCAGCGAAGAATGGCGCATCAACGACATCAGCAGCACCGGCATGGGCCTGACCTTCGTCGGCAAGTCCGTCGAGCAGTTGGCCATCGGCCGGCTGGCGCTGATCAAGACGGAAACCCATCCGCTGCTGCTTGGCGTGATCCGCCGCATTCTGCGCCAAAGCAACGGCACCAAGGTAGGCCTGGAAATTCTGGGGCAAACGCCGGTTGGCGTATCGCTGCTGGACCCGAGCCAGCCGGACAGCCCGCCCGTCACCGCCATCTACATCACCCAGCCCAACTCACGCAAGGGACAACGCTGGTTCCTGATGCCCCGGCACCTGACGGCGGCGGATCGAGAATTGATTCTTACCGCGCAAGGCAAATCTTATCAGATCAAACTCAAGGCGCCGCAGCAAGAGTTCGAGGATTGCAGCCATAGCAATTTCGACACGCTGGCCAAGATAGACTGATATCGGCGCGTTCCCCACGGCCCGCTTCGGGCCGTTTTTCATTCTTTCTGACAAATCCCAATCTCGCTCACAAGCAAACGCAGCCATCAGCCCCGCATGGCAATATCCCCAATCCGCATTAAAATATGCTTTTAGGGTATTTCGCGTATTTCAATACTCCTTTAGTATCAAAAAACCACATGACGGCGCGCGCCGATTCATGCTGGCAATAAAAAACAAACTTAGGAGAAGCAATGCGCATCCACATGACCGCTGGCGCGGTTTCGCTGGCGCTGGCCTCTATGGCCGGCCACGCCGCCACGCCCTTGCAAGCGGGAGACCCCCTGGTTTCCCAGCAATGGCACCTGCAAAACACAGGACAAAACGCCTTTTCCAAACGCGGCGGCGTGCCCGGCGTCGATCTCAACCTGGGATTCACCCACTTGCGCGGCATCCGCGGCGTGGGCGCCACCATCGCGGTTATCGACGACGGCCTGGAGATCAAGCATCCGGACCTGGCAGCCAACATCGTGCCCGGCTCCAAAAACCTGGTCACCGGCAGCGACGATCCCAGCCCCGACAACGCCGATGACGCCCACGGCACGTCGGTGGCCGGCATCGCCGCCGCCGTCGGCTTCAACGGCATAGGCGGACGCGGCATCGCGCCCTCCGCCAGCCTGAAGGGTTTCAACTGGCTCAAGGCCCAGACCCTGGACGGCTGGCTGCTGGCTCACGGCAAGCAGCCGGACGGACGGCCGCTGGACAGGCTGACCGACGCGCGCGTCTTCAACCAGAGCTACGGCTCATCCTCCGTCCGCTCCACGCCGGGCAACCCCGACGCCGACCTGGAACTGCGCACCGAAGAAGAAACCTACGAAGACGTCAGCCGCAACAGCCACTGGGGCCGCGGCGCAGTGTTCGTCAAGTCGGCGGGCAACGCCTACCAGCGCTTCCGGGTGGGCGCGGGCCAGATCCTGGGCTTCGACAACAACAACGGCCTGCCGGTGCAGGACTCCAACCTGTCGCTGGACAACAGCAACTACTGGAACGTGGTGGTGTCGGCGCTTAACGCCGATGGCGTGCGCTCCTCGTACTCGTCCGTCGGCGCCAACGTGCTGCTCACCGCTCCCGGCGGCGAATACGGCACCGATTCGCCGGCCATGGTCACCACCGACTTGACCGGTTGCCAGAACGGCTACAACGTGCAGGGCAAAACGCCAAACAGCCTGCATGGCGGCAACGCGCTGGATCCGAACTGCAACTTCAATGCGGTGATGAACGGCACCTCTTCGGCCGCGCCGTCCACCTCGGGCTCGTTCGCGCTGGTGATGTCGGCCAACCCGGCGCTGACCGCGCGCGACGTGCGCCACATCATGATCACCACCGCCCGCAAGGTGGACGCCGCGCAACCAGGCGTTTCGCTGGCGTTCCAGGACAAGGCCGGCGGCCGCCACAGCTATCAGGCCATTCCGGGCTGGCAGAAAAACGCTGCCGGCTTGTCCTTCCACCAGTTCTACGGCTTTGGCCTGATCAACGTGGACAAGGCGGTTGAAAAGGCCTTGTTCTACAACAAGCCGCTGCCTCCGCTGGAGAAAACCCGCTGGCAGACCATCGCCGCGCAAGCCGCCATTCCCGACGCCGACGAGCGCGGCGTGCAGAGCGTATACACCCACGCCGACAATCTCACCGTGGAGGCGGTGCAAGTGCTGATCGACGCCGAACACGGCCGCGCCAACGATCTGGCGGTGGAGCTGATTTCGCCGTCCGGCACCCGCTCGGTCCTGCTCTCGCCGCGCACCGCGCTGGTGAGCGAGAAATACGGCCTCAACCAGCAACGTCTGCTGTCCAATCACTTTTACGGCGAATCGGCCAAGGGACAATGGCGCTTGCGCGTCATCGACACCAACGGCGACGAATACAAGTTCGTCTATCGCCAGGACGGCCAAAACACCACCTATTCCCTGCCCAACGCCGAAGGCCGCCTGAAGTCGTGGTCCATCCGCTTCTTCGGCCACAGGAGCGCGACATGAAACTGAAACTGATTCTGGCCGGCCTCTTGGCCGCCGGCGCGGCGCACGCCGCCGACCTGCCCTTCCAGCCGAAACCGACCGGCCAGGCCATCGTCATCAATGGCAAAACCTACTACAAGCCGGGCGCCGGCAGCGGCGCTTCGTCGTTCGGCCTGAGCGCCAAACGCAGCGCCGGCGGCGGCGCGCCGACGCTCAAGCGCGGCGACGTGCTGCAGCCGGCGCGCCAGTTCGAACCGGCCAAAGCCAGCGGCGTGGTGCTGGTGCAATTGGCCGCCCCGCAGCAGGAAGCGGCCCTGGCGCGCGACTACGGCCTGAAAGCGCGCTACCGCACCCAAAGCGTGGTGGTGTTCGACACCCCGCCGCAGGCCGAGCTGCTGTCGCTGCAACAACGCCTGTCCGCGGACAAGCGCGTCAAGCTGGCGCAGCTGGAGCTGGCCAGCGACAAGGAGCAAGCCGAGTAAGGCCCTGCCGCCGCAAGCGCCGCGTTTGTCTCGCGACGCTTTCTTGAACGCGAACCGCCGCGCTCAAGAAAAAAGGGAACACCGATTGGCGTTCCCTTTTTTCGCCGCCCGCGCAAGGCGGGCCGCCCTTGCCGGCTCAGCGCGCCGGCACAGCCTTGAGCACAGCCTTGAGCAGATGCCAGGCCTTGCCGACCGACTCCACTTCCACCCGCTCGCCCGGCGCGTGCGCGCCGCGAATGTTCGGACCGAACGACACCATGTCCATGCCGGGGTACTTGGAACCCAGGATGCCGCACTCCAGACCGGCGTGAATCACCTGCACCTTGGCCTCGCCGCCGAACTCCTTGGCGTAAACCTCCTTGAACAGGGCCAGCAGCTTGGACTCGGGGTTCGGCGCCCAGCCCGGATAGCCGCCTTCCATTTGCACCTCGAAGGCCGCCAGGCGGAACAGGCTTTCCACTTCGCGCGCCAGCATCCAGGTGCCGGAATCCAGCAGCGAGCGCACCATCAGGTTGGCGAACACCTTGCCGCCCTCGACGCTTACCACGCCCAGGTTGTTGGAGGTTTCCACCACGCCTGCCACGCGCTGGCTCATGCGCTTGACGCCGTGCGGCGCGGCGTGCAGCGCGGCCAGGATCGCTTCCTGATCGGCGCGCGCCAGCACGCTCTCGGCGCCGGCGGCGGCGGACTGCACCGTCACGCCTTCATCCACGCCGGCCAGCTCGAAGCGCAGCAGGCTCTGGAAGGCGTCGAGCTTGGCGGCCACCTTGCCCGCGTCGGCCGCGGGATAGGCGACCACGGCGAATGCCTCGCGCGACAGCGCGTTGCGGGCAGTGCCGCCCTTCAGCGACGCCAGGCGCAGCGTGGTTTCGGCTTCCAGCTCGCGAATCAGGCGGATCAGGATCTTGTTGGCGTTGCCGCGGCCCAGATGGATGTCGGCGCCGGAGTGGCCGCCGGTCAGGCCCTTCACCACCAGGCTGGCGGCCTGATAGCCTGCCGGCAGCGCTTCGCTCTGGTAGCCGCGGCTGACGTTGACGTCCACGCCGCCGGCGCAGCCCATGTAGAATTCGCCCCACTCTTCGGTGTCGAGGTTGATCAGGAACTGGCCCTGCAGCAAGCCGGTGCCCAGGCCCAGCGCGCCGCCCATGCCGGCTTCCTCGTCCAGCGTCATCAGCACTTCGATCGGGCCGTGCTCGACATCGTCGCTGCCGAGCACCGCCATGCCCATCGCCACGCCGATGCCGTTGTCGGCGCCCAGCGTGGTGTTTTCCGCCACCAGCCAGCCGTCCTTCAGCACCGGGCGGATCGGGTCCTTGAAGAAGTCGTGCTCGGTGCCGCTATTGGCCTGGCAAACCATGTCCAGGTGGCCTTGCAGCACCACGCCGGCGCGGTTTTCAAAGCCCGGCGTGGCCGGCTTGCGCACGATCAGGTTGCCGACCTCGTCGACGGTGGTTTCCAGACCGCGCAGTTCCGCCCAGCCCTTCAGGTAGTCGCGCAGTTGCTGTTCGTGCTTGGACGGACGCGGGATGTCGCACAGGGTTTGAAAGTGCTCCCAAACGGCCTTCGGTTCGAGTTGGATCATATCGGTCACAGACGATTCCTTGTTCAGAATGGCGGCGACGGCGCGAAACACGGCGCCGGCGCTGGCAAACGGCGCTTGCTCGGGGCAAGCGCCGGAAAAATTCAGAGGGTCACTTTATCACGCAGGCCAGGCCGCGTCAGCCAAACTGGCGATTGGATACAAGCCGGCTGCCGCAGATCAAACGCCAGGCACGCAAGGCCTCGCGTCCCCCGGCTACAGGCTGAAATGAAAAGCGCCGACCAGCGCGCCGGGCAGATGCTGACTGCGGGTGGAGCGCCCGGCGTAGCTGGCGCTGTCGGCCATGAATGTCCGCTCCGTCGTCAGCGCTTCCAGCCGTTCGCCCAGCAACTGGTACAGGCTGTCGTCGAAGCGCATGACCGACAGCGGGGCGACGATCTCGCCATCCTCCACCCAGAAACAGGCGAAACGGGTCATGCCGGTGACGCGGCAGGCTGCGCGGTCGGAAAAATTGAGATACCAGAGATTGGAAACGTACACGCCGGTGCCCAGGGCGCGCAACACGTCGCGAGTGGGCAGGCTGCCCGCCGCCATTTCCAGCGACTCGGCCGCTTCCCAGGCGGCGGCGCCGTTGCCGGCCAGGCCGAACTCGCTGGCCGAGCGCGGGCTGACCAGGCTCTGGCGATGCTTGCCTTCCACGATCAGATCCACCCGCTCCGGCCGCGAAAAACCCTGCTGCTGGAACAAAGGCGCGAGGCCTGCGGCGTTGGCTTCGCTCAGCGTCACAAGCGGCGACAAGCGAACCTGCCCCTCCACCAGCCTGAGCAGCGGGCTGCGCTTGCTGCGAACCTCCTTCTCCGACCAGCCGCCCCAGTTGAGCATGGACAACAGCGCGCCCAGCGCCGCCGGCGCGAAATAGGCCCGATACGCGCCGGGCTGCAGCGTCCTGGGCGGGCGCTGCAGCCATGCCAGCTGCCCGGCGGCCTCGGCGATGGCCTGCGCCGCCTCCGGGCCGGACCAGCGGCTGCCAGCCATGCCGCATTTGACCGCCTTGTCGCCATGCGCGTACACGCTCCAGTCAAAATTCCAGCTGGCGCTGTGCTGCCAGTTGAATTGCCCCAGGCTATTGGCGAAGCCGAACATCATCTCGCCGCTGGCCAGCAGGCCGACCAGGTCCCGCTCCGCGGCGGCCGCGGCGATATCGGCCGCCATGACGGCGCTGGCCGGCAGCGCCGACGCCTGGACCCGCTCGCTGGATGCCGGCTCGCGATTGATCAACAGGAAGGGATCGTCCGCCACGTCGTCAAGCGCCGCGCGCAGCTGCGGCACAATTGCATCCAGCAGCGCGAAATCGTCATCGCCTCCGGACAGATTCAGGGATTGCTCCGCCTGGCGCTGGCCGCGAAGCAAGGCGAGATCCAGCGCCGCCAGCCTCACTTCGCCCGCCTGACGCACCTTGCCGTGATTGAAGCGGACAAAATCGGTGTTTTCCGCTTGCAGCCAGAGCGTGAAGGCTTCGCCCGCCGACAGCAAGGTTGCGACATGCTCCGCCAGCTTCTGAAAATGCGCGCGCATCAGCCCTCTCCTCCGAAAACGTCCACATCGGCGAACACGCACGCCGGCGCGGCATGCCCTACCCGGATCACCTGGTTGGGTTCGCCCTTGCCGCAGTACGGCGTGCCCAGCACGGCGAAGGTGTCGGCATCGCCCACCGCCTTGAGCGAACGCCAGAACGTGGCCGAGACGCCGCGATAGTTGGGATTGCGCACCACGCCCTTGAGTTCGCCGTTTTCTATCAACTGCCCCCATTCGCAGCCGAACTGGAACTTGTTGCGCGAATCGTCGATGGACCAGCTGACATTGGTCTGCATCAGCACGCCGCGCTCGATGCCCGCCACCAGCTGCGAAAAGGACTGATCGCCAGGCTCCACGTTGAGATTGGCCATCCGGTCTATGGCCGGCCGACTCCAGCCGCTGACGCGGCTGTTGGCCACGCCGGTCAGCGGAAAACCGAGCGCGGCCGCGCGCGCCGCCGACACCTGGCCGCCCAGCGGTTGCTTGAGCACGCCGTCGCGGATCAGCCAGACCTTCTCCGCCGGGCGGCCTTCGTGATCCCAGCCGTAGCTGGCGAACTCATGGCGCAAGGTGGGATCGAAGGTGACGTTGAGCAATTCGGAGCCGTATTGGTAGTGCCCGAACATGTCCAGCGTGACGAAGCTGGCGCCAGCCATATTGCGCTCGTCGCCCAAGATGCGGTCCAGCTCCAGCGGATGGCCGATGCTTTCGTGGATTTGCAGCATCATCTGTTCCGGCATCAACAGGAGATCCATCTTGCCGCCGGGACAGTTAGGCGCGGCCAGAAGCTGCAAGGCCTCGTCGGCTACCCGCGCGCCCGCGCCGCGCCAACCCGCCTCGTCCAGCAAGGACAAGCCGCCCTGCCGGCACAGGCCGCCGTACTGGCCGCCCAGGCTGCGGGTCTGCACCTTGCCGTCCGCAAACGCCGTTACCGCCAGCGAAGGCTGCACGCTGCGAAAATGCTGCTCCACGTCGCCGCCGCCCGAGGTCAGATACAGCTCGGCGACATCCAGCCTGCTCAGGCCTGCCGACCAATCGACAATGCGCGCGTCCTCGCCCTTCGCCGCGGCCGACTCTTGCGCCAGCATCTCCATCAGCTCGCGGCGCGGCCAGTCCAGCGAACCTTCGCAGCCCGCCCCCCGATACGCGCCGCGCGGATGCGGCAAGCGGATGGCGCGGTAATCCAGCACGCTGATATCGGCCGTGGCGCGCGCCCAGGCGCGAGCGCTGTCCAGCGCGCGGCGCAGCCCGGCCTCGGACAAGTCCGCCGTGGCGGCGTAACCGTAGCCGCCTTGATCCAGCACCGTGAGCATCGCTCCGCGGCTGAGCTTGCGCTGCAAGGGCTGGGCTTTGCCCTGGCGCATGACCAGGGTTTCGCCGTCTTCTTCGATGTAGCGCAGCGAGCAGAAATCCACTTGCGGCCGCAAGGCGGCGAAGCGTCGCCTGATGAGATCGAACATGCGCCCGGCTCCGAATTGCAATGACAAAGGCATTGATGATAACCAGTCAGCCGGCAACCGTCCAGGCGCGGACCTTCATAGCCAGTAGCGTGGGCAAGAGCCCGGCGCGCGCCGATTATTGATCAGCCAAGCCACGGCCACGATCGCCAGCGAACCGGCCAGAACCGGCGGCAGCAGGAAGACCAGCTGCGGATGGCTGGCCATCGCCAGCAAAGGGGTTGCTCCGGCTGGCGCATGCAAACCGCGGCAAAGCGCCATCAGCGCCAGCGACAACCCGACGGCCAGCGCCGCGGCCAGATAGCGATCGCCCGGCAGGCGCAAGGCCAGCAGACTCACCAGGCAGGACAAGAGATGCCCGCCTATGATGCTGCGCGGCCGCGCCAGAGAGCTGTCCGGCGCGCCAAAAGCAAGAATGCAGCTGGCGCCCAAGGGCGCCATCAGCCATGGCGCGCCGGCAAGCTGGCTTAAAAAGCCATTGATGGCGATGGCGGCCATCTCCCCCAGGCTGGCCGGCGGCAGCAAGAACCACGGCGGCGGTTTGGGGGCGGCGGCGCGGCCATTTTCCATGCTGGTCCCAGGTTTTGATCGGGAACTAAAAGCAAACCGATCGGCTTTCCATGTCAACCGATCGGTTTACTTCGGCGCGCATGCGCGCAATACTGTTTGCTGTTTACCTGCCGAATGCCGCGATGAAAAAGAGTCCCACCCTGATCGACGCCGCTTCGCAGCTGTTTCATCGCCAGGGCTTCCACGCCACCGGCGTCGAGCAGCTTTGCCAGGAAGCCGGCGTCAGCAAGAAAACCTTGTACCGCTACTTTCCGTCCAAGGAAAACCTGATCGCCGCCGCGCTGGATAAACGCCACCACGACTTCATGGCGGCGCTGGAGCAGCGGTTGGAACCGCTGGCGCCAAATTCGCGCCCGGCGGCTTATCTGGATTTCATCGCCGCTTGGACGCGGCAAGAGGATTTTCACGGCTGCGCCTTCATCAATGCAGCCGCGGAATACAGCGCGGCCAACGCCTTGGCGCGCCTAGCCGCGCAGGCTCACAAGCAGGCGCTGCGCGCCCGCCTGGCCGGCCTGTGTCGCGACGCCGGCTTGCCTGCGGGCCTGAGCCTCAGCCTGTTCATATTGGGAGAAGGTTTGATTGTGAGCGCCCATGTCAGCGGCGACGCCGCCGCCGAAATCCAGGCCGCGCGGCAGGCCTGGCAAACGCTCTGCGCCGGCCGGACCGCCGCTGCCTAGCGAGGAAAAAATGGAAAAACAACTGTATCAACTGCTGGCGCGGCACGGGTTGCGCTACCAGCGCTTCGAGCATCCTGCGGTCTACACCTGCGAGGAAGCCGACCGCCTGCTGCCTGATCTGCCCGGCGCGAAAACCAAGAACCTGTTCCTGTGCGACGGCAAGGGCAAGCGGCACGTGCTGGTCGCGGTGCCGGCCGACGCCAGCGTCGACATCCGGGCGCTGGGCGAGAAGCTTGGTCTCAAAGGACTGCGCCTGGCCTCGGCCGAGCGGCTGAAAACCCATCTGGGCCTGGAGCCTGGCGCGGTGACGCTGCTGGCCGCCGTCAACGACCGCGAGCGGCAGGTGCAGGTGGTCATCGATCTGTCGATCTGGCGTCAATCCGCCATTCTTTGCCACCCGCTGGTCAACACCGCCACGCTGGCGGTGCCCACCGCCGAGCTGGCCCGCTTTTTCGAGCTGACCGGCCACGCGCCGCTGCTGCTCGACGTGCCGCTGCGCGCCTGAGCGGGCAAAACAAAGCCCCCGGCGCGCGGGGGCTGTTTCGCCGGCGTCCGCCAGGCTAGGGCTGCATCGCCTCGCGCACCTTGGCGCTGTCCACGATCTGTTCGAAGCGGACGATCTTGCCGTCGCGCAGGGTGTAGACGTGGGCGAAAGCGGCGCTGAAGGACTTGCCCGTGGCGCGGTAGACGCCGTGGTAAAAGCCCTGGGCGATGACGTGATCGCCGTCGGCGAAGTAACGATCCACCGCCGCGCGATAGCCGTCCCACTCGCTGGCCAGCCGCGAGAAGACATTGGCGATGATGCTGTCCGCGCCGACGAAGGTGCCGGCGTAAGGGAAGCCCGCCGCCTCGGTCCAGGCGGCGTCGGGCGCCAGCGCCGCCAGCAGGTTGCGGCCGTTTTCTTCGGAGTCGCCCTCGTAGGTGGCGCGAATGATGGCCAGGTTGTCGTGCTTGGACATAGTATTGCCTTTTTGAAATGAATCAGGAACGGTCCACGGCCTTCACCGCGTAACCGCGCTGCCGCAGCAGCCGCACCAGGCCCTGCGGGCCTGCCAGGTGCAGCGCGCCTACCGCGACGAAAACCCGCTGCGCGGACGCCAGCCGCTCGATGCCTTCGGCCATCGCCAGGTTGCGGCGATCAAGCATGACCTCTTGCATCCACGCGCCGAACTTCTCGTAACCCGGCTGCTCGATCATGGCCTGCAAGGCCGCCAGATCGCCGCGCTCCCAGGCCTGGATCAGCGTCTGGTTATAGGCCTCGGCCTGATCGCCCTGCCAGTCCCGCGTCTGCCGCACCCAGTCGTTCAAGGCCCCGGCCGGCAGCTTGAGCAGCAATTCGCCCTGCTGCCGCGCGGTCTCCAGCGCCACCACCTTGCGGCCTTGTCGCCGCGCCAGCGACAGCAGCTGCATATCGCGGCCGTAGTCCGGCGACAAACCGCTCTTGCGGAATTCGCCCACCGCCAGCTGGCTGAGCCACAGACCCGGCGCGAAGCGACGCAACTGCTCGGCGCTGACTTCCCTGGGAGCGAGCTGCCGCATGATCCGGCGGTTTTCCTCGGTCAGCAAGCGCCACTGCCCGGCGGCGTTGCGTTGCGCCTGATTGAGCAGCTCGGTCAACGTGTCGCGTTCGCCAGGGTCGATCTCCACCAGCAAGGCGTCGCTATCCTGCAGCGCTCGCCATAGCGCGCGGTCGGGCACCGCGTATTCCGGCTTGCCGATATGCATGGTGCCGTACAGATAGTGGGTGCGGCCCGCCTTGCTGAACGCGAACAGCGGCCCGTAGGCCGCCGCCTGGTCCAGCTGCCGTTCGGAAAACGGGGGCTGGGCGGCCGGCTGCGCGCCCAGATGAAGCGAAGGCAGCCACAAGCATAGAAACAACAGGACGCAGCGCGCCAGGTATCGCATGAATCACTCCGCAGAAACGTCGCGCCGGCAGGAACAATCGACGCAGGACAAGGGGCGCGCGGCCGGATGGCCGTCTGGTAAACGAGAATCGGCCGCAATCTTACCGGACTTGTCCCCGCGCGCCAAACCCGCGCCGCCGTCACCAACCGAAACGATCGCGCAGCCCGTACCACCACGCGCCCAGCGTCAACAGCGGCACGCGGAACAGCTGCCCGCCCGGGAAAGGATAATGCGGCAGCTTGGCGAAAGCGTCGAAGCGTTCGCTCTGGCCGCGGATCGCCTCGGCCAGGATGCGCCCTGCCAGGTGGGTGTAGGTGACGCCGTGGCCGCTGCAGCCTTGCGAGTAATAGATGTTGTCGCCAAGCCGGCCGGCCTGCGGCAGACGGCTGAGCGTCAGCGAGAAGTTGCCGGTCCAGGCGAACTCCACTTTGACCCGCTCCAGCATGGGGAAGGTCTTCAACATCTTGGGACGGATCAGGCGTTCGATGGCGCCCGGGTCGCGCGCGCCGTACACGGTGCCGCCGCCGTACAGCAGGCGATGGTCGGCGGTGAGGCGGTAATAGTCCAGCAGGTAATTGCAGTCTTCCACGCAGTTGTCGCCCGGCAGTAGCGTGCGCGCCAGCGCCTCCGGCAGCGGCTCGGTGGCGATGACCTGGGTGCCGCAAGGCAAGGTCTTTTCGGCCAGCGCCGGAATCAGATCGCCAAGATAGGCGTTGCCGGCCACCACCACGAAATCGGCCCGCACCTGGCCCGCGTCGGTATTCACCATCGCCGCCGCGCCCGGCACCACCTCCCGCACCGGCGACTGTTCGTAGATCACGCCGCCCAGCGACTCCAGCGCCGCCGCCTCGCCCAGCACCAGGTTGAGCGGGTGAAGATGGCCGCCCCAGCGGTCGAGCAAGGCGCCGCAGTATTGGTCGGAATCCACCAGCCGGCGCATGCCGGCCTGGTCCACCCGTTCCAGCGCGTCGTGGCCGAAACGCCGCCACAACGCTTCCTTGGCGCGCAATTCGGCCAGATGCTTGGCCGTGTGGGCGGCGAAGACGTTGCCGTCCTTCAGGTCGCACTGTATCCGGTAACGCTCCACCCGCTCGCGAATGATGCGCCCGCCCTCGAACGCCATGCCGCCCAGCAGCCGGGCAGCCTCGCGACCGTGGCGGCGCTCGATCACGTCCATGTCGCGGCTGTAGCTGTTGACGATCTGGCCGCCGTTGCGGCCGGAAGCGCCCCAGCCCACTCGCGCGGATTCCAGCACCGCCACCTTGTAGCCGGCCTCGGCCAAGTGCAAGGCCGTGGAAATTCCGGTGAAGCCCGCGCCGATCACGCAGACATCGGCGCGAACGCTTCCCGCCAGCGGCGGGCGGGCAGGCGCGGCATTGGCGCTGTGGGCGTAATAGGAAGCGACGTGTTCAATGGTTTGATTCATGGCATCTCCCGCAGGCTGGGAGCCGGGTGGCCCGCACCGCCGTGGCAAAACGCCAATAGACCATAGCCGCTCACTCATGGCTATTATTTTAAACGCTGCATGGCACAAACTGTCTCATTCGCCGCGCAGCCGGATCAGCCGCTGATTGTCCGAGCCGCGCCAAGGCTGAACCGTGGGCAGATCGCGGCGATATTTGCCGTCTATCACCACGTCGACGAAGCGCATGATGTCCAGCTCCGCCACTTCCTCGTACTGGTAGCCGGTCCACAGCCAGATGTTCTTGCCCGGGTAGCGCGCCTTGAACAGCCGGCACAGCTCGAGAATGTCGGCGCGATTGGCCGGATGCAGCGGGTCGCCGCCGGACAGGCTCAGCCCGTCGTGATGGGCGCAGTGCGCCAGCAGCTCTTCGCGCGCCGCGTCGGTAAACGGCCGTCCCGCCTTGCGATCCCAGGTGGCCGGGTTGTAGCAGCCTTCGCAGGCGTGCTGGCAACCGGTGACGAACAGGGTGACGCGCACCCCTTCGCCGTTGACCAGATCGCAAGTGTAGTAGCGATCGTAATTCATGCCCGCCTCAGTGTTCGTTGCCGAAGTGCTTGACCCGGCGCATCACTTCCTTCTGCTTGCCGGCGTTGAACGGCCGCGCGTTGGGGCTGCCCAGATAGCCGCAGACGCGACGCGTCACCGACAGCGAGGCGCTGTCGTGATTGCCGCACTGCGGGCACTGGAAGCCGTCGGCGGTGGCCAGCGCCTCGCCCATGAAGCCGCATTTGCCGCAAGCGTCCACCGGCGTGTTGCTGCCGAAGTAAGGCACCCGCTCCACCGCGTAATCCCAGATGCGCTCCAGCGCCTGGAGGTTGTGCTTCATGTTCGGCAGCTCAACATAGGTGATGTGGCCGCCGCTGGCCAGTTCGGCGTAGCCGGCTTCAAAGTCTATTTTTTCAAACGGGTTGACCTTGCGGTACACGTCCAGGTGGAAGGAGTTGGTGTAATAACCCTTGTCGGTGACGTCCTCTATCCTGCCGAAGCGCTGCTCGTCCAGCTTGCAGAAGCGGTGGCACAGCGACTCGCTGGGCGTGGAGTACAAGGAGAAGCCGAAGCCGGTTTCGCGGGTCCAGCCGCGGCTGGCCTCGCGCATGGCGCGCACCACGCCGCGCAGGAAGTCGCGCGCCTCGGCGCTGTCGGCAGGGTGCCGGCCGAACAGCAAGGTCCCCACCTCGTGCAGGCCGATATAGCCCAGCGAGATCGAGGCGCGGCCGCCCCGGAACAGCGCCAGAATCTCGTCCTGCGGCTGCAGCCGCGCGCCGAACGCGCCTTCGGTATAGAGAATGGGCGCGACGTTGGCGGTCACCCCCTTCAAACGGTCGATGCGCAGCATCAGCGCGCGGAAGCACAGGCCAAGCCGCTCGTCCAGCAAGCGCATGAAACGCGCCGGATCGCCCTGGGCCAGAATGGCGATGCGCGGCAGATTGAGGCTGACCACGCCCAGGTTGTTGCGGCCGTCCAGCACCTCTCGGCCGTTTTCATCCTTCCATACCGACAGGAAGCTGCGGCAGCCCATCGGCGACACCGGCACCGACGAGCCGGTGATCTGGCGGTTGAGCCGGGCGGAAATGATGTCCGGATACATGCGCTTGGACGTGCACTCCAGCGCCAGCTGCTTGATGTCGTAGTTGGGGTCTTCCGGCCTAAGGTTGACGCCTTCGTCCAGGAACATCACCAGTTTGGGGAAGACCGGGGTGATGCCTTCCTTGCCCAGGCCCTTGATCCGCACCTTGAGGATGGACTGCTGGATGATGCGCTCTTCCCAGCTTGTCCCCATGCCGAAGGAAAAGGTGACAAAGGGTTGCTGGCCGTTGGAGCTGAACAGGGTGTTGATTTCATACTCGCAGGCCTGGATGCCGTCGTAGCTTTCCTTCTCGGTGCGCTCGCGGGCGTAGCGCTCCGGTTCGGCGATGCCGTATTCGCGGGCGACGGCCAGGTTTTTCTGGTAGCTCTTGCGCACATAGGGTGCCAGCGTCTGGTCGATATTGGGGATGGTGGTGCCGCCGTACTGGTGGCTGGCCACCTGGGCGATGATCTGGGCGGTGACGGCGCAGGCCACCCCCACCGACTTGGGACTTTCGATCTGGGCGTTGCCCAGGCGGAACCCTTGCTCCAGCATGCCCTTCAGATCCACCAGGCAGCAGTTGGTGAACGGCAGGAAGGGCGAGTAATCCAGATCGTGGAAGTGGATGTCGCCGCTATTGTGCGCTTCCAGGATGTCCTTGGGCAGGAAGGTGCTGGCGAACTGCTTGGAAACGATGCCGGCCATCAGATCGCGCATCACCGGAAAGACGTTGGCGTCCTTGTTGGCGTTTTCGGTGGTGGCCTCTTCGTCGGTCTTGTGCACCAGGCCCATCAGCTTGGCGTGCAGCTCCGAGCCGTGCGAGCGGATGGTGTCGCGATCGTGGCGGTACTGGATGTACAGCCGCGCCACCTCCGGGTAGTCGTGCATCAGCGCGTCTTCCACCATTTTCTGGATGGTGGGGATGTCCAGCCGGCCGTCGGACGACAGCTCGCGGCAGGCGCTCTCCACGCGCGCGGCCACGGCAATGGCCAAACGTGCCGGTTCGGCGTGGCCGGCCGCCGCGGCCGCTTTCTGGCAAGCGTTGACGATCTTGCCGATATCAAAACCCACCACTGCTCCATCACGCTTGATCACTTGCAACATTGTCGGCCGCTCTCCCTTTCGTCGTCCGCCGGCGACGGCGAACGGTTGATTCAAATTCCGGGCGCGCGCAGGTCGCCCGGTTCACGCAGTCGACACTTTAAGCGATGCGTCCGGCGGCGTCCGGACTATTTTTGCAAAATGTAGTGCCTGAATTTGCCATGAATCAATATATGGTGTTTTTCAGACTACCCTGCCCCGACCTCCCGACTCTCCTCGGTGCCGGAAACTGGCCAGCGCCACCCCCGCGCTGCTATGCTGAAAATTATTTGTCATTGCAAGGCCGTCCGATATGAGCGCGCGAAAACTGCTGACGGGACTGGGGATCATCGCGGTTGCCGGCTGGGGCTTGATCGTCCCTTACATGGTGGGAAAGCAAGCCGAAGACGAGCTGCGCGAGCAAGTGGAACAACTGGGCCAGGACGCCGGCCTGCCGTTTAGCGTGCGCCTGGCGAAGCTGGAGCGGGGCTGGTTTTTCAGCGAAGCCCGCGTCGTTTACGCCCCGGCTTTCGGCAAGCGGGGCGTCGCGCTGGCGCTGGATTACCGCATCAACCAGTTCGCCATCCCCTTCTCGCGCTGGAGCGAAACGCGCATCGCGCCCAGCCTGATCGACGGCGCCGGCAATCCGGCCGGCCTGCCCATCCAGGCCGACATCGTCAGCGTCAAAGGCATGGACGGCGAAACCGTGACGCGCGCATCGATCCCCGCCTTCAGCTGGAGCGACAGCCATGGCTTGCGGCTCTCGATCAGGCAACTGAACGCCGCCCTGCATCGCCGCCAGGGACAGCCGCTGAGATACCGCTTCGATGCCGCCGGCGCGCAGCTGCAATTCGCCCCGGCCGCCGGCGGCGCGCCCCTCGTCGCGCAATTCAATCAGCTGGCCGGAGAAGGCGTCGCCCACCCGGCGCAGCAAGCCGATCAGCCGTGGGCCTCGCGCCAGCACGGCCAGCTGGCGAGCTTTCATATCCAGCAGGGCGGCAAAACGCTGTTCCAGGCCGATGGCCTGACTGTGGACGCCGAGGTTCGCGATCAGGGCGACAGCGTCGACATCTACTATCAGAACCGCCTGGCCGGCAGCCAGCTGAGCGGCCCCAAACCGCTGCGGCTGAGCAACCTGAAATTCGACTTTTCTTACCTCAACCTGAACAAGGCGGCGTTTCTGGCGCTGCAAAAACAGCTCAAGACGCTGCAACAGCGCCAGGCCGCAGGCAAAGCCACGGATCCTGGCGCGGACCTGGAAGCCTTGCTGCAAGCGGCAGGCGGTCTGCTGCGGCACTCGCCCGGCTTCCATGTCGACGATTTCAGCTTCAGCCTGCCGCAGGGCAGTTGGCATAGCCGCCTGAGCCTGTCCTTCGACGGCAAGAATCTGCCGCCGGACGCATTCAAGTCGCTCGCCGCCCTGCCCGCGCTGCAAAGCCGCGCCAGCGGCGAACTGGAGGCGCGCATGGACCGCAAGCTGCTTGACGCCTTGAATCACAGCCAGCTGGCCGATCGCGCCCGCGCCGCCGACGCCGCCCTGCAGGGTTTGGTCGCGCAGGGGCTGCTCAAGGACAACGGCAAGGAGTTGAGCAGCACGCTGACCTTCAACGCCAAGGGCATGCAGGTGAACGGACAGCCCTTCGTTCCCGGCGGCAAGCTGCCGGCGATCCCCGGCGAGTCCCCCGCGCCGGCCCCCGCCATCGCGCCAGCCCCCGCGTCTGCGGATCGGCCGGCTGCCGCCGCTCCAACCGCTCCAGTCGCCGCCAAGCCGGCGGCCGCTCTGCCCAGCGCCAAACCCGCCGCCGCGCCGAGCGCGCCGCGCAAGAAAAGCGGCGACGCCAGACACTGCCTGCAACTGGGCAGCGATCCGGCCATCGCCGCTTGCGCCGAGGCGTATCGCTAAACTGCGCTCATGCCGCGCCGTCTATTGCAAGGCCAGCTTGCCGTTGGCGACGTCGGCGATGAGCGGCGTCAGGATGCGGCTGAAATCCGCCGCGCGCTGCGCCACTCGACCCGGCAGCTTGGCTTCAAGATAGGCGACGTTGTCGTAAACCGGGTTGTGCCAGGTGGCGCCGGCAGGCGTATTGGCGCTGGCGCCGCTGGCTTTCAGGTAGGCCAGCGCGGGGAACAGGCTGACATCCGCCACCTGCTGATAGCCGTCGTTATCGCCCACCTTCCAGTTGGTGGCCTCCACCGCCAGTACCGGAATGCCTGCCGCGTCGAAGGTTTCCTGATCCGAACAGCAACCGGTTCCCGCGGGATACGCGGCGTCCAGCCCCGGATTGGTTTCGGCTTGAATGCCGTACTGGCGCGCCAGCTGCAAAGCCAGGTCGCGCGCCGCCCCCGCTTTGGCGTTGGCGGCGGTGGAGACTTTGCCGGCATGGAAATACATCGTGTCGCCGGTGATCAGGCTATCCATGTTCACCATCAGACGGGTGGCCTTCTTGTCGGCGTCGCTCATCTGCGCGAGATAGGCGGCGGAGCCGCGCAAGCCCATTTCTTCGGCGCCGAAAGAAACAAACTGGATGGTGTCTGCGGTCGCCGTGTTTTTGAGGCGGCTGGCCAGCTCCAGCAGCACGCCCACGCCGGAAGCGTTGTCGTCCAGGCCTTGCAAGGCCGGCATCAGGGATCCTTGGGCGCTGGCGCCCAGATAGGCGTTGGAGCTGTCGTAGTGCGCGCCGACGATGACGGTCTTGCCGCTGCTGCCGGGCTTGGTGGCGACGACATTGACGCTGCTATAGCTCACGCCGGCCTTGGTCGTGAAGGTAAAGGGTTGCAATTGCACCGCGTAGCCCATGGCCTGCAGCCGCGACTGCAGATAAGCCGCCGCCTTGTCGCCCTGGGCCGTGCCCACGATCCGGCCGCTGTAATCCTGCGCCAGCGCGCGCATCTCCTTGGCGGCCATGCTGCCGTAAGGCTGCGCCTGGCTGGAGTCGGCGTCGGAACCGCCGCCGAGGCAGGCCGTCAACGCCAAACTCATCGCGCTCAACAACAATGCGTTTCTTCTGCTGAAACCGGCTTTCATGGGAGCACACCTCATTTGCAGTTGAATGTGAACAAACCTTAACAATTTGTCACTTGCATCTGCAATTTAGTCTGCTGAGGCGATTGACCGGAATCAATTCGCATTAAAACATTATGTGCGGCAACCATCTGCCGGGGCATAGAATCCCAGGCTGCCGTTCTTTGCCCGCGGCCAGGCTCAGGCGACATGCCGCCGGAACATCCACAGCGCGGAAGACAGCGTCAGCAAGGCGATCAGCAACAAGGGCCACAGACAGGGCCAGACATCGAACAGGCCAAAGCCTTTTAGAAACAGCCCCTTGAGCATGGGAATGAAGTAGGCCAGCGGATTGAGCATGGCCAGGCACTGCAGCGGCGCCGGCATGTTCTCGATCGGGGAGACGTAGCCGGACAGGATGACCGCCGGCACCATGAAGGCGAACACGCCGAGAAAAGCCTGCTGCTGGGTGGACGAGATCGAGGAGATGAACAAGCCGATGCCCGCCAGCGCCAGGCCGTAGCAAGCCATGCCAATCAACAGCAGCGGGATGGAGCCGGTAAACGGCACGCCGTAGGCCCACACGGCCGCCAGCGCGATGAAGCTGCCCTGCCCCAGCGCCACCAGCACCCCCGGCGCCGCCTTGCCCGCCATGATGTAGGCCGGCGTCAGCGGCGACACCAGCAACTGGTCGAATGAGCCCTCCTCGCGTTCGCGCGCCACCGACAGCGCGGTGACGATCAGACAGCCTATGGTGGTGATGATGGCCACCAGGCTGGGCAGCACGTGCCAGCGGAACTCCAGATTGGGGTTGTACAGATTGCGCAGCGCCAGCCGCGGCTGCCCGCCCCGCCCCTCTGCGGCGTAATCGGCCAGCACCTGGCCGACGTAGGCGCTGGCGATCTGCCCGCTGTTGGAACGCCGGCCGTCGACGATGATCTGCGCCGGCGCGCCGACGCCTTGCGCCAGCTTGCGCGAGAAATCCGGCGGGAACACCACCGCCAGCAGCGCTTCCTGATCGTCCAGCAACTGCCGCAGCCGAGGCTGATCCCTGACCATCACGATGCGGCTGAACGCGGCGGCGCGCGACAGCCGCGCCGTCAGCTCCACCGTCACCGCGCCGCCGTCCTGGTTGTAAATCGCCAGCGTGGCGTTGCGCACCTCCAGCGTCGCCGCGAACGGAAACACGATCACCTGCAAGATCACCGGCACGATCAGCAGCAAGCGCCCCTGGGCGTTGCCGGCCAGCGCCTGCAGTTCCTTCACGATCAAACGCATCAGTCGTTGCCACATGGCGTCAATCCAGAGTGCGCCGCGTCTTGGCGGCGGTAAGGCCCAGCCAGAAGCAGGCCAGCAGGGTCAGGCAAAGGACGTTGAACAGCAGCACGCCGGGAATCACGCCAGCCTGAAACAGCGTTTGCAGCGAACTGGCGAAGTAGCGGGCCGGAATGATGTGGGTCAGCCACTGCAAGGGCTGCGGCATGCTGGCGATCTCGAACACGAAGCCCGACAGCATCAGCGCCGGCAGGTAGCCGGCGGTCAGCGCGGCCTGGGCGGCGTTGAACTGGTTGCGGGTGACGGTGGACAGGAATAACCCCAGGCCCAGCGCGTTGCCGAGAAACAGCGTGGATACGCCGAACAGCGCCGGCAGCGAGCCGCGGAACGGCACGCCCATCACCCCCACCGCCACCAGCAGGCACAACAGCATGGCGGCGATGCCCAGCAGGTAATACGGCAGCATCTTTGACAGCAACAGCTCGACCTTGGTCACCGGCGTGGCCAGCAGCGCTTCCATCGTGCCGCGCTCCCATTCCCGCGCCACCACCAGCGAGGTCAGCAGCGCGCCGATGATGGTCATCACCACGGCGATGGTGCCCGGCACCAGAAAATTGCGGCTTTCGGCGCTGGGGTTGAACCAGACGCGCTGCTCCACCGTCAACGCCGGCGCGGCCGGCTGGCCGGCGTCCTCGGCCATCTGCGCTTGCCAATGCCGCCAGGCGGCCTCGGCGTAGGCGGCGATGAAGCTGGCGGTATTAGGTTCCGCGCCGTCGGTCAGCACCTGGGCCGTCGGCGCGTCGCCGCGCTGCCAGCGCGCGCTGAAGTCGGAGGGAATCACCACCGCGCCGCGTATCCTGCCGGCGCTCATGTCCGCCAGCAACTGGCCGCGGCTGGCCGCCGGACGCACCTCGAAGCCGGCGGAGCCGCCGAAGGCGTCGGCCAGTCGCGCCGCCGCCGCGCCGCGATCTTCCAGCAACAGGCCGATGCGCACGTGCGCCGCGTCCAGATTGACCGCGTAGCCCATGACGAACAGCAGCATCACCGGCAGGATGAAGGCGATCAGCACGCTGCTGGGGTCGCGCACGATCTGGAAGCTTTCCTTGCGGCACAAGGCCCACAGCCGCCGCCCGCTCGCGCCGCTCATGCCCCGGCCCTTTTCACCAGCTCGACGAAGGCGTCCTCCATCGTCGGATTGGGCCGCTCCTCGCTGGCCACGCGCGCTTTCAGTTCGTCCGGCGCGCCCAGCGCCAGCATCCTGCCGCGGTCGATCAGCGCGATGCGGTCGCAGTATTCCGCCTCGTCCATGAAGTGGGTGGTCACCATCACCGTGACGCCCTTGTCGGCCAGACCATTGATGTGAGTCCAGAACTCGCGGCGCGTGACTGGGTCCACGCCGGAGGTCGGCTCATCCAGAAACAGCAGGCTGGGTTCGTGCATCACCGCGCAGGCCAGCGCCAGCCGCTGCTTGAAGCCCAGCGGCAAAGGCCCGGTGGGTCCGTCCAGATAGGGTTCCAGGCCGAATACCTCCACCATCTGCCCGATCCTGGCCTGCTGCCGCGCGCCGCCCAGGCCGTAAATGCCGGAAAAAAACGCCAGGTTCTGCCGCACCGTCAGTTGCGCGTACAGCGAGAATTTTTGCGCCATGTAGCCCAGCTGCTGCCGGGCCTGGGTGGGGCTGGTCTTGAGATCCAGTCCGTTGACCAAGGCCTGCCCGCTGCTGGGCTTGAGCAGACCGCATTCCATCTTGAACGTGGTGGACTTGCCCGCGCCGTTGGGGCCCAGCAGGCCGAAAATTTCGCCGCGCGCCACCTGGAAGCTGACGGCGTCGGTCGCCACGAAGTCGCCGAAACGCTTGGTCAGCGCCCGCGCTTCGATCACCGCGTCCTCGCCGCCGCCGGCCACTTCGGGCATCACCGCCGCCAGCACCGAGTCGCCGCCCGGCCCGCCGCCCAAGAGACTGATGAAAGCGTCTTCCAGGCGCGGCGCTGCGGGCGAAAGCGCGGCTCCCGGACCCGCCTGGCAAGCCGCGAGGTCCGGCTGCTCGCCGGCGCGGCGCAGCACCAGCCGGACATGCCGCCCCTGGATCGCGCCGTCCATCACCTGCGGCTGGCGCAGCACCCGCTGCAGCACCTGGCGCTTGTTGCCGGCGATGCCGGTCAACAGCAGGCAGCGCTCGGCCATCGCCGCGCGCAGTTCGGCCGGGCTGCCCGCCGCCTTGACCCGGCCCTCGCTCATCAGGCAAACCTCGTCGCACAGCTCGGCTTCGTCCAGATAGGAGGTGCTCCACAGCACGCTGATGCCGCCGCTCGCCAGTTCACGCACCATCCGCCACAGCTCGCGGCGCGAAATCGGATCGACGCCGACGCCGGGCTCGTCCAGCAGCAGGGCCTGCGGCTCGCCCAGCAAGGAGCAGGCCAAGCCTAGCTTCTGCTTCATGCCGCCGGACAGCTTGCCCGCCGGCCGGTCGGTAAAGCGGGCCAGATCGGTGAAGGCCAGCAAGCGGGCGAAGCTTCGCTCGCGCGCCTCGCCCGTCACCCCGCGCAAGTCGGCGTAGAGTCGCAGGTTTTCCAGCACGCTCAGGTCTTCGTACAAGCCGAATTTTTGCGGCATGTAGCCTATCCGGCCGTGCAGGGTTTCGCCGTCGGTCGCCGGATTGAGCCCGCACACGCTGGCCTCGCCGCCATCCGGGGTCAGCAAACCGGCCAGCACCCGCAGCAGCGTGGTCTTGCCCGCGCCGTCCGGCCCCACCAGCCCGCCGATGCGGCCCGGAAGCACCTTGAGATCGATGCCGTCAAGCGCCGCCTTGCCGGCGAAACGCTTGATCAGGCCGCGCGCGACGATGGTCGGCGACGGACTCATGGCGCGCGCCGGATGGTGACCGGCATGCCTTGGGTGAGCTGCTCGTCCGGATCGCTGACCACCACCCGGATGCGATAGACCAGCGAGGTGCGCAGATCGGCGGTTTCCACCGACTTGGGAGTGAATTCGGCCGTGGAGGAAACAAAACCCACCACGCCGCGGTACTCTTTGTCCGGATGGGTGTCTCCGCGCAGGAGGACCCGGGTGCCGGAAGAGAAATGGCCCAGCTGGGTTTCGCTGACGTAGGCGCGCGCCCATACCGGCTTGCGCAGCGACAGGCTGAAGGCCGGCGCGCCGGCTTGCACCATGCTGCCCTTCTCGATGGCGCGGGTCAGGATCATGCCGTCGCTGGGCGCTTGCAACACCGCGTCGCGCAGCGCGAGGCCGGCGCTGTCAAGATTGGCTCTGGCCTGTTTCAGCTGGGCGTCGGATTCGGCGATTTCTTCCGGGCGGAAACCGCGTTCCATCGCCTTGAACTGCTCGCTGGCGGCCCGCAACTGGGCAGCGGCCTGGTCGCGCTGCGAACGGGCGACGTCCAGCGATTGCCGGGAAGTGGCGCCCTCCGGCGCCAGGCCAGCCTGGCGCGCCAGCTCCTGTTCCGCCTGCGCCAACGCCGCTTGCGCCGCCGCCTGGCGGGCGCGGGCCTGTTCGACATCCTCGCTGCGGTTGCCCTTGCGCATCAGCGCGTTGCGCGCCGACAGCGCGTCTACCGCGGCGCGGGCGTTGTCCAGATTGTGGCGCAAGGGTTCCGGGTCCAGCCTGGCCAGCACCTGGCCCGCCTTGACCGAATCGCCCTCGTCAACCGCCACTTCGGCGACCCTCCCCGCCACCCGGAAGGCGAGACTGACGTCGCGAATGTCCACATTGCCGTACAGCGTCAACTGGCGCCGGGCCTCGCCGGCGCGCTGATAAAAGAGATACCCCGCGGCCGCCGCGGCAGCAGCCACCAGCAACACCGCGGCCAATACTCGCTTTTGCATATCGCTACCTGTCCCCTTGATTGACGCCCTGCGTTCCGATGCCGCGCAAGGCCCACGCCAGCCGCATTCTCACCGCCTCGGGCCGCTGCCAGTTCCGGCACAAGCCGGCCGCCTCGCCCGGCAGCCAGCCGCTGTCGGCCAGCCGCCCGGCCACGGCCATCAGCGGCAAGCCGACGGCGCCTGCCAGAAACAGCAGCAGCGCCAGCGGCGGCGCGGCGATCAGGCTGCCTTCGCGCTGGGCGCGCTCAACCAGCCGCAGCAGCAGGCGCGGGTGGCGCTGCGGCAGCGCCAACAGGAACGCCCGCGCGGCAGGCTCGCCGGCCTGCGCGTCCTCCAGCACATGCCCCACCATGCCGGCATGGCAAGCCAGCATCTCCGCCAGCCGCAACAGCGTCGCCTCCAAGCGCTGCAAGGCCGGCGCGCCGGCGTCCGCCGTCGCCGCGGCTTCCAGGCTGGCATATAGCGGCGCGTACCAACGCTCCACCAGCTCGGCGATGAACTGCTCGCGGCTGCCGAAGTGATAGACGAAACCGCCGGGATTCACGCCGGCGGCGGCGGCCAGCTCGCGCACCTTCAGCCCGCGCAAGCCCTTGGCCGCGGCCAGCAGCAGTCCTTGCGCCAGCAGGCGCTCGCGGGTGGAAAGAGGCGGTTCATTGGCGTCCATGCCTGATTTATACGCTCGTATAAATCAGTGACCAAGCCTGCGCGAGTAAAAACCGGGAAAAGAGACGTTAACAGTCGTGAAGAGCGGGAACAAAATGGCACACCGGCGACGCGACGGCCGCCGAGGGAGCGGCTCAGAAGGTTTTCGACATCAGGAAACCCGCGCCGAACCACAAGCCGGTCACCGCCAGCGGCTCCATGAAAGGCAGGCTGAACAGCATCAGCGGCGCGCGGAAACGGATGCGGATCGGCCAGAGCAGCGGAATGCCGGCCGGCGTCAGCCAATCGCCGACGAGATGGGAGGCGTAGCCGACGCACAAGCCCAGCACCAGGGGCATGGCCTGGCCCAGATTGATGCCCCACTCATGCAGGCAGGCGGTGCACACGTAAAAAATGCCGGCAACCGCGAACAGGCTGTGGGTGATGCCGCGATGGCCGAACAGGTAGGCGATGGGACGGGAGATCCAGGGCAGGCGTCGGCCCAGCCAGCTCTTGGGGTGGTCAAGATCCGGCAGCAGCGAGCCGGCGACGCCGCCCAGAAGCAGCAAGCCGGCCGCCAGCGGCGGCACGTGCAGCAACAGGGCAGCGCCCACGGCGCAAAACGCGCCAAAGGCCACATGGGTGGCCACCATCATGCCACCGCTCCCGCTGCTGTCCTATTCATTGCTGCCATCCTTGCGGCGTATCGATTACCACTTTCCGCCCGAGCCGCGCCTTGCCGCCGGTCAAATCCGGACGGCAAGTCCAGCCGATCGAGGCCGGCATGCTACTGCATCCGGCAGCCGATGTGTAAAAAAGATGGCAAGCAGTCAATATCCAAGAACAAACAACGCGAATGGCATGCCGAAATCTGCGCCGATGCGCCCCAATTCTCCGGCGTCTCCGCCAATGAAAAAGCCGCCCGCAGGCGGCCAGACTCAAGCCGGATCAAGGCCGGTCAGGCGGCGCACTCCGCCCGGACCTGCGCCGGCAGCGCGATGCGCTGATCGACGCTGTATTGATAGTCGTGGAACACGTGTTCCGCGCTCAGCACCTGATAGCTGCCATCCTGATTGCGATGAGTGGTGTCCTTCAGCCGATAGGTGTTGTGGCCGCAGGTCCAGCAATCGAAATTGCGCATATGGGTGCACAGACAGGTTTTGTCGTAGATCGGGATGCGGCGCTGCCCCGGATTGGCGGCGTGCGCCTGATGGTAGGCGTCCACGTAGGAGCAGCGACCGCCGGCGTCCAGCAGATAGCCGTAAGCCTCGCAGTTGGGGCGGATGCCGTCGCCGATGGCCGGGCAATGCTTGATCATCCGCATCGGGTAGCCGGTGGGCGACAGCTGGTTGACCTCGATATCGTCCTCGCTAGCCTTGAAATACTCCTGCTGCACCTTTTCCGGCAAACCGCATTCGTGGGTGACCGTGAAACGGGTGGCCACCTGCACGCCGGCCGCGCCCATTTCCATGAAGCCGACCGCGTCGCTGCCGGTGAACACGCCGCCGGCGGCGATCAGCGGGATGTCGATATGCTCAGCCGTCATCCAGTCGCGGATTTCAGCGATGATGGCGGCCAGATCGTACTTGGCCCAGTCCATGCCGAAGCCCAGGTGGCCGCCGGCCAGCGGGCCTTCCACCACCACGTAGTCGGGCAGGCGTCCGGTGCGCGCGCTCTTTTTCAGGAACAGCTGCAAGGCGCGCAGCGACGAGACGATGATGCCGAGCTTCACGTCGCGGAAACGCGGGTGGTCTTCGATCAGCGCGAACGAGCCCAGATGCAGGCCGGCCGCCAGGGTGATGCCTTCTATGCCTGCGTCCATCGCGGCGCGCAGCCGCACCCGCAGCGTTTCCTTGGGCGCGTTCATCGTCAGCTTTTCCATGCAGTTGATGAACACCATGCCCGCGCCGCGCTTGGCCTGCATCGTGCTCTCCACGTGCAGGCGGGTGGCTTCCTCCAGCAGGCCAAGATCGAACTGGACCACCGACTTGTCGGCGTTGTCGACATTGAACTTGTACTGCTGCAGCTTGTTCTTGACGTACTTGGTGTTGAAGCGGCGGTCGGCAACCGTGGGCACCATGGCGTCGGAAATATGGCCGACGCCGCCCAGGCGGGCCGCTTCCAAAGCCAGGGCCGAGGTGGAAATATCCACGCCCATGCCGCCGATCATGATGGGCACCACTTCATGCTTGCCAAGACGCAGGCGAAAATCATCAACACGCTTCATTGTGCTAGGTCTCTCCATAGGACTGGGCGCATTATCGCCCCTGGCCTACGGGAAATCCATTTTTTTAGAGTTTTTGCTCATAGCACTTCAAAACTTCACGAAACCGACACGCAAGCGGCCCCGTCAAAACCGGGATATTCCTTTTGCGACAATCACTTGCCGACAGGCGCATGACGCAACGGCGTCATGCCGCCCAGGGCCGCCAGCGTGGCGCGCACCATGCGTTCGCTGTCGGCCATCGCGTTGGGAACATTCTCTTCGTACGCCCATTTGAGCATGCAAAACAGCCCGTCCAGCACCGAACACAGATAAAGGCTGGCCAGACGCAAGTCCAGGTCCGCCGGCAGCTCGCCCTGCGCGATGGCCGCCTTGAGCTGACGGCGGATGTAGAGCATGGTCATCCGGTCCGCCAGCTTGCGCCAGCGCAGAATCGGCCTGTGCTCCTCGCTGCGCTCGCACTTGCTGTAGAGAATTTCCCATACCCGCTGCAGCGAACTGGGGTCCACCGACTGCCGCAGGTAATACAGCCCAGCCTGCGCCAGCGCCTCCAGCGGGCTGGCCTGCGGCGGCAGCAGGCCGAAACGGTCGTCTTGCAACGCGCGCTCGGTCATCGCCAGGCACACTTCTATCTTGTTGCCGTAATGGCCGTAGACCGCGCCGCGCGACACGCCGGCCGCCGCCGCGATGTCGTTCATCGTGGTGTGCGCCACGCCGCGCGCCAGAAAGACGCGCTCGGCGGCGTCCAGAATCTGGTCGCGGGTTTTTTGCGATTCTTCTTTGGTTTTTCTTGCCATCTGCTTTCGCGCTTCACGAAGGAATACCCGGCATTATCGGCCAATGCTATAATTAATCAATCATGAATGATTAATTATGCTACGATGCGATTGTCTGAATGCGCCGCATCGGCCCTGGAGTCTCCCTTGTTTGCCAGCACCACTACCGAAGAATTGAACCGCCTTCCCGTCCATCGCCTGTTCTGGCGCTACGCCCTGCCCTCCATCGCCGGCATGATGGTGACCGGCCTGTACTATCTGGTGGACGGCATGATCGTGGGACGTTACGTGGGCGGCAACGGACTTGCCGCCATCAACCTGGCCTACCCGATGATCATGCTGGTGACCGGCCTGGGGGCCATGCTGGCCATGGGCGGCGCCACCCGCCTGTCCTTGCGGCAAGGCGCGGGCGACCCTGCCGGCGCGCGTCGCGCGCTGGCCAACACGCTGTTGCTGCTCGGCGCCGGCGGCGCGCTGATTCCCGTCCTCAGCCTGTGGCAAATGGATCGCCTGCTGTGCTGGCTGAAAGCCGACGCCAACCCCGAACTGCTCGCGCACACCGGCGACTACCTGGGGTGGGTGCTGACCGGCAGCGTCCTGCTGATGGGGCAGATGGCGGTGGCGGCGCTGCTGCGCAACGATGGCCGGCCGCAATTGGCCACCTTGCTGCTCAGTTGCGGCGCGGTGCTGAACATGGGGCTGTGCTACTGGTTTGTCGCCCATCTGGGCTGGGGACTGGTCGGCGCGGCGGCCTCCACCTTGCTGGCGGAGGGCCTGGTGGTGATTATCGGTCTCGGCTACTTCTTCAGCCCGCACGCCCGGTTGCGACTGGGTTGGCGCGATCTGCGCCCGCATCGCGAGAGCGCGGCCGCGCTCCTGGCGCTGGGCAGCCCCAATCTGCTGATGGAATTGAATCTGGCGCTGCTGCTGTACGCCCACAACTATCAGCTGCTGAGCTACGGCAACGAGGAAAACGTGGCCGCCTTCGCCGTCACCGGCTACACCGAGGCGATGTTCGTGCTGCTGGTCCACGGTTTGGCCATGGGCATGCAGCCTTTGCTCAGCCACGCCGCCGGCGCGGAACAGCACGACCGCGCGCGCGCCACCCTGCGCTACGGCCTGGCGGTGATCCTCGGCCTGGGCGGCGCGGGCTTGCTCCTGATTCTGGGCGCGCCCGGCTGGATCGCCGGCTTGTTCGCCGGCGACGCGCCGCACCTGCAACAGCTGGCCGAGCGCAGCTTGCAGCTGCACCTGTTCGCGCTGCCGCTGGACGGGCTGTTGATCGTCGGCGTCGTCGCTCTGCAAGCCATGGCGCGCACCCGGCGGGCGCTGATCATGACCGGCTGCAAAACCCTGCTGCTGGCTCCGGCCTTGATCGGCTTGCCGCTGTGGCTGGGCGTGGACGGCGTGTTGCTGGCCGCCCCGCTGGTGAACAGCGCGCTGGGGCTGATCATGGCCGGCCTGCTGTTCGTCCTGCTGCGCCAGTTGGGCGGGCAGCAGACTCAGACCGCCAGCAGCTGCTGAACGCGCTGACGCAGAACCGGCAACACCTCGGCTTCGAACCAGGGGTTGCGCCGCAGCCACAGCTGATTGCGCGGGCTGGGATGCGGCAGCGGCAAGGCGGCCGGGAAATAGTCGCGCCAGGCCTCGACAGTGGCGGTCAGCGTCGGCGGACGCCGCGGCAGGTAATAAGCTTGCGCGTACTCGCCGATCAGCAGCTTGAAGCGCAGATTGGGCAATAGCGGCAGCAGCCGCGGGTGCCAGCGTTCGCGGCAGGCCGGCAAAGGCGGCAGATCGCCGCTCTTGCCGCTGCCCGGGAAGCAAAACCCCATCGGCACGATGGCGAAACACTCGGGATTGTAAAAAGTCTGGGCATCCACTCCCAGCCACTCGCGCAGCCGCTCTCCGCTGGCGTCATCCCAGGGCACGCCGCTGGCGTGCGCCCTGCGGCCCGGCGCCTGGCCCGCGATCAGGATGGTCGCACGGGACGCGGCGCGAAGCACCGGCCTTGGCTCCTGCGGCAATTGGTCGGCGCAGTGCCGACAGGCGGCGATTTCGGCCAGCAGCGCCGGCAGCGGGTCGGCCATGTCAGGCCCAATGCCGCCCAAGCGCCGCGGCCAGCGCCCGCAGCTCGGCCATCAGCTCGGCAAAGGCCTGGGGCCCCAGGGCCTGTCCCGGCTGGCTCAAGGCCTGCGCGGGCTCCGGGTGCGCATCCAGCATCAGGCCGTCGGCGCCGGCGGCGATAGCGGCGCGCGCCAGAGCCGGCGTCAGGTCGGCCTTGCCGCTGGCGTGGCTGGGATCGACGATCACCGGCAGGTGGGTTTCCCGCTTGAGCAAGGGAATGGCGGAGATGTCCAGCAGATTGGCGCAATCCGGATCGAAGCTGCGCACGCCGCGCTCGCAGAACACGATGTTGTGGTTGCCGCCGGCGGCGATGTATTCCGCCGCCAGCAGCCACTCGCGCAGCGTGGCGGCCGCGCCGCGCTTGAGGATCACCGGCTTGTTGATGCGCCCCACTTCCTTGAGCAGGTCCACGTTCTGCATGCTGCGCGAGCCGATCAGGATCATGTCCACGCCCTGCTCCAGAAACACGTCCAGCATCCGCGGATCGGCCAGCTCCGACACGGTGAGCAGGCCTTGGCCCGCCGCGGCTTCCTGCAACAGGTCCAGCCCTTCGACGCCCAGCCCCTGAAAGCCGTAGGGGCTGCTGTGGCGCTTGAATACTCCGCCGCGCAGCCAGCGGCCGCCCGCGCCGGCCACCAGCGCCGCAGCCTCGCGCATTTGCCGCGCCGATTCCACCGCCGCCGGGCCGGCGATCAATTGCAGGGCAGGCCCGCCTATCGCCTGGCCGCGCGCCATCACCACCGAATTCTCCGGATGGCTCTCGCGCGAAACGATGCGGTATTCGCGCAATACATGCATGGCGCGCTCGACGCCCGGCATGGCCTCGAACATCTGCGGCGTGAGGCCGCGCTCGTCGCCGACCGCGCCGATCAGCGTGCGTTCCGCGCCGCGCGAAACATGGCTATCCAGTCCCGCCGCGCGGATGCGGGCGATGACGGCTTCGATCTGGGATTCGGCGGCGGCCTGCCGCATGACGATGATCATGAAGGATTCCTAATGTTTTTGCGGGCCCCAGCGGCGCACCAGTCGACGCAGCAAGCGCGACCAGGCCGACGGCTGCTCCCGCCAGGCCCGCAGCCAGGCCAGCGTCTGCTGCAGCCACAGCCAGGGCAGAGAGGCGCGCAGCCGCGCGAACAAGCGTTCGCGGAAGGCGACGAAGCCTGCGTGCAAACGCGCGAACCAGGCCACCGACATCAAGGCCGGCCGGGTCAGCTTGAACAACCAGGCCACGACGGCGGTGCCGCCGACCTTGGCCAGCAGGATCACCGCCAGCCCCAGCCAGGCATGGCCCTGTTCGATCAGCAACAGCGCCGCCAGTTTCACCGGCAGCAGCATCAGGGCCGGCAGCAGGAACACTGCCAGCGCCATGCGCGGCCCCAGCGCGGCGATGCCCGCCTCCAGCCTGGCGAACAGCGGCCATTTGGCCAGCCGGGCCAAAAGCGCGGCCAGCTCGTCCCAAGCGTATTCCTCGAATACGATGATGGCGGCCAGCAGCAACAACAAGGGCCAGCTGACGACGCGCCTAAGGCGCTGCCAGCGCGGCAGGTGATCGGGCATCGGCATGGAAGATCAGGTATCGGCCAGATCCAGCCACTTGGGCACGGGCTGCGGCTGGTAGCGGCGCATGCTGTCCAGCAGCGCGTCCAGATCGGCGTCGACGCTGAACAGATTCAGGTTGCCGGTCGGCACGAAGCCTTCCGCCACCGCGTGCTTGATCATGGCGTACAGCGGCTGGTAGAAGCCGGCGCTGTCCAGCAGGCCTACCGGCTTGCTGTGCACCGACAGCTGCGCCCAGGTCAGGATTTCGAACAGCTCGTCGAAGGTGCCGAAACCGCCGGGCAAGGCGATGAAGCCGTCCGACAGCTCGGCCATCAGCGCCTTGCGCTGATGCATGGTTTGCGTCACGTGCAGCTCGCTCAGGCCTTTGTGGCCCACTTCCTTGGCCTGCAGGAATTCCGGAATCACGCCGATCACGCGGCCGCCGGCGGCCAGCGCGGCGTCGGCCGCGACGCCCATCAGGCCGACATTGCCGCCGCCGTACACCAGGGCGATGCCCTGCTCGGCCAGCGTGCGGCCGAAGCGCTCGGCGGCGGCGACGTATTCGGGCTTGGCTCCCTTGTTGGAGCCGCAAAACAGACAGATCGATTTCATAAACTTGGATTTCCCGGAAAGCAAAAAGGGCCGGAAGCTCCGGCCCGGGTCAAAATCATCCGTTCACAGCACGGCGACGGGGTAAGAGCCCAGCACCTTGACGAAGGAAGTGCGTTCGCCCAAGCCCTGCAGCGCGCTTTGCACGCTGGCGTCGTTGCGGTGGCCCTCCAGATCGATGAAGAACACGTAGTCCCACAAGCCGGCGCGCGAAGGGCGCGACTCGAACTTGCTCATCGACACGCCGTTGGCCGCCACCGGGGCCAGCAGCTGATGAACCGCCCCCGGGCGGTTGGGCGCCGACACCACGATGGAGGTCTTGTCGCTGCCCGACGGGCCGACGTCCTGCAGGCCCAGCACCAGAAAACGGGTGGTATTGTTGGGTTCGTCCTCGACATTTTCGGCCAGCTTGGCCAGCGCGTAGCGCTCGGCCGCCGCTTGCCCGGCGATGGCGGCGGCGGATTCGTCCTCCGCCGCCAGCCGCGCCGCCTCGGCGTTGCTGGCCACCGAAACGCGCTCCACGTCGGCCGGCAGGTTCTTGTTCAGCCATTCGTGACACTGCGCCAAGGCCTGGGCGTGAGCGTACACGCGGCGGATGCCGGCCATCTCCTCGCGCTTGCGCAGCAGGTGGTGATGGATGCGCAGCACCACTTCGCCGCAGATCTTCAGCGGGCTGCTGACCATCAGGTCCAGCGTGCGTCCCACCGCGCCCTCGGTGGAGTTTTCCACCGGAGCGACCACGTAATCCAGCGCCCGCGATTCGACCAGGCGAAACGCCTCGTCTATCGAGCTACAGGCCACGGCGCGCGCCGCGTGGCCGAAGTGCTTGATGGCGGCCAGCTGGCTGAAAGTGCCTTCCGGACCGAGATAGGCGATGGACAGCGGCTTCTCCAGCGCCAGGCATTCGGACATCACCTCGCGGAACAGGCGCGCCACCGACTCGCCCGGCAGCGGGCCGGGGTTCAGATCCTTGAGGCGGCGCAGCACCTGGGCCTCGCGCTCCGGGCGATAGATCACGCCGCCGCCCTTGATCTCGCCGATCTCGCGGGCGTGGCTGGCTCGCCGGTTCAGCAGGTTGAGGATTTCGACGTCGATGGCGTCGATGGCGTCGCGGTGCTGCTTGAGAAGATGTTCCGTCACTGGCGTCAGTCTTTCACGATTACGAATTGTCCTTTACCGATGCCGTAAGTTTCCGCGAGATAACCCTCGCTCGCAAGCGCCAGGCCGATAAAGTCGGCGCACTCCGCCGGGTGGGACAGCGCATTGTCCATAACCAGCAGCCCGCCCGAACGCAAAATGCGCGCCAGATCAGGCCAGTAGCCGACATAGCGCGAGCGGTCGGCGTCCAGAAAAATGAAATCGACGCTGGCGTCGTCCATCTTGCGCAATAGCGCGCCGGCGTCGGCGCACAGCAGCTCCACCCGGTCGGCCACGCCATAGCCGGCCAGCGTGGCAGCAGCCTGGCGCTGCTTGTCGGCGCTGAGGTCCGCGCTGCGCAGCCGGCCCGCGCGCCCGGCCAAAGCCAGGGCCAGCCAGACCGCGGAGTAGCCGTTGGAGGTGCCGATCTCCAGGATCTCTTCGGCGCGCGCCGCCCTGGCCAGCTGGTAGAGAAACTTGCCGGTATCCAGTGTGATGTTCAGCCGTTTTTCGGCGCGAGTCGGAGCCGCGGCGTCATGCCGCTCTCCCTCCTCCCAGTCGAAGCGCAAACGACGCAGCGTGTCTTTGTCCAGCATTTTCCCTCCTTGTCAGAACCGCCCGCCCTGGCGCTGGTGGCGGTCTATCAGCTGCAGGATATGCTCGGCGGTGGCCAGTGGCCGCTCCAGCGGAAACAAGTGGCTGCCGTCCTGGAACTCCACGCCGATGGCGTAATGTTTGCGGATATAGGAAAGATCGCTCTCGCCCAGCACGTCGGAGCCGCTGCCGGCCAGCAGCATCGCCGGCGCGGTCAGCCGGCCGCGGTGGCGCGGGAAATCGTGCGGCAGCGCGCAGTAAATGGCGTGCTCGATCGTCGGGCGGAACTTGAGCCGCCGCCCGCCGTCCGGCGTGGGTTCGGTGCCGTGCAGCGCGTAATCGGACAGGCAGTCAGGGTCGAAGCGGGCGAACATCGGCTTGCGGGCGAAATAATCGCGCACCATTTCCACCGACGCCCAGTTGTCGCGTCGCTTCAGCGTATTGCCGCCGGGGGTGACGCGATCGATGAAGCCCAGCTTCTTGGCCAGCCAGACGCCGAAAGCGCGCCGCGGGCCGAACAGCGGCGAATCCAGAATGATGATGCCTTTGAACAGCTCCGGCCGCGCCAGCGCCGCATAAAACATCAGGAAGCCGCCCAGCGAATGGCCGACGCCGAACACCGGCCCGTCGTAATGCCGCTCGATGAAGTGGATGCTCTCGCTGACCAGGTGCGGCCAGCAATCGCTGACCGGATAGGCTGGATCATGGCCGATGGCGTCCAGATAGCCCACCCTGTGGCGCTCGCCCAGCCGCTCCAGCATTTTGCGATATACCGACGCCGGGAAACTGTTGGCATGAGCGAAATGAATGTTTTCTCGCATATTTCCGATGCTGTCCGTCCTGTGTCATGTGGATTCGCCGGCCCGCGATAGTCGCGCAATGGATATGCATTCCGGAATTTTTCACTTTGCCGCGCCCAGATCCGGGGTACAGTGCCGGACGGCTGCCGCCCGCGCCCGCCGGGAGAACCCGGGAAGCGCATAGCGATTTCCGTTCCGACGGCGTCGTCAGCCGCCCGCGGCTGACGCTATACTATGCCCCGACTCCGGCGCAACGCGGCTGGAGTTGCCGGTCGCCGACAATTAATGCACATTGCATCGCAAGGTGACAAGTTCCGGAACCATCGGGGCAGCCATTCCCCTAATGCATTCTTAGCCAACAACCGAGTCAGCCCGTGCCAACCATCCTAACTCCCTTCATCAGACTTTTCCTGCTGTCGCTGGCGCTGCTGATGGCCAGCCTCGGCTTTTCGCCGGCCGCCTACGCCATCAACCAGGACGACCTGCTGCCCGCCGAACAAGCCTTCCCCGCCAAGGCGGAACGCCAGGGCGACCGGCTGCTGCTGACGCTGGACGTCGCGCCCGGCTACTACCTGTACCGCGACCGCATCAGCGTGAGCAGCGAACCGGACGTGCTGGCCGGCAAGCCGGACTTTCCCAAAGGCAAGGAAAAGAACGACCCTTACTTCGGCAAGCAGGTGATCTTCCAGGGCAAGGCCGTCGTCGCCGTGCCGCTCAAGCCGGACGCGCCGCGCCAGTTCTTGCTCAAGGTCAGGCTGCAGGGCTGCGCTGAAGCCGGCGTGTGCTACCCGCCCTACACCCACAAGCTGCAAATCGGCGCGGCGGAGCACGCGGCGGGACAGGCCGCCGCCTGGCTGACGGAGGACAACGCCCCGGGAAAAGCCTCGGCCGGTAACAGCGAACTGGCAGCCCAAGGGTGGCTGACCACATTGGGCGCTTTTCTGCTGGCGGGACTGGGCATGGCGTTCACAGCCTGCATGTACCCGCTGCTGCCCATCGTTTCATCGCTGATTGCCGGCCAGGGACACACCCTCACCCGTCGCCGCGGTTTTCTGCTGTCCTTCATTTACGTGCAGGGCCTGGCTCTGACTTACACCGTGATCGGCGTCATCGCCGGCCTGACCGGCGCGCTGCTGACGGTATGGCTGCAACAGCCGGCGGTGATCCTCAGCGCCAGCGCGCTGATGGTGGTGTTCGCGCTATCCATGTTCGACCTGTTCTCCATCCAGCTGCCCAGTGGCCTGCAATCGCGGCTGGCGGACACCTCCAACCGCCTCTCCGGCGGCAAGGCGCTCACCGTATTCCTGATGGGCGCGCTCTCGGCTCTCCTGATCGGCCCCTGCGTCGCGCCGCCGCTGGCGCTGGCGCTGGGCTATATCGGCAGCACCGGCGACGCCCTGCTCGGCGGCGCGGCCTTGTACGCGATGGCCATCGGCCTGGGCCTGCCGCTGATTCTGATCGGCACCTTCGGCGGCCACGTGCTGCCGCGCGCCGGCAACTGGATGAAAGCCGTCAAGTCCGCCTTCGGCGTGATCATGCTGGGCCTGGCCATCTGGCTGGCCGCGCCCTTCCTGCCGGCCGCGGCTGTCATGCTGCTGTGGGCGCTGCTGCTGATCGGCGCGGCCGTCTTCCTGCGCGCGCTCGACCCGCTGCCGGAAGCCAGCCCGGCGCGCGCCCGTCTTGGCAAGGCGCTGGGTGTGGTCTTGCTGGCGCTGGGCGCGGCCCAGCTGGCGGGCCTGCTCGCCGGCGGCCAGGAGTGGCGTCGCCCGCTGCAAGCCTTCGTAGGCGAGCCGCGCGCGGAAGCTGGCAAGACGGCCGTCTTTCTCCCGGTTTCCTCCAACGCCGAACTGGACAACGCCCTCGCCGCGGCCAAGGCGCAAGGCAAGCCGCTACTGCTGGACTTTTACGCCGACTGGTGCGTGGCCTGCAAGGAAATGGAGGCGGAAACCTTTCCCGCGCCGGCCGTCAGCCAGTTGATGCAGCGCTTCGTGCTGGTCAAGGCCGATGTCACCGCCAACCTTCCCGAGCATCAGGCGCTGCTGAAACGCTTTGGCTTGTTCGGACCTCCGGGTATCATGCTGTTCGACGCGCAAGGCGCGCCGGCCGGCCGCGTGATCGGCTTCACGCCGGCGGATGAGTTCGCCCGCCAGCTGGCGGCGGCGGCCCGCTAAACGCCCCAGCCCCGACTGCCGGGAAGCCCCTCTATTCCGGCAGTTTGTTTGCGTCGCCCCGCCATCCGGCTAGGCGGCGTTTTCCGCTTTTACGAGACCATTCATGGCCAGACGCAGCGCCTTTCCCAACATCAGCATCATCTCGGTATCGCGTATCGCCTGCGTGGCCTTGCTGGTGCTGGCCTGCCTCAAGGTGATCCAGCCCTTCCTCGGCGCCCTCACCTGGGCCGCCATCATCGCCATCTCCGCCTGGCCGGTGTATTGCCGGCTGCGCAAACGCCTGGGCGGGCGCAAGAAGATTCCCGCGCTGCTGGTGGTGCTGGCCTTGTCGCTGGCGCTGGCCATTCCCATCGGTCTGATGGGCATGACGCTGGCCGACACCATCCCCAGCCTGACCAGTCTGGCGCATGACCTGGCCGGCTTCCGGCTGCCCGACGCGCCGGCCAGCCTGCAAACCCTGCCGCTGATCGGCGAGAGCCTGCTCAAATTCTGGCAAGGCGTGCAAACCGACCTGCCCGGCTTCATCGACAAGATGCAGCCCATCGTCAACAAGGTGGGCATGTGGGCCCTGTCCAGCGGCGCCACCATAGGCCTGAGCCTGCTGGAAATCGCGCTGGCCATCGTGGTGGCCGGCCTGTTGCTGATCAACGGCGACAACCTGTGGGAAACGGTGGAGCGCGGCATCGTCAAACTGGGCGGCGCGCCGGCCGGCGAGTTGCCGGAGGTCATCGCCCGCACCATACGCAGCGTCACCACCGGCGTGGTCGGCACCGCGCTGGCGCAAACCTTCCTGTGCGTGATCGGCTTGCTGATCGCCCGGGTGCCGGGCGCGCTGGTGCTGGGCTTTGTCTGCTTCGTGGTGGCGGTGGCGCAATTGCCGACGCTGATCGTCTGGCTGCCGGCGGCGGCGTGGGTGCTGTACAGCGGCCACACCGGCCTGGGCGTCTTCCTGCTGGTTTGGGGCTTCCTGCTGGTCAACACCATAGACAACGTGCTCAAGCCGCTGCTGATCAGCCAGGGCGCGCAAATGCCGCTGTCGGTGATTTTCATCGGCGTCATCGGCGGCCTGATCGCCTGGGGCGTGATCGGCCTGTTCATCGGCCCCACCTTGCTGGCGGTGGGCCTCACCTTGCTGCGCCACTGGCTGGCGCAGGACGACAACGGCGAGGACGATGCCGCGGGCTGCCCTCGCTAAACGCCTGCTTGCCCTTTTCCGCCTGCGACGGCTTCCCCAGCCGGCCATGCCAAAACCGGCCATCAACGCCCGCCCGACACGCTAGCGGTCAGGCCCGGTTCCGCTTGGCGCCGCCGCCCCGCGCAAGCGGCGCTTGGCATGGGACGATCGCCCACCGCGGCGGGCGGTTCAGGAAAAAACGCCGCGAATTCACATATCGCAATACTTCGAGCTGTACTTGCGGGGCCAGTATGGAGTAGCATTTTGATATTCCGTTTATGGCAAATGCATTTCATGCAAACCGATTGCCCCCACTGTCGCTCCCGCATCCCCGAATCCGCCAGCGCCTGCCCCGGCTGCGGCGCGGAAATCGACTACGGCCCCTCTGACGCGGCCATGCTGATCCCCCTGATCGTCGCCGGACTTTGCGGTTACCTGGCCATCGTCACCGCAGGAAGCTACTGGCTTGCTCTCGCCGCCGGCGCGCTGGCTGGCCTGGCCGTCGCCTGCCTGGTGAAAAAACTGGCCGATGACCGCATCGTTTTCAGGAAGCCGAAAACCAGAGCCTCTGCCAGACCGGCCCAACGCCAGCCGGCTGCGCGCCGCGCCAACTGGGAAAGCCGCCTGTCCTGACGATGCGCCGGCGGCGGCTTCGGGCGACCGGCCCCGTCACCGCCTGCGGCGATTAAAAGCTCGGACACTCCACTCGCCAGTTTTCGTCTCCCACCGCCAGGTGGCAGGCCAGCCGCCAGTGCCGCGTCGCCGGCGGCCAGCGCTCGCCTGCCGCCAGCGCGTTGTCGATCGCGCCGGCGCGCAGCAACACATTGCGCTCCTTCCTACCCGGCTCCGCCGGGTACGCCGCGCCATCCAGACGCGCCAGCCGCACCTTGCAGGTGCCGCAAGTGCCTTGCCCGCAGCGCCAGTGCAGCGGCACGTCGGCCAGCCTGGCCACATCCAGCAGCAGATCGCCGGGCATGGCTTCCACTTCGGCCAGCAATGCGCCCGCCTCGCTCTCGAAACGCAGCGTCGGCATGCTCAATCCGCCAGCGGCATGAAGGGCAAGGCGTCGCCAGGGCGCACGCTTTGCCCCGGAGCCAAGCGGACCAGCCCTTCCGCCCAGGCGCAGGACATCAGCACGCCGGAGCCTTGCTGCGGGTAGAGCCGCAAACGCCAGCCGCCATCCGCCATCTCCCGCCGTACGCGCAAGAACTCCTCGCGCCGCGCGTCAGGCCGCTCCCAGGCGAAGGCCGCCGGGTAGCGCTCGTCAAAACCGGCTGTCACCGGCTGACCGGCGCGCTTTTGCAAGAAGGGGCGCGCCAGCGTCTGGTAGGTGACGAAGCCGGATACCGGATTGCCGGGCAAGCCGATGAAATCCGCCTGGCCGATCCGGCCGTAAGCCAGCGGCTTGCCGGGCTTGATGGCGATCTTCCACAAAGTCAGCTCGCCTTCGGCTTCCACCGCCGCCTTGACGTGGTCCTCCTCGCCCACCGACACGCCGCCGCAGGTGATGATCACGTCGGCGCAATCGGCCGCGTCGCGCAAGGCTTCGCGCGTCGCGGCCAGGCTGTCGCGAACGATGCCCAGATCGATGACCTCGCAACCGAGCGCCATCAGCGCCGGCACCAGCCAATACCGGTTGGAGTTGTAGATCTGTCCTTCGGCCAGCGCCTGGCCGGGCTCGACGAGTTCGTCGCCAGTGAAGAACACCGCCACGCGCAGCGCGCGCCGCACCGGCAGGCTATCGACGCCGATGGACGCCGCCAGGCCGATGTCGGCCGGCGTCAGACGCCGCCCCGCCGCCAGGATTTGCTGCCCCGCTGAGATGTCCTCGCCGGCGCGGCGAATGCATTGCCCCGGATGCGCCGCCTGGGCGAAGCGCACGCGGCCGTCGGGCAGCATCTCGGCCAGCTCCTGCATGATGACCGCGTCCGCTCCGGGCGGAATCGGCGCGCCGGTGAAAATGCGCGCCGCGCTGCCAGCCGCCAACGGCTGCGGCACGCTGCCGGCCGGCACCCGCTGCGATAACGGCAGGGGCTCGCCGCCCAGCGAAGACACGGCCACCGCGTAACCATCCATGGCGCTGTTGTCGCGCGGCGGCACATCGACGGCGGCCGTCAGGGGCTCGGTCAAGGTGCGCCCCAGCGCGGCCAGAAGTGGGGCGCGCTCCGTAGCGGCGAGCGGCTGCGCGCGTTGCAGCAACCAGTCGCGGGCCTGATCAAAAGTCAACATGCAGGGAATCCCATCTTGAAAGTATGAAAGCGGCGATGGCGGAAGCATCGTCGCGCAAGAAGCAAGGCACCGCCTCGTCGCTGAGCCGGTCGGCCGCCACGGCCAGCACACCCGCATCCGCAGGCGAGAGGCGCGGCGCGCCCAGCGCGTGGTTGACCACTTCGATCTTGGCGATGGGCTCGCGCTTGAATCCTTCGGCCAGCACCAGATCGCAGGGCCTGAGCAGCCGCAGGTGTTCGATGAGCGGCAAGTCGTTGCTGTCCGGCAGCTCCTCCACCAGCAGACGGCGTTTGCCGGCCGCCAGCAGCACCTGAGCGGCGCCGGCATGGCGATGCCGCCAGCTGTCCTTGCCGGGCTGGTCCCAGTCCACGTCGTGATGGGTGTGCTTGATCACCGCGATGCGCAGGCCTTGCGCCCGCAACAAGGGAATCAATTTCTCCAGCAGCGTGGTCTTGCCGCTGCCGGAATAGCCGGCCAAACCTAACAGATGCATGAGGTGCGCGAATAAAGACAGACAGGCGGCCATGATAGCATGGCCGCCCGGTCGGAAAGCTCGGCTGGAATGGCTAGGCCGCGTGCGCCAGCGGCGGCGTCGCCAGCTCGGGGAGCTCGAAGCGTTTCCAGTCCACCACCATGACCTGGCTCAGGCCGCAATCGACGGCCAGCTGGGTTTCAATCTCCTCCAGCACCTGATGGCTGTGGATGACGCCATTGATCATGACTTCGGCCCGGCGCATGACGCTATCGTCCGGCGTGACAAACCATATGCAGTAACGGCCCATGAGTCCCTCCCAATAACGGATTGGCGGAGATTGCGATAGTCAGGACTCTATATATCGGCTCAGTTGCCGCCAAACTTCAAGCTTTTTCTCGAATGGCAAGGTATAGGCGGGGCTGGACGACGGCAGCGCCAGGCGAGAAAGCGCCGCGCTGTCCAGCTGGCTGGCTGCCCGGGCGGCGACGCCGCCGTTGAAAGCCACCGCGCGCAGGCGCGGCAGCGACTGGATCAGCGCCAGCAAATCGTTGTTGCGCCGCTCGCGGATGTCGGCATCCAGGCTGCCGCGTCGGTTGGCGCTGGCGATCACGTCCCACAAGCCGACGCCGGCCGCGCGCAACGCGTCCAGGCGCTGCGCGTAATCCAGCGCGGCCAGCGGCCGCCCCAGCGGAACTTCCAGCAGCCGCCAGAACTGGTTGCGGGGATGGGCGTAATACTGCCCGGCTTGCAGCGAGGCGTCGCCGGGCAGCGAGCCCAGAATCAGCAAAGTGGCGCCAGGCGCGACCACCGGAGGGAAGCAGGCTTTCTGCATGAGTTCAGAACAGCTCGCCCTGATGCTGGATGAGCCAGCGTTTGACCGGGCCAAAGCTCTTGCGATGCGCGGCCAGCACCCCGTGCGCCTCGATGGCGGCCAGATGCTCGGCGGTGGGATAGCCCTTGTGGCGGGCGAAACCGTAAGCCGGATGCACGGCGTCCAGCGCCACCAGCTCCGCGTCGCGCGCCGTCTTGGCCAGGATGGACGCGGCGGAAATGGCCGGCACCTTGGCGTCGCCCTTGACGATGGCTTCGCCGGGCACGCTCAATCCCTTGGGCACCCGGTTGCCGTCGATCTGCGCCGCGGTCGGCGCGATCTTCAGACCAGCGACGGCTCGCGTCATCGCCAGCATCGTGGCCTGCAGGATATTGAGCCTGTCGATTTCCTCGACGCTGGCGCTGGCGACGCACCAGGCCAGCGCGCGCGCCTTGATCTCCGCGGCCAGCGCGTCGCGCCTGGCTTCGCTCAGCACCTTGGAGTCGGCCAGGCCCGCGATCGGGCGATCCGGGTCCAGAATCACCGCCGCGGCGAACACCGCGCCGGCCAGCGGGCCGCGGCCGGCTTCGTCCACGCCGCAGATCACAGCTGGCCCACCACGTCCAGGATGGCGCGCGCGGCGCGCGCGGCGGTGTCCTGCTTCAGCGACAGGTGCAGCTCGGTGAAGGCGGCGGCCATTTCCTCGCGCGCCGCGCTGTCGGTATACAGCCGCTTGATTTCCTCGGCCAGCTTCTCCGGCGTGGCCTGCTTTTGCAGCAGCTCCGGCACCACGAAACGCCCGCACAGGATGTTGGGCAGGCCGACATACGGCAGCTTGAGCTTGCGCTTCACCAGCTGATACGTCAGCGCCGACAGCTTGTAGCTGATCACCATCGGCCGCTTGGTCAGCGCCACTTCCAGCGTGGCGGTGCCGCTGGTCACCAGCACCACGTCGCTGGCGATGCAGGCCATCTGCGCGTGGCCGAACAGCTTGCGCAGCGGCAAATCCCAGGCCTTGTAGCGCGTCAGTTGCTGGTCGAACAGCTCCAACGTGGCGCGAGTGGCCAAAGGCACCAGGAATTGCGCGTCGGGGAACTCCTTGAGCAGCAGCCGCGCGGTTTGCAGATACACCGGAGTCATGAACTCCAGCTCGCTCTTGCGGCTGCCCGGCATCAACGTGAAGATGGGCGCGCCCTGCGGCAGGCCCAGCTGCTCGCGCATCGCTTCCATGTCCGGCTTGAGCGGAATCTCGCTGGCCAGCGGATGGCCGACGTAGGACACCGGCACCCCGGCCTGGCGATACAGGGGCGGCTCCATCGGGAACAGGCACAGCATGTGGCTGACCGAACGGCCGATCTTGTGCACCCGCTCCGGCCGCCAGGCCCAGACCGAGGGGCTGACGTAATGCACGGTGGGAATGCCGGCTTTTTTCAGCTCGGCCTCCAGCGCCAGATTGAAGTCGGGCGCGTCCACGCCGATGAAAACATCCGGCTTTTCCGCCAGCAGGCGCTGGCACAGCCGCTTGCGCACTCGCAGCAACTCCGGCAAGGCCTTGAACACCTCGGCGTAGCCGCGCACCGCCAGCTTCTCCTGGGCCACCATGCTGCGAAAGCCGCGCGCCTCCATCCGCGGCCCGCCGATGCCGGCGAACTCGATATTGGGGTGGCGCGCGTAGAGCGCTTCCATCAAGTGGGCGGCAAGAAGGTCGCCGGAGGCTTCTCCTGCCACCATGGCGACCTTCAGCGTTCCCGTTTTCTTGAACAGGGTATCGGTCATGAATTTAGCGAATAATGCCTCGAGCCGACTGGCCGAAGAAACGCACGAACGGCTGCAATTCGACATGCCCCTCTTCCGCCTCGGCCAGAATCGCCGCGCGGGCCTCGTCGTAAGGCAGCCCCTGACGGTACAAAGTCTTGTAGGCGTTGCGCACGCGGCGGATCTGCTCCGGCGTGAAACCTCGGCGCTTCATGCCCTCGGCGTTGATGCCGGACGGCACGGCCCGATTGCCGTGCGCCGTCACATACGCCGGAATATCCTGCGCCACCGCGCTGGCAAACGCCGTCATCGCGTGCTCGCCGACGATCACGAACTGGTGCACGCTGGTGAAGCCGCCCAGGAACACCCAGTCGCCCAGATGCACATGTCCGGCCAGCGTAGCGTTATTGGCCAGGATGATGTGGTTGCCTACCTGGCAATCATGCGCGATGTGCACATAGGCCATGATCCAGTTGTCGCTGCCGATGCGGGTGACGCCGCCATCCTGCACCGTGCCGATATTGAAGGTGCAGAACTCGCGGATGGTGTTGTTGTCGCCGATTTCCAGCCGCGTCGGCTCGCCGGCGTACTTCAGATCCTGCGGGATGGCCCCCAGCGAGCAGAACTGGAACACGCGGTTGTTCTTGCCGATGCTGGTATGGCCTTCGATCACCACATGCGGCCCGATCCAGCAGCCGCTGTCGATGCTGACGTTGGGTCCGATGATGGAATAGGCGCCGATCTCGACATCCGGCGCGATGCGCGCCTGCGGATCGACGATTGCGGTCGGATGAATCGCCATGGTCACACCTCGCGCTTGGCGCACATGATTTCAGCTTCGCAGGCCACCTGGCCGTCCACCAGCGCGCGCGCCGTGTACTTGCCGATGCCGCGCTTGACCGCCAGCTGCGTCACCTCGAAGACCAGCTGGTCGCCCGGCACCACCTGGCGCTTGAAGCGGGCGTTGTCGATGCCCACGAAGAAATACAGCTCGTTCTCGGCGCGCTCGCCCTGGCTCTTGATCGCCAGGATGCCGGCGGCCTGGGCCAGCGCCTCGATGATCAGCACGCCCGGCATCACCGGGTATTGCTCGAAGTGGCCGACGAAGAACGGCTCGTTGATGGTGACGTTCTTCAGGGCCTTGATGCGGACATTGGGTTCGAACTCGGTTACCCGATCCACCAGCAAGAAGGGGTAGCGGTGCGGCAGGTAGCGCATGATTTCGCGCACATCGATGGAGACGGCGTGTTCACTCATTGGGATTGTCCTCAGATTTTTTCAATGTTTCCAGTTCGCGTTCAAGCTGCTTGATGCGCTTGGCGAAGTCGTCCAGATGACGCACGTGGACGGCGTTGGACAGCCAGTCCTTCATGCTTTGCAAGGGGTAGGAGGAGGCGTAATTGCCCGGCTCCTTGATCGACTTCGACACCAGAGTGCCGCCGCCGATATGGGTGCGGTCCGCCACTTCGATGTGGCCGACGAACATCGCCGCGCCGCCGACGGTGCAGCGCGCGCCGATCTTGGCGCTGCCGGCGATGCCGACGCAGCCGGCGATAGCGGTATGCTCGCCGATCTGCACATTATGCGCGATCTGCACCAGATTATCGATCTTGGCGCCTTGACGGATAATGGTGTCGGCCAGCGCGCCGCGGTCCACCGTGGTGTTGGCACCGATCTCGACGTCGTCTTCCAGAATGACACGCCCGGTTTGCGGAATCTTGAACCAGTGGTCCTTGTCCCAGGCGAGGCCGAAGCCGTCGCCGCCGATCACGCTGCCGGAGTGGATGGCGACGCGGTTGCCGATCAGGCAGCCCTGGTAAATCGTGACATTGGGATGGAGCGTGACGTCGTCGCCGATCACCACATCGTCGCCGACCACTACGCCCGGCAGCAGGCGGCAACGCTCGCCGACGACCGCGTTGCGGCCGATGCTGACGTTCTCGCGGATTTCGCTGCTGGCGGCGACGCGCGCGCCCTCGCCCACCACGGCGCGCGGGTGGATGCCGCCTTGCGCCTGCGGCGCAGGGTGGAACAGCGTGGCCAGCCGCGCGAAATAGAGATAGGGATCGGCGGCCAGGATCAGCGGACGGGTCCCGTCCAGCGCTTCGGCCATCTTGGGCGTCACGATCAGGGCCGCGGCGGCGCTCGCCTCCATCTGGCGGCGGTATTTGGGGCTGGCGACAAAGGCGATTTCGCCGGCGCCGGCGGTTTCCAGCGGCGCCAGCCGCTCGACGAGCAGGTCTGCGCCGCGCAGCTCTCCTCCGAGCTGGCTGACGATATGGCTAAGGGTATAGGACATCAAAAACAAAGCCGACTCAGGGTCGGCTTACTCCGGTTATCGGGTTATAAGCTCACTTGTCCAGTTCTTTCAGAACCTGCGGCGTCAGATCGAACTTGGGATTGACGTAGACGGCGTCCTGCAGGATCAGATCGTACTTGTCGCGCTCGGCGATCTCGCGGATCAGCCGGTTGGCCCGCTCGGTGACGCCGGCGAATTCTTCATTGCGACGCTGGGTGAAGTCTTCGTTGAACTCGCGCAGCTTGGCGCGGTAATCGCGATCCAGCCCGGCGTATTCGCGCTCGTAGCGCTTGCGGTCGTCCTGCGACAGATTGCTCTTGCCCAGCAGGCTTTCCAGATCCTTGGCGCGCGCTTCCATCTTGCGCAGCGCCGCGCGGCGGTCTGAGAACTCGGCGTCCAGCTTCTTGTAGATGGCCACCGACGCCCCCGCCTCGCGGTAGACGCGCTCGATATTGATGAAGCCGAGCTTGAAGTCTCCCGCCTGAACCGGCAATGCCGGCAGCGCCGCCACTGCCAGCGCCGCGAGCCATCCTTTCCATGCTTTCATGATCTCATCCTGTCGAGAGGTTAGAACGCCGTGCCCAGCTGGAACTGGAAGCGCTGCAGCTTGTCGTTCGGTTCTTTCTTCAAGGGGTTCGCGATACTGAACTTCATCGGACCCACCGGCGACAGCCAGGTCAGGGCCAAACCGGCGGAATAGCGGAAGCCGTCGCTGGCGGAGCTGACGATGCCCGCTGCGTTCTGCTGGCTGGTCAGGTTGGTGTTCCACAAGGTGCCGGCGTCGAAGAACACGCTGGCGCGAACCGATTTATTATCCTTCATCCCCGGGAACGGGAACAACACCTCGGCGTTGAACACCGCCTTGCGGTTGCCGCCCAGATAGGAGTTGGCTACCGCATCGTACGGACCGATGCTGCTGGTATCGTAGCCGCGCACCGAACCCAGGCCGCCCATATAGAAGTTCTGGAAGAACGGCAACACTTTGGTCTTGCCGTAACCGTCGGCGTAGCCCAGCTCGCCGTTGAGCATCAGCGTGAAGGTCTTGGATACCGGGAAGAACCAGGTTTGCTGGTGCGTCAGACGATAATACTGCAAGGAGCCGCCCGGCAGGCCGGCGTCCGCCGCCGCCTTGATGATGGCGCCGCGGGTCGGCCACAGCGCGCTGTCGCGCGTATCGCGCGCCCAGCCCACCGTGCCCAGCAGGGTGTAGTTGCTGCTGCCGTACTGATTGACGAAGTCGATGTACTGCTGCGGGCTGTTGCTGTAGGTGGTGATGTCGGTCTTTTCCACGCCCAGCGTGAAATTGATGCGATCCACCTCGGTTACCGGCACCCCGAAGCGCACGTCCGCGCCATTGGTGGTGGTTTTGTACGCGGAAATGGAGGTGGCGTCCGGGTTGTACATCCGGCTGTAGAAGTCGTAACCCAGGCTGACGCCGTCCGGCGTGAAGTACGGATCGACGAACGACAGGCCGATGTTGCGGTTCACCTTGCCGGTGGACAGGTTCAGCGCCATGTACTTGCCGGAGCCGAAGATGTTGCTTTGCGAGATGCTGCCGCCCAGCACCAGGCCTTCGCCCTGCACGTAGCCAAGGCTGGCGGAGATGCTGCCTGTGGAGCGCTCCTTGAGGCTGATGTTCATGTCCACCTGGTCGGCGGCGTCCGGCACCGCCGGGGTTTCGATGTTGACGTCCTCGAAGTAGCCCAGCAGCTCGAGGCGGTCCTTGCTGCGCTTGACCTTGTCGCCGGCGTAAGGCGCGCCTTCCAGCTGACGCAGCTCGCGGCGCACCACTTCGTCGCGGGTTTTGGTGTTGCCGGCGATATTGACGCGGCGCACGTACGTCTTGCGGCCCGGATCGACAAAGAAGGTGAAGGCGGCGGTTTGCTTGTCGTGATCGATATCCGGCAGCACGTTGACGTTGGCGAAGGCGTAGCCTTCGTTGCCCAGCCGCTCGCTCAGCGCCTTGACGCTCTGGGTGACCTTTTCATTGTCGAACACGTCGCCCGGCTTGATCAGGATCAGCTTGCGCAGCTCCTCTTCCGGCGCCTTGAGATCGCCCGCCAGCTTGATGTCGGAGACGCTGAACTTCTTGCCTTCGTGAACGTTCACGATGAGGTACATGTCCTGCTTGTCCGGACTGATCGACACCTGCGAGGAGTCGATGCGGAATTCCATATAGCCCTGGTTCTGGTAGAAGGCCTTGAGCTTCTCCAGATCGCCGGTCAGCTTCTGCTTGGAATACTGGTTGTCCTTGGTGATCCACGACAGCCAGCCGCCGGTGGTCAGGCTGAACTGATCCAGCAGATCGCCCTGCTTGAAGGCGTCGGCGCCGACGATGCGGATTTCCTTGATCTCGGCGGTCACGCCTTCGGAGATATCCAGCGTCACCGCCACGCGGTTGCGTTCCAGCTTGGTGACGGAGGGCTTGATCTCCACCGAGTACTTGCCGCGGCTGTAGTACTGGCGCTTGAGCTCCTGCACCGCGCCGTCCAGCAGCGCCTGGTCGAAAATCATCGACTCGGCGAAGCCGTTGTCCTTCAGCGCCTTCTTCAGCTGATCCTTGCTGAATTCCTTGGCGCCGTTGATGTTGAGCTGCGTGATCACCGGGCGTTCTGCCACGGCCACGATCATGGTGTCGCCGCGCGCCTCGATGCGCACGTCGTTGAAAAAGCCGGTGGCGAACAGCGCCTTGATGGAATCGCGGGCCTTGTCGTCGCTGAAGGTATCGCCCACCTTGAGCGGCAGGTAGCTGAATACCGTGCCCGGCTCGGTACGCTGCAGGCCTTCCACTCGAATATCTTTGATTACAAACGGGTCAGCAGCAAAAACCGCCGATGCCGAAGTCAAGCCCAGCATGGCTGCTGCGAGTAGCTTCAATTTCATAACTTTGTTTTAACCCCCAAATAGGCGGCTGAAATCATTCAGCAGGGCAAACGCCATCAAAGACGCCAGCAAGATGAAACCAATCTTCTGTCCGAGCAATTGCGCCCGCTCTCCGACGGGGCGGCCTCTGACCAGTTCCGCGACATAATACATTAAGTGCCCACCATCCAGAACCGGTATCGGCAACAGATTGAGCACACCGATGCTGACGCTGATCAGCGCCAGAAACTCGAGATACGGCGTCAGCCCCTCGCGCACCGTCTGCCCCGCCACGTTGGCGATGGTCAGCGGGCCGGACAGGTTGTCGAGCGAGGCCCGGCCAAGCAGCATATGGCCGATGAACTTGACGCTCATCCAGGCCGTGTCCCAGGTTTTCTGCGCGGCGGCAAGGCCGGCCTCCAGCGGCTCGTAGTGCCGGACAAAGGCCAGCGAACGATTCCAATCCTGATCGGGCTGCGGCGCCGCGCCGATGCGGCCTATCACTTCGCCGGCCTGCTCGGCGGCCACCGGCCGCAGCTTGATTTCCAGCGCCTGCCCGGCGCGCTCGACCCGCACCGTCAGATCCTTGCCCGGGCTGTTGTGCACCAGTTGCACCCAGGCGTCCCAGCTGGCGACGGCCACGCCGTCGGCGGACAGCAGCTTGTCGCCCACCTTGAAGCCGGCGCGTTGCGCCGCGCCGTCCGGGTCCAGCGCGCCCAGCACCGGCAGATAGCGCCCCGGCACCAGGCCGGCGTCGCCCTGCTGCAAGGCGCGCTGCGCCTTGTCGCCGAATCGTTCGGCGTCGATGCGGCGCTCGGCGCTCGCGCCTTGGGCCGAAGCCACTTGCACGACGATGGCGCCCGGCGCCATCGCCGCGTCCACCAGCGCCATGCGCACATCCTGCCAGCTGGCCACCGGCTCGCCGGCCACCTTGAGAATGCGGTCGCCGGGCATGAAACCTGCCGCCGCCGCCGGCGTTTGCGCCAGCACCGTGCCCACCAGCGGACGCAGCTGGGTCACCCCCTGCGCCATCACCACCCAATAGAGCGCGATGGCAAGCAGCAGATTGGCCAACGGTCCGGCCGCGACGATGGCGATGCGCTTGTAAACCGACTGATTGTTGAAGGCCCGATGCTGCTCGGCCTCCGGCACCTCCGCCTCGCGCTCGTCCAGCATGCGCACGTAACCGCCAAGCGGGATCGGACACAAGGTCCATTCCGTCTCGCGCCCCTGCCAGCGCAACAGCGGTTTGCCGAAGCCGATGGAGAAGCGGAGTATCTTCACCCCGCACGCGCGCGCCACCAGGTAATGGCCCAGCTCGTGAAACGTCACCAGCACGCCGATGGCGACGATGAAAGCCAGCAGCGTCAGCATGCGGCCACCTGCTGCTCGGCGAAACGGCGCGCTTCCGCGTCGCGCGACAGCAAACCGTCCAGCGACTGGCTGGCGCGCAGATCCACCGCAGCCAAGGCCTCGCCCACCACGCGCGGGATGTCGACGAAGCGCAAGCGCCCGTCCAGGAAGGCGGACACCGCCACCTCGTTGGCGGCGTTGAGCACCGCCGGCGCGTCGCCGCCGGCCCGCAACGCGTCGAAGGCCAGCCGCAGGCAGGGGAAACGTTCGAGATCCGGGGCTTCGAAGCTGAGCGCGCCCAGCGAGAAGAAGTCCAGCGAAGCCACGCCGGCCTCGATGCGCTCCGGCCAGGCCATGGCGCAAGCGATGGGGGTGCGCATGTCGGGAGAGCCCAGCTGCGCCATCACCGAGCCGTCGCGATACTGCACCATGGAATGGATGACGCTTTGCGGATGCACCACCACCTCGATGCTCTCCGGCGGGGTGGAAAACAGCCAATGCGCCTCGATCACCTCCAGCCCCTTGTTCATCAAACTGGCCGAGTCCACCGATATCTTGCGCCCCATCACCCAGTTGGGGTGGTTGCAGGCGTCGTCGGGCGTCACCTGCAACAGGGAGTCGGCGGAGCGGGCGCGGAAAGGACCGCCGGAAGCGGTAAGAATGATCTTGCGGATGCCGGAGGCGTCGGGATTGCCGGCGTAGTCGTGCGGCAGGGACTGGAAAATGGCGCTGTGCTCGCTGTCCACCGGATAGAGGCTGGCGCCGTGGCGGCGCACGGTTTCCATGAACAGCCGGCCGGCCACCACCAGCGACTCCTTGTTGGCCAGCAGGATGCGCTTGCCGGCGCGCGCCGCGGCCAGCGCCGAAGGCAGGCCGGCCGCGCCGACGATGGCGGCCATCACCATGTCAACCTCGGGCAGGCTCGCCACCTGCTCCAGCGCCTGCGCGCCATGCAATACCTGCGACGAAACGCCCGCGCTGCGCAGGCGGAACGCCAGATCGGCGGCGGATGCGGCATCCGGCACCACCAGATAATCCGGGCGGAAACGGCATGCCTGCTCGAACAGGCGCTCAAGCTGGCGATTGCCGCTCAAGGCTACGGCGCGATAACGATCCGGATGGCGGGCAATCACATCCAGCGTATTGCTGCCTACGCTGCCCGTCGCCCCCAGTACTGCTATTCCCTGAGGTTTCGTCATTTGGGTAAGTCCGATTACAGGCCGGCCAGCACGCGCAGCGCATTGCTGACGGCCAACACGGCGATAAGACTGTCAATGCGGTCGTAAACGCCGCCGTGGCCGGGCAGCAGCTGGCTGCTGTCCTTGATGCCGGCCGCGCGCTTGAACCAGGATTCCAACAGATCGCCGCAGACGCTGACCGCGGTCAGCGGCAACGACAACATGACCAAGGCCCAGGGGGCAAGGCCGGTATCGATCCAGCCCAGATGCTCCACCAGCGCCACGTACAGGGCGACGCAGACCACCGCGCCGTACACGCCCTCCCAGCTCTTGGCCGGACTGATCGACGGCGCGAGCTTGCGGCGTCCGAAAGCCTTGCCGCTGAAATAGGCGGCGATGTCCGCCACCCACACTAGCCCCATTACCGCCAGCAGCGCCAGTCCATTCGCCAGACTGGGCTCCGGTCGCCACTCCAGAAAGGCGAACCAGGCCGGCAGCATCAACATCCACCCGAGCGCCCAGGCCGTCGCGCCGCGGCGGATGCGCCAACGGCGCGCCAGCCAGCACGGCACCAGCAGCAACCAGAAGGCCAGCGCCAGAGCATGGCCGGCAGGCGGCATCTTCAGCCCGGCGAGCCAGGCGTAGCCGGCAAACAGGGTGGAGATCGCCAGATAGGCGAGCTTCTCCCCTCGCGGCATGGCCACCATGCGGGAAAACTCCCACAGCGCCAGCACGATGATCAACCAGGAAAACCCGGCCCAGGCATGGGCCGGAAACAGAAACAACGCCGCCAGCATCAAGGGCAGCAGCGCCAGCGCGGTCAGAATTCGCGTTTTCAGCATGTATCAGGGTTTGTCGCGGCGCAGATGTTCGGGCAATTGCTCGCTGGTGCGACCAAAGCGTCGTTCGCGCTGCCAGTAGGAGGTGATGGCTTGCTCCAGCGCGGTGCGATCGAAATCCGGCCACAGCAGGTCCGTAAAATACAGCTCGGAATACGCCAGTTGCCACATCAGGAAATTGCTGATGCGCTGCTCGCCGCCAGTGCGGATGAACAAATCCGGCTCCGGCGCCCAAGACATCGACAGCCGTCCGGCCAGAGCCTCTTCGCTGATCTCGGTCGCGCCTTCGGCCAGCAACTGATTGGCCGCCTGCACGATATCCCAGCGACCGCCGTAATCGGCGGCGATGCTCAGCACCAGGCCGTCGTTTTCGGCTGTCTTATCCTCGGCGCGCTGAATGCGTTCGGCGAGCTCCGGGCTGAAGCGCTCGCGCGAACCCAACACCTTGAGCCGGATATTGTTGCTGTGCAATTTGGCGACTTCGTTTTCCAGCGCGCGCAAGAACAAGTCCATCAGAAAGGAGACTTCCTCCTGCGGCCGGCGCCAGTTTTCGGTGGAAAAGGCGAACAGCGTCAGATAGCCGACGCCCATTTCCCTGCACGCGCCGACTACATCGCGCACGGCGTCAAGGCCGCGCTTGTGCCCCGCTACGCGGGGCAGGAAGCGCTTCTTGGCCCAGCGGCCATTGCCATCCATGATGATGGCGACATGCCGGGGCGGCTCTTGCCCCGGCGGCACGGCTTGTGCGGCTTTCGCAAACAAGGAGAAGCTCCTTACACCGCCAGCAGGTCGGCTTCTTTGGCGGCCAGCGCCTTGTCGATTTCGGCGATGTACTTGTCGGTCAGCTTCTGGATTTCGTCCTGGCCGCGGCGATCGTCGTCCTCGGTGATCAGCTTGTCCTTGAGCAGGGTCTTGAAATCGTTGTTGGCGTCGCGGCGGATATTACGCACCGCCACGCGGGCGCCTTCGGCTTCGCTGCGCACCACCTTGATCAGGTCGCGGCGGCGCTCTTCGGTCAGCATCGGCATCGGCACTCGGATGACATCGCCCATGGAGGCCGGATTCAGGCCCAGATCGGAGTCGCGAATGGCCTTCTCGATCTTGGCGACCATGGGCTTTTCCCAAGCCTGCACGCCGATGGTGCGCGCATCCAGCAAGGTGACGTTGGCCACCTGGTTGACCGGCACGTCGCTGCCATAGTAATCCACCATGATATGATCAAGAATGCCGGTGTGGGCGCGGCCGGTACGCACCTTGGCCAGATCCGCCTTGAAGGCTTCCAGCGATTTCTGCATTTTCTGTTCGGCCGATTTCTTGACGTCGCTAATCATGTCTACTCCCAAATCAAAACTTCAAATGACAAGGCGAAAACGGCGACTGCCGTTTTCGCCTGCAGCAATTTTCAAACTCAGCAGTGTACCAGTGTGCCTTCATCTTCGCCAAGCACCACCCGCTTGAGCGCGCCGTCCTTGAAGATGCTGAACACCTTGATATTCAGGTGCTGATCGCGGCACAGGGCGAAGGCGGTGGCGTCCATCACCTTCAGGTTGCGGGAGATGGCTTCGTCGAAAGTCAGCGTCTGGTAACGCACCGCGTCGGGATTCTTTTTCGGATCATCGGTATACACGCCATCCACCTTGGTGGCCTTGAGCATGATGTCCACGTTCATTTCCATGCCGCGCAGCGCGGCGGCGGTATCGGTGGTGAAGAAGGGGTTGCCGGTGCCGGCGGCGAAGATCACCACCTTGCCTTCTTCCAGGTATTGCATCGCCTTGCCGCGCACGTAGGGCTCGGCGATCTGCTGCATGGTCAGCGCGGACTGGACGCGGGCGATCAGGCCCACTTGCGTCATCGCATCCTTCAGCGCCAGCGCGTTCATCACCGTCGCCATCATGCCCATGTAGTCCGCCGTGGCGCGGTCCATGCCGGCCGCCGCCGGAGCGACGCCGCGGAAGATGTTGCCGCCGCCAATCACGATGCCGACTTCGATGCCCAGCTCGACCACTTCCTTGATCTGACCCACAATCTGCTCGATGGTGGCGCGGTTGATGCCGTAGCTGTCATCACCCATCAGGGCTTCACCGGAAAGTTTCAGCAGGATTCGTTTATAGGCAGGCGCTTGGCTCATGATGTCCTCGGATTGGCGGTTTGTGGTATTTCAGTTTGCAAAACGGCACCCTGCGGGCAGGGTGCCGTCAATATAGCTTACCAGGCTGGATTACAGCTTGGCGGCGGCAGCGACTTCAGCTGCGTAGTCTACAACCTTCTTCTCAATGCCTTCGCCCACTACGAACATGGCGAATGCCTTGACGGAAGCCTTCTTCTCGGCCAGCAGTTTTTCAACGGTCTGATCCGGGTTCTTGACGAAGGCTTGGCCCAGCAGGGTCACTTCGGCCAGGTACTTGTTCACGCGGCCTTCAACCATCTTGGCGACGATATCGGCCGGCTTGCCGGATTCGGCAGCCTGGGCGGTGTAGATCTTGCGTTCTTGCTCCAGAGTCTCGGCCGGAACCTGGTCCTTGGACACGCAGATCGGCTTGGAAGCCGCGATGTGCATGGCCACGTCCTTGCCCACTTGCTCTTCGCCGGCGTAGTCGACGATCACGCCGATCTTGGCGCCGTGCAGGTAGGTAGCGATCGCGCCTTCGGTCTGGTAGCGAACGAAGCGACGGATGGTCATGTTCTCGCCCAGCTTGGCGATGGCAGCCTTGCGGATTTCTTCCACTTGCTGACCGTCAACCTCGACGGAAGCCAGAGCTTCCACGTCGGCCGGGTTGGCGATAGCGACAGCCTTGGCGGCAGCGGTGGCTAGCGCGATGAAGGTCGGGTCCTTGGCTACGAAGTCGGTTTCGCAGTTGACTTCAACCAGCGCGCCTACGCCGCCTTCGACGAAGGAGCCGATGATGCCTTCGGCAGCCAGACGGCCGGCCATCTTGGAGGCCTTGTTGCCGGACTTGATGCGCAGGATTTCTTCAGCCTTGGCGAAGTCGCCCTCGGCTTCAACCAGTGCCTTCTTGCATTCCATCATGCCGAGGCCGGTAGCCACGCGCAGATCCGAAACCATTTTTGCGGTGATTTCCGCCATCTTCCTACTCCTGAATGATTTAGATTACGTAAGTGATCGGGTCCAAAAAAAGGGGCTTGCGCCCCCTTTGCCTGCTTACTCGGCTTGAGCCGATTCAGCAGCAACGATCTCTTGCAGAGATTGCGCGCGACCTTCCAGCACCGCGTCGGCGATGCCGCGAGCGTACAGGCGGATGGCGCGGCTGGAGTCGTCGTTACCCGGGATTACGTAATCGATGCCGTCCGGGGAGTTGTTGGTGTCAACAACGCCGATAACCGGAATGCCCAGTTTCTTGGCTTCGACGATGGTGCCCTTCTGGTAGCCAGTGTCGATAACGAAGATGGCGTCCGGCAGGCCCTTCATATCCTTGATACCGCCCAGCGAGCGCTCCAGCTTTTCAACTTCGCGCTGCAGGTCCAGCAGTTCTTTCTTGTTGTAACCGGTGTCGCCGGAGCTTTCCAGGATGGCACGCTTCTCTTCAAGACGCTTGATGGACTGCTTCACGGTCTTGTAGTTGGTCAGCATACCGCCCAGCCAGCGGTGGTCAACGAACGGCATGCCGCTGCGAGCGGCTTCTTCACGTACGATCTCACGCGCTTGACGCTTGGTGCCAACGAACATCACGGTACCCTTGTTGGCAGCCAGACGACGCACATACTCCTGGGCTTCCACGAACAGCGGCAGAGTCTTTTCCAGGTTGATGATGTGAATCTTGTTGCGGCTGCCGAAGATGTACTTGGCCATCTTCGGGTTCCAGAAACGGGTTTGGTGGCCGAAGTGAACGCCGGCCTCAAGCATTTGACGCATGGTAACGTTGGTGGACATGCAAAAACTCCTAAAAGGGTTAAGCCTCCATCCGCGCAGAAAACCGCCGTTTTCATCGAGCGGCGGCACCCTTGTGGCGCGGATGTGCGTAGTGTTTTCCCCGCCGGATGGCGAAGAACGCGGGATTCTAGCACTTTTCCAGCCAGCGCCTCAAGCCTGGCCGTCTTTTTCCTGCAAAGCGCGGCGGCGTTGTTGCAATTTCTTGCGCGCCACCCAGGCGAAGAACCAGATCGGCGCCACGCCCAGGAAAAACAGCATCGCCGCGCCCGCCGCCGCGCTGTCCTGCGTGACCGCCAGCATCAGCACCACGTATACCCACGCCACCAGAATGATCAGCCGCATATCTAAACAATCGTTTGAATTTCAGGACAAATACATGAACAATAGGCCGTCATTGTAACCGATAGCCGCTCACGATCATGCAAACCGCCCTCACCCGCCTGCTGGGCATCCAGCACCCGCTGATCTGCCCGGGCATGAGTTATATCGCCACGCCAGAGCTGGTAGCCGCCGTCGGCAACGCGGGCGGCCTTGGCATTCTGGCCTCCGGCCCGCTCAGCGCCGAGCAAACCCGCGCCGCCATCCGCCGCATCCGCCAGCTGAGCGACAAGCCCTTCGGCGTCGGCTGCACGCTGATGATGCCCGGCGCGGCGGAGAATGCGGAGGTCGCCCTGCAGGAGCAGGTGCCGGTCATCAATTTCTCCCTGGGCAAGGGCGACTGGATCGTCAAGCGCGCTCACGCTTACGGCGGCAAGGCGATCGCCACCGTCGTCACCGAAAAACATGCGCGCTCGGCCGAAAAATCCGGCGCGGACGCCTTGCTGGTCACCGGCCACGAGGCGGCGGCCCATGGCGGCGAAGTCACCTCGCTGGTGCTGGTTCCGGCCATCCGCCAGGCTTGCTCCTTGCCTCTCATCGCCGCCGGCGGCTTCGCCGACGGCAACGGCCTGCTCGCCGCCCTGGCGCTGGGGGCCGACGGCGTGGCGATGGGCTCCCGGCTGGCGATGACGCGGGAAAGCCCGGTGCACGCCACCACCAAGGAGATGATCCGCGAGCGCGGCGTGGGCGACACGCTTTATTCGCGCAATTTCGACGGGCTGTGGTGCAGGGTGATGGACAGCCCCGCCGCGCGCAGGGCCACCCGCAAGCCGCTGGGCCTGTTCGCCGCCAGCTGGCAAGCCAGCCAGGCGGCGCGCAAGATGGGCATGCCGGTCGGCAAGGTGGTGCTGGGCGGGGTGCTGAAGCAGCCGCAGGCGCTGCGCCAGCTGGCGCAGTTCGGAGCCGCCACCGAAGCCATCCGGCTGGCGATCCAGGACGGCGACCACCAACGCGGCGTGCAGCTGATCGGCCAGGCGCAGGGCCTGATCGACGACGTCCCTTCGGTGGCCGAACTGTTCGAGCGCATTCTGCGGCAGGCGGCCGACTGCCGGCAGCGGCTGCAAGGCGTTTTCTGACCGCGGCCGCTTGGCATGAAAAAGCCCCGCGACGCGTCGCGGGGCTTTGTTTTGGACGAGCCTGCCAGTCGATCAGCGCGCGGCGTCGACGGCGAGATGGCCCTTGTCGGCCAGGCGCTGCTCGCGCGCCTTGGCGTGGAATTCCGCCAGATCCACCTCGGCCAGCGGCACCAGCCGGGTCTTATGCTTGAGCTTGTAGCCCAGCCAGAAGGCGATGAACAGCGGAATGCCCAGATAGGTGGCGATGACGCCGTTCCAATCCACCTTGGCGGCGGTGAAGGCGGCGTAGTTCTGGCCCAGCATGATCAGCACGCACAGCGCGAAAGCGAACAGCGGCCCCAGCGGAAACCACTTGGCCTTGTAGGGCAGATCGGCCAGATCGTAACCCTGGCGCACATAGGCGCGGCGGAAACGGTAATGGCTGATGGCGACGCCCAGCCAGGCGATGAAGCCGGTCATGCCCGAAGAGTTCAGCAGCCACATGTACACCGCGTTGCTTTCAAACAGCGAGGTCAGGAAGCACAGGCAGGCGATCAACGCGGTGGCGTACAAGGCGTTGCGCGGCACGCCGTTGGACGACAGCCTGGCGAACAGCTTGGGCGCCATGCCGTTTTTGGCCATCGCGTACAGCATGCGGGTGGAGGCGTACATGCCGGAGTTGCCCGCGGACAGAATCGCGGACAGGATCACCGCGTTCATCACGCTGGCCGCCATGGCGAGGCCGGCGCGGGAGAACACCAGCGTGAACGGGCTGGCGCCGACGTCCTTCATGTCGTTCTTCAACAGCAACGGGTCGTTGTACGGCAGGATCAGGCTGATGATCAGGATGGACAGCATGTAGAACATCAGGATGCGCCAGAATATCTGGCGCACGGCGCGCGGAATGGTGCGGCCCGGATTGGCGGATTCGCCGGCGGCCACGCCGATCAGCTCGGTGCCCTGGAAGGAAAAGCCCACCACCATGGCCACACCGACAAAAGCGGCGACGCCGCCGACAAACGGCCCTTCTCCCTGCATCATCACCTGCAGGCCCGGCGCGATGCGGCTTGGCTCCGGCTCGGTCATGATGCCGAAGATCATCATGAAGCCGATGATGATGAAGGCGACGATGGTGAACACCTTGAGCATGGAGCACCAGAACTCGGCCTCGCCGAAACCCTTCACCGAGAAGTAGTTGAGCGAGAAGATGATCACCAGGAAGCCGGCGCTCCAGACAATGCCCGGCACAGCGGGAAACCAGTAATGCATGATGATGGCCGCCGCGGCCAGCTCGACGGCGATGGTGATCGCCCAGTTGTACCAGTAGTTCCAGCCCTGGGCAAAGCCGAAGGCAGGATCGACGAAACGCGAACCGTACACCTGGAATGAACCGGATACCGGCATGAAGGCCGCCATCTCGCCCAGGCTGGTCATCAGGAAGTACACCATCAGGCCAATCAGCGCGTAGGCCAGCAGCGCGCCGCCGGCGCCGGCGCCGGCCACCGTCGCGCCCGAAGCCAGGAACAGGCCGGTGCCGATGGAGCCGCCGATGGCGATCATGGAGAGGTGGCGGGCCTGCAAGGCGCGCCGCAACTCAGGGGTTTCTTGCTTCTTTTCCATGTCCAACTAACTCTCTTCTAATTCTTGATGCAGATCCGACTTGCCCCCGCGGCGCGCCGCGAGGCCGAATAATCCGGCCTAAAACTTCAGAAGGCGGAAAGAATGACACTTTACGCCGCCATTGCCTAGATCAAGATCGGCAAAACAATCAAAAAACGAACATGTCATGTTGAAAATCGAAACAAGATGGTCGCTCTTGCGATTGACAAGCGGGCAAAGCGCGGCCCTGGATTTCCGGCCATCCGCGCCGCCCCCGCGCGTTTACAGCTCGATGCGCGCGCCCAGCTCCACCACCCGGTTGGGCGGCAGGCCGAAGCAAAGCGTGGCGCTGCGCTCGTTCTGTCGCAAAAAAGCATAAAAACCGACCACGCCGCGCCGCAGCCGCCCGCTCCCCGTCCTGGCCACCACGCTCTGGCGGCCCAGGTAATAGCTGATGCAGGCAACCTCGGGCAAGGCGATCTCCAGCCGGCTCGCGGCCAGGCGCAAGGCGGCGGGCACGTCGGCTTCTTCCATATAGCCATGGCGCGCCACCACGCGGGCCACCCCCTGGCCCAGCCACTGCGCGGAAACCCTGTCGCCATCGACTCGCGGCCGCTCCAGCGTTTGCAGCGTCAGCAGCACGACCTGCCGCGACAAGGCCTGGTTGTGCTTGAGGTGGTGCAGCAACACTAGCGGCGTGCCTTCGGCGCTATCGGACAGGAACACGCTCATCCCCGGCGTGCGGACCACGCTCTGGGCTGCCAGGCTGTCAAGCAGGCTGGCCAAGGGCAAGGCCCGCGCCTCGCGCTCGCGCGCCTGCCATTGCCGGCCGACAAACCAGCCGCCCATCACCGCGAACAACAACGCGCCGATCAGCAGAGGCAGCCAGCCGCCGTCAAGGAACTTGAGCAGGTTCGCGCCGAGAAACGCGAGGTCGATCAGCAACAAGAGGCCTAGCGCCGCCACCGCCGGCCACGACCATCCCCAAGCGCGCCGCGCCAGCGCCGCCAGCAGGACCGTGGTGATGGTCATCGTCGCCGACACGGCGAGGCCGAACGCCGCCGCCAGCCGGCCGGATTCGCCAAAGCCGAGCGCCACCGCCACCGTGGCGGCCATCAATACCCAGTTGAGCAAGGGCAGATAGATTTGGCCGATGCGGCTGCCCGAAGTGTGCAGCACCTTGACCCTCGGGAAAAAGCCCAGCTGCGCCGATTGCCGCGTCAGCGAAAACACCGCGGCAATCAGCGCCTGCGAGGCGACGATGGTGGCCAGCGTCGCCAGCCCCACCATCGGATAGAGCGCCCAGCCCGGCACCATGGAATAGAACGGCCGCGCCGCCAGCTCGGGATGCGACAACAGCAAAGCGCCCTGCCCCAGATAGCTCAGGATCAGGGCCGGCAGCGCCAGGCCATACCAGGCGAGGCGGATCGGGCGCGCGCCGAAGTGGCCCATATCGGCGTACAAGGCCTCGGCTCCGGTGAGACACAATACGACCGCGCCCAGCGAAACAAAGCCGGCCACGCCGTTGCGCTGGAAGTACTCGATTCCGCGCAGCGGATTGACCGCTTGCAGGATCGCCGGGTTATCCGCCAGGGCATTCAGCCCCAGCGCGCCGATGGCGACGAACCAGGCGGCGAGCACCGGGCCGAACACCGCGCCCACCCGCCCCGAGCCGAAGGGCTGCAACAGGAACAGGCCGACAAGAATGGCCACCGTCAACGGCAATACGTACGGCGACAATGAGGGCGCGGCCACTTTCAGCCCCTCCACCGCGCTGAGCACCGACACCGCCGGCGTAATCACCCCGTCGCCGTACAGCATGGCCGCCCCGGCCAGACCCAGCATTATCCATGTCCGCCGCCAGCGGCCGGCCCGCCCGTCCTGGGTGATCTGAGCCAGCAAGGCGAGAATGCCGCCTTCTCCCTTGTTGTCGGCCCGCATCAGCACCAGCACGTATTTGACGCTGACCATCAGGATCAGCGACCACAAAAACAAAGACACCACGCCTATCACGTTCTGCGGCGTGGCCGCCACGCCGTGGCGACCGCTGAACGCTTCTTGCAGCGCGTACAACGGGCTGGTGCCCAAATCGCCGAAAACGACGCCGAGCGCGGCCAGCGCCAGCATGGCCAGCGATTTTTCACGGGGCGGAGAGTCAAGCGGAATGGAGGGAAGGCTATCGACGCGCAGTTCAGTGGCCATGGTTTCGCTCCGCGGCGGCGATCGCCGAAAAGGACGCGGGGGCGAGCTGGGCGCGGCGTCTGTCGCGCAGGCTGCGGCCGATGGTCCAGCGGCGGCACAGGCAGATTCGCATGCAAAGCTCCGTCTTCAAGAGTCATCAACAAGACGATGCTAAGCAGCCGCCGATAAACCGCGTCTAAACATTTGCCGGCAACGGATAAAAATGTCGACAAGCGCCGCCGGCAGTCGCGACTGTTGCGATATGGATACAACAAATTCTCATTCACAAAATGAGATTGCCGTCAAACAGCCCATCAGGACTAACCTGATTCGAATGAAATCCGCCGCGCCGCGCCGTCGCCAAGGCCCGTCGCTTCCGGCGGTTGCCCATCATCGCGCCATGCGCCGCGCGCCGCCTGCATCGCGATCCACACGCGCCGCGCGCTCCCCTCGCCGCGGGGCGATTCGCATCGTTTCCGCTCAAGAAACAATAAATCCACCAGCAAGCGACAACCGTCGCCCTCAGGCGCGCCCTTGCGCTCCCTTATGAGAAAAATTCATATCGGCATAACCTTTTGGCTGCGAAATCCCGACGCCGGACTTTCTAGAATCCTCAGCCAGGCTTGCCCGACAAACCGTCACCCCACACAGGAAATCCATCGTGAACATGCTTTTTACGCCGCCTGCCGCTTGTTCGGCAGTCCAGCGGCAAGCGCAGGCCATACTGGACATCCTGCAGCGCCGCCGCAGGCTGCTCGAGGCCGCGCCCGAATCCGAGCAGGCCAGGCCCCACCCCGTCCATGCGCGCAAGATCGCCGCCGCCATCGAGGCTGGCGAACCCTTGCGGATGCTGCTGCCCGCCTTTCCCGGCAAATCGCCCAATCGCAGCAAAACGCTGGGCGAGATGCCGGACCTGGCCGAACACCACGCGCTGGCCAATCTGGATGCGCTGTGCCGGGAGATCGCCGCCGTCCACGCCCCCGGCGCGCGGCTGCTGCTATGCCCCGACGGCCATTGCTTCGCCGACCTGGTCCATATTCCGGACCCGCAGGTGGCCCGCTACGAAGCCGCGCTGGAAGCCTATTGCCGCAGGCATTATCCCGAGCGTTTCGATTTCTACGCGCTGCGCCAGGCCTTCCCCTATATCCACGACCCGGATTCCCAGCGCGAGGAATTGCTGATCCTGTTCAGCGATTCCATCGAGCGCATCCGCTCGCAATGCCGCGACGACCTGGCCACCCAGGCCATGCATCAGGGCCTTACCCGCTTCCTGCTGGAAGACATGGAGGGGCTGACGCGCTTCGCCGGCCTGAGCCGCAACGCGCGGCAAAAGCTGGCGCGCGGCGCGGCCTATCGCGTCATGCAACGCAGCAACGCCTGGAGCCGGCTGCTGGAACAGGCCTTTCCCGACTGCCTGCGGCTGTCCATCCATCCGCAATTCGCCAGCTCGCCCAAGATCGGCATCCGGCTGGCAGATAGCGACGACGCCTGGCTGACGCCTTGGCACGCCGCCGCCATTCGGGAAAACGGGCGCATCCGGCTGCAAAAACGCGGCGAGATCGACGAAAGCCGCTACGCCCTGGTCTTCGCCGACGGCGCGCCCAGCCACTTCGCCCCCATCGCACGCTGAACCCATCCTGAAAGGATATTCGCCATGCCCCATGCCGCTCTCGCCGCGCGCATCGCGGCGCAGTTGCTGCGCCGCTCGCCCATCGCCGGCCAGCCCGCGCTGCAAGCGCATCACATGCCCAGGCTGCAAAACGCCCTGGAAGCCCGCATCGCCGCCGGCAAGCCGCTCAGCTTGCTGCTGCCGGCCTTTCCGCACAAATCGCCCAACCGGCGACTGGCCGCCTCCGCGCTGCCGGATTACGGTGAATACCTGGCCCTGCTGGCGCTGGATCAACTCTGCCGCGACATCCAGCAATGCTATCCGCCAGGTTGCCGCCTGCGAGTGTTCAGCGACGGATTGACCTTCCACGACCTGCTGGGCGTTTCGCGCGCCGAGGCCAACGCCTATCACCGCGCGCTGCGCCGCCTGCTGGCCAGCCCGCTGATCGAATGGCTGGACTACGCCAGCATCGAACCCGCGTTCTCTCGACAAACCGGCCGCGCCGAAGAGGTGCTGCGCGCCTATCTGCCGCCGGATAGCCAGGACTTCGCCCAGCCGCTGCCGGCCAAGGACGTGCGGCGCGAGCGCGCCTGGCAAGCCTTGCTGGCGGCGGAAACCGGACGCCAGCCGGACCCGCTCGCCGCGCGCCGGCTGGCTTGGCGCGGCTTGGCGCTGGACGCCATGCTGGCCGAGCGCTACCCGGACGCCATCCGCCTCAGCATTCACGAGCCGGCGCCGGAGGGCGGCAAGTTTCCCATCGCGCTGGCGGACGACGCGGGCCTGCCCTGGCGCGGCGCGTGCCGGCTGGATCAGACCGGCGCGCCGCACACCGGTCCTGCTGGCGAACTGGCCGGATCGACGCAGACCATCTGGCGCGAGGCGCAGCCCTGGCTGTTCATGGCCGCCGACGAGGGCGTCTGGAACGATTGCCGGCTAAGCGTCATGGGCGGCGGGCGCTTTGGCCTGCTGATCGAAAGCCTGCGCCCCGGACTGCGCTGCGGCCAGCTGCCGCCTTCCCGGCTGGAACAATTGGCGCAGCGCTTCGGCTTCGTCGTGCTGCGCGGTTTCGAAGTGGGCGACGAGGCGCAGCTGCTCGACTTCACCCGCCCGTTCGGCACGCCTTACGTGTGGCCCTTCGGACCGGTGCACAAGGTCAGGCCGGAAGAGCAGGCCAGCGGCTTTGTCCATTCATTTGAAAAACTGCCGCTGCACTGGGACCTGAGCATGCTGCCGCTCGACAATCCCCACGTGCGGGCCGACCGGCTGTTTTCCGCTCGCCTGTTCGCCCTGCATTGCAAAGCCGCGCCGCTGCCGAGCGAAGGCCAGACCACGCTGGTGGACGCCCGCAACCTGCTGCGCGAACAACTGCCGGAAACGGTGGCGCGCTGGCGCGGCCTGACCTTGCGCTACCACACCAAGTTCACCTATTTCGGCGGCGACGCCCGCGACTATCCGCTGATCGCCCGCCACCCGCGCGGCGGCGAAGAGGTGCTGCGCTTTCAGGAGGGCAGCGAGTCGGCGCTGCAGACGTTCAGCGTGGAAGTGCTGAACCCCGCGCCGGGCGACGAGACGCTGGTCGAGACCTTGCTGGCGGCCGCCTACGCGCCCTCCAACCTGATCGCCCACGCCTGGCAAGACGGCGATCTGGCGCTGATCGACAACTATCACTGCCTGCACGGCCGCCTGGCGATGAGTCCGGCTTCCGCCCGCCGCGAACTGTGGCGCGTTCAAACGTATTGACCCCGCCGGCGCGGCCTCTCCGGCCGCGCCTCCGCTCCACACTCCCAGCCGTCTTGCGTTATGATGTGCGGCTGGCAAAGCCAAACGCATTGCGCGCGCCAAAACAAAAACACAATTTAATTTTGCACCGAAAAGCCCGGCTCAAAAACGACACCCATAATGCGCCATCGACTTGACATTCCCGGCTATTCGGCCCGGGTGCGCCAACCAGTCAGAACAATCATGCGGCCCAAGCCGCACTGGAGCACCTAACAAATGAGCATGACCCCTGACCGCCCCGCCCCGCAACCGGCAGGCAAATCCCGCACGCCCATCCTCGCCGGCGCTTTGCTGCTGGCCCTCGCCGCCGGCGGCTGGTGGTGGCATCAGCACTCCGGCGCGCAACAATCGGCCGACGCCCGCAAGGGCGGCGCGCCGCTAGCCGTGGGCGTCGCCGCCGTTCGCCAAGCCGACGCGCCGCTGAAACTCAACGCGCTGGGAACCGTCAACTCCACCTACACCGTCACGGTCCGTAGCCGGGTGGACGGCCAGCTGGAAAAAATCCACTTCGCCGAGGGGCAACTGGTCAAGCAAGGGCAGCTGCTGGCCGAGCTGGACGCCCGCCCCTTCCAGGCCACCCTCACCCAGGCCGAAGGCCAGTTGCTGCGCGATCAGGCGCTGCTGGAAAACGCCAGGCTGGATCTGGCGCGCTACAAGCAGCTGGCCAGCCAGAACTCCATCTCCAAACAGCAGGTGGATACCCAGCAGGCGCTGGTGCGGCAGTACGAAGGCACGGTCAAGGTCGATCAGGGCGCGGTGGCCGCCGCCCGGATCAACGTCGATTACGCCCGCGTGGTCGCGCCGGTGTCGGGCCGGGTGGGCCTGCGCCAGGTGGATCCGGGCAACATCGTCCACGCCAGCGACGCCAACGGCATCGTCACCCTCACCCAGACCCAGCCCATCAACGTGGTTTTCGCCGTCCCGGAAGTTAGCCTCGCTTCGGTGCTGCAAGCCGCCGGCGGCGGCAAGGCGCTGAAAGTGGAAGCCTGGGACCGCGACAACAAGCACAAGCTAGCCGACGGCGCCTTGCTGGCGCTGGATAACCAGCTCAATACCAGCACCGGCACCATCAACATCAAGGCCAAGTTCGCCAACGAGAAACAGCAGCTGTTTCCCAACCAGTTCGTCAACGTCAACCTGGAGCTGGGCGTGCGCCGGAACGCCATCGTGGTGCCCACCGTCGCCGTCCAGCTGGGCAAGGTCGGACACTACGTCTACACGGTCAACCCGGACGAAACCGTCAGCATCAGCAAGGTCGTCGCCGGGCCGGCCTCCGGCGACGACACCATCATCGAGCAGGGCCTGAAGCCCGGCCAGCGCGTGGTGGTGGACGGCGTGGACAAGCTGCGCGACGGGGCCAAGGTCAAGGTGATAGACCGCGCCGCGCAGGCCCGCGCCGCCGCTTCCGGCCAGCCGCATCGCAAGCGAGACGCCAGCGACGCGTCGGGCAAGCGCCACGCTTCCGCAGCCCGTTAAGCCAAGGACGCGGCATGAATCCCTCTCGTCCGTTCATTCTGCGGCCGGTGGCCACCACCTTGCTGATGGTGGCCATCCTGCTCACCGGCCTTGTCGCCTGGCGCATGCTGCCGGTGTCGGCCTTGCCGGAAGTGGATTACCCCACCATCCAGGTCGTCACCCTCTACCCCGGGGCCAGCCCCGACGTCATGACCTCGTCGGTCACCGCGCCGCTGGAGCGCCAGTTCGGGCAGATGCCCGGCCTGACCCAGATGTCGTCGTCCAGCTCGGGCGGCGCGTCGGTGATCACCTTGCAATTCAGCCTGGACCTGACGCTGGACGTGGCCGAGCAGGAAGTGCAGGCGGCCATCAACGCCGCCAACAACCTGTTGCCCCCCGACCTGCCCAGCCCGCCGATCTACAGCAAGGTCAACCCGGCCGACACGCCCATCCTGACCATCGCCGTCAGCTCGCCCACCCTGCCGCTGACCAAGCTGGAGGACATGGTGGACACCCGGCTGGCGCAAAAGCTGTCGCAAGTGCCGGGCGTGGGCCTGGTCAGCATCAGCGGCGGCCAGCGCCCGGCGGTGCGCATCCAGAGCAACCCCAAAGCGCTGGCTTCGCGCGGCCTGACACAGGAGGACGTGCGCACGGCCATCGCCAACGCCAACGTCAACCAGGCCAAGGGCAGCTTCGACGGCCCGCTGCAGGCGTCCACCATCGACGCCAACGACCAGCTGCAGTCGGCGGCGGAATACCAGGACGTCATCATCGCCTACCGCAACGGCGCGCCGGTGCGGGTGCGCGACGTGGCCCAAGTGGTGGACGACGCCGAAAACAACCGGCTGGCGGCCTGGTCCGGGGCCACGCCGGCCATCATCCTCAACGTCCAGCGCCAGCCCGGCGCCAACGTGATCCAGGTCACCGACCGGATCAAGGCCTTGCTGCCGCAATTGCAGGCCACGCTGCCCGGCGCCATCGACGTCCAGGTGCTGAGCGACCGCACCGTCACCATCCGCTCTTCGGTCGAGGATGTGGAGTTCGAGCTGATGCTGGCCATCGCCCTGGTGGTGATGGTGATCTTCGTCTTCCTGCGCAACGTGCCGGCCACCCTCATCCCGGCCGTGGCCGTGCCGCTGTCGCTGGTGGGCACCTTCGGCGTGATGTACCTGGCCGGCTTTTCGATCAACAACCTGACGCTGATGGCGCTGACCATCGCCACCGGCTTCGTGGTGGACGACGCCATCGTGATGATCGAAAACATCGCCCGCTACATAGAGGAGGGCGAAAAGCCGATGGCGGCGGCGCTCAAAGGTTCCAAGCAGATCGGCTTCACCATCATCTCGCTGACCATCTCGCTGATCGCGGTGCTGATCCCGCTCCTGTTCATGGGCGATGTGGTGGGCCGGCTGTTCCGCGAATTCGCCGTCACGCTGGCGGTGTCCATCCTGATCTCGGCCTTCATCTCGCTGACGCTGACGCCGATGATGTGCGCGCGCCTGCTCAAACACGTGCCCGAGGAGAAGCAAAGCCGCTTTTACCACGCCAGCGGCCGCTTTTTCGACAACGTCATCGCCCGTTACGGCCAGATGCTCAGCTGGGTGCTGGACCGGCAGAAACTGACGCTGCTGGCGGCCGTCGGCACGCTGGCGTTGACCGTCGTCCTGTATCTGGCGGTGCCCAAGGGCTTTTTCCCGCTGCAGGACACCGGGGCGATCCAGGGCGTCAGCGAGGCTTCGCAATCCATTTCCTTCCGCGCCATGGCGCGCCAGCAGGCCGCGCTGGCCGAAGCCCTGTTGCAGGACCCGGCGGTGGACAGCCTGTCGTCCTTCATCGGCGTGGACGGCGCCAACGCCACGCTCAACAGCGGCCGGCTGCTGATCAACCTGAAGCCCAAGAACCAGCGCGACGACATCCACGCCGTGCTGGCCAGGCTGCAGCAGCGCGCCGATCAGCTGCCGGGCATCGCGCTCTACCTGCAGCCGGTGCAGGACCTGACCATAGACACCCGCCCCAGCCGCACCCAGTACCAGTTCAGCCTGCAGGCTACCAGCCAGGACGATCTGTCCGCCTGGGTGCCCAAGCTGGTCAAGCGCCTGCGCCGGGAACCGGCGCTGGCCGACGTGGCCAGCGACCTGCAGGACAAGGGTTTGCAGGCTTACGTCAACATCAACCGCGACGTGGCCTCGCGCCTGGGCGTCACCACCGCCGCCATCGACAACGCCCTGTACGACGCCTTCGGCCAGCGCCTGATTTCCACCATCTTCACTCAGACCAACCAGTACCGCGTGGTGCTGGAGGTGGACCCGCAGCACCAGCGCGACCCGCTGTCGCTCAAGAGCATTTACGTGCCCACCAGCAGCGGCGCGCCGGTGCCGCTGGACGCGGTGGCCAGCATAGAGGAGCGCACAACCTCGCTGGCCATCAACCATCTGGGACAGTTCCCCACCGCCACCATCTCCTTCAACCTCAAGCAGGGCGCATCGCTGGGCGAGGCGGTGGACGCGATTCGCCAGGCGGAGGCGGAGCTGGGCCTGCCCGCCAGCATGGAAACCAAGTTCCAGGGCGCGGCCATGGCCTTCCAGGCCTCGCTATCCAACACCCTGTGGCTGATCCTGGCCGCCATCGTGACCATGTACATCGTGCTGGGCGTGCTCTACGAGAGCTACGTCCACCCCATCACCATCCTCTCCACCCTGCCCTCGGCCGGCATCGGCGCGCTGTTGGCGCTGATGGTGTCCGGCTCCGACCTGTCGGTGATCGCCATCATCGGCATCATCCTGTTGATCGGCATCGTCAAGAAGAACGCGATCATGATGATCGACTTCGCGCTGGAGGCGGAGCGGGAACACGGCATGAGCCCGCGGGAGGCGATTTACCAGGCTTGCCTGCTGCGCTTCCGTCCCATCCTGATGACCACCATGGCGGCGCTCTTGGGCGCGCTGCCGCTGATGATGGGCGGCGGCATGGGTTCGGAGCTGCGCGAGCCCCTGGGCGTCACCATGGTGGGCGGGCTGATGGTCAGCCAGGTGCTGACGCTGTTCACCACCCCGGTGATCTATCTGGCCTTTGACCGCCTGGCGCGCCGCTTCGGGCGCGGGGCCAGACCCGACGCGGGCGCGGGGGCCGAGGCATGATTCCGTCCGAGCCCTTCATCCGCCGGCCGGTGGCCACCACGCTGCTGACCCTGGCCATCCTTCTGGCCGGGGCCATCGCCTTCAGGCTGTTGCCGGTGTCGCCGCTGCCGCAGGTGGATTTTCCCACCATCTCGGTGTCGGCCAAACTGCCGGGCGCCAGCCCGGAAACCATGGCCGCCACCGTGGCCACGCCGCTGGAGCGCGCGCTGGGCCGCATCGCCGGCATTACCGAGATGACGTCCACCAGCTCGCTGGGCTCCACCAACGTCACCCTGCAGTTCGACCTGAGCCGCGACATCAACGGCGCGGCGCGCGACGTGCAGGCGGCCATCAACGCCGCGCGCACGCTGCTGCCCTCCGGCATGCCGTCCAACCCCACCTACCGCAAGGTCAACCCGGCGGACGCGCCCATCATGATCCTGGCGCTGACCTCGGACAGCATGACCCGCGGCCAGATGTACGACGCCGCCGACTCCATCCTCGGGCAAAAACTGTCGCAGGTGGAAGGCATCGGCAACGTCATCATCGGCGGCGGCGCGCAGCCGGCGGTGCGGGTGGAAATGAACCCGATGCAGCTCAACCATTACGGCATCGGCATGGAGACGGTGCGCGCCGCCATCACCAGCACCAACGCCAACCGTCCCAAGGGCTTTCTGGAGAACGACGACCGTCACTGGCAAGTGCAGGCCAACGACCAGGCCAGCAAGGCCAGCGACTACCTGCCGCTGATCATCAGCTACAAAAACGGCAGCGCGGTGCGCATCTCGGACGTGGCCGAAGTACACGACTCCGTGGTCGACCTGCGCAATGCCGGCATGCTGGGCAAGCAGCCGGCGGTGATGCTGATCCTGTTCCGCCAGCCGGGCGCCAACATCATCGAGACCGTGGACCGGGTGAAGGCCCTGCTGCCGGTGCTGCAGGCTTCCATCCCGCCGGCGATCAAGATCAATCAGGTCATGGACCGCACCCCCACCATCCGCGCCTCCCTGAGCGAAGTGGAAAGCTCGCTGGCCATCTCCATCTCGCTGGTGATCCTGGTGGTGTTCCTGTTCCTGCGCAACGGCCGCGCCACCGCCATTCCCGCCATCACCGTGCCGGTGTCGCTGGTGGGCACGTTCGCGGTGATGTACCTGGCCGGCTTCTCGCTCAACAACCTCAGCCTGATGGCGCTGACCATCGCCACCGGCTTCGTCGTGGACGACACCATCGTGGTGCTGGAGAACATCTCGCGCCACATCGAGGATGGCATGAAGCCGTTCCAGGCGGCGCTGCAAGGCGCGCGCGAAGTGGGCTTCACCGTGCTGTCGATGAGCATCTCGCTGATCGCGGTGTTCATCCCCATCCTGCTGATGGGCGGCATCATCGGCCGGCTGTTCCGCGAGTTCGCCGTCACGCTGTCGGTGGCGATCCTGGTGTCGCTGGTGGTATCGCTCACCACCACGCCCATGCTGTGCGCGCGCTGGCTGCGGCCGCGCGAGGCGGCGAGCCCCCCCGGACGGCTGTTCCTGTGGAGCGAGCGCGTCTTCGACGCCATGCACGACGCCTACCGCCGCTCGCTTTCCTGGGCGCTGGCGCACAGCCGGCTGATGATGCTGATTCTCGCCGCCACGATAGGCCTCAACGTCTTCCTGTACACGGTGGTGCCCAAAGGCTTCTTTCCGCAGCAGGACACCGGCCGCCTCACCGGCATGATCAAGGCCGACCAGAGCATCTCCTTCCAGGCCATGCAGGGCAAGCTGCAGCGCTTCATCGAAGTGGTGGGCCAGGACCCGGCGGTGGAGCGCGTGGTCGGCTTCACCGGCGGCGGGCAACGCAACAGCGCCAATATGTTCGTCAGCCTCAAGCCGCTGGCCGAGCGCAAGGACGGCGCGGAGCAGGTCATCGCCCGCCTGCGCAAGAAGCTGTCGCGCGAGCCGGGGGCCACGCTGTACCTGCAGTCGGTGCAGGACATCCGCATCGGCGGGCGCTCCAGCAACGCCCAGTACCAGTACACCCTGCAGGGCGACGATCTGGCCGAGTTGCGCGCGTGGACGCCCAAGGTGCAGCAGGCGATGAGCAAGATTCCCTTTCTCGCCGATCTCAACAACGACCAGGAAGTGAAAGGCCTGCAAACTTCGCTGGTCTTCGACCGCGACGCCATGGCCCGGCTGGGCCTGACCCAGGCGCAGGTGGATTCGGTGCTCAACGACGCCTTCGGCCAGCGCCAGGTGTCCACCATCTACAACGCGCTCAACCAATACCGCGTCGTGCTGGAAGTGGCCCCGCAGTTCTGGCAAAACCCGGAGGCCCTGCGCAACATCTACCTGCAGACGCCGGGCGGACAACCGACGCCGCTGTCGGCCTTCGCCCACTGGGGGCCAAGCAACACGTCGCTGTCGGTCAACCACCAAAGCCAGTTCGCCGCCACCACGATTTCCTTCAACCTGCCGCCGGGCGTGTCACTGTCCGACGCGACGCAGGCCATCAACGCCGCCGTCGCCGACATCGGCATGCCAAGCAGCATCCACGCCAGCTTCCAGGGCACGGCCAAATCATTCCAGGCCTCGCTCGACAGCCAGCCGGTGCTGATCCTGGCGGCGCTGGTCGCGGTCTACATCGTGCTGGGCATGCTGTACGAAAGCGTGGTGCATCCGATCACCATCCTCTCCACCCTGCCCTCGGCCGGCGTGGGAGCGCTGCTGGCGCTGATGGCGGTGGGCGGCGAATTCAACATCATCGCCCTGATCGGCGTTTTGCTGCTGATCGGCATCGTCAAGAAAAACGCCATCATGATGATAGATTTCGCCCTCACCGCCGAGCGGGAGCAGGGCCTGTCGCCGCAGGAGGCCATCTACCAGGCCTGCCTGCTGCGCTTCCGCCCGATCATGATGACCACGATGGCCGCGCTGTTCGGCGCGCTGCCCCTGGCGCTCGGCCGCGGCGACGGCGCGGAGATGCGCACCCCGCTGGGCATTTCCATCGTCGGCGGTCTTGCGCTCAGCCAGCTCTTGACGCTGTACACCACGCCCATCGTTTACCTGTATCTGGATCGTTTCCGCCTGTGGTGCCTGCGATGGCGCAACCATGGCCACGCGCTGGCCGGCGAAAACAAGGATTGATAGCCATGACTCGAACCACCCTATCGCTCGCGCGCGGCCTGTCGGCCGCGGCCATGGCCGCCGCGCTGGCCGGCTGCGCGGCAGGCCCCGACTACATCAGACCCCGGATGGACATCCCGGCCAGCTTCAAGGAAGACGGCAAGTGGAAAGCCGCCGAACCGCAGGACATCAACCTGCGCGACGACTGGTGGCAGGCGTATCGGGACCCGACGCTGAACCAGTTGATGGACAAGCTCAACCGGCAAAGCCCCACCATCGCCCAGGCCGAGGCGCAGTATCGCCAGGCCCAGGCGCTGTTGCGCCAGGCCGAGTCCAGCCTGTTCCCCACCCTTGGCGTCAACGCCAGCCAAAGCCGCGGCGCAAGCTCGCCCGGCGCCGCGGCAGCCGCCAGCTACAACCTGTCCCTCGCCGCCAGCTGGGAGCTGGACGTCTGGGGCGCGGCGCGCCGTTCGGTGGAGGCGGGCGAAGCCAAACAAGCGGCCAGCGCCGCGCAGCTGGCGGCGACGCGCCTGAGCAGCCAGGCGCAGCTGGCCACCGCCTATCTGCAACTGGCCGTCGCCGACCAGCAGCTGTCCCGGCTGGAAGCAAGCGCCAGGCTTACCGGCGAAACCTTGCAGCTGACCCGCAACCAGTACGCCGCGGGCGTGGTGGGCGACGAGGTCGTGGCTTCGGCGGAAAGCCAATGGAAAACCGCCCAGGCGGCCGTGGTGGACAAGCGGCTGACCCGCGCCCAACTGGAGCACGCCATCGCCGCCGCGCTGGGCGAGCAACCCTCCAGCTTCGCCCTGCCCGCCCGCGCCGACGCGCCCGATCTGCCACGCATTCCGCCCGGCTTGCCGTCCACGCTGCTGGAGCGCCGCCCGGACATCGCGGTGGCGGAACGCAATATGGCGGCGGCCAATGCCCAGATCGGCATCGCCCGCTCCGCCTTCTTCCCGACGCTGACGCTGGGCGCCAGCGGCGGTTACCGCGGCGCAAGCTTCGCCGATTGGGTGAGCCTGCCCCACCGGATCTGGTCCATCGGCCCGCAACTGGCCTTGTCGCTGTTCGACGCCGGCCTGCGCAAGGCGGAGAGCGACCAGGCCATCGCCGCTTACGACGCCAGCGTCGCCAGTTACCGCCAGACGGTGCTGGCTGCCTTCCAGTCGGTGGAAGACAACCTGGCGGCGCAAGACCTGCTCCATCAGGAAGCGGAATTGCAAAGCGCCGCGCTGGCGGCGGCCAAGCGCGCCGAAACCATCGCGCTCAACCAGTATCAGGCCGGCACGGTGGCCTATCTGAACGTGCTGAGCGCGCAAAACGCCCGCATCGCGGCGGAAAACAATCTGTGGAGCGTGCGCAACCGGCAATACGTCAGCAGCGTGGCCTTGATCGCCGCCATCGGCGGCAAATGGTGAACGCCGCTTAATAGCAAAGGCCGCCCAAGGGCGGCCTTTGCTCTTGCCTTTGACGCGAAGCTCACGCGCCGCGCTGGCGCTGCCAGAGCACGTCGCCGCGTCCCGCCTCCCGGTTGAGGAAGCGCGCCAGCACGAACAGGAAGTCCGACAGCCGGTTCAGATAACGGCGCGCGGTCTCGGACACCGCCTCCTCGCGCGCCAGTGCCACCACGCTGCGCTCCGCGCGCCGGCACACGCAGCGCGCCTGATGGATCAGCGCCGCCGAGCGGATGCCGCCGGGCAGAATGAATTCCTTCAGCGGCCCGACTTCCTCGTTCATGAACGCCGTCAGCGCTTCCAACGCCTGCACCCGCTCCGCCGCCAGCGCCTGATAGCTAGGCACCGCCAGCTCCGAGCCCAGATCGAACAGATCGTGCTGCGCCTCGGACAACCACTCGCCCACCGCCGGCGGCAGGCTTTCGGTTTGCGCCAGCCCCAACGCCGAATTCAATTCATCCACATCGCCCAGCGCGGCGATGCGGGCGCAGTCCTTGGGCACGCGACTGCCGTCGCCCAAGCCGGTGGTGCCGTCATCGCCGGTGCGCGTTACGATCTGGGTCAGCCTGTCGGCCATTTGCTACTCCTCATCCTTGTCCTGCTTGGCCAAACGCTCCATCGCCTGCTTCAGGCTCTCCTTCAGCGCGTCGCCAAACAGCATTTCATAATCTTCCTTGAGCTGATGCATCATGCCTGACAGCATCTGGCGGGTTTGCAGCTCGATGGCGTCCTGCAGCCACAAGGACAGCTCCACCTTCATGCGCGGCAGCATCTGCTGATACAAGGCATCGAACAGGGCCTGCTCGTCAAGCTGTTCCAATGGCAAGCCGTGCGCGCCGCTGCCGGCCGCCGCCATGCTGGCCACCTTGACCACCGCCACCCCGCCCTTGTCTTCCGCGATCAGATCGGGGGCCGACGCGACAAGCGGCGCATCAGCAACCAGCGGCCCCGCCGCAGCCTGCATCGCAGCGGCGACGGTTTCAGACTCGGCCTCCTCGTGCAAGATAGGCAATGCCGGTTCGGCGGACGCTTCATCGGATAACGGGTGCGCAAGCTCGACTGCCGCCACTTGCGGCTCGGCCTCGACAGCCGCCAACTCGACTGGCGCTGCCGGCTTCAACGCCGCTTCGACCGCGGCGACGTCGGGCGTCGGTTCGATATCCGGCGACACCGCCCAAGCCTGCGGCAATTCCGGCTCGGCTTCGAAAGCCGCCAGTTCGACCGATGCTGCCAGCTCCAACGCGGTTTCGACCGCGGCGACTTCGGACGTCGGCTCGACAACCGGCAACTGCGCCGCAACCTGCGGCAATTCCGGCTCGGCTTCGAAAGCCGCCAACTCGACTGGCGCTGCCGGCTCCAACGCGGCTTCGACCGCGGCGACTTCGGACGTCGGTTCGACAACCGGCAACTGCGCCGCAACCTGCGACATGTCCTGCGCAGCTTCAAACGCAAAGGCTTCGACTGGCGCGGCCGGCTCCAATCCAGTTTCGACCGCGGCGACTTCGGGCGTCGGCTCGATATCCGGCAATACAGCCTCAACCTGCGGCAATTCCGGCTCGGCTTCGAAAGCCGCCAGCTCGACCGGCGCTGCCTGCTCCAACGCGGCTTCGGCCGCCGCGATTTCAGGCGTCGGTTCGACAACCGATGACAGCGTCTCAGCCTGCGGCATGTCCTGCGCAGCTTCAAACGCAAAGGCTTCGACTGGCGCGGCCGGCTCCAATCCAGTTTCGACCACGACGACTTCGGACGTCGGCTCGACAACCGGCAACTGCCCCGCAACTTGCGACAATTCCGGCTCGGCTTCGAAAGCCGCCAGTTCGACCGATGCTGCCGGCTCCAACGCGGTTTCGACCGCGGCGACTTCGGGCGTCGGCTCGATATCCGGAGACACCGCCTCAGCCTGCGGCATGTCCTGCGCAGCTTCAAAAGCAAAGGCCGCGGCCGGCGTTTCCGGAGCAAGGGGCTCGGCATCTTCGCCGGCAGACTGGCCCGGCAATCGCGACAATGTCGCTTCCGCCTGCTGCAACAACTGATCCAGCGTCGGCGCGGCCGGCGCTGTCGCCAGCGGCGTCTGCGGCGCGGCGCCTTGCAAGGTGGAGAGCCAGGCCAGATCATCCACCGGCGGAGGCGGCGGTTCCAGCCCCATGCCCCCGCCGAGCACGCCGCTAGGCAGGCTGTCGAGCGGAATGGAGAGGAAGCGCGGCGCATCAGGCTCGGCCTGGGCCGACGGCGCGGACTCGGGGACGGGCGCGGCTTCGTCGACGACGCTGGGCCAAGGCAGATGCTCCAATTCGTCCACCAGCCCCATGCCGGCGTCGGCTTCGGAGGAAAGCGCCGGCTCAGTCTCCGCGTCATCCATCGATGCCTCGGCAGGTTCGGCCGCGCCGTTGTTCACCGCCGCCACCACGTCGGCCCAGGCCAGGCCCGCCGGCTCATCCACTGGCGGGGATTCGGGCGCAGGCTCCGCGGACAACTGCGAAGCCAGCTGGTCCAGCGCCGCGTCGTCCAGCGCCGCGAACGAGGCGCGCGCGGCCGCCTCTTCCGGCGTCACCGCTTGCTGCACGTCGGCACGCGCCATCAGCGCAGCCAGGCCGTCGGCCTCGCTGGCCGTCTCGGCGCGCGGCTGCAGGGAAAAATCGAAGGCTTCGGTTCCGCCGGCTTCATCGCCTGCGGGAACGTCCAGATCAAGCGACGGCAACATGCCGAAGTCCAGCGCGGGCTCGCGCGCCGCCTCCCCCGGCGGCGCGTCATCGCCGAGCAGTTCTTCCAGCTGCAGCTCGGGGATGTCCAGCGGCGCGCCGCCGGGCGACGCCGTCGTCAGCTCCGCCGCCATCAGATCCAGCTCGCTGGAGAAATCGAATTCGGGAATCTCGATGCCGGCCTCCGGCGCGGCGGCGGATTCGGGCGCGGCCATATCGTCGACCACATCGGTCAATACCGGGAGGTTGAGGCCTTCCCAGGCGGGATCGTTCGCTTGATTCGACTCGGTCATGATGGCGTGTGACTCATGTCGTGATGTTCGATTGCGTAACCGCGCTCGCGATAAGCCTTGAAACGATGCCGGGCCGTAGCCAACGCCGCTTCGTCGCGACCGACGATCTCGAGAATGCGCGCGAAGCGATCGCAATCATCTGGCAGATCCGGCCCCAAATTGAGCAGAACCGGGTGGCTCAGATCATCAGGCAGGCGAAAAGCCAGCCAGATCGGGGTTTCGGCCGCTTCGGGCGCATCCAGCCGGCAGTGGGGCACAAAGCGGGTATCGCCAAAGCTCCACAGCCGATTGCTGAACACTTCCAGGTTGCGCTCGCTATCCAGCCAGACCAGCAAGCGCTCCTTCTTGCGCAACACCGTGTCCGCCAACCGGCAGGCGAAAGCCTGCGGATCGGCGACGTTGGTGTAAAAATCAATCTTGCTCATCTTCTACCGTTTCAACGGCCTCGCGACGCGGACGGCCGCGACGCACGACATTGCCCAAGGCGATGTCGGCCCTGTCCTGCAGGAACTGCACCAGCAGCGGCACCGGACGCGCGGTGGCGCCCTTGTCCTTCCCGCTCTTCCAGCCGGTGCCGGCGATGTCGAGGTGCGCCCAGTCGAAAGACTTGGCGAAGCGCGACAGGAAGCAGGCCGCGGTGATGCTGCCGCCCGGACGGCCGCCGATATTGGCCATGTCGGCGAACGGACTCTTCAGCAGCTCCTGATATTCGTCCCACAGCGGCATGTGCCAGGCGCGGTCGGCGACTTCTTCGCCCGCGGCGAGGAGCTCGCGCGCCAGGCTGTCCTGGTTGCTGTACAGGCCGGTGGCGATATGGCCGAGCGCGACCACGCACGCGCCGGTCAGCGTGGCGACGTCGATGACGGTGGCCGGATTGAAGCGCTCGGCATAGGTGAGCGCGTCGCACAGGATCAGGCGGCCTTCGGCGTCGGTATTCAGGATTTCGATGGTCTGGCCCGACATCGAGGTGACGATGTCGCCCGGCTTGTTGGCGTTGCCGTTGGGCATGTTCTCGCAAGCCGGCACGATGGCGACGATGTTCAGCGGCAGCTTCATTTCCACCGCGGCGCGGAACGCGCCGAGCACGGTGGCCGCGCCGCACATGTCGTACTTCATTTCGTCCATGCCTTCGCCCGGCTTGAGGGAAATGCCGCCGGAATCAAAGGTGATGCCCTTGCCGATCAGCACGATGGGCTTGTCGGCCTTGTCCTTGGCGCCGGCATGCTTGAGCACGATCAGGCGCGGCTCCTGCACGCTGCCCTTGGCCACCGACAGGAAAGAGCCCATGCCCAGCGCCTCGATCTGCGGCTGGCCCAGCACTTCCGCTTCGCAGGAGAAGGCTTCGGCGATGCGCTGCGCCTCCTCGCCCAGATAGCTCGGCGTGCAGATGTTGCCGGGCAGATTGCCCAGATCCTTGGCCAGCTTCATGCCGTTGCCGATGGCCAGGCCGCGTTGCAGGCCCTTCTCGCCGTCAGCCAGATCGCTGCGGCGCGGCACGGCCAGCGTCAGCTTGCGCGGCTCGCGCGCCAGATCGTCGCTCTTGCTCTTGAAGCGGTCGAAACGGTACAGCGCGTCCAGCGTCACCACCGCCGCCTGTTCGATCATCCACTCCACGTCGTGTTTTTTCACGGTCAGCTCGGAGAGGTAGCTGACGGCTTCCACCGCGGAAGTCTGGGTCAAGGCCTTGATCGAGGCGCGCACCGCTTCGCGGTACTCCTTGGCGCGGAACTCGCGCTCCTTGCCCAGGCCCACCAGCATCACCCGGTCGCACAGCGTGTGCGGCACCGAGTGCAGCACCAGCGTCGTGCCCAGTTTGCCTTCCATGTCGCCGTGGCGGATCACGTCGCTGATGAAGCCGTTGGAGATGCGATCGAGCAGGTCCGCGGCGAAGGTCAGCTTGCGCGATTCGTAGACGCCGACGATGACGCAGGCTACGCGCTGCTTTTCCGGGCTGCCGCTTTTTATGTTAAATTCCATGGATAACTCCCGTGTAGAGCGAGTGTCAGTTGTTCCACCTCTTGACCGGCCGTCGACGCACGGGGACATCAGACGGCCCGGCCTCCGGTGAAGCAGGATTGTTGTTGATCCAAAATTGCCGGATTTGGCGTTTCGAATTGTCTCATCGAATTATCACAATGCTTTTCATAAAAAGTCAAAAAGGCGCTGAATAAATGGTTTTTCAAAAAAGCCTGATACGAGAGTTGACTTTTACCGCCTTGGGCGTATTTGTCGTATTGCTTGCCATCATCGTCTCCACCCAAGCCATCAACCTGCTGGGGCGCGCCGCCGAAGGCCAGATCGCCAACGAGGCGGTGACGGCGCTGATCGGTTTCTGGACGCTGGGCTTTTTCCCCGTGCTGATGATTCTCACCGTGTTCGTCAGCGTGCTGGTGGTGCTGACCCGCGTGTGGCGGGACCATGAAATGGTGGTGTGGCTGTCGTCCGGGCTGTCTCTGAACAATTGGGTGGGGCCGGTGATGCGCTTCGCCGTGCCGCTGTCCGTGCTGGTGGCCATCGTGACGCTGTGGGTGGGCCCGTGGGCCGACCAGCGCAGCCAGGACTATGCGGAGATCATCAAGCGCCGCGAAGAAATCTCCGCCATCGCCCCAGGCGTGTTCAAGGAATCCTCTTCTTCCAGCAAGGTTTATTTCATTGAAGGCTACTCCGCCCTCGGCGGCAATGCCTCCAATATTTTCATGCAAGACATGACAGACGGCAAAGTCAGCACGATTTTCGCCAAACGCGGTTATATTTCCACCAAGCCCGACGGCGAGCGGGTGGTGGTGCTGGAAGACGGCAAACGCTACGTGGGCGAGCCGGGCCAGGCCAACTACCAGGTGGCGATTTTCGAACGCTATACCGCCAACCTGGGCGAAAGCCAGCATGCGATGACCCCGGCCAGCAATCGCCAGTCCATTCCGACTTCGGTGCTGCTGTCGCAAAACCTGCCGGACTTCCGCGCCGAACTGGCCTGGCGCCTGTCGATGCCCCTCAGCTGCCTGATTCTGGCGCTGCTGGCCTTGCCGCTGTCTTACTACAATCCGCGCAGCGGCCACACCTACAACCTGCTGTTCGCCCTGCTCGCCTTTTTCATTTACCAGAACGGGCTGACCGTCACCCGCAACTGGGTGTCGCAGGACAAGGTGGGCGTATGGGCGGTATTGCTGGTGCACGGCCTGATGCTGGCGTTGGCGCTGGCGCTGCTCAAGCACCGCAACCGTCCGCTGCTTCCGCTCGGCAAATCCCTGTCATTGATGCTCGGCAAAAAGCTCTGATCACAAGATGAAACTGATTCACCGCTATATCGTCAGCGCGCTGACCCAGGCCACCCTGTTCACCCTGCTGGCCCTGCTGGGCCTGTACGGCTTTTTCGATCTGATGGGCGAAGTGCCGGAACTGGGCAAGGGCTTGTACAACTTCGGCACCATGGCCGGCTACGTCGCGCTGCTGATGCCCGGCCACGCTTATGAACTGATGCCGCTGGCCGTGCTGATCGGCGGCATGGTGGCCATGACCCAGCTGGCGAGCTCCAGCGAATACACGGTCATCCGCACGTCGGGCGTCACGTTGCGGCAGATCGCCGCCACCTTGCTCAAGTTCGGCCTGGGCTTCGCCATCCTCACCATTCTGCTGGGCGAGTTCGTCGCGCCGGCGGCGATGAAACAGGCGCAGCAGATGAAACTGTCCGCCACGCACTCCATGGTGGCCCAGGAGTTCCGCTCCGGTATCTGGGTCAAAGACAACCGCAACTTCATCAACGTGCGCGAGATGCTGCCGGACACCACCCTGCTGGGCGTGCGCATCTACACCTACGATCAGGATTTCCGCCTGGTGGAGACCCGTCTGGCCGAACGCGGCACCTACTCCACGGCAGATCGCATGTGGACGCTGGAGAAAGTGCGGGAAACCCGCCTCTTCCCCGACCATACCGTCAGCCGCGACTACGCCAGCCTGCCGTGGAAATCCATCATCGAGCCGGGCATCCTGTCGGTGCTGCTGGTGGTGCCGGAACAGATGTCGGCGATGGACCTGATGACGTATATCGAGCATCTGAAGAGCAACAAGCAGCAAACCCAGCGCTACGACATCGCCCTGTGGAGCAAGCTGTTCTATCCGCTGGCCTGCATCTCGATGGCGCTGGTGGCGCTCGCCTTCACGCCGCAGCAACGCCGCCACGGCCAGCTGGGCATCAAGCTGTTCGCCGGCATCTGCCTAGGCGTCGGCTTCCACTTCATCAACCGGCTGTTCAGCCACCTGGGTCTGCTCTACGAGTGGAACGCGGTGCTGTCCGCCACGCTGCCCACGCTGGCCTTCCTCCTGGCCGGCATCGCCATCATAGCCAGACAGGAAAGGCGCTGACATGACGCTTCCGGCCATCGAGACCCACCACTGGCGGCAATCGCTGGCCGCGAAGCGACAGCAGCTGGCCGAGCGCTATCGCCAGGAACGCAATCCGCAAGCCTATCTGGAAAGCCACAGCCAGGCGGTCGACGAGGCCCTGCAAGCCCTGTGGCGGGAGGCCCGCCTGGAAAGCGACGCCTGTCTGATCGCCGTCGGCGGTTACGGCCGCGGCCAGTTGTTCCCCCACTCCGACATCGATCTCCTGATCCTGCTGTCCGCGCCGCCCACGCCGGCGCAGGCCGAAAACATCGGCCAATTCGTCAGCCTGCTGTGGGACATCGGCCTGGAAATCGGCCACAGCGTGCGCACCGTAGACGAGTGTCTGAGCGAAGCGGCGGCCGACATCACGGTGGAAACCAATCTGCTGGAGCAAAGGCTGCTTGCCGGCCCGGAGGGCATCTGGTTGCGGCTGCAGCGCCAGCTCGAAGCCCAGCGCGACCCGCTGGCCTTCTTCGAAGGCAAGACGCTGGAGCAACAACAGCGCCACACCCGCCACTTCGGCGTCAGCAACAATCTGGAGCCCAATCTCAAGGAAAGCCCCGGCGGCCTGCGCGACTTGCACACCATCCTGTGGATCAGCAAGGCCATCGCCCTCGGCAACGACTGGGACGCCCTGGCCGGCCGCGGCATCCTGACCCTGGCCGAAGCGCGCCTGATCAAGCACAGCGAGCGCCAGCTTCAAAAACTGCGCATCAATCTGCACCTGCTGGCCCGCCGCAGGGAAGATCGTCTGATCTTCGACTTGCAACAACAGCTGGGCCTCTCCTGCGGCCTGAGCGACACTCCGGCCAAGCGCGCCAGCGAACAGGCGATGCAGCTCTATTTTCGCGCCGCCAAAACAGTCAACCAGCTCAACGGCATCCTGTTGCCCAACCTGCGCGGCCGAATCTATTCGCAAGCGCCGCGCGTCACCCGCAACATCAACGAACACTTCAACGTGATCAACGGCATGCTGGGCGTGCGCCAGCCGGACGTGTTCGTCAAACACCCGGAAGCCATTTTCGAGGCTTTCCTCACCCTGCAGCGCCATCCGGAACTGTCCGGCTTCGCCCCGCGCATGCTGCGCGCGCTGTGGCACGCCCGCAGCCAGATCAACGAACGCTTCCGCAAGGACCCGCGCAACCAGGCGCTATTCCTGCAGATGTTCCGCGAACCGGCCGGCCTCACCCGCTGCCTGCGGCGCATGAATCTGTACGGCGTGCTGGGCAAATACCTGCCCAACTTCGCCCGCATCATCGGTCAGATGCAGCACGACCTGTTCCACGTCTACACCGTGGACGAGCACATCCTGATGGTGGTGCGCAATCTGCGCCGCTTCGCCATCAGCGCCTTCAATCACGAATATCCGTTCATGTCGCGGCTGATCGCCGACTTCGAACGGCCGGAGCTGCTGTACCTCGCCGGCCTGTTCCACGACATCGCCAAGGGCCGCGGCGGCGACCACTCGCAGCTGGGCATGGCCGACGCAGAAGCCTTCTGCCAGCAGCATGGCCTTGACGCCGAAGACACCGCCCTGATCGTCTGGCTGGTGCGCCACCACCTGACCATGTCCAGCGTGGCGCAAAAGGAAGATATCTACGACCCGGAAACCGTGCAGCGCTTCGCCGAGCTGGTGGAAACCCCGCGCCGGCTGGCCGCGCTTTACCTGCTGACCGTGGCCGACATCCGCGGCACCAGCCCCAAGGTCTGGAACGCCTGGAAGGCCAAGCTGCTGGAAGACCTCTATCACGCCACGCTGCGCGTGCTGTCGCGCGGCGGCGAGATCGACATCGCATCGGAAATGGAGGCGCGCCAGAACCTGGCCCGCGCCCAACTGCGGCTGCACGCCATGCCCGAGGGCGTGGAAAAGGCCTTGTGGGCCCAGCTGGACACCGTCTACTTCCTGCGCCACGAGGCGCGCGAGATCGCCTGGCACGCCCGCATCCTCAACCGCTTCCTGCACACCGCGGAGCCCATCGTCCGCGCCCGCCTGTCCGACGACCACGAAGGCATCCAGGTGCTGATCTACACCCCGGACAAGCCGGAACTGTTCGCCCGCGCCTGCTGCTTCTTCGGCCGCACCCACTACAGCATCGCCGACGCCAAGGTCTACACCACGCGCCACGGCTACGCGCTGGACACCTTCCACGTGTTCGTGCCCGAGCATCACGACGGCGATTACCGCGACATGATCAACTTCATCGAGTTCGAGCTGGCGGCCAGCCTGCGCCAGGACGGCCCCTTGCAGCTGCCTTCGTCCGGCCGCATCAGCCGCCACCTCAAGCACTTCCCGATCGCGCCCCAGGTGCTGATCCGCCCCGACGACAAGGACAACTATTACGTGCTATCCATCGTCGCCGGCGACCAGCCAGGCTTGCTCGCGCGCATCGCCAAGACGCTGTCCGACTACCAGGTCAGCGTGCAGTCGGCCAAGATCATGACGCTGGGCAGCCGCGCCGAAGACTCCTTCCTGATCTCCGGCCAGGCCTTGAAGGACGACAAGAGCGCGCTGGCGCTGGAGGCCGCGCTGCTGACCGCGCTGCGGGTCTGACATTTCCGTTTGAATCTCCCCCGCCTAGCCTTATCATGGCCTCTTGCGATGCAAGGGGCATGAAATGGACGATATTCTGCGCGACATTCCCGACCGGATCGAAAGCCGCCGCCTGATTTTGCGCAGCCCGATGCCGGGCGACGGCGCGGCGGTGCACGCCGGCGTGCTGGCCACGCTGGCGCAGCTGCGCGCCTTTCCCGCCTCCATGCCCTGGGCCATGGCCGAACCTTCGCTCGACGCCTCGGAAATCTTCTGCCGGCAAAGCCGCGTCGACTATCTGGCCCGCAAGGGACTGCCGCTGTTGCTGTTTCTGAAAGACGGCGGCCGCTTCGTCGGCGCCAGCGGCCTGCACAAGCTCGACTGGAAGCACAAGCAGGCGGAGATTGGCTACTGGTGCCATCGCGACTGGCAGGGCCAGGGCCTGATCGGCGAAGCGGTAGACGCCATCTGCGCCTTCGCCGGCCGAGAGCTTGGCCTGCGCCGCATCGCCTGCCTGCCCGACGCACTCAATCTGGACAGCCGCCGCGTGGCGGAGCGCGCCGGCTTCCAGCTGGAAGGCATTCTGCGCCGCGAACGCATCGCGCCGGATGGCACGCCGCGCGACACCGCGCTGTACGCCCGCTTGCCGGATTGAAAACCACGGCTTTGACCCCGCGCGGGCCTGTCGTTATGCTGCCGTCTCTCCATTACGTAAACGTAAACCAAGACATGCTCTACTTCGAAGACCTGCAACCCGGCCAGCGCTTTCTCAGCCCCAGCCACACCCTGAGCGAAGAGGAAATCATCGCCTTCGCCCGCCAGTTCGACCCGCAGCCCTTCCATACCGACCCCGTCGCCGCGCAAGACAGCTTTTTCAACGGTCTGGCCGCTAGCGGCTGGCATACCAGCAGCCTTTCCATGCGGCTGGTGGAGGGGTCGGAACTGGGACAGGCCGCCAACGGCCTGATCGGCATGCAGATCGACCAGATGCGTTGGCCGCAGCCGACGCGCCCGGGCGATACCTTGCAAGTGGAGGTTGAAGTGCTGGACAAGCGCCGCTCCGGCAGCCAGCCCGGCTTCGGCGTAGTGAAGGTCGCCTGGACCACACGCAACCAGCGCGGCGAAACCGCGATGCGGCTGGAATGCGCGATCTGGCTGCAATGCCGGCAGCCCTGAATCGGGCCGCCGGCCAAGCGTTTAGCGATGAACCTGGATCATTTCCACTTCGCGCAGCGCCGCCAGATTGCGGCCGCCGGCGTAGCTGATCGACGATTGCAGGTCTTCCTGCAATTCGCGCAGCAGCTTGGGAATGCTGCCCTTGTACTCGACCAGGATCTTCTTGCCTTCCACGTTGACGTAGGCGCCCTTGTTGAACTGCGAGGCGCTGCCGAAGTATTCCTTGTAGTGCTTGCCGTTGATTTCGACGATCTCGCCTGCCGATTCGTCGTAGCCGGCGAACAGGGAGCCGGCCATGATCATGGTCGCGCCACACACCAGCGCCTTGGCCATATCGCCGTGCTCGACGATGCCGCCGTCGGCGATCACCGGAATCTTCACCGCCGCCACGCAATCGCGCACGGTGGAGATCATCGGCCGATGGAAGCCGGTCTTGTTCTTGGTGATGCAGACCCGGCCGCCGGCGATGCCGGCCTTGATCGCGTCGCAGCCCCAGCTTTCCAGATCGCGCGCCGCCTCGGCGGTCGCCACATTGCCGCCGATCAGGAAAGTATCGGGAAAGTGCCGCTTGATGTGCTTGATCATGCGTTCGGCCTTGACGCACCAGGCGTTGGCGATGTCCAGCGTCATGTATTCCGGAGCGAGCCCCGCCGCCTTGAAGGCATCCAGCTGCTCGTAGGTGTCGTCGTTGACGCCGACGCTGATCGAAGCGAACAGGCCCTTGGCCTGCATGTCGCGGGCAAAGGCCACCGCGTCGACGTTGAAGCGGTGCATGGTATAGAACCAGCCCTGGCGGGCGAAGAACTCGCAGGTTTCAGCCGAGACCACCGACTTCATATTGGACGGGTAAATCGGCATGGCGAAACGGCGCGGGCCGAACTGTACGGAGGTATCGCACTCCTTGCGGCTGTCCACCACGGTTTTCTTCGGCACCAGGTATACGTCGCCGTAGTTGAGTTCGGTCTTGATCATGCGTGTGCTCCCAAAGCTAGGTTTGAACGAAAAAACAGGGGCCCCAAACAAAGACGGGAGCCGTATAGGCTCCCATTTGCACTGACCCCTGCGATGCCGTCGCTTGGCTCGCACGCAGTTACGGGTCAAAGCTACGCGCTTTGATTCTCGACGTCAAGCGTCTTGATGTGAAAATTACCTCACTTGTCGCACCACGCTCCGGCATCTTCCCCCAGCCAGCGCAGAATCGGCTGCCAGGCGTCGCGATCGCGCTGCGTGCGCGAAACCGGCATATCAAACAAGGACATGCCGCTGGCCGCGGCCTGCACGTAAAGCTGGGTATCGCGCAACCAGCTGAGCACCGGCACCTGGTGTTCGGCCAGGAATTTTTCCAGTTCCCGCGCCGAGCGGGTGCGCGGGTCCACCCGCATGCCCACTACCGCCATGAAGGTTTTATGCTTGCGTATCGCCTTCTCTTCCAGCAACTGGGCGAAAAATTCCTCGCTGGCCCACATGTCGAACGGAGAGGGTTGAATCGGCACGATGACGTGGCTGACCTGCGATACCAGCGCCGCCAGCTTCTTGCCGTGAAGGCCGGCCGCGCTGTCCAGCACCACCACCTCGGTCCCTTTGGGCGGGCGCGCCGGTTCGTTGGGCACGATCTCCCAGCCGGCGATCGCCGGCAGGCCGGGATCACGCCGCGCCAACCAGTGCAAGGAGGTCTGCTGGCGATCGACATCCCCCAGCATCACCTTCTTGCCACCGGCTGCGAAATAGGCGGCCAGATTGGTCGCCAGAGTGGATTTGCCGCTGCCGCCCTTGGGGTTGGCTATCAGAAATGACCGCACGCGCGCCTCCTTCGACAATTTGATGCGAATCACTATACCAGAGACATCGCCCTTGCCGGCGGCAAGCGCGGCGGTTAACGTGACGCGAAAGGAGTCGATATGAACCGCAGTTTTGAAACCTTGCTGTTCGACATGGACGGCTTGATGCTGGACACCGAGCGCCTGTCCTGCGCCGCGACTTATCGCGCGGCGGAAGCCACCGGCATCGCCGTGGACGAGGCCCTGCTCCACGGCATGATCGGCTTGTCCGAAGCGCGCTGCACCGCCTATCTCGCCGAGCGGCTGGGCAGCGCCGAGCGCGCCGCAACCCTTCAACGCGCCAGCCGCCAGACTTACCGGCAGATGCTGGAAAACGAAGACATCGCGCTCAAACCCGGCATCGTCGAGCTGCTGGAATGGGCGGAGGAACGCGGCATTCCGCGCGCGGTGGCCACCTCTACCCGCCGCGAAATCGCCGACCTGAAGCTGTCCCGCAGCGGGCTGGGGCGCTTTTTCGAGCACACAGTGGCCGGCGACGAAGTCGAGCGCACCAAACCCGCGCCCGACCTCTACCTCGCCGCGGCCGCCAGGCTGCAAGCCGCGCCGCAACGCGCCATCGTGCTGGAAGACTCCATGGTCGGCATGCGCGCCGGCCTCGCCGCCGGCGCGCGGGTGTTGCTGATTCCGGACCTGATCGCCCCCAGCGCAGAAGAAGCGGAACAGGCGCTGGCCGTTTGCCGCGATCTGCGCCAGGCGCTGGCGCTGTTGCGCGAGTTGTAGCCCCAAAACAGTCATGCCTGCCCGTTACCGGGCAGGCATGACTGTTTTTGCAAACGCTACGGAATCAGCCGTGGCCGCGGATGCGGGCGATCAATTCATCCAGCACGTCCTCGGCCTGATCATTGGACACCTGACAGGTGCCGGCCGCGTCGTGGCCGCCGCCGCCGTACTGCAGCATCAGCGCGCCGACATTGGTGCGCGAGCTGCGATCCAGAATCGACTTGCCTACCGCGAACACCGTGTTCTGGCGATTGACGCCCCACAGCACATGGATGGAGATGTTGCACTCGGGATACAGCGCGTAAATCATGAAACGGTTGGTGGGATGGATGATCTCTTCGCGCTTGAGATTGAGCACCACCAGATTGCCGTACACCCGCGAGCAACGCTCGATCTGCTCTCTGGCCGCCGCTTCATGCTCGCGATACAGAGCCACCCGCTCCTGCACGTCCGGCAGCTTGAGAATCTGCTCGATGGTGTGGTGCCGGCAATAGCCGATCAGGTCCATCATCAACTGGTAATTGCTGACCTTGAATTCCCGGAAACGGCCTAGCCCGGTACGGGCGTCCATCAGATAGTTGAGCAGCACCCAGCCGTGCGGGTTGAGGATCTCGTCGCGGGTGAACTGCGCCGAATCGGCCTTGTCGACGGCCGCCATCATTTCTTCGGCGATGCCGGGGAAGCCCTGCTCTCCGCCGAAATGGTTGTACACCACCCGCGCCGCCGACGGCGCCTTGGGATCGATGATGTAATTGTCCGCCTCGCCCGCGTTGCGCAGCGTCTCGGACAGATGATGGTCGAACACCAGATGGGCGCCGGCGACATAAGGCAGGTTGGTGGTGATGTCGTTGCCGGTGATCGCCACCTTGCCGTCCTGCATGTCCTTGGGATGGGCGAAGGTGACTTCGTCTATCATGTTCAGCTCGTTGAGCAGCACCGCGCAAACCAGCCCGTCGAAATCGCTGCGCGTCACCAACCGGTATTTTTTCTGCGACATTCCCGCCTCCTGACTTACCCGCTCGCTGCGTCACCCGGCCGGCATCACCTCCAGATCCCCGGCCATCCTGTCGGCCAACTCGGCCAGCACCGCCTGCGCGTCCTCTTCCGGCAAACGCAAGGTCAACAGCGCCCGCTCCGCGTAGGACTGCGCCACCACGGTCAGCTGCCGCGCCTCGCACAGGCGGCGCAGACGCGCCTCCCCGGCGAAAGCCACAGCCACCGTGACGTCCAGACTGCGCGTGAGCGGCAACAGCACGGCTTGCTCCAGCGCGGCGTTGACAGCTTGAGTGTAGGCTCTGACCAGCCCGCCCGCACCCAGTTTTATGCCTCCGAAGTAGCGCACCACCACCGCCAGCACCTGGGTCAGCTGCTTGTGCTGCAGCACGTTGTACATCGGTCTGGCCGCGGTGCCGGACGGCTCGCCGTCGTCGTCCAGCATGGAGTCGCCGGCGCATAGCAGCACCGCGCAGTAATGGCGGGCGTCCGGGTAGCGCTGGCGGATGTCGGCCAGATGCCGCATCGCCTCTTCCCGGCTTGCCGCCGGCAACAGCAGGCCGATGAAGCGGCTCTTGCGAATTTCGATTTCCGCGGCCGCCGCCGCTTGCAGTTGAAACATTCCCGACATTCCATAGTCAAATCCAAGCTGCGCATTGTAAACCGACCTGCTGCGGATATCGCGAAGCCGGCAAAACCGGATGACGCTCATCCAGACTGGAAATGACGCCATCCGCAGGAGTCGCGCCATGAAGACCTTGTCATTGCTGTTGTTGATCGCCGTCGTCGCCGGCCTGCTGAAGAGATTCTGGCTGGCCGACGAAGAAACCACCCATCTGTCGCACTACCTGCCTGACAAAGACCACGTCTAAGTCATTGTCATCGCCAGGCAAAGCTCGCAGAATGGGACACTACGCTCGCCCCAGAGAGGCCCCATGCCGCAAGCTTTGTCATTCTGGTTCATTTGCGCCGCGCTCGCCTTGATCGCGGAATTCCTGTCCGGCACCTTCTATCTGCTCGTCGTCGCCGTGGCCATGGCCGGCGGCGGCCTGGCCGCCTGGCTGGGGCTGGGCCTGGTCCCGCAGCTGGCCATCGCCAGCGTCACCGGCGTCGCCGGCGTGCTCGGTTTGCGGCAACGCAAGCGGCGTCTGGCGGCGAACCTGCCCGACCGGCGCGACGACGACCCCGATCTCGGCCACCCGGTGGAGATCCTTCGCCGCACTGCTCCGGGTCGCGCCCGCGTCCTGTATCGCGGCGCGGAGTGGGACGCCACGCTGCCGGATGCCGACGAGCCGGACGCGCGACAAGGCTATATCGCCGGGCGCGACGGCAACACCTTGAAAATCACCTACACCCAACCGGAATAAGCCATGGAAATTGCCCTGATCGTCTTCGTCGCGGTGGTTGTCTTCATCTTCAAATCGCTGACCATCGTCCCGCAACAGCACGCTTACATCCTGGAACGGCTGGGTCGCTATCACGCCACCTTGCTGCCCGGCCTCAACATCATCGTGCCCTTCATCGACCGCATCGCCTACAAGCACAGCCTGAAGGAAATCCCGCTGGACGTGCCCAGCCAGATCTGCATCACCCGCGACAACACCCAGCTCAAGGTGGACGGCATCCTCTACTTCCAGGTCACCGACGCCAAGCTCGCCTCCTACGGCACCAGCAACTACATCGTCGCCATCACCCAGCTGTCGCAAACCACCTTGCGTTCGGTGATCGGCAAGCTGGAGCTGGACAAGACCTTCGAGGAGCGCGACGACATCAACCGCACCGTGGTCGCCTCGCTGGACGAAGCGGCGGTCAACTGGGGCGTGAAGGTGCTGCGCTACGAGATCAAGGACCTGGTGCCGCCGCAGGACATCCTGCACGCCATGCAGGCGCAGATCACCGCCGAGCGCGAGAAGCGCGCCCGCATCGCCCAGTCCGAAGGCGTGCAGATGGAGCAGATCAACCTGGCCAACGGCGCGCGCGAAGCGGCCATCCAGAAGTCGCAGGGCGAAATGCAGGCCACCATCAACAATTCCGAGGGCGACAAGCAGGCGGCGATCAACAAGGCCAAGGGCGAAGCCGAGGCCTTGCGCCTGGTGGCCGACGCCACCGCCGACGCCATCAACCGCGTGGCCGCAGCCATCAAGTCGGACGGCGGCATCGAGGCCGTCAACCTCAAGGTGGCCGAACAATACGTCGCCGCCTTCGGCAAGCTGGCCAAGGAAAACAACACCATCATCCTGCCGGCCAACGTCGCCGACGTCGGCGGCCTGGTCGCCACCGCCATGAGCGTGGTGAAACAGGCCCAGCGCCCGTAACCCCAGGCGCGTTTGCCTGTTGCCCATCCCGCGGGCGGCGTGAGATTTCCGCATGCCGCCCGGCTTGAATAAGCGCCGGCCTGCCCCCATAATCACCCGCATGAAATTTTTCACCGACCTATTCCCCGTCCTGCTGTTCTTCGGCGCCTATTGGTTTACCCGCGACATGTTCGTCGCCACCGGCGTGGCCATCGCCGCCACCGTGGTGATGGTCGGCCTCGCCTGGTACCGGCACCGCAAGGTCGATACCATGCAGTGGGTCAGCCTGGGCCTGATCGTGATCCTGGGCGGCGCCACCCTGCTGCTGCACGACAAGCATTTCATCATGTGGAAGCCCACTGTGTTGTACTGGCTGATGGGCGCGGGCCTCCTGATCAGCGACTTGTCCGGCAAGAACGGACTCAAGCTGATGATGGGCCAGCAACTGGAACTGCCGGCGCAGGTCTGGCGCAAGCTCACCTGGGCCTGGTGCGCCTTCTTCGCCTTCATGGGCGGGCTCAACCTCTTCGTCGCCTTCACTTTCAGCGAAGACATCTGGGTCAACTTCAAGCTGTTCGGCGGCCTGGGGCTGATGTTGCTGTTCGTGATCGCCCAGAGCCTGTTCCTCGCCAAATACATTGAGGAAAAGAAATAATGCTGTACGCCATTCGCGGCGAAGACCACCCGGACTCGCTGGAAAAACGGCTGGCCTCCCGGCCGGCCCACCTTGAGCGGCTGAAAGCCCTGCAAGACGCCGGACGCCTGGTTCTGGCCGGGCCCTTCCCCGCCATAGACAGCGTCGACCCCGGCCCCGCCGGCTTTTCCGGCAGCCTGATCGTCGCCGAATTCGAGTCGCTGGAAGCTGCCCGCGCCTGGGCCGACGCCGACCCGTACTGCGCCGCCGGCGTCTACGCCAAGGTGGACGTTCGCCCTTTCCGCAAGGTTTTCCCGGCATGAGCGGCACCGTAGAGCTTCTGACTGCCGCGCTGCAGGCGCTGGAACCGGAACACGTTTCCATCCAGGACGACAGCGCGCAACATGCCGGCCACGCCGGCGCCAAGAGCGGTGGCGGGCACTATACCCTCACCATCGTCAGTTCCCGTTTCCAAGGCCTCGGCCGGGTGCAACGCCACCGGCTGATCTACGAAACGCTGGGCGACCTGATGCAAAGCCGGGTTCACGCCCTGGCGATACGCGCCCTCGCGCCTGAAGAAATCTGAAATTTCCACAAAGGGGTTAGCATGAAGCATTCCCGTATTGCCGCGCTGCTGCTGGCAGCTTCCATCGCCATGCCCGCCATGGCCGAATCCATCGCCGTCGTCAACGGCGCCGCCATCGACAAGACCGAGCTGGACAACGCGGTCGCCAACGTGGTGCAAAGCAGCGGCGGCAAGATGCAGGACTCGCCGCAACTGCGCGAACAGCTGAAAAACTCGCTGATCACCCGCGCCGTCATCTTGCAGGAAGCGGCCCGCCGCGGCCTGGACAAGCAGCCGCAGTTCACCCAGCGCCTGGACGAATTCCGCGCCGAGCTGCTGCGCGATTCGCTGTTCGCCGACATGGTCAAGCAGACGCCGGTCACCGACGCCCAGATCAAGGCCTTCTACGACCAATCCGCCGCCAAGCTGGCCGGCACCAAGGAAGTCCACGCTCGCCAGATCACCCTGGCCAGCCAGGCGGACGCCGAGAAGGTCATCGCCCAGCTCAAGAAGGGCGGCAAGTTCGACGAGCTGGTGAAAGCCCGCTCCATCGACCCGAACGCCAAACAGACCGGCGGCGACATGGGCTGGGGCAATCTGTCGCGCATGGAACCCAAGCTGGCGGAAGCCCTGAAAGCGCTGGGCAAGGGCCAGGTCAGCGCCAAGCCGTTCCAGTCGCCGCTTGGCTGGCACGTTTTCAAGGTTGAAGAAATCCGCGACGCCAAGCTGCCGCCGCTGGACGAAGTCAAGGCCCAGATCGGACGCCAGCTGCAGGAAGAAACCGTCGCCAAGGCGGTGGAAGAACTGCGCGCCAAAGCCAAGATCCAGTAACTCCCACCCTGATACAGGAATACAAGACAATGCGTAAAATCCTGCTGACCAGCGCAGTCATCGCCGCCCTCGCCGGCAGCGCCATCGCCATCGCCGGCCCGACCGTCAACGGCCAGGCCATTTCCGACGCGCGCATCGACGCCGTGGTCAAGATGATGGAAGCCCAGGGCCAACCGGCCAACCCGCAAGCCCGCGACCAAGTCAAAGATCAGCTGATCACCGCCGAAGTGCTGCGTCAGGAAGCCGTGAAGAAGGGTCTGGACAAATCGCCGGAATTCGCCGCCGAACTCGCCAATATGCAAGCCATGGCCCTGGCTAATCGCCTGATCAAGGACTTTGAAAAGGCCAACCCGGTGAGCGACGCCGACCTGAAGGCGGAATACGACCGTCTGGTGGCCTCCGTGCCGGAAACCAAGCAGTTCCACGCTCGCCACATCCTGGTGAAGAGCGAGAAGGAGGCCGTGGCGGTCATCGACGCGCTGAAGAAGGGCAAGGCTTTCGACAAGCTGGCCAAGGAAAAATCGCAAGACCCGGGCAGCAAGGCCAGCGGCGGCGATCTGGGCTGGCAAGAAGCCGCCACTTTCGTCGCGCCGTTCTCCGAAGCGATGAGCAAGCTCTCCAAGGGCGAGGTCACCGCCAAGCCGGTGAAAACCGAGTTCGGCTGGCATGTGATCAAGCTGGACGACGTGCGCACCCAGCGCAACGTGCCGGCGCTGGGCGAGATCCGTCCGCAGCTGACGCAGCGCATCATGAGCGGCCGCATCGAGAAGCTGGTCGCCGATCTGAAAGCCAAGGCGCAGATCCAGCAATAAGCGCAGCCGCGCAAAAGCAAGAGGGGCGCCGGGTCGCCCCTTTTTCATTGCCGCCGCTCGGGCTTGACAGGCCGCCAAGCTGCCCTTAGTCTCGCCAGCATTCTGAAACGCCGCCGGCCAGCTGCCGGCGGCATCTCGACACCCCGTTTGTTATCCCGTCGCCCCTGCCCGGTTCTCCGCAGCATGGCCAGGACGCCGAACGCGCGAGTTTCGCGACTCGCAGCGCGGTAGCAAGCCTCCATCACTCACACAGGACCTTTCCATGGCCATCACCGTCAACGGCATCGAAATCAGCGAAACCGCCATCGAATCGCAACTCGAACACTACGGCGACACCCCCAACCCGCGCGAAACCGCCGTGCAGCAGCTGATCCTGCACGAACTGCTGGTGCAGCAAGCCAAGGCCGAAGGCATCGACACCGCCGATCAACAGCAGGCCATCCAGGCCCTGCTGGACCAGAAACTGCAAGCGCCGGCCGTGGACGAAGCCGCCTGCCGCGAGTTCTACGAACAATACCCGGACCGTTTCGTCAGCGGCGACAGCGCCGTGGCCAGCCACATCCTGCTGCCCAAGGGCGAAGGCCTGGAAGCCGGCCTGATCAAGGCCAAGGCCGAAGGCGTGCTGGCCGAAGTCCAGGCCAACCCGTCCCGTTTCTCCGATCTGGCGCGCGAGCACTCCACCTGCCCGTCCGGCCAGCAAGGCGGCAGCCTGGGCCAGTTCGGCCGCGGCCAGATGGTTCCGGAATTCGAACAAGCCGTTTTCAGCACCGACGCCGGCCAAATCACGCCGCACCTGGTGGAAACCCAGTTCGGCTACCACATCATCCAGGTAAACGACCGCCAGGCCGGCAGCACCATCGGCTTTGACGAGATCAAGGATCGCCTGCAGCAATACCTGACCGATCTCGCTCTGAACCAGGCCATGCACGAGTACCTGTCCTCGCTGGTGGCCGCCGCCAAGATCGACGGCTACAGCATGCCCGGCATGTAAGCCGGACCTTGCGTCCAGCGCAGCGCCCCGACGGCTTCGCCTCGGGGCTTTTATTCGTCCGAAGATTGTCAACATGACGAATATGGCATTTTTCAGCCATGAAAAATGCCAACTAAGTGGATTTACTGATATTAACTTGTCAGGCCGGTTGCTAGGATGCCCTTGCGTCGCGCTTCGGTATAAGCGCGGCGCTGCAATCGCTCCCGGCCGATCAGCCGGGGCTTTTGCACTTCCCCGATACCTTGCGCCCTCCCGCTCCCGGGAGGGATTTTTTTTGCTCGCCGCCAGCCTGCCCGCCGCAAACGCCATCCGTCTCCTGGATAAGCTATGAATAAGCTAAAAGACATGGCGGAGAACGCATGGATTCCACCACCACCGTCAGCTGGCTGGAGAAGCTGGTGCCGCAGGCCTGGCATGACACCCTCACCGGCTTCGTGGCCGTCACCGCCGCCCTGGCATTGTTGCTGTACCTGCTGCGGCCCGAGGTTCGCCCGCGCATCGCGCTGACCGCCCTGCCCATCATCCTGGCCCTGAGCATCATCAACGATCACCTGAGCCTGGGCAGCCCCTACGCCAATCAGGTCGCCAACCAGATCGCGGTCATCGCGCTGGGGCTGGCGCTGATCCGGCTGTGGGTGGCCTTGCTGTTCCGCTTGTTCCTGCCCATCCTGCGCCTGCATCCGCCGCGCATCTTGGAAGACATCTTCGCCACGCTGGGCTATGTGGCCTGGAGCATGATCCTGTTGCGGCTGGCCGGACTGGATCTAAGCCATCTGGTCACCACCTCGGCCGTGATCACCGCCATTGTCGCCTTCGCCATGCAGGACACGCTCGGCAACATCCTGGCGGGCCTGTCGCTGCAGTTCGACAACTCGGTGTCCATCGGCGACTGGATCAAGGTGGGCGATCTGTCGGGCCGGGTGGTGGAAATCAACTGGCGCGCCACCACGGTGGAGACGCGCAACTGGGAAACCATCGTCATTCCCAACAGCGTGCTGATGAAGAACTACTTTCTCATCGTGGGCAAGCGGCAAGGCAATCAGCCGCAAACCCGCCGCTGGATCTGGTTCAACATCAACTGGGAAACCCTGCCCACCCAGATCATCAACATCGTCGAGAAGTCGCTGCGGGAAGCGCAGCTGCCGGGCGTGGCGCTGTCGCCGGAGCCCAACTGCATCCTGATGGGGGCGGAAAACGGCTGCAACCACTACGCCGTCCGCTACTGGCTGACCGACCTCGCCGCCGACGACTACACCGACTCGGTGGTGCGCACTCATATCGACGCCGCCCTGCGCCGCCACAACCTGCGCATGGCCTCGGCTTTCTACAATGTGCTGACCATCAAGGAAAACGAGAAATACATGGAAGCGCGGATGAAGAAGCACCTGGAGGAACGGGTGCACGCGCTGCGCAAGGTGGAGCTGCTGTCAGGCCTGAACGACGAAGAGATGATCGTCTTGGCCGACCAGCTCAAGTTCACGCCTTTCGTCACCGGCGACATCATCATGCACCAGGGTTCGGTGGCGCACTGGCTGTACATCATGCTGTCCGGGGAGGTGGAAGTGTGGATCACCCTCCCCGACGGCAACCGCAAGCTGGCCGACGTGCTCAAGGCCGGCAGCTTCTTCGGCGAGATGGGGTTGATGACCGGCGAGGCGCGCTCCGGCACCGTCATCGCCCGCTCCAATGTGGAATGCCTGCGACTGGACAAGGAGGCCTTCCAGAGCATCCTGGCCTCGCGCAAGGAGTTGGCGGAAACCATCTCCTCCATCCTGGCCGAGCGCCTGGCCGAACGCCGCCATCGCCTGCCCGAAGAGCTGCTCGACGAAAACGACATGCCGCAAAGCGCGGAGCTGGTGGAAAGAATCCGCCGCTTTTTCGGCCTGAGCAAACACTGACCGCGCCGTCCTCCGCGCAAGGTCCACCACCGCCGGCGCTTCCCGCATCCGGCCGCCTTGCGGTACTCTACGCCCCCGCAACCCGCAACCGCCTTGAACACACCGCATGCGCATCCAGGAACTTCACCACGCCCTCGCCGACATCGGCGCCCGCCCCTGCCATATCGGCCGCATCACCCGCGCCTGGCTCAAGGGCCAGGCGCTGGACGCCGGCACCCGCCACCAGAAAAGCGAGGATTACTTTCCGCTGTCGGTGCGGCGCGGCTTGCCCGCCATTGCCGGCCGGCTGGAGGGGCTGGCCCGCATCCGCTCGCGACACCCCGCGGCGGACGGCTCCTTGCGACTGCTGGTGGAGCTGGGCGATGGCCAGATGGTGGAGAGCGTGCTGTTGCCGCGCGATGGCCTGTGCATCTCCAGCCAGGTGGGCTGCGCGGTGGGATGCACGTTCTGCATGACCGGCAAGAGCGGTTTGCTGCGCCAGCTCACCAGCGGAGAGATGGCAGCGCAAGTGGCGCTGGCGCGACAGCTGCGACCGGTGAAGAAGGTGGTATTCATGGGCATGGGCGAGCCGGCGCACAATCTGGACAATGTGCTGGAAACCATCAACCTGCTGGGCCGCGACGGCAATATCGGCCACAAGAACCTGGTGCTGTCCACCGTGGGCGACCCGCGGGTATTCGAACGCCTGCCGCAACAGCCGGTCCGGCCGGCGCTGGCGCTGTCGCTGCACACCACCCGCGACGAGCTGCGCGCGCAACTGCTGCCGCGCGCGCCGCGCATCGCGCCGGCCGAGCTGGTGGCGCTGGGCGAAGATTACGCCCGCCGCGTGGGCTATCCCATCCAGTACCAGTGGACGCTGCTGGCCGGCGTCAACGACAGCCAGGAAGAAATGGACGCCGCCGCGTACTTGCTCAAGGGCAAGTTCGCCCTGCTCAACGTCATTCCGTACAACAGCGTGGAAGGGGATCGTTACCAGCGCCCCTCGCCCGAGCGCATCGAAGCCATCAAGCGCTATTTGCACGACCGCGGCGTGCTGACCAAGGTGCGCGACTCCGCCGGCCAGGACATAGACGGCGGCTGCGGCCAATTGCGCGCGAGAGCGGCCGAGCAGATCGATCTCAGCCGTCTGCGGCGGCGCGCCAGCACCGCTCAAGGTCAAGAGTGAGCTTTGCCGGCGCTTGCCCGTCGCCGGCCCGCGCCTGACAATGTCCATTTAACATGAGGTCCATCATGAAAAGCATGATCGACAAAGCGCTGCGCATGACGCTGGCCGCCGGCCTGATCGCGTTTGGCGCCCAAGCCAGCGCGGAAACATTGGACGGCAAGGCCATGCTGGAAGCGTTTTCCCGCTGCGACGCCTCTTTCTTCAGCTATCTGAGCCGGCATGCCCAAGCCGCCGGCCAACTGGGCCCCACCTACCAGCAAGCCGATTTTCTCAACTTCAAGGTGGCGGACAGGTTGGGCGCGGACAGCGCCAACACCCTGCGCTTCGCCAACCCGCTGCCGGTCGGAAAACTCAGCCTGCTGGGCTTTCAGGACAGCTACAGCAATCTGGGCCAGGACGGCCGCTACTACTACTGGGGCTTTGTTCTGGCCGGCAAGCCCGACGCCGTTCGCCAGGCGCTGCCCGCCTCCATCGCCGGACAACTGAAGCCTGACGGCGCGCTGTACGCGCGCGGCGAATGGCGCGACATCGGCAAACCGGGCTGGCAGGCCGGCTCCGCCACGCCCTCGGGCCAGGCGCCCAAAAACGGCACGGCGGAGCGCCTGCTGCTCCTGGAAGCTCGCGAAGGCCAGCCGGATGAATCCACCTTGCTGTGCTCGCTGCAAGGCAGCGTGAACCCCAGCGTGCTGGAAGGCATCCGCCCCGACCAGCAGCGCGCGGAATCCGACCCGGCCTACATCGCCGCCAAGCGCGAGCTGGCCCAGGCCATCATGCAGCGCTACGCCCTGCCGCCGCTCTGGGAGAACGCCGACGCCAGGCGCGCGGCGGCGCAAAAATCCGTAGACGCGCTGCGCAAGAAAGACGAAGCGGCGGGCGGGCGCAAGCCGGAAGCGTTCTGGCAGGCCCTCGCCGAGATCCAGAATCGCGCCTTCGACGCCATGGACAAACAGGAAGCCGCCACCCAGGACAGACTGCGCGTTCTGTTCGCCGCGCTGATGGCCGTCCGTCTGGACAAAGCGCAGCTGGAAGAAGCCGCCAAAGAAGGCAGCCCCATCGTCGCCATGGCGGGGCACAACGTGCTGAGCGTGGAAGGCATCGTATCCATGCAGCAGCTCCTGCGGCTGGGCGGCTGGGACGCGTTGCTGCGGGAAAGCGACGCGGAGCGGAGCGCGCTGGAAAAGCAATACGGCCCGCTTGCCAGATAAGCCGCGCGGCCGCTCCGCCGGAGCGCTCCGGCGGAGCGGCCGCGCATTGCCCTGCCAGGCGATGTTAGTTAGAATACTCTAACATTCGAAGGCCATCGCGCCTTATCGCCAGCCACGCGTCCGACAACAGGACGCGCCAGCCACGCTTTTTCCGCAACACCAGGCCACACGAGCCGATTCTGGCAGGAATCATCATGCGCGCACTTATCTTCTCTCTGCCCTTGGCGCTTGCTTCCGCGTCCTGGGCATCCGCCCCGCTCCCTTCCTACGATTTCGCGTTGAAACCCGAACGCGCGCCAATACGGCCGCCTCAACCATTTCAGCCCCCGGAGCAGCGCCAGCCGCTAAAGGTGCCGCCCAAGGTTGAACTGGGCGATCTGGATCCCCCCTGGGAAAACGCCATACGCGCCTATCGCGCCAACGGCTCTATCGGCAGCCCCGCCCAGCCGGACAACATAGGCATCGGCGCCACGCTGCCGCTGTCGCCGCAAACGCCCTACATCCCCAAAGCCGGCATGCCCGCGTCGCCGCTGGCGCCAAACTGGATGCGCGACCGCCAAACCGGGCAACAGCAGGCCATTCCCATGCACATGCTGCCCGCGCTGCCGCCGCACCGGCATCCTTGACGCGCAGGCCGGGGCGGCTCAAACGCCGCCCCTGGCCCGCATGCCCGCCACACGGCATTTATGTCGGTCAGAACCGCCCTCCCGCCTTGTTAATGGCATGCCCTCTTCCGCCGCCGCAACGGCCATTCCAGGCCGCCGCTTCCTTAGCCGCAAAGTTAATACCATTGGCAAGTCGGCCTGGGGTTCGAAATAGAATATCTCGCTATTGATATTATTGAGTTTCGCCGCGCCGCTCATGAAAAATGAGTATCTTGAAAACGGCGCATTTTAATAACTTGATATTTTCAGGCTGCCGTTTATCCTCAAAAAGCCCGGTAAAATCTTGCAGTCAGCGGATATATTTTTGTCATATCACCAGGTCAAAAAAACCGAAAACCTCCCGCTATTGACTTGAATCATATTCCTGCAAAAAGCCGGATTTTCTGGTGATTCGTTATATTGACTTGCGTCTGAGCCATGCAGTAGCCTTCCGTCAGACATTTACCATGCCTGTTCCGGCACGAAATCAACGCTCGCGCCTCGAGAACCGTTAAAACTGTCAATCGCGGATTTGCCGTGCGCGCAAACCGCAATCCCAACAGATAAAGGTGAGATTATTATGAGTGGCTACAACGCAGTATTGGCAAGAAATACGGAAAATGCCCCGCAAGGCATCGGCCCTTATTCACAAACCGTGGCTTTCTCGCATTACAATAATCTTTCGGCGCAATTGCCGGTTGATCCTAAATCCGGGAAACTGGTCGCCGGCGGCGTAAAAGAGCAAGCGGAACAGTGCTTCAAAAACATCAAGGCCGTGATTGAAAGCATCAACCACGTCATGGACGACGTGGTCCGCATCACCATCTTCCTCAAAGACATCGCCGACATCGACGCCGTCAATCAGGTATACGCCAGCTTCTTCCGCGGCTACGTGCCCGCGCTGACCACCGTCGCCGTGGCCGCCTTGCCGATGAACGCGCTGGTGCAAGTGGAAGCCCTGATCTCCAACGGCGAAGGCACCATCCCCAACGCACCGCAAGCCGGCGATCTGATCAAGATCGCAAAGGACACCAAGAACGCGCCCACCAGCCCGCTGTCCACCCAGACCGTGGCCTTCTCCCACTACAACAACCTCTCCGCCCAGCTGCCCATCGACCCGGCATCCGGCAAACTGGTGGCCGGCGGCGTGAAAGAACAGGCCAGGCAGTGCCTGAAAAACATCAAGGCCATTCTGGAGAGCATCGACGTTCCTTTTGACGACATCGTCAAAATCAACATCTTCCTCAAGAATTTCGCGGACGCGGAAGCGGTAAACGAGGTGTACACCACCTTCTTCCCCGATTCGGCCATCGCCCGCGCCGTCGCTTACTTCCCGGCCCGCACGGTGATCGCCGCCGCCGGCCTGCCGCTTGGCGCGCTGGTGCAAATCGAAGCCGTGGTTTCCCATGGCGACGGCACGCCGCCGCAAGCCGTTGAAGACCGCCACGGCATCGTCATCAAGGCCAACAACACCGACCGCGCGCCGCAAAACCCGCTCTCCACGCAGACGGTTGCCTTCTCCCACTACAACCACCTTTCCGCCCAATTGCCGCTGGACGTCAAAACCGGCCAGATCGTGGCTGGCGGCGTGAAAGAGCAAGCCGGCCAGTGCCTGAAGCACATCCAGTCCATCGTGGAAAGCATCAATCACGCGATGAACGATGTGGTCAAGGTGAATGTCTTCCTGAAAAACATCGATGACATCGCCGCCGTGGACGAAGTTTTCGCCGCATTCTTCCCCAGCTACCAGCCGGCGCGCAGAATCGTAGGCGTATCCGCTTTGCCCGGCGACGCCCTGATTCAAATCGACGCCGTGGTTTCCCACGCGGAAGGCACCCCGCGCAAGGCGTAAAACGCCGTAACCGGCAAGCCGTACTGGCTTGCCGATATTGACGGAAAGGCGCAGCCGCTTCCGGCAATCAAAAAGGAAGCTGAATCAATTTCAGCCTCCTTTTTCATTTGGCGATCGAAAACAAGCCGATCCAGATTCCGGCGCCATTATCATGGCAATGGAGCCTCCTGCTTCCGTATCTGGCAAAGAGGCCCACAGCGGCAAGAGACCGCAGTCTGCCGTGGCAGCCTGCAAGCGCACCTGGCTTACTTTTTCAGGAGCTTGATCGACATGCCATCGCCTGCGGCAGGCTTTCAGCCTGGCCGCGCCAAGCGGCGGGGTACATTCCCGCCACATCCGCAACCAACCCGTGCTTGAGCGGATTGCGATGAATGTCATCCAGATGGCGAGCAAAATCGGCGTCGTCGCGAATGAAGTGTTCCCAGAAGCGCCGCGGCCAGACTCCCTGCTCGCCTTTTTTCGCGCGGGCGGCATTGCGAAATTCGCTGGCTGCGAGCCGACGGACAAAGCGGACCTTGATGGCCTTGATGCGGTTGGAAAAATCAGAATCGCCTGGCGGGAGTGTAATCAGGCAATGAAAGTGATCCGGCAACACCCCCAGCCATCGATATGAAAGGGCCGCTCGCGCAGCGTTTGACGCGCCGCCTCGCGCAAGGCGTCGATATGCTCCACCAGCAGCCACGATCCGCGTTCCAGCAGCGTGACGGTAAAAAAATACGTCCCGCCCGCCACACGCATGCGCCGATAATTTGGCATGGTTGAATCCCGACTCAACGACGAGGCCAAAAGCATAATGCGCCGCATTGAACGGATGCCCCGGTATTTCGGGCACGCATTTGGCGGTGCCGCCCCGGGACGCAATCACTCCATTATCAAGATGTGCGATACAAAAAGGTCATCAACGCCAGCACTGTAGGGCGGAAGCCCCCAAACATCAATCCCATGCTCCGGCGTGAGCGGTAAATGGCGAAAGCGGTTTAGTGACGTGATCGCCGGCGGAACGCCCCGATAAGGCTGGGGCCTCCGCCCTACCCCAACACTATTACGTCGCGGATGGCGCATACGTGGCACCAAAATGCCAGCACGCGTAGCCCTGGAAGCCCCGATTTTAGGGCGTTCCACCGCGATGCGGCCACGCATCGCATACAAAATATCAATCCATTATTCGAGGTATGCGGCAAAGCGGGCATTCCACCTCAATGCGGCAAACGAATCGCATACACAACACACATCAATTAACAGGGGCATATTGGGAGTGCGTGACGAAATTTGCATTAAAATATTATATTTTGGGATAAATTTTTTCTGCCAAATATTTACAGCGCCTTTCAATTTCACCCTCGCCCCAAGATGTTGCATTTTCAATCACATCATCAAGAGGGTAATTTTTTTCACGCAATATTTCAATCTTCCTTGAAAAATCATAATCTTTTAATTCATCGGAATTTGTTTTTGCATCAATCAGAATCAAATTACCAATATTCCCATATATCTTCTCCGAAACACCAGAACCTTTTCTGCTCTCCGGCAAAATATGCTCTATCGTCATGCCAGAAAAATCAACAGCACATCCATTTACAACACCACCCAAAGCTTTTGATAGGCAGTACCTAATGACCGCCTTATCTTTTGTCGCTTTCGAATGATAATTAAACCCCTTTAGATTAACATAAAACTCCTCAAAACTCGGTATTTTCTCCCTCAAACCCACCAGCATTGACTCAATTATAGAATTAGCAGCTCCAGAGTCAACAGCATTACTCAGCTCAATTGCATATTTTGAATAATGAGTTGCTATAGATCCCGAAGATCTTTGAGATGTAACCGCATTAAAAACAAAATGGAAGTTTTCGATATCACGAATCACCTTCTTTAAATAACGGAGAGATATTAACCCTCGGTCTTTCGCACGCAAAACAGATATCAACATACTGAAATGTTGCTTGACATTGAAAAGTTTTAAGGAAGAAATTGAATCATACAAATCGCTCTCCTCCCTAGACCAATCAACAGAATCCGGCTCAATGATTTTTATGTACAAGTCAGAATCAGCAGAAAGAGATTGAATTAGCTCATTTGCATCCCCAACACTTTTCACACTACCTTTGACCTCAGAAAATATCTGCTTTTCCGTAATATACTTCCTGGAAGAAAGCCAGAAATGGTAAATAAAATTACCCAAAAGATCACGCCCCTCCACAGAGGGAAACTTCGTAGCAATTAAATTCCAACTCTCTTTCGCACGATCTAATCTAACATTATCAGGTTTTAAAATTTTCAGAAGAAGATTTTTGATCAAATCTGGCGTTGTCAAATCACGCCCACGGGCATTCAGCGTTTCAAATATTAAATACGCATCTTCCTCGCTTTCCAATTGAATAAATACAAGTTTTAAACTAAGAAACTTATCTCTAATTCTCTTAACCTCCTCAATTCCATCAATGGAGTTAAAAAGACCAAACTGCTCCGTTAGCGTATCCAGCGACACCCTTCTTGACAAACAATCTCGAATGCAATTATATGCATCTTCTAAATTTTTCTCTTCTACGCCAACAACATCAAACCCAATTCCGCGCGAAAAACTTTGTATCACCCCCTGAAAGAATGGAAATGAGGTTTCGGAATCGACTATATATTCCTTCCTATTATCAACATTAGCCCGCTCTATAAAATTCTGCACTCCAATAGCAAGATCATCTTCGCCAAGCTTTTTAAAAAAATCTCTTATTACTGCCAAAACAATAGTTATTGTAGTAAGTCTTTGCTGCCCATCGACGATTCCAAAATAAGGTCGACGCTCCTGATAAACAACCATCGACCCTATAAAATAATTATCATTCTCATCACCAACAATATCATCCCAAAATCTGACAACCTCCTCTTTCCCCCATGAATACGGCCTTTGAAATCTCGGAATCTTAAAATAACCAAGCTTCAAAATATCTTGGATTTCTTTATCAGAAGCTTCAATTTTCATAAAAAAAACCCTTGCCATCTATTTTAGATGGCAAGGGTTTTATCACAAATGACGCTTGGCTATCAACCCAATTTGACTAACTGAGCCCTAACCTTCTCCAGCTTGTCATTCAGCTCGGCCAGCTGCGCCTTGTCGCGCTCCACCAGATGCGCCGGCGCCTTGTCGACATAACCCGGCTTTTCCAGCTTGGCGGTGAGTTTGGCCAGCTCGGCTTCCACCTTGCCTTGCTCCTTGGTCAGGCGCGCGGTTTCCGCGGCTTTGTCCACTTCCACCTTCAGCATCAGGCGCGCTTCGCCGGAGATGGCCACCGGGGCGTCGTCTTCCGGCAGGGCCGAAACGATGCTGCCTTCGGTCAGGCGGGCCAGCAGCTTCAGGTAAGGAATGAACTCGGCGACCGATGCGTCGCTGGTTTCGATGAACAGCGGCGCTTTCACGGCCGGGCCGATGCCCATTTCGCCGCGCAGGTTGCGCACCGCGTTGACCATGTCCTTGAAGGCGTCCATGCGGGCGTTGGCGGCGGCATTGATCTTGCCGGCCTCGGCCACCGGCCATTGCGCCAGCATGATCGAGTCGCTGCGCTTAGCGTTGGCCAGCGGGGCCACCGTCTGCCACAGCTCTTCGGTGATGAAGGGCATCAGCGGGTGGGTGAGGCGCAGCGCCACTTCCAGCACGCGCACGATGGTGCGGCGGGTGGCGCGCTGCTGGGCTTCGTTGCCGGTTTGCAGCTGCACCTTGGCCAGTTCCACGTACCAGTCGCAGTACTCGTTCCAGATGAACTCGTAGATGGTTTGCGCGGCGATGTCGAAGCGGTAGGTTTCCAGCGCGTTGGTGACGTCGATCTCGGCCTGTTGCAAGCGGCCGATGATCCATTGGTCGACAAAGCTGTATTCCAGCGGCAGGGTCTCAATCTGGCCGCAGTCCTTGCCTTCCACGTTCATCATCACGAAGCGGGTGGCGTTCCACAGCTTGTTGCAGAAGTTGCGGTAGCCTTCGCAGCGCTTGAAGTCGAAGTTGACCGAGCGGCCCAGCGTGGCGTAGCTGGCCATGGTGAAGCGCAGCGCGTCGGTGCCGTAAGCCGGGATGCCGTCCGGGAACAATTTTTCCGTGGCCTTGGCGATGGCCGGGGCCTTTTCCGGGCGGCGCAGGCCGGTGGTGCGTTTTTCCACCAGCGGCGCCAGCGCGATGCCGTCGATCAGGTCCACCGGGTCGATCACGTTGCCCTCGGACTTGGACATCTTCTTGCCTTCATGGTCGCGCACCATGCCGTGGATGTAGACGTCCTTGAACGGCACCTTGCCGGTGAAGTGCTTGGTCATCATGATCATCCGGGCCACCCAGAAGAAGATGATTTCGTAGCCGGTCACCAGCACGTTGGAGGTGAGGAAGGCTTTCAGTTCCGGCGTTTCGTTCGGCCAGCCCAGGGTGGAGAACGGCACCAGCGCGGAGGAGAACCAGGTGTCCAGCACGTCCTGTTCGCGGCGCAGCGTCTTGCCCGGCGCTTGCGCCTGGGCGTCGGCTTCGTTGCGGGCGACGTAGATGTTGCCGTCTTCGTCGTACCAGGCAGGAATCTGGTGGCCCCACCACAGCTGGCGGGAAATGCACCAGTCCTGGATGTTGTTCATCCACTGGTTGTAGGTGTTGACCCAGTTTTCCGGAATGAAGCGCACTTCGCCGCTGGCGACGGCGTCGATGGCCTTGGCGGCGATGGACTGGCCGGTGGGGTCGTCCTTGCCTACCTTGTCCATGGCCACGAACCATTGGTCGGTCAAGAGCGGTTCGATCACGGTGCCGGTGCGGTCGCCGCGCGGCACCATCAGCTTGTGCGGCTTGGCGTCCAGCAGCAGGCCTTGCGCTTGCAGGTCGGCCAGCATGGCCTTGCGCGCGTCCTGGGTGCTGAGGCCGGCATAGGCGGCGGGCAGGTCGATGACGCCCTGGGCGCTGCCGTCGAAGCCGAAAATCTGCGCCTTGGCGAGGATTTTGGCTTCCAGGCTCATCACGTTGATCAGCTGGGTGTTGTGGCGCTTGCCCACCTGGTAGTCGTTGAAGTCGTGCGCCGGGGTGATCTTGACGAAGCCGGTGCCGAATTCCTTGTCCACGTACTCGTCGGCGATCACCGGAATCTGGCGGCCGGTGAGCGGCAGTTCCAGCTGCTTGCCCAGCAGGTGCTGGTAGCGCTCGTCGTCCGGAGCGATGGCCACGGCCACGTCGCCCAGCAGGGTTTCCGGACGGGTGGTGGCGACGGTGACGTATTCATCGCTGCCCGCTACCGGATACTTGATGTGCCACATGTGGCCGTCTTCTTCCTCGGAAATCACTTCCAGGTCGGAGATGGCGGTGCCGAGCTTGGCGTCCCAGTTGGACAGGCGCTTGCCGCGGTAGATCAGGCCTTGCTCGAACAGGCGGACGAAGACTTCGGTCACCACGTCGGCGCGCACGTCGTCCATGGTGAAGTATTCGCGGTCCCAATCCACCGAGCAGCCGACGCGGCGCATCTGGCTGGTGATGGTGCCGCCGGATTTTTCCTTCCACTCCCAGATCTTGGACGTGAACGCCTCGCGCCCCATGTCGTGGCGATTGAGGCCCTGCTCGGCCAGCTGGCGCTCGACGACGATCTGGGTGGCGATGCCGGCGTGGTCGGTGCCCGGAATCCACACCGTGTTGTCGCCCTTCATCCGGTAGTAGCGGGTCAGGCCGTCCATGATGGTCTGGTTGAAGGCGTGGCCCATGTGCAGCGTGCCGGTCACGTTGGGCGGCGGCAGTTGGATGGCGAAAGACGGTTTGGAAGTGTCCATGCTCGGCTTGAAGTAGCCGGCTTGTTCCCATTGGTCGTACCAGCGGCGCTCGATGTCGCCCGGTTCAAAGCTCTTGGCAAGTTCCATAGTGCTGAATCTTGGTTTTCTGAATGGAAAAATGAGTCGATTATAACCGGATTCCCGGCCTTTCCTGAACTGTAAATTGCCCGGATCGCGCCGCCAGTGGCGCGCGCCGGGCCGCCGCGGCTATCCCATCCGCCTGCCAAGTGGCGTACGATAGCGGCAGCGGCGGACAAGCGGGCGCGGCGCCGTTCGCGCCGCGCAAATTGGGTTAATAAGCGTTTGAATGTTACTATTTACACAAATTCAACCAAATCGGATTCATGGATAAACTCCCAAGCCTGGGCATAGGCGGCTTGCCGGCGTCGGCATCGGCGCTGATAGCCGGCGGCGTGTATCTGGTGGCCGGCAGCAGCCCGCAATTGATGGAAGCGCTGCTGTTCGCCAACCTGCCGGCCGCCAATCACGGCGCGATGATTTGCAGCAGCGAGCGCCTGCCCGCCCCTCCCGTCAACACCGGCTGGCTGGATCGCTGCCTGGCAAGCGGCCGCCTGCTGCTGCTCGCGCCCAAGCCGGCCGGGCGCAGCCGCCCCGCCCTGCCCGAGTGTCTGGACGAACTGAGCCGCTGCCGCGACCAGCTGCGCGGCGCGCAGGACAACCTGCTGCTGGTGCTGGACCACGCTGAAAACTATTTGCCGCTGGCCAAACCGCAGGCGCTGCGCCATCAATTGCAGACGGCGCGCCAATGGGCGGCCAGCCACGGCCACCGCGTGCTGCTTCTGGCCGACAGCCGCAAGCTGAACGCCGCCACCCTGGCGCTGTTGCATCAGGAGGCGCGCGACTGCGCCGGGCTCGCCCACGCCCAGCGCGCCGGCGACGACGCGTTCAGCTGGCAAATCAGCCATTGGCTGGGCGACGGCGCGCCGGAGCCGGCGCTGGCCTACGCGCTGGAGCGCAACGCCGACGGCGCGCTGGAAGCGCGCCGCGACGACGACGATCTGTCCTTGCGGCCGGCCAACGACAACCTGCAGGTGCTGGCCACCCGCGCCAGCCTGAGCGGCGGCGGCGCGCCCTCCCCGCTATGGCAGCTGCACGATGACTTGCCGCAGCTGATGGACGCGGCGCGCGGCGCGGTGGCCGCCAGCGTGCTGCTGGACACCGCCGGCAAGCAGCCGCGCGCCCTGGCCGAGGCCGTCGCGGCCTTGCGCCAGCAATGCGGCCGGCGCTTGAAGATCGCGGTGCGCGAAGTCGGCAACCGCCGCCTGCGCCAGAACGAAGAACAGCTGCTGCTGCGCCTGGGGGCCAACATCGTCCTGCCGGCCGAGCTGCGCCTCTCCAGCGTGATCAACCTGATCCAGGCCCTGCAGCCGGCGGTGTTTCCCCTGCACCCGGCCCAAACCGCGCCGCAGCTGCACGCCGCCAGCCAGCCGCTGGACGACCGAGGATACCTGTCGCCGCGCCGCTTTGCCGCCGCGGTGCGCGAAACCGTGGAGCGCAGCCGCGCCATCGGCATCCTCAACACCCTGGTCACCCTGCAACCGGCGCAAGGCATCAGCCCGCGCGAGGTGCTGGAGCAAGGCCGCTTCCAGCGCGCCGGAGACTTGTGCACCGCCGACAACGAGCAGGTTTACCTGTTTTTGTTCGCTTGCAACGCCGCCGGCGTCAACGCCGCGCTGCGCCATCTGTTCCGGCTGCCGGTGGCCGATCTGGCCGAAAGCGAGCTGCGCGACAGCGACGCCGACGGCATTTTGCTGACGCTCTCCCGGTTGGCGGAGCGCGCCGACCTGCCGGACTACAGCCCGGCGCTGTCCGAGGCGGAGCACGCGCCGCCCGCCTCGCCGGCCGCGCCCGCCCGCATCCCGCTGCGCCGCGCGCCGCTGCGACGCCGCGACGCCTGAGGACACCCCGCCATGTTCAACCCCGAATTGAGCGAACTGCAATTCCTGCTGCTGGCCACCGCGCTGGCCGCCGCCATCGGCGGCTATCTGCTGCGCTCCTGGCTGCTGCCCAGGATCGCGCGGCTGCGCCGACGCCGCCTGCGCTATTTCCAGCCGCACCCTTACCGCCCGGGCGGCCAAGCGCGCCAGCCCTCCGCCGACAACCCTTCCGACGCCGCATGAACATTCCATCCGACTCCCGCGCCCCCGACGCCCGGCCCGCCGCACCCCAATCCCTGGGCATGGGCGGCTGGAGCGTGTACTTCATCGCCAAGCTGCTGCTGGCCTGGCAAGGCACGCTCAACCTGCACCCCTTGCCCAACCTCGCCTTCGCCATGCTGCTGCTGATTCCGGTCAGCGGCCAGGGGCGCTTGCGGCTGCGCGGCCTGCTGGCTTGGGCCGCCGCCCTCGCCTTGCTCTACCACGACAGCTGGCTGCCGCCGCCGGATATCGCGCTCAAACAGTTGTCCGCCTTGCAGGGCTTCAGTCTGGCGTATCTGATGGAGCTGGCCGGGCGCGTGCTGTCCTTGCCCGTGCTCGCCGGCATGGTGGTGCTGCTGAGCGGCTACTGGCTGTTGTCGCGCTATTTGCGGCTGGGCGCGTGGGTGATGATCGCGCTGCTGGGCCTGAACGGCCGCCAGCTGTGGCAGGACCACGCCGCCGGCCAGGCCGCGGCGGCCAATCCGCCCGCGGCCAACGCCGTCGCCGCCAGCGCCCAGACCCCGGACCAGCAGCTGGGCGACTTCTTCCGCAAGGAAGGCCAGCGCATGGTGAAGTTCGACGGCCCGCTGGCCGATCCGGGCTTCGACGTGCTGCTGCTGCACGTCTGCTCGCTGTCCTGGGACGACCTGAACGCGGTGGGGATGGACCACGACGCCCTGCTGTCGCGCTTCGACTTCGTCTTCAGCCGCTTCAACACCGCCACGTCATACAGCGGCCCGGCGGCGCTGCGCGTGCTGCGCGCCAGCTGCGGCCAACCCAGACACAGCGCCTTGTACGAAAGCGCGCCGGACGGCTGCTATCTGTTCGAGAACCTGGCCAAGCTGGGCTTCAAGACCGAGCTGACCATGAACCACGACGGCAGCTTCGACAACTTCCTCAAGCAGCTGCGCGTCGAAGGCCGCCTCAACCTGCCGCTCGCCTCGCAACAAGGCCTGCCGGTGGGGCTGCGCTCCTTCGACAACAGCCCGATCTACAGCGACTACGCGGTGCTGGACCGCTGGTGGCGCGCGCGCCTGCAGGACGGCAGCCCGCACGTGGCCGCTTACTACAACTCCATCAGCCTGCACGACGGCAACCGCATCCCCGACGCGCCCGGCCTGAACGCCAACGACAGCTACAAGCGCCGCGCCGGCCGCCTGTTCAGCGACCTGGGCCAGTTCATCGACCAGCTGGAAAAAAGCGACCGCAAGCTGATCCTGCTGCTGGTGCCGGAGCACGGCGCGGCCCTGCGCGGCGACAAGCAGCAATTCAGCGGGCTGCGCGAGATTCCCACCCCGCGCATCACCCTCGTGCCGGCGGCCATCAAGGTGATCGGCGGACAGGGCCGCCCCGCCCAACTGCGCATCGACCAGCCGGTGAGCTACACCGCGATCTCCACCATCCTGTCGCGGATGATGAGCAAAAGCCCCTTCGGCGGCGACTATCAGCCCGGCGCTTACGCCCAGGACCTGCCGATCACACCTTACGTATCGGAAAGCTCCAGCTCGGTGCTGATGCAAAGCGGCCAGCGCTTCTTGCTGCAACAGGAAGGCGGCGACTGGAACCCTTACCCGCTTTGAGCCTCCGGGCGCGGCCAGGCCAAGGCCGGGCCGCGCCGGACAATCAAAAGGGGCTGCCGCGGCAGCCCCTTTTCGCATCCTTCCCGCCCGCGCCGGCAAGCCGCCCGCTTACCAGCCGGGTTTGGCCGGCAAGGGCCAGGGCTCGGGCAGCGGCCCGGCCGGCTTGTCCGCCGCGTCGGCCGGGGGAGCGGCGGGCCGCTCTGGCGGGTTTTCCTCGTTCGCCGACGGCGCAAGCGGGGCCGCGCCGCGCAGTTTGTCCAGGCTGGCGCGGATATCGTCCCTATCCGGCGCGATGAGCAAGGCCCGCGCCAGCAACAGTTCGGCGGCGTCGCTGTCGCCGGCGGCGGCCAATTGCTCGGCCAGCCGGCTGATCGCTTCGGGCTGGTAGGGATGCTGCCAATAGTGGGCGCGCGCTTCGGCCAGCGCGTCGCGGGAAGGCGCGGGTTCCGCCTGGGCCAGCGCCGCCAGGCAGGCGATAACGCCGGCCATGCACACTCTCGCGTTCGGCACGTTCATCATCCTCAGAAACTGGAATACGGTTGCAAGGGTTCGACCGGGTAAGGCAGCGTCAGCGACGCGCCGCCCGGCTGATAGCGCAGATAGAACAGCACCCGGCTGGGTTGATAGTACTGCGAATGTTGCAGGTCCAGCATCCCGCCCAGAGCCACCCGCGGCGTCAGCTGGTACTCGAACGCGCCAGCCAGCGACGCCCCCCAGCCCGGGCCGCCGCCCTCGCTTACCATCGGATTGCCGGCCTGGGCTTGCCAGTCCGGCCGCGTCGGATAGAACGGCGCGCCGCTCTCGTCGGCGCTGGATACCGACACCGAGCCGCGCAGCGTGTAGCTCCAGCGTTCGTTGCGCGCGGCGTAGGTCAGGGGCAGCGACAGAGAGTTGTAGCGCTTGGGGCTGTAATAACCGCCCTGGCCGAAGGTGTAGTCGCCCAGATTCTTCTGATGCCAGAAATTGATGCTGTTGACGCCCGCGGTCAGCTGCCGGGTCGGTTCCTTGAACAGCCGCCAATACACGCCGCCCATCGCGGTGAGCTTGCGGTTGCTGTCCACGTTTTCGCCGCTCAGCCGCTGCCAGGAGAAGTTGGACCAGACCCCGAAGCGGCCGCCCTGATCGTAACCCAGGCTGCCGCCCGCGCCGCTGGCCGTCACCCCGCCCCAGCTCTGGCCGCTGTAGGGGTCGCGCACCCCCGCGTAGCTGAGCAGCGAGCTGGTCACCGGCCGGCGCGACAGTTCCAGCTTGTAATTGAGCAGCGAATAGCTGTCCGAATAGCGAATGCCGCCGATCGCATTGGACACCGGGAAGCTGCTTGGCGTGCGGCCGATGTCCAGCCGCCAGTTTTCGTTCTGATAGCCCACGCCCAGCGTCACGCCCTGCGCCGTTTGCCTGCCATACGGCGCGGCGCAGCTTTGCAGGCTGGCGCCGGTTTGCTTCGAGCAGGCCAGCACGCTGCCGAAGTGCTCCAGCGCGTAATCGCTCGACAGGTCCAGCTCGCCGGCGTCCATGCGCACCCCGTCGGCGCGCAGGAAGTAGCGCCCGGCCCTGGGCGCGGGCAGCTCCACCAGCAGCGGCGCTTGCCACATGCTCATCCGCGAGGTGCCGGGCGAGCCGTCGCCGCCTCCGCGGTAATTGAGGTCCAGCCCCTGCCAGATCCTGACGCCCTGCCGATCCAGCCATTCGGCGTAGCCTTCGTGCAAAGGCTCCTTGTCGGCGGCGACGGCCGGCGTCGGGCTGGCCATGCCGGCGCGGTACAGGGCCTGCGCCTGCCGCGGCTGGTCCCGCGCCTCGGCCCGGCGCGCGGCGCGCAGATACGCGCCCGGCGCGGCGTTGGCCTCGGCCAGCAGCGCGGCGATTTCGGCGTCTACCCGCTCCTCGTCGCCCAGTTGCTGCAGGCGATCCAGCGCCCGCAGCCGGAAGTCCATGCCGCGCCCGGGCTTGGCGGCCAACAGCGGGTCCACCCCGGCGCGCGCGGCGACCAAATCGCCGCTGCCGATATCCGCGTCCAGCAACAGCAGCCGCGCCTCGTCGTCGTCCGGCTGCGCGGCAAGCGCCCGCGCCAGACGCGCGCGCGCCGCTTCCCAGCGGCCGGCGCGAATATCGTAGCCCGCCAGATTGCGCAACAGCCGCGGATTGTCCGGCGACCGGCCTTGCGCCCGCAGCAGGATGGCTTCGGCTTGTCCGTCCTGCCCCGCCGCGCGCGCCGCGTCGGCCTGCGCCACCGCCAGCGAGGCTTGCAAATCCGCCAGCGTTTGCCGCTGCGCCTGGCTCAAGGCCTCCCGATTGCGGGCGGAGGCGTCCAGCAAGGGCGCGGCCGTTTCCGGCTCGCCCAGATCCAGCAACAGGTCGGCGTAAGCCAGTTCGTTGTCGGCGCTGGGCTGTTCCAGATACTGCTTTTCCAGCAGGCCGCGCGCGCGCGCGGTCTCGCCGGCGCGCAGCCAGGCTTGCGCCAGCTCTGCCATTCTGGGGCTGTCGCCGCGCATCAGGCGTTCCGCCCGGCCCAGCCGGCCGCGAGCCCGTTCGCCGTCCCCGCGCGCCAGCTCCGCATCGGCCAGACGAATGGTTTCGCGCAGCCAGACCCGGCGTTGCAGCGCCGTCAAGCCATCGCTGCGAGCCGCCGGCGGCACCCGCTCCAGAACGGCGAGCGCCGACAGACTGTCGTCGCGCTTGGCCTGGAACAGCGCGTAGGCGTACAAGGCGTCCGGATCGGCGGCCCTGGCGTCGGCCAGCTCCCGCAGCAGGGCGCTGCCGGCTTCGGCCTGGCCGTTCGCCAGCAAGGCGTTGGCCAGCGCGTAGCGGTTCCAGACGTTGTCCGGCTGCAAGCGCGTCGCCTCCCGCAAGCGGGCCAAGGCTTCCTCGGGCTTGCCTTCCGCCATCAGCGCGTCGCCGGCCGCGCGTTCCACCTCGGCCAGCGCCGCCGGATACGCCTTGCCCAACGCGCGCCGCTGCCCGGCCGGCAAGGCCCGCAGCCAGCGGCTCGCTTCGTCGAAGCGGCCCTGATCCAGATACAGCTTGATGATGCCGGCCAGCGCCGGGCCGCTGTCAGGCTGGCTGCGCAACGCCCGGGCGTAAGCGTCGCGGGCGGCGTCCAGCCGCCCCTGCCCGGCCAGCCAGTCGGCCTCGGCCAGCAGCGTGTCCGGCGCGCCCGGCCGCAGCGCGGCGGCCTTGTCCAGCAGCGCGCGCGCCGCCGGCCAGTCCTTGCCGTCCATCGCCTTGCGCGCTTGCGCCAAGGCGTCCTCCAGTTGCGCGTCGACGATGCGCCGCCGCCAGGCCGCGGCATCGTCGCCCTGCTTCAGGCCGCGCTGATAGCTGGCCACGGCGTCGGCGTAGCGGCCTTGCCGCTCCCGCAGGCGGCCAAGCGTCTGCCAGTACTGCGGCTGTCCGCCATAGCCCGGCTGGGCCGCCTGCAAGCTGCGCTCGGCCGCGCCCAGATCGCCGGCCTTGAGCTGCCTGTCCGCCGCCAGCAAGGCGCGGTAGCCCGGATCGGCGAGCAAGGCGCGCTGCTTGGCGCGGCGCTGGCCCAGCGCCGCCATCTTGGTGCTGATGGTTTCGTCGTCCGGCGCCAGCCGCAAATACGCCTGATAGCTGGCCAGGGGCATCGCGTCGTCGGTTTGCAGCAGCGCGCGCCGCCACAGGCCCAGCGCTTCGCTGCGGCTGTCGTTGAACTGGCTCAGCTGCTTCAGATCGTTCAGCACCGATTGCGGCACCGGCGGATGCAAAAGATAAATGCTGGCCAACGCCAGCCGGTTGCGGTGATTGGACGGACTGTGGCGGATCAGCTTTTCCAGCTCGCCCTTGGCGCGCGCCCAGCCGCCATTGGGCAAGCGCGCCACCAGCTGCCAGTATTCCAGCGCCAGCTCCCCTTCCGGCGGCTTGCCCTGGTACAAGGCATTGAAAGCGGCGTAGGCCTCCTGGATGCGGCCGGCGTTGAACAGGGAACGCGCCGTCAGCAGCTTGCCGCGGTCCGGTCCCGTCAGCCGCCGCATCTGCTCTACCCGGGCGATGCCGGCGTAGCCGGGATACAGCTGGCGCAAGCGGGCCAGCGTGGCCAACGCCTGCTTGTCCTGCTTTTGCTGGATTTCGCCCAGCGCCTGCAGCGTCAGGGCCTCGGCGTTGACGGCGGAATGCCCCGGCGCGATGCGGTACAGCTTTTCCAGCGCCTGTTGCGCTTCCAGCGGCCGTCCCAGCGATTGCCACAGCCGAACCTGCTCCAGCAAGGCCTGAACCGGGTCCACCGCCTGCGCCGCCATCGCAGGCGCGGCCAGCAGGCTCAGCGCGACGCCGCTTGCGATACGGGACATGCGCCCTCCCAGGCGGGTTTGACTTCGCCGTTGCGTTGGAATTGATAGCGGCCGTCCATCCAGCCCTGGCCGAACAGCGTCAGCACGTGCTCGTAATAGGCGTCGGGCCGCTCGCTGCCGGGCGAAGCTTGCAGCCGCAACTGCTGGCTTTGCAGCGCCTGGCGCTGCCCCGAGGCCTTGAGGAAAGGCAGCAAGGCGGCGGAGAAACCCGCCGGCCCCTTGCCTTCGCCCTTGCCGCTGCGGACATCCACCTTCTCCGGCGGCAACCCCTGCTGCGCCACCCATTCGGCCATGGGCTGGTAGGCGCGCAACAGTTGCGCCCGCAGCGGCGTCTGCGGCGACAATATGCCGGCCCACAGATAGACGCGGATGGCGTTGTAGCTGCCGATGGCCCCGCTGTCGGCATCCGGCTGCCAGCCCTTGCCGGGCAGGTAGGCCGCCCAGTCGGGGGCGAAGCCCGCCGGCGCGGTGTCGAGCAGCACCCGTTCGGTGCTCTGCCGCAGCTTGGGCCAGTCGCTGTCGGGCAGCGCGCGCGCCAGACGCGCGATCAGCTGCGGCGGAGAATAGCTGGGATTAAGTTTCACCAAGCCAGAAGCGCCGACAAATCCCTGCTTGCCCGGCAGCAGCGTCGGCCCCAGGCCGGGCAGATCGGCGGTTTCTTCGCGCAACGCGCGCAGCGCCAGCAACTTGCCCTGCGCGACGTAGAGCGGCTCCCGCCACAAGCGGCCGGCCTCCAGCAGGCTGTAGGCGATCCACAGGTCGGAATCGGAGGCGCTGTTCTCGTCCAGCACGCCCCAGCTGCCGTCCGCCCGCTTGCCCCAGTGCCAGGCCGGCAGCCTGCCGGCCAGATCGCCGGCCGCCAGATTGTCGCGCGTCCAGCCCAAGAGCCGGTCAAAGCTTGGCCTGTCGTTGGCCACCAGCGCGAAGAACAAGGCGTAGCTCTGCCCTTCCGACGTGGTGGACGAACCATCGCCGCCCAGGTCTATCACCCGCCCGTCGCCGGAAACGAAGCGCTGGCGGAAGGTTTGCCAGGCCGGCCAGCCGTCGCAGGCGGCGGGCGCGGCCCAGGCTGCGGCGGACAGGCACAAGGCCGCCAGCGCCGCGCCGCGTATCGCAAGGCTCCTCATGTCAGGAATCCTTCAGACGACGCGCCGCCAACGCCTTGAACAGCCGCAGGATGGCGAAGGCGCCGATCAGCACCGCCAGCGCGGACAGGCACGCCAGCAACAGCGGATGGGCGGACAGATACAACCACACCCAGGTCCACAAGGGCAGGCTGCCGACATGGTAAACCGGGCCCAACTGCTGGCTGTCTATATTGTCGCCGCGCAGCAGCGCGGCGCTGCCGCTGATCTGGTCGAGCTTGGCGTCATCGGTCAGGGCGTTGGCGGCGAGGCTCATGCCGTCGGCCTCGTTGGCGGTGACGATCACGGCGCTGCGCCCGGCGTTCAGCGGCGATTCCAGGCCCAATAGCGCGGCCACCCGGCCCTGGGCGACGAAATCGGCCTGCCCGCCCACCGGGTTGCCTTCGCGACCCACCGGGCGGCGGCTTAGCCACGCCAGCGGCGGGCTGTTGATGCCGTCGGCCACCTGCCGGGCGTCGCCGGACAAACGGGTGGGCAGGTATTGCTGCCAGGTTTGCAACAGCTTGAGCTGCCGCGAATTGCCGATCACCAGCAAATCGGCGTCCTTGACCCCCGCCAGTTGCGATTCGTCCACCAGCCGGTAGCGCAGCGCCGGGTAGCCGGTGGATTCGCCCATCCGGCCCATCACGGTGAGGAAGGCGGCGATGTCCTGCGCCTGGGGCCTGACCGGCAGCACCACCGCGGTTTCGGACAAATCGGCCATGCGGGTGAAGGGAAAGCCGGAGCTGGCGAACAGCGCCAGATTGGGCATCGCCGCGTAATGCGGGTACTGGCTGAAATCGATGGTGGAATCCGGGTCGATCTCGGCGCGATAGTTGTCGGCCAGGCCGCTATTGCACTCGCCCTGTTTTTCATGGGCGAAGGAGTACTGGAATTGCAGCTCGTTGCGGCTGCCCACCCGGAACGGCGGCAGCAGCACCCGGTCCACATTGCTCAACAGGCCGTTCTCCAGCACCGGCAGGCGCAGGTCGGTCTGGGCGCTGCCCACGCCGCTGGGGTTGAGGTTGAGGCTCTGCACGAACAGCTCGTTGATGCCGATGTTGAGGCGCGAGCCGCTGGCCTGCTGGGTGCCGGTGTAGCGGAACTTCAGGTCCAGCGGAATGCCGCGACTGCCCCAGGTGAACAAATCGGCCGGCACGCGGAAGGAAACGCGGATCGGGGCCAGCTGCTGGCCGGAAACCTGCAGCTCTTCCGGCCGCGACACCAGTTCGCCCACCCGCGTGGGACGGTCGGAGCGCACCCAGCTGGGCGCGTCGTACGGTTTGCGCGGCGCGTCCAGCTTCACCTGGCGCACCGCCACCGCGCCGCCGGTCATGCCGGCCTGGCCCAGCACCAACGCATGCGCGGCCAGTTGCAAGTCCTTGTCGTCTCGTCCCTGGATCAGCAGCAGCTTGCGCTCGGCGCGCTGCGGATGCGGGATGATGGAAATCGTCGGCCCCTTGACCGGCGGCAGCTTGGCGAGGAAGGCCGGGCGCTGGGCGTTGGTGGCGAACGCCACCGCGTGCCGCGGCGGCGGCAAGACGTCCAGCAGCGCCTCGAAGCGCGCGCCGCGCCAGCCGGCCTGCGCGCCGAACCAGGACGCCAGCTCGCCCGCGGCGCGCAGCGCGCCTGGCGAGGGCTGGGCGGCGAACACCATGGGCAGCTTGAGCATGGAGAAGTCGCGCCGGTCGAAGAATGGCTCCGGAAAATAGCTCAGATCGTTGACGATAGGCAGCGCCTGCACCGTCATTTTCAGTTCGCTGCCGTTGCTGATCTCAGCCCAGATGCTGCTGTGCGCTTCGTTTTCGCAACGGTCGGTGTAGTGGCCCACCAGGCGGAATTTCAGCTGGTTGAAGTTGGCGAGCAGCCTCGGGTCCAGCGTCAGCGTCGCTTGCTGCGGCTTGCCGCCCTGCTCCTTGGGCAGCGCCAGCACCGTCACCACTTCGTCGTTGAGCAGCACCTGGATGTGCGACAGATCGGCCAGCATCGCCGGCGAGAAGCTGTAGCGCAGCTGCAGCGTCAGCGAGGTGATGACTTCATCGCGGCGGCTGCCGAAGCTGACGCCGGCCATGCTGTTGTCGCCGCGCATTTTCAAAGGGTAGCTCGCGCCCATCTGCTTGAAGCTGAGCGTCCGGCTGGCAAGCAACGGCGAGACGGCGGCCTGCTCGGCGCGCGGCGCGCTGGCGTCCGGCGCTGGCGCGCCCCAGGACGGCGGCAGCGCCGCGCCCATCGCCAGCGCCAAGGCCAGGCATTGTTTTTTTATGGTCATTTTCATCGTCATCAATCCCGAATCAGTTGCGGCTGTCTGGGCAGCAGGCTGCCCAGGCCACGCAAGATGGAAAACCAGCGCGCGCCGCGCAAGGACGCCGGCAGCAGCGCGCCGGCCAGCAGTTGCCGCAAGCTGCTGCTGCCCATGCGCCAGACATCGCCCGCGCCGTGCAGCGGGCTGCCTTCATGGGCGCGGGCATCGGCCTCCAGCCAGGCGTCGGCGCGCGCGAAGGTGCATTGCACCAGCTCGCGTTCCTGCTCCATGCTCAGGTCGGAGAAGCGCACGCTCAGCCGGCCGTCGCGGGCGAACACCATGCGGCAGGGAAAGGCGAAACTGCGCTGGCCGCGGCGCAGCGAAACGGTCAGATCCTCGTCCCTGTAGCGCCGCAGGGACAGGCCTGCGGGCAACCGCAGGGCCATGCCGCCTTCCGAATAATCCAGCGTATGGCAGCGATACGCCTTGCCGTCCGGCAAATGCAGCGTGACCGGCAGCGCGGCGTTGACGCGGTGGGCCACCCTCACCTGGCGCAGCTCGCGCGCCACGGCCAGCGCCACCGACAGCAGCAGCGTGTTGTAGCCCACCCACAGCAGGTTCACCACCACCGTGCCCATTTCATTGGCCGGGCCTTGCCACAGGCGGTACGCGCCGAAGCCCACGCCCAGAAGATTGAGTCCCAGCAGGGCCAGATAGGGCTTGGAGATGTCCCAGTCCACGTAATTCTCTTCCACCACCCCGCCCTTGGCGGTGACGTTGAACTTGCCCAGTCCCGGAAACAGCAAGGCCACCGTGGTAGGCAAGGTGATGTACCAGGCCAGCACCGTTTCGTAGATTTCGCCCCAGAACGAGCGGCGGAACTGGCCGTGCATCCTGGAGTTGGACATCACCGCGAACACCATGTGCGGCACCACGTACAGCACCAGCCCCAGGGCCGGCGCGTAGATCGTATAGGCGTGGAACAGCAGGAAGGCCAGCGGCGCGGTCAGGAAAACCAGCCGCGGGATGCCGTACAGGAAGTGCATCATCGCGTTGAGATAGCAAAAACGCTGTCCCAGCGTCAGGCCCTTGCCGAACAGCGGATTGTCGCTGCGAAAGATCTGCGCCATGCCGCGGGCCCAGCGGATGCGCTGGCCGACGTGGGCCGACAGGCTTTCGGTGGCGAGGCCGGCCGCCTGTATCGTGTTCAGGTAGGACGAGCGGTAACCCAGCCGGTGCAGCTTGAGCGAGGTGTGGGCGTCCTCGGTCACGGTTTCCACCGCGATGCCGCCCACCTCCAGCAAGGGCGCGCGCCGCAGCACCGCGCAGGAGCCGCAAAAGAAGGTGGCGTTCCACAAATCGTTGCCGTCCTGCACCCGCCCGTAGAACAGCTCGTTTTCGTTGGGAATCTTGTGATGGGTGTCCAGGTTGCGCTCGAAGGGGTCGGCGGAGAAGAAGTGATGCGGGGTCTGCACCAGCGCCAGTTTGGCGTCGCGCAGGAAACCGCCCATCGTCACCTGCAGGAAGGAGCGGGTCGGAATGTGGTCGCAATCGAAGATGGCCACGAACTCGCCTCCGGTGAGCCCCAGCGCGTGGTTGATGTTGCCGGCCTTGGCGTGATCGTGCCGGGCGCGGGTGATGTAGCCTGCGCCGGCCTCGGCGGCGAAGCGGCGGATTTCCTCGCTGTCGCCGTCGTCCAGGATATGCACGCGCAGCTTGTCGCGCGGCCAGTCCATGGTCATGGCGGCGAACACCGTCGGCTTCAGCACGCGCAGCGGCTCGCTGTAAATCGGGATGAACACATCCACCGTCGGCCACAGGCTCGTATCAGCCGGCAGGGGCGTCGCCTTGCGCTTGAGCATCCACGACGATTGCAGAAAACCCAGCAGCAGCACCAGCCAGGCGTACAGCTCCGCGCCCAGCAGGATCAGGCCGGAAACCAGGTTAGGCCAGCTGTCGTCGTTGATTGTGCTGGTGGTTCGCCACCAGATGTAACGGGTGGACACCGCAATCGAAAACACCATCAGGATCAAGGTGGAAACCGGCCCGGGAATGCGCCGCACCCACAGCGCGATCAGCAGCAGCACGATGGTGAACACCGCCTGCGACGCTTCGTCGAACGGCGTGGTGACGCACACCGCCCCCAGCAAGGCGGCCAGGGCGTAGCAGCCGCCGCGCAGGAGCGGGTTTTGCCACCACTGGTGTTCGGCCGCCCCCTCCACCGCGCGTCGCAAGCGCTCGGGATCGAACCAGGCCGGGAATTGGCGCTGAAGCCAGCCGCGACAGGCTGCGCGCCCCGCCGCCGCCGCCGCGCCGAACCGTCCGGCGGCGCGCGCGAGCCGCCCGGAACCGGACGGCGAGCGAAGCGCGCGCGGTCCCGCCTCCGGCAGGCGCACCAGCGCCAGCCACAGCAATTGCAAGGGGATGCGGATCAGATCGGCCAACCGCAGGCGGGCGAAATCGACATGAGGAAAATAACGGCTCGCCTCCCGCCCCCAGGCAAGCCAGCCTTGCGGCGGCGCGACCAGGAACAGCGACAGCAAGGCGAGGCCGAGGCTCGGCGGGTCCGCCGGGTGCGACAAGCGCAGCCGCAAGCCCAGCGCGCGCCAGTCCGGCCGTCCGCCGCTCATGCCGCGGCCTCCTTGCCGTCTTGCAAACGCACCGTCAGCCACAGGGCGAGCTGGCGGATGTCGTCGGCGGCCTGGCTTTCCGGCGCGTAAACGGCCAGCGGCCGGCCGGCGGCGAACGCTTCCCGCATCGCCTCGTCGCGCATCACCGGCAAGGGCGCCAGCCTGTCGCCCAGGCGCTTGCGCAGCAGCAGCTCCACGTCGCGGTCCAGGCGGCGCGCGGGGTCGAACTGATTGAGCGCGAACCACACGCGGCGATCCGGGATGCCGCGCCTGTCCAGCTCCTCTCGCAGGCTGTCCACCAGCGCGCAGCTGGCCGGCTCGGCGGGCAGCACCGCCAGCACATGGCTGGCCGCGGCCAGCGCCAGATCGCGCCCCGTGGACGAGGCGCTTGGCGTGTCCAGCAAGACAGGCTCGCGCTCGGGACGATCCAGACAAGCGAGCTCGTCGCGCAGCCAGTTCGCCGGCAGCGCCGCGCCGGCCTCGTCCGCCAGGCCATGCGGCACCAGCGTCAGGTTATCGCCCGCCCGCCAGGCGGCGGCGGTCCAGTCGCCCCCGGCCAGTTGCCTGGCGCGCCAGCCGTCGGTCTCGCGCCAGGGCATGCCGAAGTGCAGGCGCAGCAGGTTTTGCTCGCACAGGTCCATCGCCAGAACCGGCCGGCCCAGCTCTTCGCGCCGCCAAGCCAGCGCGGCGGTCAGCGCGGTAGCGCCGCATCCGCCTTTCACTCCGCAAATCGCCAGGGTTGTCATGCGGCTCCTCAATAGGGGCGGCGCGCGGCGGCGGACGCCGCGTCCGCGGCGGAAGCGCCGTCGTCCGCCGCCGCTTGCGCGGGCTCGGTGAAAATATCGTCGAACAAGGCCCACTGCGCGCAGGCTTCCCGTACCGCTTCGTTCTGGTTCAACTCTTGAAATTGGAAATCTTCGCGCCGCAAGTGCGCGCTGAGAATCGTGGTGTCTGGATGCATAACTCGAAAACAATCAGGAACAGGCGCAGCGCCGCCATATCAGGCTTTTGCCTTGCCGCGATTTTAAATAAATTATGCACTTTACACAAAAATCGGCGAATCCAAACAACTGTTTTAAATTGATAATGATTTTTAAACTCAATAATTGATATCGCCAGATTTTGTTACAGATTGGCGACACACTCCTCAGCAAAGCGAATCGCTTCCCGAATAAACATTAAGATTCTTCAGCTGGAAATACATACTTCATTTACAAAGAGCGCACCAATTCATACAAAACAACCACAAAACCATTTCGCCGGCAGGGAGGAAAACCTGTCGGCCATGCTGGGAAAATAGATCAGGATGCATCGCGCCTCAATCAAGCAGTCTGGCACTCGGCATATCGACAAGCATTGATCTGACGAAAGAAAGGGGAATTCAGCGCAGCCGGATTCCTGGCGCGGGCAAGGTCAAAGCGACGCGCAGACAAGACAGAACGCGACGCTCGGGCAAGCGCCGCGCCTTGGCGCTCAATGGGCGGCGCTGGAAGAGAACAGATTGATGACCGCCACGCCGGCGATGATCAGCCCCATGCCGATGACGGCGGCTAGGTCGAGCTTCTGGCCGTACAGCAGCCAGGCGATCAGCGAAACCAGCACGATGCCGACCCCGGACCAGATGGCGTAGGCCACGCCCACCGGAATGGCGCGCAGCGTTTGCGACAGCATGTAGAAGGCCAGCAGATAGCCGCCGGCGGTGAGCAGCGACGGCCACAGCCGGGTAAAACCGTCCGACGCCTTCAGCGCCGAAGTGGCCACCACCTCGGACAGGATGGCCACCGCCAGAAACAGCCACATTTTCATTCAGGACTCCGCAGCCGCCGCCAGCTTGCCCCGGGCAGACAGCCGGGCGCGCAGATGGTCGTACAGCCAGTTGAATACATAGGTATACGGCAGGAAAAAGGCGAAGAAGCCCAGGTCCAGCAGGAAAGCGCGCCAGTAGCTGACGCCCAGCCACCAGGCGGCCAGCGGCACCAGCATCACCACCAGCCCGCCTTCGAACAACAGCGCGTGCAGGCTGCGCACCGCCACCGTCCGCCGCCAGGCGCAAGCCCGCTCGACGCGCTCGAACAGCGCATTGAACACCATATTCCACAGCATCGCCACCGTGGACATCATCAGCGCCAGCGCGCCCATATGCCCCAGACTGGTCCCCATGGCCAGGGCCGCCAGCGGGGCCAGGATCAGCATCGCGCACAGTTCGTACAACACCGCGTGCAGGATGCGCTCCCAAATCGTTTTCTTGCCGTCCGTCATGCCGCTTTCCAATCGCCAAAGTCGAATGCTTGGCATTGTGATTGGTTTTTCGGATACTTGAAAAATAATATCCATCGGTTACACCGATATGTCGCTCTCCATTGAAATGTTGTCCGCCTTCTCCTGCGCCGCGGAACTGGGTTCGTTCTCCGCCACCGCCCGGCGCTTGGGCAAGAGCCAATCCACCATCAGCGAGGCCATCGCCAACCTGGAAATCGAGCTGGGCAGCCCGCTGTTCGACCGCGGCGGCCACACGCCGACGCTGACCGAAGCCGGCCGGCAATTGCTGCGCCACGCCCGCCAGGTGCTGGACGCCAGCGACGCGATGCGCCGCCAGGCCAGCCTGCTCGCCGCCGGGCAGGAGCCGCGGCTGACCCTGGCCTTGTCCGATACCTACCAATCCAGCCAGTTCCAGACCGTGACCATGGAACTGGAACGGCGTTTCCCCGAGCTGGAGCTGGAGTGCCTGGTGGCCGAACACGACGACGTCAGCGAACTGGTGCTGACCGGCCGCGCCCACCTGGGCTTCATCGCCGCCCGCGCCAACTATCCGGTGGACATCGGCCACGCCACGCTCAGCGAGGCCAGCGAAACCGCCCTGTTCGTCGCCCGCAGCCACCCGCTGGCCAGTCTGGCCAGACCCACCGCCGAAGACCTGGCGCGCCACCGCGAGCTGCGCCTCAACACCTACGTCAACGCCCACCCGCCCGCGCAAGGCCGGCGCCGCTGGCTGGCGCCCAGCTATCTGATGCTGCTGGAAATGGCGCGCATGGGCGCGGGCTGGGCGGAGTTGCCCTGCTGGCAGGCGCGCAGCTTCGGCGGCGGCGAATTGACGCAACTGGACATGACCGGCTGGCCGCGCCCGGTGCTGGTCGACCTGATCTGGCTGCATCGCAAGCCGCTGGGCCAGGCGGCCGCGTGGCTGCTGCGCGAGCTGACGCAAAGCGCCGCGCCGCAGGATATGCCGTAGGAGTACAATGCCAGCTCCTTACCCGCGGAGCACGAGCATGCAACAGGAACTGGTGTTTTATACCAACCCCCAATCGCGCGGCAATATCGCGCACTGGATGCTGGAAGAGCTGGGCGTGCCTTACCGCCCCGTCGTGCTGGCCTATGGCGACGCGATGAAGTCGCCGGAATATCTGGCTATCAATCCGATGGGCAAGGTGCCGGCCATTCGCCACGGCGACAGGATCGTCACCGAGGGCGCCGCCATTTGCGCCTATCTGGCCGACGCTTTCCCCGACGCCGGCCTCGCCCCCGCCCCTGCCGACCGAGCCGACTACTACCGCTGGCTGTTCTTCGCGGCCAGCTGCCTCGAAGCGGCCTGGACCGACAAGGCCGCCGGCTGGCTGCCGTCGCCGGAGCAGCAGCGCATGTTCGGCTACGGCAGCTTCGAACTGACCGTCGACACTCTGGCCAAGGCCGTGGCCGGCAAACGCTACATCGCCGGCGATCGCTTCAGCGCGGCGGACGTGTACGTCGGTCGCAGCGTCGGCTACGGGATCGAGTTTGGCGAGCTGGGCAACTGGCCGGAACTGGTGAAGTACTGGAACGCCCTGAAAGACCGCCCGGCGCTGGCGCGCGCGACGGCGCAGGCCGAAAGCTGGCAACAGGCGTAGGTCCCTCCCAAAAATGAAAACTGGCCCGCGCAGGGCCAGTTTCTGTTTTCATGCCGGACGCAGGCTCAAGCCGGCATCGCCGCCGCGCTCCAGCCCTGCGGGATCGAACCCAGCAGCTTCTGCGTGTAGCTGTCCCGCGGCGCCCGGTAAATCACGTCCGAGTCCGCCTGCTCCACCACCTGGCCCTTGTTCATCACCATCACCTGGTCGGAGATGTGCTTCACCACCGCCAGATCGTGCGAAATGAACAGATACGACAGCTTGAATTCGTCCTGCAGGTCCTGCAGCAGGTTCAGCACCTGCGCCTGCACCGACACGTCCAGCGCCGAGACCGATTCGTCGCAGATCAGCACCTCCGGCTTCAGCGTCAGGCAGCGCGCGATGGCGATGCGCTGCCGCTGCCCGCCTGAGAATTCGTGCGGGTACTTGGCCAGCGCCGTCGACGGCAGCCCCACCTTGTCCAACAGTTCCTGCGCCAGCCGCCGGCGCTCGCCGCCGTTGGCGCCGATGCCGTGCAGCTGCATCGGCTCGGTCAGGATGCGTTCGACGTTGAAGCGCGGGTTGAGCGAGGCGTACGGGTTCTGGAAGATGATCTGGATGCGGCGCTTGTAGGCGTGGAAGTCCCTGGCGCTCATGCCGATCAGGTCCTGGCCGTGGAACAGCGCCCGCCCGCCGGTGGCCTGGTGCAGCCGCACCAGCGTCAGCCCCACCGTGGTCTTGCCCGAGCCCGATTCGCCGACGATGCCCAGCGTTTTGCCGCGGGCGAGCTTGAACGAGACGTCCTTCACCGCGTGGAACTGGCGCTTGCCGAACAGCCCTTCGCGGATGTCGAAGCTCTTGCACAGGCCCTGCACGTCCAGAATGATTTCGTCGTCCGCCGCGTAGCCGCGCGCCCGCTCGGGCGGCTCCGCGTAGCCTCCCGGCTGCATGAAGTCGTCGATCACCGCCAGCCGCTCAGGCCGGCGGTCCAGGTGCGGCCGGCACGACAAGAGCGCCTTGGTATAGGCGTCCTGCGGGTTTTCGAAGATTTGCCGCACCGTGCCCTGTTCGCGGATTTCGCCGTGGCGCATCACGATCACTTCGTCGGCGAATTCGCCCACCACGCCCAGGTCGTGGGTGATGAACAGCACCGACATGCCGTGCTTCTTCTGCAAATCGGCGATCAGCTGCAGGATCTGCTTCTGGATGGTGACGTCCAGCGCCGTGGTCGGCTCGTCGGCGATCAGAAGCTTGGGTTCGCAGGCGATGGCGATGGCGATCATCACCCGCTGCTGCTGGCCCCCGGACAGTTCGTGCGGGTAAGCCTTGACGCGTTTTTCCGGCTCGGGCAGGCCCACTTCCGAGAGCAGCTCCACCGCCCGCCGCCACGCCGCGCGGCGCGAGAGGCCGGCATGCAGCGTCAGCGTCTCGACGATCTGCTCGCCCACCGTGTACACCGGATTGAGCGAGCTCATCGGCTCCTGGAAGATCATGGCGATGTCCTTGCCGCGCAGCCGGCGCAGCTCGCCCGCGCCCATGGCCAGCAGGTCGCGGCCTTCGAACACGATTTGCGAGCCGGGGTCGATCTCGGTGCCCTGCGCCGGCAACAGCCGCATCACCGCCATCGACGTCACCGATTTGCCGGAGCCGGATTCGCCCACCAGCGCCACCGTGCGGTGGGCCGGGATGTCGAAGCTGACGCCCTTGAGCGCCTCGAAGCGGCCACCGTCTTCCTGGCGGAAACGCACCCGCAGATCGCGGACGGACAGCAGGGTTTGTTGTTGTTGATTATCCATCACCCTCTCCTCACTTCACTTTCGGGTCCAGCGCGTCGCGCAGGGAATCGGTCAGCATGCTGAAGGCGGTCACCAGCAGCGACATGGCCATCACCACGGCCGCCAGCTGCCACCAGTAGCCCTGCATCAGTTCGGCCGGCACTTCGGCCAGGATGGAACCCCAGCTCACCTGGGTGACGCCGACGCCGAAGCCGAGGAAGGACAGGATCACCTCGTACTTGATCAATCCCACCATCAGCAGGGAAAACTGCACCAGCAGCAGGTGCGAGATATTGGGCAGGATGTGGATGAAGATGCGCCGCCAGTGGCTGGCGCCGATGGCGTCGGCGGCCTGCACGTATTCGCGCGAGCGGTTCTTCATGAATTCGGCGCGCACCAGACGGAAGGTGCCGGTCCAGGTGGTGAAGGACATCACCATGATGATGGTGCCGAGGCCGCGGCCGGAAACGGCGGCGAAGGCCAGCAGCAGCAGCATGTCCGGCACGGCGGTGAACACACTGTAGAACCACATCAGGAAGTCGTCCACCTTGCGGCCGAAATAGCCGGCGATGGCGCCCAGCGTGCTGCCGATCAGCACCGCCAAGAGCGCGCCGAAGAAGCCGACGAACAGCGAAGTGGCCGTGCCCTTGAGCACCTTGTCCACCACGCTGCGGCCGCGTTGGTCCGCGCCGAAAGCCAGGGTGTCGGCGCGCGCGACGTCGGCCACCTGGTATTTGGCGGCGTTCTTCTCCACGTCGGCCATGTCGGCGGCCAGCGGGTCGTCGGCCGCGCTCAGGCCTTCGGCCGCGCCGGCGCTGGCGTCGGCATGGGCATTGGCCTTGGCGATATCGTCGGCGGTCAGCTCTACGTGGCCCGGCCCCCAGGCCTGGAACCAGGTGGGCGGCGCGTACGGCTTGCCCACTTCCTGATTCCAGTTGCCGCCCACCAGGTTGAACCAGCCGCCCACCGCCAGCAGCATGAAGGCGATCACGATCCACAGCGAGACGAAGCCCACCCGGTCGCGTTTCAGTCGCTGCCAGCCCAAGGCCCACAGGCTTTTGGAAGCGGCAGCCAGCGGCGCGTCGCCGCCTGCTTGTTGCAATGTCGTCATGTCGTTTTTCTCCCCCGCCTTACTTCAGCTGCACGCGCGGGTCGATCCACTTGTAGATCACGTCCGCCAGCAGGTTGAACACCATGGCCGCGCCGGCGATGCTGATGGTGATGGCCTTGATCACCGGAAAATCGCTCTTGTCCACGGCGTTGAGCAGCTCGTTGCCCATGCCCGGTATGCCGAAGAAGCGCTCCAGCAGCATGGAACCCAGGATCAGGAACGGCAGCGACATCATCACCGCGGTCACCACCGGGATCAGCGCGTTGCGCAACACGTGCTTGAACAGCACCTGGGTTTCCGACAAGCCCTTGGCGCGCGCGGTGCGCACGTAGTCGTGATTGAGCTCTTCCACCACGAAGCTGCGGTAAAAGCGCACATTGGGCGCCAGCGACACCAGCATGCCCAGGATCAGCGGCAGCGGCACATAGACCAGCAGGCTGTGCAACAGGCTGTCGTCGTCCCAGCCCATCACCGGAAACCAGGACAGCTTGAACGCCAGCCAGTACTGGCCGACGATGATGTAGACCAGCGAGCTGATCGACATCGCCACCGTGCAGATCATGGTCACCATGCGGTCGGTCAGCGTGCCGCGGAAATAGGCCACGGCGATGGCGATGGGCAAGGCGGTCAGCAGCTCCAGCACCAGGAGCGAGCCTGTCAGGGTGAGCGAGGGCCCGATGCGGGCGGCCAGAATACCGGACACCGGCTGCTGGGTGGACCAGGACACGCCGAAATCAAAGGTCAGCACCTGCTGCGCGAACAGCAGGAATTGTTCCGGCAAGCTCTTGTCCAGCCCCAGTTGAATGCGGATATTGGCCAGCAATTCCGGGGTCAGCCGCTTGCCGGCCAGAATATAGGACGGATCGCCGCCTACCCAGTTGAACAGGATGAACACCAGCAGCATCACCCCCAGCATGGTGGGAATCATCTGCCAAATGCGGCGAATCAGATACGCGTGCATCCACAACCTCCGTCAAAACAGATGCAGTTGACCGGCCGGCCCCGTCGGAGCCGGCCGCGGCTAGGCTTTTATTTCTTCAGATCCAGATAGCGCCAGGTGGTGGTCATCACCGGATGCTTCTTGAAGTTGCCGACATAAGGCTGGGCCACGTAGTTGCGGATGCGGGTATCCAGATACATCCACGGCTGGTAGGCCGCGGCCACCTTGTTCATCTGGTCGTACAGCTTGTTGCGCTCGGCGCCGTGGGGCAGCTTGAGCGCGGCGGCGTACAGGCGGTCGAACTCGGCGTTCTTGAAGCGGGCGGCGTTGCCGTCGCCGCTGTTCGGGCCGTACAGCAGCTGCATGAAGTTTTCGCCGTCCGGGAAGTCGGCGCTCCACGCCAAGCTCCACATCTGCAGCTTGCCCTCGTGGCTGGCCTTGTTCAGCTCGTTCCACTTGGCGGTTTTCAGCTTGAAGCGGATCTTCAGGCTGTCGAAGGCCTTCTGGTAGTACTCATCCCACTGCTTGTTGATGGCGGACGGACTGGTGGCTTTTTCGATCGCCAGCGGCTTGCCGTCCGGCAAGGTGCGATAGCCGTCGGCGCCGATCTTGTAGCCGAACTTGTCCAGCAGCGCGTTGGCGGCGGCCGGGTTGTAGTCGGGCGCGCCCTTGAAGTTGGCGTTGTGCCCAGCCACGCCTGCCGGAATCAGATAGTTGACCGGCACCGCCTGGCCGCGGCGGATGTTGGCGATGGTTTCATTGCGCGGAAAAGCCATGGCGATGGCGCGGCGCAGCGCGATCTTGTCCTTGCCGTAGCCGCCCACCACCGGGTCTTCCATATTGAAGTAGGCGTAGGTCACCTCCAGCTCGCGCTGGCGCTCCAGCTTGATGCCGGTCTTGGCGAAGGCCGGTTTCATCGACACCTTGGTCGGGTTCTTCGGATCGATGTTCAGGAAGTCGGGTAGCGCGGTTTGCGGCACCGGGGTCACGTCCAGCACGTCCAGCTGCTTGTTGGAGAAGGACAGCCAGCGCGGCTGGTCTTCCTCGATGATGCTCACCTCTACCCGGCCGGCCAGCGGCACGGTCTTGCCGTTCACCACTACCTTGCGGTAATTGGGGTTGGCCTCCAGCACGATCTTGTTGCCGGGTTTCCATTCCTTGAGGCGGTACGGGCCGGTGCCCACCGGATGCGCGGCGGTATTGCTGGCGTTGGCTTCGATCACCTCGCGCGCCACAGCGCCGAAGTGCGGCATGGCCAGCACGTAGGCGAGATTGAAGTTGGTGTCGGACAGCGTCAGTTGCAGCGTGTATTTGTCCAGCACCTTGATGCCCGGCACGTCGGCGCTGTAATCCAGCTTGCCGCTCTTGCTGGCCGCCTTGGCCAGCGCCTCGAGACCGGCGAGCTTGCTGCTGATCAGGTAACCGGTGGGAGAGTTGACTTTCGGATCGGCGAAACGCTTGAGCGAGTAGGCGTAATCTTCGGCGGTCAGCTCGCGCTTCTTGCCCTTGAAGGCCGGATCGTCGGCGAAGAAGATTCCGGGTTTGATCTTGAAGGTGTAAACCTTGCCGTCGGCGGAAACCGCGGGCATGGCGACGATGGTGTTGGGGATCAGCTTGGGCGGCCGCGCGTTGTAATCGTAGGTGATCAGCGGGTCGAAAATGTTTTCGTTGATGGCGCTGGAATAGGTGTCTGACACCTTGGCCGGATCGAAACCGGTCTCCGGCGCTTCGAAGGCGGTGCGAACCACCTTGCTCATGTCCGCCGCGTGCAGCGGCAGCGCGGCGCCGGCAAGCGCCAGAGCCAGGGATAGCGTTTTCAGTTTGTTCATCGGAACGTCTCCTTTGCGATCATGCAGGCTATGCCTGTGTTGTTATGCGCGCGCCGCGGCGACGCGCTGCCAGTTGCCGGCGCCGCCGAGCGCGCGCGGCCGCGCGCCGGGCAAGCCCGGCGGCGACGGCGGATATGCGGATTTATTTCTGGATGTCGAGGTAGCGCCAGGTGGTGCCTTCCACCGGGTGCGGCTTGTAGCCCTTGACGTAGGATTGATTCACGAAGTTGCGGAAAGCCGTCATGCCCAGGATGTAGGGCTGGTAGGCGGCGGCGATCTTGTTGAGCTGATCGTAAAGCCTGGTGCGCTCCGGGCTGTGCGGCAGCGCCTGGGAAGCGATGTAGGCCTTGTCGTACTCGTCGTTGCGGAACTGGGCGTAGTTGAATTCGCCTATGCCCTTGGACCACAGGCCGGTGACGAAATCGTCGCCGTCCGGCGTGGAAGCGGAGCCGCCCAGGCCCCACATCTGGAAGTTGCCGCCGCGCGCCGCTTTCAGGTTTTCGTTCCATTTGGCGGTCTTGAACTTGATGCGCACCTTGATGCTGTCAAAGGTTTTCTGCCATACCTCGTTGAACATCTTGTCGCGGCCGCTGGACTGGGTCAGCTGCTCCACCACCAAAGGCTTGCCGTTCGGCAAGGCGCGATACCCGTCCGCGCCTATCTTGTAGCCGAACTTGTCCAGCAGCGCGTTGGCGGCGGCCGGGTCGTATTTGACGCCGAAATTGAGCTTGGGATTGTTGCCGTCCATGCCCAACGGGATCAGGTTGCCCAGCGGCACGCCCTGGCCGCGGAACAAGGTGGCGATGACCTCTTCGCGCGGGTAGGCCATGGCGATGGCGCGGCGCAATGCGATCTTGTCCTTGCCGTAGCCGCCGACTACCGGGTCGGCCATATTGAAGAAATCGTAGGTCTTCTCCCAGCGCAGGATGTGCTGCAGCTGGATGCCCTTGGCGGCGAGCGCCGGCTTCAGGCCCACCTTGTAGGGGTCTTTGGGATTGAGCGTCAGCGAATCCGGCACCGCGTCGCTGGGCATCATCAGCACGTCAAGCTGCTTGTTGAGAAAGGATAGCCAGCGCGGCTGGGTTTCCTCGATGACGCTGACCTCCACCCGGCCGACGATGGGCAAGGTCTTGCCCTTCAGGGCCTTGACGATGCCGGCGTCCACCGCGTCCTTGCCGGCCACGCTGTCGAATACCACCTTGCGGAAACCGGGGTTGGCCTCCAGCACGATCTTGTTGCCCTGCTTCCACTCCTTGAGCACGAAGGGACCGGTGCCCACCGGATGGGCGTTGGTGTTCTTGGCGTAGGCCTCGATGGCTTCGCGCGCCACCGCGCCGGCCTGCTTGGACGCCAGCGTGTACAGGAAATTGGGGCCGGGCTTTTTCAGCGTGATTTGCAGCGTGTAGCGGTCCAGCGCCTTGAGGCCAGCGACGGGGGCGTTGTAATCGAACTTGCCCTTGGCCTTGCCCGCTTCCTCCAGGCCCAGAATGAAATCGGTGAAGCCGGTGCCGGTCGGCGAGTTGATTTGCGGATCGGCGAAACGCTTGAGGCTGTAGACGTAGTCCTCGGCGGTCAGCTCGCGCTTCTTGCCCTTGAACACGCTGTCGTCGGAGAAGTAGATGCCGGGTTTGATCTTGAAGGTGAATACCTTGAAATCCGGCGAAATCGTCGGCATGGCGACGATGGTGTTGGGGACCAGCTTCACCGGCCGGGCCAGGTAGTCGTAGCGGATCAGCGGGTCGAAGATGTTTTCCACCACGTAGAGCGAGTACACATCGCTCACCTTGGCAGGGTCGAAACCGGTTTCGGGCGCTTCAATCGCCACCCGCAACACCTTGTTCATATCCGCCGCCGCCGCGGGCAGGACAAAGCCCGCGCCCAGCAACGCCAGCGAGATCAGCTTCAGCGTTTTCATTCTGCCTATTTTCCTTTGTGCACGCGTCACCCTCGGAGGGGCATGTGTTTTTGTATTTTTACCGCGCCATGCCTCGGCCATAAATACCAAAGGCAAGGCGTGGATATTTAATGTCAATAATCGATTTGAATCAACAAAAATATATACTGCCCTTATACGGTTAAAACATAAGAAGCATTCGTAAAAATCATACCAATCATGCGCTGTCATCCGGCCCGCGTCGGAGCTGGGTCCCGCGCGGCCAAAAAAAAGCCGCCTGGCGGCGGCGGATTCGGAGATGCAGACGCTCATCACGCGGCCTTGCGCAGGCAGGCGTCAAACCAGCGGGTGGGCAGCAGCCGCTTCAGATACCAGAACAGCCTGGTCGGGAAGGTCACCCGGTAACGCGCCCTCGGCCGCGGGCTGGAAATGGCTTGCCACACCGCCTCGGCCACCGCCGAGGCCGGCAGGGTAAACGGCGCGGCGCGGCCTTCCGTCTTCAGGCGCGCCAGTTGCTGCTGGTAAGCCTCGCGATGCGCGCTGGCGTCCACATCGACGTGCTTGAGAAAACGCGCCAGCGCGTTGGGGCGAAAGCGGCTCTCGATCGGCCCCGGCTCCACCAGCGATACGTGGATGCCGCTGCCATGCAGTTCCTGGCGCAAGGTATCGCACAAGCCTTCCATCGCGAACTTGCTGGCGTTGTAGGCGCCGCGCCAGCGCATGGCGGCGAAGCCGAGAATGGAGCTGTTGAACACGATGCGGCCATGGCCTTGGCGACGCATCACCTTCAGCGCGGCGCAGGTCAGTTCCCACGCGCCGAACAGATTGGTTTCGAACTGCTCGCGCATCGCCTGGCGGCTGATATCCTCCACCGCGCCGGGCTGGCCGAAACCGGCGTTGTTGAACAGGGCATCCAGCCGGCCGCCGCTTTCTTGCAGCAGCTGCGCCAGCGCGGACTGGATGGACGCGCTATCGTCCACGTCCAAGAGCAGGCAGCGCAGGCCTTCGGCCTCCAGCCTTTCAACGTCAGCCGTCTGGCGACAGCTGGCGAATACCCGCCAGCCGCGCCGGCTCAGGAGGTGGGCGGTGTGATAGCCGATGCCGCTGGAGCAGCCGGTAATCAAAATGGTTGGCGACATATGCGCTCTCGCAATCAACGGAACAAGCCGGCATCATGCCGCCAAAGGCCGTCGGCCGCCAGCCCGGCCTCTTGCGGCCGGCGATCAATGATTTCAGAATGGATACATTATTCTTACAAAGGAGAAGACATGTCCCCGATCCCGCAACGCATCCAGACCCTGCGCAGCGCCATGCGACAAGCCGGCGTGCACGCCTGCCTGATCCCCTCCTCCGACCCGCATCTGTCCGAATACCTGCCGGAACGATGGCAGGCGCGGCAGTGGCTGTCGGGCTTCACCGGCTCGATGGGCACGCTGATCGTAACCGCCGACTTTGCCGGCGTATGGGCCGACAGCCGCTACTGGGAACAGGCCGAAGCGGAACTCGCCGGCAGCGGCGTGCAGCTTATCAAGGTTCAAACCGCCGCCAGCAGCGCGCACCTGGAATGGCTGGCCGAGCGGCTGCAGCGCGGCCAGACGCTGGCCGTGGACGGCGACGTCATCGGCCTGGCCGCCGCCAAGGCCCTGCAAGCCGCGCTCGCCCCGCGCGGCGTGACGGTGCGCGCCGACCTCGACCTGGTGGACGGCGTCTACGAGAACCGCCCGGCGCTGCCTGCCGAACCGGTATACGAACACGACGCGCGCTTCGCGCCGCAAAGCCGGGCCGACAAGCTGGCCGCCGCGCGCGCCGAGATGGCCAAGGCCGGCGCCGACTGGCACTTCATCTCAACGCTGGACGACATCGCCTGGCTGTTCAATCTGCGCGGCGGCGACGTCAACTACAATCCGGTCTTCATCGCCCACGCGCTGATCGGCCGCGGCAACGCCACGCTGTTCGTCGGCCAGGGCAAGGTCGACGGCGCGCTGGCGCTCAGGCTCAAGGCCGACGGCGTGCTGGTGGCCGACTACAGCGTGGCCAAGCCGGCGCTGGCCGCCCTGCCGCCGGGCCAGAGCCTGCTGCTCGACCCGCGCCGCGTCACCTTCGGCCTGCGCCAGGCGGTGGGCGAAGGCGTGAAAGTCATAGAAGCGATCAACCCCAGCACCCTGTTCAAATCGCGCAAAACCGCCGAAGAGGCCGCCCACGTCCGCCGCGCGATGGAGCAGGACGGCGCGGCGCTGGCCGAGTTCTTCGCCTGGTTCGAAGCCCGCGTCAACCAGAGCCGCATCACCGAACTGACCATAGACGAAGAAATCACCGCCGCCCGCGCCCGGCGCGAGGGCTTTATTTCCCCCAGTTTTCCCACCATCGCCGGCTTCAATCGCAACGGCGCGCTGCCGCACTACCGCGCCACGCCGGAAGCGCACAGCGAGATCAAGGGCAACGGCCTGCTGCTGATCGACTCCGGCGGCCAGTATCTTAACGGCACCACCGACATCACCCGCGTGGTGGCGGTGGGCGAAGTCAGCGCCGAACAAAAGCGCGATTACACGCTGGTGCTCAAGGGCACCATCAATCTGAGCATGGCGCACTTCCCGCGCGGCACCCTGTCGCCGATGCTGGACGCGCTGGCGCGCGCGCCGATGTGGCGGCACGACATCGACTTCGGCCATGGCACCGGCCACGGCGTGGGCTATTTCCTGAATGTTCACGAAGGTCCGCAATCGATCTCGCGCGCCATCCCCGAGCCGCACATGGCGATGCAGGCCGGCATGATCACTTCCATCGAGCCGGGCATCTACCGCCCCGGCAAGTGGGGCGTGCGCATCGAGAACCTGGTGCTGAACGTGGACGCCACCGCCAACGAATTCGGCGACTTCCTCAAGTTCGAAACGCTGACGCTGTGCCCGATCGACACCCGCCCGATCGACTTCAGCCTGATGACCCGCCCGGAAATCGACTGGCTCAACGCCTACCACGCCGAGGTGCGCGAGCGGCTGTTGCCGCTGGTGGACGGCGCGGCGCGCGACTGGCTGCTGGCCGCCACTTCGGCGCTGTAAACGACGCCCGCGGCCGACGCGGGCGCGCAGCCGGGCGAGCTCTTCGGCGCGAAAGCGGCGTTCGCCGTATCGCGATGCGATACAATCGGCGAACGCCATTTTTACGCCGATATCATGACGCCATTCCCCGTTCTTCTCGCTCGCCGCCTTCCCTGGCTGCGCGGTTTTCTGCCAATGCCCCTCCTGGCCGGGCCTCGCGAGCAGGCGCTGGGCGCGCTCGGCGCCGGGCTTGGCCTGCTGCTCACCGCCCTGATCAGCCGCGCCGCGCTGGGCGAGAACAGCCCTTGGCTGATCGCGCCCATGGGCGCTTCGGCCGTGCTGCTGTTCGCCGTGCCGTCCAGCCCGCTCGCCCAGCCCTGGTCGATCCTGGCCGGCAATCTGGTCTCGGCCCTGATCGGGGTGAGCTGCGCCAGGATGATCCCCGACCCCGCCCTGGCCGCCGGGCTGGCCGGCTCGCTGGCCATCGCCGCCATGTTCGCCCTGCGCTGCCTGCACCCGCCGGGCGGCGCGGTGGCCGTCACCGCGGCGCTGGGCGGCCCGGCCATCCGCGCCCTGGGTTACCAGTTCGTCTGGTGGCCGGTGCTCGGCAACTCCCTGCTTCTGCTCGCCTGCGCCCTGCTGTTCAACAACGCGCTCAGGCGGCGCTATCCGCACCAGCCGCACGAAACGGCCAACAGCCACCACACCTCCGACCCGATGCCCAGCGAGCGACGCGCCTTCAACCAGCAGGACCTGCGCCAGGCGCTGAGCGATTATGGCGAGGTGCTGGACATCAACGAGGAGGATCTGGCCGCGCTGTTCGCCGCCGCGGAGCGGCAGGCGCAGAAGCGGCGCTTCGGCGCCATCCGCTGCGCCGACATCATGTCGCGCGATATCGTGACCATCGCCGCCGACGCCAGTCTGCAGGAGGCCTGGCACAAGCTGCGCCACCACAAGATCAAGGCGCTGCCGGTGGTGGATGCGGAGAGCCGGTTGCAAGGCATGGTTTCGCTGCACGACTTCTTTCTGCCGCGCGACCAGGACTGGCCCGCCAGGCGCGCCATGGACGAGCAAGTGGAAAAGATCATGAGCCATCCGGCGCGCAGCTTGCGTCAGGAGCAATCCATCGCCGAGCTGGCCCTGGCCTTTTCAGACGGCGGGCTGCACCACATGCCGGTGGTGAACGAGGATGGCCGCCTGCAGGGCATGATCACGCAATCCGATCTGATCGCCGCCTTGTTCAGGCAGGCAGCCGCATAGGAAAAAGGGCCGCGCTTCCCAACGCGGCCCTACATGCCTGCCCGCCCGCGGACGATCAGCCTCCGGTGCCGCCCACGGTCAGGCCGCCGTCGATGCGCAAGGTCGGCTGGCCCACGCCCACCGGCACGCTCTGGCCTTCCTTGCCGCAAACGCCGACGCCCTGATCCAGCGCCAGATCGTTGCCGATCATGGAGACGTAACCCAGCACGTCCGGGCCGTTGCCGATCAGCGTCGCGCCCTTGACCGGGTAGGTCAGCTTGCCGTCTTCGATGCGCCAGGCTTCCGACGCCGAGAACACGAACTTGCCGCTGGTGATGTCCACCTGGCCGCCGCCGAAATTCACCGCGTACAGGCCGTCCTTGACCGAGGCGATGATTTCCTGCGGATCGTGCCGGCCTGCCAGCATATAGGTGTTGGTCATGCGCGGCATCGGGATGCTGGCGTAGGACTCGCGGCGGCCGTTGCCGGTGGGCGCCACCTGCATCAGCCGGGCGTTCATCGCGTCCTGCATATAGCCCTTGAGAATGCCGTCTTCGATCAGCATGGTGCGCTGGGTGGGGTTGCCCTCGTCGTCGATGGCCAGCGAGCCGCGGCGGCCGTCCATCACGCCGTCGTCCACCACGGTGACGCCCTTGGCCGCCACACGCTGGCCCACCTTGCCGGAGAAGGCCGAAGTGCCCTTGCGGTTGAAGTCGCCTTCCAGACCGTGGCCGATGGCTTCGTGCAGCAGCACGCCCGGCCAGCCCGAGCCCAGCACCACCGTCATCTGCCCGGCCGGGGCCGGTCGCGATTCCAGATTGGTCAGGGCCTGGTCCACCGCCTGGCGCACGTAACGCTCCACCATCTCGTCGCTGAAGTAGGTCAGGTCGAAACGCCCGCCGCCGCCGCTCGCGCCCTGCTCGCGACGGCCGTTCTGCTCGGCGATCACCGACACCGACACCCGCGTCAGCGGGCGCACGTCGGCGGCGCGCACGCCGTCGTGGCGGGCGACGTAAACCACGTCGTATTCGGTGGACATGCCAGCCATCACCTGGATCACGCGCGGGTCCATCGCCTTGCCCAGTTTTTCAATGCGTTCCAGCAGCGCCACCTTGGCGGCGGCCTCCATGCTGTGGCAGGGGTCGATGGCCGGGTACAGCACCTTGGCCTTGTTGACCCGGGCCGGGCCGACGCTGCCGTCGCCGCCCGTCTGGCCGATGGCGCGCACCGCGTCGGCGGCGCGGGTCAACGCCTCCAGGCTGATGGCGTCCGAGTAGGCGAAGGCGGTCTTGTCGCCGGCCACCGCGCGCACGCCGACGCCCTGGTCGATGCTGAAGCTGCCGGATTTGACGATGCCTTCTTCCAGATGCCAGCCCTCGTTGCGGGTGTACTGGAAGTAAAGGTCGGCGTAATCGATAGCGTGATGGCGCATGCGCGCCAGCGTCTTCTCGATGGCCGCCTCGTCCAGGCCGTACGGGGTCAGCAACAGGTCTTGCGCGACGGGAAAAGCATTTTGCATGTCTTGTTCTTTCAGCTGAGTACGCGATGCGCCAGCGCCGGCAGGCGGCTGCGTACCGATTGGATCAGATCGGGGTCGATTGCGGCGAGGATCACGCCCTCGCCCTGGTCGAGTTCCGCCAGGATTCGGCCCCAGGGGTCGATGATCAAGGAGTGGCCGTGAGTGTGCCGGCCGTTCTCGTGCCGGCCGCCCTGGGCGGCCGCCAGCACATAGCATTGGTTTTCGATGGCGCGAGCCCGCAGCAGCGGCTCCCAGTGCGCCTGGCCGGTAGTGGCGGTGAACGCGGCCGGCAGGATCAGCAGGTCAAACGGCGACAACTGGCGAAACAACTCGGGAAAGCGCAAATCGTAGCAGATGCCGAAGGCCAGTTCGGAAAAGCCAAGATCGGCCTTCGTCGGCGTCGCCCCCGGGTGGATGGTGTTGGATTCGCAATAGCTTTCGTTTTCGCCGCTAAAGCCGAACAGGTGAATCTTGTCGTAGCGCGCCGCCACCTGCCCATCCGGGCCGAACAACAGGCTGCTGTTCAACACCTTGCCGGGCTCCGGGCTTAGCAGCGGCACGGTGCCGGCCAGCAGCCACACGCCGTGCTCCTGCGCCATGTCCGCCAGCCGCCGTTGCAGCGGGCCGTCGCCGAAGGGCTCGGCCAGGGCCACCTTGTCGGTTTCCCGCTCGCCCATCAGGCAGAAGTACTCGGGCAGCGCCACCAGTTTGGCGCCGCGCGCGGCGGCGTCCGCCACATGCTGGGCGGCGCGATCGAGATTGGCGGCGACGTCGACGCCGGACACCATCTGCACCGCCGCCGCCAGGAATGTCTGCTTCACGGTTTGCTCCCCTTGAGGTTGACCTGAGGCCCGATATTGGTGCGCACCACTTGCGGGTCTTTCAGGGAACCGGTGACGGCGTAATCCACCGACAGGATCTTGCCGACCGGGTCTTGCAATACTTTTTGCGCGGCCAGCGTGGCGATGCCCACCACCGGGTTGAGCAAGGCCGCGCCGGCCGCCAGCGCCACGCTCTCCGCCAGATGCGGCGTGACGTGCACGGCCAGCGTCTGCGTTTCCTTGGCCAGGTTCACCTCGCCGCTGATGGCCACCTCCGCCGCCGGGCTTTTCATCTCCACCTTGCGGGAGGCGAACACGCCGTTGCGCGCCGCGGCTTCTCCCTTCAGGGTATCAAAGGCGAAGCCCTGGCTGAATACATCGGTGAAATCCAGCCGGATGCGGCGCGGCAGCGATTGCAGGCTGAGCACGCCCAGCAGCCGCGCCACGCCCGGATCGATCTGGGCGAAGCGGCCGTTCTTGAAGTCTAGCGCCAATTGGCCGGACATCCTCGCGCCGTCCAGATCGCCCAGCCCGCCAGGCCAGCCCAGCTGGCCGGACAGCGTGCCCTGGCCGTTGTTGAACACCTTGTCCAGGCCAAAGCGGCCCAGCAGTTGTCCGGCGTTGCCGGTTTGCAGGGTGAAGCGGGTATCGACGCTGCCCGCGCCCTGATCGTCCACCCGCACCGAAGCCTGCAAGCTGCTTTCCGCCGTGGTCAACCTCAAGGGGTCCAGCGTCCAGAGCGACCCTTCGCGGCGCGCGTCCATCTCCACCTTGCCGATGGTCCGCCCCTGCAGCAGCAATTCGCCGATCTTCACCTTGAGCGGCGGCAGCTTTTGCGGGTTGTTGCTGCCCGCGCCGGCGGCAGCTTGAGGCGCGCCGGCGGCCGCGTTGCGCTGCGGCCAGTTCAAGGCTAGACGGCTGAGATTGGCCTGCAGCATGCCGTGGCCGGCCGTCTGATAGCTGGCCTCGCCGCTCATTTCGCGCGATCTCACTGTCATGTCCCACAGCGTGGAAGGCGGCTGGTTGCCGATTTTGGCGCTCAGTTGATGCAGCTCCATGCCGTAGGCGCTGAAGAGCGGCGTTTCCAGCTCCAGCAGCAGGGGGAAGTCCGCGCCGCCGGCGTCGGCCGCCCCGCCCAAGCCGGAGAGCGCGCTCAGCCATTCTTCCAGCGCAATTCTGGGCTGGCGCAAGCGCACCGCCAGGCCGGCGCGCGGCGCGTCCCCCGGCGAGCGGCCCAGACCGATCGCCCCGGCCTGCAGGCCGCCGTCGTCGCTCAGCCGCAAACGACCAGCCAATTGACCGTCCAGCGAGAAATCCAGCCGCAAGCCGGCGCTGTCGCCGCGTCCGGACGCGGGCCGCAGTTGCAGCTGCAAGGGCAGTTTGTCGGCCGCCGCCTTGGCCAGCGGCGCCGGCGCGTTCAGCCGCGTGCCTTGCAGATCGGAACCGACCTGCAGGCTCTCCAGGCCGTCGCGCACCACGAAGCTGGCCTGATAACGGGAACGCCCCTCCAGCAGCGGCGCGAGCGGCGGCAGGTATTGCCGCAAGGCCTCGCGGCTGTCGGCCTCGCCGCTTGCGACAAAACGCATGCGCTTGTCCGCGCCGGTGTGGGCTTCCAGTCGGAACGGGCCGCCGAAGGCGCGCAAGTTGAGCCCCTTGCTGTCCACGCCTCGCTCGGTAAAGGTCAGCGCGCCGTGTATCGCCTCCAGCGGCGGCAAGGGCAAGCGGCTGAACGCCAGCCGGTTGCCCGCCAGCTTGATGTCCCCGCGCACCTTGACGTCCTCCGTTCCCGCCAGCGGAATGGCCAGCTTGAGCTTTAGGCCGGCCTTGCCTTCGCCCTTGAGGCCGCCGGTGAAGCCGCCCAGCCAGCCGTCCACCGGGCTCCGGGTGGTGAAGGCCAGCATCTTTTGCAATTGATCGTCGGCGCCGCCGTCGATATGCAGCCAGGGCACGTCGGCGGCGAGGTTGTCTATCGTCACCCTGACGTCCTTGAGCGGCACGCCGAGCGTGCTGGCCTGTCGCCCGATCACTTCCACCTTTTCATTGTGGAAGCGCAGCCTGGCGTCGATATCGTCTATCGTCGGCCAGCCTTTCTGGTACAGCAGCCTGGCCTTGGACACGTCGGCTTCCACCAGGAATTCGCCGCCTTCGCCGCCGACGAAGGGAAAGGCGTCCAGTTCGCCGCGCAATGCCATCGATACCTTGCTTGCCATGCCATCCTGCAATGCTTCTTTCAGCCAGACCATGGTCTGCTCGCCCACCTGGTGCGGCAGATAGGCCGGCACGCGCCGCGCCGCCACCTGATCGACGCTGGCGGTCAGATTCACGCTGCCCGAGCCGCTGCCGGCATGGCGGTAACTGCCCTGCAAGCGGCCCTTGAGGTCGGCGTTGGCGAAGCTCACCTCCTTGAGCTGGATATCGAGCGCGCCGTTGTTCCGCTTCCAGTCCACGGCGGCTTGCAGCCGGTCGAAATCCAGCGGCTGGGCGAACACCGCCGGATACACCACGCCGGACTTGCCGTTGTCCAGCTGCAACTGGCCGCCCTGCTGGTTGAAGGCGATGCGGCCGGACACGCCGGAGACGCCGGGCAGGCCGTCAAACGGCTGCCAGGCCAGATTCTTGAAACGGGAGCGGACGTGAAAAGCCTGCGGCGCTTCCAGCGGGCCGTCCCAGCCGACGGTGACCTCGTGCAGCTCGCCGCTGGGCGAGAAACGGGCGAACAGCGGGTTGCGGTCCACGCCCAGGGCGTGAATGAAAGGCGACAGGTGATTGACGTTGACGTTGTCCAGCGTCAGTTCGCCGCGCCCGGTGCCGCCCGGCTGCCACTCGCCCTGAATCGACGACTGATCGAAGGCGAGGCCGCTGGCGCTGGCCAGGGTCAGGTGGTCGGCCTTGACGCGGTAACTGCCGTCGCGCTGGCGCGTCAGCTGCAGCTTGCCCTCCAGCCGCGGCAATTCCAGTTCCTGGGCCGAGGGCGGGGTATAGGCGGCGTCGCGGACGCTGACGTCGGCCAGCAGGGAATCCACCGCGCCGTCGGAGAAGGACATCTCCACGACCCCGTCGCCTTCGCCGCTGCGCAGAAAGCCCAGCTGCTGCATATAGCGCGACCACGCCCCGGCGCGCGCGCCGTTGAGCGCCACCTTGACCGAACCGGACCAATCCTGCCACTGGCCGATATCGTCGCCGCGCCAATTGGCGCTCAATTCGAAGCGCTGCCCCAGCGTGGCGGCCGGCACGCCGGACAGCTTCAGCCTGTGCCCCAGCAAGCCGCGCCCCAGGCTCAACTGCCCTTGTTGCAAATCCAGCCGCGGCAGGCCAAGCAGCTCGTCTTGCCAACTGAGCCTGGCGTTGTCGATCTGCAGCGAGGATTGCTGGAGCAGCCAGTTGCCGGCGGAATTGTCGGCGGGGCCGCTGGAAATATCGAAACCGTTGAGATAGATGATGTTGGCCGGCGAGCGGCGCAGCTCCACCTCCGGCCCCTTGATCACGATGCTGGACAGCCTGGGCTCCCAGGCCAGGAGCGACGACCAGGCCGGCACCACCGACACCGAGCGGAACGTCAGCGCCCGGCCGTCCTGCGGATTGGCGATGGAGATGCCTTGAAGGTCGAACTGCGGCGCCACCTGCAACCAGCGGCCGGACAGGCCGTTCACCTGCACCTTGCGGCCCAGCGACTGGCTCAGCTGCCGCTCCAGCACCGGGCGGAAGTCATCCAGATGCGGCAACAGCCAGAAGGTGAAATAGCAAAAGCCGCCGATCAGCAGCAGCAGGGTCAAGGCCAACAGCAGCCCGGCGGCCAGCAGCGCGCCTTTGAGCGCGCGCAGCACGCGAATGCGGGATAACAGCGACAAGGGCTTTTTCAACGATGGCAAACCGTTACAATGATTCAATTTGGAAAACGGCCGCGCGGCACTCCAGGCTTGCGCGCGCCATTCAGACTCTCAGCCGGCCGACGACTATCGCATGTCATGCAAGCCGGGCCCGCCCCACGCCGTACGGAGCTATTATGCCAGCAAACACGGCCGCTGCCATTGCCCGCAGCCGCGCGTTTTCCCATTATCTGTCCCGCCTGTTGAGCGCCCGCCCGGAAGAAGGCGAGCGCCTGGCCGCCGGCCTCCGCCAGCCCTTCACCGCGGCGCAAATGCAGGCCTACGCCGACTGGGAGGCGCTGGACGCCCCGGAAGCGCTGGCGCCGGCCCTGCGCCGCCTGCGCCAGTCGGTGATGGCCAGATTGATCTGCCGCGACCTGAACGGCCTCGCCGATCTGGACGAAGTGGTCGCCACCGTCAGCCAGCTGGCCGAGTTCGCCATCCGCGCCGCCCTGCCCTGCGCCTGCCGCGCGCTGGCGCAATACGGCCAGCCGATAGGCGAGGACAGCGGCGAGCCGCAGCAGTTGATCGTGGTCGGCATGGGCAAGCTTGGCGGCGGCGAACTCAACGCCAGTTCGGACATCGACCTGATCTTCATCTATCCGGAAAGCGGCGAGACCGACGGCCCGCGCAAGATCAGCAATCACGAGTACTTCACCCAGGTCGGCAAGAAGCTGATCGCCCTGCTCAACGACGTCACCTTCGACGGCCAGGTGTTCCGCGTCGACATGCGCCTGCGCCCCTACGGCGACTCCGGCCCGCTGGCGATGAGCTTCGCCGCGCTGGAAAATTACCTGCTGACCCAGGGCCGCGAGTGGGAGCGCTACGCCTGGATCAAGGCCAAGGCGCTGACCGGCGACGCCGCCGGCCTCTACGACCTGGTGCGCCCCTTCGTCTATCGCAAATACCTGGACTACAACGCCTACGGCGCGATGCGCGATCTGCACGCCCAGATCCGCCGCGAAGTGGCGCGCCGCGACATGGCCGACAACATCAAGCTGGGGCCGGGCGGCATCCGCGAAGCGGAATTCATCGCCCAGGTGTTCCAGCTGATCCGCGGCGGCCGCGACAAGAGCCTGCAACTGCGCGGCACGCGCGCCACGCTGGCGCGGCTGGGAGAATTGCGGCTGCTGGAGCCGGAGGCGGTGGCCCAGTTGCAGCAGGCCTACGCCTTCCTGCGCAACCTGGAACACCGGCTGCAATACCTGGACGACCAGCAAACGCAAACCCTGCCGCAACAGGCCGACGCCCGCGGCAAGATCGCCGCCAGCATGGGCTTCGCCGACTGGGAGCATTTCTTCGAGGAGCTGACCCGCCAGCGGCGCAAGGTCACCCGCCATTTCGAGCAAGTCTTCATCCTGCCGAGCGAAGACGCGCCCGGCCACCCGCTGGCGGACTTGTGGCAGGACATCGCGGAACAGGACGCCGCGCCGGCGCTGGCCAAGCTCGGCTTTGAAAACCCGGACGACGTGGCCCGCCAACTGCGCGGCCTGGCGCAAAGCCAGCGTTACCAGCAGATGCCGGCCAGCGGCCGCAAGAAGTTCGACGCGCTGATGCCGCCGCTGATCGAGGTGGCGTCGCACTACGCCCACCCGGACGCCACGCTCAACCGCATCATCGGCCTGATGGAAGCGATCAGCCGCCGCGCTTCCTACCTGGCCCTGCTCACCGAGTACCCGCAGACGCTGCAAAGACTGGCCTCGCTGTACTCGTCCAGCGCCTGGGTGTCGAACTACCTGACCCGCCACCCCATCCTGCTGGACGAGTTGCTGGACGTGCGCGTGTTGTACGCCGCGCCGGACTGGCCGCAGCTGGCGGCGCAGCTGGAGGCGCAGCTCTGCGAGGCCGAAGGCGACGTAGAGGCCAAGATGGACGCGCTGCGCCACTTCCAGCACGCGCAAACCTTCCGCCTGGTGGCGCAGGATCTGGCCGGGATGTGGACGCTGGAGGCGCTGTCCGACCAGCTGTCGCTGCTGGCCGACGCGGTGCTGGCCGCCAGCGTCCGCCACGCCTGGCTCGACATCCCCAGCCGCCACGCCGACGCGCCGCGCTTCGCCGTCATCGGTTACGGCAAGCTGGGCGGCAAGGAGCTGGGCTATGCCTCCGATCTCGACATCATCTTCCTCTACGACGACGAACATCCGGACGCGTCCGAACTGTACTCGCGGCTGGCGCGCAAGCTCTCCACTTGGCTGACCAGCGCCACCGCCGCCGGCGTGCTCTACGACATCGACCTGCGACTGCGCCCCAACGGCGCCAGCGGCCTCTTGGTCAGCTCGCTCTCCGCCTTCCGCCATTACCAGGAAAACCAGGCCTGGGTCTGGGAGCACCAGGCGCTGACCCGCGCCCGTTTCGTCGCCGGCGACGAGGCCATCGGCGCAGCCTTCGAAACCGAGCGCCGCCGCATCCTCACGCTCAAGCGGGATCCCGCCAAACTGCGCGACGAAGTGCTGGCCATGCGCCAGCGCATGCTGGACAGCCACCCGCCCCATCCCTGGGATGTGAAAAATGCGCGTGGCGGCATCATAGACATCGAGTTTATCGTTCAATACCTGATCCTGGCCCATGCCGGCGCGCTGCCGGCGTTCACCGGCAACACCGGCAACATCGCCCTGCTGGCGGTGGCGGCGGAGGCCGGGCTGATAAACCCCGAGTTGGCCGAAGCCGCCCGCGTCGCCTATCGCCACTACCGCCGGCTGCAACACGCCGCCCGTCTCAACGCCAGCGCCCAGGTCGAGGTGGACGAGGCCTTGCTAAGCCATTACCGCGCCTGCGTCCGGCTATGGAATCAGGTATTCGAGCAAGCGCTCGATTTTTAACGCGCAGGCGGTTCACAAGCGCCATCCGGGCGTTTATTATCGTCGGACAGCAAACACATAACGGAGAAATGCAAGATGTCGATGGCTGATCGTGACGGTTTCATCTGGTATGACGGCGAACTGGTTGACTGGCGCAACGCCACCACCCACGTCCTGACCCACACCCTGCACTACGGCATGGGCGTGTTCGAAGGCGTGCGCGCCTACGAAACCCCCAAAGGCCCGGCCATCTTCCGCCTGCAGGATCACACCGAGCGCCTGTTCCGCTCGGCCAAGATTCTGGGCATGAATCTGCCGTTCACCCCGGAGCAGATCAACCAGGCCCACCTCGACGTGGTCAAGGCCAACGGCCTCAAATCCTGCTACTTCCGCCCGATGGCCTTCTACGGTTCGGGCAAGCTGGGCGTGGCGCCGATGAAGAACGACGTGCGCGTGATCGTGGCCGCCTGGCCGTGGGGCGCCTACCTTGGCGAAGACGGGCTGGAGAAAGGCATCCGCGTGAAGACCAGTTCCTTCACCCGCCACCACGTCAACATCACCATGTGCAAGGCCAAGGCCAACGGCAATTACATGAACTCCATCCTGGCCAACAACGAAGCCACCGCCGACGGCTACGACGAGGCCCTGCTTCTGGATGTGGACGGTTTCGTGGCAGAAGGCTCCGGCGAAAACATCTTCATCATCCGCAAGGGCAAGCTATATACTCCGGACCTGACCAGCGCGCTGGAAGGCATCACCCGCGACACCATCGTGCAGATCGCCGCCGAAATGGGCCTGCAACTGGTTGAAAAGCGCATTACCCGCGACGAGGTTTACAGCGCTGACGAGGCCTTCTTCACCGGCACCGCCGCCGAAGTGACGCCGATCCGCGAACTGGACCGCCGCCCGATCGGCAGCGGCAGCCGCGGCCCGATCACCGCGGAAATCCAGAAGCGCTACTTCAACATCGTCAAGGGCCTGGATGCCGAACACGAGCACTGGCTGACTTACGTAAAATAAGGACGCGCCGAACCTCCTCCACGCCAGCAGGCCGCGGCTTCGCGCCGCACCCTGCTGGCTTGGTCGTTTTCGGCAGCGCCCCGAGGCACCGCTGCAACACCCGCCGCCAACCGGCGGCCGATCAAGGACACACCATGGCTGAACTGAAAGAAAACACCCAACGCTATATCGAAGTGACCCAACACGACCTGCCGCTGCACTGCCCGATGCCGAACCAGCTGGCCTGGAATTCGCATCCCCGCGTCTTCCTGCCGGTGCACAAGACCGGCGAAGTGCTCTGCCCCTACTGCGGCACCCGGTACAAGCTGGTCGGCCCCGCCGGCCATCATCACTAAGCGCCTGTTCGCGATCTTGTCGCCGACGGCCGCGACCTCGCGCGCGGCCGTCGGCGCGTCCCGTTAGCAACCGCCGCCAAATCCAAACCGGCACGCCTCGTCGAGCCGGCTTGGATTTGGAACCGGAAACCTCCTGAATGAACAAGAAAATACTGGTCATCGGCCCCTCTTGGGTCGGCGACAGCGTCATGGCCCAGCCGCTCTACCGCCGCCTGCATCAACGCCACCCGGGTCTGGAGCTGCACGTCTTCGCTCCGGCCTGGACTCTGCCCTTGCTCGCGCGCATGCCGGAAGTGGCCAAGGCGCATCTCAATCCCTTCGGCCACGGCGCGCTGCGCCTGGGCGAGCGCTGGAAAGTGGCGCGCCGGCTGGCGCGGGAAAGATTCGACCAGGTCATCGTCCTGCCCAACTCGCTGAAATCGGCGCTGATTCCGCTGTTCGCCGGCATCCCGCTGCGCACCGGTTTCCTGGGCGAAGCGCGCTACTGGGTGCTCAACGACGCCCGCGAACTGGATGAAAACGCCCTGCCGATGATGGTGGAGCGCTTTTGCGCGCTGGCGGAAGACCGCAAACAGCCGGTGCGCCGCCCCATCCCCCACCCGCGCCTGGCCATCGACCCGGCCAGCCAGCAAGCGGTCGCCGCCCGGCTGAAGCTGGACACCGGCCGCCCCGCGGTCGCCTTCTGTCCCGGCGCCGAATACGGTCCGGCCAAGCGCTGGCCGGCGCGGCATTTCGCCGAACTGGCGCGCCGCTTCCACGCCGCAGGCTACGCGGTCTGGCTGTTCGGCTCGGGCAAGGACAAGGAAATCGGCGACGACATCGCCCGGCTTTCAGACGGCGCGGCGGTCAACCTGTGCGGCGCCACCGGCCTGGAAGAAGCCATCGACCTGATCGGCCTCGCCGAGCTGGCCGTCTGCAACGATTCCGGCCTGATGCACGTCGCCGCCGCGTTGGGCAAGCCGCTGGTGGCGCTATACGGCTCCTCCAGCCCGGACTTCACCCCGCCGCTGTCGGAACAGGCCGCCGTGGTATCGCTCAATCTGGACTGCAGCCCCTGTTTCGAGCGCCAGTGCCCGTACAGCCACACCGACTGCCTGGAAAAACTGCCGCCGGAGCAGGTATGGCAAGCCGCCTTCGCCTTCCTGCCCACTCTTTCCGCCCCGCAGGCATCATGACCGCCAAAGACACGCCCAAAACCACCGAGGAAAACGGCCGCCGCATGGAACTGATCCGCGCGGCCGCCATCCTGTTTCGCGACCAGGGTTACGAACGCACTACCGTGCGCGACCTGGGCAACGCCGTCGGACTGCAGTCCGGCAGCCTGTTCTATCACTTCCGCACCAAGGAAGAAATTCTGGTCGCGGTGATGGCGCTGGGCATCACCAGCACCACCGAACAGCTGGCCCAGGCCATCGCCCAAGCCGCTGACGCTCGCGGCCGGCTGGCGGCCCTGTTCCAGGTGCATCTCAATTCGCTGCTGGGCGACAACCAGGCCGCGCTGGAAGTGATGCTGTATGAGTGGCGCAGCGTATCGGAGGCGGCCAAGCCCGGACTGATCGTGCTGCGCGATCGCTATGAGGCGATTTGGCAACAAGTGCTGGACGAAGCCGCCGCCGCCGGCCTCGTCAAACCGGACACCCGCCTGCTGCGGCGCACGCTGCTGGGCAGCCTGCATTGGTCGGTGCAATGGTTCAAGGCCGAAGGCGAATTGAGCGTGGATCAACTGGCGCAACGCATGCTGGCTCTGGTGCTCATAGACCAAGCTTGAGAAACTCGCTATCCATTTCCGCAAAATCGTACTAAAATCAGCGATGTAGGATAGTCGAGACCACAACCATGTCCACCATCTCCAGCGTCGGCAGCTACGCGCTGCAACCGCTTTATGCCACGCAAGACACGCGGCAGGTGCAGTCGTCTCTGGAAAGATCGCAGCCCGCCACCCAGCGGGCCGCCAGCGAGCCGCAAACGCAAACCGCGATCCGGCAAAACCCGGATACCGCGCGCGTCGAACAGCAATTGCAACAACAGCTGATCGCACAGCAGGCGCAACAACAGCGCGCCACCCCGGCCGCCGGCGAGCAGGCTCCCAATCCGGAGCCGCAGACCCAGCCGAGCCGGAGCGCGACGCCGGCCTCGCAGCCGGCCGCCGCGCAAGCCGCGCCATCAGACAACCGCCAACCGGCGCCAGCCGCCGCGCCTGCCGCAAGCAACGCGGCCAACGCTGCGCCCCCCGCGCCGCGCGCCGCCGCCAACGCCGAAACGCAACCGGCCCCGCGCGCGCAGGACGCCAACCAGGCCCCGCAGCAGCCCGCCCAGGCCGTCGCGCTCGCGCAGCAGCAAAACAACAGCGGCCAGCTCGCGGTGGCTCAATACCAGACCACTCAAGCGCTGCTGCAACCCAGCGTCAGCGCGCAACGCATCGCCACCTCCGCCTGACGCACAGGCGGCAGGCATGAAAAAAGCGACCCGCGCGGGTCGCTTTTTTTTTGCTCAAACGGGCATGCCGCTCAGGCGCGAACGTCGATGTTCTGGCCCAGATGGCCGGGATTGGACGCCTGGATTTGCGCCGCGGACTGCTCAGCGCCTTGCAGCAATGTCATGGTGGTCTGGGCATCCGCCTGCATGGCCTTCTTGAGAGCGTAAACCTGAGTTCCGCCGCTCACGCCTTGCGCGGCGACTTGACTTAATGCATTCATGTCCCAATCTCCTGCGAAGTTGAGTGGTGTTCTTGCAGTGTAAACCTCAAGCGGCCTGCCGTCATGCCAAAACTGCTAAAATACCGCTCATTCCCTCCTTCCAATGACAGGATAGAAAAATGAGCAACACCCGCCACAGCCCTCTTCTCATCCTCGGTTCCGGTCCGGCCGGCTACACCGCCGCGGTTTACGCCGCCCGCGCCAACCTGAAACCGGTGCTGATCACCGGCCTGGCTCAAGGCGGCCAGCTGATGACCACCACCGAAGTGGACAACTGGCCGGCGGACGCCGCCGGCGTCATGGGCCCGGAGCTGATGCAGCGCTTCGAACAGCACGCCACCCGCTTCGGCACTGAAATCCTGTTCGACCACATCCACACCACCCATCTGCACGAGAAGCCGATCCGCCTGGTGGGCGACGCCGGCGAGTACACCTGCGACGCGCTGATCCTCGCCACCGGCGCATCGGCCAAGTACCTGGGCCTGCCGTCCGAAGAAGCGTTCAAGGGCAAGGGCGTGTCCGCTTGCGCCACCTGCGACGGCTTCTTCTACCGCAATCAGGACGTGGCGGTGATCGGCGGCGGCAACACCGCGGTCGAAGAGGCGCTGTACCTGGCCAATATCGCCAAGCACGTCACCCTGATCCACCGCCGCGACACCTTCCGCGCCGAAAAGATCATGGTGGAAAAACTGATGGCGCGCGTAGCCGAAGGCAAGATCAGCCTGAAACTCAACGCCACGCTGGACGAAGTGCTGGGCGACGATTCCGGCGTCACCGGCCTGCGCCTGAAGTCGATGCAGGACGGCAGCACGGAAGAGATCAAGGTGATGGGCCTTTTCGTCGCCATCGGCCACCAGCCCAACACCGACATATTCAAGGGCCAGCTGGACATGGACAACACCGGTTACCTGATCACCAAGGGCGGTCGCGACGGCAACGCCACCGCCACCAGCGCGCCTGGCGTTTTCGCGGCCGGCGACGTGCAGGACCACATCTACCGCCAGGCAGTCACCAGCGCCGCCTCCGGTTGTCAGGCCGCGCTGGACGCCGAGCGTTACCTCGACAGCCTGAAGTAATCCTCGCGTGAAAACCTTCAAGGACTCTTTGAAGGGGCTACGCAAAACGCTGCGTTCCGCCGCGCCGGCCTTGCCGGCGCGGCCGCAGCCCGCTGCCGAGCCGGAACCCGACTTTCGCCAGCTGTTCGCCGACGTCAAGCCGCTCAAGCCCGACAGCCGCCACCACCCGCAGCCTCCCAAGCCCAGCCCCCGTCCGCGCAAGCCCAGCCGCGGCCCGGCCTTGTCCGGCCACGTGGAACAGGCCCTGCTGCAGCATCAGGTCGGCTGGTTCGAACCCGCTCATACCCTGCACCAGTTCGCCCGCCCGGGCATGCCCAGCCTCACGCTCAAACGGCTGCGCGCCGGCAATTGGCCGATCTGCGCCCAGCTGGACCTGCATGGCCTGGATCGCTACCAGGCGCAAGACGCGCTGGCGGTGTTTCTGCACCGCGCCCAGCGCGACGGCGTGTGCGTGCGGGTGATACACGGCAAGGGCTTCGGCTCCCAGGGAGAGCCTGTGCTTAAAAAGATGGTGCGCAGCTGGCTGCAGCACCATCCGGAAGTGCTGGCCTTTTGCGAGACCTGCGACGCGATGGGCGGCGACGGCGCGCTCTTGGTGCTCTTGCGGCGAGGCGCGCGCCGGGATGGCGACAGTTGAAATCCGCGCGCTTGGCAGCATGTCAATCCATGGAATAATCCGCTAAGCTCACAACAAGGCGGATGATGCACCCACCCCTGATCTTTCACAGGAGTTTTGCATGTCAGGCTTACCCTGCCCCGACTTCACTTTGCCCGGCACCGCCGGCGCCGTATTTCAACTCTCCGCCAGCGCCAAGCCGCTGGTCATCTACTTCTATCCCAAGGACAACACCCCCGGCTGCACCAACGAGACCATGGATTTTCGCGATCTCCACGCCGAATTCTCGGCGGCGGGCGCGCAAATCGTCGGCATCTCGCGCGACAGCCTCAAGTCGCACGAAAACTTCAAGGCCAAGCTGGAATTGCCGTTTGAATTGTTGTCCGACTCGGAGGAAACTGTTTGCAGCCTGTTTGATGTCATCAAGATGAAAAACATGTACGGCAAACAGGTAAGGGGAATCGAGCGCAGCACTTTCGTCATCGACGCCGCGGGCAACATCGCCCGCGAGTGGCGCAAGGTGAAAGTGCCCGGACACGCCGAGGAGGTGCTGGCGTTCGTCAAATCGCTGTAAGGCAGTTGCGCCCGGCCAGCCGGTCGGGCGGCATAACATGACAAGGGGACTATCATGGCCGGCCGCAAAAAAACCAAAGCGCGCAAGCTGTTCGTGCTGGACACCAACGTGCTGTTGCACGATCCGACCTGCTTGTACCGTTTCGAAGAGCACGACGTCTTCATCCCCATCATCACGCTGGAAGAGCTGGACACCCACAAGAAGGGCATGTCCGAAGTGGCGCGCAACGCCCGCCAGGCCAGCCGCTTCCTTGACGACATCATCAGCGGCGACGAATCCGCCATCGCCGAAGGCATTCCGCTCAAAAGCGCCAGCCGCGACGCGGCCACCGGCAAGCTGATCCTGCAAACCCAGGCGATACACGGCACGTTGCCGCCCTCTTTGCCGGTGGGCAAGGCCGACAACCAGATCCTCGGCATCGTGATGGCGCTGAAGGACTGCTACGAAGGCCGCTCGGTCATCCTGGTGTCCAAGGACATCAATATGCGCATCAAGGCCCGCGCGCTGGGCCTCGACGCCGAAGACTACTTCAACGACAAGGTGCTGGAAGACACCGACCTGCTCTACACCGGCACCCGGGAAATCGATCAGACCTTCTGGGAGCGCAATAGCAAGGACATGAAGTCGTGGCAGGACCACGGCCGCAGCTATTACCAGCTGGCCGGGCAGGACTGCAGCGCCCTCTACGTCAATCAGCTGTTGTGGCAGGAAGGGGAGAAACCCTTCCAGGCGCGGGTGATCAAGGTTGAAGGCAAGACCGCGGTGGTGGAAACCCTGAAGGACTACAGCCACAGCAAGAACAACGTCTGGGGCATCACCGCCCGCAACCGCGAGCAGAACTTCGCGCTGAACATGCTGATGGACCCCAACGTCGACTTCGTCACCCTGCTGGGCCAGGCCGGCACCGGCAAGACGCTGCTGACGCTGGCGGCGGGCCTGGCCATGACGCTGGAGCAGAAGATCTACAGCGAAATCATCATGACCCGCGTCACCGTGCCGGTAGGCGAAGACATCGGCTTTCTGCCCGGCACCGAAGAGGAAAAGATGGCGCCGTGGATGGGCGCGCTGGAAGACAACCTGGACGTGCTCAACAAGAGCGACGACGACGGCGGCGACTGGGGCCGCGCCGCCACCCGCGACCTGATCCGCAGCCGCATCAAGGTCAAGTCGCTCAACTTCATGCGCGGCCGCACCTTCCTCAACAAGTACCTGATCATCGACGAGGCGCAGAACCTGACGCCCAAGCAGATGAAAACGCTGATCACCCGCGCCGGCCCGGGCACCAAGGTGGTGTGCCTCGGCAACATCAGCCAGATCGACACCCCTTACCTGACCGAAGGCAGCTCCGGCCTCACCTACGTGGTGGATCGCTTCAAGGGCTGGGATCACTCGGCCCACATCACGCTGCAGCGCGGCGAGCGCTCGCGGCTGGCCGACCACGCCGGCGAAGTGCTGTAAGCCACACTTAAACTCATGGCCGGCGCGCAGGCGCCGGCCATTTTCGCTTTCCCCGCCGTCGCGCCGTCGGCGCGCAGCCTCAGTACGCTGTCGGCGTGCTGCGATCGCCGGCCGGCCAGCCGTTGTCGAACAGCACTTCGTCCATGCCCAGCCGCTGTCCCCAGCCGATGTCTTCCAGCATCGGCCGCGGATAAAAGGCCGGCACATGGCCTATGCACAAAATCGCCACCGGCTCCGCGCCCTCCGGCATGGCCAGCAATTCGGCCAGCGCCTGCGGCTCGAAGAAGGATACCCAGCCCAAGCCTATGCCTTCGGCGCGCGCCGCCAGCCACATGTTCTGGATGGCGCAGCCCACCGACATCAAATCCATATGCGGCATGGTGCGCCGGCCGAAGACGTGTCGCTCCCGGTTCGGCATCAAGGCCACCACCAGCACTTCGGCGCAGTCGAGAATGCCTTCGACTTTCAGCTTCAGAAACTCTTCCCGACGCGACGACAGCGTCTCCGCGGTTTTGGCTTGCTCGGCGCATACCATCTGGTGCATGCGCCGGCGCAGCGCAAGATCGCTGATCCGAATGAAACGCCATGGCTGCATATAGCCTACCGACGGCCCCAGATGCGCGGCCTCCACCAGGCGTTCCAGCGCGCCGTCGGCCAGCGGGGTCGGCACGAAGTGGCGCATGTCGCGCCGCTCGCGGATGGCGCGCCACACGGCGGCGATTTCGGGGTCGGTATAGCGCTGCTGATCACTCATATGGGCTCCAATGCTGGGTTGTCCGGCCGGGCGACAGCCGGCGGCAAACCGCCATTTTGCAGCGCTTCGTCCAACAAAGATAGCGATTGCTCCGTTGCTTTTCGCATTAGCCGCGATAACGTCCGGTTATCGCGTCCGGGCCGTAGAGGCTCCACTCGCTGATCAGCAGCATGCCGTCCGCCGCGGCCACCAGCAGCGACTGCGCCGAGGTGTAAACCAGCGTGCCGGGAGCGAAATTATGGGTTTCCTGCCAGCCCTGCGCCCGATGCACGAACAGCAGCACGCCGTTGACCTTGGTCCAGCATTCGAAGTCGCCGAAAGCCCGCAACTGGCGCTGCAGCGCCGCCACCGGCTTGGCGAAATCGAGCATGCGGTCTTCATCGCTCCACAGCCGCCAATAGCTGCCTTCGCCGGCTTGCGGCTGCGCCTGCTCCCACAGCTGCCGATAGTTGGGGATCACGCGATTGGCCAGCCGGTAAACGGCCAGTTGCAGCTTGATGTCCAGCGTTTGGTGAGTTTCGTCCAGCGTCAGCGGGAAAAATTCCTGGCTGAGAATGTCGCCGCTGTCCAGCTCGGGCGTCAGCTTGTGGCAACTGCAGGCCCACTGCTCGTAGCCATCCAGAATCGCGCGCACCTGCGGATAGGCGCCCTTGCCATCCGGCAACGGCGAGGGATGAAAATTGACCGCGCTTTGCAGATACGGCGTCCAGTCCGGTATCCGCCAGTTGTAACTGGCCACCAGCAGGGCCTCGCATTGCTGGTCGGCCAGATCGCGCAAGTCGCGTTCGCTCATGCGGCTCATCTGCACCGGAATCTTGTGCTTTTCGGCCAGCGCCAACGAAGCCTTGTTGTGGTGCATGCGGCTGTCCACCTGGGTGCAGAACATCTTCACCGGGGTCCAGCCGGCCTGCAGGCAGGCGTCCAGCACGCCTTTGAAACGATCGGAAAGAGTAATGGCGAAACGCATGGTGTCGGTCCAGAACATGGCCGCGACGGCATGCGCCGCGCGGCCGATAGGAAATAAATACAGCCGATATATAAAAAGGTATTTTCCGCCAGCCCCAGGCAGTGGCGATCAAGCCGGCCTCAGCGGCAAGCGACCTGTTCCAGCCACCCGTCCAGCGCCGCCAGCAAAGCCTCCACCTGCTCGGCGCGGGTGGCTGGGCAAGTGAGCAGCATATTGTGGAACGGCGTGATCAGCGCGCCGCGATTGAGCAGGTACAAGTGAATATAGCCTTCCAGCTCGGCGTCTTGCGACGCGCCGGCCTGGCTGCCGTTTTGCGGCGGCCGCGCACAGAACTGGAACTCGCAGCGCGCCCCGATGCGGGTCACGCACCACGGCAGCCGGTAACGCTGGATCAGCGTCTGCAAACCGTCCGCCAGTTGCTGGCTCATCAGGAACATGTGCTGGTAAGCGGCATCGGTCATCACCTGCTCCAGCATGACCCGTATCATCGCCAGCGTCAGCCGGTTGGCGGTCAGCGTGGTGCCGATGCCTGAATGCCCGGGCGGCGCGGCGCGTTTGGCTTGCTGGGCCCGGGCAGCCAGCTCCGCGCTGAAGCCGTAAGCCGCCGCCGGCAGCCCGCCGGCCAGGGGTTTGCCCAGCACCAGCATGTCAGGCCGCAAACCATAGGCTTGCGAGTAGCCGCCCGGACCGCTGCTGATGGTGTGGGTTTCGTCCAGCAACAGCAGGCTGCCGTGGCGGCGGATGATGTCCTGCGCGCCGGCCCAGAATCCGGCCTGCGGCAGCACCATGCCGATGTTGGTCATCGCCGGCTCGGCCAGCACGCACGCCACCTCTCCGTCCGCCAGCGCCGCTTCCAGCGAGGGCAGATCGTTGAACTCCACCACCCGGGTGTGCCGGGTCAGATCGTAAACCTGGCCCAGCAGGCTGTCGCGGCGGCGCGGCGCGCCGTCCACCAGATCGACGAACACGTCGTCCACCGTGCCGTGGTAGCAGCCATTGAACACCAGCACCTTGTCGCGGCCGGTCATCGCCCGCGCCCAGCGGATGGCGAAACGGTTGGCGTCGCTGGCGCTCAGGGCGAATTGCCAATGCGACAGCCCGAAGCGGCGGCTCAGTTCCTCGGCCACCCACACCGCGTCGGCGGTGGGCAGCATGGCGCTGACGCCGTCCGCCGCTTCGCGCGCCAGCGCCTGCCGCCAGGGATCGGGCGCGTGGCCGAACATCGCGCCGGTGTCGCCCAGGCAAAAGTCGTGATAGACGTGGCCGTCCGCGTCCCGTACTTCCGCGCCGCTCGCAGCCTGCAGATACAGGCTGAACGGCGTGGACCAGTCCTCCATCCAGTGCAGGGGCACGCCGAACAGCAAGTGGCGCTCGGCGCTGCGCGACAACTCGCGGCTGCGCGGGCGGGATTCGGCGAAACGCCGCAATTCAAGCTGGTGCAAGGCCTGCGCCTTGCTGATATCGATTCCGTGACGACTGGGCATGACAGGCTCCACAGGCTGACGATCAGGACGCCAGTATGCCCGGCTTGGCCGCGGCGCGGTAGACAACAAAAAGCCCGGCGCGCGGCCGGGCCTGGGCAAGGAAGGCATCCGCGTCTAGCGCAAGGGCAGGTGCCCCGCTAGCGCGTTGACCTTGAGCAGCGCGTTGCGGAAACGGCTATGCGCGCGCGACACGGTGGATTCGCTGATATCCATCTGCTTGGCGGCGAAATAGCCGCTCATGCCTTCCACTTCCATCAACCATACCGCTTCGCGCGAGCGTTTCTTGAGACCGATCAGATCGGCGACCACATTGAAATCGTCCAGTTTCATGGGCTTTCTCCTTGCTACGCGGCGACGGCGGGGCGCCCGCGTCGCCGTTCAGTATCGGCCAATGGGCTTGGCCTGACTCCAGCATAGGCGCTTGCATGAATAATGCACGTAGTTTGTGCAGGGGCTTTGCGCCGCCGCAACGCTCAGGCCGAAACCAGCATCACATTGACCCCCGCCTGGCGCAGCCCGTCCAGATACTCGGCGGGAATGGCGTCGTCGGTGACCAGGGTATCGATGCCGCGAGTGTCCAGAATCTTGTGCAGACTGACGCGGCGGAACTTGCTGGAGTCGGTCACCACCACCACCCGCTCGGCCACCTCGCACATGCAGCGATTGAGCCGCGCCTCGGCCTCGTGATGGGTGCTGACGCCGCGCTCCAGATCGAAGCCGTCCACGCCCAGGAACAGCATGTCGAAGTGATAGTTGGCCAGCGCCTGCTCGGCTTGCAGGCCGTAGAACGACAACGACTTGCGCCGCAACTGCCCGCCGGTGAGAAACAGCTCCACGCCCTCCGCGTCCACCAGCGCGTTGGCGATGTTCAAGCCATTGGTCATCACGATCAGGCCCTGGTGCTGGCCCAATTGCCGGGCGATTTGCTGGGTGGTGGTGCCGGAATCCAGGATGACGCGGCTGTCCGACGCCACCAGCGTGGCCGCCAGCTTGCCGATGCGCTGCTTGACGCCGGCGTTGAGCGCGCTCTTGTCGGCGATGGTGCGTTCCGGCGACGCCGCCGTCGGGTCGTACAGCAGCGCGCCGCCGTAAGCGCGGGTGGCGATGCCCTGCTTTTCCAGAAAGGCCAGGTCGTTGCGTATGGTGACCGCCGACACGTGAAACTGCGCCGCCAGCTCGGTGACCTGCACGCTGCCCTGGCTCTGCAGTTGCTGAATGATGCGCTCGCGACGCTGGCTGGTATTCAATAGGGTCTTGTTGTCCATCATTTTGCGCTCCCGCTGGACGGGTTTCGATTTCTTTCTTTTGCCTGGGCCCTTGGCCCGCGCGCCCCGCACTTCCACGCGCGACAGCATTATTCCATAGCGCGAACCGCCCGCCCAGCGCGACAAAAAAGTTACAACAACCTTTCGATTCCTTTTCTTTTTCTTGCTGATCTATATCAAACACAAATAATATTTCGATTCGCTTCTCGTTTTCTCAAGAATATCATTTGCGAAACGAAACGAAAGACAACTTCGTCAGATCAGCAAGAGAGGATAGCCAATGAAACCCCTGTTGCAGCTAGTGCAGCGCCACAAGCAAGGCGAGCATGCCGGCATCTACTCCGTCTGTTCGGCCCACCCCCTGGTGCTGGAGGCCGCGCTGATCCAGGCGCGGGAGGATGGCACGCCCTTGCTGGTGGAGGCCACGTCCAATCAGGTCGACCAGTTCGGCGGCTACACCGGCATGACGCCGCGCGACTTTCGGGACTACGCGCTGCGGCTGGCCGAGCGCTGCGGCTTCCCCGCGGACAAGCTGATCCTGGGCGGGGACCACCTGGGCCCCAATCGCTGGCAAAAGCGCCCCGCCGCCGAAGCCATGCAGTACGCCCGCGATCTGATCGCCGCCTATGTCGCCGCCGGTTTCCAGAAAATCCATCTGGACTGCAGCATGGCCTGCGCCGACGATCTTGCGCCGCTCAGCGACGAGGTGGTGGCCGCCCGCGCCGCCGAACTGGCCCGCGTGGCGGAAGACACCAGCAAGCGGATTTTCGGCCCCTGCGAGCTGGTCTACGTGGTAGGCACCGAGGTGCCGGTTCCCGGCGGCGCGCATGAAGATCTGGGCGAACTGGCCGTCACCCGCCCGGAAGCGGCCGAACGCACCATCGAAGCCCATCGCCAAGCCTTCATCGCGGCCGGCGTCGAACACGCCTGGCAACGCGTGATCGGGCTGGTGGTGCAGCCCGGCGTGGAATTCGACCACGCCAGCGTGGCGGACTATCGTCCGGAACGCGCCGCCGCGCTCAGCCGCATGATAGAAAAATACCCTGGCCTGGTATACGAGGCCCACTCCACCGACTACCAGACGCCGCTCGCCTACCGCCAACTGGTGCGCGACCACTTCGCCATTCTCAAGGTAGGCCCGGCGCTGACCTTCGCGCTGCGCGAAGCGCTGTACGCGCTGGCCAGCATCGAAAGCGAGCTGCTGGCGAAAAACGAACGCTCGCACTTGCGCGACGTGCTGGAGCAAGCGATGCAACGCCGGCCTGATTTCTGGCAAAACCATTACCACGGCAGCCAGGCAGAATGCCGGCTGGCCCGCAGCTTCAGCTACTCGGACCGCATCCGCTACTACTGGCCGAGCCAGACCGTGGAAGCGAGCTGCCAGACCTTGTTCGACAACCTTTCCGCCATCGCCATCCCCGAAACGCTGCTCAGCCAGTACCTGCCCGCGCAATACGCCCAAGTGCGCGCCGGCCGGCTGGAACCCAAGCCGCGCGCGCTGGCGATAGACCGCATCCGCGAGGTGCTGCGCCAATACGCGGCCGCCTGCCAACCCGAACAGGAGATACGAGCATGATTCTGGGCCACGACAGCGAGAAGCTGGAACGCGCGGGCGGCCTTGCCACCGCGCGGGAAATCGCCCAACAGCCGGCCGCCTGGGAAGCCACGCTGGACATCGTCCATGCCGAGCGCCCGCGCATCGACGCCTTTTTGTCGCCGCTTCTCGCCCAAGCCGACCTGCGCATCGTCCTGACCGGCGCCGGCACCTCGGCCTTCGCCGGCGAAGCGCTGGCGCCCTACCTCAGCCGCCGCCTGGGCCGCGCGGTGGAGGCCATCGCCACCACCGATATCGTCACCTCGCCGGCCAGCTGTTTCAGCGCCAACCGGCCCATGCTGCTGATTTCCTTCGCCCGCTCCGGCAACAGCCCGGAAAGCCTGGCCGCGGTGGAGCTGGCCAGCCAGCTGCGCCCCGACTGCCGCCACCTGGTGCTCACCTGCAACGCCGAGGGCGAGCTGCGCCGCCGCGGCGACGACCCCGCCCGCGCGTTGACCTTGCTGATGCCGCCGCAAACCAACGACCGCAGCTTCGCCATGACCAGCAGCCTCAGCAGCATGATGCTGGCCTGCCTCGCCGCGCTGCTGCCGGGAGACTTCAACCCTTCCGCCTGCGCGCCCATGCTGCAGCGCTGCCATCATTTGCTGGACATCCTGCCGCAGCAACTAAAGGCCTTGGCGGACAACCCGCCCGAGCGCATTGTCTATCTGGGCAGCAACGAACTGAAAGGCATCGCCCGCGAGGGCGCGCTCAAGATGCTGGAGCTGACCGCCGGCCGCGTCGTGGCGCTGTTCGACTCCGCCACCGGCTTTCGCCACGGCCCCAAATCGGTGGTCAATAGCCAGACCCTGGTGGTGCAGCTGATTTCCAATCAACCGCACACCCGCCGTTACGAACTGGACCTGCTCGCGGAATTGCGCCGCGACGATCTGGCGGAGCGGATCGTGGCGCTGGCCGACAGGCCCGACCCGGCCATCGACGCCGGCGAGCGGCTGTACCTGCCGCCCGGCGCGGAGGGCGACGACATGGCGCTGGCCTTTTGCTATCTGCCGTATCTGCAAACTCTCGCCCTGGAAGCGTCGCTGCGGCTGGGGATCTCCCCGGACAACCCCTGCCCCGGCGGGCAGGTGAACCGCGTGGTGCAGGGCGTGACCATTTATCCGTATGCCGAAGTTTAGGAGAAGGTATGCCGAATATCGTATTGAGCCGCATCGACGAACGACTGGTGCACGGACAGGTGGGCGTGCAGTGGGTGGGCTTTGCCGGGGCCAATCTGGTGCTGGTGGCCAACGATGAAGTGGCCGAAGACAGCATCCAGCAAAACCTGATGGAAATGGTGCTGGCCGAGGGCATAGACATCCGCTTCTGGCCGCTGCAGAAGGTGATCGACAACATCCACCGCGCCGCCGACCGGCAAAAAATCCTCATCGTCTGCAAAACGCCGGGCGACTTTCGCAAGCTGGTGGAGGGCGGCGTGCCGATCGCGCGCATCAACGTCGGCAACATGCACTACGCCGAGGGCAAAAAGCAGATCCACAAGACCGTGTCGGTGAACGCCGAGGACGTGCGCGACTTCCAGGCGCTGCGCGAAAAAGGCGTCGAGTGCTACATCCAGGGCGTTCCCACCGAGCCGGCGCTGGACGTCTACCCCTTGCTGTAAAACGGAGAAACGAGGAGAACACTCATGGAAATCAGCCTGTTGCAAGGCTTGGCGCTGGGCCTCCTGGCCTTTTTCGCCGGCCTTGACCTCTTCAACGGCCTCACCCACTTCCACCGGCCGGTCGTGCTCGGCCCGCTGGTGGGCCTGATCCTGGGCGACCTGCACACCGGCATCCTGGTGGGCGGCACGCTGGAACTGGTGTGGATGGGGCTGGCCCCGCTGGCCGGCGCGCAACCGCCCAACGTCATCATCGGCACCATCGTCGGCGCCACCTTCGCCATCACCACCGGCGTCAAGCCGGACGTGGCGGTAGGCGTGGCCGTGCCGTTCGCGGTGGCGGTGCAGATGGGCATCACCTTCCTGTTCTCGGTGATGTCCGGCGTGATGTCGCGTTGCGACCGCATGGCCGCTGCCGGCGACTACAAGGGCATCGAACGCGTCAACTATCTGGCGCTGCTGGCGCTGGGGACGTTCTACTTCTTGTGCGCCTTCCTGCCGATCTACTTCGGCGCGGAACACGCCAAGGTGGTGATCGACGTGCTGCCCAAGCGTCTGATCGACGGTCTGGGCGTGGCCGGCGGCATCATGCCCGCCATCGGCTTCGCCGTGCTGCTCAAGATCATGATGAAGAACGCCTACATCCCCTATTTCATCGTCGGCTTCGTCGCCGCCGCCTGGCTCAAGCTGCCGGTGCTGGCCATCGCCGCCGCCGCGCTGGCCATGGCGATGATCGATTTCATGCGCAAAGGCAACGACGACCAGCCGCCGCGCGCCCGTCAGGAGGTAGCAGAAGATGGCATCTAACACCCAAACCCTGGCCCTGCGCGAAAACGCGGACCGCGCCGCCGCCGAAGCCGTGGACGACCGCTACGAAGATCAAAGCCTGGGCGCGGACCTGACCCGGCAGGACATCAACCGCTTCGCCTGGCGCTCCCTGTTGCTGCAAGCCTCGTTCAACTACGAGCGGATGCAGGGCGCCGGCTGGCTGTACGGCCTGATCCCGGCCTTGCGCAAGATCCACACCAACCCCAGCGACCTGTCGCGCGCCATGAAGGGCCACATGGGGTTTTTCAACACCCACCCCTTCCTGGTCACCTTCGTGATGGGCATCGTGCTGGCGATGGAGCGCTCCAAGCAGAACGTCAACAGCATCCAGAGCACCAAGATCGCGGTGGGCGCGCCGCTGGGCGGCATCGGCGACGCCATGTTCTGGCTGACGCTGCTGCCGATCTGCGGCGGCATCGGCGCCGATCTCGCGCTGCAAGGCTCCATCCTCGGCGCGGTGATCTTCTTCCTGCTGTTCAACACCGTGCACTTCGGCCTGCGCTTCTCGCTGGCCCACTACGCCTACCACATGGGCGTGGCGGCCATTCCGCTGATCAAGGCCAACACCCGCAAGGTGGGCCACGCCGCCTCCATCGTCGGCATGACGGTGATAGGCGCGCTGGTCGCCACCTACGTGCGCCTGTCCACCACGCTGCAGATCACCGCCGGCGACGCGGTGGTGAAACTGCAAGCCGACGTGATCGACAAGCTGATGCCGGCCTTCCTGCCGCTGGTCTACACCCTGCTGATGTACGCGCTGGTGCGTCGCGGCTGGAGCCCGCTGCGCCTGATCGTCATCACCGTCGCGCTGGGCGTGGCCGGCAAGTTCGGCGGCTTCCTGTAATCCCACAATCATCCTGCCGCGCTCGAGCGCGGCAGGACGTCAACCGGAGCAACTCATGTTAAGCGTCATCCTTTGCGGCCATGGCCGCTTCGCCAGCGGCATGCAGGAAGCCATCGAGCAGATTCTCGGCCGGCAGGAGCAATTCCTCGCCATCGATTTCCCCGCCGCGTCCACCACCGCGCAACTGGAACAGCAATGCCGCGACGCGCTCGCGCAACTGCAAAACGGCGACGGCGTGATGTTTTTCACCGATCTTCTGGGCGGCACGCCGTTCCGCGTCGCCGCCACGCTGGCGGTGCAAAGCCGCAACGTGGAAGTGCTGACCGGCGTCAACCTGCAGCTGGCGCTGGAAATGCTGGGCGAACGCGATGGCGTCAGCCTGGAAGACTTCCGCCGCCAGGCGCTGGACTGCGGCCGTCGCGGCCTCACCAGTCTGGCCGACGAGCTGCAAAAACCGCGCAAGCCGCGCTGGCTGGAAGCCGCCGCCGGCGCGGAAGCCGGCATCTGAGCGCCAGCTTCCCGACGGCTTCCGACAGGCCGGCGCCGCCAGGCGTCGGCCGCCGCCGGCCTCTTCACCGGCCCGGCTTCCCGCCGGATGCCGCCTCCTCAGCCCCAACCCTGCGAGGACACCATGCCCAGCATTCGCCCCATCGCCCGCGCCTGCCTGATCGCCCTGCCCGCGGTTCTGGCAGGCTACGCCCACGCCGACCTCACCCGGCTGGACGGCAGCCGCTACCAGATTGAAATCGACAGCCAGAACGGCAAACTGGCGTCGCTGACCTTGCGCAATCCGGCGCAAGGCGACCAGATCCGCGCCGAAAAACTGTTCGCGCTCAAGCGCGAATCCGGCCAGGAAATCAGTTCGGCCGACTTCACGCTCGACTCCGTCGTTCGCCAGGGCGACGCCATCACCCTCAAACTCAGCAACGCCGACTTCCTGGCCGAAGGCGTGATCACGCTGCGCGACAAGGATCGCTACGCCTCGCTGGACGTCTCCGTGGCCCCCGCCCGCGGCACGCAGCGGCTGGCCTCGCTATCCATCCTGCCCTTCCGTTCCAAAGCGCCCTTCGTCTACGGCGCGGTGGTCAGCTCCCCCATCGTCAGCGACAGTTTCTTCATCGCTCCGGAAAACCCGCTGACCCAGACCCGCGCCTACGAAGGCGGCGTCAGCCAGACCGTGCCGCTGGGCTTGCCGCTGGAAGCCGGCAAACCGCTGCGCTACCGCAGCTATATCGGCGTGTTCGACGAAGGCCAGCTGCGCCGCGACTTCGGCGCCTTCCTCAACGCAGCCCGTCCGCGCCCCTACCAGCCCTATCTGCACTACAACTCTTGGCTGGACATCGGCTTCTTCACCCATTACACCGAGGCCGACGCGCTCAAGCGCATCGGCCAGATCGGCGACCAGCTGACGGCCAAACGCGGCGTGAAGCTGGACGGTTTCCTGTTTGACGACGGCTGGGACAGCCGCAAGGGCAACTGGGAATTCAGCGCCAATTTCCCGCGCCAGTTCCTGCCGCTGAAAGACGCCGCCGCCCGGTACCAGGCTCGCCTCGGCGTCTGGCTGTCGCCATGGGGCGGCTACAACAAGCCGCTGGCGGAGCGCGTGTCGCACGCCGGCGAGTTCGGCTACGAAACCATGGACGGCAAGTTCGCCCTGTCCGGCCCGGTTTACTACCGGAACTTCCGCGCCAAGGTGCTGGACATGATAGGCCGGCAGAACATCGAGATGTTCAAGCTGGACGGCACCGGCAACGCCAGCCGGCTGGTGCCCGGCAGCGCCTTCACCAGCGATTTCGACGCCGCCATCCACCTGCTGGCCGACATGCGCAAGGCCAATCCCGGCTTGTTCATCAACCTCACCACCGGCACTCAGGCCACGCCCTCCTGGCTGTTCTACGCCGACTCCATCTGGCGCGACGGCGACGACATCAACTTCTACGGCAAAGGCAGCAGCGTCCAGCAGTGGATCACCTACCGCGACGCCGAAACCTACCGCTCCATCGTCAGCAAGGGCCCGCTGTTCCCGCTCAACTCGCTGATGCTGCACGGCCTGGTCTACGCCCAGCACGCCAAGGGGCTGGAGAAGCAAAGCCGGCAAGACTTCGCCGACCAGGCCTGGAGCTACTTCGCCACCGGCACCCAGTTGCAGGAGCTGTACATCACGCCGGAGCTGCTGAGCCGGGACGATTGGGATCTCTTGGCGCGCGCCGCCAAATGGGCGCGCGACAACCAGAAGGTGTTGATCGACAGCCACTGGATAGGCCGCGACCCGACCAAGCTGGAAGTCTACGGCTGGGCGGCCTGGAGTCCGGAGAAATCCATCATCACCCTGCGCAACCCCTCGGACCGGCCGCAGTCCTACTATCTGGACGCCGCGCATGATCTGGAGCTGCCGCAAGGCGCCGCCCGCGATTTCGCGGTGGACGTCGCCTACGGGGCCAACGCCAGCGTGCCCAAGCGGCTGGCCAAGCCGGCGACGCTGACCTTGCGGCCGCTGGAAACGCTGACGCTGAGCCTCGTCCCGCAACGCTGACCGTCCGCGCCGCCGGCCCGGCCGGCGGCCTTGAACAGGAGCAAGACATGAGCCGCATCATCCGCGCCCGCCGGCTGCTGACCGAGCAAGGCTGGCTGGACCATCACAGCCTGAGCCATGAAAACGGCGTCATCACCGCCATCGAACCCATCCCGTCCGACGAGCGCCGCCGCGACGCCGACCTGCTGGCGCCGGCGCTGATCGACACCCACGTGCACGGCGGCCAGGGCGTGGACGTGATGGACGGCACCGCCGCCGCGCTGCGCAAGCTGTCGGCGGCCAAGGCAGCCGAAGGCGTCGGCGCGTTTCTCGCCACCACCGTCACCGCGCCGCTGCCCGAACTGGAAAAGGTGCTGGCGCTGATCGCCGAAGTGCGCCAGGAAACACTGCCGGGCGCGGAGATACTCGGCAGCTATCTGGAAGGCCCCTACTTCACCGCGCGCAACAAGGGCGCGCACCACGAGGCTTGGTTCCGCGAGCTGGACATCGCCGAACTGTCCCGACTGATCGACTGCGCGGCCGGCTCGCTCCGGGTGGTGGCGCTGGCGCCGGAGAAGCCCAACGCCATCGCCGCCATCCGCCACCTGCGCGCCGCCGGCGTGCGGGTGATGCTGGGGCATTCGGCCGCGGACTACGCCGCCACCCGCGCCGCGCTGGACGCCGGCGCGTCCGGCCTGGTGCACTGTTTCAACGGCATGAGCGGGCTGCATCATCGCGCGCCGGGCATGGCCGGGGCCGGCCTGACCCACCCCAAGGCCTGGCTGGAACTGATCGCCGACGGCCACCACGTCCACCCGGCCATGCTGCAACTGTGCCGCTGCTGCGCAGGCGAACGGCTGATCCTGATCACCGACGCGATGCGCGCCGCCGGCATGCCGGATGGCCGCTATGAACTGGCCGGACAGATGGTGGAGATGCGCGACGGCGTGGTCAGAACCCTGGAAGGCGGGCTAGCCGGCAGCACCCTCAACTTGCTGGCCGCCGTGCGCAATATGGTGGAGTTCGCCGGCGCGGACATCCGCGCGGCCATCGAAATGGCCAGCCTGCATCCGGCGCGCATGCTGGGCGTGGACGACAGGCTGGGCTCGCTGGCGGTGGGCAAGCGCGCCAATCTGCTGTCGCTTGGCGCCGGGCTGGAGCAACAGGCCATCTGGATAGGCGGCCGCCGCATCCCGCCGGCCGTCACCTAGGCCCAGGCGCCCCAGAACAGCCACAATGCCACCGGGCCGCCCAGCAGCAGCCACTTGAGCAGGTAATAGCCGAAGCGGCTGCGCGCCTTTATTCGCTTGCCGAACAGGCGCAAACGCTGCACATGGCGGAACAGGCGGTTGAGCGCGCCGATGCGGTCGCCTTCCTGATTGGGCGAATTGGCCGCGCCCACCAGCACCCGGCTGACGATGCGGTTGACCCATTGCGCCGGCCGGAACCACATCGGCCGCTCGATATCGCAAAACAGGATGATGCGGTTGCGGTCGGTGGCGTTTTCGGCGTAGTGCAGATAGGTTTCGTCGAAGATCACCGCCTCGCCGTCGCGCCAGCTGTACTTCTCCCCGTCCACGTCGATGTAGCAGCCGTCGTCGTTGGGCGTGATCAGGCCCAGGTGGTAGCGCACCGAACCGGCGAAAGGATCGCGATGGCGAACCAGGCGGCTGCCGGGCGGCAAGGCGGCGAACATCGCCGCCTTGATGCTGGGGAACTGCCTGAGCAACCCGGTGGTGTATGGGCACAAGGCTTGCGCCGACGGATGATCCTGCCCGTACCATTTCAGATAAAAGCGCTTCCAGCCGGTTTTGAAAAAGGAATTGAAGCCCAGATCGTCGCATTTGTCCGAAGCGCGAATGCCGCCCTGCTCGTACAGCGCCGCCGCTTCTTCGCGGATTTTCCGCCAGTTGGCGGTCAGCGCCTGCATTTCCGGAAAACTGTCCAGCGGCAGATAAGGCTTGGCCGGCACGCGGGAAAACAGGTACATGAAACCGTTGATCGGCGCCATGAAGGTGGAGTGGTCGCTCAATTGACGCCAGAAACCCAGCCTGACCCGGCCCCGGAAATGAATATACGCCGTGGACAAAGCGAATACGCCAAGCACCAGCAGTTTGAAATAAGGCATGCGTCCCCTCAACGAAATCGGCCTTGCGCCAAGCGGCAGGCATGTCGGCCGCCGTCCCTGAAATTAACACCCTTTTATGACATTAGCCATTTCAGTGCTTCTTGCTTTCCCATCCATCCTCTCGTCCGCCAGCCTTTAGGCTATCGCCAGGATTGAAAAAATCCAGTTGATACCCATTATCAACCGCGTTATAACTCAGCGCAGCTGACTGAAATTCGCCAGGCATTTACCCTGGCGACAACAAGGAAATAGCGGCCAAATTCGCTCATCGTCGCCGATCGGGGCCGGCTGAAATGAATCGCCCGCCCGGGATAGTTCGCAGCCCGACTATCTTTGCTGTGCTACCATGCCAAATGCCTTGCGCGCGATTACAGGCCGTCCCGCCGGCGGCCAGGGGCGATCGCCGCGTCTGGCGCGCGCCATGGCGGCGGCGACATGACCCGACCGATAAAAATGCACTGAACAAAGACTGCCATCCCAATGAACAAAACCATCAATGTTGACCACCTGCCCGTCTCGCAACGCATTCGCAGCCGCGTGCAGCAGGCCCAGGCCCGCTTCCACGCCAACGACAATATTGCGAGCTTCATCGAAGAGGGCGAGCTGGATCAGCTGCAAGCCGAAGTGCAGGAAAAACTGAAAGGCGTGCTGGAAAGCCTGGTCATCGACATCGACAACGACCACAACACCCAGGACACCGCCAAGCGGGTGGCCAAGATGTTCATCCGCGAGGTTTTCCAGGGCCGCTATGCGCCGATGCCTGCCAGCACCGAGTTTCCCAACGTGGAAAAGCTCAACGAGCTGATGATCGTCGGCCCCATCACCGTGCGCAGCGCCTGCTCGCACCACCTCTGCCCCATCATGGGCCGGGTCTGGGTGGGCGTGATGCCCAACGAGCACTCCAACCTGATCGGCCTCTCCAAGTACGCGCGCCTGATCAACTGGGTGATGACCCGCCCGCAAATCCAGGAAGAAGCGGTTTCGCAGATCGCCGACCTGCTGATGAGCAAGCTGCAGCCGGACGGATTGGCTATCGTGATGGAAGCGGACCACTTCTGCATGCACTGGCGCGGCGTGAAGGACAACGACAGCAAGATGATCAACAGCGTGATGCGCGGCTCCTTCCTGAGCGACGCCAACCTGCGCCGGGAATTCCTGTCGCTGATGAACAAGTGACATTCGATGGCGGCGGCGCGACAGCCGCCGCGCGCCCAAGCCGGATCGTCGCCATCCTTACCATTGGGGAAATTTGCCATGCTGGTTAGCCTGACTTATTGCAGTTACGCGAAAAAAACCATAGACAGCGAGCTGATGAGCGACATCCTGGCCGCAGCGCGCAAACACAACCCGGAGCAAGGCATCACCGGCTTGCTGTGCGTCAGCCACAACATCTTCGTGCAGACGCTGGAAGGCAGCCGCCAGCAGGTCAACCAGCTCTATCAGAAGCTGGCCAAGGATTCGCGCCATCACAGCCTCACCCTGCTGGACTATCGCGAAGTGGAGCAACGCCGCTTCGCCAACTGGAGCATGGCCGAAGTGATGCTGGACAAGGTCAACGCCTCGCAAATCCTGCGCTACTCGACGCACGCGAAGCTCGATCCGTTCAATCAGCCGGGCAGCAGCACCGTCATGCTGCTAGAAGCGCTGGCCGACAGCGGCACCACCCAGTTCCGCCACTGACACCTCGCCAGACAAAAAAAGCGGGAGGCCCATCCGGGCCTCCCGCTTTTTCATGCCGCATCGCTCAGGCCTTGACCGGGTCCGCCGACTGGCCGGCCTTATCCCCCAAACGCCGCAAGGAAGCGAAGCCCAGACACATCGCCAGCGCGGCCGTAGCCGCCGCCAGGCCGAACGCCGTCGCAGCCGCCAGCGGCGCCAGCGCCCGCGCCAGCGCCCCCAATCCCAGCGCGCCCAGGCTGTCGCCCACCACGTCCTGCGCGTTCCACAGGCTGTTCACCCGCCCCAGCAGATGATCAGGCGTCTGTCCCTGCACCAGGGTGAACTGCAACAAGGCGGCGATGGAGCCGAAATAACCCAGCGCCGCGAGCGCCGCCAGCCCCAGCCATAACTGGCCGGACAGGCCCAGCGCCGCGATCATCAAGGCCGAGGACGCCACGCAAGCCAACATCACCGCGCCCGGGCGGCGCAACTGGCCCACCCAGCCGCTGGTGAACGCGCCCAGCATCGCCCCCAGCGGCGCGGCCGAATACATCAAGCCCACTTCGAAAGCGCCGCCGCCGTAGCCCTCCTCGGCCAGAGCCGGATACAGCACCCGCACCGCGGCCAGCAAGGTCTGCAAGGTGCCCACCGCCACCACCGCGCCCACTACCTTGTTGCTCCACAGGAAACGGAAGCCTTCGGCCAGCGCCTGCAGCGGGTGCGACGCCTGCCCGCCCTGCGGCTTGAGCGACGGCAGGCGCGTCAGCGGGATCAGCGTGGCCAGCGTGCCGACCCCGGCCAGAAGGTAATTCCAGTTGACGCCGGCCCCGGCGATCACCGCCCCGCCCAGCAGCGGCGACAGCACCGCGCCGAAGCGCACGGTGAGCATGCTCAGCGCCCCGGCCGCCGGCAGGTTTTCGCGGCCGACGATCACCGGAATCGACGCCATCAGCGAGGTGATGCCGATGCCGCTGAAAAAACCGTCCCAGGCCGACACCAGATACAGCGCCAGCAAGGACGGCTCGGCCATGAAGCCGTTGGCCGCCAGCGCGAGGAAGCCCAGCCCGCACAGCGAGCGGCCCAGCAGGATCAGCCGGCGGCGGTCCATGCGGTCGGCCAGCACGCCGCCGCACATCAGGCCGGCGAACATGCCGACGCCGTCCAGCGCCATCGCCGCGCCGACCTGCAGGCTGGAGCCGGTCAACTGGTGGATCTGCACCGGCACCGCCACCATCAGGATGCCGAAGGCGAATACTGAAATCATCCGGGCGATGAAAATGGAACGAAAGTGACGATTGCGCCGCAACAGGCTGAAATCGACAAGGATGGGGGATTTCTTCATGCAATATTCCGCTCGATAAAAAAACGAATCGCGGACAGGCGGAAAACCTCCCGCCTGTCCGCCTCCAGAGCGCGCCCGCCTAGCCGCGCCAGACGCGGGCCAAGGCCTCGCCCAGCAAGGGTCCCAGCGCCGTCAGCGCCTGCGGCGAGACGATGTCCTCGTGGGCGCAGTCCAGCTCATGGATGCGCATGCCTGCCAGCAGGGGCCGCCAGACCGCGCGCACGTCCATATCCGCCGGCAGCGTCCGCCGCGCCACGAACAACAAGGCCTCGCCGTCGAAACGCGCGCTCTTGGCCTGCGACAACAGCCGCACCGCGTCGGCGTAATTGGCCACGATGTGGCCGAACATCTGCTCGCGTTCGCGTTGCGCGCCGGCGTCGCCGGCACCGTCGGTGGCCGCCATGAACAGCTCCTGCTCGCGCTTGAGCTCGGCCTGCAGCTCCGGCCCGTCCGGCTCGCTCCAGTCCTGGCTCTCCGGCGGATAGGTGTCCAGCAGGCTGAGGAAGGCCACCTCCTCGCCCTCGGCGCGCAGCCGCGCCGCCATCTCCAGCGCCAGCGAGCCGCCCAGCGAATAGCCGACCAGATGGTAAGGCCCGCGCGGCTGGATGCGGCGCACATGCGCCAGATGGCGCAGGGCCGCCTCCCGCAGGCTGGCGCAGCGGGCGATGCCGCCGTCCGGCCGCGGCGACTGCAAGCCGACCACCGGCACGCCCGGCGCCAGGTGGCGCAACAGGCCGCTGTACTGCCAGGCGAAGCCGGAAGCGGGATGCACGCAGAACAGCGGATTGCCCTGGCCGCCGCGCAAATGCAGCACCTCGCCGAAGCCGGCCAGGGCCGGATCGTTGCGCAAGGCTTCGTCGGACAGTACCGCCGCCAGCCTGGCCACGCTGGGCGAGGCCATCACCTGCCCCACCGACACCGGCAAATCCAGCTCGCGGCGCAGGGCCGCCGCCAGGCGCATCGCCAGCAGCGAGTGGCCGCCCAGGGCGAAGAAGTCGTCGTCGGCGCGCACCTCCGGCAGCCCCAGCGCCGCGGCGAAGACCGCGGCGACGCGGCTCTCCAGCCCCGGCCGCGGCATCCTGCCCTCCGCGCTGGCGGCGAAAGGCTCGGGCAGGGCCTTGCGGTCCAGCTTGCCGTTGGCGCTGAGCGGGAAAGCGTCCAGCGCCGCCACCGCCACCGGCAGCATGTGCGCCGGCAAGGTCAGCGCCAGCGCCTGGCGCAGCGCCTCGCCGTCCGGCGGGTTGGCCGCATCGTCGGCGATGATGTAGGCCACCAGCTGGCGCGCGTCGGCGCCTGCCGCCGCGTCCGCCTGCCTGCCCAACGTCCTCGCCACCGCTACCGCGCGGGCCACGCCCGGTTGCGCCAGCAGCGCCGCTTCGATTTCGCCCAGCTCGATGCGCTGGCCGCGTATCTTCAGCTGGTCGTCGCTGCGGCCCAGGTATTCGACCGCGCCATCAGGCAGCCAGCGGGCGATGTCGCCGGTGCGGTACATGCGCTCGCCCGCCGCGCACGGGTCGGCGACGAAGCGGCCGGCGGTCAGGTCCGGCCTTCCCAGATAGCCGTGAGCCAGCTGCACGCCGCACAGGTAGAGCTCGCCCGGCACGCCAGGCGGCGTCGGCCTGAGCGCGTTGTCCAGAATGCGCAGGCGGGTATTCCATACCGGCCGCCCTATCGGCACGCTGGCCGCGCCCTGCCCCGGCTGATACGCCGGCTGGTAGGTCACGTCCACCGCCGCCTCGGTCGGGCCGTACAGATTGTGCAGCGGCGCGGCGATCAGGCCGCGGCATTGCTCGGCCAGCTCGCGCGGCAGGGCTTCGCCGCTGCAGAACACCCGTCGCAAGCTGCGGCACTGCGCGCCGCCCGCCGCCGGGTCGGCGCGCATATGCGCCAGCAGCGCCGCCAGCATGGACGGGACGAAATGCAGGGTGCTCACCCGCTGTGACTCGATCTGCGCCAGCAGCGCTTCCGGGTCGCGGTGCGCGTCCGGCGGCGCCATGTGCAGGCGCGCGCCGGTCATCAGCGGCCAGAAGAATTCCCACACCGACACGTCGAAGCTGCAAGGCGTCTTTTGCAGCACCACGTCGTCGCCGCCCAGCGGATATTCGTGCTGCATCCACAGCAAACGGTTGACGATGGCGCGATGCGACACCAGCACGCCCTTGGGCCGGCCGGTGGAGCCAGAGGTATACAGCAGGTAGGCGGCGTGCTCCGGGCTGATCCGGGCCGGCAGGCACGGCTGCGGCGCTTCGGCCAGCGCGTCTTGCAGCAGCAAGGGCCCCAGCGCGCCGAAGCGGGCGGCAAGCTCGCCATGGGTGATGATCAGCCGCGGCTTGGCATCGGCCACCATGTACGCCAGCCGCTCGTCCGGGTAGCCGGTATCCAGCGGCAGATAGGCCGCGCCTGTCTCCAGCACCGCCAGCAAGGCCAGGCTCAGATGGACCGAGCGCGGCAGCGCCACCGCCACGATGTCGCCCGGCCCGGCCCCGGCCGCTTGCAGGCGGCGGGCCAGATCGGCCACCTGTTCCCGCGCTTGGCGGTAATCCAGCGCATGGCTGGCGTCGGATAGCGCCGGCGCGCGCGGCGAGCGCTGCGCTTGCTGATGCAGCAGCTGGCAGAGCGTCAGCTCGGGCAGATCGCGCCCGGTGTCGTTGGCCGCCTGCAACAGCGCCCGTTCGGCGCGGGTCAGCGGATCGAAAGCCGACCAGGGCTGATCCGGCCGCTCGGCCAGGCTCTGCAGCAGCGACAACAGCCTCTCGGCCAGCTGTTCCGGCTCGGCCAGCGCGTCTCGGTATTCGATCAGCAGCTGCAGCCTCTCGCCCGGCAGCACCAGCATGGTCAGCGGGTAATGGGTATGGCCGCGGCTGCGCAGGGCGGCGAGGCGGACGTCGCGGAAATCGCGCCGGAACAAGGCATCCTGTTCCGGATAGTTTTCCACCACCAGCAGCGTGTCGAACAAGGTGGCCGCGCCGGCCAGGCGCTGAATCTCGCCCAGGCCCAGGCCGTCGTGCTCCAGCAGCCGGATCTGCTGCGCCTGCAGCTCGGCCAGTTGCCGCCACAGCGGCAGGCCCGCCTGCAGGCGCACTCGCACCGGAATGGTGTTGCTGAACAGGCCGATGTGCTCGTCGATGCCGTCCACCGGGCTGAAGCGTCCGGACACCGGCGAGCCGAATACAACGTCGTCGCGGCCGGTCAGCACCGCCAGCAGCGCGCCCCAAGCGCCCTGCATCAGCGTGTTGAGGGTGAGACCGTATTCGCGGCAACGCGCGGTCAGCGCCCGTTCCAGCTCGGCCGGCAAGGTCAGCGCCAGTTCGCGCACTTGCGGGCCGGACTCGGCCTGGCCGAACAGCAGCGTGGGCTTGACGCCGTCCAGCGCCTGCCGCCATTGCTCGCGCGCGGCGGCGAGGTCGCGCCGCGACAGCGCCTTCACCACCTCGGCGTAAGCCACCCTCGGCGCGCCCAGCTTCTCCGGCCCCTGCTCGTAAGCGGCCAGCAGATCGCGCAGCAGGATCGGCGTCGACCAGCCGTCCACCACCAGGTGATGCGCGGTCAGGAACAGCGTGTGCTCGTCCGCGCCGTGGCGCAGCAGGGCCGCGTGCAGCAGCGGCTCTCCAGCGGCGACGTCGAAGGCGCGCGCCAGCTCCCGGCGCTCGCGCGCCGCCAAGACATCGTTCTGGCTTTCAGCCGGCACCGCCGTCAGGTCCTGCTCCTCCCACGGCCATGCCGGCAGACGCAGCGGCAGCAGCTGCAAGGGTTCCCCTGCCTCGTCGGCGTCGAACGCCGCCGCCAGCTGCGGATGGCGGCGCAACACCGCCTGCAAGGCGGCGCGCAGTCGCTCCGCCTGCAAGGGGCCGCGCAGGCTCAGCCGGGTCAGCGAGTTGTAACTGCCGGCCTCCGCGCCCAGCTGGGCGTGGAACAGCAGGCCTTGCTGCAAGGGCAGCACCGGCAAGGCCGCGGCCAGCGGGCCGCGACGCCGGGTCAGCGCCGCCAGTTGCGGCTCGCCCAGCGCCTCGCCCCTGGCCGACAGCGTCTCCGCCGCGCTCAAGGTATCGGCCGCCAGCCAGGGATCGCGCTCGGCCAGGCCGGCCAGCGCGGACAGATGGCTGGCCAGGCGTTGCTGCAGCCGCTCCACCACGGCGGCGTCGAACAAGCGCTCGGCCCAGGTCCAGTTCACCGCCAGTCGCGGCGCGGGACCGGACTCGTCGACGAAAACGTTCACTTCCAGCCCGTATTGCAGCGGCAGCTCCGGCGCGATGTCGACGGCGAAGCTGTCGGCGAAGCAACCCGGCTCGGCCAGCGGCGACCAGTCGCCGCCGCCGGCGGCGAAACGGCCGAGGTAATTGAACAGCAATTGCGGTTTGTTGTCCGCCTCCAGCGCCGCCAGTTCCGGGCCGCGCGCTTCGTCCAGATAGCGCAGCGCGCCGTAGCCCAGGCCCCGGTCCGGAATCGGCCGCAAGCCGCGCTTGACCGCCCGCACCGCGGCCGGCAAGGCGGCGTCGCCGCCAGGCAGGGCGCTCAGATCGAACAGCGCCGGGTATTCGGCCGTCAGCCAGCCCACGGTGCGGCTCAGGTCGATGTCGTCGCCGCCCTCGCGGCCGTGCGCCTCCAGCGCCAGCCGCAGCCTGGGCGCGTCGAATTCGCCGCGGCAAGCCAGCGCCAGCGCGGCGAGCAGCAACTCCTCCGTCGTCGCGCGGCAAGCTTCCGGCAGACTGCCGAGCAGCGCCCGGCTGCTGTCGGCGTCCAGCAGCCAGCGCCGCTGGCGGGCGCTGCCCTGGGTGTCGCGCGCCGGGTCCAGCGCCTGCGCGGACCAGGCCGCCGCCGGCTCGGCCAGCGTCTGCCGCCACAACGGCCACTCGCCCTGCCTTGCCGGCAGCTGCGCGCGCAGCGCCAGGCCCCAGTCCAGCAGGCTGCGCTCCTCGACCTCCACCTCCGGGCGCCGGCCAGACTGCGCCGCCTGGCAAGCGGCCTTCAGCTCCGGCAGCAGGATGCGCCAAGACACGCCGTCCACGATCAGGTGGTGCAGCGCCAGCAGCAGGCGCTGGCCGCCGTCGCGCCGGGTTTGCAGCACGGCTTGCCACATGCGGCCTGCCGCCGGATCCAGCCGGTCGCAAGCGGCGCGGAACAGCGCGTCCGGCGTCGCGTCCTCATCAGCCTGCCGCAGCCAGCTTTCGTCGAGCGCAACCGGCGCGGCCTCCACCGCCAGGCTTTTGCCGGCGACGCGGCAGCGCAGCGCCGGGTGCGCGGCCTGCAGGGCGAGAAGACCGGCCGCCAGCTGCGGCAGACGCAGCTCTGCCGGGACTTGCAGCCAGACGCCCTGGGCGAAGCGCGCGTTCAGGCCGCAACGCTCCCCGAACCAGCGGACGATGGGCAAGGCCGGCAGCGGCCCGAGCGGCAGCGCCCGCCCGCGCGTCGGCGCGGCCAGCGGCTGCAGGGCGGCGGCCATCCGTTCCGGCGTGCGCTGGGCGAACACGTCGCGCGGGCGCAGCAAGTAGCCGGCGCGGCGCAGCTCGGTCCCCAGGCTCATCGCCGAGATGCTGTCGCCGCCCAGCAGGAAGAAGTCGTCGTCGGCGCACGCCTCGGCCAGATTCAGCACCTTGGCCACGCCGTCGCACAGCAGGCGCTCCTCGCGGCTGGCCGGCGCGCGGCCGCGGCTGGCGGACGGCGGCTGGATGGCGGGCAAGGCCTTGCGGTCCACCTTGCCGTTGATGTTGACCGGCCACTCGGCCAGCACCGCCAGGGCCGAGGGCACCATGTAGTCCGGCAGCGTCTCGGCCAGTTGCGCCAGCAAAGCGGCGGGCAGATCGGGCTCCGCCTCCCGTCCGGCGGCGTCCATCGTGCAATAGGCGATCAGGCGATGGCTGCCGCCCAGCGGCTCGGCCAGCGCCACGGCGGCGTTGACGCCAGGCAGGCTGGCGAGCGCGTGTTCCACCTCGCCCAGTTCGATGCGAAAGCCGCGCACCTTGACCTGCTGGTCGACGCGGCCGACGAAGTCGAGCTGCCCTTCCGCCGTCCAGCGCACCAGATCGCCGGTGCGGTACATCCGCTCGCCCGCGGCGAAAGGATTGGCGACGAAACGGCTGGCGGTGAGATCCGGGCGGTTCAGATAGCCGAGCGCCAGGCCGCTGCCGGCCAGGTAGAGCTCGCCGGTCACGCCCAGCGGTGCCGGCCGCAGCTGGCCGTCCAGCACCCAGGCGCGGCTATTGGCCAGGGGCCGGCCCACCACCGGGCTGTCGGCCACTTCGGCCGACGCGCCCAGCGCGGAAATGGTGAATTCGGTGGGGCCGTAGAAATTGTGGAAATGCAGCTGGCGATACTGGCGCATCTGCCGCCACAAGGCCGGCGACACCGCCTCGCCGCCCACCAGCACCATGGCCGGGCGATGCTCGCCTTCGTCCATCAGGCCGCAGGCCAGCATTTGCTGCAGCAGCGACGGCGGCACGTCCATCTCGTCGATGCGCTCGCGCCGCGCCAGCTCCACCAGCGCCTGCGCGTCGCGGCGCAATTCCTCGTCGCACAAGTAGACTTCCTGGCCCAGCAAGAGCCAGAACAGCTGCTCCAGCGCGCCGTCGAAGGAAAGCGAGGCGGTCTGCAGGGTGCGCACCCGGCGGCCCTGGCGGCGGATGAAGTCGCCGAACAAGCCCGCCTCCTGCCCCAGCAACAGATTGAGGAAGCTGCGATGGGCGATCATCACGCCCTTGGGTTTGCCGGTGGAACCGGATGTGTAGATCATGTAGGCCAGATCGCCGCCGCGCAGCGGCCGCAGGCGCTCCGCGTCGCTCACCGGCTCGGCCGCCAGGATGGCAAGGCTGGCGAGAATGGCGGGATCGTCCAGGCACAGCGCCGGCAAATCCGGCAGGCGGCCGCGGACGGCGCGGCGGGTCAGCAACAGCGCCGGAGCGGCGTCTTGGCACATCAGCGCCAGCCGCTCGTCCGGGTAATCCAGATCCAGCGGCAGGAAGGCCGCGCCGGCGGCCAGCGTCCCCAGAATCGCCACCACCGAATCCAGGCTGCGCGGCACCGCCACCGCCACCACGCTGCCCGCGCCTATGCCGCGGCTCAGCAGCTGGCGCGCCAGCCGCATCACCCGCGCCTGCAGCTGGGCGTAGCTCAGGCTGTCGTCGCCGCAGACCAGCGCGCGCGCCTCAGGGCAAGCCGCTGCGCTGCGCAGGAACACGTCCAGCGCGGTGTTCACGCCGGCGGGCGCCGCCGCCTCAGGGCCGCATTGCCAGCGCGCCAGCGCCTCGCGCTCGGCGGGCGACAGCAGCGGCGCGGCGGAGAGCGGCAGTTCGACCTCCGCCAGCAAGGCCCGCATGAAGGCCTGCAGGCGTTGCGCGTGCCAATCCAGTTCGGTTTTCGTGTAGCGCGCCGGGTTGGCGGTCAGCTCCACGACCAGCCCCTCGCCCTGCGGCCAGAGTCCGAATTCGATGTCCTCGATCGGCCCCGCCGCCAGCGTCTCGATTTCGCCGCTCGCCGCGCCCAGACGCAAGGCCTGCTCGTAGGGTTTGAAGTTGAGCGAAACGCCGTACAGGGCGCGCGCGCTGCCGACCATGCCCTGATCGCGCTGGATCTGCTCGGCGTCGTAACGCTCGTGGCGGCGCACGCGGCGGATTTCGGCGGCCAGCCGGCTGGCCAGTTCGGCCAGCCTGGCCTCTTCGTCCACCTCCAGCCGCAGCGGCAGCACGTTGACGACCGGCCCGGCGGCGCGCAGCGCGGCCGAGCCCATGCGGCGCATGAACGGCATGCCGACGGCCACTTGCGTCTGTCCGTTCATGCGGGCGAGGTAGGCGAATACTGCCGCCATCGCCAGCTGCGCCGGAGTCAGCTTGCGTTCGGCGGCCAGACGCCGCCAATCGGCCAGTTGTTCCGCGCCCAGCGCGAAGCGCTGGCGAATGGCGTCGATATTGGCCGCCGGCTCGCCGCCTTCGCGCGTCGACAGCGACAGCGCCGGCGGCAGCTGCGCGGCATAGTCGCGCCAGAAGGCCTTGTCTTCGGCCAGGCGCTCGCTGCGCAGATAGGCCTGCCGCTCGGCGACGGCGGCGGCGAAAGGCTCGAACGGCGTCGCCGGCGCCGGCAGGCCCTGGCTTTCCGCCTGGTAATGCTCGGCGATGCGGCGGCTGAGCGCGGCGAAGCTGTAGCCATCGACGCAGATATGGTGATAACGCTGATACCACAGCCAGTCATCGTCGCCCAGCCGGAACAGGCGATGGCAATACAAGAGCCCGTCGCCGTCGGCGGGCAGCTCGCGCGCCAGATCGTCGCGCGTCCAGGCCCGCGCCGCGCCTTCCGGGTCGTTCTCCGCGCGCAAATCGACGCAAGCGATGCCGGCGCGCGGATCGGCGAGCGGCTGCGGGATCATCGTCGGCGCGCCGTCGATCTGGGCGTAACGGGCGAGGACGGTATCGGCCTCGCTCAAGGTCTGCGCGATGGCACGCGCCAGCAGCGGCGCGTCCAGCTCGCCCCGCAAGCGAGCACAGTGCGCCACGGTGTAAAGATCGCGCCTGGCGGCGACCTGGTCTGCCAGCCAGATGCCAAGTTGCGCGCCCAGCAAGGGCAACGGCGCGGCGGACGCCTGATTTTGTTCTGCATTCAACACGGTTTTCCCCCGACAACGAATCAATGAACGCAAGCCCGGCCTCAGCCGGCCGCCCGCAGCGACAAGGGGCGGATATCGGTCCACTCGCGGTTCAGGTAGTCCAGGCACGCGGCGCGGCTGTCCGGGCCGAACGCCAGCGCCCAGCCTTGCGGCTGGGCCAGCTGCGCCGGCCACAAACTGTGCTGCGCCTCGGCGTTGCGCAGCACCAGGAAGGTCAGGCTGTCGTCGTCAAAGGGATTGATTTGGTCTGCGCTCACGGCAAGTCTCCAGGAGAATCAGGTCAGATGCGCGCCCTCCCCTGACGGCGGGCGTCGCGGCCGACGGACATGGGGGAGACACGCGAAACGGTTCAGCGCCGCGCGGATAGGCGGCTACAGGACGGCAAGAGGCGGCGGTTGGGCAAAACAGCTCTCCGTTGCGCTCGCAGGACGGCGAGCCGGTCAATTTTATGAGAATGATAAACATTATCATTAATGATTGATCATGACAATCCGAAGGAGAAATGCAGAAAGCAAAAAGCGGAAGCGAGGCGCGCGGCCCTGCTCCGGACAGACATGGCAGAGATGGCCAACCGGCAACCCGCGCCGGCGGCTGGCCGTCATGGCCGCAGCAGCTCCGCGGCCTGCCGCAGCAACCCTTGATAATGGTCTATCAGCTCGGGGCCATGCAGCGGCGCCTGATGGCCTGCGATGATGGTGTCGAAATCCAGACGGGCCGCCTTGAGCCTGTCCAGCGTGCGCGAATAATGCGCCATGTCGGCGTAGCGCAGATTGCCCAACTGCGGCTTGAGAATGCAGTTGCCGTACAGCGCCTTCTCCTCCGGAAAGTAAACGAAGATTCCGTCCTGGGTGTGCGCCGGCCCCAGATACATGGCCCGCACCTTGCCGCCCTGCAGCTGGAAATCGCCGTCGAACACCCGGTCCGGCAGCACCGCCGCCAGCTTGGGATAGTCCGGGAAGCCTTGCCGGGTGAAATCCACCACCTCGTCCCAGCCGGCGCGCATCATGTCCGCGGTCTGGCGAGTGGCGACGATGCGGGCGCCGATCGAACGCCAGTAGGCGTTGCCGCCGGCGCGGTCGGTGTGATAGTTGGTGTTGATCACTTCTCGTATCGGCTTGTCCGTCACTTCGCCGATGCGCTCGGCCAGCTCCCGCGCGGTATCCGGCGTCCAGGTGGCGCCGATCACCGTGACATGGTCGCCCCCGATGTAGACCGCCGAATTTTCCCTGGCGTAATAATCGTCCTCGGCCACATACACCCCGCCGCGCAGATGCTTGAGGCTCAGCGGTCCGGCCGCTGCGCCGGCCGCCGCCAGCAGACACGCCAACCCGGCCAGCCGCCGCGCCGCGGCGAGACGAGAAATATTGCCCATCAGATGCTCCTTTCCATTGCGATTTAGATTGAACCGCCGTCTATCGTTCTGATCAGAAACACTTGACAAGGCGGCGTCAAAAGTAAATTATTGTTTAAACTGTGTAAATTAATCAGTTTCAAAAACCGCGCGCTTATTGATGGAAAAAGTCTAGCCAGGCCGCCACGCCGCGGTAAACGCGGCGCGGCGTAACAACCGTAACAAATCCAGGATTCGTCCATGCCCGCATCCCCTTGCGAGATTCGCCTTGAGCTGACGCCGCCTTACCGGGTCAACGACCAGCCGGCGCGCTTCCAGTCGCTATGGCTCCTGGCCCGTCTGCACTATGCCGCCGCTTATGAAAACGGCCAGGTCCCGGCCAGCGTCGTGCAGCTGCGCTTCGCCGCCAACCGCACCATCCGCATGCTGGTTTCGCGGGCGTTCGCCGATTTTTCAAGCTGGGGGGTAGAGGTGGGCTGGGGCGCGCCGGTGAATGCTCCCGTCAACCAGATCAATCCGGCCAGCCGCAGCCGCGGCCCGTTCTGGCTGCCGACCCGCCCTCAGCAAAATCTGCGGCCGCTGATCGGCGGCCAGGCGGCCACCCGCCGGCAGCTGGAACATTTTCTGGGGCTGGATCGCCCTCCCGCCGCCGCCGCGTCCAGCGCTCACGGCTTGCATTATCTGATGCAGGATCTGGCTTACTGGAGCCAGCTGACCGAAGCCATGCGCGACGAGCGCGAAGGCATGGGCCGCCTGCGCGGCAGGCAGGCGGCGGAGTCGTTCCACGCCGCGCGTTCGCGCGCCGGCAACGACTTCCAGCAAGCGCTGGCGCTGATGAAGGAAAGCCTGGCCTGGCGGCGCAGCGCGCAACTGGAAGACAGCCGGCTGGCGCTGAAAAAACTGGGCCGCGTGCTGGAAGGCGGCCATTTCAGCGGCGCGCAGCCCACTTTCGCCGCCATGGCCTGCATCGTCCGCGCCTGGGAGTATTACGCCCGCGACGAGCCTGCCGGGGCGCTGGCCTGCCTCGAGCAGCTGCAAAACTCGGCGGAACTGCAACCGGTGTTCCGCTACAACCCGCGGGTGCGTTTCGAGTGCCTGAACCTGAGCGCCCTGCTCCACAAGCACGCCGCCCTCAACGGCAAGCGGATCGAGCACTGCCGCCAGCAGGCCGACATCGCCTTGCAAGCGCTGGCCGGCGCGCTGGAAGCCGCCTACGAAGCCGATTCCATCGACGCGGTCCAGCACGTGGCCGCCAACATCGGCTGGTGCCTGTGGCTGTTCTGGCAACACGGCCTGACCGACGCCGAACGCCGGCTGGAAGCGCCGGCGGTGCAGCGCCAGGCCATGCGCTGGCTGGGCCTGTCGGAATGGATTTGCGACCGTTTCGGCGTCGGCAACGGCTCGGGCTGGAACATCATTTTCCTGCTGCGCGTGGCGCGCGGCGCGTGTCGGGCGGGCAAGCGCCCCTCGCTGCGGCAATTTCGCGCCCAGCCGCCGCTGCCGCTGGCCGCGATGCAGGCGGCGTTTCCGCTGCAACCCAGCCCGTTCTCGGTGGCCAAGGGATTTCGCAGCTGGAGCGCCGTGGCATTGCTGGCGCTGGAAGAGCACGACCAGGAGCGGCTGCCGCTCACGCCCTTGCAACAGGCCAATCTGCTGCTGGAGGCCGCCTGGTTTCTGACCATGGAGCAAGGCTTGAGCCTCGCGGCCTGCGGCCACGCGCAGCGGCTGCGGCTGCTGTTGCCCCAGCTGCGCCGCAGCGAACGCAACTTCTTTCGCGACGAGCTGGATCAGCTCCCGCCCGAGCTGCTGGAGCCGGCCCAATAAGCGCGCATCAAGGCTGTCGCCGCGCGGTCAAATTGGAATAGAATGGCGGCCTGACATGCTAGTAAGGAAACCGCCATGGCAAAAGCCGCCAAAGCCCCGGCCAGCTTCGAAACCGCGCTGGCACAGCTGGAGGACATCATCCAGGCGATGGAAAGCGGCGACATGCCGCTGGAGACCGCGCTTGCTTCCTACAAGCAAGGCACCGAATTGATCAAGTTCTGCCAGGGCAAACTGGCCGACGCGGAACAACAGCTGAAGATCCTGGAAAACAACGAACTGAAGGCTCTGGACCTCGCCAATGGCCAATGAACCGTTCATCGGCTGGATGACCGCCATCCAGCAAGACATGGAAACGGCGCTGGACGCCTACCTGCCATCCGCCGATTGCGCGCCTCAGACGCTGCACCAGGCCATACGCTACGTGGCGCTGGAAGGCGGCAAGCGGGTGCGCCCGCTGCTGGTCTTCGCCGCCGGCGAGCTGGCGGGCGCGACGCCGGCCGCCCTGGCGCGCATCGCCTCCGCGCTGGAGATGATTCACGTCTACTCGCTGGTTCACGACGACATGCCCTGCATGGACGACGACGTGCTGCGCCGCGGCAAGCCCACCTGTCACGTGGCCTATGACGAGGCCACCGCGCTTCTGACGGGCGACGCGCTGCAAACGCTGGCTTTCGACCTGATTTCCTCGCCGATGGACGACATCGCGCCCGCCGCGCAGTTGCGCATGGTCCACACCCTGGCCCGCGCCGCCGGCCACGCCGGCATGGCCGGCGGCCAGGCGATAGACCTCGCCAGCGTCGGCCAGCCGCTGTCCCTGCCCGAGCTGGAATTCATGCACATGCTAAAAACCGGCGCGCTGATCCGCGCCGCCGTGCTGCTGGGCGCCATGGCCGGCCGGCCGCTGTCCGCCGACGAGAACGCGCGGCTGGACGCCTTCGCCAAGCGCATCGGCCTCGCCTTCCAGGTGGTGGACGACATTCTGGATTGCGAAGCGGACAGCGCCACGCTGGGCAAGACCGCCGGCAAGGACGCGGCCAACGACAAACCCACCTACGTCAGCCTGCTGGGACTGGCCGAAGCCAAGCGCTTCGCCCGCGAACTGCACGACCAGGCGATGAGCGAGCTGGCAGGCTTCGGCTCAAGCGCCGAACGATTGAAACAACTCGCCGACTACATCGTCGCACGCTCATTTTAGGAAGCGGCGGAGCGGGCCCAGCGGCTCGCGCCCAGCCCACAACACAGATCAAGATCATGTATCCGCTGCTAGAAACCATCAACGCCCCGGCCGACCTGCGCAAGCTCTCGCGCCCGCAATTGCCGCAACTGGCGCGCGAGCTGCGCGACTTCCTGGTGGAGTCGGTCAGCAAGACCGGCGGCCACTTCGCCTCCAACCTCGGCAGCATCGAGCTGACCGTGGCGCTGCATTACGTCTTCGACACTCCGCATGACCGCCTGGTGTGGGACGTGGGCCACCAGACCTACCCGCACAAGATCCTCACCGGCCGCCGCGAGCGCATGCACACCATGCGCCAGCTGGGCGGCCTGGCCGGCTTCCCCAAGCGCGAAGAATCCGAATACGACACCTTCGGCGTCGGCCACTCGTCCACCTCCATCGGCGCGGCGCTGGGCATGGCGGTGGCCAGCCGGCTCGCCGGCGTCAGCCGCAAGTGCGTGGCCATCATCGGCGACGGCGCGATGACCGCCGGCCAGGCATTCGAGGCGCTCAACAACGCCGGCGCCATGGACAACGACATCCTGGTGATCCTCAACGACAACGACATGTCGATTTCGCCCAACGTCGGCGCGCTCAACAATTACCTCGCCAAGCTGATGTCCGGCCGCTTCTACGCCGCGATGCGCGAAGGCTCCAGCAAGGTGCTGGGCATCGCCCCGCCGCTGAAGGAAATCGCCAGCAAGATGGAGGAGCACGTCAAGGGCTTCCTCACGCCGGGCACGCTGTTCGAGGAGTTCGGCTTCAACTACATCGGCCCCATCGACGGCCACGACGTCGACGTGCTGGTGGATACGCTGAAGAACATCAAGAGCCTGAAAGGCCCGCAGTTCCTGCACATCGTCACCAAGAAGGGCCACGGCTACAAGCTGGCCGAGAACGACCCGGTGAAATACCACGGCGTCACCAAGTTCGACCCGGAAAACGGCCTCGCCGGCGGCAAGGGCGGCGCGGGCAAGCCGCAATACACCCAAGTGTTCGGCGACTGGATCTGCGACATGGCCAAGCTGGACCCGCGCCTGGTATGCATCACCCCGGCCATGCGCGAAGGCTCCGGCCTCGTGCGTTTCGAGAAGGAACACCCCGACCGCTACTTCGACGTGGCCATCGCCGAACAGCACGCGGTCACCTTCGCCGGCGGCCTGGCCTGCGACGGCGCCAAGCCGGTGGTGGCGATCTACTCCACCTTCCTGCAACGCGCCTACGACCAGCTGATCCACGACGTGGCGCTGCAAAACCTGCCGGTGCTGTTCGCCATCGACCGCGCCGGCCTGGTCGGCGCCGACGGCCCCACTCACGCCGGCGCGTTCGACCTCTCCTTCCTGCGCTGCATCCCCAACATGCTGGTGGCCGCGCCGTCCGACGAGAACGAATGCCGCCAGCTGCTGTACACCGCCTTCCGGCACGACGGCCCGAGCGCGGTGCGCTATCCGCGCGGCACCGGAGCCGGCGTGGACATCCAGCAACAGATGACCGCGTTGCCGATAGGCAAAGGCGTGGTGCGCCGCCAGGGCAGGAAAATCGCCATCCTGGCCTTCGGCAGCATGGTGCGGCCGGCGCTGGCGGCGGCCGAGGCGCTTGACGCCACCGTCGCCGACATGCGTTTCGTCAAACCGCTGGACGCCGAGCTGGTGCGCGAGCTGGCGCAAAGCCACGAGCTGATCGTCACCGTCGAAGAAAACGTGGTGATGGGCGGCGCGGGCTCCGCCTGTCTGGAAGCGATGCAGGCCATGGGGCTGAACGCCTCCGCGCTGCAGCTGGGCCTGCCCGACGACTACGTCGAACACGGCGACCCGGCCCTGCTGCTGGCGCAATGCGGCCTGGACGCCGCCGGCATCGAGGCCAGCATCCGCCGCCGGCTGGAAGCCTGATCGCCGCACATCCAAAACAAACGCCGTCCCGAAGGACGGCGTTTTTCATGGCCGGCGACTACGAGGCCGCTCACTCCCCGCGCAGCAATCCCTGCAGCGCCAGGTCCACCCTGGCCGCCTCCTGCTCGCGCCGGATCCGCTCGAACGTCTCGGCCGCTTCCGGCCAGGTGCGCTTGAGCAGGCCCAGCCACTGCTTGAGCCTGGCCACCGGGTAACGGTCTTCGCCGGAGCGCTCCCGGCATTGCCGGAATAGATCCACCACCCAGGGCAAGGTCTCGGACCAGGCGCGCGGCGCGTCCGGGCCGTCCGCGGCGATGCGCAGCGCCAGATCGGGACAGGCCACCAGGCCGCGGCCTATCATCACCGTGTCGCAGCCGCTCTCGGCGCGAATGGCGCGATAGTCGGCCAGCGTCCAGACCTCGCCGTTGGCGACCACCGGAATCGGCACGCTCTCGCGGATGCGGGCGATCCAGTCCCAGTGCGCGGGCGGCTTGTAGCCCTCCACCTTGGTGCGGCCGTGCACGGTCAGCTCGTCGGCGCCACCGGCGACGATGGCCTGCGCGCACGCCAGCGCCAGGCTCTTGTCCTCGTAACCCAGCCGCATCTTGGCCGTCACCGGCGTGGCCGCCGGCACCGCGGCGCGCACCGCCTCGACGATGTCGCGCAGCAGCTCCGGCTCCTTGAGCAAGACGGCGCCGCCGCGATGGCGGTTGACGCTGGGCGCGGGACAGCCGAAATTGAGGTCTATGCCCGGCGCGCCCAGGCTGGCGGCCTTGGCGGCGTTGTCGGCCAGGCAGGCCGGGTCCGATCCCAGCAGCTGCACTCGCACCGGCACGCCGGCGCGGGTCTTGCCGCCGGTTTGCAGTTCGGGAGCCAGCCGCTCGAAGGTGCGGTTAGGCAATAGCGCCGACGTCACCCGGACGAACTCGGTCACGCACAGGTCGATGCCGCCGACGCGGGTCAACACGTCGCGCATTACGGCATCCACCAAGCCCTCCATCGGGGCAAGCACCAGTTTCATTGTCTAACCTGCTGAAAAAAGGCGCTATTGTAGCGCAAAGCCCAAGGAGAATTCAGATGAAACGCCGCATCGCGCTCGCCACACCCGAATCCGTGCCGAAATGGCTGCCGCTGTTCCAGGCCTATTTGCGGTTTTACCGCGTGGAGCAAGCGCCGGACAGCTGCGCCGAATTCCTGGCCGAGCGTCTGCGCCGCCGCCAGGCGGTGGCATTTGTCTATGGAGAAGACGCGCCCAGCGGCTTCGCGCTGATGTACGCCGGCTTTTCCTCGCTGACGCTGCGGCCAGCCTGGCTGCTGCACGATCTCTACATCGCGCCGGAAGCCCGCCGGCAAGGCGCGGGCGAAGCCCTGATCCGCCGCTGCCAGCAATACGCCCGCGAGCTGGGCGGCGGCGAAATCACGCTGCAGACCGCGCACGACAATCTCCCGGCGCAGGCGCTGTACCAGAAAACCGGCTTCCTGCCGGACCAGGCGTTCCGCGTCTACTGCTGGGGCAGCGACGCGGGCTGAATTCGCCAGCGCGGCCAGGCTTTGGGATACTCGTCGCCATGCGCATCTACCGAACCGACGCTTTTCCCATGCCGCTGCCGCCCGGCCATCGCTTTCCGGCGGAAAAATACGCCATGCTGGCCCAGGCCGTGGCGGCCTTCGCCGCCGACAGGCTGGACGTCGCCCCCGCCGCCACGCCGCAAGAACTGATGCTGGCGCACGACCCGGACTACGTGCGCCAGGCGCTGGACGGCAGCCTGAGCGCGGCGCGGCAGAAGGCCATCGGCCTGCCGTGGTCGCCGGAGCTGGCCGAACGCAGCCGGCGCTCGGTGGGAGCTACCATCGCCGCGGCGCGCAGCGCCCTGCTCTACGGTTGCGGCGTCAATCTGGCCGGCGGCACCCATCACGCGCTGCGCGATCAGGGCGGCGGCTTCTGCGTGTTCAACGACATCGCCGTCACGGCGTTGCTGACGCTGCGCGAAGGCCTGGCCAGGCGGGTGCTGGCGCTGGACCTGGACGTGCACCAGGGCAACGGCACCGCCGCCATCCTCCGCGCCGAGCCGCGCGCCTTCACCTTCTCCATGCACGGCGCGCGCAATTACCCGTTCGAGCGCGAGGCCGGCGATTGGGACATCGACCTGCCGGACGGCACCGGCGACGCCGATTATCTGGCCCGGCTTGACGAGGCGCTGCCGGCGCTGTTCCAGCGCGCCGCGCCCGATCTGGTACTCTACCTGGCCGGGGCCGATCCTTACCGCGGCGACCGCCTCGGCCGGCTGGCGCTGAGCCGGGCGGCCCTGGCCGAGCGCGATCGCCTGGTAATGGAAACCTGCCTGCGTCGACAAACCGCCATAGCCATCGTCATGGCTGGCGGCTACGCGCAACCGATAGACGATACCGTAGCCATTCACACCGAAACCGTCCGGCTGGCCTGCAGCCTGTTCGCCGGCGACGACTGAACGAGGAAACCACATCATGGAACAAGCCATCTTCGGCGGCGGCTGCTTCTGGTGCATCGAAGCCGCGCTGGGCCGATTCAAGGGCGTCAGCCGCGCCGTCTCCGGCTACTGCGGCGGCCACATCCCCAACCCGAACTACCGCCAGGTGTGCGAGGGCGACAGCGGCCACGTGGAGGTGGTGCGCGTGGACTTCGACCCCGCCGTCCTGTCCTACGAAACGCTGCTGCAGGCCTTCTTCGCGCTGCACGATCCCACCACCGTTGATCGCCAGGGAAACGACGTCGGTCCGCAGTACGCCTCGGTCATCTTCTATCTGAACGACGCCCAACGCCTGGCCGCGAGCCGGCACATCCAGGCGCTGAGCGAAAGCGGAACGCACGCCGCGCCCATCGTCACCCGGCTGGAGCCGGCGCCGGTCTTCTACCCGGCCGAGGACTACCATCAGCAATATTTCGCCCTGCACGGCCACGAGCCTTACTGCCAGGCGGTGGTAGCGCCCAAGTTGCGCAAATTTTCCCAGCAGTTCGCCTCCCTGCTGTCTTAAGCAATCATGCAAAAACATGCGGGCCAGTTATAATTGCCGGCTTAGTCTCAGCGTCCAGTTTTTAAACCGGCCAGAAATACGCCCGCATGTCCGACGCCCTCCCGCCGCGCCGCGGCCTATCCGCCATCCACAAGCATTTACGGCAATTGCGTCAGGCATCGCCGCGCAGCCGGCTGGCCGCCGCGCTGGCCGGTTTGCTGGCTTTCATCCTGCTGCTGATCTACACCATCGCGCTGGACATCCACGCCCAGCGCCAGGCCTTCCAGCAAACGGCGCAGCAAGCCTTGCAGCTGACCCGCCAACGCTTGCAACAAAGCCAGAGCCTGCAGGACGACGCCAGCGACATCATCCGCAGCGGGCAGCCCGGCCGCCATGGCCACATTCGCGCGCTGGCGCGCGAAGCCCGCCTCGCGCAGCCCCAGCTTTACTACATCGGCTATCAGCCGCTGGTGCGGGCGCGCGAGCGCGGCAATTACGAGGCGCAGATGTCGCACATGCTGGGCCGGCGCTATCAAATCCGCGACTATCTCCACGACCAGACCAATAGCTGGACCCGGTCTGGCCGCTGGCAAATCGCGCCGCCGCGGCCGCGTTACCTGCCGCTGAGCATGGCGGAGCCGGGTCTCGCCTCGCCCGACTGGCAGGAGATAGGGCTGGACCTGCTGCACGACAGCGTGCTGGGGCCGGCCGCGCAGCAGGCGCTGGCGCAGCATTACGCCGCCTCGCCCGTCTTGCGGCTGCGCGGCGGCGAAGCCGGCGTCGCCCTGTTCCAGACGCTGTATCGCCACGAAACCCCTTCGCCCATTCCGATGATCCGCAGCGAGCAGGCCATAGGCGTGATCATGCAGATCATTTACCTCAAGCCCTTGCTGACGCTGCCGCCGGCGCAAGAAGGCCGCTACGCGCTGGCGCTGATCCCCCGCGCCGGAGAAACCGGCAACGACCCGATCCGCATCGACGGCCCGCGCCAGACCGACGACGGCCAATGGCTGGCCAGGTGGCTGCTGCCCGCGCTGAAAACCCGCCTGCCCTTGCAGAACAGCGCGCTGCCCTACGATCTGGCCATCCGCCGCCAATTGCAGTTCGACCGCCTGGCGCCGGCCGAAGTGCTGCTGCTGGCGCTGTTCGCCGCCGTGCCGGCCTACCTTCTGCTGATCATCCTCAGCCTGCTGGAGACGCACCGCCAATCGCAGGAACGGGCGCGCGACGAACTGTTCCGCGAACGCGAATACGCGATGGTGGCGCTGCGCAGCATCGACGACGCGGTCATCAGCATCGACGTGCGCGCCGTGGTGCAATACCTCAACCCCGCCGCCGAGACCCTGCTGGGCGTTGATAGCGCCCACGCGCTGCAGCAGCCGGTCCATCAGGTGGTGGACCTGCATTACGAGTTTTCGCGCCAGGCGATGGAAGACCCGGTCGCCGCCACGCTCTCCAGCCGCCAGATGACCCGGCTGGCGCAAAACTGCTACCTGAAGCGCCGCAACGGCGAGCGCCTGCTGATAGAAGGCTCGGCCTCGCCGCTGTTTAACCGCGGCGGCGAGCTGATCGGCGCGGTGCTGGCCCTGCGCGACACCGCGCCCATCCGTCGCCGGATGCTGGCGGCGCTGGAAGCCAGCGAAAGCCGGCTGCGCCAGCACGAGCAGGAGCTGGCGCGCGTGGCGCGCATCAACACCATGGGCGAAATGGCGTCCGGCATCGCCCACGAGCTGAACCAGCCGCTCTCGGCCATCATGAGCTATTGCCAGGCGGGCCTCACCCTGCTGGACGACGAGGATTGCGACCCGCAACTCCTGAGGCGGGCGCTGACTTCTTCCGTCAACCAGGCGGACCGCGCCGGCCAGATCATCCACCGTCTGCGCGAATTCGTGGTCAAGAAAAACCCGCAGCTAAGCCCGGTGCCGCTGCATCAGTCGGTCCACAACGCCCTCGGCCTGCTGGATTACGAGCTGCAAACCCATCAGGTCCACATCGAACACGACTTCTCATCGGACTTGCCATTGGTATACGCTGACAGCATTCAGCTGGAGCAAGTCATCCTCAACCTGATCCGCAACGCCATCGACGCCATGGAGCACACTCACCCCTGGGGCCGGCTGCGCATCGCTACCCGCCAGCAGGGCCAGCGGGTGGAGCTGACCATCGCCGACAACGGCAGCGGCATCGACGAGGACAAGCTGGACCGCATCTTCGACCCGTTTTTCAGCACCAAGCCCAGCGGCCTGGGCCTGGGACTTGCCATTTGCCAAAGCACGATAGAGGCATTTGGCGGCAAACTGAGCGCGCGCAACCGCAGCGTTTGCGGCGCGGAATTCACCATCGATCTGCCATGCATGCCGCAATGCATGGCGCAACCGGCAGGAGCAGAAGCGTAATGCACAACACCACGCCCACCGTCTACATCGTCGATGACGATCCCGCGGTCCTGGACTCTCTGGCCATGCTGATCACGGCCCAGGGCATGCGCACCGTCACCTTCCCCAACGCCATGGAATTTCTCGCCGGCTACAGCGGCAAGGACATTTCCTGCCTGGTGCTGGACATCCGCATGCCGCAGATCACCGGCCTCGCCTTGCAAGAACAGCTGTTGCAGCGCGAGATCAACATCCCCATCGTCTTCATCACCGGCCACGGCGACATCGAGCAATGCCGCCGCGCCTTCCAGACCGGCGCCATCGACTTCCTGACCAAGCCGATCGACCAATCGCGGCTGATAGAAAGCCTGCGCAAGGGCATCCGGCTGAGCATCCAGCAGCATCAGAAAGAAGAGGAAACCCAGGAAGTGATGAGCCAGCTCGCGCGCATCAGCGGCCGCGAGCGCGAAGTGCTGGAGCTGGTGGCCGACGGCCTGTCCAGCAAGGAAATCGCCCGCGAACTGGACCTGTCGCCGCGCACCATCGAGGTGCACCGAGCCAATCTGTTCAGCAAGCTCGGCGTCGATTCGCTGGCCGACCTGGTGCGCTTTTACCTCAAAGCGCTGGAAGCCACCGGCAAAAAACGCAGCGGCGAGAGTTTTTTGAACGAAACGCCGCCAAACCAGTAAAATCGAGGCCATGGAAAGACTGTTCAAGCACGTCTGCCTGGTGGCAAGACACGGCAAACCCAATATCGTGGCCTCTTTGCGAGAGCTGGCCGACCATCTCGCCGCCGGCGGCGCGACGGTGCTGATCGACAAGGACAGCGTCGCGCCGGAGGACGCCGGCCCGCACGCGCTGATCGACCGCGGCGACATGGGCAAGCTGGCCGACATCGCCATCGTGCTGGGCGGCGACGGCACCATGCTGTCCATCGCCCGGCTCCTGGCGCCGTATCGCGTGCCGCTGGTAGGCATCAATCAGGGCCGGCTGGGCTTCATGACCGACATCCCGCTGCACGAGATGCTGGATTCGGTGGACGCCATCCTGCGCGGCGAGTTCATCCCGGAAGACCGCATCCTGCTGCAGGCCTCGGTCATCCGCGAGGAAGCGGAAGTCGCCAGCGCGCTGGCCTTCAACGACGTGGTGTTCAACCGCGGCGCGGTGGGGTCGATGATAGAGTTCGAAATCTTCATCGATAACCAGTTCGTCTACAGCCAGCGCTCGGACGGCCTGATCGTCTCCACCCCCACCGGCTCCACGGCTTACTCGCTGGCCGCCGGCGGCCCCATCCTGCACCCCACGCTGCAGGCCATCGCCCTGGTGCCGATCTGCCCGCAATCGCTGTCCAACCGCCCCATCGCCGTCAACGACTCCTGCGAGGTGGAATTCATGCTCACCCGCGGCCTGGACGGCCGGGTGCACTTCGATGGCCAGTCGCACTGCGACCTGATGGAAATGGATCGGGTGCTGATCCGCCGCTACCGCAACCCGCTGCGCATCCTGCACCCGGTGGGCTACAACTACTACGACATGCTGCGCCACAAGCTCCACTGGGGCGAGCGCCTGCTGTAACCGCAAAGCAAACGACGCCATGCTCCTATCGCTGACCGTAAAAGACTTCGTCATCGTCGACAGCATCGCGCTGGATTTCAGCGCCGGCTTTACCGTGCTCACCGGCGAAACCGGCGCCGGCAAATCCATCCTGCTGGACGCGCTGGGCCTGCTGCTGGGCGACCGCGCCGAAGGCGCGCAAGTGCGCGAAGGCGCCGAGCGCGCCGAAATCACCGCCGAATTCTCCACCGCCGACCGCCCGGAAGTGCAAGCCTGGCTGGACGACAACAGCCTCACCGGCGACGACGGCGTAGTGCTGCTGCGCCGGCTGCTCGACCGCTCCGGCCGTTCGCGCAGCTTCATCAACGGCCAGGCCGCCACCCTGGCCCAGCTCAAGCAGTTGGGCGAATTCCTGGTCGACATCCACGGCCAGCACGCCCACCAGTCGCTGATGAAGGCAGACAGCCAGCGCGAGCTGCTGGACGCCTACGCCGGCTCCAGCGCCCTCGCCCGCGACGTGCACAAGGCCTGGCAGGAATGGCAGGCCGCGCGCCAGGCGCGCAGCCTGGCGGAGAAACGGTCGCGCGAATCCGAGGTGGAGCGCGAACGCCTGACCTGGCAGATCAACGAACTGTCTGAACTCGACCTGCAGCCGGATGAATGGAACGCGCTCAACCAGAGCCATTCGCGCCTGGCCAACGCCGCCGAGCTGGTGCAAAGCGCGCAGCTGGCGGTGGACACGCTGTCCGAGCAGGACAACAGCTGCCTCACCCAGCTGGCCCAGGTGCAAAGCCGCCTCTCCAAGCTGGCCAACCTGGACCCGCGCCTCGCCGACACGCTGTCGCTGCTGGACTCGGTCGACGCCGAACTGCGCGAGGTGGTCTACAGCCTGCGCGATTACGCCAGCGACATCGATCAGGACCCGTCCCAGCTGCTGGAAGTGGAACGCCGCATCGATCTCCTGATGACCACTGCCCGCAAGTATCGGGTGCAGCCGGCCGACCTCGCCGAGAAACTGGCGGACTGGCAAGGCCAATTGGCCGCGCTGGAGGCCAGCGTCGATATCGAAGCGCTGAGCGTGGCCGAAGCCGCCAGCCTGGCGCGTTACCGCACCCTGGCCGAAGCCTTGTCCGGCAAGCGCCGCCAGGCCGCCAGCGAGCTGTCCGATCGCATCGCCGGCGAAATGCAGCGCCTGGCCATGGGCGGTTCGCGCTTCGCCATCGAACTGGCGGCGCTGGCCGAGCCCGGCGCGCACGGCCTGGAATCCATCGAATACCTGGTGGCCGCCAACGCCGGCACCAGCCTCAGGCCCTTGGCCAAGGTGGTATCCGGAGGCGAACTCTCCCGCATCAGCCTGGCCATGCAGGTGGTGATCAGCCAGGTGGCCAGCGTGCCGACGCTGATCTTCGACGAGGTGGACGTCGGCATCGGCGGCCGGGTGGCGGAAGTCATCGGCCACATGCTGCGCGGGCTGGGCGAACGCTACCAGGTGCTGTGCATCACCCACCTGCCCCAAGTCGCCTCCTGCGGCCGCCATCACTGGCAGGTCAGCAAAAGCGAGCGGCAAGGCCGGGTCAGCAGCCAGATCGCGCCGCTGGACCAGGAACAACGCATTCTGGAAATCGCCCGCATGCTGGGCGGCGCGGAGCTGACCCAAACCACGCGCGAGCACGCCGCGGAAATGCTGGCCTCCAACGCCGCCGCCCTCTAGGCAAAGACGGCGGCGCACGCTACAATGCCGCCTCTCACCGATTCTGGAAGTGTGGCAGAGCGGTTTAATGCAACGGTCTTGAAAACCATTGCAACCCGCCTGAAAGCCTTGTGCAGCAAGGCTTAATTTCCGCAAATGCGGAATCATTTCCGCAAGTCGGCCTAATTTCAGGCACGGAGGTTTGGGTGAGTGGTTTAAACCAGCAGTCTTGAAAACTGCCGACGGGCAACCGTCCGTGGGTTCGAATCCCACAGCCTCCGCCAAATAAAAAGGCCCGGACACGTCGTCCGGGCCTTTCTCATTCTCCAGCCACTACCTGGTAGGCTTCACCACCTTCCCCACCCTGCGATACACCGTATCCGTGATCTGCTTGTCCGAGTGGCCCAGCAGGTCGCTGGCCTGCTCCAGGCTGTCGATGTCGCTGGCTGCCCTGGGCCGGATGTCACGGAACTGGAACTGGCGAATCCTCACCGCTAGCTCCTTGCCGTCTGGGCTGCCATCCTCCAGTGCCGCCTTGATCGCCGCATCCCTAGCGGCGTCCCAACGCACACGCAAGGTCCACTTGTTCAACGGGTAGCCTGCCGGCGTGGCCAGGAGGAACAGGCTGCGTACCTTGCGCGGCCGACGGCGGATGCGGTCCAGCACCTTGCCAAGCTCGGTGCGGCTGCCGTCATCCGCATCCAGCAGAATGCGGAGCTTGGCCTTGGTCTTGTTCTGCTTCACCTCCAGCGCGCCCTTGCGGATGTCCGTCTCCCGCATTTTCAGCACGTCCGCCGGCCGCTGCCCGGTCAGGTACGCCACATCCATCGCATCCTGCAGTTCTTCGGACGCCTGGGCGTAAACCGCATCCCATACATCCTGCTCGGCGTAATAGTCGCGCGGCGTTTCCTTGTTCTTGCGCACACCGCGCACGGGGTTTTCCCGCGCGGTATAGCCCCACTCCCGCGCCATATTGATCACGTGCGACAACAGCGATATCTCCCGATTGGCTCGGACCTTGGCCGTCCGCTTGTCCCGGTACTGGGCAATATGCTGCGGGGCAATGCTATCCACCGGGGCTGAGTCAAACACCGGGCGCAGCTGGCGCAAGGACAGCAGATTGTCCTGCTGCGTCCGCGGTGCCTTGCCCGGGATGATTTCCCGTTCGTAGCGATCAAAGATGAAGGCCATCAGGCTGGTATCCACGGGGGCAGGCTTGCACTCGTACTCCGCCCACTTGCGCTTGGCCTCGTTCAAGTCAGTCCCCAGCGGGTACTCCTTGCGTCGGCCCTGATCATCCCGGCCATCGTAGTAGTAGCCCACCCACTCTTCGCCGCTCTTCAAGCGCCGCCGGCGCTCCAGCATGCGCGGCGGTAGATGCCGACGCTTCGTCGCCATGCTTACCTCACATTACCCAAATCCGGGGACCACTGCTCGCCCCCGGCAAATTTGCTAGGATTGATGCCTGCCAGCTTCAACCTTGCGTACAGCCGCCCCACCACGGGCTCGCCGGCACGGTTGGTGTAGTAGACCCATCGGTTGGCATCCAGCCACGCCACTTGATCGCGCTTGCGCGCGCCGCCGGTGATCGTTACCAGCTCTTCAGCAGACAGCGTCTCGCTCGAAATCGGCATCTCGAATACAGGTCCCATGGCGTCCTCACATTTCCCCGTCCCACTCGTCAATAAATCCCATTGCGGCCTGCCGTGCCAGCGCCGGCGTCAGATGCCAGCCGGCGAGCGGCACCCCGCCCACCACGGCCTGGTGGAAAACGCTTACCGCCGCCGGATCTCCCACCTTGGCCAGACCGTTCATGACCGCCTGCTGGCGGGTTTCGATCGGCTTGCCCTGCAGATACGCCACTCGCTCGGAGGGCGGCATCTTCAAAAACTGCTCAAAAGCTTGCGGTGCTTGGTTTTGCATGTTGTTCTCCAAAAATGAAAAGCGAAGTCGCTATGGAATGTCGAGCTTGATTTCCGGCGCCGCGGACATGCCCAGCGCCTCCAGCTTGTTCAGGCTGATCGCCACCATGTGGCCGATGCGCCTGCGGTCTATGGTCTTCTCCACGTCGTCCATCATCTCGCCGTTGCGCACCGCCACCACGCCGCTGGCCAGCAGCTGGCTCTTGAAGATGCGGCCGGTCTTCACCGGCAGGCTGTCGAACTTGGCGCGCAGGTGGTTGGCGGTGGACAGGTGGTCCATGATGTGGCCAGGCCGCAGGTACAGCAGCCAGTCTTCCTTGCCCTCCTCGTCCACGCTCTCCTCCCAGCAGTGCGGGTAGTCGTAGCGGCGGGCGTCAAGCTCGGACAGGGCGATTTCCATGATGCGTACCCACGGCAGGCGCGTGCCATCGGTTTCGGACAGGTGGCTGTTCATCTCCGCCAACAGGTCTTCAACAAAATGCCCCTGGGCCACGTCGATCTCTGCAAACTCGCACAGCAGGTGCCAAGCGGAGAGGATGGCGGCGTAGTTCTCCATCATCCGGTTGCTGGTGGCGTCGGCATCGCCAGCGCGGCTGCGCGCCTGGCAGTAGCGCAGCATTGTTTTGTGGAGATCGCGGATGCGCGCCGGCTCCACGCTGGCGAGAAACTGCAGCCAGTTCCACACCGGGAACTGCGGCAACTCGTGCGGGATCATCGGGCCTTGCTTGGCCACGGTCAGCTTGGAGCGGCAAACCTTCGATTGCAGGCTCTGGATATCCACCTCCTCGCCGGCCAACAACACCGGCGCGCACATCAGGTATGGCGTCAACGCCGCGCCGATCCGCGTGAACTCGAAACGGTATGTGCTCTGCAGCAGGCCATCGATGTCGGTCAAGATGGACTTGGGCAGCTTGGAGAATTCATCCCACCCCACCGGGTTGGTCGTATAGGACACCGACGCCCGACGGCGGTGGTCGGTCTTTAGCATCTGGCCGGACAGCACCTGAAAGGAAAAGCTGCGCTGCATGCACTCCATCAACTTGGACTTGCCAGAGCCTTTGTCCGCCTGCATCTCAAAGTGCGGGTAGAAGCCCAGCAGCATCTTCAGGTGCGCCCCCAGCGTCCACACCATGGGAATGGCGGCGGCGTTCTCCTTGAACGTCTCCTGGTAAGCCGCAATCACCTGTCGTGCCGCCTGCCGTCCGCCGCGGGGGAAGGACAGGTTGTGGTACAAGCACTGCCGGGTCGGCTCAGTGAAATAGCAGTCGTTGCCTTCCAGCGCTGCCAGCTCTCCATTGCGCCAAGCCAAGCCGACAAAGTTGACCACGTCGCGTGCGCCAATATCGGCGGTGCGCTCCAGAATCGAAATCATCCTTGCGAACTCCTTGGGCTTCCAGATGTAGCCGAACCGGTTGCCCCACCAATCCAGGCTGAAAATCTTGTCGTCGGTGATCACCGCCCGCTGCAACGTGTTGCCGTGCCGCGCCACTTGGGCGCTTACGCCAAACACCGTTTCCGGCTGGTTGTCCGGCGTGCCGTTGATTGTTGCCAGATGGCTCTGGATGCGCAGGCGGCTCAAGCCAGCTATGCGAAAGGCGCACAAATCGCCCATCTCCTCGCTGCGTTGCTTGTTGCCGTCGTCATCCTCACGATCCTTGAATTCCTGCACGTACTGGGTGAAGTCGTCAGTCTGGCGAAATCGCCAGTACACATTCCAGTCCAGATTGGGCAACCAGATGCGTCGCCGGCCGTGCGCCTCGTCTGCGCTGCAAGCCGGGTTGCCAGGTATCAGCCACGGCTCTGCCTTCTTCAACCTTGCCGTCAGCTCGGATACGCCATGCTCTTGCAGCACGTCGTTGATATCCTCTCCCTCCTCCCACTCCAGCATGTCAACGAAACGGTTGGCGATATCCAGCGCCGTCAGCCGTTCGTTCAGCCGCCACGCCGCCGCCAGGCCCGGTCGCTGGCCGGTCTTCTCGCTTACCTTGTCGCTGTGGTCCAAGGCGATCAGCACCTTTTTGCCGCGCAGGAATGAAAAATCGATGCTGTCCACGTTGGCCGTGCCGCGGATGGCGTAGGCCGCCGTCCCCTCCGGCAGGTGGCAGCTCTCCACCGACAGCGCATTGACCGGCGACTCCACGATGTAGACGGTATGGGCGCGCTTCAGCCGGTGCAGGTCGCTGTACCAGCCGTAGCCGCTTTTCTCGCCCTGGCATTGGGTTTTCACGCCGCCGTTTAGCGCCGGGTCTTGATAGCGCAGATCCACCGCCACCACCCGCCCCGGATTGAGCGTCCGCACAATGAAGGCGGCCGCCGCGCCGCCGTGGCCGGGTTCGCCTGGCGCCACCTTGGTGGACGTCCATTCATTCCAGCCTATCGTCTTGCTCTTCAACGCCCGCTGCAGCGCCTCTTCTGCAATCCCCCGGCCGCGCAGGTAGTCCAGCACCAGGTCAGTGTTCTGCAGGCAGCGGTCGGCGATCCACTCCTCTGTGGACTTGCGGGTTTGCGCCGCCGGCGCGTCCGGCTTCGGCATCGGGATGCCGAACCAGTCGCCCAGCAGCTTGGCGGCCTCCATGTGCTCATTGGCCAGGCCGGCGTAGATCACCAGGTCGATCGCCGTGCCGCCGTCGCCGGTGGTGTGATCTTTCCAGCCAGCGCGGCGGCTGCCGTTGGCGTCGTAGATCGACAAGCTGGGCTGGGTCTCCTTGCGCGCCGGGCTGAAGTAATTGCCCTTGCTGCCGTGGCGCTTCATGCCCAGCCGGTCGGCCACGTCATGCAGGTCCAAGTCTTTGAGGCGAGCGAACCACTCCCCCATCCGCGGGTTGTTTGATGCCATGGTTTTGCTCTCTTACTGGTAGGCAGGTGCGGCGCCGGCAAGCGCCAGCTCGGCGGCGATGGCCACCTTCACGCCGTTGTCGTGGCCAAACACCACGGCGCGCAGCGCCGGCAGCGTGGCCATTCGCCAACCGGTCACCGCAACGGTGGCCAACCTGGCCACCACATCGGTGAAATCCCGGCTATCCAGCTCCACCGGCGCGCCGCCGCCGGCGTCGATCACCGCGCAGGCTTCGTCCCAGGGAACGGGGCAGCCGTCCACCAGCCCCAGCAAGCTGCCATCCAGGGCGTGCAGCGGAGCCACCGCCACCAACCCATGCTCGGCCACGATCGCGTGGCCAAAGCTGCGGAAAACGCGCCTGTCGGCGGAAAACGGAAGAAGAGTCTTGATATTTGCCATTGCCACACCTGTTTGATTCAAGCGCCGATCAGATCCAGCTGCGCGTACTCCTCGTACACCACGCAAAACTGCGCCACAGCATCGTCGATCGACAGGGGTTTGATGCGTTCCGGCAGGGGAGCCACCCCGGCCAGAATCGGCCATTCGGTATCGTCGCGCGGCATCAAGTCGCGCCGTTCCGTTGCCAACAGCGTCAAGTCCGCACGGCGGATCGCCGCTCGGTCTTCATCGCTCAGCTGCAGGCCAAAGCGGGCCTCGATCGCCTCGGCCACCAGTCCCTCGGCGTACTGGTAGCTGGGCAGAATCCGCTTGATCGGGCTCACCACATCGCCCACGTATGCTTCGGTTGCGTCATGCAGCAAACCGGCCAGGCGCAGGCGGCGCGGCAGCACAGCCGCCACCCGCGCCGAATGCTCGGCGACGCTATAGAACTGCCGGCACGCGCCGCCAAAGCGGCACAAGTGCGCCAGGTGGTGGGCGATGTCGTGGATCTCGATGTCGCCCGGCGAGGGGTGCAAGATGTCAACGTAGCGGCCGGAAACGGTCTGGATAAGGGCGGTGGTCACTCTCGCTCTCCCCTCAACTTGTAAATCTTCCGGCCGCCGCGCTGCGTCTCCACATGCGCGGCCATGCCGGCCATGATCAGTTTCTGCACCAGGTACGCGGCGCGGTTCTCGTGGATGCCCAGCGCGGCGGCGACATCGTTGCGGCAGAAGCGCCGGCCGGCAAAGCGGCTGCGGATTTGCGTCATCTGCGCCACCTCGCGGTTGGGCACATCCACCACGGGCGCCGCCAGCAGCTGCTCGGGCGGAATGGACATCAACATGGCGGCCAGGCTTGGAATGGCCGGCGCGCGGCCTGCGGCGCGGATGATGCGCGGTTCGTCGCTGTAGCTCATGGCTTTTCCCCTTTGTTGAGCAGCAGGATGGCCCCCTGCTGGTGATCGATCGGCGCCAGCATCCAGCCCGCGCCGTTTTTCACCGGCGTCAGCTGGTGGCGCTTGCAAACGCCTTCCAGCTCGCTGGCAACATTCACCGGCGCGTGCAGCCGGATGAAGGCGCTGGCTGGCGGCAGGAAGCAGGCCTCAGCCTGCGCGGCGGTGTCGTGGTTGATTGACTCGGCCACGGCTTCTACGCGACTGAACAGCGCCTGCTGACGCTTAAGCGCCGCCAGCGTGGCCACGAAAGAAGTGCTGTAGTGCTCCAGGGCCTGGGCATAGAGGGAAGCCATCACCCCGCCCTCCTCTTGCTGTACACCCTGCGCAGCTGCGCCTTGGTCACGCGCTGGCCACCGGTGCCGGCTACAGCGTTCATCGAATCTTCCAGGTCTTCGCGGCTGGGGGTCGTGTACATCGCGGTGCTGTTGAGGGATGAATGGCCCAAGGCGCTCTTGACGATCAGCAGCGGCTCCGCCGCGGTGCTGGCGCGCAGCAGGTCCATGGCAAGAGAGTGGCGGAACCAGTGCGGGGTGACTTTCATCGCGATGCCCGCCTCTTCCGCCCAATACGCCACGCGCATCTGGGCGGCGCGCTCGGTCAGCGGCGCGCCGTGGCGGCCCGGCACCAGCGGATCGCCGCCTTGCTGGGACGGGTTCATGTTGAGCAGCGCAACCAGATGCGTGCGCAGCGGCTTGGTCAAGTACACGCTGTGATCGCGCTTGCCGCCCTTGCGGTGCGCCGCCGGCAGGTAGAGATAGCCGGTTTTCAGCGCGTCCCATGCATCGGCCAGCGTGATGCTCAGAAACTCGCCAATCCGGCAGCCGCTGTAATACAGCGCGCTCATCAGGTGGTAATCCCGCTGGGCCAGCGGATCGTTGATGCGATAGGCCGCGTTCAGCAACTGCTGGCGCTCGGCCGGTGTCAGATAGCGTTTCATGGTTTCCTCTCTTCTTTGCCAGTCAGGCGGTGGCGGGCATAACAACCATGGCGAGGTCCGCTCCCACCTCCTCGGCCGCATCCACCACAACGTGGGTTGGCGTCACGTACTGCACCCACAGCAATAGGCGCTTGCCGTTGACAAACAGCTGGATGTGCTCGTCCGGCAAGACTTTCAGGCGGCAAGGCGGCCTCCCCATACCCATGCACTCCACCTCCAGCCCCTGCTCGCCGCGGCAAAACTTCACCGAAGCGCTATCGCCGCCACCGTAAATCACAGCATCCTCGCCAAACACTAGGCGGAACCGGCCGGTACGGTTTTGATAGCCAGGGGTAAACAGCTGAATCAGATTGCCCATCACGGCCTTCTCCTCAATAGGGCCAGCGCGGTGCGCGTGATGCAAATCGCCAGCGCCGGGTTTTCCATCGCCCGCTCAAACGGCTGCCGCAAACGGGCGCGCTTGTGCGCCATACGCAGCGCCTGCTCCGTCAGTTCTGCGCGATCGGGCTCCAACGAGAGGGGCAACTGCCCCGGAATGGTGGTTCTGCAAGACATCGCCCCTCCCGTCTGGCTTACAGCCCAGGCAGCTGCAACTGGTCCGCATCCTTGCCAAGCCAGGCCACATCCGGCAGCGGCAAGCCCAAAGACAAACTCACCTGACGCAAATCAGCCATCAGAGCTTGCCGGCCAAAAGCGTCGCGCAATTTGGTCAGGTCCAGCACCAGTTGCCGGCGTTGCCGCAGCAAGCTATCCCGCTCGCGAAAACCCAGCTGGCGCGGGCCAGCAAAGCTCCAGACAAACTCCGCCACCGCGGCTTTCATCTCGTGCGCCTTGGGCTGGCCGGACTCCATCACCATCAGCAGGAAGCCGATCGGGTGATAGACACGGGTCTCATAGTTTTTGCCGTCAGTACCCGTCAATCTGACGGGTACTGAATGGGCTTCAATGTGCAGATTCCGCTCCAAAATCTTGTCAATCGCCTTTTGCGGATCGGCATACTCCAGCCACTCCCCCACCGCCCGACGGGTGGCGTACGGCACGCCATCGATGAAGACGGTTTGCGACAACTCGATTTCGCCAAAGGCGAATGGCGTGGCCTGCGTAACTTTTTGCAGCATGGTTCTCTCTCTTTCACGGAAATGGCCTGGCGGCCGGGGACACACCCCTCAAACCGAGGGGCACACCTGAGTCTCTGAAGGCTTCACCACCAGGCTGCCAAAACGGTTGCGCAGCTCCACGATGGCGGCGATCCACTCCATCAGCTCGCAATCCACTTCGTTGAATTCGTCCTGGGTCACGATGCCGTCAGCCAGCGCCTCGTTCATGGAGCGATGCACATCGCCGCCTTCGGCATGAACCTTGTTGACCAAATCCAGCAGCGCGGAGTCGGACACGTTATCCAGCCGCGGCAACTGGTAACGGGCGCTATCGAACAGCCGGCACAGCGCATCCAGCGGCGACAAGTCGCCAGTAATGCGCAGCACCTGGATGAAATCGTCCAGCGTGGTTTTGTGGTGGTGAGCCATGGGTGCCAGCTTGTTGGTCAGCACGCCGGGAGAGACGCGCATGACACCCGCCAGCCTTGTGATGCCAAACGCCTTGGCCGAAAGATGCAGCATGCCGAATACGTCCGCCGGAGCCGGCGTCTGGCTTGCCGCCACTGAAATGTTCATTTGTATTAACTCCTGTCGATTCCCACTTGTCGCGAGCTAAACAGGCGCTGATACTTGAGTTGCCACACCGTAGTTATCAGCACCATCCCGCGCCGCCCGCACCTAGCCCGTGCCGGCGGCGCAATCATTCGTCTGGATAAAGAATTTTGGTGACGGGAATGTTCAGCACCTGTGCCAAACGCTTCGCCAGATCAGGTGATGCGTTGTCTTTTAACCTCTCAAGTCGGCTGATATGCCCTTGAGAAACCGACACATGCCTTGCCAATTCTGGCTGGGTCATTCCCATACGCTTGCGAGCCTCTCGCAGATGGCTATTCATCATTTTATGCCTCACAAACATTTATGTTTGATGGAAATATGTTCCATAGACATTTAACTGTCAACAACAATTTGCATTACGCAAATATGCGCAACACACATAAAATTCAAAAATGATTGGATCTCGAATCAAAGAAGCGCGTAAGGCGCGCAAACAGTCTCAGCAATGGCTAGCGGACGAAGTAGGTGTTCTCCAGTCATCGGTCAGTGCATGGGAGATTTGTCGGAGTGAGCCCACGACCGAAAATCTGTCACGCATTGCTCAAGTGTTGCGTGTCAGCCATGACTGGTTAGCAACCGGCCGGGGGGATATGTACCTTACCGCTTCGCCTATACAGGCAAGCGATCAGATGCCGCTCACCGCTGATGAAACTGAACTCCTAGATCGATACAGGTCCTTGAACGTCAGCCTTCGACAATCGATCATGGCCATCCTACGTTCGCTTACTAAGTAGCTACGCATGATTGGCAATCGGATAAAAGAGGCCAGAAAGACGCGGAATCGCTCTCAACAATGGCTGGCAGATGAGGTCGGCGTAACTCAATGCAGCGCATCCTTATGGGAGCAATGCAAATCCGAGCCGACCACTGACAATCTATCCCGTATCGCCTTGGCCTTACACGTCAGCTACGACTGGCTAGCCACGGGCCGCGGAGCGATGGAGTTGAGCTACGTGCCGTCGGAAATTCCGGCGGCAGAGTTCCCGCTAAGCCCAGACCTGAAAGAAGTCATCGATCTATTCGAGCAACTGCCCCGCGCCAAGCGCGCCATCCTGTTGCAGTTCATGCGAGACTGGATCAGCAAATGAAGCCCGCTCTCGCCCTCTTCCTCGCCCTGACGCTGGCCGCGCCGGCCACTATGGCGGCCAACCCCCAAGGCGACGCCAAAGCCCTGTTGGCATGGCTGCACAAAGCCCGCGTGGACGTGAACCGAGCAGGGAAATCCGGGGATAAAGTCGCGCTGCAGCGGATAAAGCGCGATGCGTATCAGCGCTTTCATGCGTGGCCAGATGATGCCCGACACGCCGACTACATGGACTGCCACTCTGCGGTGACGGATATGATCGGCTTCCTGGAAGCGTACGAGCGCAAGGATTACACCTGGCGCGACAGGAAGCAGCGCCATTTTCAGCAAGATCTGGCCAGCTGCGAGCGCGCGGTGAAGAAGTAAGCCAGGCTGCCACCCGGCGGTGAAACATCAACGGAAAAACTGGCATAAAAACCTCTGTATTTATGCCGCGAAATTTACTCGCCGGCGTTGCGCCGGTAAATCGCACTTCTGACATCCCGCCGTTACGGGCATTTACCTACCGGTTACAGCCTCCGGCCGCAGCTGGAATAGCCGGCGCACCAGGTCAACACGGTTCCGCGCGCCATGCACCCCCCTGATCCGGTTGATTCTGGCCCGCACCGTGCGCACCGAAATGCCTATGCTGCGGGCAATCTCGTCGTCCCCATGCCCGTGCAGCATGAACTGCAGGATGCTGCAGTCTCTCGCGTCCAGATCGTCTATAACTGGCCTTTCGGACAGTACGCGCGCCACGATGTCGGCCAGCCTCGGCGCCAGGCTGGCCAGTAGCTCCGCTGTCACCGGGTCCGACTCCACAGCCTGCCCGGCCAGCGAAAAGATGATGCGGAACTGGCCGCGTTGCTCAATCCAGCTCACGCCGTGGGTCAGCTCCGCCTCGGCCGCCACCCGCAAAAACGCTCGCATGCCGGGCTGACGCTCCACCTTCAGGGCTTGAGACCAGACAACCAGTCGCCCCGGCGGGCTGTTCCACACCGGGTCCACCCGATGCGCGCGGATGCGTGCGTACTCCGCCGGCCACGACTCCGGCCAGCCGACATTGCCCAGCACCTCGGTTGGCTGCCGCGCCGCGCCAGCCACACCGACCACCAGCAACGCGCGCGTGCCAAACGGCAACAGCCCATGCCAGGCCACCACCAGTCGCGCGATGCCCTGCATGTCATTCACCTGCGTCATCTTGTCGAGCAGGGCCAGCATGTGGCTGGTAAGTCGGCTGATGTCCTGTATCTGCATAAATTCTCATCGGATGTTCTCTCTGTTCTAGTGGAAACTACGTAGAAAAAAACCCGCCGGGGAGCGGGTTTTGTCACATTACGCGGCCGGCATCACGCCGGCGTGGCTGGCCAGTCAATTTGCGTCGGATACCCCGACTGCCCCGCGACCCGCGATAGCTCAACCCGGTAGCGCCGCCACGCGGCCAGCAGTTCGGCCTCGGCCGGCGTAGCCATCGCCAGATCGACGGCATCCTGCAGCGGCACAATGGCGGCGTCGGCCTGGGCGCGGCGCGCGGCGATATCGGCCTCGGCCGCGGCGGTTTGCGCGGCCAGCTGCGCGGCTTTGTCCACCACCCAGCCTTTGCCCTTCCACACGCCGAACGACGGCGGTTCCAGCTCGGTGGCGGCGAGGCTGTCCGGGGTGTCGCCCAGCTGCGCCGTCACCGGCTGCGCGGTGGTTTTGCTCCACAGCGGCGTGGCCCGCCAGTCCGGCACGGTCTGCCAGCGTCCGCCGTTCAGGCAGTGGCTGGGCACGCTGCCGTCGTCCGCTCGGAACACGGCGGCCTCGCGCTTGCCGGCTGCCGGCGGCGCGGCGTCGGCAGCCCAGGCGGGGATCAGGTACACCTCGGCTTCGTCCAGCGGTGAGCGCATGGCGGTGGTTTCGCCGGCGTACTCGCCGGTTTGCGAACTGTAGCTGTAGACGGTCTTTTCTGCGATTTCGGTCATGATGGCCTCCGTCAGATTTTGATGCAGGCGAGCAGTGCGACGTTGCGGGGGCGGGCTTCATTGCCGCCTTGGCCACTTGTCACCCCTTTGACGATGTTTGCCGGCCCGGGGAGATTCGTCGTATCGCCATATGAATAATTGTCAAATTCAACCGCACTTCCTGTAACTTGCTTAAGAAGCACGCCATTGGGAGCGAAATCGCCGTTTGGCACTTCAACGGTGCGGCTGGACCAGATGCCCCAGCCGTGTTCGTGGCTCTGGTTCTGGCCCGACTGCGACGATCCAAACGCGCGGCTCGAATCAACCCCTCGCCCATCATCCCACCCCCGCACAAACTCGCCGCGCAAATCCGGCACGCCGAACGTCGTTTTGCCGTCGCCCGCGCCGAAGGTGGTGCCGATGGCGGCAAACAGCGCGGGATAAGCCGCGCGGGACAACAGCGCGCCGTCGCATTTCACCCAGCCGGCGGGCGGGGCGGTCATTGCGAAGTGCGAAACTTTGCCGGGCGGGGCGACGACAGTAGAGATGCCGATACGCTGCCATTGAGACCACTCGCCAGTCCCCCACTTCGAGCGCTGCAAAACCCAATCTGCAGCAGTGCTTGTATAGCGCTGCAACAATCCCGAAGAATCGAGGGACGGCAAGACTTCCAACATGCCATAAGTCGGTGCATCAGGGAAAACGCTGCGCGGATGATTGCTGCCGTCAAAAGAACCGACCGCGACCGCGTACACGCCGTACAGGGTCAACGAATTCCAATCCAACCCAACACCTGCCGGCGCACGGCCGCGCATCGCTGCAGCATCCGAAATCCCATACCCCGCCAGCGTCGTCGGTGTGCCTGACGTGATTTTCGACCAATCCAGCCCCGGCACGTCAGCCGGCTGCATCTGCCGGCCCGCCGTCACCCGGCCCATCGCGTCCACCGTCACCATGCCGTACGTGCCCGCCGCCGCGCCGCTATTGGCCAGCGCCACGGTGGGATTGCCGGTTACGCCGTCGCCGTTGCTGACAGTCACGCCTTGCCCGGCCACAATCGCACGGCGGGCGCTGGTATTGCCCCAGGCCAACTGCTTGATTGCCTGCAGCAGCTGGGTGTTCTGGTCCGGTTTCAGGGAAAAACCGGCCCCCTCCACCACGCTGGCCATCTCTTCCTGCACCGCGTCAAAAAACTCGAAGCCTGGCGTGGTTGCCGGGTTGCCGGTTTGCGGGTCGCCCGGGCCAAAACCGTGTTTGCCGGCCCCGAATTTATCTTTCACCGGGTTGCGGTCTATCCCTACTCGTCTCATTGGTTTCCTCCGTAGGCAATCAATACCGTGCTGACAGCCGGGGCCTCCCGGTGCATCACGCAGTCGATCATGGTGTCACCCCAGGTGCGCAGCGGCTCATCCACCGTGGACTCGGTGGTGGCGTCGATCACGCGCGCGCCGCTGGGCAGGTTCAGCGTCCAGGTGTGCCGCCAGCCGATGTCGTTCAGCGGCTCCTCACAGCTCATTTCGCAAGTGTGGTAACGGTGTCTGGTGATGGTCGCGCCGGGGTAGCCCAGCGCCGCCGCAAGGCCAAGGAAGCGCGGCACGCGCGCGCCGCCTGCATCGGTGAGCTTGGCCACCACCGCTTGCTGGCGAGCCAGCAGCGTTTGCTCGCCCACAGTGCAAGCGTCCGGCAAGCCCAGGCTGGCTTCCCACTCCGGCAGCAGCGCCACGGCGCGGCGCGGGTCTGACTCCTGCAGCAGCTGCTGGGCTCGCGCGTCGATGGCGGCAAACACCGCGGCATAGCGCTGCGTCAGGTCTGCCAGCTCGCCCTCCCCGGTCTGCATTGCCAGCCCCGGCGGCAGCAGGGCCGCCAGCTGCCGCTGGTAGCGGTCGGTCACAGCCATTGCACGCTCCCCATCACCGCCAGTTCGCCCACGCCGCAAACGATGTCCCCGGCCGGGAGCTGCAGCTCGTGGTCCCACTCGCCGGGAACGCCGGAAATCGCCTCCGCAAAATGGGTGCGCGGGATCGTCACGCCGTCAACGGGCAGGCTGGTGCGGCCATCCGCCCGGCGGACAGGCGCGGCTTCGCTGGCCAGCACGCCGGTCAACGCGGCCGTCACCGCCTGGCGGATGGCGGGGGTATCCGGCGTCAGGCGGATGCGGAAGTTGACGGGCTTGCGCACAGGGGCGAATACGAAAATCTCGCCGAACGGCGTGCCGGTTTGCTCAAGGTGCGCCAACACGGCGGTTTGTTCGGCCGCATCCGGGAAAATGTCGTCATCGCCATCGCGGACGAAATAGACGCTGATGGTGCCGTTGCCCAGCGCCTTGGGCGCCGCCCAGGCACGAGTGACGCCAGGCACTTCTTTTGCCCACGCCTCCCAGTCGCCGGACTTCCCCACCTGCCCGCCATTGCGGCGGGCTTCCATCACACGCCCGCGCAAGTCCTCGATTGACTCCAGATCCGCGCCGCCGGACAAACCCGGCGCGTCCACCACCAGTTCGCCGTTGATGCCTGGAACGGGGTTGACCAGCCGCAGCTTGCCGCCGGGCTCTGTATTGCCGGCCGCGCCGGGCTGTATGCAGATCAGCCGCACGGTGGCAGTAGCCGCCGCCGGCAGCGTCACCCCCTCAACCACGGCAAACAGCGCGCCATCGGCCCGCTGCGCTTGTTCGCCGCCGGCCAGCGATGCCGTGGCCGCGCCGGTTACGGTTGCCGTGCCGGCCGCCGCCGCCGGCGGCTTGCGCCCTTCCGGCAGCCAGATGGCGGCATGCACGTTGATCAGCACGTCGTCGTCGCATTCCATCGGGTGGATCTGGCGGGCAATCCAGTCCTGATGTCCGTACAAACTGTGTTCCGCGCCAGCTAGCGCGCGGGCCAGAGGCGTGAACAGGTTGCGGCGCAGCGGCTCGCCGCCTGCAGCCAGCGTCAGCTCCGCTTCATTCCGGCGCGAGATTTCGGCCAGTGTCGGGCGTGGTATCACGATTTCACCTCCAGTTCCACGGCGTTGCCATCCATCACGATGGACAACAGCAAGGTTTCGTTGCCCACGGCGCTGGCGCGCACGTCCAGCGAACGGGCCGCGCCGTCGTCAAGCATCCACTGCAGGGCCTCGCGGGCGTAGTGTTCGGCGTCGCGCAACGTCTGCGGTACGTTCTTGGCCCTGCTTGCCAGCAGCCACAGCCTGCTGCCCCAGCGGTCATATGGCTGATCCGCTAGCACATCGCCCCACCAGCCGCGCGGGTCGGCTTGCTTGTCTTCCGGAAGCGCGCGGGCATCGCAAAACAGGGACAGCACAATGGCGCTGTCGATCGGATCGGCAAACAGCGTAAGCGGCAGCGGCGCGGACAGGTCTATGGCGAGTTTTCGGGTAGTCATACCGGCAGCCCCGTGTTGCCGCCGCCCGGCTGCACGCCGCGGTGGGCGTGGTTGTCCAGGGCGATGCCGTTGGATGTGAGGCGGCCGCCGCTGTGGATGAAGTTGCCGTTGAATGTGCCCGCGCCGGTGCCGTTGATGCCGGCTTTGTAGGTGAGCAGCCCGCCCACCGTCGCCGCCTGGCTAAAACTGGCCAGCGGCGTGTTGATGTTCACGCCTTCGCTGGCGTTGACGATGAAGCGCTTGCAAGTCAGCGTGGCGTTGCCCTGCTCATCAAACAGGAACAGCACGCCATGCGCGTTGTAGGTGGCGCTCTCGCCGGGGCTCAGGCCCTTGGGCCGGTGCGCCTCGTTGTCCACCGCCACGGCCACCAGGTGATTGCGGCTCCCGCCCACGGCCACCATCACCGGCACGCTGCCCGCCGGCGGGTGGCTGGTGGCGCCGAAGTCCTGCACTCGCTCCACATCGTCGCGGGTTTCGCCGTCCAGGGCGGACACCTGCAGCAGCTGCAGGCCGCCCGCGTCGTTGACCAGATGCACGATGCCGCGGGCCACCATCAGGCGAAGTTTTTGCAGCGGGTTCATAGCATGCTCCAGTCTTCATCGTCTTTTTTCTTCTTTCGGCCTTTATCGCTCTTGCCAGACGCCAACCCTTTGCCGCCGCTATGGCGCGTCGAATTCAGCGATGCCGTGCGCACCCCGGCCAAACGGTCAAACGCGCGCGGGTCGGCGATTTCCAGATCGCACACCGTGCCGTCGTTGGCGTTTTTCAGGTAGGTCACACTGGCAATCAGCATCTCGGCGCTTACCCTCAGCCGCGGCGAATTGAGCGTCACGCGCTGACCCGGCGCCCACAGCGGGCCGGCGTCGCCTTGCTGCCGCCAGCTTTGCACTCGGATGGTGGCGCGGTTGGCGCGCCCGCGGCGCACCGTGCATTCCCACGTCGCCCGCTCCCCGGCGCTGGGGCCGTGGGCATCGTCTTCCGCCAGTACAATCAGCGGCCGGTGGCGCGTCACCGTGCTGTCCTTGGCGCTGCCCTTCACCGCGTGCTGGCCGTGGCCGCGCCCCTGGCCTTTGACGATGTAGTCGCTGTAGCGCTCGCGCCAGGAAAAATTGCCGTCCGCCCGCAGGATGTTTTCGCCCTCGGCGAGCGCGGTTTTTGCGCGCTCCACGCCGGGCAGGTCGATTACCAGCCTCCCCTGGCCGTCGGTCCACATCATCAGCGCGTGCAGGCGCGCGGCGCGCTCCAGGCAATCAAACACCGTTTCGCCCTCCTCGATGTTGAAAGACGCGATGGGCTTGTTTGCCGCTCCAGCGCGCGGGCCCACCACCACGGCAATGCCGAAAGGCCCCAGCAGATCGGCGGCGATGCGCGCCAGGCTGGCCCCCTTCCACTGCCCGGATTTGTGGATGGCGCTGCAATCAACCAGATCCGCCGTCTTGTCCCGGCCGCTGACATGAAACCAGGTGCTGGTGGCGTCATAGCCCGGTTGGCAGTCGTCCACATACCCTGTCACCACCGGCATGCCGTCTATCGTCAGCACACAGAGCTGGCCCGGCATAATCGGGCGCGGCTCCTCCTGCCCCGGCCAGCGCTCGGTCACCTGCAAACTGAACTGGCCGGACACCTGCTCCAACCCGCGTTGGATTTCGATTTCCGTCCAACCGCCATAAATCTTGCCGCCCACGCGTAGCTCGCACACATCAGCCATGGCGCAGCACCTCCAAGTTGCCAGCCGGCACAAAGCCGGGATGGCGCACGCCGTTGCGCGCCACCAGATCGCTGGCAGCGTCCACGCCGCCAGTGGCTTGGTACGCCACCACCAGCGCGGGCAGCGTGGAATGGGTAGTGATCAGGTCAAGATCGGCCGCGGCTGCCGTGCGCGCGGCCAGCGTGTTGGCCACGGCCAGGCGGAGCGCTTGCATCGGCGGATACAGCGTGTCCGGCACGGTTTGCAGCTCGGCATTCAGCGCGTCCAGCAACTGCTCCCGCGCCACCTGCACCTCTGCCTTGCTGGAAAACTCAATGCCTGGCAGGCTGCGCGCCGCTTCGATGATCAGTGTCCGGCGCACCAGGGCGGACATGGCCGGCGGCATAGGCGGCAACGCGCCGCTGGAGCGGTAGGGGTTCTGGGCCACGCCGCCAACGTCTCCGCCACCGCTGCCGCCTGAGCCCCCCGCCCCCGGCTGGCCACTGCCGGCCCCGGCCGCCACCGCCCAAGCGGGCTTGGCGCTGCCTGCCACGTAGGACGCATTGGGAATCATGGTCTGGTACGGGTGCAGCACATCGCCACGCAACAGCTTGCGCCAGCTGCTGATCCCGGAAAATGGATTCTTGAGCTTGCCCACCAGAGACTGGATACGGCCCTGAATACGGCCCACCAGCGCCAGCGGCGCGTTGATGATGCGTTGCACGGCGTTGATGATGCGGTCGATCTTGGCCAGGGCCGCGTCCACCGGGCCAAGATAGCTCTCCAGTTGGGCGCACACCTCCTCCACCATTGCCGCCGCTTCCTCCGCCAGCCCGGCAATCTCGCCCAGCCAGTCATCGGCAAACGCACCCTCCGCCGCCTGCTGCGCGTCGTCGGCAGCGGCTTCAAGCTGGGCGTCCGTGTCGTCGCTGGCATCCGGCTCCAGGTTCTGGCCGGCCTCCACAAATGTGAGGTCCACCTCGATCAGCCCACCCATGGCCTGCGGGTAACGGATGCGCGCTTTGCCCTCCAACTGCACCAGGTGGCGCCCGCGCCACGGGTGGTCCAGCGTGCCGGGGCCGGGAGCTTCCAGCGCATCGATCAGCATCTGCAGCTCGCTCTCGGCATCCTCGCCCAGGAAAATGGCCGTCAGGCTGAAGCCGCGCGCGGCTCGGCCCAGGTCTTCTCCGTACGGGTCATCCCGGTACGGGTATTCGTGCAGCACGCTGCGCCGCCCCACTTCGGCGCCGGCATCGCGCACACGGAAGCTCACCCTCTTGAAGCTTGCCAGCTGTTGGTCGGCCATCAGCCCGCCTCCTGCATGGTCTTGCCCACCTGATACTTCAGCCGTGGGCTGGCAGGCATCGCCTGTACGGTGGCGGTGGTGCCGGGCGGCGTTTCCACCACGATTTTCATGGTGCCGCCCAGGTCGGTTTGCTTCACCTGCTTGATCAGCTCTTCCGTCACCTGCTTGTTCTGCAGGTATTGCTGCACCCAACGCTCATCTTCCTTGGCATAGCTGCCGACTTGGTACCAAGGCTTGTATTGATCGCGGGCAGCCTGCACAACGTCCGGGCCGTATTTCTTGTTAAGGGCTTCACGTAGCGCGTCGCCACGCAGAAGCTCTTCCTTGTCCGCGTTCGGCGTATAGAACAGCTCACTGAGCAGCGTAATAAACGAAGCTATCCGCAAACCAGCGGATGCCATGCCCGCCTTCGTTGTGGCCATCGCCTGCTCTGTCGGCGCGCGGTATCCCAGTTGCGCAGACAGCCCCGGCTTGGCAGCTGTCGGCGCGGGCTGCGCGGGCGCGCCAGACGTACGTCCCCCATTCTTTCCCGTAAAATAGGCGTATGCCCCTTGGCTGGCGATAACGGTCGCTGCGGTAGAAACGACAGTCAGCGCCTCAGAAGCCACCGTCGAAACCGTGGGGTAATCGCGCGCAAGCTGGGTGAGCATCACCGACGCATCGCCCAGCGCCTTGTTGAACGACGACATGGCCGACTGCTTGGCAATGTCCCCTTCGTTCGACAGCTGCTTGGTTTTGAAATCGTCGGTGCTGGCGATAACGCCATAATTCAGCGCTGTAGAGCCCTCAGCATTTTTTTGCGCGGCTACAACCTTGGGGACCAACGGGTTGCCGTCCTTGTCGCGGGCATACAGATAGCCCACAAGCGCCATGAGTGCTTGCCGGTCCTGTATCAGCTTGCCGACAGCGGAACCATCGGTAATGTTCTTGATGTCGGATAGCGCGTCATTTGGGTTTTCGCCCTTCGACTTGGCAACCAGCAGACGTTTGGCCACCGCCTTGGAGGCGGGGTCTTTCTTGATGATTTTGTCGATCACGCCGGCAAAAGCATCCAAAGCATCCACCCCGTTCTTCCGGGCCATGATCAGCTCTTTGGGCAGGTTGATGCCCAGGCGTTTCGCATCCTTGATCGTGTCTTGGCTGTTGATCTTCCCCAAGAGATTGACCAAGTTGTTGCCCGCCTCATCTTTGGTGCCGGCGGTGATTGCAGCCGCTTGGTTCGCCGCCAGCAGCTTCTCAAGGCCCAACATGCCAGACATACCTGCGGACTGCGCCGTGGCCATCTGCGCGGGCAGCCATTTCGCCATATTTACAGGCTCAAACGAGCCTTCATTGCCGGCGACAACCACCTTATCCAGAGCAAGAGGAATTTGCGCTTCTGGAATCTTCATGGTCTGCATTGCCCGGATGGCGATGGCCGCAGCATCCGTGGGCGCCGTGCCGGTACCCGTGGAAAATTTCTGGATATCAGGCAGCAACCGCATCGCTGCCTGAATATCCATCGCGCCGCTGGCGATGATGAAATCCAGCGCTTCAGCCGCGGACTCGCGATTACCGCCCCCTTTCCGGACGGCCTCTTTGATCGCAGCATCAAGCTGAGTCATCCCCGCGCGCCGCTCGTCAACCGACTTCCCCTCGGAATACGCGGTATTGGCCATCATCGCCAAGCGACGCTCATACCCCATAGTCTGCTTGACAGGCTCTTTGAGCGCATAGCCAGCGGCCACGCCCCCTACAATAAGGCCGCCCGCCTGCTTGAAACGCGACACGGTGCGCTCCAAGGTAGTCATCTGGTCTTGTGCCGCCCGCATCTCACGGCGAAGCGCGCCAAGATCGCTCAGTACGCGGCCAAAGTAACTGGCGCGCCCGGCCTTGGCCAAAGCCTGGCCGATGGCACTGCCCTGTTGCGTGGCATCGCGCCCCGCCGTCTTCAACGACCGGCTGACACCTCCCAAGCTGCGGCTAATGGCGTCGCTTTCTCTGGCCGTAAGCGACCCGGCATCACGCATGGCTTTCCCATACCAGCCGGTATCCGCGGTAATCCGCACGCTGAGTTCAAGGCTATTCGACATCTTTACTGTCCATGCTCAACCGTGAGAGGTAATGATGGAAACGCCACGGAGGGAGCTTCAGAATCTCGGACTCGGACAGGCTGGTCTTGGTAAGCAACAAGAACACCCCGTCCCACAGCCCTAGCTGTCGCTCCCGTCGCCTTCCCCCTCTGCTTCAAGCGCCTTCAAGCCATCAACCAGCAAGTTGAAATCAGGCACCGACAGGGGCGAGAACATATCCAAGGTGAACGGCCCATGAAAGCTGCCCGCGCGCACGGCCACCTGAGCAATCAGCGCGGCCCGGAAGGTAATGCCAGCCGATGCGGGGGCGTCATTCTCGGCCTCCATCATGTCGCCCAGCGTGGGCAAGCGCAGCTCGATGTCTTTGTGGACAGCGCCGCCAATCTTCAGGCCATGCTTGAGGGTTACGGTTTTGGTATTCATGCCAGCTCCAGGTGTTGGGGAAACGACGCATCAGCGCCATGCTGGCATTGTGGGAGGGCTTGAGAGATGGGATAAGGGGGGGATTTAGCGCACAATGCTCGCTTCATAAATCACGGAGCAAAATATGCGATTGGTTGGACGGGGAACATTCTATAGATCGGCCATAGCTGTTGGGCCTACCTCTCTCGCAATATTGGTGCACTTCATCACCATGCCATTCTTGAGCGAGGAGCTTGCATTGCCAATCATGCTTCTGAATGTCACGGTTTACCTGCTCACCTGCTTCGCCGCGATTCATTTTGTGTCCCGCCAGGAAAAAACCAAGGGCAATCTCCTGTTTGGGGGCATTGGCTTGATCTTGCTGGGCGTGTTCGCTGCGGGGTTCAGCGCCACCACCATCCTAAGTCTGCAAGGACTTATCGCCGGTAACCACGACCACTTGGCCGCATTTGGAAACCTGCTGCAAAACATCTACTTGTACGTGTCAGCGGCGATTGGCGGCGGCATTGCCGGCGCTGCTGTCTTTGCGCCCGAGGATAACTCGCTACCTCCCGTCAAGCCTGCTCAAGCTAAACCGGCTACAACAAAGGCGAAAGCCGGCGGCAAGCCCCAGCAGAGCAAAGGCAGACACGGCTAAACGCAGAAAAGCCCCGCAGATGCGGGGCTTTTGCTTTCCAGCTGGCGCGCTAGCTCGGCGGATCAGCGGCCTTGCTCCTTCAATTTCCGGTTCTGGAACTCGGCATAAGAATCCAAATCGTCCATCTGCTGCTGGTGCCACTCCACCTCCGTCACCGGCGGATAGCCCCTGTTGCTTCTGAGCCTCTCGTTCTTCTTGCGCTGGGCGGCGAGGTCAAGGGTGAGGCCGTAGCGGCTTTTTAGCAGCTCGGCGGCGGCCAGGTTGCCTTTGCCGAACTCCTTCACCAGCATTTCCAGAAACGGATCACGGGCCGGGGGCGGCGGGCTTACGCCCGGCTTGATGGCCATGCCGGTGGTCCAGTACTGCCACAGCGCCTCGTCGCATTCGTTCTGGTACGCCACGATGCGGTCGCGGATTTCGGGTTTCACCTTGTTGGGGTGGATGGTCATCAGCCAGCCGGCCAGCTTGCGCAGCGGCATGCACAGCATGTCTTGCTCTCCTCCCTGGGAAGGTATGGTGATTATCACCATACCCCAGCGGCCAGGATTGGCTGAAACCTTCGTATGCTGGCTTTTCCAATCCAACCCCATGCCATCTACGATTGGTTTCATCGGCGTGTACGGCTCGTTATTGCGCTCCACCAGGTAGAGCGTGGCGCCGCGGAACGGCACCGGGGCAAAGTTCAGCTGTTGCATGGCGCGACCCTCCTCGCTTTCACGCTGCGCGCTGCCGGCTGCGCCTGGCAATTGTCCAGCAGGAAGGTGAGCCGGTCGCGGGTCAACTCCACCGCTATGATGGCTTCCAGCATGGCGCGCAGGGTTTGCGGGGAAAGCTGAAGGGTAACGGCGTGGCAATGCGGCATGCCGTTATTGAAGATGGCGGCGCGGAAGTCGTCGGGGAGTTGGTTCAGGTAGAACTTGGCACTGTCCGCGCGCTTGTAGGCGCGACGCGCCTCACGGATGGGGTCGATGCTGGCCATAATGGCCTCCTGTATGTCATTTTGAGTTCTGCCCCTTTTGAGAGGGCGGCCGGGTGCTCAAAACCGCATACAGACGGCGGGCGTATTCCCCTTACGGGTATTGTATTAGCCGCACACCCGGCCATAGGACGCGCATTGTCCCACAAAATGGGCCAAGGCAAAAACTATGGACGCAAAAAAACCGCAGGGCTGACGGGTGCGGTATCCGCTGTATGATTTTGAGGTGTTTTGAGCACCGGATATGACGATAGCCCGCCGGAGCGAGCTGTGTCAAGCAGAAAAGCGAAGTTGGCAGGCATGAGGTTTAATCAGTAACGTATCTGGGCCACTATTAACACAGCCCCTCCAAGCGTTATCAAACCATGCATTTTCCCCTCCGCATCATCAGTAATTACTGGATAGGCCTTAGCTTTTGAAATTAGCGATTTCCGTAAAATCAAATATACCGGAAGCCCAATCCAAAATAAAAACATCACAAAAATAGCCCATCCAAAAGCACTCAAATTAAAGACGCCACCACCATACCCGATTTTATTCTTCACGGCATCATTAAAAACCCAAAGAGAAAAAGCAATCACAATCAGATTAAAAGCCAAGTACATAGGCCCTCTCACTTGCATTATGGTAAATTTTTAATCGCCGCACACTTCAATCAAACTGGAATATACAGCTCAATCTGACTAACCAGCATCTCAGCATGCTCCGGACTGCACTCACACAAGCGCTCAATCAAAACTGACTTATTCCCACTAACCGGCAAACCCAAAAGCCTCAACTCCTCAACCAGTCTCGATTTGTCAAGCGCATGATCAACACACTCTTGCAACGTAGCCTTTCTGAATAATCCAGCCTTTTGAAATTTCCGCATTACCAATGCGCAGCCTTGAATTTTCTGCTCCCAATAGGAATTGCACGGGAGAGATACCTTTTTCTTCAACCGCATTTCATGCAAAAATTCTCTCTCCAACTCAGAAAAATCCTCGCTAACCATTTCAGATGGCGCATCACCAGGGAGAAAGAGTGCATAACTGTTTCCTTTTTTAATCCTAACAACCTCCCCAATCGCCTCCGCATAATAAAGAACGTAACGCTGGTCTTCCACGCCAAATGCGGGCACACTTCCATATATTTTTGCCTGAATGCAACCAGGCGTTAGTTTTATCTGACTTAGCAATGCCGGCAATATTAATTTATACAGCGGATCGCTAGCTGCAAATTGGCACATCGCCAATTTGAACTGAGCCTTTAATTCCGGGGTGGATGTGCGATGGGTTTCCCATGCAATTGACCGCAAGACCTGTCTCGCCGCATTCCAGTCACCTACGCTTATTTTTCTACGCACCACTTCAATTAGATCAGAGCTACCACCTTCATCAGCATGACGCGAGACCGAAGCAGGCTTAAAAGATACTGTTTTCCTTGGAAAACAATTTGCAGCCACTTTATTTTTGTAGCGAATCAGCATAAACGAAAAGGCTGAAATACCAAACAAAACAACCGAAAACCACACAGACCCAATCCAGCTGAACAAAGAAGCCACTGCAAAAACTATCAGCGCCAGAATAATTATCCAGCCATTTCCCGTAGATAATTTACGCGCCACTTCACATTCTCCTCTAAATACTTCACACATATGCCCGCACATTTCATGTGCGAGATCGCAAAAACCGACATGCTATTGTCCAGAAAAGCGAAGTGGACCGCAAAGAAAAAGCCCTGTCCGATTGGACAGGGCTTATTATATCCACGACCACTCTTAAGCGTCTGTAGCGCAGCGTTCCAGCGTGGTTCTGGCCGTTGTCGCCGTTCCCAACCCAAAGGTAGCAGTAAGAGTCATAAAAACAATCACTGCGTATCTGGCAATGGGCATCTTGCATATCTCTTTATAATCCTCACGAAGAGATTTTAGCGCCCCGCGAGCATGTTCGATTGCAAATAAAAAAGAGCCAATAACGACAGAAAACCAGCCAAGCAGAGAGGTTTGGATCACATACCAAATTACAATTCCACTGGCATCAGCTCTCACTGAGTTAGCAAAATTTACTAACCCCTTATCTAGCCCAGCATATTTAATACTGCGAGATTGCTTAGCATGCTTATCGGAATAGCAAAGCTGCATCACAAAACCTAAAAAGGTGATCTCTTCCGTATATCGCAAATAGCTATTAATCAAACCCCTCAAATCTCTATACAGATGATGATTCAAGTCATGGTGATCTAAAAAATACTGACGGACAGATTCGCGCAAGTCAAACAACTTGTCGCGTGCTCTATCACGCAAGGTTGGCTTAATCATGAAATGCCAAGACACCATCAACAAAAGCAAACCAAGTCCGAATAAAAATAGTTGCATTATATTATCTCCTAACTTGGTGTTTCCCCCGTAGGGGTTAGACCGGAAGAGGTGCGGTTAGGTTCGCCAGCCTCCACTTCCTTTTGATACTTACTCTTTTCCTGGATAGCGCGCTTTTTGCCGCGCCGTTCAAATTGGTACATGGTGGTCATTGCGCAACCCCACACATATCCGAGTATTGATCCAAGGTCGGTAGCCTTCACAACCTCAGCAATGGCTTTAATTGCTTCTGGCGAGCGCTCATTGAGCAGCACCCCCAGCCCAGCGAAAATGAAATAGATTCCACCAAGGTACGTTCCAGACTTCATGGCGTGAACGATAAGCGTACCGACAATTTCCCAGCGCTTGATCGACATCGACTGCCGGAACTTGTCATGCTCAAATTTCAGCTTGGCCAGCTCAACCTTCTCGCTCATCCTCATCCCTCAGCATAGGCTACTAGGGGCGGGATTCTCTACGAAAAATGCATAATCTGCAATACAAAAAAGTTCAGCGCCATAAGTACTGGTGCAGACAGAAGAACAATAAAGCAGAACAGCAGCTTGCACCAGATGCATAAGCTACTTTTGGTGTAAAAATAACCCCAGCCGAAGCTGGGGTTCAGAGGCAGCGCCACACCGCCGTGAGAGAGGTAAGTCCGGGAAGCTATCTGTCGCAACACAGCCAGTATGCCGCACTTCGCCTGGTGCGTTACCGGGGGGATTCAGACCAGCTCGGCCGGCTGGCCGGATAGCGTCACCTCCACTTCGTTGCCCTTCAGCTCCACCTCCCCCACCGTGTCTGCGCCGCGCGCCAGGTAACGCTGGCCGCTGTCGGTTTCAAACAGCACCGTCACATCTGCCAGATTCTGCAGCGCCACCACATCTTCGTCGGAGGCGTGCGGGATGGTGAATTTGATTTCAGCGCCCTTGATCTCCTTCACCGCCGTGCCGCAGTAGCCGTGCACGTCGTTTACCGCTTCCTTGATCTTGCCGCCCGGCTTGAGGCTTGCGCCGGGCTTGGAGCGTTTGCGCTGCCCGTTGAGGGTGACGTAAACCATTCCGGTCATTTGTGCCATGGTGGGGGTTCCTTACAGTCGGTACTGCACGGCGGCAGCGAAGGTCACGAACTGGTTGACCAGGTTGGGCGGCAGCACAGCGTTGACGCGGTCCACGTCGGCGGCGCTGCGCGACACGATCAAGTCTCGCTTGAACTGGTCGGTGTCTTCCACAATGCCGGCCTGCTCCAGCTCGCGGTGCAGGGCTATCAGCTCGGCGCGGATGATGGATGGCGTCACCAGGTTCTGGCCCGGCGCAATGTTGATGCCGTCGTCCGCCAGCTTGTGGCGCGGGAAGCGCAGCGCGATGCGGGAGCGCACGGCGTAGCGGTAGTAGTCCGCAGTCCACTTGGTTTCCAGGCGCAGCAGGCTTTCGTCGTCGATGCCGAACGGCGACTTCTGGTAATTGGTGATCACCCGCTCCAGGTACACTTTGCCGCCGCTGTCCACGGTAGTGGAGCTGATGCCGTCGCGCAGCAGCAGTTCGCGTTCATTGCGGTTGAAGCGGTCGCGCAGCCGCGGGGCCAGCACGCCCGGCACTTCCACGCTGCGCAGCGGCAGCGCCGGGTCGATCGCGCCATGGAATTCGCACACGCCGGCAAAGGCGGCGGCCATGGCCGGCGCCCAGGTGGGGCAGCCCTTCAGGCCCCAGGTGGTGACGTGCGGGCTGTTGCGCGCCGCGCCCCAGGTGGTGAGCGCGGCATGGGTGCCCACGCGGGCGGTGAAGGCGTGGCCGGTGCGCATGTTCATGCCGCCCCAGCGGCCGTCCATGTCCGCCTCGATGGCGGCCAGGTTGGCGCTGTCGGTGTAGGCGCAAGCGATGCTGTAGTACCAGTCCTCGGCAATCGTCGCCAGCGCCGCGCCCACGTCCGGGTTGCCGCTGCCGCCGGCCAGGTTGACGCAGGCGGCGGTGATGCCCTCCGGCAGCGCGTCTTCGTCGTAATAGGCCACCGACACTTCCATGTCGTTGCTGGCCTCCCCTTTGTGGTAGGCGGTGATGGTTACCTTGCCGGCCGCGGCCGCGGCGCTGACAGGCAGGTCCGGGTCGGCGGTGATAGCCGCCGCCAGCTTGGTGGCCAGCACGGTGTTGGTGTCGCCGATGCTGGCGCCCACGCGCACGCGCTCGCCGCCAACCCAGGCGGCCAGCGTGCCGGGCTTGGTTACCGTGCCGGTAAGGGTGATGCTGCCGGTGGCGGCCACGCCGGCCGGCAGATCGTCCAGCGCCACGGCGTACACGTCGATCAGGCCGTAGCGCTGTTTCACCGCATCTAGTGCGCGGGCCATCACATGCAGCATGGAGCCGCGGCCAAACTGCCCCGCGGCATCTTCGGCGTTGAGGATGCGGGAGGGCGTCAGCGCCGGAGTTTTGCCGACGGCAAGACGCTGGCCCAGCACCAGCAGCTTGCGCTCCATCTGCGGCAGGCCGCGCAGCGCCTTGGTGTGGTCGATTTCCACATACACGCCGCCGGTGCGGATGCCCACCGGGATGGACATGAAAGTGATGTTGTCGGGCATGGGTTATGCCTCCTTCTTTGCCGGCTTGGCCGGCGGTTCATCGATAACTTCCACGGCGTCGCCATCGGCCATCCGGCGGCGGTAGTAGGTGGTCAGCGGCACCGGCTGGCCTTCGGCCGGCAGATAGCCGCTGCCATCCTCCAGCCGCACCAGCAGGCCGTCAGCGGCCGGCTTCAGCTTGATCAGCTGCATGTTTCGTCTCCAGGGTGAGTTCCGGCTGGCTGGCGCGGTAATCGCCGTTCAGCCACTTGTGGTGTTCCTCGCGGGTTTCATGCGGGGACAGGTCAATGTCGATGTGCGTGCCACTCAGGTGGCCGGGCTGCAGGTTGGGCGGGTACAGCTCGCCGTCGTCGCCGGCGGCGTCGTCTATCGGGCCGCAGCTCACATCAAGCGCCACCCAGCCATAGGGGAATTCCATCTGGCTGGAAAACCGCGCCGCCCGTGCCTGCAGGCGGGGGACGCCTGCGCCAGGGTTGCGCAGCCATGCCACCAGCTGGCTGTACAGCGCCAGCTCGGCGGCTTCCACATCGTGCGGCAGGCTGCTGCGCTCATGCACTTGCACTTGGCCCACCACCTTCAGGCTCAGGTTGCTTTGCCAGTCATCGGGCTGGATGTCCGGCATCAGCACGGTAACCACGCCCTTTTCCAGTTCAGCCGGCTGACGCCGGGGGTGGTCTACAAAGTCGGGCGAATGGATGCGGCCGGGCAGAGCCGCCGCCAAGCTGGCGCGGAGGGCGGCCAGGGTACGGGCGGCGGCGGTCATGGGCGGCCCTTCATGTCGAATTGGCGCTCGACCAGCTTGTCCAGCTTGGCCCCAATATCCTTCAGCTCCGCCTTCACCTCGTTGCTCTGCTCGCGCTGGCGTTCGTCCTGCTGCCGGTCAATCACCGCCTGTTGGGCCTGCTTCTCTTCCACCACGGTCAGGCGGCGGTCCAGCGTCAGCATGAACCCCAGCAGCGTGCCCACCAGCGCCAGAGTAGTCAGCACGTCGCCCAAGTTGATGCGCTTTTCAAAGTGCCAGCTGGGCGCGCGCGCGGTTTCATTGGACATGGCCGCTCTCCTCGATCTTGATCAGCGCGTCCCGCTGCGCCGCTAGTTGCCGGCACCACGCGCCGTAGTCGGCGACGTGGGCAAGGAGGTCCGCGCGTGATACCCCGGAATCAGCAGCCCCGGCGGCGGCGTCTGCCGCGTCAGGCTGGCCGGCAGCGGCGGCGCGGGCATCGGCGCGCAGGCCAAGGGCGGCGTTGTAGAAGCGCAGGCCGTCAACAGACAGCAGGCCAGCGTCAGCAGCGCCGACAGCCGGCGCGGGGCGTTGTGCGGCATGGGGAATCCTCGCTTTCAGTTGATCGCGGGTGGCGTCCAGATCGGTCAGCGCCGCATCCAGCCGGCCGGATACCGCCGCCAGCTGCTCGGTGCGCGCTTGGTAGCGCTGCAGCGCGGCGGCGCTGTCGCGCTGGCGCTGTTCAGTCACCTGGGCGCGGTAGGCGGCCAGATCCCGCTGGCCGGCAGTGCGGCCGATGTCGTAGCCAAACCAGCCCACCGCCGCCATGCACAGCAGCACGGGCAGCGCCGGCCACCAGAGGCGCAGGCGTTGAAGGAAAAGCTCAGTCATCGCCATCCCTCCCGTCCGGTAGCGCGGCGCCCACCAGGCCGGCCAGCGCCAGCCCGGCGGTCACAATCGCCTCTTGCTGCTGCGGCGACAGCATCAACCCGCAGGCGGTGGCCACCAGCACCACGCCGCGCCAGGTGGATGGCTCGCGCAGGCGGGCCAGCAGGTAGCGTTTCAGTCGTTTGCCCATTACTGATACCCCCGCGCCAGTTCGAAATGGGGAAACTCGCGGAACGGCGCCCCAGGGCGGCCGTACCAGTTCAGCCCCAGCTCCATGCCGATGCGGCCGGCGGTTTGCCACGCGGGGTGCTTGTCGTCCCAGCAAGGCTTGCCGGCCACCAGCGGCACGATGTCGAACGCGCGCGCGGCGGGCCGGCCCTGTATCTCGGCGTTGTGCGCGGACTGGCCGGCGCGGGCGTTGGTGACCCGCGCGCCGGGCTGGGTGCGGCCCTGGGCGTACAGCTGGTTCTGCTCCGCGCCGCTGCGCCAGGTGCAGGTAATCAGGATATCCAGGCCTGCGGCCCGGCAGCGTTCCAGAAACTGGCGCGCCAGCGGCTGCAGGTCGGGGTGAAGGTCTTCTATCTTGCGGCTGGGCATTTCATGCTCCGTAGCTGCTGCCGGTGAAGGCGTAATGTCCACGCACGCCAATGGCGGCGCGCACGCCCTCCGCCGCGCCCTCGCGCAGCATGGCAAACAGCCGGGTTTGGGATTTATCGAATGCGGGGCGGACAAAGGGCTTGGCTTCGGTGCCGTGGTCGCGCAGGTAACGCGCCAGGCCAAAGGCGCGGCGCTTGGCCTCCCGCTCGTCCAGCCCGTGCTTGATGCGCAGCCATTCGGCCAGCGGGCGGGTGGGCGGCAAGCCGCGATAGCCGGCTGCCGTGCCCTCTTCCACCTGTTTGGCGTAGCGCACGCCTGCCAGCACGTCCCGCGCCATAGGAAACGGCCGTTCGGCATGGATGGACTGGATCAGCGTGGAGAAGCCGATGCTGCCGTTCTGCCGCAGCTCGCGCTGCATGGCCCGCGCCAGATACTGTCCCGCGCGGCCCACGTAGCGCTCCATGGTTTTGGCCATCACTGCCGGCGCTTTTTCAAACGCGCGGCGGATCACTTCATCGTCAACCGTCACCTGGCCGATCATTGGCAGACCCTCCGTTCAAATTCGTCCATCAGGACGGTGTGCAGATAGGCCGGCGTACCGTTGCGCGGGGTGGCGCTGATACCGTCCCGCAGCTGGAAGGGCTTCACGGTGTGCGAGATGGCCAGCTCGCGCATGGCTTCGGCCTGGGCGCGCAGCAGCACCAGCGGCTCGTCGCCGGGCGGGATGGTGCTGCCGGTTTCGTCCAGCCGATGGCGCGCGCCGTAGCGATACGGCGCAGCGCTGCCCAGCAGGCTGATCTGCCGCGCGGACGCGGCCGGCATCAGGTACAGCACGCGCCCGCCGGCTGCGTCCATCACCCGCATGTCGGGCAAGCGCCCCGGCCAGCCATCGTCCCAGGACTGCAGCCGGGCTTTGGCGTCCCGCCCCCAGTCAAAGCCCTGCACCAGGAGCAAGTCCGCCGGGCAGTCGTACACCACCCGGCCCGCCTGCAGGCTCAGTTCCGCAAAGCGCGGCAGCGGCCGGCGGCGGCTGTAGTCCTCCAGCGCCACAAGGATCAACCGCTGAAAGTCGGCGTTGTCGCCCGGCTGGCTATCGATGGACGATGCCGCGGCCTGCAGGCTGCTGCGCAGATTGGCGGCGAAGGCGGCCAGCGTGGTCATTTCTTGCGGGCCTTGGCTGCCGTGGACGCGCCGTCGGCGCCAAGCTGCGTGTCAACAACGCTCACCTGGCTTTCGCCTTCGGCCAGATCCACGCCCAAGACCACGGGCGCGGCTTCCTGCCCCGGCTCGCCCTGGGCGGCGCTGGCCAGCGCCAGCAGGCGTTCGGCGACGGCGGCCAGCACCTCTGCGCGCTGGCCGTCTTGCTGCTCGCGCTCGCCCAGCTGTTCCAGGTCCTCGCGCGCCAATACCGGCAGGGTGGCCAACAGCTCATTCAGCGGGCCGGCCAGCAGCACGTCCACGATGTGCGCCGGCGCGTCGTCGTCCAGGCCCAGATCGCCCGCGGAGAAGTCCGGCAGCAGGCTGGCGTCCACCTCGCGGATTTCGCCCGGCGGGATCAGCTGAGTGCCGATAGTCTTGTAGTGGTCGGTGTCGTTGTAGAAGGGGATTTTCATGTGTCGCATCCGGTGATGCGGCCCGCCGGCGGCGGGCCGGCTGGGTTACAGGGCCGCGCGGGCGGAGCTGGAGTACACGATCACGCTGGTGAAGCGGTTGCGCACCGGCTTGGGCACGGCGATGGCGTTGTACTCCTCACCGTAGGCCGCTTTCTTGCCGATAGGCTGGCCGCTGCCGTTGGTCAGCTCGAAGGGCTCGCCGGTGACAAACGGCTTGGCGATGGTGTAGCCCAGCACATTGCGCTGGCCCATCAGGATGCGCTCGTCGCCCAGGTCCACGCCCGGCGCGTTGGTGCCCCAGGCCGGGATGTCTTTGATCGCCGCCAAGTCGCCCTGGGCGTTGGTGTCGCTGCCGTTGCGCTTCATGCTCGCCACAAACTGCTCGGCGTTGCTGGCGGTGTCGTTGAGGGTGGGCGACATCAGCAGGAACTCCGGCTTGACGTATCGCTGGCCGCTCATCATGGCCTTGCGCTGGCCCACTTTCTGCAGCAGGCCGTTCAGCCATTTCTCTTGCGACACGCCGCCTTGCGGGTCCAAATCGAATCGGGTGACGTTGCTGGCCGCGGCGTAGCTGACGACATTGGTGCCGGTGCCGGCCGGCGCCACCGGCTGGCCGGACTGGTCCACAAATTGCAGCGTGCCCAGGTTGAAGCTGATCACGCGCCAGTAGATGCCAGCCGGCTGCTTGCCGCTGCCGTCCCACTGCTTGATCTGCACGGAATTGAGCGTGACGGTGATGGGGTTTTCCGGCAGGCCCACGGCGTTGCCTTGCAGGTCTCGCGCCTGATACGGACGCACCACCGGCCAGCTGGACAGCTTGATCAGCGATTTGCCGCCGGTCAGCTGGGCAGTGATGTTTTCGTTGGAGATCGGGATAGCCAGGTAGCTGTCCGACGCGCGCTGCAGCTCGTTGCAGATGCGGCGCGCCACCAGCTCGCGCAGCACGCGGGCGTTGCTCTCGATGTTGCGAGCCAGCGCATCCCAATTCAGAGCGGACGCGCGAGTGAAGAACTGCACTTCGTTGGTGATGGACAGGGCCAGTTTCATCGGCGTGATGGAAACGGTATCCATTGCCTGGCTGATGCCGGCAAACGGGATAGGCTGGCTCTCGTACACAATGCCGTCGTTCATCACCTGGCTGATGTCGCGCAGCTCATACGGGATTTGGGTGGTGGCCGCGCCGGAAAAATCGGTCAGCGTTTGCACAAGCTCCAGCACGTTGAGATCGGACAGCGCCTCGCGGATCACCTCGCGCACAACGCCAACCGGCAGCGCGGCGCTGCCCACGTCCATGGTGCCCTGCCCTTGCGCCAGCATCTTCAGCTCGGCATCCAGCTTATGGCCGTGCAGGCGGTCAAACTCGGCCAGCACCCTCTGGGCAAACGGCGGCAGCACCGCCTTCGGGTCCAGATGCAGCTGGCTGGCGCTGTTGGAGCGCGACAGATGATCGCGGTACACCTCGCTGAGCTTCTTGGTGGTGTCGTTGACCACCTCGATATGCGGGCTGCCTGCCGGCGCATAGCCCAGCGCGGAAAGCTGGCGGGCGGCGGCCACGGCATTGGCGTTGTCGATTTGCATCTGCGCCAGCGCCCGCACCTGGTCGTCGGTGGTGTCGGCGGTGATCACGCCGGCGGCGGCCTCTGCCAGCGCCTTCTTGGTGGCATCGTCCAGGCCCGCGGCGGCATGGATGGCATCCGCCAGCAGCTTGCGCTTGGCTTCGGTGGTTTCGGCCAGTTGCTTGGCGGCGGTGTCGCGCTCGGCGAGCGCCTTGGCCACGGCCGCGCTCACGCCGGCCGGGTCCATGCCATTGCCGACGGACAGCTGGATCACCGGCGCCGGGCCGTTTGCCGGCAGCTTGGCCAGCTGTTCGGACAGCTGGACGGCGGCCTGCTCCAGCTGCTCGCACAGCTGCTTGGCCTGGGCCTCGTCGGTGATGCTGGCCAGTTGGGTTTCGGCCAGGGTTTTGACGGCGGACACCGCCTGTTCGGAAAGTTTGCGCGCGGCCAGGGCTTCCAGCAGCGCCTTCAGGTGCTTGTTCATCGTGGTTTTCGCCTCGGAAAGAAGGGTTCGTGCCAGCTCCGGGTGGAGCAGTACGGGGATGTCCGCGCCGGAATCACACGACAGCGCGACGGGGTCCAGGCGCTTGATCACCGGACGCACGGTGAGGCCTGCACCCAGCAGGACGGGGCCGTGGAGCCGGCCCTGTTCGTTGTCCTGCCAGTTTTCGGAGAATTCAGCGGAGAGATAGCGGAAGCCGCGGGCCTTGACCGCCTCGCGGCCAAAGTCGGTCCACTCCACCAGCGCGCGCAGCCGGCCGCCCTCCACCGCCAGCCGGAGAATCTTGGCGGCGGCTCCGTCGCCGGGCTTGTGGTCTACATCTAGGAAGATATCCGTACCCACCACGCCGGCTTCGAAGTTGCGGACCATGGCCAGCAGCATGTCGCGGGTGATCTCGAAACGGCCGTAGCGAGGATCGGTAAACGAACCCTCGCGGGTGATGGTGACCCAGCTAGTGGGCTTGCCATCGGGCATGTCGGCCATGCCGGCCAGCAGCCGCACCACCTGGCCGGCCGCCTGTTGGGAGAGTTTGAAGTGTCGGGGTGATTGCATCGCCTACCTACCAGAGTCGCGCGGATGCGCGGTTTCTAGCAGGGTAAGCAAGGGGGGATGGTGGGATAAGGGGGGGATTACACCTCAATTACATACTAGCACTCACATCCTTTTTCGCTTGTTCCACAACATACTTTGCACAAAGAAGTCGCCGATTAAGCTGGCTCTCAAGATTGCTATACAATTCCGCCAATAATTTAAAAGTTTCAAAACCATAATATTTGTACGCATAAAAATAACCTCGAGCACACACTATCCAATGATCGAAACCACCTTCTTCTATATGTGCCACACTTTCACGCGCATACTTAATCAGCTCCAGCCTTTTGTTGCCAGACTCATAAAAATCCACAATCTTTAAAAGGTCGTAACGCCAGGGATACAAAGCCTCATCATTCCTCCAAAGATCAAGATAGCCAGATTTAACAAAAATCTGCGCAATCTCCCCATCCATTTTCGAGTTACCAATTAGAAAATCATTAATATCATTGATGCTTTCAACGTTAGGAGCGATTTTTCTTATCTCGCTCAAAAGCGCCTTAGTTACATCTCGCATTTCCTGAACGCTGTCTTTGCCACGAGATCTGAAATCAGCCATCGAAATAGATTGAATTACTCCATCAACAAAACTCAAAAGAGAAGATTGTTTCAAGTCATCTGGCGTGCAATAATTGGGGTTTTTAACCAGCCGAATGCCGGCCTCCTCAAAGGCTCGCGCAACCAGTCTTGAACAGAACTGCTTTCTTGATCCTCCGCTCTCAACATCAAAAATTGATAACCCTGCCTCCCCCATCGAATAGCCAGTTCCGATATTCGATCTTGCATAAATCTCAATTTTCTCAAACTGCTTCTCTGTCAAAGCTTCATTCATTCTTAAAACATAGATTGCGCAAGACTCTGGATATGGCATTTTCTGTAAATTTCGTGCATGAACACCATCGCCAGTAGAATCGACAACCGATCCGCCACCCAAATAAACCATAGCATGTGAAATATCACTATCCGTTACCGTTTTAATCAACGTACTTATACTCTCCTCGGAAGTAGTAAGAATGATGTCTCCCACCTCAAGCTTGTCAATATCAATCACTCTTACAAAATCTTCTTGAGTTTTACTTTCGCACTTAATGTCCATGGCAGCATCAACCGTTACGCTTGAATCATTTATCATACAAGAAAAACGAACTCAGATGAAGGAAGCACGCCTACCGGCCCAGCAGCGGCCTTAGGCAAATACGCCTTCGACATAACTAAGCGTATTCGGATGCGCCGGCCACGGGCAACTGGCGCGGTCGGGGTAGACGCCCGGCCCCAGCCCGTATTTGTCGGCGGTGGCGTGCAGGTCGCACACGTCGCGGACCCGGTGGTTGGGCGACAACATGAAGCGCACCCCCGCCACCCCATCGGTCTGGAAGGCGGCGCCCATGTAGGCCTCGCCGTGGGCGCGGTTGATCTCGGTGCGGAATACCCGCTCCGCCTGGTACACCACCCCTTTGCCGTTCACCGGGTCCGCCTCGCCGGTCATCAGGCTGCGCACGCGCCGACCCAGCTGACCGGCTTTGGCCCCGTTGTAGGCGTGGGCGATGTCGTCCGGCACGCCCTCGCCGCGTCCCATGCTGCGCAGCATGGCCTGGTGCGCGCTTTCTCCATTTATCACGGCAAACTGGATATGGTCGGCCAGCGTTTGCGCCGCCTGGCGGTTGATGCGCCATAGCCGGTCCGACAGCTGCAGGCCGTCGGCGGCGACAAAGCCGCGCACAAACGATACGGCGGCGTGATTGACGGCAAACAGCTGGGAATCCGGCAGGGCGCCGGCAAACACGCCCGCCCCCACCTGCGCCGCGGCGTCCAGGCGGCGGTACAGCAGCCCGTCGCGCCGCTCGTTCAGGCGCTGCAGCTGCTCCCGGATGTGCGAGAGAACGGATTGCAGGCTGTCCAGCGTCACCCGGTCGTCCTGGTCGGCGGCGCGCTGGATGTGCTCCACAATGGCGTCGCCGGCGTCGTCGTAGATCTCGATCAGGTCCTGCACCGCATCGTCGGCCAGCTGGTTGCGCTGCTCCACCGCCGTCAGCGTGGCGGCGCGGATGGCGGCGGCGCGTTCCAGATTACTGGCCATGGCCAAGGTCCGTTGCCGACTCCCCCTTGCGGCCGTTGCCGGGGGTGATCTTCACCGTGGTCGCGCCGGCGTCCGGGTAGGGTTCGTAGTTTCGGGCGTCGCTCTCGCGCCGGGCTTCCACGTCGGCGGCGTTGTAGCCCATTTCTTCCCACACCATGGACTGCGGCAGGCCCAGCGCCTTGAGCTTCAATGCGCGGTCGGCGGTTTGCGTCATGGTTTCGGTGCGGCGCTCGGCAAACGTCACGCGGAAGGCTTCGGCGTCCGGGTTGATCCCCCGGAGCAGCAGCTGAAGGCGGAAGCCGAACTCGTACACCCACGCCAGCGTGTCCTGGAGTTGGTCCACTTCGTCGTAATAGTCGCGCTTGAGGTCTTCCAGGATGTCGCGCGCCATGCCGTCGGTGTAGCCCATCAGCCCCTTGGGCAAGGGGGTGCCGGCAAAGAAGGAATCCAGCAGGTACAACACATCGCCGATGTCGCCCAGCGTGGCGTCGCCCTGCATGGCTGTAACCCCGCCCTTCTTGTTGAGGTAGAAGTCCGTCTGGATCAGCTCCTTGTTGGCCTCCACCCGGTCCTGGTAGGCCTGCAGCTCGCTTTCCGTCGCGCCTTCCAGCACATGGGAGAGGCGCAGCGGCGCGCGGTGCTTGCGGCGGATCACCAGGTCGGTGTCGGTCATGCGCAGCTTGCGCCAGATCTCCCGGCTGGCGTCCAGGAACGGCCGCCCCAGCGCGCCCATATCGTCGAAGTTGTCCGGGTCCAGCCGCACCAGGGTGAGCTGCCACAACGGGAAGCTGGCCAGCGCCGCGCCGGCGGTGAGGTCCATCTGGGTGTAGGCGGCGCGCGGATCGAGAAACTGGCCATTGATGCCGACATTGGGCCGCATGGTTTCCGTGGGCATGCGCACGCCCGCCACCACGTTGCCGGCGACGTCCAGCACCCACTGCATGGGCAGGTTGCCTTCCATCAGCAGGCCGCGGGCGTCCGATTTGAGCTTTTCCGGCCGGGCCAGCTGCAGGCGTTGAACAAAGCGGGTCCATTCGCCCTGTATCTGGCTGGCCGGGTCGGTCTGCAGCAGCACCAGGCCGCCGCGCGTGACGTCGCGCGCCACGCGGTTGTGGATGCGCTTGACGCGGCCGTCCGACTTGTCCATCTGGCGGATGTCCATGATGGCAGCGCGCAGGTCGTAGTCCACCGCCATCTGCCGGTACATCGAGCGGATCTGGTTTTCCGGCGTGGAGCGCCGGCCGGTCTCAGTGGTTTGGCCTTGCGGTTCATCGGGGAGCGTGGTTTCCGCCGCCGCGGCGGCATTGGCGCCAGCCGCGGGCTGCGGCAGCCGTCGGCCAAAGCGGGCCAGCAGTGAGTCAAGTATCGCCATGGGTGGGTTCCTCTGATATCGGGGTGACGGACAGGACATTGCGCCAGCCGTCTATCAGCCCGGCCTCGTGCAGCTCCCGGATAAAGCTGTCGTCGCCAAACGCCGCCAGCCAGGACTCGCGCATTTGCGCCGCGCGGGCGCGCTGGGCCGGCGTCAACGGCGGCGGCGCGCGCTTGGGTTGTTCGGCCGGCCGGGCCAGTTTGTATTTGCCGTAGCTCATCGCATCCCCAGCAGTTGTTCGGTTGTCATGGCGCGGCTGGCTATCACCGTTGGGGTGTAGCTGGCCACGCCGCGGGTAAGCAGCGCCCACACGCCGGCGCTGGCGGCGTCGAAAAGGTCATCGCCAATCTTCGGGTTTGCCATCTTGTAGCTGTTGTAGCTGGCGCCCTGCACTGGCTTGGACTTGATATTGCCCAGCTGGCGGATGAAGCGCCCCCAGTCGCTGGCGTCGGCCTGCACCTGGTCCAGCGCGGACGGACCCCAGTGGGTGTTGGCGTGGTTCTTGGCCTTGAGGGCATCGGTGCCGTCATCCACATACGGGATGGCCGCCTGGCCGTTGTGGAAGGCCGCGCGCAGCGCGCTGGCCATGCTGTGCTTGGTCATCCCTTCGAAGCGAATCGGCGCGAACGGCCAGTGCTGCCATGTGCTGGCGGTGGACTGGCCCTCGCCTATGCTGCGGCGATCCACCTCGGTCAGGCCCTGGGCAAATAGCCGGTCATTCAGGCTGGTGAGCATGCCCAGGCCGTAAGCGTCGCCCATGGCGTAGTCAGGGCGGAAGTACTCCCACAAGCCCAGCAGATCGCGCTCCACCACAGCGTCGTCGGTACCGGCCGGCCAGGTTTTCACATAGGGGAAGGTAATGAAGTTGCCCACCTGCTCGCATACCGCCAGCGCGGAACAAGAGGCGTGGGCGCTCTCGCCGTGGCCGCTGTGGTCATAGCCGAAGGACAGCAGCCCGCGCTTGCGGTAACGCTGGCCCGGCAGTGGCCCGGCCGGGTTCAGCCCGGCTTGCAAGCCCACCGCCATGGCGCGGCGGATGTATTTCTCCCAGATCCAGTTTTGCGCGGCGGCGTTTATGCAGAGGAACTGGCGGATGTATTCCGCCTCCGGCAGCTGGGACTGCATCTCCAGCACAAAGGCCTCGTTGAGGATGCCCAGCTCGATGCCCAGGTACACGTCCACCGGCGGCAGGATGTGGTAGCCGCCGGTCTCGATCAGGTGGGACAACACGTCCGCACCCTTGTGCACCCCGGTGATGCGTATCTGCGGCTTGAAGCTGACGCCCTGGTCCACACCCAGCCGACGCGCGGAGCCAAGCATGGGCAGGAAGCGGGAAAACAGCCGGTCAGCCGGCATGTCGTCGGTCTCCTCCAGGCTGGCGAAGCTGATGCCGTCGCCGTCGATCTGGGACATGATGCCGTAGCAGCTGGCCTTGCTGCCGTTGGCGAACTGGTATTTCAGGTCCGCCAGCTGCGGACGCCCGCTCTTGTAGGCTATCCAACCGGTGAGGATGTCGCTGCGCCGGATGGCGTCCAGGTGATAGGTGATGTTGGTCTGGCTTTGCTGCAGCCGCGGGGCCACGATGCCTTCCTCCTGAAATGGCGTCGTGGCCAGGAACTCCAGCGCGTACATTTCCTTGACGGCGGTCTTGCCCGTCCGCCGGCAGCTGAAATCTACAGTGTTGGGGTTGGCGTCCATCTCCAGCATCTTGAGCACCTGCATCGGGTCCAGGTCCACGTTGTGCACGTGTTTGGCCCATAGCGCATGCGGCTTGATGCCGGTGGCCGGGTCCGGCCGGGCATAGCGCATCACCTCGGCCTCGGCACGGTGCTGCACCTTGATGCGCTGGGCGGCGCTGGTGCGCTCTCCGCTCACGGCTCGCCCCCGTTTTGCTGCTGGTATTCGATCAGCACCGGATCGCGCTGTTTCCGGGCGTTGGCGCGATCTGCCAAGATTTTGAGGGCGGCCATGGACTCGGCCTGCTTGGCTGCGTAGTCCTCCAGGGACAGCGTGCGCGGGACGTCGCCGGCCGGCGCCAGGCGGCCCATCTGTTGTTCTTCCTGCTCGATGGCTTTCGGCGTCATGCCCATGTCCGAGAGCGCCAGGTTATTGCGGGACAGGAATTCCTGCAGCGGTTTGAGCAGCGGGTGAGCTTTCACCTCCATAATCCGACGCGTCTGCCCTGTCTCCAAATCCTGGTACTCGCCGATCACGATCTCGCCTTCGCGCGTCACCGCCCAGGCCGGTGCTTCCAGTTTCACGCCGTCCGCGATGATGGTCTGCAGGATCTGCTGGATGATCGCGGTGATGCTGGCCTGAATCGAGGAATAAATGGGCGTCAGGTGCTTGGGATTGCGCTGCTCGAACGCGGCGTGGTGCACCATGAAGAGCTGGGTCTGCTTGATGCAGGCAGGCTGCGACGCGCAGTAGCCGTGATCCACGTCGCAGCTGCTGCAAGCGGGATACTTGCCGGGCCGCGCCGGGAAATACTGCGCCGTCTCCGCCGTCATCCCGTGCTTCATGGCGTTGAACCGAGTTCGCAGCGCCTCTTCAGCCGTGGGGTGGCCTTCCAGATTCTTGGCGCTGGCTGCCTTGCCGGCCGGTGTGCGCGGACCGGTGGCATTGGCCCAGGCCTTCACCAGCGCTTTGTGAAACGGCGCTTGTGCGACCTCCTCGCCGCACAGCGGGCAAGCTGAGAAATAGGCGAAGGGGTGGTGCTCCTGGTCGGCCGCCTCCTCTACTCGCGCCGGCTCGACATCAAAGGTATGCCGGCAATGGGGGCAACGGAAGGATACAGTTTCCAGGGGTTTGGAGAGGTCGCGCTTTGTGGCCATGCTGCCATTAAACGGCATGGCCTGGCGCGGGATAAGGGGGGGATATCTACCGGCTCTTGCTGATGATCTGCTTCAGCCGGCCGCACTCCAGCTCAACGCCCATCGCATCGATCAGCCGCTGGCGGATAAGCGGCAGCGCCATGCCGCTGCGCGCCAGCTGGCGAATGTAGGTGTCGCGCTGGTGGTGCTCGTAGCTGCGATAGCGCCGCAGCGTCAGCTCCAGCCCTCCCTTGGGGTGCTGCCACTGCTCTTCAGCATCCAGAACGCGCCACATCGCCAGAAAGGCGTCCATGCCGATCTCCGCCGCCACCCGCTGCCACGTCGGATGCATGCCCATCGCCCTCAGCTCGGCCAGGCGCGGATCGCGCGCGCGATTTTTTTCGGTCCCAAAGGCGAGTTGGGAAGGATTGCAGTTATCCAGGTACCCTCCCCCCCTGGCCGGGAGGTGTCCAAGGCCTTGCCGACCCCCCACCCTATGCCGGGCCACCCTGCCGCCCACGCCGCCGGGGAGCCCACCCCGTGCGATTTCCTGCCCGCCACTTCGCTTTTCCATATCCGCACCTCTGCTGTAATCCCCATCGCCCCGTCCCGTCACTTCGCTTTTTGTTGGAAAGCGAAGTGGGAGGAGGATGGGTCTGATTTTCGATTTAGCCCGTTTTGAAGGTCACTTTGGAAATCTGGTGTAACCCTCTTGGGACGGCCACTCACACCACAGAGTTAATTCCCACACTATGGCTTGTACGAATCTAAGGCACCCTGCGCGCGCCCGTTGGTTTGCGCGCCATCTCCCCCAGCAGCTGGCTAACAGGGGTTGAGACCTTACCCAGCGGATTTGCCTTGTCCACGCTGTCGGTCAGCTTTCGGATTGCCAGGTTGGTATAGATGCTGGTGGACTTCGGGTCCGCATGCCCCATCAGTTTCTGGCGTTCCAGCAAGTCCACATCGCCCTCTGCCAGCTCGGTTCCATACAAGTGACGCAGCGCATGGGGGTGTAGTTGATCCTCTGGTATCCCCGCGGTCTTGCCATGACGCCGGATCATCGCCAGAACACCACGCGTTGAGAAGCGGCGGCGCTCGCCGTAATACTCATGCTCCGGGCAGTGCCGGTTACGAGTCGTGACGAACAGCACCTGGTCGCCACCATCGATCATGCGGTCAATCTCAGACAGCGCCGGATGTTCCATGTAAACCCTCAGCAGCAAATCGGCCTCACGCGGAACGGGGATCAGCCGCTCTTTCTTACCTTTCTCCGTCGGCTTGATTGCCAGCCGCGGCTCCCCTTCAACCATCTGGCCAACCAGATTGCCGTCATTGAGCGCCACCAGCCCGCCCACACGCAGGCCGCACCCCAACAGCAGGCCCAGCATCGCAGCGTCGCGCACCCCCTCGAACGTGTTGAAGTCCGGGGCCCACATCAAGCGTTCCGCGCTATCCAAAGCCATGGCCCGCGGCAAGCGGGCCGGCTTTCGGGGGTATGGCAGGGCTGCAGCGGGGTCTATCACAACCAATCCGCGCACCGATGATAGATAGCGGTACAGTTCGCGGATGCACGCCACGTATGGCGTCCGGCTCACAGGCGCCAGTTTCAACACCTTGTGCAGATATGGCCCGGTAAATGCCAGCAGTTGATCGCCAGTGATCGTCAGCGGATCACGGCCATCAAGCCACACCTCAAAGCGGGCCAGTATGTCGCGGTACGCTCTGACGGAGCGATCAGAAAGGCCACTATTATCAGCTTTGAAGAGCAGGAACTCTTCCATCACTCGAATCAATCGCAGCTCCCAAAAAGGAACCACAGGCAGAGAAACCCGTGGATTTGTGGATGGCGGCAAAAATCCGCACAAAATCCTTTCCAATCAATATTTTACCACTCCACAAAATCCACCAAAACAGCAATTTTCCGTTTTCAAAGTTGTGGGTCAAAAAATAAGCAGCCTTGCAAACCCGTGTATCTCCCCTCCTGCCTTTTTCTACGCCTTTCTTTCTCTTTCTCTTTGATTTTTTTAAGAAAAAGAAAAGATAAGAGGGATTGCCGTGAAAAATAGGCTTGTGTAATAAAGCGGGAAAGTTGTGTAGGTGCTGGGCAAATCCGTGTAGATTTTTCGGAAATCGTGGAGGTGGAATTCTTTAAAATCAATGAGTTAAGTTGATTTCGCAGTGAAATCCACGGGTTTTTATCGCTCACCCCGCGCGGGTTTTCTGGAGGCGCGCTGTCTGCGCAGCTCGCATCCATCGCCGGCCGACGCCCTCCTCAGTAATGGCTGTCAGCGCCGCGAATTCTTGGCCGCACTCTCTCAGAAAAGCGAAGTCGGGCAGAGGCGAAATCATTTCCGCAAAGGAATATGCCAGCAAGCACTGGCGCGGCTTCTACATGGGAAAGGATTTTTGCGATGCGGAAACGAACGCATCACAAGGCTTTGTTTCGTTTCGATTGTGACAAAGACTTGAAAACCGTCGTGGGTGCGAGCCCACCGTGAGTTCGAATCTCACCACTTCCGCCAGAACACCAGATAAGCCGTTGAATGCATAAGGATTCAACGGCTTATCCGCTTTCCAGCCTGCATAAAAAACCTGTATAAGCACACCTTCCAACTACAAGGGCACTGAAGGCAAACAGCGTCCTCGGTACCGCATATCTCTTCCAGATGGGCCAGAACTTCCCGAACGGTGAGGCCCGGGGCGCAAAGCAAGATGACTTTGTCGTCGAATCCGGCCCTGCGATTCTGGTGTTTGGGGATGCGTTGCGGCCCAAAGACACCCTGCCGACCGCGTGGCACCTCAATGGGGAATTCGCCAAACTCGCTCTTGAGAGTCTTGAGGCTTTTTGCCGTTGCGGGTGTTTCCGGCGCGATTGACCACTGGCTTGTGTTTGCCATGACCCGGACGTACGCTTCCCCCCGCATCCCGGGCGCTCTCGGCCACCAGGTTGCTGAGCGGTTTGAGCAGGCCGTTCTCGCCGGCTAGATCTTCAGGTTTCTGGTAATTGGCCAGCAAGTTGCCCAGCAGTGCATCAGGTACGTCGCGTTTCTTCGAGCTTATTGTATCTACAGAGAGGATGTCGGCGTCCTGCCCGATGTCCGTTTACACAAAATTCAACATACCTACTGTTAGCACGGAACCAGGCTTCGTCACCTCTGCCGGCTCCGCGCATTTTGCCTCCATCAACCCGGTCTCTTTATCAGCATTGCCATCCATCGGCACGCAGGATGTTCGTATTTCAGCAACTTGTTAATCAATCGGACCAGCGCCGCGAAGCAAGCGCGACAATATAGGTTTTCCGTCGCGCGCGCCTTGCCTGCCCACCGTCAAATAAATCTCAACCCTCGCACCAATATTTGTCACTTGCCACTGCAAGATGCCGGCCAGGACAATATTCGCCAGTGGGAATATCGGCCATTCACAAGCTCGCCGTTCTCATTTCATCCCTCAGGCATATGGGAAGCGGCTGCTTTCCCGCCTCGGTTTTCAATCGATAAAAAATCAAAAGCGCGGGCATCCAACATGTAAACGCACCCATGCATCCCGATAAGGTGCCAAGGAGACACAGCGATGAAAAGGCGTGATTTTCTTACCTATGCGGTCGTGACCCCGTTGCTGGTGGCATGCCGTCCCGATCTGTCCGACCCGACCAGCCAAGCTCCAGGCGCGACAAGCGCCGAGTCCACCCACCCGGCTTCGGCTCTCGCCAGCGCGGGAAACGCCGTTTTTTCCAGCGGCGGCAGCCATGCCCTGAGTTGGGATAAAACGGGCAGCTGGTATATGGATGGCGCGCCCTTCCAGTTTTTCGGCGGCGAAATCCACCCCGCCAGAGTTCCGCCGGAATATTGGGAACACCGGATAAAAATGGTCAAGGCGCTGGGCTGCAACACCATATCGCTTTATACGATGTGGAATTTCCACGAATTGTCCGACGGCTCTTTCAATTTTTCCGACCCGGGAAAAGACATCGGCCATTTCATCGATCTGTGCGCGAAAAACAATATGTGGGTCTTGCTGAGGCCAGGCCCTTACGTGTGCGCCGAATGGGACTTTGGCGGCCTGCCGCCGCGCATGCTGGCGGACCCGCAATATCGGAACAGCGCCGGCCAATTGCAAATCCGCGGCAATTTCGCCAACTATATGGCCGCGGTCAAAGCCTGGAATGCCGCGCTTTACAATAAAGTCATACGCGGGCGCACCATCGATGCCGGCGGCCCCGTCATGCTGGTGGCGGTGGAAAACGAATATACCTCGTGGTCGCCGGATGATCCCGCCTATCCTGCGGCGATAGCCCAGCAATGGCGGAATTTGGGCTATGCGGGAAAACTCTGCATTTGCGACGGATACGCAAACGGCTTCAAAGATCATGGCATCACAATGCCGGCCAACACGGCCTATGGCATGACGGCAAATGGGGACACGGCTTCCAACTACCCCATTGCCGCCAACAATTACGGCACGGGCGTCTTCGGCGCCGAATGCTACCCAGGCTGGCTGGCCTTGTGGGGCGACCCTGCGCAAACAGTCAACGTCGGCAATTTCGCGCAGCAGATTTCCAGCCTCGCCAGCAAAAAGCTGTCGTTTGTCCTTTACGTCGGCCATGGCGGGACAAACTTCGGCTTTGCCAGCGGCTGCGAAGGCTATAACCCATGCCAACCGGTCGCGACGACCTATGATTACGGCGCGCCGGTTTCCGAGTCCGGCGATGCGAATCTCAATTTCGGGCCGATACAATCCGCGTTCATTACCAGCGCTTCCTATAACGTACCCTTCTTCCCCGCTCCCACCGGCATTCCTCACATCAACGACCAGGAAATTCCGCCGGTGCCCGCCAGCCAATTCCAGCACGGCGCGCTGATTTCCCGCCTGCCGCTCAATCTTCAGAACGAGCAGCCCAAAACCATCGAGTGGATGGCATGGACGCTCAACAAATCCCTGCCTGTCGATTCAAGCGTATACCCGGCGGGCGTCGCGGTTTACCAGACCGCGCTTCCCGCGGCGGGGGGGGATATCTCCCTGACATTCGACCGCCCGCCCGATTGCGCGCTGGTTTTCGTCAATCAGGTCAAAGTGCCGAATGTGCTGCTCAGCACGGTAAAAAACGGCTCGAAAACGCCGATGACGACATGCAATCTTGGCAAGGTGCCGGCCAATGCCACGTTGCAGATTGTCTGCCTGCCATTTGGCCGCGCCAGCGTCTCCACCAACATGAACAACGAGGGCCGAGGTCTTTCCGGCAATGTTTACGCCAATGGCGTGGCGCTGAAGCGCTGGAAAATGGCCTTGTCCAATCTGTCGTCCAGCCAGCTTGCCAACTGCCCCTTCGGAAACGCGCTGCCTGCGGGAGGCCAGCCCTTCCTTTCCAAAGCGGCCATCCATATCTCAACGCCCAAAGACATGTATATCGACATGTCCGGCTGGGGCATGGGTTATCTGTTCGTCAACGGCATCAACCTGGGAAGATACTGGCCGTCCGCCGGCCCTCAAACCCGCCTGTACTGCCCCGGGGTTTGGCTGAACTGCGGCAGCAATTCGATTGTCGTTTTCGAGTTCATGCAAAACGCCCCCGGCAGCATCTCGTTTCACGGCTCCAGCAACCTGCCGTTCAATGTCAACGCCCCCATCCCCGCGACAGGCGTGCCGCTGGTCGCCAACATGACATACCAGATACAGAACGCGAACAGCGGACTGTATCTGGATGCGGTCGCAAGCGGCGCAGGCAATCAAGCCGCGGCCCAAAAGGCCTTCAGCGCCGCGAAATCGCAATCCTGGACGCTGACGCCGGGCGCGAATGGCAGCTTCGTCATCAAGAATGCCGGCACTGGCGGGGTGCTTGACGTTGCCAATCATGGCGCGACGTCCGGCTCGGCCGTGATTGTTTTTCCCGCCAACGGCGGCAGCAATCAAAGCTGGAAGGCCGCCAATATCCAATCCAACCTGTTCACGCTGACCGGGCTGCAAAGCCAGTTGCTGCTGGATGTCAGCGGCGCGTCCAAACAGCCCACCTCCGGCTCGGCGGCAAGCATCGTCGTCGCCGCGCCGGCGAAAGCCGATTCCGGATGGCCGTTCAGCCAGCAGTGGCGAATCATCCCGGCCATTCTCGACAATGCCACGTACACCATACGCAGCGCGCTGAGCGATTTGCTGCTGGGCGCTTATCAAGGCGGCAGCAGCAATGGCACCTTGCTGGGCATTGCCCATCCGACTGGGGGGAAAGAGCAGCAATGGTTGCTGACATTCACCGCGGCGGGCCATTGGCAATTGAAAAATGTCAAAAGCGGCCTGGTCATGGACGTCAAAGGCCAGCAAACCGCCAACGGAACAGCGCTTGAATTGTGGAGCGCCAACGGCGGCGCGAATCAGCAATTCACGTTCATTCCGCAGGCCGACGGGCTCAGCTTCGCCATTCAGGGCGTGCAAAGCGGCCGCGTTCTGGATGACAACAACTCCGGAACCAGCCCGACTGTCTACGGCGCCGCGCCCACTTCGACGATTACCCTCTGGGATGGGAATGGCGGCGCCAACCAGCGCTGGATCTTCAAGCAAGTGAGCTAGCAAAAAGCCAGGCCGATATCCGCTCAGCGATATCGGCCTGGCTTGCGGCGGCTCGCGTCTTGTCTTGCCGACGCTTTTCTTACCACTCCGCCACGCTGCCGTCCGCGTGCCGCCACAGCGGATTGCGCCAGTCCGGCGCCGATTTAGCTTGCTCGACAATCCTTTCCTCATCCAGCTCCACGCCCAGGCCCGGCCGGACAAAGGGTCGGATATGGCCGCCATCCAGCTGGAAATCCTCCTTGTTCAAGACATAATCCAGCACGTCCGAACCCTGGTTGTAATGAATGCCCATGCTTTGTTCCTGAATGAAGGCATTCCAGCTGATGAAGTCGACATGCAGGCAGGAGGCCAGCGCGATCGGCCCCAGCGGACAATGCGGCGCCAGCGCCACGTCCCAGGCTTCGGCCATGGCGGCGATCTTGTGGCACTCGGTGATGCCGCCGGCGTGGGAAAGGTCGGGCTGCAAGATCGCGATCCCGCCGGCCTGCAACACGCGCTTGAACTCGAAGCGCGAATACATGCGCTCCCCGGCGGCCAGCGGGATGGAGGTTTTGGCCGCCAGCCTGGGGTAATACTCGGCCTGCTCCGCCAGCACCGGCTCCTCGATGAACAAGGGGCGATAGGGCTCCAGCTCGCGGATCAGCGCGCCGGCCATCGGCGCGGAAACCCGGCCGTGGAAATCCAGGCCGAACTCGATCTCGTTGCCGAAAGCGGAGCGGATCTCCGCCACCTTGGCCACGGCCTTGTCGATGGCTCGCGAGCTGTCGATGATGGCCATCTCCTCGCACGCGTTCATCTTGAAGGTATCGAAACCCTGAGCCAGCCGGGCCTCTATGTCGCGGATGATGTCCGCGGGACGATCGCCGCCCACCCAGCTATACGTTTTGACCTTGTCGCGCGCCAGCCCGCCCAGCAACTGGTACACCGGCACGCCCAGCGCCTTGCCCTTTATATCCCACAACGCCTGGTCTATGCCGGCGATGGCGCTCATCAGCACGCCGCCGCCGCGATAAAAACCGGTGCGGTAAAGCATCTGCCAGATATCGTTGATGCGCCGCGGGTCATGGCCGCGCAAGGCCGAACCCAGCTCATGCACCGCCGCCTCCACGCTGCGCGCATGGCCTTCCAGCACCGGCTCGCCCCAGCCGCTGATGCCGGCATCGGTTTCCATCTTGAGAAACATCCAGCGCGGCGCGACGCGATAGGTGCTCAGCTTGGTGATCTTCATCCGGCAACCCCTTGGCAGCAATGGTAGGCCTCGACGTAGGCCTCGGCGTTCTCCCTGGTCTGGCGCGGGCTCTGCCCGGCGCGATACAACTCCGATCCCAACCCCGCGCCGCGGCAGCCGGCCTGCAGGAGCTGCGGCAGGTTTTCCGGCGTGACGCCGCCGACGGCGAAAACCGGCACGCTCCTGGGCAGCACCGCCAGCATCGACCGGATATATCCGGCGCCCATATGGGCGGCGGGAAAGAGTTTCAGGCACCGCGCCCCGGCCGCGACCGCCGCCAGCGCCTCGGTGGGCGTCATGCAGCCGATGCAGCTGATCATGCGATGGTGGGCGGCCCGCGCGATGACGCTTGCGCTGGTATTGGGCGTCACCAGCAATCTGCCCCCCAAGTGCGCCAGCGCATCCACTTCCCGGGCATGCAAGACGGTGCCGCCGCCAAACAGAATCTGCCCGCCCCAACGCTCCAGGCACAGCGGCAGGCTGATCTGCCAGTTGGGCGAGTTCAGGGGAATCTCGATGGCGTCAAAACCGCACGCCTGCAATTCCGCGACATGCGCCAAAACCTCCTGCGGCTGGATGCCGCGCAAAATGGCGATCAGGGGAAGCTTGGTCGGCCAGGTCATAATTCCTCCATGATGAAGCCGCTGCCGCGGCGGGAGCGAGAACGGCGCTCATCGGGTCCACGCCTCGCCAAAACGGGCCTCGCGCAGGCCGGACAGGCCGGTATCGCGCAGCGCCATGACCCGTCCCTCCAGTTCGTGTCCGGTCCAGCTCCGGCCCAGCCCGACATGCGCCGAACTGAGATACAGGACATCCAGCGCCGGGCCGCCAAACGCCAGACAGGTCGGCTGGGTGACCGGCAGCGCCAGGCTGCGATCCAGCTGGCCGTCTGGCAGATAGCGCGCAATGCTCGCGCCGCCCCATTCGGCGTTCCACAAGCCGCCTTGCGCGTCGATGATGGAGCCGTCGGGATTGGGGGTCTTTCCCGACAGGTAACGATTGGCCAGGTCGTGAAACAGGCGGATGTTCGAAACGCCGCCGCTTGACGGCTGGTAGTCGCAACAGAAGATCTTCCCGCTCGGCGAGTCGGCGAAATACAGCGTGCCGCCGTCCGGACTGAAGCAGATGCTGTTGGCTATGCTGCAAGCCGGCAGCGCCAGCTTCTGGAGGCTGCCGTCGACGGAGTAGCGATACCAGCCGCCGATGGCGGCTTCGCCCCTCTCGTTCATGGTGCCGAATACGAAATTGCCGCTACGGTCGCACCGCCCGTCGTTGACGCGGGTAAACGGCGAGCCGGGCTCGATTTCGACCAGGCCGCGCACTTCGCCGCTGGCGCAATCAAACAGGGCCAGCTTTTTCTCCAGTCCCAGCAGCAAGGTGTCCTGGCGCTTGGTCAAGGCAAAGCAGGCCAGCCTGGCCGGCAGCGGCCAGAAACGCTCTCCTCCGGTTTGCGAATCCCAGCGCCACAAACGTCGCCCCAGAATATCGGTCCACCACAGCAAACCGGTCCTGTCATCCCAGAGAACGCACTCGCCGAGCGCGGCTCGGCTGCGGGAGACGACTCGACAGACGCTCATGTCCACCCGCCATCCACCACGAACTCCTGGGCGGAGCACATGCGGCTATCGTCGGCGGCCAGAAACAGCGCGCAGCGGGTGATGTCGGCGGACAGCAAGTCTCCCGGCAAACACTGGTTGCGATCGCGCTCGGCCAGTCCGGAGGCGTCCACCCACAAGCGTTTTTGCTTGTCGGTCATCACCCAGCCCGGCGTCAGGGTATTGACGCGGATGCGGTCCGCGCCAAACTCCCTGGCCAGGCTGCGGGTCAGGCCGTGTATCGCCGCCTTGCAGGTGGCGTACGCCGGATAATCCGGCACCTTGATCTTCCAGCTGGTGGAACTGAGGTTGATGATGCTGCCGCCGCCCAGCAGCCTCATGCCCGGAATGACGGCTTGCGCCGCGAAAAACTGATGGCGCAGATTGACCGCGATCGCCTCGTCCCAGCCCGCCACCGACAGCTCCAGCGTTTTGTGGCGCTGATCGTTGGCCGCGTTGTTCACCAGCGCGTGGCAAGGCCCGTGCCGCGACTGCCCCTCGGCGATGGCGGCCTGCAATGCCGCGACGTCGGTAATGTCGCACTCGATGAAAACGGGAGGACAGCTTGCGCCGGACAGGCTATCGAGCAAGGCCGCCGCCGCCTGGGCATTGCGGCCGACAAAGGTCACTTTCGCCGCCTGCCGGGCAAAGCCGGCCACCAGGTCCGCGCCGATTCCCGTGGTGCCGCCGCTGATGAATACATGCTTGTCTCTCAGGCTGGGGTAATGGGCATATCGGTTCATGTGGGCTCCCCATCAGTCTTTATGGTCGCGTTGCTTGAGCTGGTCGATCAGCACGGCGGTCAGCAAAATGCCGCCGCGCACCAGGTATTGATAAAAGGCATCGATATTCAGAAGATTCATCGCGTTCTGCACCGCGCCCATGATCAACACCCCCACCACCACCCCGCTGATCGTCGCCCGCCCGCCCATCAACGACACCCCGCCCAGCACGCAGGCGGAAATCACGTTCAATTCGAAACCCTGCGCCGCGTTGGGCTGGCCGCTGGTAATCCGCGACGCCAGAATCACCCCGGCCAGGGCAGCGATGACGCCTTGCAGCAGGAAGATGTAAATCCGGGTTTTTTCCACGTTCACCCCGGCGAATCGGGACGCGGAAGGGTTGCCACCCACCGCCAGCGTATTCCGTCCGAAAACCGTCTGGTTCAGCATGACTCCGAAGACGACGAAGCAAACCGCCGTCACCCAGATCGGGCTGGGAATGCCCAGAATCATCAAATTGCCGATGCTGAAAAAACTGGCGTTGGACAAACCCACCGCCTGGCCGTCGGAAGCGATGAAAGCCAAACCGCGCACCATTTCCATGGTCGCCAGGGTGGTAATCAAGGCGTTGACCCGCAGCTTGGCGATGACCGCGCCATTGATGAAACCGATCACGCCGCCAGCCAGCAAGGAACTGGCGACGCCGAGCATGACGCTGTCGGTGCGATTGATCACCATGGCGCACAACACGCCGGAAAAGGCGACCGTCGAACCCACCGACAAATCGAAATCCCGCGAGGCCAAACAGAACATCATCGTGCAAGCCACCATGCCCACCTGCGATACCGACAAGGCCAGCCCGATCATGTTTTCCCAAGAGAAGAAATAATCTACCGTCAGGCTCAGCAACACGAACAAGGCGGCGAAAATGAGGATCAGGCTGTAATCATCAATAAAACCCGCCAGCTTCATCCTGTCCTTCTTCACCGGCCTGCCCATCTTGTTTTCGACAATCATGGTCACACTCCCTCTTTCTGTCGCATCGCTTTAGGCGCGCCGCGACCGGCGGGCAACGCCAGCTTGAGAACGCTTTGCTCGCTGGCCGCGGCGCGATCAAGCTCCCCGACCACCTCCCCTTGGCACATCACGACCACCCGATCCGAAACGCCCAACACTTCCGGCAACTCGCTGGACACCATGATGATCGCCACTCCGCTCTCAGCCATTTCAAACAACGCGGCGTAGATCTCGTTCTTCGCGCCGATATCGATCCCCCGCGTCGGCTCATCGACAATCAGCACGCGCAAATCCTGCTCCGCCAGCCAGCGGCTCAGAATCACCTTTTGCTGGTTGCCTCCGGACAGGAAACTGATTTTCTGCTGCCGGCTGGGGGTCTTGATTCTCAGCCGCTTGATATAGCGATCCGCCGTTCTTTTCTCCAAATCATTCCTGACAAAGAAATACCCCAGACGATGATGGCGGCGACAGCTGATATTGATATTTTCAGCAACCGACAAGCATCCGACGATTCCATCTTCCTTTCTATCCTCGGGGCAGAAAACCAGGCCGGAGCGAATGGAATAGGGAATGCCGACGCTTTCAATCTTCTCGCCGTCAATCCGCACTTCGCCGCCGGATGGTTTTTCCGCGCCATAAATCAGCTGCATCAATTCGCTGCGCCCCGCGCCCACCAGGCCGAAAAATCCGACGATTTCGCCTCTGCGCGCCGAAAAAGAAACCGGACGGGACAGCTTTCGCCCCGCCAGCTGCCGGACTTGCAAGCGGATGTCTCCCAGATTGCGCGGCTTATAGCCGAATACATCCTGGATGTCGCGCCCCACCATCTTTCTGACCAATTCTTCTCGCGACACTTCGCGCAACTGCGGAAAATCCCCCACCTTCCTGCCATCGCGAAACACCGTCGCGCTGTCGCACAAGGCAAAAACCTCGTCCAGGCGGTGCGATATATAAATGACGGCCTTGCCCTGCGACTTCAGCGCGCGCACCATGCGAAACAGGATTTCGCTCTCGCCATGAGAAAGCGAACTGGTCGGTTCATCCAGGGCGATGATCTTGGCGTCCCTGAAAATGGCTTTGCAAATCTCCAGCATTTGCCGCTGGCCAATCGACAGGTTGCGCAGCAACTCTCCCGCCGGAATATCCACCCCGACCGATTTCAGCTGTTTGTCCACCAGCCGCATCGCCTGTTTCCTGCTGACAAAGCCGAAACGGTTGGGAAGATGGCCAAGCAGCAGGTTTTCCATCACGGTCAAATCGGCGACGTATTGCAACTCCTGGTGAATGATGGATACGCCCGCGTCGATGGAATCGCGGCTATTGGCAAACCGTCGCGGCTGGCCATCTATGCTCAGCACTCCCTCGTCGGGAACATGCTCCCCGCCCAGAATCTTGATCAGGGTCGATTTGCCCGCGCCATTCTCGCCCAGCAAGGCGTGCACGCTGCCGGCATTGACTTGGAAACTGATATCGGACAGGGCCTTGACGCCAGGAAAAACCTTGCCAATCTGTTTGAATTCCAGATAGCTCACCGCAAATACTCCCGTGCCAGCACTTCACGTCAAACGGCATCCGCGGCAAAAAGCCAGCGGAACCTGCCCGATTATTGCAGCCCCATTTCCTTGCGCACCTCGCTGGCGTTGCCGCGAGTCATCAGCTTGCCGCTGGTCAGAATGAGCGCCTCGGGCGATTTGCCGGTTTTGATCCATTCATACATATTGGCGGCGGTTTCATAGCCGTGGCGCTTGGGGCTGATCAGAATCGTGCCGAAGAAGCCGGTTGTGCCGGTTTTGGCAAATTCATTCATCGCCGCCTTGCTGCCGCCGATGCCCACGCCGATAAAATTGCCGACGCCGATGCCGCGCCCCTCCGACGCCCGCACCGCGCCCAATACCGCCTCGTCGTTCATGCCGAACGCCACCCAATGCTTGTATTTCTGATTCTGGGTAATCGCGATATTGGCGGCATTGAAGGCGTTTTCGGTGTCGGTCTTGGCTTGCGGCGCATTGATGAGATTGCCGCCGGGCAAACCTGCCGCTTTCAGCGCCGCCACCGCGCCATCGGTGCGTTCCTTGGCGGTGGGAAGCTGATCGTAAGAAAGGCGAATCGCCCCGACCTCCTCCATGCGCCAGCCGCGCTTCTTGATTTCGCCGGCGATGGCGAGGCCGACTTGCTCGCCGATCTTGAATGCCGAAATCCCCATATGTGGAATAGCCGCGATCGGCTTGTTGGCGCCGTCCACCAGCCGGTCATCCACGCTCATGACCTTGAGGCGATTCTGTTTGGCTTCGGAGTAAATGGCTGTCCCCAGCTTGACGTCGGGCGAGCAGATGATGAAGCCTTGAGCATGCTGTGCGGCCAGGTTGTCGATCGCCATCAGCACCTTGTCCCCATTCGGAACGCCGATTTTGACCAACTTGAAGCCTTTTTCCCGGGCCGCCTGATCGGCGAATCGCCATTCGTCCTGAAACCAGGGCTCTTCCGCTTGCTTGACCAGAAAGCCGATCTTGATTTCTTCGGCCGCGCGGACGCCGCCGGCAAACAGAGCCAGCAACAAACCGATGCCGGCTGAAAATTTTCCGATGCGCTTCATGAAATATCTCCTCGTTATGTTTTTACAACTTTGCCTGGACCGAAACGCTCGCGCCAGCCAGCCATATAGCGCGCCCGAAGGCCGCCTCGGTTTTCAATCCCGCAACAAACCGCGCCGGCGGGCCACCAGTATGGCGCCATAACCCGCCAAATCAGATTGCAAGTCGTGGCCTACCGTCGTCACCTTTCCGGAAAAGAAATCGTCGCCCCGCACCAGCAGGCCGATGGCCTCGCGCAAAATCCGATTACCCGCGATGACGTATTGAATCCCGGGGCTGATGCGAATTGCATCGGTATTTTTCAGCGTCAGCAAATCCGCGCCCAAGACGGAGCCAAGCAGGAAATTAGCGCGCGCATTGCGGTCATAAATGGTGAACTGATCCAGCATGCGGACAATGAAACAGGCTCGGCCCAAGCCGATTTTGCTGGCTGAACGCGCGCCGGCCAGCAGCATTTCCTCGTCGATTTCCACGGCGAAGTCGCTATTTAACGCGCCGGCCAAAATGGTGTTGTGGGTAATGACATGCAGCAACTCGCCGGCCAGCGTGGTGACGCAGCCGGTAATGCGTTGCTTTTCGTCAAGATGGACAAATTTGGAGTGGGAACCTGGCAGCACGATGACGGCGGGCTCGGAAATGGACAGCCTTTCGATCAGGGCCATCGCCTCCACTTCTTCGCCCCGCAGCATATCCATGCTTTCGCAATTATGCAGGCCGACGCTTTCATTCATATTGCGTACGCCGGGAATAAACCAGATCGGCTTTTCGCAAACTTCCGGAATCATCGCGGATTGCATTCCCGCCGCCAGCTCATCGCAACCGGCAGGCGCCAGCAAATGCGGAATTTCGAACAGGCCGACGTTGGAAGTGATCATGCCCGAGGCCAGCACCAGATCGATGGATGAAATATCCAGCCGGGCCTTGGCGAGCGCAGCCTCAATCGTGGCGGAAATGCCTCTTTGCAAAATGGACACATTACCGCTAATGGCGGTATCTCTGACCCCGACCTGTCTAGCGGCATGGGCCTTGAGCGCATTGCCATTCCAAACCGTTACTCGGGTATTGGTGGTTCCGGTATCAATCGTCAGGATATGCATGGCATCAATCTGTTTTTTTGTTATCGCATTCTTTCCTCTCCCCGAAAATGTGGCAAACTAAAAATACTTTTATTTCTCATTAAATTTTTTTTAATGAATCATATGACAAACCGCCTCCCCCCTTTGAATGCACTGCGCGTGTTTGAAGTGGCCGCGCATCATTTAAGCTTTACCAAAGCGGCCAATGAGCTGTTTGTCACCAATGCCGCCGTCAGCCACCAGATAAAATTGCTGGAGAATTATCTCGATTTGAAGTTATTTGAAAGGCGCAATAACCAGCTGTTTCTCACCGACGCGGGCAAACATTATCTGCCCAGAGTACGAGAGGCTTTTCGCGCCCTGCAGCAAGCCACAGCCATGCTGCAACACGGCAAGTCGGCCACCTTGCGGGTGGCGGCGCCTACCGTTCTGGCCACCAAATGGCTGGTGCCTCGCCTGTACCGTTTTCTCAATCTGTACCCCAACATCCGCATCGAGGTGAGCAGCGCGGCGGCGCAGGACTATCCGGATTTCGATGTGGCGATCGACGACAAACGGCCCGGGAACGAGGACTTGATGGTGGAGCACTTCGCCAGCACGCGGTTCTTCCCGGTGTGCAGCCCGGCCATGGGAGAGCCGGTCCGGTCGCTTGCCGATCTGGCGCGGCTGCCCTTGCTGCACGTCAGCCATTCGCCGCACATGGCGCATCACCCCAGTTGGCAGCAATGGCTGGCGGAAGCAGGGGCCGGCGAGATGGAACTTTCACCCTCCCAGGAAGTTGACGACGCCATGCAGGCCTTGCAGGCCGCCATAGACGGCCAGGGCGTCGCCCTGGGCCAATCCTTGCTGGTGGAATACGACATCGCGGCCGGAAGGCTGGTCAAACCGCTGGAGATGGAGGTGTCGCTCCGCCTCTACTATTACCTGATCTTCCCGACGCGCTCCGAAGACAACTCCGCCTTCACGGCGTTTCGCAACTGGCTGAAATCCGAAACCTCGGCAGCCTGAGCGCGGCGCAAACCGGCGGCGAGTCAAACCTCTGCCTATGCCGGCCGGCGCTCGCCAGACCGGAACGTAGACGGCTCTGCGCAGGGAGACGCGGGAAGGCCGCCACGGTCCGCGCATCGCCGCGCGGAGCCGCCTTCGCTTACTTTTCGCGCCGCAACCTATCGGCCGCGATTGCCGCGTCCCGATCCGGAAATTCGCCGATGCGAACCAGCCGCGCGATGATGGCGCCGCGCGTCCGGCCCAGCCGCAAGGCAAGCTCGCCGCAGCTTGGCGCGTCGGCCCCGCGCCAGTCGCGCCTGAGCTTCCCGTCGTCTTCCTCAGTCCAGCGGCGACCGGCATTGCCCTCGCCGACCGCTTGCGCCGCGGCCGTCGATGCGGGGGCGGCGTCCAGCTGCCAGAACGGCGGCGATCCGGCCGCTTCTAGCCGGCGGTTGTCCGCCAGCATCGCCTGCTGGTGGTCGGGGAACAAACCCAGCTTGCTCAGACGCGAGATGATGGCGGAACGGGTGCGCCCCAGCTTGACCGCCAGCTGCTCGGTGGTGATGGCGGGAGAGGTGTCCCACAGCGCTTCCAGCCGGTTGTCTTCGGCTATCGTCCAGCGCTCGCCCTTGCGCGGCGCGGGATGGCGGTCCGGTTCGGACGCGGGCAAGCGCTCCGGCCGGACATGCTGCTTGCACACCCGCTTGAGGTGCTCGTAATAAACGGCGCGGGCCTTGTCCAGGCCGGGATCGCGCGGGGTGTCCAGCGTCGCGCCGACCCGCATCGGGTCCAGGCCCAAAACGATTTTTTCAATGATCTCCAGTTCCCGGCTCATCGCGGCCTCTCGTGCTTGCTCAATGGGGTTGCGCGGCGGCGCGGACAAGGCGGCCGACGCAAGCTCGAGGATAGACGAGATGGCCGCGCCGCGTCCAAGGCATCGCGGTCCGGCTTTGGTGAATTTCACGCCGCGCCCGACCGGAACTATCCACGCCATGTCCGGCTCAGAGCAGCATCTTAACCACCATTCAGGGAATGGCATGAGCGCAAGTAAACTGCTGGATCAACTGCTGCGGTCAGGCAAGGATCTGCTGGGCGAATCCGCCCCCGCGCGCCATCAGGCGTCGACAAGCAAGAGCGGCTCGCTGCTCGCCGGGCTGGGCGGCGGCGCGCTGGGCGGAGGGGCTTTGGGGCTGCTGCTCAGCAACAAGAAGGCGCGCAAGATAGGCGGCAAGCTGGCGGTGTACGGCGGCCTTGCCGCGCTGGGCGTAATGGCCTACCGCGCCTACGGCGAGTGGCAGCGCAAGCAGCCTGCCGCGAGCGAAGCGCCGCGCACGCTGGACCGTCTGCCGCCCGCCCAGATCGAGCGACACAGCCGCGCGGTGCTGACGGCGATGATCGCCGCAGCCAAGTCCGACGGCCACGTCAGCCAGATCGAGCGCGGCATGCTGGAAGCGGAGCTGCTCCGGCTCTCCGGCAGCGAGCAGGACCGCCAATGGCTGGAGGCCGAGCTGGCCAGCCCGCTGGAGCCGGCGCGCGTGGCGGCGCTGGCGCAAACGCCGGAGCTGGCGGCCGAAATGTATCTGGCCAGCGCTCTGGTGGTGGATGAGGAAAGCTTCATGGAAAGGGCCTATCTCAACGAGCTGGCCAAGCAGCTGCGCCTGCCTCCGGATTTGCAGCGACAGCTGGAGACGCAGGTCAAGACCATGGCCTCGTGAACGGCGGCGCTGCTCTTGGCCCGAGGCTGGCCGCCCCGCGCCGGCGCATGGCTTGGCCCATGATCGCCAAACGCGAAAATCAGGCGCGCGGCCAGGCTTGGGCAAAAAGCGCCATCCGCCTAAAAACCGGATAGCGCTTGCCTTTCCGGGAAGCGCTCCGTATAATGCGCAGCCTCTTCGCCGTCTTTTTTGGCGAGCGATACGGTGGTGGATATAGCTCAGTTGGTAGAGTCCCGGATTGTGATTCCGGTTGTCGTGGGTTCGAGTCCCATTATCCACCCCAGCCTTGAAAAGGCCCGGCATACGCCGGGCCTTTTGCTTTTCCGCTCGCGCCATTCGTTTTCATCTTTGCGACAAAAATGGTCGAATATAGGCCTTGCCTGCCAAAGCTGGCTCCGTATAATCGAATCCATTAGCATGTATCCGATTGACTGACAGACGACGACCCCCACCATGACTACCCTGCAGCCGATCAAGCGCCAGACGCTTACCAGTGCCGTAACCGAATCCCTGCGCCGCCGCATTCTGTCGGGCGAATTCGTCGACGGCCAACAACTGCGCCAGGAAGCGCTTTCCAACGAATACGGCGTCAGCCGGGTGCCGGTGCGCGAAGCGCTGCGCCAGCTGGAGGCCGAAGGGCTGATCCAGATCATCGACCACAAGGGCGCGCTGGTTTCCAAGCTGTCGCTGGAAGACATTCTGGAGCTGCTGGAAGTGCGCGCCATGCTGGAGAGCTCGCTGCTGCGGGCCGCCATCCCCTGTCAGACCGCCGCCGATCACGACGCGGCGCAGCAGACGCTGAAAGAGTTCGAGCTGGCCTTGCACAACAACGACGTGCGCCACTGGGGCGAAATCAACTCCCGCTTTCACCTGATGCTGTACCGCGCCGCCCGCCGCCCCAACACGCTGGCCCTGATCGAGCACCTGCACAACAAGACCGACCGCTACACCCGGATGCAGATCCTGTTCACCCGCACCATGGAACGCGCCCACGAAGAGCACACCCGCCTGCTGGAAATGTGCCGCCAAGGCAAGGCCGAAGAAGCGGCGGAATTCCTGCGCTATCACATCCTCTCCGCCGGCCACGCGCTGGAAAGCTACCTGAAAGGCCAGCAGGCCAGTCACTGAGCGGCCGCCCCGCCATCCGCCCGCCACGCCGCCGCCTCTCGGCGCAGACAATCGGCCAGATGCCTGCCCGCCGGCCCCAGACCGGCGGCGTCGGGCAACACCAGATACAAGGACGCCTTGCGCATGCCGCCATGAACCAAGGGCAAAACGCGCAAACCGCCCGCGGCCAGCTGGCCGCGGATGCGGTGCCTGGCCAGCCAGGCGAACGCCAGCCCCCGCTCCACCATGGCGATGCCGGTTTCGGGCTGCGACACGGTCCAGCGCTGCGCCGCGCCCAGCCAGCCCTCGTCCCGCGGCTGACGGCTGCCGGAGTCGCGCAGCACCACCTGCACGTGCTGGCGCAAATCCGCCTCGCTTACCTCGTCCCGCCCCGCCAGAGGGTGCGTCGGCGCGACGCAGGCGATGAATTCTGCGTCCAGCAGCCACTCGCCCAGAAAACCCTGCGGCACCCGCCCGGCGATGGCCAGATCCACCTCCGCGCCCAGCAAGGCGTCGTCGACGCCGGACATCACCTCCTCGCGCACCTGCAAGCGGGTATCGCGGCAGTGATCGGCAAATCCGGAAAAAGCCGCCAGCAAGGCCTCCAGCGGAAACAGGCTGTCGGCGGCCAGGCGCACCTCCGCCTCCCAACCGCCCGCCAGGGCCGCGGCGCGGCGCTCCAGCCGGTGAGCGCCGGCCAGCACGGCATGGGCGTCGCGCAGCAAGGCCGCGCCGGCTTCGGTCAACAACATGCGCCGCCCCTCCTGGCGGAACAGCGCCACGCCCAGCTGCTCCTGCAAGCGAGCCACTGCGTAACTGACCGCAGACTGGCTGCGATGCAGCCTCGCCGCAGCCTGGGCAAACCCGCCCTCTTCGACGATTGCGGCGACCACCTGCCATTGTTCCAATGTGGTTTTGGGGAGATTCATATCTGATTTTCAAATGTATTCGTGCTGAATTTTGCGCTTTTCCATCATTATTTTCACTGCAATACTGACAACCTGTCCATCCAATCAGGAGCCTGTCATGCCCAACCGATCCCTTGAACGCATTGTCCGCGGCCGCGAAGTATCCGACGGCGCCGGCGTCCGCCTGTTGCGGGTGCTGACCTCCGACCTGCAACGCCGCCTGGACCCCTTCCTGATGCTCGACGAATTCCGCTCGGACAACCCCGACGACTATATCGCCGGCTTTCCCAGCCATCCGCATCGCGGCTTCGAAACCGTGACCTACATGCTGGCCGGCCGCATGCGCCACCGCGACAACGCGGGCCACGAGGGCCTGCTGGAGAGCGGCGGGATGCAATGGATGACGGCAGGACGCGGCGTCATCCATTCGGAGCTGCCGGAGCAGGAAGACGGCCTGATGCACGGCTTCCAGCTGTGGATCAACCTGCCCGCCGCCCAGAAGATGCAGACGCCCGATTATCGCGACATCCAGGCTGACGGCATCCCCAGCCTGACCAGCGCGCAGGGCAATACGCTGAAACTGCTGTCCGGCGAATTCGCCGGACAGCGCGGAGCGATCCTGCGTCCAGACACCGAGCCCCTGTACCTGGACGCGCGGCTGGCTGCCGGCAGCGTGGAAAGCATGGCCATTCCCGCCGACCACAACGCCTTCGTCTACGTCTATCAGGGGACCATCGCCATCGGCGACGAGGAGCGGGAAGTCGGCGCGCGCCAGCTGGCGATTCTGGCCAATGACGGCGACTCGCTGCGTCTGGCCGCGCGGGAAGACAGCGGCGCGCTGCTGCTGGCCGCCCGACCGCTGGGCGAGCCGATCGAGCAATGGGGGCCGTTCGTGATGAATACCCGTCAGGAAATCCAGCAGGCGATAGAGGATTACAAGCAGGAGCGGTTCTAACCTGCCAGATAGCGCTCCAGCACCGACTGCAGCTCCTCCAGTCTGAACGGCTTGATCAGCATGCCGTTCATGCCGACGTCCAGGCAGCGCTTCTTGTCGTCGTCGAAGGCGTTGGCGGTCATCGCCACGATCTGCGGCTGCCGGCTCAGGCCGCTGCCGCGGATCTGGCAGGTGGCCTCCAGGCCGTTCATCACCGGCATCTGGATATCCATCAGGATCAGCCGGTAATCGTTGCGCAGCGCCATGTCCACCGCTTCGCGCCCGTTGCAGGCGAAGTCGGCCGGACAATCCAGGCACTCCATCATTTGCTGCAACAGCTCCTGGCTGGTGGGATTGTCCTCCACCAGCAGGATGCGCTCCCCGGCAGCAGATGCCATGTTCCTCCCATGACTAAGGAAAATTACATACGGAAAACCGCCCTGCCTGCAGCATAGGCAGCGCCGACGGGCAGCCCCAAGCAAAACTTGCCCGCAACCGTCCTTCCCGCCAGCGCGAGTCTCGCCGACGCCACGCGCCCGCCGGCTGCGCGCATGAAAAATGCCGCCGGCCCTTTCAGGCAAGCGGCATGGCTGGCCGATGCGGCGCCTGGCGGGCGCCGCGGCGGCTTAATCGCGGAAGTTGTTGAACTGCAAGGGCGCGCCGTTTTCCATATCGCTGGCGATGTCCTTTTTCAGCAAGGCGATGGCCTCCTGCAGCACGTCGCGCTTTGCGCCCGATACGCGCACCGCTTCGCCCTGGATGCTGGCTTGCACCTTCATCTTGGAATCCTTCAGCAGCTTGACGATTTTCTTCGCCAGATCGCTGTCCAGGCCTTCCTTGACCTTCAATACCTTCTTCACCTTGTTGCCGGACACTTTCTCCAGCTTGCCGTAATCCAGGCTGCGCACGTCCACGCCGCGCTTGGACAGCTTGGCCACCAGGATCTCGTTGACCTGATCCAGCTGGAATTCGCTGTCGGCGTACAGGGTCACTTCCTTGTCGGTGCTCTCGATGCGGGCGTCGCTGCCCTTGAAATCGTAACGGGTGGAGACTTCCTTGTTGGCCTGCTCCAGCGCGTTGCGCACTTCTACCTTGTTCACTTCGGAAACGACATCAAAAGACGGCATAAAACAATTCCTCAAAATCGATGGCCACGATTTTAGTGGCCCGCACCCGGCTTGTCACCCGCCGGGCGGCCAAACATTGCCAAAGCCGCGGGTTTCATGCTTTGATCGGGCACCCCTTACCGCCGTCTTGCCATGATGACCATTCTTACCCTGCAACAGGCGCTCGCCTTTCTGGCCGCCGCCATGCTGATCACCCTCTCTCCCGGCCCCGACAACCTGATGGTGCTGAGCCAAGGCATCGCCAAGGGACGCCGCCAGGGCATGGCCTTCGGCCTGGGCTGCGCCATCGGCTGCCTCAACCATACCGTGCTGGCTGCTCTGGGCGTCAGCGCCTTGATCGCCGCCTCGCCGCTCGCCTTCCTGGCGCTCAAGATCGCCGGCGGCGCGTATCTGGTCTACCTCGGCTGGCAAACCATCCGCAGCCCGGGCGCGAGCTTCGACGTCTCCGCCCGCGGCGAGGCCGGATCGCTGGCCGCCACCTTCCGCCGCGGCCTGATCGCCAACGCCATCAACCCCAAGGTGGTGCTGTTCTTCCTCGCCTTCCTGCCGCAATTCGTCAACCCGGCGCAAGGGTCGGTCGGGCTGCAAACCGCCGCGCTGGGCGCGCTGTTCACGCTGCAAGGCGCGCTGATCTTCGGCGCGCTGGGTTATTTCTCCGGCCACGTTGGCCAGTGGCTGGCCAAAAGCCGTAAAGCCAGCCAATGGCTGGACCGCGTGGCCGGCTCCATCTTCATCGCGCTGGGTCTGCGCCTGATTCTGGCGCGTTGAGCGCTCTGCGCCAACAAAAAACGGGCGAGCCGGGGTTTGACCCGGCTCGCCCGTCTTGGCGACTGCTGCGCGCCTAGCGGCAGCGCTCCGGCGTGCAGAACGCCGCCTCATCCGCCGCGCCTGCCGTCCCGGCCTCCGACAGCAGACCGGACAGCTCGGCCGCGAAGGCCTGCGGCCGACCCAGCCAGCGCGACACGTCCACCATGATCCATTCGCCGTCTCGCTCCAGCAGCAAGGAGGGGAAACCGCGCAGACCATGGCGACGCATCCGCGCCTGGGTGTCCGCGATGTGAGCCTCCGCCAGCGTCAGCTGACGCCGCCACTCGGCGGCGAAGGCCTCGCCGTCCAGGCCCAGCATTCGCGCCCGCTCCCGCAGCGTCCCGAATTCGGCGATGCGCAAGCCGTCCACATAATGCGCTTGCTGCAGCTTGGCCAGCATCGCCAGCGGCGATGCGCCCAAGGCCTTGGCCGCCAGCACCGCCGCGATGGGCGGCGTGGAGTTCAGCGGCGCGCCGACATCGTTGAGCAGGCCGTTGAAGTAAGCCTCGCCGAAAGGCTGGCCGCTCAGCTGGGCGATGCGCTGGTCGTGCGGCATCACATAGCCGCGCCAGTCGGCGGTGATGACCCGGCCATCTTCTGGGGCGATCATGCCGCCCGCCCGCATCTCCAGCCTCAGCCCCGGCAGGGCCGCCGCCGCTTGCAACAAGGGCGACGCGCCGTAACACCAGCCGCACAGCGGGTCATAGAAGTAATGCAGCGTCATGCCCGCGCTTACCACTTCATTTCGCCCTTGCGGACTTTCGCGCCCAGCTCCAGCGTCGAGACTTCGGCCGCTTGCGGGTAAGCCTGCTTCATCGCCTCGATCAGTTCGGCGCTGTTGGCGGTGGCGGCGTTCTTGGCCTCGAAGGTTTTCAGGTAATCGCGGGTGTAACGGATGGCGGAGACGTCCATCTTGTCGCCGGCGATCATATGGCCCGGCACCACCACTTCCGGCTGCAGCGCTTCCATATCGTCCAGCTGCTTGTACCAGCCCTTGCGCTCGGCGTCGTTCTGGGTATCGGCGGTCCAGACGTGCATGCCGGAGTAGACGCCCACGTTGCCGACGATGGCGCGGATGGACGGAATCCAGACATAACCGCGGTGAGCCATCACGCCCTTGGTGTCGCGCAGCTCCAGCGTCTTGCCTTCCAGCATGATCTTGTCGGCCTTCAGCGCGGTCGGCAGCAAGGGCTTGGCTTGCGGCGCGTTGGCGCCCATCTTCGGACCCCAGAACGCCACCTTGCCCTTCACATTGCCCTTGATGTGGGCCAGCACTTCCGGCGCGGCCACCAGCTCGGCCTTGGGGAAGATCTGCTTTAGCACCGAAGCGCCGAAGTAGTAATCCGGATCGGCCTGGCTGATGTAGATGGTTTTCAGGTTTTTGCCGCTGTCCAGCACGCGGGCGGCGATGCGGTAAGCGTCAGCGCGGGTGAAGCCGGTGTCGATCAGCACGGCGTCCTTGTCGCCGGCGACCAGCACCGAGCTGACGTTGAAGCTGTTGCTGTCGGCGTTGTATACCGACAGTTTCAGATCGGCGGCCTGGGCGGAGAAACCGGCTACGGCGAGAGCGGTGGCAACGAGGGTTTGGCGGAACATATGCGACTCCTTGATTGAATGTGCCGGCCCTGCCGGCGGGTGTGAATCAGATGCGCTCACTATAATTGCCAAATACGGACAGATAAATGCGTTAAACTGGACATTATTGTTTCAAAATTCGATCAAATTAATGGACAGACTGACTGCCATGCAGGTCTTCGCCGAGGTGGCGCAACGCGGCAGCTTCACCGCCGCCGGCGACGAGCTGGACATGTCCCGCGCCATGGTCACCCGCTACATCGCCGAGCTGGAAGACTGGCTGGGCGTGCGCCTGCTGCAACGCTCCACCCGCAAGGTCACCCTCACCGACGCCGGCACCGCTTGCCTCGCGCGTTGCCAGCAAATGCTGGAGCTGGCCGGAGAAGTGCAGGCCGACGCCAGCCAGCGCGACGGCGAAGTGCGCGGCATGCTGCGCCTGGCGGCCAGCACCTCCTTCGGCCAGGCCGAGCTGGCGGCGGCGGTCGGCGATTTTCTGGCCCTGCACCCGCAAGTCAGGATAGACCTGCTGCTGGGAGATCGCAGCGTCAACCTGATAGAAGAAAGGGTGGACTTGGCCATCCGCATCACCAATGAGCCCGATCCGGGCCTGGTGGCGCGCAAGCTGTGCGAATGCCGCTCGCTGGCGGTGGCCTCGCCGGCCTACCTCGCGCGCGTCGGCGCGCCGGCGCGCCCAGCCGACCTCGCCCAGCATCACTGCCTGAGCTACAGCAACTTCGGCCGCAGCGAATGGCGTTTCAGCCGCGGCGGGCAAGAGGAAGCCGTCCGCGTCGGCGGCCGGCTCAGCGCCAACGAGGCCACCGCCCTGCTGCAGGCCACGCTGGCCGGCGCGGGCGTCAGCCTGCAGCCGAGCTATCTTGCCGCGCCGCTGGTGGCCGATGGCCGCTTGCGGGCGCTGCTGCCGGAATGGGAGCCGGCGCGCCTCGGCATCTACGCGCTCTACCCTTCGCGCCGGCTGCTGCCGCTGGCGGTGCGCGCCCTGCTCGATTTCCTGCTGGCGCGCTTTTCCGGCCCCTGCGCGCCCTGGGACGCCGGCCTGCCGCCGCGCTAGCCCGCCGGGCGCGACAGGCCGGGCGCGGCTCGCAAGCGGACGCGTCTGGCCGCAGCCATTGCCGCGCTGTCATATATCGCCTAAGCTCAAGCACGCCGGAGCCGGCTCAAGACCGGCCACGATCAACCCACAACACTAGCGGAACCGAATCCATGTGCCAGTTATTGGGCATGAACTGCAATACTCCCACCGACATCATGTTCTCCTTCGAGGGCTTTCACCGCCGCGGCGGCCTCACCGACCACCACGCCGACGGCTGGGGCATCGCCTTCTTCGAAAGCAAGGGCTGCCGGGTGTTTCTGGACGACAAGCCCTCGGTGGAATCGCCGGTGGCCGACCTGGTGCGCCGCTACCCGATCAAGTCGGAAAACGTGATCGCCCACATCCGCAAGGCCACGCAAGGCGTGGTCAGCCTGGCCAACACCCATCCCTTCATGCGCGAGATGTGGGGCCAGTATTGGATCTTCGCCCACAACGGCAATCTGGAAAATTTCTCGCCGGAGCCCGGCGACCATTACAACCCGGTGGGCTGCACCGATTCCGAGCGCGCATTCTGCCACCTGCTGGAGCGGCTGCGGGCCAAATGGCGCCAGCCGCCGCAACTGGACCAGCTGTTCGCCGAGGTGGCGAGGCTGGCCGAGGAGATCAGCCGTTTCGGCGTGTTCAACTTCATGCTCAGCAACGGCGAGGTGCTGTTCACCCACTGCTCCACCCACCTGCACTACATCGTGCGCCAGGCGCCGTTCAACACCGCGCACCTGGTGGACGACGATGTGACCGTGGACTTCTCCACCGTCACCACCCCGCATGATCAGGTGGCGATGATCGCCACCCAGCCGCTGACCGACAATGAAACCTGGATCGCGCTGCAGCCGGGCGAACTGATCCTGTTCCGCGACGGCAGCCCGCTATTGACGCACCGCGCGGCCCAGCCCCCGACGCCCGCCGCCGGCCGATAGGAACCGCCATGAGCCGCTTCGACTTCAACTTCCCGCCGTTCGACAACCTAAGCCCGGCCGAAAGGGAGCAGTTGGAATCGCAAGCGGACATCGCCTTCTTCGCCGATGAGGCCGTCGTCATCGGCCCGGAGCAGGCCATCGACGCGCTCTACGTGGTGATCAAGGGCGTAGTGCGGGAAATGGCCGACGAGGAAGTGGTCGCCCGCTACCGAGCGCAGGACAGTTTCGACGCCCGCGCGCTGGTGGCGGGACAAAGCGCCCATCGCTTCATCGTCGACGAGGAGGCCCTGCTCTACGTGCTGCCGCGCGCGGCCTTGCTCACCCTCACCGAAAGCAACCCGCGATTCGGCGCCTTTTTCTTCGCCAGCGTCTCGGAAAAACTGGGCCTCCTCGCGCAGCGCGCCGGCCATCGCGAGCTGCAAACCCTGCTAACCGCCACCGTGCGCGACGTCGCGTACCGCCAGCCGGTTTTCGTCTCCGCCGCCGACAGCGTGCGCGCCGTCGCCGCCGCGATGAAGGCGCACAAGAGCAAGTCGGTGCTGGTGCGCGATGGCGAACGGCTGGGCATCTTCACCACCACCGATTTTCGCGACATCGTGCTTGACGCCGTGCCGGGCGACGCGCCGGTGGGCGAACACTGCCAGTACCAGCTGCTGACCATAGACAGCGGCGACTTCCTGTTCAACGCCCTGCTGCTGATGACCCGCCGCAACATCCGCCGACTGGTGGTCACGGAAAACGGCCAGGCGGTGGGCATTCTGGCGCAGGTGGACGTGCTGTCCTATTTCTCCAACCACTCGCACCTGATCGCGCAGCAACTGGAGCGCGCCGCCTCGCTGGACGAGCTCGCCCGCATCGCCCAGCAGATCACCCGGCTGGTGCAGATCCTGTCCGAACACGGCGTCAAGCCGCCGCAGCTGGGCCGGCTGGTGCAGACGCTGAACGGCCGGCTGTTCGCCCGCGCCTGGCAGCTGATCGTCCCGGCCGAGCTGGCGGCCAACAGCTGTCTGCTGGTCATGGGCTCGGAAGGGCGCGGCGAACAGATTCTGAAAACCGATCAGGACAACGCGCTGATCGTGCGCGACGGCTGCGAGCACCCGCAGCTGGCGGAATGCTGCCAGGCCTTCTCCGCCGCCCTGGCGAGCTTCGGCTACCCGCCCTGCCCCGGCGGCATCATGGTCAGCAATCCGGCGTGGCGGCTGAGCCAGAGCGCGTGGCGCGACCGCATCCACCGCTGGATTCACCAGCCGGACGGCGAGGCGATGATGCAGCTGGCCATTTTCGTCGACGCCGACGCCGTCTGCGGCGAGGCCGGCCTGCTGACGCAGGCGCGCGCCTATCTGCAACAGCAGTTGCAGGACAACGCCGGCTTCTTCTCGCGCTTCGCCCGCGCCATCGAACAATTCGACACGCCGCTTAGCCTGTTTTCCCACCTGCAAACCCGCCACCGGGACGGCCGCGACACGCTCGACCTGAAAAAAGGCGGCATTTTCCCGCTGGTGCACGGCCTGCGGGCGCTGGCGCTGGAATACGGCGTGGCCGAAACCGGCAGCCAGGCACGCGCCCAGCGGCTGGCCGAAATGGGCCGGCTGGAGGCCGGTCTCGCCAGCGACATCCAGGAGGCGCTGTCTTTTCTGCTGGAGCTGAAGCTGGAGCGCGGCCTGGCCGAAATCGCCCTCGGCCGGCCCGCCACCAGCCTGATCGAACCGGAGCAGCTGTCCACGCTGGAGCGCGACCTGCTCAAGGACGCGCTGGCGGTGGTGAAGAAATTCAAGACCCAGCTGCGCCACCATTATCGGCTGGGCAACTTCTGATGCTGGCCGCCCTGCGCCGACGGTGGCGACTCAGCCGGCTGCGCGATCCGCGCTACGCCCATCTGTTCGACGAGCATCCCGACGAGCTGGTCAGCATAGACTGCGAAACCACCAGCCTCAACGTCGCCAAGGCCGAGCTGCTGTCGATCGGCGCGGTGAAAATCCGCGGCAATCGCATCCTCAGCAGCGAATCGCTCTACCTGCTGGTCAAGCCGGAAACCCCGCCGGAAGGCGACAACGTCCGCATCCACGGCCTGCGCCCGCGGGACGTCAGCCAGGGCATGCCGGCCAGCGAGGCCGTGCTGCGGCTGCTGGATTTCGCCGGCGGCCGCCCGCTGCTGGGCTATTACCTGGAGTACGACGTGGCGGTGCTCGACAAATACCTGCGCCCGCTGCTGGGCATCGGCCTGCCCCAGCGCCAGATCGAACTCTCCGCGCGCTATTACGACTACAAGTTCCGGCAAAACCCCGGCGCGCACATCGACCTGCGCCTGGCCTGCCTCCATCAGGACCTGGCCATTCCCGCCCTGCCGCGCCACGACGCGCTCAACGACGCGCTGAGCGCCGCCATGCTGTACCAGGCCTTGCGCCAGCGCGGCTTCGGTTAGGCACGACACCGCTCGGGCCGGCCGCCAATCGACAAGGGCGGATTGCATCGCAGGCGCAAAAAAGCCCGCGATCAGCGGGCTTGGGACTCGGGAGGCAATGGCCTAGGCGCTCAGCGCCAGCCGCTTGGGCAACAGCCGCAGAGCCTCGGCGTTGGAGGGCGAGAACGCCTTGTCGGCAGCCTGATCCCAAGGCAGCCACTGCCAGGCCAGATGCTCGCCCGGCGCCAGGCGCACCGGCCGCGGGGCGGGCAGGCACAGGCCGAACACGTGTTCGTCGTTGTGGGTGACGCCGGCCGGGTAACGATGCCGCCAGTGCGCGTAAATCTCGTACCGGTTGCAGATGCCCCAATCGTCCAGCATCGCCGGCTCCACCTGCAGTCCGGTTTCCTCGGCCAGCTCGCGGCAGGCGGTTTGCGCCAGCGTTTCCTCGCCTTCGCGGCTGCCGGTCACCGACTGCCAGTAGCCCGGCTTGTCGGCGCGTTCGATCAACAGCGCCTGGCCATCGGCGGTGTGGATCACCACCAGCACCGATATCGGTTGCTTGTCGCCCATCAGTCCTTGCCTCCGTTCACCGCCACCGCGCCGTCGGCCAGCATGCCGGCCAGCTCCACCGCGGACTTGACGCCCATTTTCTCGAACACCCGCGCGCGATGCACTTCCACCGTCTTCATGCTGATCGACAGCTCCTCGGCGATCTGTTTGTTGAGCTTGCCGATCAGGATCAGCTGCATCACCTCGCGCTCGCGCTCGGTGAGCAGGCCCAGCGCCGCGTTCACCTTGCGGCGGCGATCATGAGCCTGGCGGTTGGCGGCGTCCAGCTCCACCGCCGCCGCCGCGCGCTCCAGCAGGTGCACGTCGTCGAACGGCTTTTCCATGAAGTCCAGCGCGCCAAGCTTCAACGCCGCCACCGCGTGCGGCACGTCGCCGTGGGCGGTGAGCATGATCACCGGCGGGCAGTACGGCCAGGCCGACAGCTTCTCCAGCAGCACGATGCCGCTGATGCCGGACATGCGCAAATCCAGGATGATGCCGTTGAAGTCGGCACCGTCGCTGGCCGCCAGAAAGGCCTCCGCGCTGTCGAAACCGGCGGCGCGATAGCCCTGGCCGTCCAGCAGCCAGACCAGCGATTGCCTGACGGCGGCGTCGTCGTCGATGATGGCCAGACGTTTCGCGCTCATGATGTCCTCTCGTGCTGTCAAGCTTGCGCCGGCTTGTCGCCGATGATGCGCACTTCCCGCTGCGGGAAGGGGATTTCGATATTGTGCTGCTGGAACAAGCGCCAGATCGCCAGATTGATGTCGGACTTCAAGCCCAGGAAGCCGTTTTCCGGGTCTGCCACCCAGAAGCCCAGCTCCATATTGATGCCGCTGTCGGCGAACAGCGTGACGAAGGCGTTGGGGCCCGGCTCCTTCAGCACGCGCGGGTGCTCGGCCGCCTGCTTGAGCAGCGACATGGCCAGGTCGAGGTCGGTGCCGTAAGCCACCTGCACCGGCAGGCTGGTCCACAGGCTCTTTTCCGAATAAGACTGGTTGATCACCGTGCCGGACACCAGCAGGTCGTTCGGAATCAGCGCCTCGCTGCCGTCGCCGCCGCGCAGCACCACGTAGCGCGAGGTCATGCGGGTGACGTTGCCCACCCGGTCGCCCACCATCAGACGGTCGCCGATGCGGATGGAGCGGTCCAGCAGGATGATGAAGCCGGACAGGAAATTTCGGGCGATGTTCTGCAGGCTCAAACCCAAGCCGATACCGACCGCGCCGCCGAATACCGACAGCACCGTCAGATCGATGCCCACCACCGGCAGCGCGATCAGCACCGCGATCACCACCAGGCCGATGCGGGTGAGCTTGGCGAACACGATGCGCAAGCTGGGGTCGAGGTGCTTGAGCTTCATCAGCCGGCCTTCGATGATCCGGCTCACCCACAAGGCCGCCACCACGATCACCGACACCCACAACACGCCGTTGAGGATGGTCAGAAGATCGATGCGCGTCTTGCCCACCGAGAACGCCACCGAAGACAGGGCGTCCAGCACCACGTCGTCAAAGCCGATCAGCTTGGTGGCGAAGCCCAGCCACAGCACGATGGCGACGAAGTGCTCGCTGGTGCGCTCCACCTTGCCCTTGGGCAACGCCTGCCGGAGCAAGGCGGTGCAGAGACGGATCACCGCCAGCCCCAGCAGCATGACGCTGAACACGTACAGCACCACGGCGTGCTTGCCGAGGCCATGGGTCCAGACCCAGAACGACAGCTGGACCAGGAACTGCGCCGACAGCGGCAGCACCAGCCGCATGCCGGCGTAGGGCAGGAAGCGGTCGTAACGTTCCGGATGGTGCGCGAAATAACGGGCGAACACCCGGCGGGCGATCAGGATGCCCAGCAATACGCAGACCACGCCGATGCCGAACTCGGCCATGCCGTTTTCGGTCAGCACGGCGTTCAGCAAAGCATCGAAATTGAATTCCTGATATTTGAGCAGCAAACAACTCTCCTTCTGTTCTGACTGACAACAGACGCGCTGTGTCGACACGCGCAGGCTCAGGCCGCCGCGCCGGACTCCAGCCGTCCTTCGTTCAGGCGCAAGACGCGTTGGGTGCGATGCGCCAGCTCCAGGTCATGAGTGACGATAATCAGACTGGTTCCCAGCGTTTGGTTCAATTCCAGCATCAATTCGAAAATCTGGCGGGCGGTGTTCGCGTCCAGATTGCCGGTGGGCTCGTCGGCCAGCAGGCAGGCCGGCTGCGTCACCAGCGCGCGGGCGATTGCGGCGCGCTGACGCTCGCCACCCGAGAGCTCGCCCGGCTTGTGGGCCAGCCGCTTGCCCAGCCCCACCCGCTCCAGCATGGCGGCCGCCCGCGCCGCCGCCTCGGCGCGCGGCAAACGACGGATCAGCAACGGCATCATCGCGTTTTCCAGCGCGGTGAATTCCGGCAGCAGGTGGTGGAACTGATAGACGAAGCCCAGCGACTGGTTGCGCAGCTGGCCGCAGGCCTCTTCGCTCAGCGTCGCCAGATCGCGCCCCAGCACCGACACGCTGCCGCAGGTGGGCTTGTCCAGCCCGCCCAGCAGATGCAGCAAGGTGCTCTTGCCGGAGCCGGACGCGCCGACGATGGCGATGCGCTCGCCCTTGTCCACCTGCAGGCTGACGTCGGAGAGCACGTCCACGCTCAATTCGCCTTCCTGATAGCGCTTGCCCAGCTGACGGCAGACGATCACCTCGTTACTCATAGCGCAGGGCCTCCGCCGGTTGGGTGCGCGCCGCGCGCCAGCTCGGATACAGGGTAGCCAGGAGGGCGAGCAGCAGGGAAATCACGGTAATGGTGGACACGTCGCCGAACTGCACGTCGGACGGCAGGTAGTCGATCATGTACACCTCGCTGGACAGGATCTTGCTGCCGATGACGCGCTCGATCAGCGGCACGATCACATCCAGGTTCAAGGCCACGGCCACGCCGCCGGCCGCGCCGGACAGCGTGCCGAGCACGCCCGCCACCGCGCCCTGGATCATGAACACCTTCATGATGCTGGCCGGCGACGCGCCCAGCGTGCGCAGGATGGCGATATCGGCCTGCTTGTCGGTCACCACCATCACCAGCGTCGAAACCAGGTTGAACGCCGCCACCGCCACGATCAGCGTCAGGATGATGGTCATCATTCTTTTCTCGATCTGCACCGCGCGGAAGTAATTGGCGTTGGCGTCGGTCCAGTCGGACACCATCGCCTGCGGCATTTGCGCGCGCAGCTGCTGCTTGACCAGCGGCGCCTGCATCGGATCGCGCAGCTTGAAGCGCACGCCGCTGACCGCGTCGCCCATCCGCGCCAGCACCTGCGCGTCGCGCAGATGGATCATCGCCAGCGAGGCGTCGAATTCGAACATGTCCACCTTGAACAGGCCGACCACGGTGAACTGCTTGGAGCGCGGAATCATCCCGGCCGGGGTGATCGAACCTTGCGGCGTGAGCAGCGTCACCTTGTCGCCCATGCCCACATTCAGCTGGCGGGCCAGCTCCACGCCCATCGCCACGCCGAACTCGCCGGGCTTGAGGTTTTCCAGCTTGCCCGCCACCATGTGGCGGCCCACGTCTACCACCTGGTCTTCCAGCTTGGGCTCGATGCCGCGCACCATGCCGCCGCGCACATTGCCGAAGGCGACGAACAGGCCCTGATCGTTGATGAAGGGCGCCGCCGCCAGCACCTGAGGGTTGCGGGCCACCTGGGCCGACACTTGCGGCCAGCCGGCCAGGCGGCCGTCGTAGCTGCTCACTTCCAGATGCGAGGCCACGCTCAGGATGCGGCCGCGGATTTCCTTCTGGAAGCCGTTCATCACCGACAGCACGATGATCAGCGCCGCGACGCCTAGCGCGATGCCGACGATGGAAATCAGGGAAATGAAGGATATGAAGCTGTTGCGCCGTTTGGCGCGCAGATAACGCAAGCCGATAAAGGCTTCAAAAGGCAGGGCCATCGATAACCTTTCAGGTCAGGCTTGGTAGGGGTTGTCCAGGCTTTCCATCATCCGCACGAGGAAGGCGCGCACCTGCCGCTCGTCGCAGCCCATCAGGATGGCGTCCTCGAAGGCGTCCTGCGCCAGCTGGGCGATTTCTTCCAGGTTTTCCTGCATCACCTTCAGTTTTTCCACGCAGGCCACCACATTGCCCTGCGGGTCGCGCCACACCGGCGTCTCGATTTTCAAAGCCATGATTCCTTCCTGAAAACACGATGCCCGCAATCGCGGGCATCGATGATTCGCATCAGCCAAGCCAGATCAGCGCTTGGCCTTTTTCTTCTTGCCGCCGGAGGATTTCGACGATGACGATTTGGCTGCCGCCTTGCCGCCCTTCTTGGACTTCTTGGCGGAGGCTTCCGCCGCCGGCTTCTTGCATTTCTTGCCCTTGCGGCACTTGACCTCGGCCGCCGCGGATTCGGCGCCGGAGGCGCGCTTGACCGCCGATTTCACCGCCACGTCGCCCGACGTATCCGCCGCCTGCTGCGCCGTGCTGCGATTCACCCGCCTGGCACCATTGTAGCGCGCCGTCCAGTAGCTCTGGGACAAATTGGCCACCTCGATGTTCTTGCCGGTGCGCGGCGCATGGATGAACTTGTTGTTGCCCATGTAAATGCCGACGTGCGAATAGCTGAAACCGCGGGTATTGAAGAACACCAGATCGCCCGGCATCAGTTCGCCGCGGCCGACGGACTTGCCCACCCGCGCCATCTCGGCGGCGGTGCGCGGCAGGTTCACGCGCAGCGATTTCTGGAACACGTAACGGATGAAGCCGCTGCAATCCAGGCCGTCGTCGGGCGTGTTGCCGCCGAAACGATAGGCGACGCCCAGCAGACTCATGGCTTGCAATAACAGATCGCCCACCGCATCCTCTGCAGGCGAGGCATACTTGGATATGGGGTCTTCCGGGGCGTCCGACGCCGGGCTTTCCGCCGCGGCGCGCCCCTCGGCGGGGGCTTTCTCTGGCGCTGCATTGGCGAATAACATAAAGCCTGCCAGCACCAGAGCAGATAAGCGGAGTTGCAATTTCATAGGCCGAACTCTATCGGACGGGGCCGGTAGTGTAAAGCCAGGCGGGACGCAGAAAAGAACATGATAAGAGAAACCTTGATTGCAATGCGGGACTTACCGCGCCTGAAGGAAATCAGCGGCATTCTGATCCGCCACGGCCTCGGCGAATTCGCCCAGCGCCTCAAGCTGCCGCGCGCGGTGGAAAAGGCCGGCGAATGGCTGCACCTGGGCGGCGACGGCTCCTCCGCTTCGCTGCCGACGCCGGTCAGGGTGCGCCAGGCTTTCGAGGAGCTGGGCCCCACTTTCATCAAACTGGGCCAGATCCTGTCCACCCGCGTAGACGTGTTTCCGCCCGAGTGGATAGACGAATTCGAAAAACTGCAGAACCGGGTGCCGCCGGTCGGCGAAGACGCGGTGCGCCAGCTGCTGCGCCAGGCGCTGGGCAACGAGCCCGAGGCGCTGTTCGCCAGCTTCGACATGCAGCCGATAGGCTCCGCCTCCATCGCCCAGGTGCACCGCGCCCGGCTGTTCGACGGCAGCGACGTGGCTGTCAAGCTGCGCCGTCCGGGCATCCAGGACAAGGTAGAGGCCGACTTGCGCATCCTGGCCCACCTAGCCGCCTTGCTGGAAACGGAATTCCCGGAACTGCGCCGCTTCCAGCCTGGCGGCATCGCCGCCCAGTTCTCGCGCTCGCTGCGCCGCGAGCTGGATCTCGCCATCGAAGCGCGCAATATGGAGCGCTTCGGCCGCGACTTCGCCGACGATCCGGACGTTTGCGTGCCGCAAGTGCACTGGGACTACACCAACGCCGCCGTCAACGTGCAAAGCTTTGTCGACGGCGTGCCGGCCAGCCGGCTGGACCAGCTCGCCGCCAGCGGGCTGAGCCCGTCGCTGCTGGCTCAGCGCGGCGCCGACGCGGTGCTGAAGATGATTCTGCTCAACGGCTTCTTCCACGCCGATCCGCATCCCGGCAATGTGTTCTTCCTGCCCGGCCATCGCATCGCCTTCATCGACTTCGGCATGGTCGGCCGCATCAGCCACGCGCGCCGCGACGAAATCGTCGATCTGCTCTCGGCGGTGGCCGAACACAACGAACACGGCATCATCGACGTGCTGGTGGAATGGACCGGCAGCGCGCCGGTGGACATGCAGAAGTTCGCCGACGAAGTGAGCGAATTCATGTTCCAGTACGAACACGTGCCGCTCAAGGGGCTCAATGTCACCCAGCTGATCGGCGACATCATGACGCTGATCCGCAACCACGGCATCCTGCTGCCGCCGGACATGGCCATGCTGTTCAAGGCCCTGCTCACGCTGGAGGGGCTGGGGCGGCAGCTGGACCCCGATTTCCAGCTGGTGGCCCACATCACGCCCTTCGTGCGCGAGCTGATGATCGCCCGCTACCACCCGGCCGCGATGCTCAAGCGCGGCCGGCAAACGCTGTCGGACGGCATGGAGGTGCTCACCGGGCTGCCGCGCGACCTGGCCCGCATCGGCCGCGACATGCGCCACGGCAAGTTCCGCATCAATTTCGACCTGCAGCGGCTGGACAATTTCGGCAAGCAACTGGACCGCAGCAGCAACCGGCTGACCATGGGCATCGTCACCGGCTGCCTGATCATAGGCTCGTCCATCGTCATGACCGTCAACGCCGGCCCCAAGCTGTTCGGCCTGCCCTTCTTCGGCTTCGTCGGCTTCCTGCTGGCCCTGCTCAACAGCGTGTGGCTGGTCTGGTCGATCTGGCGCTCGGGAAAGGAGCTCTGATGCGACGCCGTATCGCCGGCGGCCTGATCGCCGCCCTGCTCGCCCCCGCGGTCCAGGCGCTGGAAGTCATCACCCTCAACTGGCGCGACGGCGACGAAGTCGCCGCCGCCTTGCGCCCGCAACTGCAAGCAGGCGAAAAGCTCAGCGCCCTTGACGGCCAGTTGATACTGGACGCCTCGCCGGCGCGCAGCCGCGCCCTGCGCCAGCTGATCGGACAGCTGGACCGCAAACCGCAGGCCCTGTTGCTGGAAGTCAGCCAGGTCAGCCTGCGCCAGGACAGCCGCGCCAGCCTGACGCTGGGCAGCCCGCGCGCGCGGCAAAGTCTGGACAGCCGCGACGCCGCGCGAGCGGGCGCGACGCTGTCCGCCGGCAGCGGCCGGCAACAGCGCGAGGTGAAACAAAGCCTGCGTCTCTTGGACGGCAAAAGCGGCCTGATCCAGCTGACGCAGAGCCGGCCGCTGCCCATCGTGCTGCTCGCGCCGGGCGGCGCGCCGGCGCTGGGCGTCGAGTATCGGCAGACCGTCACCGGCATCTACGTCCGCCCCCGCGTCCAGGGCGGACAGGTCACGCTGCAGCTGGCGGCGCGCGCCGAGGACTTCAGCGGCGGCCAGGCCATCAGCGCCGAAGTGCGCGGAGCCTTGGGCGAGTGGTTGACCATAGGCGCGTTCAGCGTGGATCAGAACGGCGGCGAGCGCTTTCTGCTGGGGGCCGCGAACGCCAGCCAGGAGCAAAGCGGCGCGCTGCAACTGCGCGTCAGCGCGGCGCCCTGAGCCGCCATTGCAGCCAGAGCGAATCGTTCAGCCTGCAGCAAATCGCGCCCCCCGGCCGTCCCCTCGCCGGGCGACGCCATGCCCCTGAGCGGACAGGCGCGACAGGCAGCCTGCTGGCCAAGCCGCTGGCTTGCGACGAACCGCAGCCGCTGTTCGCCCCGATCGAAACGATCATGGGAAAGATGCCGGGCGCCCGCTTCAAAGATCGCCCCGGCCGCGCGCAGACGCAGATGCCACGCGCCGGCGTCTTCCTCGGCGAGGACGGCAAAGCGGAACCGATCAGCCCGGCGGGTGTATTCAGCCAAGCGGCGGCCGTTGCGGGAAAAACGCCACAACAACGCCGGGCGCGCGAATTCCTGATTGACTGAGTAAATGATAATGATTATTATTTTCAAAACTCAACAGGAGAACGCGATGAACGCCATGCTGGTTGGCGCCGACACCCTCGGCAATATTCCCGATGTGCTGCAAAGCTACGGCATCAATATTCACCGCCACTTGAGCGGCCGCAACAGCTCCCACCAGCGCAAGGTGGACAGACTGCCGGCCGGCACCGATCTCTTGATCCTGTTTACCGATTTTCTCGGCCACAACGTGATGCGCCACTTCCGCGAGCTGGCGGCCGAGGAAAAAGTCCGCTTCATCGCCTGTCGGCGTTCCGTCTGCGCGCTCAAGCAGTCGCTCACTGGCGTCGGCATGTGCGAAAACCCTTGCGCCGCCTGCCCGCAACGCGCCCAGGACAAGGCCGGCAAGCGCAAGCGCTGATTGCCTCTTTAATCTCACCTTGTAGAGTTTGACGAGCCGGCATCGCCGGCTCTTTTTTTTATCCTCCGCTCACGTCCGGCGCCGCATCGCCGCGGCCCGATTCTGACGCTTCCCAATCACGCCCCTCTGCGGCGGGCTGCCGAAGAGGTCAAACCGCAGGAAGCAGTCCACGCCGGATCAATCCAGTCGCCGCCGCGCATGCCCATCCGCCAACCGGCCCGCTCGCCTTGCCAACTGTGCAAACCCGGGACCGCCCCGGCGTCGGACAGCTGGATCCGCTGTCCTTGCATGCCGGGGCGCCGGTACGGGAAGGCGCGAAGTGGGTCGCGACCAAGTGGCTGCGCGACCGGCCGTATCTGCCGAAAGGCGCGACGGCAAGCTTGTGAGCGCGGCGTCCGTCACATCAAATCAACCGCCCTCCAGCCCTTGTCCGTCCTGACGAATCTTTCCTGCAACTCGAATGACCTCTCCCCCGCCAGCAAACGCGCCACCATTGGGAAAACCCGCTGGGCGTCCTTGTCCTTCAGCCATGGCGCGGCCTTGACGCGATAGGTGTAGCGCACCGTCGTTTCCGGCCGTGGCCCCTGGCTGGGCGCGCTCCAGCCGGTCACCTTGTCCAGGGCAACGGTCGCGACGCAGAAATCGGCCTTGCGGCCACCCACGGCTGGAGCAGCCTGGTTCTGACTCAGCAAGTATTTCTTGCCTTCGCGGGTGAGCGAGAAGCGACGCACAACGACCTCGCCTGTGTTCTTGCCCTTGTCAAAATGCGCCACGACGCGCGTTTCGCTGACCAGGCCCAGCTTTTTCAATACCGGCATCTGCACGGCGTCGCGCTGTTTCATGCGCTCCTCGTCGGGAGCGACGTCGATCGGCCAGTTGCGCTTGGCCAGACAAACATGGCCCTTTTGGGCCAGATACGCCTTCACGCCGGCGTCAAAAGCATGCGGATCGGGCTCGGCACGCTGGCGGCTGACGGCCTGCGCGCCGAAACTGACGAGACTGATCAGCGGGATGACGGCGAGAAGGAGATAAGCAGCGGGTTTCATAGGCTTCTGTTTCCCTTGTTTTCATCAAATCGAAGGCCGGCCCAGGCCTGGATCAGTTAACGCACGCGCCGGATATCGGCGCTGAGGCAGGCGGTTTATAACCATCGGTCAGCGTATTCAGAAAACACAGCAGATCGGAAATATTCTGTTCGCTCATCGGCGGCATCGAGCCGGGTTTGCGGCCATCCAGCGGCATCTGCGGGTCGATATTGGCGACATAGCCGGCAGGCATGTCGTCGTATTTCCGCACCGCGCCGCCGACATATTGCGTGGTGATCAAGCCGTAAGTCGGGAAGCTTGCGTCGGCAACCGCCTTGGGCGTGCCGCCGACCGTCGGATACCAGATTTCCGGGTAGGTATCGCGCGTGTTGTAAAAGCGGATGACCTGCTCCAGCGTATGCATCACGCCGTTGTGGAAAAAGCTCTGGCGCGTGGCCGCATTGCGCAGCGTCGGCGTTTTGAACATGCCGCAGTAGATATCGGCGGCGCCGGGCGCAGCGGGCGCGTGATCGCTGCGATTGGGGCCGCACACGCCCAGGTCGTAGTAGCCGGCCATCTGGTTGGCGGCAATCGCCATATTGCGCGGCACCCCTATCGCCTCGTATGAAAAATCGGTAAACAGCGCCGAGCTGCCGTTCAGCCCCGCGCCCTGATAATGGCAGCTGGCGCAGTTGCCGCGAGCCGGGTCGGTAAACACCCGCATGCCTCGGATTTCCGCCGCGGTAAGCGAGCCGCCGACCTTGTTGCCGGCGTACAGGTCGAATTTGCTGCTGTAAGGATGAAAGCCGGGATCTTCGCGCTGATACGCCTGCAATGCCTGCGCGATATTGGCGAAAGCCGTCGCCGCATCGGCAAAGACGCCGCTGCCGAAGGCTTGCCGGAATAACGGCGCATAGCTGGCGGCTTGCACCGCCTTGACGACGGCGGCTTGCGAGACGTTGGCCATCTCTACCGGAGACATCAGCGGCAAGGCGGCCTGATCGGCCAGCGTATTCACGCGGCCATCCCAGGTGAAGCCCCCGCCAGGGCCGGGCTGACTGATGCCGTCCGGGTTGCTAAGCAGATCGGCGTAAGCAGGCGTGTATTCCTTGTAGCGCAACGACGGCACCGCCCGCGAGCCGGGCTGATTCAGATTCGGCCCGCCAAGCTGGACGGACAGATTGTTCGGCGGGGCATGAGCGTGATTCGGATCGTGGCAGGTGGCGCACGACATCTTGCCGGAGGCAGACAGCGTCGGGTCAAAAAACAGCTTCTGCCCGACTTGCGCCGCCAGGCTGAGCGCGGCGCCAGCGGTGCCCGTCGGCGTTGGCGCAACCGGCGCAGACGGCGCGCCGGGGGAAGCCTGCGTGCCGCTGGCGGTTGTGCCGCCACCGCCGCCTCCGCATGCGGCGAGCGCAACGCCGGTCAGGCCGGCGACAAGGCCCCGCGCATATTTCGCGAACTGTCTCATGATGATTCCAGATCATTTGAACATCAGGCTGCCGAAGATCGGCTCCCCGGCAGCCCGATTCGGCTGCGCCTGTTGATTACTTCAGCGCCCAGACATTGGTCTTGCTGGCGTCGGGGCCGACCTGCGCCGGGCCTGTGACATCCGACGATTGCTTCTGCACATACGTCGCCGGGATCACATAGGCGTGGTTCATCGGACGCACAGAATCGAAGTGGGTGTCGGCGCTGCCGGCGTATTCCGGCAGGTTCAACAGGTTTTGCGCTACGAACTTCTCGGTGTACTTGGTGCGGTTCATGTACGAGGCATCGTTGCCCGGATCCGCCAGGCCGAACATGTCCTGCAACGTGCGCACAAACGAGAAGTGGCTGTAAGCGTCGCTGTCGATGATGCCCTTGGGCGCATCGGGCTGGTTGTTCAACACCGCGAAGACGCTTTCGCCGTGGCCGCTGTTGCCCTGCGTGTAATTGAGAATCGACGCATCCGCCGACCAGCTGCCATCGGCATTCCGCTTGAGCGGGTTCGAATCGGCGCCATTGCTCGGGTTCCAGCCGCAACACGAGTTGTAACCGCTGGTGGCCGTGCCTTCGTCAAACATCAGCACGATGGCCACGCGCTTCTGCCGATTGGCCCACAACGGCGACGCCTGGATCTTCTGCACCAGCTTGTTCACGAAATTGTCGCCGCGCGTAATGAGGGCATTGCCGGAACAATCGCTGGCCTGGGTGTGGCCGTCTGCGCCGAGCACGCTGATGCCGTGCATGTCGTCGCACTGGTCGGGCATGATGAAGTTGATCTGCCCCACCGCGCCGGACTGCAGATCGCTGCCAAACTGGTCCACGTTGTAATTGGCCGGCACCGCATATTTGCTGGCCCTGGCCACCAGATTGGCGTCCCACTGGCCGCCGCCAAGCGTGCGGTTGCTGAACTTGAACTCCGGCGCGCTGCGCACGTTCTGATAGGCCATGCCCGGGTGGTGCTTGGTCTTGTAAAGGGATGCTGGCATCGGCAGGACCAGGCCGGCGGTGTTGTTGTCGTTGGCGGTGACCGCCGGGTCGGCGACGCTGTCGGTACGCACATCCTGCCCCGGATTCATCGACTCGCTGTAGGTGCGCCATTGCATGCCGTTGCCGCTGAGCGCGTTGAAGATATTCGGCTTGCCGACGATGTTGTGCACCGCCTGCGTGCCGGAAATCGCGCAGCTTGCCGCAAACGGCGAGCTTTGCAGACCCGGCTGCGAACTGTCCGGCATCGGCAGGTCCTGCACCGCGCTGGCGCCGGCGGCGCCGCAGTTCCACTGACTGTCGTCGGTGATGCCCCAGTCGTCGCCGCCGCCCAGCGCGGTATAGTTAGGCTCGCTGGGGTTGCCGGTGGCGAAGTAGCTGGTGAACTGGTTGCCGGCTTGCAGGTATTTGTTGATGTTGGGCGCGTAGGGCGAGCCCAGAATCGTCTGCGTGCCCTTGTTTTCCAGCATCACGATAAAGATATGGTCGTAGCGCGGAATGCCTTCGATATTCATCGCGGCCTGTTGCGCTTGCTGGAAGGTGATGGCCTGACGGGTATCGGTCGTAGCGGCCGTCGCCGCTGTCACATTGGCAAGGCCGGTCAGCTCAGGGTCGCCGCCGGGTGCCGCCAGGGCATCCGGATACTTGTCGCCGCGATCCAGCTTGGCGGTGGCATAGGCGAAACGCCCGGCCAGAATGTTTTCCTCGGTCAGCACCGCGTATTGCGTCGCGCCGGAGAGCGTATTGGCATCAGCCAGCACGGATGCGGCGGCAACCCCGATGCGCGCCGCCAGATTGGCTTTTTCGGTCTGGTATTGCGAACTGTTGGCCTCCATCGCGCGCAACACTTCGCTAGACATCGGGCTGATCACCGCTTTGCCGCCATTGGCGCTTTGCTCGGCAACCTGATCCGGCGCGATGCGCAACGCCAGGCGGCTGGCGACTTTCTGGCCATTGGCGGTATTGGTGGCCGACGTGCCGATATCGGCAATGATGGGGCCGGAGCCGGCAGGCAGCGTGAACTGGCCCTGGGCATTGGTGGCGACCGGCTTCTGGCCGGCGGCGCAGTGGCCGGTATTGCCCGGGTCGTAGCAAACCAGCGCTCCCTGGTAATAGCCGGCGTTCAATGTCGGGGTCGTCGCGCTGCCCGCCGTCAGCAACACGCTGGAAACGACGCCATTGATGGCGGCATTGGCGGCGGGGTTGGCTGGGGGATGGGTCGCAGCCGAGCCGCCGCCACAACCAGTAAGCAGACAGGCTGCAGCAATAGCCGTAAGCGATGCCGCCTGGGCTGCCGGGTGCTGTTTATTCACGATGAATCTCCGCGGAGTGTTTAGACCATGAGGCATGGCCCGGGTGGCCAAGCCAGCGCCATTTTCGCGTTGAATTGTGAATATAAAGTTAATACTATAAAAACCAATTCTTATAAATTGGTCGTTATCAACTCCGCCTTGGCCTGCTCGCGCCGAGGGCGCGCCGGCTTTTCTCCCGCATCCGATAGCGAGCGCGAAGCGCTGACATCCCGGGGCGAATGCGGCTATCGCGCCATGCGCGTCGGCCGGCCGCAATGCCGGCAAGCCCGGAAGGCCTCATGCTCGCTATCAACGGCATTGGCAAAAACAACTGGACAGCCTTTGGTGAATTAAATATAAATGATAATCATTTTTATTTGATTTCGGAGCAAGTCATGGCCAAAAGCGCTGTCTTCGGGCTGGTGCACATTCTCACCGCCTTCGGCGTCACTTACGCCCTGACCGGCGACCTCGCGGTCAGCGGCGCGGTGACCTTTGTCGAGCCGCTGGTCAACACCGTGGTCCACTATTTCTTCGACAAAGCCTGGCACGCCCGCGCCGAGGCCGGCGCGGCCGCCACAGCCTGAGCCTTGCGCTAATCCGCAGCGGGCAGCCCCCGCGCCTTGTCGTCGAACCACTGCCACAAACCCGCGTCTTCGAACGAAGCCGCCAAAGAGCGCGCTTGCCGGCACGCCTGCCGCCCGGCCTCCCGCTGTCCCAGCGCCAGCCAGGCTCGCGCCGCCTCTAGCAGCAGGAAAGCCTGGTCCACCTCTTCTTGCCCGTTGGCCGCGATCAAGGCCAGCCCTTCCTCGGCCGCCCGCCGCGCCGCGGCGGCGTCGCCCAGCCGGTTGGCCACCAGGGCCTGCAGATAGCAGGCGCGCTCGTCGTTGACCCAATTGCCGGCCCGCCGCCACAAGCGGCGCGCCAACTCCGCGCCGGCGGTCAGCGCCTGGGCGCAAACCGGGTCGGCCGGATCCAGCCCATCGCGCTCCAAGAGCGTCGACACCGCGTTGTTCAGGCTGGCCGCGGCCACCGCGTCCATGGCGCAGGCTTCGTCGACGAACTCTTCCAGCAAACCTTGCAAGGCCTCGGCGCCGGCGCGGGCGGACAAGGCCGGCAGCAGATGCTGCAACGCGGCCAGGCGCAGGGCCTGCCGCGTCGGCGCCAGCGGCGCACTCTGAGCCCCGGCCACTCGCCGCTCCAGCGCCCAGGCGGCCACCGCCTCCCCGGCCAGCGCGGCCGCGACAGCGGCGTTGCGCAACAGCCGGGGATGATCGGACGCCTGCGACAGCGGCCGCAACAGCGCCCACGCCTCGGCCCAGCGTCCCTGCTGTTCCCCGATCAGATGGTTGACCAGCCAGCCCGCGCCAGGCAGGTCCTCCGCCGGCAGGGTTTGCGCGGCGAGGAGGCCGCGCAGGGCGTCGGCGCAGGCATCGGGTTGCTCGTCATGCTGGCGGATCAGGCTTTGCAATTGCTCGCTGGCGTTCATCGTCGCTCCCCCGGGGTCAAAACCACAGAATACGCCGAGCGGCCGGCAAGAGGTCAAACAAAAGCCGGCTTGCGCCGGCTGGGTGATCCGCCTCTCGCTCCAAAGCGAGCGCCTGCGGCGCTTACTCGCCGCGCCCCGCCTTGCGCGCCGCCTGCCGCAGCGTGGTCAACTGATGCGAAAACTCACGGCAGTTGCCGCACAAGAGCAGATGCATGCGGAGCTTGATATGCTCGGCGGCGCTCAGCGGTCGATCCATCCCGGCTGAAATCAGCCGGCTGGCTTCGCGACAACTCAACTTCATGGCTCGCCTCCCCGGCTCCAGCGTATGGAAAAACATTCGCGCAGGCTCATCCGCGCCCGATACAACAGCACCGAACAGTGAGTCGCCGTGATGTCCAGATTGTTACAGATCTCGGCGATCTCCATCCCCATCACCTCGCGCATGGCGAAGGCCATGGCGGTGCGGCGCGGCATCACCCTGGAGCACTCTTCGAACACCTGCCAGAACTGCTGCGAGATCAGTTCCGATTCCGGGCCGCTCCAGGCCCTGACCGGCTCGCGCCAGTGGCCGTCCTGGCTGAACAAGCCGTCGAAGTCGCCGTCGTCGGCTTCGTCCTCCAGCGATTCGAACAACCTCTCCTTGCCCTTGCGGCGAATGCCGTCGATCAGTTTGAAACGCAGGATGGAAGTCAGCCAGGTGCGCAGGCTGGACTTGCCGGAGAAGCTGTGCTGCGACTCCAGCGCGGCCAACAGGGTTTCCTGCACCGCCTCCTCCGCCGCGTCGCGCTCGCGCAGCTGGGCCAGCGCGTAGCGCATCAGGTAAGGACGTTCCCGCTCGATCAGCTCGGCGTTGATCATGTCGCGCTACTCCCTGCAGAAGTCCACCGCCTGCTCCAGCCTGTCCACCGCCAGCACCTTGAGGCCTTCGATTTCCTGGCGCGGCTTGTTGGCGGACGGCACGATGGCGCGGGTGAAACCCAGTTTGGCCGCTTCCTTCAGCCGCTCCTGGCCGCGCGTCACCGGCCGCACCTCTCCGGCCAGCCCCACTTCGCCGAACACCACCAGCTTTTCCGGCAAAGGCTTGTTGCGCAGCGACGAAACCATGGCCAGGATGATGGCGAGGTCGGCCGCCGGCTCGTTGATCTTCACCCCGCCCACCGCGTTGAGAAACACGTCCTGGTCGAAGCAGGCGACGCCGCCGTGGCGGTGCAGCACCGCCAGCAGCATCGCCAGCCGGTTCTGCTCCAGGCCCACGGTCAGGCGCTTGGGCTGGAAGCCGTGGCAATCGTCCACCAACGCCTGGATTTCCACCAGCAACGGCCGCGTTCCTTCTTGCGTGACCAGCACGCAGGAGCCGGCCACGTCGTCGCGGTAGGACGACAGGAAAATGGCGGAAGGGTTGGAGACGCCTTTCAGGCCGCGGTCGGTCATGGCGAATACGCCCAGCTCGTTGACCGCGCCGAAACGGTTCTTGATCGCCCGTATCATCCGGTAGCTGGAGTGCGAATCGCCCTCGAAGTACAGCACGGTGTCCACCATGTGCTCCAGCACGCGCGGGCCCGCCAGCGAGCCTTCCTTGGTGACATGGCCCACCAGCAGCACGGTGATGCCGCTTTGCTTGGCCATGCGCGTTAGCTGCGCGGCGCACTCGCGCACCTGCGATACCGAACCCGGCGCCGAAGTCACCTGCTCGGTGTACAGCGTCTGGATCGAGTCGATCACCACCACCTCGGGCAAGTCGTGCTTGAGCGTGGCCAGGATGTTCTCGATGCAGATTTCCGCCAGCAGGTTGACGCTGCTGGTATCCAGAGCCAGCCGGGAGGCGCGCAGCGCGATCTGCTGCGCCGACTCCTCGCCGGACACGTACAGCACCTTGCGCGTCCGGCCGATCTGGGAGAGCGCCTGCAGCAGCAGCGTGGATTTGCCGATGCCGGGGTCGCCGCCGATCAGCACCACCGCGCCGCGCACGATGCCGCCGCCCAGCACCCGGTCCAGCTCGTCGATGCCGGAAGGGTCGCGCGGGGTTTCCTCGGTTTGCACCTCGGACAGCTTTTGCACCTTGGTGACGTTGGCGGCCCAGGATTGAAAGCGCGGGCCGGCGGCGGCGGGCGTCGCCACCGCTTCGGTCAGGGTGTTCCAGGCATTGCAATGCGGGCACTGGCCCTGCCATTTGGGCGTTTGTCCGCCACATTCGGTACAGCTAAATACGGTTTTGGTTTTGGCCATCGGGATATCGGGTGGGAGTCAAACGGTGGGGCGTTGCGGAGGACGGGAAGGCAAGCGCGGCGCGACTCAGCTTGGCGGATGCTTGCCGTCCTGCTTGTTGAGCTGATTGATGATGTTGAGCAGCCGCTTCTGGTCCGATTCGCCGGGCGCGCCGCCATGCGCCGCCCCCGGCGCGTCCTTGTTGTTGCGGATGGCCGCCATCACCGCCGCCACTTGCGGGTCGGTCTTGGCGGCCTTGTCGGCCTCTTCGCTGCTAAGCGGCGCAGGCTGGTTGGCGCTGCTCTTGCCGACCGCGGCCGAAGCCCCGCCGTCAAGGCTGCTGGCCGGCTTGCTCTTGGCCGGCGCGACGGGCATCGGCGCGCTGGCCGCGGCGTCTTCGGCCGGCGGCTCCAGCGTTTCCAGCTTGTTCTTGGCCATGTACTCGTGCATCTCGCGCCAACCGGCGTAGATGGCGGCCTTGTCGGCGTCGGGGTTGCGCAGATAGCACTCCTCCAGCGAGCGGCCGGTCTGGCGACAGGCCGCGCCTATCGCCTTGTGGGCGTCGCGGGTCAATCCGGTGACGCTGCCTATCCAGTTGCAACCGGTCAAGGCCAGGGCCGCCAACAGCAATGCGAGCGTTCTCATGCTACCCCCTTTTTTTATGCTTAGGCCAAGGGCCGGCGCAGGTCCAGTTCAATCACCTCGCCGCTGCGGCCCTTGCTGTCCGATGCCATCCAGTACAGGAAGTGCGGCATCAGGTCGGCCAGATCGCCGCGTTCGCGCTTGTCCTCGCCCGGATGGGTGCGGTTGCGCTGCGGCGAATTGATCGGGCCGGGCACCAGCAAGTTGAGGCGCAAATCGGGATAAGCGTCCCACTCGTCGGCAGCCACCGCGGTCAGATACTGCAGGCCGGCGTTGGAGGCGCCGAAGCCGCCCCAGAACGGCGCGGGGTGCAGGCCGTGGGTTTCGCCGACGAACAGCACCGAGGCGTCCGGCGCGTCCTTCAAGAGCGGCAGGCAGGCGCGGGTCAGCGCCATCGGCGCCACGGTGTTGATGCGATACTGGTTCATCCACTCTTCCACCGTCTGGTTCGCCAGCGGCGACAGGGCGTAAAAGTGCGAGGCGCAATGGACGATGCCGTCCAGGCGGCCGAACTCGCGGTGTATCGTCATCGCCAGATTGTTGAATTCGTTCTCCGCGGCGGTGAGCAGGTCGAGCGGAATGGCGGCCGGCTCCGGCGCGCCCAGCGCCAGCACCTCGTCGTACACTTTTTCCAGGCCCTTCACGCTGCGCGCCAGCAGCACTACCGTCGCGCCGTGGGCGGCGTAGGTCAGCGCCGTTTCGCGGCCCACGCCCTGCGTCGCGCCGGTCACCAAAATCACGCGGCCAGCCAAGGCATCCTTGGCGAATTCTGTTTTCATCGTCATTGTTCTATCCGCAAATCCTGCATCACCGCGGCCGCAGCGCTCACGCCGCTGCGCACCGCCCCTTCCAGCGTGGCCGGGTAATCCGGACACACCCAGTCCCCGGCCAAATATACGCATTGTAACGAGGTCTTGGCCGTTGGTCGCGCCAAGCCCTGCTCGCTGGCGAAAGTCGCCCGCCTTTCCACGATCGCGCGCCGGCTGAGCGGCGGCGGCAAGTCCGGCCGCAGCCGGGCGACGTCTGCCGCCACCCGCGCCGCCAGCGCATCGACATCGGCCAAGCGCTCAGGAGCGGGCGCGCTCAGCACCGCGGCCAGCAAGCCGGTTTCGCCGGTCAGCGCGCCGCGGTCGAACAGCCAGTCGGCCGCGCCGCCGCTCACGGCGCACATCGCGGCCGGCAGCGCCAGAGGCTTGGCGTATTGCAGATACACGGTGCAGATCGGCCAGTAGCGGTAGCCGGCGGCCTGTTTTCGCAACGCCGCGTCGTCCAGCAACGCCACCGCGTGATACGGCGCCGTCGCCAGAATCGCGGCGTCGAACGCCTCCCCGTCCACCCAGGCGCGCCCATCGCGCGAGGCCAGCGTTTCCACACGCCGGCCGAAGCGCAGCGTCGCCCCCCGCCGGCCGAGCCAGTCGCAGGCCGGCTCCGGAAACAACGCCGACAGATCGACGCGCGGCAACAGCAGATCGCTGGCGGCGCGCTCCGCGCCCAGACTGTCGCGCAGCACGGCGGCCAGCACCCGCATCGAGGCGTTGGCGGTCGGCGTATTCAGTGCCGACAACACCAGCGGCCGCCAGAATTCCCGCCACGCCTCCTCGCCCTGGCGCTGCGCCTCCAGCCAGGCGTCCACGCTGCAATCTTCCGCCAGGCGATAGCCGGCGCGCTTGAGATGTTGCAGCGCGCGCGCCAGCTGCCATTTGGCCCGCCAGGACAAGCCGCGCGCAGCCAGCAGGCCGAACAGCAAATGCAGCGGCGCAGGCAAGGCCGGGCAGCGCATGCTCAGTCCGCCTTCGCGCCGCCACTGCATCGGCTGGCGCAGCAGCAGGCGCTCCGGATCCGCGCCCGCTTTGCGCATCAGGCGCAGGCATTCTGCATAAGCGCCGATCAGGATGTGCTGACCATTGTCAAGCCGGCTGTCGCCATGCCCCAGCCGTCGCGCCCGCCCGCCCGGCGCGCGGCCGGCTTCGAACAGGCAGACATCGGCGCGCTCGGCCAGCTCCAGCGCCGCGGCAAGGCCGGCCCAGCCCGCGCCGATCACGGCGACGCGCGGCCTCACGCCTTGTAGCCGAAGGTCCAGGTTTTCCACGCCAGCCACAGCTTGCGCCCGGTTCCCAGCGACAAGCGCTGGTTGAGCACCTTGCCCGCGCCGTCCTGCTTGATCTCTTCCAGCGTGGCGCGGTAGATCGCCGCCATCAAAAGGCCGGGCCGCTGCGCCTTGCGATCGACTGCCGGCAGCAAGTCCCAAGCCTGGCGGTAATGCTGTTCGGCGCGCTCGATCTGGAAGGCCATCAAGGCCTTGAACGGCTCGCTTTCCTGATAGTGCAGGATATCCATCGCTGGGCAGTTGAAACGCTGCAGCTCCTCCATCGGCAGATAGATGCGGTCTCGGCGGGCGTCTTCGCCCACGTCGCGGATGATGTTGGTCAGCTGAAAGGCGATGCCCAGCTCGTGGGCGTACTTGAGGGTGCGGCGATCCTGGTAGCCGAAGATCTGCGCCGCCAGCTGGCCGACCACGCCGGCCACGCGGTGACAGTAGAGCAGCAGGTCCTGGAAACGCTGGTAACGGACCATGGAAAGATCCATCTCCATGCCGTCTATGATCTCCTCCAGCTGCGTCTGGGGCAGCTGAAAAGCGGCGACGTGCGGCTTCAGCGCCAGCGTCACCGGGTGCTCGGGCTGGCCCTGATACAGTTTGGCCACCTCGCTGCGCCACCAGGCGAGCTTGGCCTGGGCCACGCCCAGGTCATGGCATTCGTCGACGGCGTCGTCCACTTCGCGGCAGAAGGCGTACAGCGCGGTGATGGCGCGGCGACGCTCCTCCGGCAGGAAGCGGAAGCTGTAATAAAAACTGGAGCCGCTGGCGGCGGCCTTGTCTTCGCAATACTGATCGGGCGTCACGCGCCTCTCCTGTCTTCTTGTTGCGGGCGCGGCCTGGCCGCGCGCTCTTCTCACTTGGCGCGCAGCGCGCGCCAGAACATATACAGCCAGTCGCGCCACCCCAGCACCGGCCGCTGGCGAAACACGTCGCCGCCGCTGGCGTGCAGTTTCTGCAGAATGCGCTCGCCGCCCAGGATGATCAGGCGCAACTCCAGACCGAAGCGGCCCTTGACGACGCGCCCCAGCGGCGCGCCGGCCTGCAGCATCTTACGGGCTTTCTCGATCTGCTCCAGCATCATCGGCCGCCACAAGCCGCCGCAATCGCCGGCGGCGATCTGGCTCTCGGCCACCCGGTAGCGCGCCAGGGCGTCCTGCGGCAGGTAAACGCGGCCCTTGCCCCAGTCCACCGCCACATCCTGCAGGAAGTTGATCAACTGCAAGGCGGTGCAGATGCCGTCCGACTGCGCCAGGCTGCGCGCGTCGCTCTCGCCGTACAGCGCCAGCATCAACCGCCCCACCGGATTGGCCGAGCGCCGGCAATAGTCCACCAGCTCGGCGAAGTCGGCGTAGCGCTTCTTCTCGACATCCTGCCGGAAAGCCGACAGCAGGTCGCGGAACGGCTGCAGCGGCAGCCGGTGCTCGGCGATGGCATCCGCCAGCCGCCGCATCAACGGCGTCTGGGGCGCGTCGCCGACGGCGATGCGGTCCAGCTCGGCCTCCAGTCGGTCCAGCTCGGCCAGCCGTTCGGCATCGCTGCGCTCGCCCTCGTCGGCGACATCGTCGGCATGACGGGCGAAATGGTAGATGGCGTGTACGCCGCGCCGCATGCGGCGCGGCAGCAGCGCCGACCCGACCGGGAAGTTCTCGTAATGATCAACCGACATGCCACCCCCTCGTCCCAAGCAGCCGGCAATTATAACCGAGCCCGACAAGCAACAGCCGCCGGCGCGGCATTTCCCCCGCCCTGAAAGATTTTCAAGAAAATTCGCCACAGGGTATTTACAAGCCAAAGTGCTTCCCATATACTGCGCAGCACTGTGAACGCAGCGAAGTCCAACCGGGGGTATAGCTCAGCTGGGAGAGCGCTTGCATGGCATGCAAGAGGTCAGCGGTTCGATCCCGCTTACCTCCACCACTCGACTGCTTCACCGATAAAAAAGCCTGCGCAAGCAGGCTTTTTTGCATTCCTCCGCCAGTAAGCCGCCCAAGGCGGCCCCTTGCGGTCAGATCTGCACCAGATCCCTCGCTCCGGCGGTCAAGGTTGAAACGTACTCCGCCGTCCGCGGCATGCGCGGCGCGCCGAAGATCTGCGACGCCGCGCCGGCCTCGACGATGCGGCCATGCTCCAGAAACACCACATCGCGGGCCACGCTGGCCGCCAGGCGCAGATCGTGCGTCGCCATCAGCATGGCGACGCCCTCTTCCGCCAGCCTGCGCAGCACCGCCACCACCTCGGCGGCCAGCTCCGGATCCAGCGCCGAGGTCGGCTCGTCGCACAGCAACAAGCGCGGCGACGGAGCCAGGGCGCGGGCGATCGCCACCCGTTGCTGCTGGCCGCCGGACAAGGTGGACGGCCAGGCGTCGGCCTTGTGCGCCATGCCCACCTTGTCCAGCAATTCGCGTGCCCGCGCCTCCGCCTGCCGGCGCGGCCAGCGCTGCACGGTCAGCAAACCCTCCATCACGTTCTGCAGCGCCGTCTGATGCGGAAACAGCTGGAAGCTTTGAAACACCATGCCGGTCGCCCGCCGCATGCGCAGCGCGGCCTCGCGCGACAGCTTGCGGCCCGGCGCGAAGCTCAAGACATCGCCCGCCAGTTCCAGGCTGCCGGCATCCGGCGTTTCCAGCAGGTTGACACAGCGCAACAGCGTGCTCTTGCCGCTGCCGGACGGGCCGATCAGCGCGGTGACGCCGCCTTCGGCCAATTCCAGGCTGACGTCCTCCAGCACCGCATGGCCATCGAAAGACTTGACGATATTTTTCAGCTTGATCATGCCGCCGCTCCCACCGGCGCCACATGGCGGTCAAAACGTTTTTCCAGACGCTCCTGCAACCAGGTCAGCGCCGTGCTCAACAACAGATAGAGAAGGGCCGCCTCCAGATACAGCAACAGCGGCTCGTAGGTGGTGGCCGCGATGCGCTGCGCCGCCTGGAACATCTCAGGCACGGTCAGCACCGCCGCCAGCGAGGTATCCTTCACCAAGGAAATGAAGGAGTTGGCCAGGGGCGGCACCGCCACCCGGCTCGCCTGCGGCAGGATGGCGCGGCGCATCGCCTGCGACCAGCTCATGCCCAGCGAATAAGCCGCCTCCCACTGCGCTCTGGGAACCGAGGCAATCGCCGCGCGTATCACTTCCGAGGTATACGCGCCGACGCTGAGCGAAAAACCGAGCAGCGCCGCCGGAAACGGGTCGAACACGATGCCGATGCGCGGCAGGCCGTAAAAGATCACGAACAGCTGCACCAGGAGCGGCGTGCCGCGCACCAGCCAGGAATAGCCGCGCGCCAGCCACACCAGCGGCCGCGGCCCGAACAGGCGGATCAGCGCCACCGCCAGGCCCAGCGCCAGGCCGCCGGCGAACGACAGCAAGGTCAGCGGCACGGTGAACGCCAGTCCGGCGTAAAGAAGCGAAGGCAGCGACTCCGCCATCAACTGCAACCACGAAGGCATGAATGCTCCTCAGCCTCAGCGCGACACGTCCACGCCGAAATACTTCTGCGAAATCTTGCGATAGGTGCCATCCGCCTTGATGGCGGCCAGCGCCCTGTCCACCGCCGCCTTCAATTCCGGGTTGCCTTTGCGTAGCAGCACGCCGGAGGCTTCGCCGTCAGGCGCGGTCGCCGCCACTTTCAAAGCGCTTCCCGGCTGTTTCTTTTTGAAATCGAGAAACGACAGCCGGTCGTTGATGGTGGTTTCCACCCGGCCGGACTCCAGCAAGGCCACCGATTCGTTGAAGCCCTGCGTCGGCACCACTTCCGCGCCGTAACGCTGCGCCAGCTTGCCGAAGTTGCTGGTCAGGGTATTGGCCGACTTGCGGCCCTTGATGTCTTCGAAGCGCTTGATGTCGCGATTGTCGCCGCGCACGATCAGCACCGACTGGGACACGATGTAAGGCTCGGAAAAGTCGTACTTGGCCTTGCGCGCGTCGGTGATCGCCACCTGGTTGATCACCACGTCGTAGCGCTTGACGTCCAGGCCTGCGATCAGGCCATCCCACTTGCCTTCGACGAACTGCGGCTTGACGCCCAGCCGCTTGGCGATCGCCTGGCCGATCTCCACGTCGAAGCCCGCCAGCTCGCCGGCGGCATTGTGATAGGTAAACGGCGCATAAGTGCCCTCGGTGCCGATTTTCAGCACGCCCGCCTTGCGGATATCGGCCAGATCGTCGGCGTGCGCCGCAACGGCGGCCAAAGACAAACCCAGCAGCAGCGGGAATCGCAGTGTCTTCATGATTGCATCTCCATCCTGATCGCAGATTTCCCGGCCAGAACGGCCGGAGATGGAGACACCTTAACAACGACAAGTTAGAACGATAAGTAATATTATTTTTTATTGTTATTCATTAATTGAATATAAAGCGCGCCATCCGCCCTGTCCGCCCATCTCGACATCTGGTTATTTTTACCATCCCTCTTGCGCCGGCAAAGCGAGCCGGGTATATTCCCGCTCCTGCCAAGACCGCAAGGTCTGAAACAGCGAAGCGACAATCGTGGGGGTATAGCTCAGCTGGGAGAGCGCTTGCATGGCATGCAAGAGGTCAGCGGTTCGATCCCGCTTACCTCCACCAGATCAGCTTGATGAAAAAACCGGCCTCTCGCCGGTTTTTTTGTTTTCACTTCATGCCCATCACCGACACCCGCTCGGCCAGTTCCGGCCAGTTCGCCCATGCGCCCCAAAGCGGCCGCAGCTCATCCAGCAGCAGCCAGCAAGCCGTCGCCGCCATCAGCCAGCCCATGGTCAAGTTGAAGCGCCGCCGCGCGGCATCGCCTTCCAGCCAGCGCTGCAAGCGCTGCCCCGCCCAGGCCCAAACGCTGATGCATGGCAGATTGAGCGCAGCGAACACCAGCGCCAGCAGCGCCGCCGCCAGCAACCTTCCCTCCGACGAAGCGGGCATGAACAGGATGGAGGCGTTCACCACCATCACCCAGGCTTTGGGATTCAACCACTGAAACGCCGCCGCGCCGGCAAAACCCAGCGGCCCGGCCGCCTCGCGCGTTTGCAGCCGCCCCGCCTGGGCGATGCGCCAGGACAGGTAGAACAGGTACAAACATCCCGCCGCCGCCAGCGGCATGCGCAGAATCTGCACCCAATCGAGCGCGGAAGCCAGCAGCAAGGCGACGATGAACACCTGCACGGCGCACCCCAGGCTGATGCCCAGCATGTGCGGCAACGAGCGGCGAAAGCCGAAATTGACGCCGGAACTGGCCAGCATCAGGTTATTGGGACCAGGCGTGATCGACATCAACACCACATAAGACAACAGGGCGAACTCAGGCATGCGCCTCACCTCCATCAAGCATTGAACACTCGCCGTCCAGCGGCGATCCGGTCAGTTCATGCTAGGCCCAAGCGGCCGATGGATACAGAATCAGAAATTCGATATTGAAATGGTTACAGAACAGACTTTCCAGCTACTGTCACCCTGCTTTATGATTGGCGCTGTGCCCATCCCGCAGACCGCAGCATCATGGATAGCAGCCACACCCTCTATCAGAAACTGGCCGACGACCTGTCGCTGGCCATCCGCCGCGGCACCTTGCCGCCCGGCGCGCGCCTGCCCTCGGTGCGCCGCACCGCGCAAAGCCGTCAGATCAGCCTCAACACCGTCGTCAGCGCCTACCGGGTGCTGGAGGATCGCGGCCTGATCGAAGCCCGCCCGCAGTCCGGTTATTACGTGCGCGCCCGCCTGCCGCCGCCGGCCCGCCCCGCCTCCACGCAAAGCGGGCCGGCCAAAGACACCGAACACCAAGTGCTGGATTTGATCGGCGTGGTGCTGGACGCGCAGCAACAGCCCGACTTCATCGACCTGGCGCTGGCCTGCCCGCGCGGCGGCGACTTCTATCCCGGCGGCAAGCTCACCCGGCTGATGGGTCAAATCCTGCGTCGCCAGCCCGGCATGCTCAACAATTACGCGCTGCCGCCCGGATCGGAGCGCTTGCGCACCCAGATCGCGCGCCGCGGCCTGGACCTGGGCATGACGCTGCAGCCGGACAACATCATCCTCACCCACGGCTGCATGGAGGCGCTGCAACTGGCCCTGCGCGCCGTCACCCAGCCTGGCGACACCGTCGGCCTGGAATCCCCCACGTATTTCAACCTGCTGCCGATGATGGCCAGCCTCGGCCTCAAAACCATTGAAATTCCGACCGACCCGCAAACCGGCCTGTCGGTGGACGCCGTCGAGCTGCTGCTTGGCGAAAAACGCATCAAGGCGCTGATGGCCATGCCCAACGTCCACAATCCGCTGGGCTGCTGCATGCCGCTGGAAGCCAAAAAGCGGCTGGCCCGGCTGGTCAATCACTACCAGGTGCCGCTGATCGAGGACGCGCTCTACGCCGAACTGCAGTTCAGCGATACGCTGTCGCCGGCGGTCAAAGCCTTCGACAGCGACGGCTGGGTCATCGTCTGCGCCAGCTACACCAAGACGCTGGCGCCGGATTTCCGCATCGGCTGGATGGAGGGCGGGCGCTTCGAGCCGGCGCTGCGCAAGCTGAAGTTCGCCTCTTCGGTCGCCGAACCGGCGGTGCTGTCCGAAACCATAGGCGCGTTCCTGGAGTCCGGCGGCTACGATCACCACCTGCGCTCGCTCAAGCGCCGCTATGCCGCCCACGTGGAAAAAGTGCGCGGCCTGATCGCCCGCCACTTTCCGCCCGGCACGCGCGCCACCTCGCCCGCCGGCGGTTTTCTGATCTGGGTGGAATTGCCGGAAGAAATCGACAGCGTGGCGCTGTTTCACGCCGCCATCGCGGAGAAAATCAGCATCATTCCCGGCCCGCTCAGCTCGCCCAGCGGCCGTTACCGCAACGCCTTGCGCCTGTCCTGCTGCTATCCGCTGGACGAACGCTACCTGGCCGCGCTGGTCCGCGTCGGCATCCTGGCCGGACAACTGGCCGCCCATCGCCCGTGAAAACCGGAAATGGGCTTGGCCTTTAGGTCAAGCCCGCCTAACAATTAGAAGGGGACGTCGCCGCGCGCGCCGGCCTTGACGCGAAACCAAAAACGCCCGTGAATTGCAACAACCGCCGTCTTGCCGTAGACCGCAACAAGGGGCCGCGATGTCCATTGCCCAATGGAACGACGCCAACAACACCGGCCATGCCAGGATAGACCAGCATCATCGCCAGCTGCTCGAACTGATCGAGCAACTGGAAGACGCTTACAGCGCCGGCGCGCCGCTGCCGCAATTGGCCCGCCAGCTGAGCGAGGCGTACTCGCGCCTGCGGCAGCACCTTGAAGAAGAGGAACAGCTGCGCCGGCAAGGCAGCCAGCTGCCGCACCTGCGCGCCGCCTCCTCCATTCCGGCGGCGCTTCCGCCCGCCTCCGACCCGGACAGCGCGCGCGACATCAGCGAAGGCCTGAACCAGCTGCTGGCCTGGGCCGCCGCCCACCTCTTCGCGCAGGCCGCCCCCGCGCCCCCGCTTTGGCAACAAGCCCTGCACACCAGCCGCGACCGGCTGCGCGCGCTGTGCGTCAATCTGCCCAATCTGCTCTGGATTCAGTTTTCGCCCAAGCTGCCCGCCGCCTTCAGCCCGCGCTGGCAGCAGCTGCGGCGCGACTCTCGCCGCCGCGCCGCCGCCGGCGACTGGCAGCGCGACATCCATCCGGACGATCAGGCCGGGCGCGAAGCCGCTCTGGCGCGGTCGCGGCAAAGCGGCGCGGGCTTTCGGCACGACTATCGCCTCAAAGCGCAAGAAGGGAACTACCGCTGGCTGCGGGAAGTGGCCATTCCCATGCCGGAATCGGCCGCCGGCGGGCATTTGCGCTATTGCGTCGACATCGACGAGGACAAGCGCCACGAACAGGCGCTGCGCCAGGCGCTGGCGGAAAAAGACCAGCATTACCGGGAGCTGAGCAACCAGTTTCACACCATGCGGCAACTGCACGAAGAAGCCGACCTGCCGGTCGCTCTGGCCCGCGTCGCGCAGCTCCTGCCCGGCTGCTTGCGGCACCCGCGCCATGCCGCCGCGCGCATCCGCTACCAGGAACGCACCTATCACAGCCCGGGCTTCAACGAAGCGAGCCCCTGGCAATTGCACGCGCCGCTGTTGCTGCAAGGACGGCCGATCGGCCATCTGGAGCTCATCTACCACACGCTGCCGCCCGACCGCGGCCCCGACCGCCCCTTCACCACCGCCGAACATCAGCTCTTCCTGCAACTGAAGCGCATGATAGGCGACTCGCTGCGCAAGCGGCTGGACATCCAGCAAGCGCAGCTGGCGCACCAGCGCTTCGAGCTGGCGACGGAAAACGCCGACGACGCCGTTTTCATCGTCGACGCCCAGGGCGGTTATCTATACGTCAACCCGGCCGCTTGCGCGATGACCGGCTACGACAAGGCGACGCTGGAACGAATGCACCTCTCCGCGCTGTGCATGGAGCATGAGCTGGAAGCGCAGCTGGGCGCGTTCCAGCAACTCAAGCATAACGGACGCCTGCGCCAGGACATGGCGTTGAAGCACCGCGACGGCCACCCGGTGATGGTGGAAATGAACGCCGTGCGCCTGCCGGATGGCCAATGCTTCGCCAGTTGCCGCGACATTTCCGCGCGCAAGCAAAGCGAAACCGCGCTGCGCGCCTCCGAAGAGCGCTTTCGCACCATCGTAGAAGCCAGCGGCGACGGGATCCTGCTGGCCGACAGCGACAGCCTCAAGCTGGTTTTCGCCAACCGCGCGCTGTGCGAGATGCTGGGCTACAGCCCGGCCGAGCTGGCCGGCATCAATCTCGGCGATCTGGAAGCCGACGCCGGCGAACAGCGCTTGCCGCAATGCCTGCGCCTGCCGCCGGGCGGGCGGGCCAGCACCGCTTCGGGCATCGCCCTGCTGCGCCGCGACGGCCGCGCCTTTTTCGCCGATCTGCACTGCAGCTCCATTCATCTGGGCGACGCCAGCTACACCATGGGCGTGCTGCACGACGTCAGCGACCGGCGGGAAGCCGAGCGCATGCTCAAGCGCCATCTCGACATCCTGTCGCTGCTCTCCACGCTCTCCACCGAACTGACCAACGAGGTGGACGCCCTCTGGGAGCATCTGCCGGCCATTCTGGAGCGCGTCGGCCGCTTCCTCGGCGCCGACCACAGCTTCCTGCTGCAGCCCAGCCATAGCGGCAACCACTTCTGCTACGGCAGCGGCTGGCATCAGCAAGCCGGCCCGCCGCCAGACCGGCTCACCCCGCGCGAAGACCTGGGCTGGCTGGAAGAGCGCCTCAACCGCAACGGCGCTTTCGCGATCAGCGACCTGACGCCGCTGCCGCAGCGCGACGAGCTTCCGCGCCTGCTCGGCGTCGCTCCCCTGCGGGCGCTGATGGTGGCGCCGCTGCGGCAGCAACAGGAGCTGCGCGGCATCCTCGTCATCGCCGCCTCGCAGGACGCGCGCCATTGGCTCTGGATGGAAAGCCGGATGCTGCAATCGGTGGCCGACCTGCTTGCCAGCGCCATCGAACGCCACCACCGCACCCGCGAGCTGCAAGACAGCCGCCGGCGCCTGCTGGAGGCGCAGCGCATCGCCCACATCGGCAACTGGGAATGGGATGTGCTCAACGACACGCTGTTCTGGTCCGATCAAACCTACGCCATCCTCGGGCTCGCCCCGCATCAGGCCCAGCCGGACTACCCGCGCAAGCTGGCGCGCGTGCATCCGGACGACATCAGGCCGCTGCGCGCCACGCTCAAGCGCGCGCTGAAGAAAGGCGCGCCGTTCTCGGTGGAACACCGCATCCTCCGGCCCGACGGCTGCGAGCGCATCATCCGGGTGCAGGCCATCCTGGAATGCGACGCCGGCGAGCGCGTCAGCCGCATGGCCGGCACCGTGCAGGACATCACCGAAAGCAAGCAGATCGAATCGCGGCTGCGCCAGTCAGCCGTGGTTTACGAGAACACCATCGAAGGCGTCATCATCACCGACAGCGCCTTGCGCATCCTGGACGTCAACCGCGCCTTCACCCAGATCACCGGCTACGAGCGCGCCGAAATCCTGGGCAAAACGCCGCGCATCCTGCACTCCGGCAAACACGACAAATCGTTTTACCGCCAGATGTGGCACGGCATCCGCGAACACAATCACTGGCAAGGCGAGGTCTGGGACCGGCGCAAGGACGGCAGCGTCTTCCCGGAGTGGCTGACCATCACCACCGTGCGCAGCGACGCCGGCAAAGTCACCAACTACGTCGGCGTGTTTTCCGACATCAGCCAGATCAAGCAATCGGCCAGCGACATGGAACACCTGGCGCATTACGACTCGCTCACCGGCCTGCCCAACCGGCTGCTGTTCCTGTCGCGGCTCGGCCATGCCATCCAGACCGCCAAGCGCGAACAACTGCGGGTGGCGATCATGTTCATCGACCTGGACAACTTCAAGCAGGTCAACGACACCCGCGGCCACAGCGTCGGCGACAAGCTGCTGATCGAGGTGGCCGAGCGCCTCAAAACCTGCATGCGCGCCAACGACACCGTCTCCCGGGTGGGCGGCGACGAGTTTCTGGTGCTGCTGGAAAACCAGAAAGCCGATTACCCGGTGATAGACATCGCCAGCAAGATCGCCGGCGTATGCGCCCAACCCTTCCATCTGGAGGGGCTGGACATGACCATCAGCTGCAGCATAGGCATCTGCCTGTACCCTCGCGACGGCCTGGACGCCGAAACCCTGCTGCGCAACGCCGACACCGCCATGTACCAGGCCAAGTCGGAGGGCAAGGGCTGCTTCCGCTTCTACACCGAAGAGCTGACCCGCCGCGCCATGCTGCGGGTTCATATGGAGCAGGAATTGCGCATGGCGCTGGAGCGCAAGGAGCTGTATCTGGCGTTCCAGCCCAAATACCAGCTGGACAACGGCAAGCTGGTGGGCGCGGAGGCGCTGCTGCGATGGCAGCACCCGACGCTGGGACTGATCGGTCCGGAAACCTTCATCCCGCTGGCGGAAGAAACCGGCCAGATCATCCCCATCGGCAGCTGGATCATAGAGCGCGCCTGCCAGCTGATTCGCGGCTGGCTGGACGCCGGCCTCGTCCCCGGCGTCATCAGCATCAACATCGCCGGGCCGCAAATCCACCGCGCGCCCATCCACCAGACGCTAAGCCGCGCGCTGGCCGACTATCGCGTCTCGCCAGAACACATCGATCTGGAGGTGACGGAAAACTTCATCATGCACAACCCGGAAGACAGCCTGCGCGTGCTCAACAGCCTGCGCGAACTGGGCGTCTCCCTCTCCATAGACGATTTCGGCACCGGCTACTCCTCTCTGTCCTATCTGAAGCAGCTGCCGATCCAGACGCTGAAAATCGACCAATCCTTCATCCGCGGCCTGCCCTTCAACGAAAACGACTCCGCCATCACCCAGGCCATCATCTCGCTGGCCAGCGCCCTGAAGCTGCAACTGGTGGCGGAAGGCATCGAGAACGACGCGCAGCGCCGCTTCCTGATCGACGCCGGCTGCCAGTACGGCCAGGGCTATCTGTACGCCAGGCCGATGCCGCCCGAAGCCTTCGCCAACCTGCTGCGCATCGGCGGCGTCCCCATCCCCTACCCTCACTGAGGCGATGACAGCGCGCGCGCCATCTCGCTGATTTTTTTGGAAAATCCCGGCGGATGCGCCCTGTTTTCGCGCGTCTGCGGCAAGCCTTCGCATTTTGCTGACAAATCAGTGATTTAGCGGTATAATGCCGGCTGCCTCAATTTCTGAACACTCGGCGTTTCACTTGTTGCCGTGTGATCTGCCTTGCCCGAGGGTTGCCAGAGTTGCCAACCCCTCCCTGCTTGGTTACCGATTAGAAGCACCGTCGCCATCGCCTGTGGCTGTCCTTGCATGACAGTCGCGCTGGCCATTGGTCTACCCGTATTGAGAAAGGAATCGTAATGTCCAAAGAAGACATGATCGAACTGGAAGGTGTTGTTGTTGAAATGCTGCCGGAGTCGCGCTTTCGCGTAAAACTGGACAACAACGTGGAAATCCTGGCCTACGGCTCGGGAAAAATGAAAATGCACCGTATCCGCGTACTGGTAGGCGATCGCGTCACCGTAGAGATGTCGCCCTATGATCTCACCAAGGGCCGCATCAATTTCCGTCATCCGACGGCGCAACCTGGCGGCGGCAGCCGTCCGCCGCAGCACAAGCGCCGTTAAGCGCGTGCATGGCCGCCCAAGCGGCCTTGCACAGGACCATACATGAAAGTCAATGAATTGAAACCGGGTGACTGCATCACCGAACAAAACCGCAAGGGCACCATTCTTTTTGAAGTCATCGCCATCAAGCAGATCGGCCAACGCTTCAAAGTCACCTTCCAGTCCGCCCTCGGACTCGCCTGCGCCGACTACTCCGGCGAAGCCTGGATCAGCGCCACCCGCGGTTAAAACCACTTCCGTACCTATTGACTGTCTTATCCCCGGCATCTCACGGCCCGGGATAAAGAACAGTTGCCTTTCGCAAAGCCGAAATCTCCGGCACTTGCATTTGACATGATGAAAATTGGATTCATAGTGGTATTTCGCGCCGCTTCCGGCGCCCCTTGAAAGGACCGCTATGAAATTCGCCGTTTTCCTGGGCTGCATGGCGCTGGCCGGCTCCGCGCTGGCCGCATCCTGGAACCCGCAAAGCAGTTACGCCAAAGGGCAAATCGTGCAGTGGCAAGGGCAAAGCTGGCAAGCCAAATGGCCCAGCCGCGGCGAGAAGCCGGGCGCCAACCCCAGAGGCAGCTGGATCGCCCACGTCGGCGCCATCGCCCCGCGCAGCGCCGCCCCGGCCGACGCGCCCGCCATTCCCACCTTGCAACAAGCGCTGCAGCGCGAAGCCGAACTCACCAACAACGATTTCTTCCGCCGCGTCAAAGCCTCGATCCGCACCCTGCCCAACGAACAGGTGGAGCAAATCAGCCCGGGACGCGCGGCCAACCCGATCAATGTCCGCCGCGTCGAGCGGCTGCTGCCGGCAGCGAAGTGGGATTACTATTTCGTTCGCCGCGACGCCAGCTACAGCTACGCGCGCTTCCTGCAGGCCATCGCCAAGTTCCCCGCCCTCTGCGACGACTACGCCGACGGCCGCGACGCCGACGCCATCTGCCGCCACAGCCTGGCCACCATGTTCGCCCACTTCGCCCAGGAAACCGGCGATCACAACCGCAACGACACCGTGCCGGAATGGCGCCAGGGGCTGAAGTATCTGACCGAAATGGGCTGCAGCGAAAGCGGCGCGGGCTGCGGCTACAACATCGAGTGCGACGACCCGGTGTTCAACAAGGTCTGGACCTGCGGCAAGAACGCCGACGGCAGCTGGAAGAAGTACTTCGGCCGCGGCGCCAAACAACTGTCCTACAACTACAACTACGGGCCGTTCTCGCAAGCCATGTTCAACGGCGACCAATCCATCCTGCTGCAAAACCCCAGCCTGGTGGCCAATACCTGGCTCAACCTGGCCTCCGCCGCCTTCTTCTTTGTCTACCCCCAACCGCCCAAACCCTCCATGCTGCATGTGCTGGACGGCACCTGGGTGCCAAACGCGGCCGACAAGGCTGCCGGCGCCGGCAACAACTTCGCCACCACCATCATGATCATCAACGCGGAGTGCGGCGGCGGCACGGAGCGGCAAGCGGCGCAAAACCGCATCGACTACTACAAGCAGTTCGCCCACGATCTGGGCTGGGACTACGGCAGCGAACAGCTGTCCTGCGCCGCCATGCAGCGCTTCAGCAACGCTAGCTCGGCCTCCTACAACATCTACTGGGAAAAGGACTGGAAATGGGGCAATGACTACCAGTGCCAGCTGGTCGGCTACCAGACGCCGTACAGCGCGCTGCAATCCGGCAACTACCAGCGCTGCGTCGAGGACAACTGGGGCGTCAAGCTGAAGTGATACAACAGAGGCCGGCGTCATTGGAACGCCGGCCTTGCCAACGATGGGATCCAGTTCCGCTGCCTTCAGAACTTGATCTGTTTTTCCAGACGGATCACGCGCTTGATCTGGCCCCTGGTCCAGGCGCTATTGGCCGCGAAGGGCGCGCAGACGTCAGGGTGGGTATCCGTGCCAACCACGCGGAACAGGCCCTGATACTTCCAGCTGCTGGTCGACTCCTTCACAAACACCGGAATCGTCCCGCCTTGTCCGGCGAGCTGCTCGCCGGCGGCGCGCTCGGGCGGGCAGGCGTTGCAAAGGATGACGTTGGGGGCATCGGGATTCAGGTCCGGACGCAGGCAGGCGGCGACCACCTTGCCCTTCTTGCGAGGCAGATAGGAATGCTTGTTGCCGCCCACTGCGGCGTGAATTTCCTCGCGGGTGTAGACTTTGCCCATTTCAAACATGGATATCTCCAGTGCGTCGGCAACCGCCCAGGCAACCCATTTGCGTGGATCGGAGCCGGACAGGCAAGATATCCAAAACGGCTTAAAAAACAGCTAAAACCGAAGCCCTGCGCCGCAAAAGCGGCGTAAAGCCGATTCTCACTCCGCCTGGTTCAGCAAAGCTTCCAGCTCGTCGACACCGGTCGGTCTCAGCACGCGCCCCACCTCCTCGCCGTCGCGCAGCAAGATGAAGGCAGGCCACAGCTTCACGCCGAACGCGCGCCCCAGCCGCCTGCCCTTGCCATCCTCTACCGCCAGATGGCGAATGGCCGGATGATGCGGCAACAAGCCGGCGCTCAAGACCATCCCGGCGCGGCAGTGCGGGCAGCAGTCCACGCCGAATTCCAGCAACAGCCAACCCGGCGTCGCCGCCAGCGTCTCCCGCGCCGGATCGATGCGCTGATAATGCATGCCAGCTCCCACTCTCCCCGCAGGGCGCAAGACGCGGGCGGCGTCACGCCGCGCGTCGACGCTCAAATCGACCCCTGGGCTGTTAATAATCCACGCAACGGAAACGCGCTCTCAGCGTGTAGAGCTCGCCCTCCAGACGCGGCTCCAGCGCCAACGCCTCATCCGGCTGATCGCTGGCACCGACGCGCCGCATATCGCCAACCTTCTTGCCCTGCTGCAGGCACGCGCTATTGGCTTTCTTGCCCGCCAGGCGCATCACCGCCTGCGGACTGCTGCCGGAAACATTCACCAGGAAGCCGTCGCCAACCACCGCGACGCTGGCCTGCGCGGCAGGCGCAAACGCGCCACCGGTGCTGCAGGCCGTCATGCCCAAGGCCGCCAAAACCGCTACCAGACAACGCATCGCAGCCTCACTCGCAACGGAACAGCAAGGTGATTTTATGATCTTCATCGTTCCGGATGCTGAAGAGCGTGCCAACCACCATCTTGGTCATCTGGGTGGCCGTGCTGTCGCCATCGGACTTGGACTCTTCTTCCCGATTGAGAATCACCAATTGCTTTTTCTGTTCCTTGCACACCTCGGTCGCCTTGCCTACCGCGTCCTCCAGCGCCGCCTTCTGGCTGGAGGCCATGGCTATCGCGCTATAAGTATGGTTTTGCTGCGGCAGAATGGTGGCCTTGAACGAAGTGCAGCCCGCCAGCAGCGCGACGGCGCAAACGACAAGGCAAGAGAAAATCTTGGAATTCATGATGAGCACGGAGAGTTGAGTCAGAAAAACGCCGCCAGACAAGATCGTGGCGGCCAGATATGCCGATTATAGAGACGCCGGCCATCTCTCGGCATACCGATATGTTTACACATTAAATAAAATTACAATGGTATTGTAAACATTGAGTTACAAGCAACACAAAAACTCAAGCCCCTGCTCAATTCGCCATCGCCACTGCAAAACAAGTGCATATACTGGAAGCGGCGCGCAAGCCGAAAGATAGCCGCAACTCGCCCATACCGCTCAAGGAGGCTCGCATGAAAGGCTGGTTCAAGAAAAACCAAGAAAGCAACGAACTGGAACAAACCGTGCACCAGCTGCAATGCGTGCTGGACAACAGCGACAATCTGATCATGCTCTGCGACACCTCGCATGAAAACGTCATCTTCCACATGAACCAGACCGCCCGCGCGATCCTGCAGCAGCATAGCGGCGAGCTCAACCAGCGCTTTCGACCCGGCGTAGACGTCAATCACGCCCTTCACCGCAGCATTCATCAGTTCCACCGCAATCCTGAACACAACCGCCAGATACTGGCGGATCTGGCCCGCAAGAAAATGCCTTTTCACGCCGCCACCATCCCGGTCGGCAACGTCACCTTCATGACCAAGGTGTTTCCCATCTGGAGCAAGTACGACGACAACAAGCTGCTGTGCTACATGGCCAGCTTCAAGGACATTTCCGCCGAAGAGCAGGCGCGCAAGCTCAGGGAAGAAAACGACCGGCGCCGGGAGTTTCTGGAAGCGCGAGTCGACGAAGTATCAGACAATATGCAGGCGATGAGCGCCACCATCGAGAATGTAGCGGTGCAGACCGCGGCCGCCTCGGAATCCTCCGAGCTGATGCTGGCCGAAACACGCAAGGGCGCGGGCATCGTCAGCGAAACCAGCCAAAGCATGAAGGCTGTCGGCAGCATGGTTCGCGACACCGCCGACAATCTGCTGTCGCTTGGCAAGCGGTCTGAAACCATCGGCCAGATCGTCGGCGTGATCAAGGACATCGCCGACCAGACCAACCTCCTGGCGCTCAACGCCGCCATAGAAGCGGCGCGCGCCGGCGAGATGGGCCGCGGCTTCGCCGTGGTGGCCGACGAAGTGCGCAAGCTGGCCGAACGCACCGCCAAGGCCACCCAGGAAATCGGAAGCATGATTCGCGACATCCAGGACGAGGTGCAGCAGAACGTGGTGGCGATAGAACAGGGACGCAAACAGGTGGAAAGCACCGAGGGCGACTTCCAGCGCGCGGAAGAAGCGCTGGGGCGCATCGTCCACGAGATCAACAATATGCGCGACTTCGTGGTGGAAATCGCCAACGCCGCCGAGCAGCAGGCCGCCACCTCGCAGAACATCGCGGAGAAGCTGTCGGAGATCGCCCGCCAGTAGGCGGACGACGCGAACCGGCCGGCGTCATGGCGACGCGCCGCTTTCCAGTTCGGTCCGGCCTGAGAAATAATGGACGTCCCTACCCTGCAGCGAGTCACGCCATGAGCCTGGAGTCCGTCCGCCAGTTCCTGTCCGCCCACGCCCCGGATATCGCCGTCATCGAATCGCCGGTCAGCACCGCCACGGTGCCGGAGGCCGCCGCCGCCCACGGCGTCGAGGCCGGCCGCATCGCCAAGACCCTGGCTTTTCGCCTGAACGATGGCCGCGAGGTGATGCTGGTGGCGCGCGGCGACGCCCGCATCGACAACCGCAAGTTCAAGGACGCCTTCGGCAAGGGCAAAATGCTGCCGCCGGAAGAAGTGGAAGCCATTACCGGCCACCCGGTGGGCGGCGTCTGCCCCTTCGGCCTAGCCCGCGTCCTGCCGGTCTATCTTGACGTCTCGATCCAGGCTTTCGACGAGGTGCTGCCCGCCGCCGGAGCGGCGCACAGCGCGGTGCGCATCGCTCCCGATCGGCTGCGCAGCCTCACCGCCGGGCAGTGGGTGGACGTATGCCAGCCGCCGGCGTAAGCGCCTGAGCGTCCCGCCCGGTCAGGCGGATTCGGGCGCGAAAGCCAGCAGATGTTCCAGCTCCAGGCGAATGCCGATGGATTCGCCCACTGCGTGGTCGTGATGGCTGGCCACTTGCGCCAGCAGGCGCTGGCCGGAAGGCAAGCCCAGCGTGTAATGGAATTCCGCCCCGCGGAATACCTTGGCCAACACCTCGGCCTGCACCGGGCTGGCGTCGTCGTGCACCACGTCGTCCGGCCGCAGCAGCACATCCACCTCGTCGCCCACCTCGAACTGCAGCGGAACGATGCCGCAAAACTCGCCGATCTCCAGCGCCACGCAGCGCGGGCTGACGACCTTACCGCGCGCGAAAGCGCCCTGGCCGATAAAATCGGCGACAAAGCGCGTGGCCGGCTCGTGGTAGAGGCGATACGGCGTATCCCACTGCAACAGGCGGCCGCCCTGCATCACGCCCACCCGGTCGGCGATGGCGAAGGCTTCGTTCTGGTCGTGCGTCACCATCACCGCGGTCGTGCCCTGGCTTTTGAGAATGTCGCGCACCTCGCGCGACAGGCGTTCGCGCAAAGCCACGTCCAGATTGGAAAACGGCTCATCCAGCAACAGCAGGCTGGGGCGCGGCGCCAGAGCCCGCGCCAGCGCCACCCGCTGCTGCTGCCCGCCGGAGAGCTGATGCGGAAAACGTTCGACCCATTCCGACAAGCCCACCAGCTCCAGCACCTCGACGACCCGCCGCTTGCGATCCGCGGCGGACAAATCCCGAAGACCGAAAGCGACGTTGCCCGCCACGTCCAGATGCGGAAACAGCGCGTAATCCTGAAACACCATGCCGATGCGGCGCTGGTGCGCCGGTTTGTGGCGACGGATGCCGCTCAATACTTCGCCATCCAGGCGGATTTCGCCGCCGCTGATGGCTTCAAAGCCGGCGATGCAGCGCAAGGCCGTGGTCTTGCCGCAACCGGAGCTGCCCAGCAGGCAGGCGATCTCGCCCCGCTCCAGGCCAAAGCTCATGCCCTGCAATACGGCCTGACGGCCGTAACCCTGATGCACCTGATCAAACTTCAGCAACATGCTCATGCTCAAACCGTTTCTTTCTGTCGCGCCAACACCAGCACCGGCAGCAGGCCGGCCACCACGATGGCGACCGCCGGCAAGGCCGCGCGCTCCCATTCGCCTTCGGTGGTGAGATTGAAAATACGCACCGCCAGGGTGTCCCAGCCAAAGGGCCGGGTCATCAGCGTGATCGGCATTTCCTTCATCACGTCGACGAACACCATCAGCATGGCGGTGAACAAACCGCCGCGCAGCAAGGGCAGATACAGCCGGCGCAACAAGCGCCAGCCGCTCTCGCCCAGGTTGCGCGCCGCTTCTTCCTGGCTGCGGCTGATGCGATGCATGGCCGCATCCACCGCCGAGTGGGCTACCGCCAGAAAGCGGGCGATGTAGGCCAGGAACAGCACCAGCAAAGTGCCCTTGAAAATGGCGGTGGTGCCTTCCGGCAAACTATCGCCCAGCCAGTCCAGCAGCAGATTGTCTAGGGCCGCCACCGGCACGAACACCCCGACGGCCAGCACCGTGCCGGGCACGGCGTAGCCGAGCGTCGCCAGCCGGGCCAGCGGCGCGGCGCGCTCATCGCGGCGACGGGCGTAAGCCAGCAGCAGCGCCACCGTCGCCAGCAACAGGGCAGCCGCCAGCGACAACAGCAGCGAGTTGACGATCAGCTCGATGAAATCGGCGTCCAGATCGCTGGCCGCATGCTGCCATGCCCACCACAGTATCTGTCCGAACGGCAAGGCAAAGGCCATGAGCAACACCAGCGCGCAGGCCAGGCAGGCCAGCCCCCCCCGCGCCCCGCGCAGCGGCATCCTGGGCAGCGGCGCGGCGCGGCCTGCCTGGCCGTAGGCTCGCTGCCCGCGGGCGCGTTGTTCCAGCCACAGCAGGCCGAACACCAGCACGATCAGCAGGGAGGCCAGCTGCTTGGCGGCCGGCAGCGAAAACAGGCTGAACCAGGCCTTGTAGATGGCGGAGGTGAAGGCATCGAAATTGAAGATGGCCACCGTGCCGAAGTCGGCCAGCGTCTCCATCAGCGCCAGCGTCATGCCGCCCATCAGCCAGGGCCGCGCCATGGGCAGCACCACCCGGCAAAAACCTTGCCACGGCGACAGGCCCAGCGACTGCCCCGCCTCCAGCGCTCGCCGCCCCATGCTGGAGAAGGCGTTGCGGGCCAGCAGGTACACGTAGGGGTAGAAGGCAAGCGACATCACCATCACCACGCCCGGCGTGGAGCGGATGTTGGGCACCCAGGATGAGCTGCCGTAAGCCTCGCGCAGCCAGCTTTGCAAGGGGCCGGTGAAGTCGAACAAGCCAAGCTGCGAGAACGCCATCACGTAGGCCGGCATCGCCAGCGGCAGCATCAGCGCCCACGAGAAAAAGCGCCGCCCCGGGAAATCGTGCACCGCGGTCAGCCACGCCAGCGGCACGCCCAGCAGCAAGACGCCGCCGCCGACGCCCAGCAGCAGGTACAGGGTATTGAGCAGCAGTTGCGGCAGGGTGTAGTCCAGCAGATGCCGCCACACCTCGACATCCGGCGAGAGCACGCCAAGCAGGATGACCAGCAGCGGCGCGACGGTGATCAGGCTGATGGCCAGAGCCAGTCCGCGCCAGAAAGAAAACGAATGGAACATGAACTTGCTTCGATCAATGGGAAAAACCAATGGACAAAGCCTGCCGGCGTGAAACACGCCGGCAGGCTGTCGGGTCTGGCTTGTCGCTTCGGTCTTACTTGTAACCAACGCGATCCATCAGTTTCACCGCTTCGGCCTGACGCTGGCCGGCGTTGGAAACGTTGATGTAGTTGTGCTTGAAATCGCCCCAGGCGGCGACGCGCGCATCCGGCTTCACCTTGGGATTGACCGGGAATTCCATGTTCACGTCGGCGAACATGTTCTGCGCCTTCTCGGAGGACAGCCACTCCAGGAACTTGACCGCGCCCTTTTCGTTCTTGGCGTACTTGACCACGCCCGCGCCGGACACGTTGACGTGGGTGCCCTTGCCGGCCTGGTCAGCCCAGAAGATGCCGATCGGCAGCTTGGGCGACTTTTCCATCAGGCGGCCGTAATAGTAGGTGTTGGCGATGCCCACCTCGCACTGGCCGGCGGCGATCGCCTCCAGCATTTTGGTGTCGTCCGGAAACTCGCTGGTCGCCAGGTTGCTCACCCAGCCCTTGACCACTTTCTCGGTTTTGACCGGGCCCATTTCAGCCAGCATCATCGCCACCAGCGACTGGTTGTACACCTTCTTGGAGGTGCGCAGGCAGAGCTTGCCCTTCCACTTCGGATCGGCCAGATCGGCGTAGCTGGACAGCTGGCCCGGCTTCACTTTCTGGGTGTTGTAGAAGATGGTGCGCGCGCGGATGGACAGGCCATACCACTCGTTCTTGGGATCGCGCAGGTAGGACGGAATGTTGGCGTCCAGCAGCGGCGACTTCACCGGCTTGAGCAGGCCACTGTTCGCCGCTTGCCACAGATTGCCGGCATCCACGGTCAGCAGGAGATCGGCCGGGGAGTTGCGGCCTTCGGCGCGCAGACGTTCCATCAGCGGGCCTTCCTTGTCGGACACCAGCTTGACGTTGACGCCGGTTTCCTTCTTGTAGGCTTCGATAATCGGCTTGACCAGCTGCTCGGCGCGAGCGCTGTAAACCACTACGTCTTCGGCCATGGCCTGGCCGGCAAAAGCCGCCAGGACGGCGGCGAACATCAGCTGCTGTTTCAAGGTGTATTCCCCTGTTTGTAAGTTGAATCAAGCATTCAGCTCGGTGCAGCGGAGGAATGTAACACCCGTGATAATAGTTATCAATACAGATATGTAAACAAGTCAGCGTCGCGGCAGGAAACGTGCATAATCCCCTTCCGACACCGGCTGCGAACCAGCCGTGACCTGGCCGATGGCGAAATTGGGTTGCACCTGGGTGATGGTGACGTCGCCGTTCAGGGCTTCCGGCACGCCCAGCTCGCGCCCCGAAATCAGGTCGCGCACCCGCTGCGCGGACACGCGGCGATACAGCAGCAGCTTGTCTCCCACCGCCAGGCCATCCAGCAAGCCGGCGTTCAGGTACACGCGCCGGCCGCCCTCCACCTTGACCACCCGCGCCGAGAACGGAATGCAGGCCACCACTTCGCCGATCTGCCGCGCGGCGCTGTCCATCAGGCGGTCTATCATCTTGCCGTAATCGGTCTGCCAGAAGGCTGCGGTGGCGAACGGCTGCGGCGTGGCGCCCGCCGCCACCTGCCCCTTGACCACGTCGCCCACCCGGCGAGTGGCCAGCAGGGCGCCGGTCAGCCCGTCGTAAATCCAGACTTCCATATCGAACTGGCGCTCGATCGGCACGTATTTGACGCCGACGCCGAACATGCCGGAGAACGGCCCGTTATAGAACGCGCCCTGCTGGCTGGTATTGTTGGATTCGAAATAAGAACCGCGCACGCCCTTGCCGGTGACCGAGGTGGACAACACCCGCCCCGCCACCACGAATTGCACGTCTTCGCGCTGCCCAAGCTCGCTGGCGATCTCGCCGCCGGCGGCCGGCTCGCTGACGCGGGCGTCGGCCAGCACCGAGATGGCGTTGGCGTCGCGCACGGCAAGCATGCTGTTGCGCTGCAATCGGCGCGCAAGCTCGGTGGGCAGATCGGTGGCCAGCGCCGGCATGTCGGACGCCTCGGCCGGGCGGGCCACATCGAAATACGTCGTCACCAGCTTGCGCCGCAGCGCGCGCCCCGGCGGCATGCCGCAATTGGGATCAGCCTGCGACGAACGCCCCGCGGCAGGCTGGGCGGTATCCAGCTGCAGCTTGACGCGGTAGAGCTTGCCGTCGACAAACTCGCTGAGCACCTTGACTTGCCCTTGCGCGCTGCCCTCCGCCCGCAACGTGCCCGATTCGCTGCTGCGCCCGTTCTCCAGCACCTGCGCCGACTCGACCGTCGCTCCTTGCCGGATCGCGATCAGCTTCAAGGCGTCGCGTATCGCCATCTCCCGCGCCGCGGCGGTGCCGTTGTCCAGCGGGGCCACGCCCTCCGCGGTCAGCATCTCGGCCATGGCCGGTGCCGACAAAACAAATGCCGCCCACAGGGCGGCAAGCGATTTGAGCAAGCTGGGGTAAGCGTTCATGCCGGACTTATTGATTCACGTAAAAGTTGCTGCCGTAGCGAGCGTTGTTGCAATTGCCTTCGCCGCACTGCACGCCGACCACGCCGGTTTCCTGGGCGGCCTTGGCCACGCTGCCGGTTTTCTGCAGCGTGTTCTTGAATTGCTGATAGAACTGTTGATCCAGCGTGATTTCCGCCACGGCTTCGCTGGTGCCGTCCGGCTTCATCGTCGTGGACACGATGGTGACGCCGCGCAAGTAAGCGTCCACGTAGGTGCGGAAACTGTCGCTGTTGGCGATCATATTGGACACCGCGCTATTGCCCACAAGCTTCATGCCCTGCACCTGTTCGGCGATGGCGCGAAAGGCGTCCAGACGCGCCGCGCGCATCGCCAGCAGCTTGCGTTGCGACGGGGTCAGGCTATTGGTGTACGGCGCCGCGCCATTGCCCACCACCCGGATCACCACCGGCTGGAACGGGCTGGCCTCCTTGACCGCGGGCTTGGCCGCAGGCTCGTCGCCCGTCTCAACGCCCGGCCCGACGTAGCCTACGCCGGTCTGCGCCATGGCCGCGCCGCCCTCTGCCTGGTGCGCGGCGGGCGCGACGGCTGCGCCCGGCGCGGACGCGCAGGCGGAAAGGGCAAGCAGCAAACCCAGGGGGGCGAGACCGGCGAAGCGGCGAAGTGTTTTCATAACGGGCACCAATGAATATTGATCGAATGGTATGAAGCATTCGCGGGGAACGTCAACACAACATCGGCTGTTTTCAAACAAACTTGAGCAAATTCACATTTACGCTTCGGGCCGCCGACGCCCGCCGCGCGCGAACCTTTCCTCCTTACGGATTCTAGCCAAAAAACCCCGCGACATAAGCCTTTGTTTTAAATGGAAGACGTGAATTTACTGGCAATTTTCTTAAATATTTTTCAAAAAACCTCTTGCGCGAAGAAAACAGGGCCAGTATAGTTCGCCTCCTGTCGAGACCGAACGGTCGACGCGAAAGCGAAAAGACAGCCCGTGGGGGTATAGCTCAGCTGGGAGAGCGCTTGCATGGCATGCAAGAGGTCAGCGGTTCGATCCCGCTTACCTCCACCACAATTTAGTCCCTATCGTCTAGAGGCCTAGGACACTGCCCTTTCACGGCGGCAACCGGGGTTCGAATCCCCGTGGGGACGCCAGCATCTGGGGGTATAGCTCAGCTGGGAGAGCGCTTGCATGGCATGCAAGAGGTCAGCGGTTCGATCCCGCTTACCTCCACCAGACAAAAGCCGGAATCCGATGGATTCCGGCTTTTTCATTTTCATTGGCCCGCCCCGAATGGGGAAAAATGCGCGCCGCGGCGCGCATTCCTCATACAAACCGAAACCGCCCGGCTCTCAGCCGCCGGCTCGCATCTCCCGCACCAGCCCCGCCAGCTTGCCGGCATACGCCGGATCGGTCGCGTAGCCTCCCCTCGCCAGCGCGCCGGCAAACGCCTCGGCATCCGCCCCCACGCCCAGCGCGGCCCGATAGCGCGGGTTGCCGGCCAGCATCGCCGCGTAGTCGGCAAACGCCGCGCCCGGATCGGGATAGGCGCGAAACGCTTCGCGCCGCGACACCTTGCGCCCGGCCACATACTCGCTGGTTTCCGCCAGATTGACCTCGCCGCGCCAACCCGCTCCAGCCTTGAGGCCGAAGAAATTGAAGGTGTCGCTGCCGTCCGCGCGCGTCAGCGGGCGCTTGCCCCAGCCGGATTCCAGCGCCGCGTGGGCCAGCAAAATATCCGGAGCGACGCCCAACTGGCGCGCGGCAGCCTGCGCGTGAGGCAGCAATTGCCGCACGAAATCGCACCTGGATTCGGACCAGTCCGGCGCCAAGGGCTCAAGCGCGCCCAGCCGCTGCCGCAACCAGCCCGCCTCCGGCGATACGCCGCCCAGCGAAGACGTCGGCGCATCCGCGCCCTCGGCGATGAAACGCTCCACCTCGGCCCGCACCTGGGAGAGCTGCCCGGCAAAGTCGCCCGGTTCTCCCGCCAGCGGCAGGGCCACTTCCCGCCAATCGCCCTGCCAGGCCGCGGCCTGAGTACCCTCACTGCGCATGGTAAACATCGCCCGCCCCTCCTTCCAGCACGCGCGCCAGCACTTGCTGCTGCTGCCGCAGCAGCCCGCCGTTGCGCAGATTCAGATCGCGACAACGCTCGACATGCGCCAGCAGCTGCCGCCAGCGCCGCTCGCAAGCCTCGCGCGCCGCGGCCGGCAGCAAGGCGAACAAGGCCGTCATCGACAGATCATGCTCGCGCAGCAAGACGGCGGCGGCCAGCCGTCGCCGCTCGCGACGACTCTCCTCCAGCGCCGCGCACAAAGCGCCAAGCTGGTCGGCGCAGCGACGCATGCCCTCCGCATCATGCGCCAGCGCCGCGGCGAATTGCGCCTCCAGACAGGCTTCCATCTTCGGGTAGTCGCGCAGATCGCGCTGCACGGTTTGCAGCAACTGTTCGAACAATGCCTGGCGACTCACTCCCGGCCTCCGTGATAGCGCGCCACCAGGTCGGCCAGGCGCTGCGCGTCGAATTGCACCTCGCCGCGCGCCAAGGCCTGCTTCACCTCCGCCACCCGCGACAAATCGACCTCAGGCAGCGCCTGCAAACCGGCCGCGGCGGAAGCCAAGGCCCCGTCGCCCGCCGCGGCAGCGGCCGGCTGCGGCAAAGCTTCGGCTTTGGATTGCGCTTTTCCGCTGGCGCTCAGCTCGCGGGCAAGAAGGGAACGGGGAGTGATTTGCATGATTCTTACTCGGACAAAGTCGGGGACACCCCTAACAGGCGACCCCAGGCCTGAAAAGCTTAAGGGGCCGTCGCAATGCCGCGCAGCCCCTGATGTTGCAACTTGAAACAATGACGCCGGTTTAGAAATTCTCCGGCAGCGGCTTGAGCACCACGATCCGGCGGTTATCCATGCAAATGTAGCGGCCGTAGACCAGCTCCTTGAGAATCCGCGCCACCATTTCGCGCGAGGAGCCGATCTGATCGGCGATTTCCTGCTGCGTCAGCTGCTTGCGCAGGATCATCACGCCATCCTGTTCGATCAGCATCTGGTTGATCAGGATGCGAACGCGGCCGTACACGTCCAGCAAGGCCAGGTTGCGCGCCAGCGTCGTCACACGACGAAGCAGGGACACCAGATAGCACATGATCTTGCTGCGCACTTTTTCGCAACGCGGCAAACCATCGGCGCTATCGAACAAACCGGCCAGATCGGCCCGATGAAACTCCAGCAACAGGGTATCCTCGTCCGCGATGCAGCTGTTGCCGCGCATCCCGGCGTCTATATAGGAATCCATGCCCAGCAGATCGCCGGCCACCAAGGTTTGCAGCACGTAGCGCTTGGCGCCGCCATCCGATACAAACAACTGCACGCTGCCCGCCAGCAGCAAGTAAACCGACTCCGATGCCGACTGGTCGGTGTACAGAACTTCTCCTTTGATCAGTCTCTTGGCCTCGGCGCGCTCCAGGGCCAGATTGAGTTTCTCCGTGTCCAAATGTCCAAATAACGGCGTGTCTTGCAGAAAGGTGCTTACTCGTTCTTGATTCATCACATACGTGTCCCTGACAGTCCTACCCCTGCCGAGCGCAATACATGCAGGCATGCTGTCAACATTATTAATTATTTCTTCATGAGTTACCCTCGATGAAGAAGGGTATTCTTATCAATATCAGTCATAATGTAAACAAATTAACTTGATTTTTTACATGAAAACACAGAACAAAAACAATTTAGCAACATTAGAATTAATTAATTTGCATTGGATGTGAATTTTATTGTTTCAATGTGATTATTTACGCAATTGCTCCAGAACCTCCCGGTTCGGCAAGGCGCTCCCGGTTCCGGGCAAGACGCCGGTCTGATCCGGAGCCGCGCCGTACATCGCCACGACCGCCTGCGCCTGGCCGCTGGTCAGAATCAGCAACTCGATGCGGCGGTTGATCGCCGCCAGCGGACGCTGCGCGTCCAGCGGCGCGCGATCGGCCATGCCCACCACCTGCAACACGCTATCCGCCGCCAGACCGCCTTGCATCAGGTGCATGCGCGCCGCCATCGCCCGGTTGCTGGACAAACTCCAGTTGGACATGGCGGCGAAGCCCGCCGCCGGGCTCTGGTACTGCGCGGCGTCGGTATGCCCCACCAGCAGCAAACGGTTGTCGATGCGGCCGAGCATGCCGCCCATCTGCCGCAGCAAGGACTTGAAGCGCGGATCGACGATGGCGCTGCCGCGCTCGAACATCCCCTGGTTGTCGGTGTCGTGCAGCGTCACGCGCAGGCCGTAAGGCGTGATCACGGTCTGCAAGTTGCTGGACAAGCCGGCCTTCTCGCTCATTTCAGCCAGCACGTTGGCCAGCTTTTGCAAGTCGGCCTGGCTATCCAGGCTGCGGCGCGGGTTGTCGCTTTCGATGCTGGACGGCCGGCTGCTATCGCGCGCCCGCGTCTCCTGTCCAGGCACCGGCTCGCGCGGGATCAGGCTGCCGCGCGGCGTGCCCATGCGCTCTATCGCCTTGCCGTTGCCGGCCTCCTGCAGGGGGCTGCCGCCGCTGGCCGACAACAGCTGCTGCAGGTTTTCCTGATCGCGCGCCGCCAGCACCCACAGCACCAGGAACAGGCACATCAGGGCCAGCACGAAGTCGGCGAACGCCACTTTCCACGCGCCGCCGTGCCCTTCCCCGTCGCTGCGCCGGGAGACTTTCTTGATGACCGCCGCTTCGTGTTCGCGCTTGTTGTTCAACGCCATGGTCTCAAGCCACGCCTTCCAGGGTGTTGATCCAGTTTTCCAGCTGGGCGAAGCTCGGCTTGGTATTGAGCTGCACCAGGCGGCGGCCGGCGTCGATGGCCAGCAGCGGCGGCTTGCCGGAAGCGTGGGTGGTCAGCACCACCTTCACCGATTCGAAATTGGACAGCTCCTGCTTGACCAGCTGGTGCATCATGTTGGAGAGCGGGTCCAGCACGCCGTAACAGAAGAAAATGCCGATGAAGGTGCCCACCATCGCCGCCGCGACCTTCTCGCTGATCTCGCCCGCCGTCGCGCCCTGGCTGACGCTGTTCATCGCCATCACGATGCCCAGCACCGCCGCCAGGATGCCGAAGCCCGGCATCGCCTCCGCGATCTTGTGCAAGGATTTGGAAGGCTGGTTGAGCTCTTCGTGAATGGCTTCGATTTCCTGATCCAGCACGCCTTCCAACTCGTGGGCGTTGATCTTGCCCATCGCCATCAAGCGGAAATTGTCGACGATGAAGGCCAGCAGCTTGGGTTCCTCCAGCACCAGCGGGTAGCGGTTGAACAGCGTGCTCTGCCGCGGCGCTTCCACGTGCTGGTCCAGCGCCTTGAGGCCCTGGCTGGCGGTGATCAGCAGCTCGTACATCAACAGCAGCAGCTGGCGCTGGAATTCGGCGTCGTATTTCTTGCGCCGTCCCACGCGCCGGATCTGGCCCATCATCTCCGTCAGCACGTGCTTGGGGTTGCCAAGGACGATGGCTCCGACCGCCGCGCCGCAGATGATCAGAAGCTCCACCGGCTGCCAGATCACGGACATGATGCCGCCGTGCAGCATGAAGCCGCCGAACACGCAAACCAGTACTATCAAAATGCCGAATAATTGCTGCATAACCGTTCCTCGTCAGGCCGTCAGGCTGGCCTGCATCTTCTTCAATGCGCTCTTGTTGATCTGACAGATCCGGGCTTCGCTCACTTCCAGCACCGCCGCGATTTCCTTCAGGCTCAGCTCAAACTCGTAATACAACTGGATCACCTGCTGCTCGCGCGGATTGAGCGCGCCCAGCGCCTGCGCCAACTCGTCGCGCAGCGCGATGCCCGCCTCCGGCCCCTCGCACTGGCCCAGTTCCAGGCCGGCGCTCAACAACTCGTCGAAACTGGCCATCGCCTCGGCGTTTTCCGCCTGGGCGATTTCCCGGTACGCCGCCTCGTCCAGGCCCAGCGCCTGCATCAGCTCGGCCTCGCTCGGTTCCCGCCCCAGCTCGCGACGCAGCCGGCGCGCGCCGTCGCGCAGCCGGTGGCTATCCTGGCGCAAGCCGCGCGGCCGCCAGTCCAGCCGCCGCAGCTCGTCCAGAATCGCGCCCCGGATGCGCAGCATGGCGAAGCCGCCGAAGCCCTCGTCCGGCTCGCCGTAGCGACGCAGGCAGTCGAGCAGCGCCATCAGCCCGATCTGCTCCATGTCCTCCCGGTCGAAGACGCAGCCGGCCTGGCTGGCGAGCTGGCGCGCCACCCGCTTGACCAGCGGCGCGTAGCGCCGCAGCTGGCGCGCCTCGTCGTCCGCGCCGCTCAAGGAATGGGAAGCGTAGGATTCGGCGTACATGTTTATTCGATGATCAACTTGCTGATCATCACCTCGCGGAAGGGGCTGGGCTGGCCCTCGCGGCGGTAAGCGGCGGCGTAAGCCTGGCTCAGCAGCTGCTGATAGGCTTCGATGCCGAGCTTGCCGGCGCGCTCGCGCGACAGTTGCGACAGGACACGCACCGCCACGCTCTTGAGCATGGGCAGCTGGTCCTTGACCTTGCGCTCGTCTTCCAGCGTGCTGCGGAACACCAGGTCCACCGCCATGTAGCTCGGCTCGCCGCCCGCCTCGCTGCGCAGCATCACGATGGTCTTGTCCAGGCTGACGAAGCGGTACTCCACCGCTTCAGGCTGCGGCGGCGCGGCGTCTTCCCGCTGCTGGTAATACCACCAGCCGCCGCCGCCCGCGCCGCCCACCAGCAGCGCCACGACGAGGGCGATCAGAATCGTTTTCTTGTTCATGAGTGCCTATTCGATGATTCCGGATTCAGGCCTGTTCCAGACCGAAGACGGCGTTGCCGTCCCAGGCCGCGTCGGCCAGCGCCCTGCCCGGCTCGCGCTGCGGCTGGCCGTCATGGCGGCCCTGGCGGCCCTGGGAGAAGCCGCCTGGCGCGCCCTCGCGGATATCCACCGCCACCTGCTGATAGTGGCGGCTGGACAAATCGTGGCGCAGCGCGTCGCCGATGTGCTGCAACTGGCGCAGCACTTCGCCGTTGGAAGCGGTGAGCTGCACCGCCAGCGCGCCGGCCTGGTGGCGGATAGAGATTTCCAGCGTGCCGAGCGCCGGCGGGTCCAGACGGATCAGCGCCCGATCCATGCCCTGGCTGCTATGCAGCTGCAGGCGCTCGCCCAGGGCCGCGCGCAACTGCTCGCCCCAGCGCGCCGGCTCCGCGGCCGGCAGACGGATCTCGCCGCCCTCCGGGGCCAGGCGTTCGGGCTGCGCCGCCAGCGCATGCGGCAAAGCCGGCGCAGGCAAGGGCTTGAGGTCGTCGCCGACGGCGACAGGCTCCACCCACGCAGGGGCCGCCGCGGCCGGCGTCGTCCCGGGTTTGGGCTGCGCCTGCGCAAGCAGGGCCTCGGGTTGCGCCGCGGCGGCCAGCGCTTCCACCGTAGCCTGCGCTTGGCCGCCGGCAGCGCTCGCCGCGGGCTGCGGCTGGCTCCAGCGCGCCGCCGCTTCGGGTTGCAGCATGGCCATGGCCGGCAAGGCCAGCGGCGCCGCGGCCGGCTGCGGCTGCGCGGCCGCCTGCTCGTCAACGCCTTCGTCGGTCGCTTTCGCCTCGCCGCCGGCCTTGTCGACCGCGACGGCGGGGGCCGGCGCGGGCTCGGCCACGCCGGCCTGCTGCAAGACGGCGGCGAAATCAGCCGGCATGGCGTCCAGCCCCGGCTCCGCCGCGGGCGCGGGCGCCGACAGGACGGCGTCGTCCGGCAATGGCGAAACCCCTGCCTGGGCAGGGGGGGAGATTCGTGTCATGCGTCATTCCAATCGCTGACTTGCGCGTAGGCGAGCTGCGCCTCGCGCTGTTGATCCAGAGCGTGCAGCCTTTGCTGCAGCAAATTGGCCTCCGCCTGGCGCAAGGCCATGAGCTCGCGGTACGTCTCGGCCAGCATGCGCCGCGCTTCGTCCGCCGGCTGCCAGGCCCCGGTGGCCAGCTGCCGCTGCAACTGGCCATCCAGCAGCGACAACGCCTCCCAGTCGCGCCGTCGGGCGGCCTGACGCAAGGCGTCGCGCCAGGCTTCGGCCTTAGGCGGCATGCTGATCCCGCACGCCCAGCCAGCCGCCCTTCAGCTGCTGCAGCAGGGCGTCGGCTTCGTCCAGCGCCGCCACGTCCAGCTCCACGCTGGCGTGATAGAGGCGATAGGCGCAGTAGTCGTACAAACGCGCCAGATTGGTCACCACCTCGCCGCCGGCGTCGAAGTCCAGCGCGCTGGACAGGCCATTGAGGATGTTGATGCACTTGTTGATGCTCTCGCCCTTTTGTTCGAAGCGCTGATGCTGCAGGTGGCCGCGCGCGCGCGCGATCTCCTCCAGCAGGCCGTCGAACAGCACCAGCACCAGGTCTACCTGCGAGGCCGCGTGGGTCTGCGATTGCAGATTGACCGCGTGATAACTGTGGTAAGCGTCGTATTCCATTCCGGTTTCCGTTAACGATTTCACATCAGCATGGACATGGTCTGGCTCATCTGGTCCTGCATCGCCTGCAGCTTGGTGAACTGCGCCAGATAACGCTGATAGGTGTCTTCAAACTGTTTCTGGATATTGGCCTGGCGGCGGTCCAGATCCTTCGACAGGCGCTCTTCGCTATCCTTGCGCTGCTTGATCAGGCCGCTGCTGGCGTTGGTCCAGCGATCCAGATAATCGCTCACCGCCTTGAGCGCGCCGTTCTTGTCGCTGCCGTTGAAATAGCGGTCCAGCGCGTCCGGCTGGTTTTTCAGGGTTTCGTTCAGCTTCTTGCTGTCCAGAGTCAGGGTGCCGTCGCGGCTGGCGCTGACGCCCAGCTGCGTCAGGGTGACGCCCTGGTACGACGAGCGCAGCAGGCTGTTGACCTGCGAACGCAGCCCGCTGATGCTGGAGTCGCCGGTGAAGGGCGCGGGGTTCTTGCCATCCTTGCCGGCCGAGGTCAGGCTGCCCACCGTGCTCAGCAGCTTGTTGTAGCCGTCGATGAAGGACTGCACGTTGGCGTTGGTTTCCGCTTCATTGCGGCTGACGGCGAGCTGCAGCGGCGCGTCGCCGTCCTTCATCGCCTTGTTCAGCGTCAGGCTGACGCCTTCGATGTTGTCCAGCGTGTTGGAGCCCTGCTCGATCTTGACGCCCTTGCCCTTCTCGCCCAGCCAGACCAGCGCGTCCCGGCCTTCGCTCAGGGTGGTCTGCGCGCCAAGCGCGGCCTTCAGCGCGTCGTTCTTGTCGAGCGCCGACAGGTCCAGCTCCAGCGCGTTGTCCTTGCCGGTCTTGCCGGCGGACAACACCACCTGGCTCTTGCCGCCGCTGTTGAGCACCATGGCGCTCACCTTGCCGCCGTTGCCGCTGGCCCGGTTGATGGCCAGCGCCAGCTCGGTGGCGGACAACTTGCCGTCCTTGTCGCTGTCCGCGCCGTCGAGCTTGACGTCGAACTTGTCGCCGTTCTTCAACTTGATCGAAAACTGGTCGCCGGCCTGCGCCGCGACGCCGTCCATGTCGCCCAGAGCCAGCTGGTGCGAAGCGGCGACGCGCTCGACGAACAGGCTGTAGCTGCCGGACTGGGCATTGCCCTTGGCGCTGGCGACGACCACGCCCTCCGGCAGCGCGCTGGCGTTCATCGCAACCGGGCTTTTCTTGCCGGTCAGACTGGTCAGGCTGCCGCGGAAGTCCTGCAGCGTCTTCTGCAGCTGGCCCAGCGCGTCGTTGCGCGCCTTGCTGCTCTTGTTCTGAGCGTCGATCTGCGTTTGCGAGCCCTGAAAACGGGCCGAGGCCAGATTCTGCGCCCACATATCGGGCGGCACCTTGTTGAAGTCGATCGGCATTCAAGCGTCCTTTGCTGCGCAATTCGTAAGGGTTCTACCTAAAGAGGGCGACGAATTCACCACAAATATTTAGAGATGTGAATATTCACGCCAGCACCCTGCCGCGCAGCCAGGCTTGCCCGGCCAGCTCATCGTTCAGCTTCTGCTCGCGTCGCCCCTCGGCGCGCCGCCATTCCTCCTGCGCCTCGGCGCGCGCCAGCGCCACCTGCTCGCGGCGCAGGTCGGCGGCCAGCAAGGCGCGCTGGCAGACCGCCGCGTCGGCCTCAGCCAGCTTGAGATCCTGCCGCTGGCCATGCAGCAGCTGCTGCAAATGGCCCTTGTAGCCGGCGCGATTGAGCGCCAGCGCCGGGTGGCCCGCGCCGCCGCTGGCGCCGCTGGCCGCGCACAAGGCGTCCAGCCGCTCGATATTGCGCTGGTAACGCTCCTGCAGGCGGCGCTTCTTGGCCAGCTCCGCCTCCAGCTTGTCCTTGTCTCGCTCGCGCAATTGCACCAGCAGGCCCAGGCGCTTGATCTGATCCGCGCTCATGACTGGCTAAGCTCCAATAGATGCTGACGGGTGGCGGCGAACGACGCCGCCTCGTTCGCGCCCTGGCACAGCAGCGCCTCGATGGCAGGCAGGAGCCGCAGCGCGCGGTCGGTTTGCGGGTCGGCGCCGGCCACGTAGCCGCCCAGCGGGATCAGCGCCCGCACCTCCTGGTAGCGCGACCAGCAGGCGCGCAGATCGCGCGCCGCCCGGCCGTGGCCCTCGTCCACCAGCTGGCTCATGCAGCGGCTTACCGAGCGGGCGATGTCGATGGCCGGGTAGTGGCCGCGCTCGGCCAGTTCGCGCGAGAGCACGATATGGCCGTCCAGGATGGCGCGCGCGGTGTCCACCACCGGGTCTTGCTGATCGTCGCCCTCGGCCAGCACCGTATAGATGGCGCTCATGCTGCCCGTCCCGCCTTCGCCGTTGCCGGCGGTTTCCGCCAGGCCCGGCAACAGGCCGAACACCGACGGCGGGTAGCCGCGCGTCGCCGGCGGCTCGCCCAGCGCCAGCGCCACCTCGCGCTGCGCCATGGCGTAACGGGTCAGGGAATCGACCAGCAGCAGCACGTTGCGGCCCTGGTCGCGAAAATGGGCGGCGATGGTATGGGTCAGCTCGGTGGCCTTGAGCCGCATCAGCGGCGATTCATCCGCCGGCGCCACCACCAGCACCGCCTTGGCCAGGCCAGCCGCGCCCAGCGAATGCTCGACGAACTCGCGTACTTCGCGGCCGCGCTCGCCGATCAGCCCCACCACCACCACCTCGGCCTCGGTGTGGCGGGTGATCATGCCCAAGAGCACGCTCTTGCCGACCCCGGAGCCGGCGAACAGGCCGACGCGCTGGCCGCGGCCTATGGTCAGCACGCTGTTGATGGCGCGCACGCCCACGTCCAGCGGCGCGTCAACCGGCTTTTTCTTCAGGGGATTGATTTGCGGCGGATGGGCCGGCAGCGGCAGGTCGCCGCCCAGGCGGCCCTTGTCGTCCAGCGGCTCGCCCAGGCCGTTGACGATGCGGCCCAGCCAGCTGTCGCCTATCATCAGGCCGCTGCTGTCCGGCGCGGGCAGCACCCGCGCGCCGGTGGCGAGGCCGACCGGCTTCTTGAACGGCATCAGGAAGGAAACTTCGCGGCGAAAGCCCACCACCTGCGCCTGCAGCCAGTCGCCGGCCGTGGTTTCGATCAGGCAGCGCTGGCCGGTTTCCAGCGGACAGCCTACGCTCTCCAGCAACAGGCCGGACGCCCCCACCAGCCGGCCGCTGACGGTGGCCACCGGCTGCGGCGGCAGCTCCAGCTGGCTAAGCGCCTGGCGCAGCATCGCTTACGCCTCCTCGACGGCCGGCTCGGCCTGCAACTGCTCGCGCACGCTAGCGATGCAATTGTCCAGCCGCTGCCGGCAACCGGCGTCGGCCTCGAATTCCGCGCCGCGGATGCGGCACTCGCCCGGCGCCAGGGCGGCGTCTGCCACCAGGCGCCAACGCTCGGCGCGCTCGGGCGCCAGCTCGCGGATGCGCTGGCATTCCTCGGCATTGAGGGTGATTTCCACCTCGCCCTGGCTGTGCGCGCCCTGCGGCAGCGCCGCCAGCGTCTCCTCCACCAGGTCCAGTATCTGCACCGGCTTCAAGGCCAGTTCGCAGCGGATCACCTGGCGCGCCACCTTGGCGACCAGATCGACCACCTCGTCGCGCTGCGCGGCCTGATAGTCCCGGCACAAGGCGGCCAGGGCGGCGACGGCGGCGTCCAGCGGCGCGGCCAGCCCGTCGAAACGCTGCGCCTGCTCGCGGCGCGCGGCGGCCGCGCCCTCGGCTCGCCCCTGTTCGAAGCCGGCCTGATAGCCGGCATCGCGGCCGGCCGCCTCGCCGCTGTCAAAACCTTCGCGGTAGCCGGCGTCCATGCCCTGGCGAAAGCCGTCGGCGGCCGAGGCCTGAATCTCGCCGGGAGCCGCGCCTTCGGCCTGCGCCAGCTGCGTCGCCATCAACGGCGGAAAACGGAAGGGTCGCCAGTGCTTCACTCCACCACTTCCTCAGGGAACAGCTGCAAGTCGATGTCGCCGGCGTCGGCCAGCTGCTTGACCTGCGCCATGATTTCGCGGCGCACTTCTTCCACCCGGCTCTTGGGCACCGGCCCGGAGCGGCGCATCATGCCCTCGAAGTTCTGCGCCTGGCGGCGCGGCATGGTCTGGATGATGGCGTCGCGCACCGCCGGCTCCGCGCCCTTGAGGGCGATGGCCCACTGCTCCAGCGGAATGTCCTCGCAAATGCGGGTGAGCACCGTTTCGGTCTGGCGCGACAGCACGAAGAAGTCGTACATCCGCACCTCGATCTCGTCGACGATTTCCGGATCGTGCGCGCGCAGCAGCTCGATCATCCGCGCCCGGTCGCCCGGCAGGCGGTTGATGATGTCGGCGGTCAGCTGCATGCCTTCCACCGCGGTGCTCTGGGTGTGCAGGCTCTCCAGACAGCGGTTGACCAGCTCTTCCAGCTCGATCAGCAGTTCGCGGTCCACGTCCTTGAGGCGGGCGATGCTGACCAGCACGCCGTCGCGGCTTTCCGCCGGCAAGGCTTCCACCACCTGGCCGGCCAGCGCCGGCGGCAGGAAGGCGAGAAACACCGCCTGCATCCGCACGTGTTCGCCGGCGATGCGCTCGGCCAGCCATTGCGGCGACACCCACTGCAGGCGCGCCATCTTGGGACGGATGGCGTCGCCGTAAATGGTGTCCAGCACGCTGCCGGCGATGTCGCCGCCCAGCGCCAGCTCCAGCGAGCGCTTGAGGAAGCTGCGGCTGGCGCCGTGCACCCCGCTCTGCTCTCGGTATTCGTCGAAGAATTTCTGGATGGTGGTCTTGACCGCGTCCACCTTGATGCCGCTCATGCCGGACATGGCCTGCGTCACCTGCAGCAGCTCTTCCCGGCTGAGGCAGCGCAACACCGCGGCGGCGGGCTCCTCGCCCATGCACAACAGCAGCACGGCGGCCTGTTCTATGGTGCTCATCTGGCCGCTTGGCGCGACGGCCGGCGGCGGGGTATGGGACGGCGCTTCGGCCGTCCCGGCGTTAAGATTTGCGTCCATTGTTCTGCACCCATTGCTTGACGACTTCAGCCACGCGTTCGGGCTCCTTGGCGGCCAACCCCTTCAGGTGGTCTACCAGCACATCCACCGACGAACCGGCCGGCGGCAAATCATAGTTTTCCAGCAGCGGCACCACCGGGCTGTCGGCGGGCGAAGCGGCGGCCAAGGCCATGGCCGCGGCGGCCGGCTGGATGGCCGGCGCGCGCGCCGGGCGCGGGTCCAGCAGCGGGTCCGGTTGCAAGGTCAGCGCCTCGGGCTGGCGATACTCGCGCAGCTTGTGGTCGGCCAGCTGGCGCAGCAGCTTGAGCAGCGGACGGGCCAGCAGCAGATAGGCGAGCAACAGGCCCAGCCCCCAGGCCAGCCAGCGCGCGCTCTCGTACCAGGCGTCCGGCTGCATCCAGATCGGTTCGGCCTCCGCCGCCGGCGCGAAGCTCAGCGTGGACACCGCCAGCACGTCGCCGCGCTGGGCATTGATGCCGAGGCCGTTGCGCAGCAGCTTGTCGATATTGGCGATTTCCGCCGGCTGCCAGCCGCGACGGGTGGGCGCGGCGTTCTGGTTGAGCGCCACCGCCACGCTCAGGCGGCGCAGCGTGCCGCGCGCCTTCTTGACGTTGGTGATGTTGCGGTCGTAGGCGTACTGGCGGGTGACGGCGTTCTTGCTGTTGCCGGCCTTCTCGCCGGCGGGCGCGGACGCGTCGGTATTCACCGGCCGGTTGCTGAGCGAACCGGGCACGCCCAGCGCCATGCGCTCGGTGCTGGTTTCCTCGCGCGAGGCCTCGTTGGTGACCTTGGGCGCTTCGCCATACTGTTCGCGGGTTTCCTCGACGCGATCGTTGTCCACCTCGGCGGTGACGCTGACCTTGAAGTTGTCCGCGCCCAGCGCCGGCGTCAGCAAGTCGCGCGCGTTTTGCAGCGCTTCTTCGCGGAAGCGGCGGGCGGCGTCGCTCTCGTTGCCGGCGTACGCGCCTTCGGAGAGGTCCACCCGCGACGACAAGAGATTGCCGGCCTGGTCCACCAGCGTCACCTGCGCCGGATTGAGGGTGGAGACGCTGCCGGCCACCAGCTTGACCACGGCGGCCACTTGCTCGTTGCCGAGCGTCTGGCCGGGCTTGAGGGTGACAACGACGGAAGCCGAGCCCTTGTCGTTGCCGGCGCTGACGAAGGAGGTGCTGCGCGGCAGCGACAGATGCACGCGCGCCGCCTTCACCGGCTCCAGCGCCTGGATGCTCTGCGCCAGTTCGCCCTCCAGCCCGCGGCGGAAGCGCACGTCCTGCACGAACTGGCTCACGCCCAGGGGATCGTTCTTGTCCAGCAGCTCAAGCCCCGCCGGCAGCTGCGCCACCACGCCCTTGGCCGCCAGCTGCATGCGCACCCGGCCCAGCTCGCCTTCCGGCACCAGCACCTGGCCGGTTTGCGGGTGCACGCGATACGGCACTTTCTCCGCGTCCAGCACCGCCATCATGTCCGCGCCGCTCACCTTTTCCTGCGCGCCGAACACCGGCTTGTAGCTGGCGTCGTCGCGCCACAGCCACAAGGTGGTCAGCACGCTGAGCGCCACCGCCAGCAAGATCAGCGGCAGCAGATAGCGCCAGGCGCGGCTGGGCGACATGCCGCCGCCCGCCATTTTTTCCCGCACGACGGCCAGGCCGTCACGTAATGTCTTGACCACGCCCCACCGCCTCACAGCTGCATCTTGATCAGGTCGTCAACCGCCGCGACCACTTTGTTGCGCACCTGCATCAGCATGGAGAACGACAGGCTGGCCTCCTGGCTCATCAACATCGCGCCCACCAGATCGTCGCTCTGGCCGCTGTCCACCTCGGCCATTTTTTCCGACGCCAGCCGGCTCTGCTGATCCACCTCGCGCACCGCGCCGCTCATCGCCTGGGCGAAACTGACATCGGCAGGCGTTTCGGCCTGCGGCGCCGGCGCCGCGCCGGCCCCGGCGGCCAGCTTGGACATATCGCCCAGCAGCTGGCTGCGGTCGGCGTGGATCATCAAGCCCAGATTCGAGGCCATTGCACATCCTTTTAAAAGGGTCGTTCTCGCGGTGGAAAGCTGCTTCTAAAGAGATTCAGCAATCCATTTAATTAGGATGGCGGATTTTAAACTCAACGATTTATTAGCCAAGTGTAAATTTTCACACTTTACCCAAGCCGCGCAGTCAGTAAGATGCACACTCCCAAGCCATAGCCGGAGCGCCCGAGGCGCTTCGCACCCGATCCGAACGCACCATGCCCAAAGCCAGACTCATCTCCCCGCAGGACGGCAGCCGCCTGCAGGCCCTGGACCTGCGCACGCTGGGCCGCCCCCTGCACCTGCTGCCGCGCTTCGCCGAGGCGCTGCGGCAAGAGCTGGCCGAATGCTTCGACCAGACGCTGAACCGCCGCTACCGCGCGGCGTTCCACATCCGGACGCTGCGCCAGGACGCCGCCGGCCGCGGCCAGGCGCGCGCCCAGTGGCACGCGCTCGGCGACTGGCGGCTTTCGGCGCAACTGGATCGCAGCCTGCTGCTGCGCATTCTCGATTACCGCTTCGGCGCGAGCGCGCCGGCGGTTCCCGACGCCCTGCCCGCGCCGACCGAAACCGAACGCCGGCTGGAGCGCCGGCTGGCCGAGCTGCTGCTGCCGCGACTGCGCCGCTGCATCCGCCAGCTGGCGGGCCTGGACGACGATGCCGCGCCGGCGGCGCCGGCCTCTCCGGCCGAAGCCGCCTGGGAAATACGGCTGGACATCGCCGACGGCGACATCGCCTGCGGCGAGCTGCGGCTGCTGCTCTGCGGCGACGCCTTCGAAGCGCTGCTGCAAAGCCTGTCGACGCAGCGCTCGCGCGGCGAGCGCTTGCCCGAGCCGGACGGCAAGGCCTTCGCCGAGCGGCTGCAGGTGCGGCTGCGCGCCCGCCTGCTGGAGCAGGAGCTGCCGCTTGGCGACATTCTGGATCTCACGCCGGGCGCCATCCTGCCGGTGAAACTGCAAGCGCGCGCCGACGTGTGCGTGCGCGACTCGCGCCTGTTCAGCGCCGACGTGGCGGAAAGCCACGGCAAGCTGTGCCTGACCGGCTTTGACGACTGCGCCTGAAGCGCGGGCGATAAGGAAAGCATATGGATTTGAACGACGACTTCGACCTGGGCGGCATTCTGGAACAGCTGGACGAAGCGCCGGCGGCGACGCCCGCGCCGGCCGCCGACGCGCGCCCGCCTCGCGACATGGGCCAGCTGCTGCGCAAGATCCCGGTCAGGCTGACCCTGGAAGTGGGCGGCGCCGACATCTCGCTGGCCGAGCTGTGCCAGATCGGACAAGGCTCGGTGCTGGAACTGGACAAGCTGGCCGGCGAACCCCTGGACATCAAGGTCAACGGCACCAGCATCGGCCGCGCCGAAGTGGTGGTGTCCGGCGAAAACTACGGCTTGCGCGTCGTGGAGCTGAACGACCTGGAACTGGACAGCCTGGCCTGATGAAACGCCTCGCCCCTTTCCTGCCGCTGGCGGCGGGCCTGTCGCTGCTGAGCGCCGCGGCCTGCGCCGATTCGCTCAAGCTGCTGTCGGCCAACGCCGGCGGCGTGCCGGTGGACTTCACGGTCAAGACCCAGATCCTGATCCTGATGACGCTGCTCAGCCTGCTGCCGGCGCTGGCGCTGATGATGACCAGCTTCACCCGCTTCGTCATCGTGCTGGCGCTGTTGCGCCAGGCGCTGGGCCTGCAGCAGGGCCTGCCCAACCGCATCATCACCGGCGTGGCGCTGATCCTGACCATGCTGGTGATGCGCCCGGTGGGACTGGAAGTCTGGAACAAGGCGATGGTGCCCTTCGATCAGGACAAGATCACCATGCAGCAGGCGCTGGAAACCGGCGCGGAGCCGATCAGCCGCTTCATGCTGGCGCAAACCAGCAAGACCGCGCTGGCGCAGGTGGCCAAGCTCTCCGGCGAGGCCGATGTCGCCGACCCCAGCCAGCACGCCTTCACCGTCAAGCTGGCGGCCTTCGTGCTGTCCGAACTGAAAACCGCGTTCCAGATCGGCTGCATGCTGTTCATCCCCTTCCTGGTGATAGACCTGGTGGTGTCCAGCGTGCTGATGGCCATGGGCATGATGATGCTGTCGCCGCTGGTGATCTCGCTGCCCCTCAAACTGTTGCTGTTCGTGCTGGTGGACGGCTGGTCGCTGACGGTGAACACGCTGGTCACCTCGGTGCAGCCCTTCTAGGAGAACCGCCGCATGCTTACTCCCGACATCGCCGTCGACATCGTCAACGACAGCCTGCGCGTGGTGGTCACCCTGGTGGTGCTGCTGGTGCTGCCCAGCCTGATCGTCGGCGTCATCGTCAGCCTGGTCCAGGCCGCCACCCAGATCAACGAACAGACGCTGTCCTTCCTGCCGCGGCTGCTGGTGGTGCTGCTCACCATCGCGCTGGCCGGCCACTGGATCACCGGCTATCTGATGGATTTCTGCGTGGAAATGTTCGCCCGCGCCGCAAGCCAGGTGGGTTAGCGCCGCATGCAAGGGGTGTTCGCCCAATACCTGGAGCTGATTCCGGCGATCTGGTGGCCGTTTTGCCGCCTGCTGGCCGCCTTCAGCATCGCCCCTTTCATCGGCGAGGCCATGGTGCCGATGCGCGCCCGCGTCGCGCTGGCCCTGCTCCTGGCCGTGGCCAGCCTGCCCACGCTGCCGCCGCTGCCGTCGATCAGCCCCTTCTCCATGCACGGCGTGGCCACGACGCTGGAACAGGTGGTCGCCGGCCTGCTGTTCGGCCTCGCGTTCCAGCTGGTGATGGCCATCCTGTCGCTGCTCGGCTTTTTGCTGTCTTCGCAGATGGGCTTGTCGATGGCGGTGATGAACGACCCCGGCAACGGCAACTCCTCCGACGTGGTGTCCAACCTGCTTTACCTGCTGGCCGCGATGATCTTCTTCGCCCTGGACGGCCACCTGCTGTTGCTGCAAATCCTGCAGCAGAGCTTCCGCGCCTGGCCGGTGGGCGGCGGCGTGCCCGGCGGCGCCCTGGCCGCGCTGGCCGGCAGCGTCGGCTGGGTGCTATCCGCCGCCGTGCTGCTGGCGCTGCCCGCAGTGCTGGCCACCTTCGTCGTGCAGATGGGCTTTGGCATGATCAACCGCGTCGCGCCGGCGCTGAACCTGTTCTCGCTGGGCTTTCCAGTGGTGACGCTGTTCGGCCTCGCCACCCTCACCCTGGTGATGCAGGTGCTGCCGACGCAGTACCAGGCGCTGAACGGCCAGCTGCTGCGACTCTTGGACGGCATGCTGGGGGGGCTGCATGGCTGAGCAGCGCAACGGCGACAAGACCGAACAGGCCACCCCCCAGAAGCTGCGCAAGGCGCGCGAGCAAGGCCAGGTGCCGCGCTCCAAGGACCTGGCCGCCGCGCTGGGACTGATCCTGGCGCTCAAGCTCGCCTTCTGGCTGGCGCCGGGCTGGCTGGATGATTTCCGCCAGCTGTTCGCGCTGGCCTTCGCGCCGCTAGCCGGCGCGGGCGCGCTGGAAAACAGCTGGTCCAAGCTGTTCGGCGGCAGCCTGCTGTTGCTGGTCAAGATGCTGCTGCCGCTGGCCCTGATCCCCGCCCTGATGCTGCTGGTTTCCTTCTTCCCCGGCGGCTGGGTCTTCGTCCTCAACCTGCTCAGCCCCAAGCTGGAACGCTTCAACCCGCTGGCCCACTTCAGCCGCGTCGTCTCCGCCCGGCAAGCCGCCGAAATCGGCAAGTCCATCGCCAAGGCGCTGTTCCTGGGCTGGCTGCTGTATCTGGTGGCCCGCGCGGCGCTGGCCGATTTCTTCGCCTTGCACAGCGCGCCGCTGCCGCAGGCCCTTGCCGCCGGCGCGGACCTGCTGCTCGGCTGCCTGCTGCAACTGGCCGGCGTGTTCCTGCTGTTCGCGCTGCTGGACCTGCCGCTGCAGGTATTCCTGTTCCTGCGCCAGCAGAAGATGAGCAAGCAGGACATCAAGGAAGAGCACAAGACCAGCGAAGGCCGCCCGGAAGTCAAGCAACGCATCCGCCAGCTGCAGCAGCAGATGGCGCAGCGCGGCGCGCGCAAGGCCGTGCCCGGCGCCGACGTGGTCATCGTCAACCCCAGCCATTACGCGGTGGCGCTCAAGTACGACGAAGCGCGCGCGGAAGCCCCGTTCATCGTCGCCAAGGGCGTGGACGAGATGGCGCTCTACATCCGCAAGCTGGCGGCGGAGCACGACGTGACCGTGGTGCCGCTGCCGCCCCTGGCGCGCGCGGTTTACCACACCACCCAGGTCAACCAGCAGATTCCCGCGCCGCTGTACCGCGCCGTGGCGCAAGTGTTGACCTATGTCCTGCAACTCAAAGCCTTTAACGCCGGAACCCGGCGCAGCCTGCCCAGCCTGCCGGCAGACCTGCCCATTCCGCGCGACATGGCCGACCCCAAGCCCGCATCATGAACTCGATGACCCGACTCCTGGCCGACATCGGCCGCCACAAGCTTGCCGCCCCGCTGTTCCTGCTGGCCATCCTGGCCATGGTGATGCTGCCCTTGCCGCCCCTGGCGCTGGACCTGCTGTTCACCTTCAACATCGTGCTGGCCATCATCGTCATTCTGGTCAGCGTGTCGGCCAGGCGGCCGCTGGACTTCTCGGTGTTCCCCACCATCATCCTGGCCACCACCCTGCTCAGGCTGTCGCTGAACGTCGCCTCCACCCGCGTGGTGCTGCTGCACGGCCACGAAGGCACCCACGCGGCGGGCAAGGTGATCGAAGCCTTCGGCAACGTGGTGATAGGCGGCAACTTCGTGGTGGGCATGGTGGTGTTCGTCATCCTGATGATCATCAACTTCATGGTGGTGACCAAGGGCGCGGAACGCATTTCCGAAGTGTCGGCGCGTTTCACGCTGGACGCCCTGCCCGGCAAGCAGATGGCCATCGACGCCGACCTCAACGCCGGCCTGATCAACCAGGAACAGGCGCAGCAACGCCGCCGCGACATCGCCACGGAAGCCGACTTCTACGGCGCGATGGACGGCGCGTCCAAGTTCGTGCGCGGCGACGCCATCGCCGGCATCCTGATCCTGATCATCAACCTGTTCGGCGGCGTGGCCATCGGCGCGCTGATGCACGATCTCTCCGCCGGCGACGCCTTCCGCCAGTACGCGCTGATGACCATAGGCGACGGCCTGGTGGCGCAGATCCCCGCGCTCTTGCTCTCCTCCGCCGCCGCCATCATCGTCACCCGCATCAGCGACGACGGCGACATGCAGCAGCAAGTGGGCAGCCAGATGCTGGCCTCGCCCAGCGTGCTGATGAGCGCGGCCGGCATGATGCTGATCCTGGCGGCGATCCCGGGCATGCCGTGGGCGCCGTTCCTGGGCTTTGCCCTGCTGCTGGGATTCGTCGCCTGGCGCTTGCACGAGCGCCAGAAGGTAGAGCCCAATCCGCTGGACCACAGCGCGGTCAAGGCCGCCATCGCCGGCGACGCCGACATCGAACTGGAATGGAACAGCCTGCCCTACGCCGACACCCTGTCGGTGGCGCTGGGCTACAAGCTGGTGACGCTGCTGGACAAAACGCAGGGCGCGCCGCTGGCCAAACGGGTCAAGGGCGTGCGCCAGAGCCTGAGCGAAAGCATGGGCATCCTGATGCCCCGCGTCGGCCTGCGCGACGATCTGCGGCTGAAGCCCTCGCAATACGCCATCCAGATCTCCGGCAACACCGTAGCCGAAGGCGAGGTCTACCCCGACCGGCTAATGGCCATCCCCTCGCCGGAAGTCTACGGCCAGATCGACGGCATCCCCGGCGTGGACCCGGCCTTCGCCATGCCGGTCACCTGGATCGCCGCGGAAGACAAGAGCAAGGCGCTGGGGCTGGGCTATCAGGTGGTGGATTGCGCCAGCGTCATCGCCACCCATCTGAACAAGACCATGCGCGGCCACATGGCCGAACTGTTCCAGCACGACGACGTCACCGCGCTAGGCGAGCGGCTGGCCGCGCTGGCCCCCAAGCTGGCCGCCTCGCTGGCTGCCGCGCTCAACCCCATGCAGCAATTGCGCGTCTATCGCCAGCTGCTGGCCGACAACGTGTCGCTGAAAGACATCGTGCCGCTGGCCAGCGCGCTGGTGGACGCCAGCGATTCCACCAAGGACGCCATCATGCTGGCCGCCGAGGCGCGCTGCGCGCTCAAGCGCCAGATCGTGCAGGCCATCGCCGGCCCGCGCGGCAACCTGGCCGCCTTCAACCTGTCGGCCGAGCTGGAAAACCTGCTGCTCTCGGCGCTGTCGCAAGCCCAGCAAACCGGCAAGCCGCAGCTGGACAGCTTCCCCATCGACCCCAACGTGCTGCAGCAGCTGCAGGCCAATATGCCGGTGATCCGCGACCAGATGAAACAGCAAGGCTACCCGCCAGTGCTGCTGGTGATGCCGCAAATCCGCCCGCTGCTGGCGCGCTACGGCCGGCTGTTCGCGCCCGGCCTCAACGTGTTGTCCTACAACGAAATTCCGGAAAACCGCGAAATCAATCTCACCGGCACGCTGGGCTGAGCACGCCGCGCGCAGTCCCCGCTCCGAAGCCGGCAGACGCTTGGTTCGGATTGAGAATGTCATGATTATCATGTTGCGAGAATGCCAATGCGCATTCGCACTTCATGCAATAAGTGCCATTTTTTGCGATGACATGGAAATCAAGAATGGCAAAGTGCTACGATGAGGCCATGTTCACCCACCGAACGCCGCCCACCATGACCACGCACAAAGACGCCAACCAGATCATCTGCGACAACATCCGCCGCCACCTGGAACAATTCCGCTGGCCAGAACAACAGCAAGCCTCGCTGCTGGAACAGATACTCGGCCTGAGCACCTCGCAGGCCTACCGCAAGCTCAACGGCAGCAGCGCCTGGCAGCTGCAGCAAGTGGAGCAGCTGGCGCAGTACTTCAACGTCAGCGCCGCCTCCTTGCTGGTGGACCACGAAGCCCGCAAGGAAAACCTGCCCTGCGAGGCAGAACTGATCCCGGCCATCCTGCACCTGAACGACTTGTCCGGCGAAGCCCATTGCTGGGTGCAGCTGGGCGAATCGCTGGCCGACGACTCCTGCGCGCCGCTGTTCATGGCGATGCGCATCCGCGACTGCTGGCACGTCTACCCCGGCACGCTGCACGACCTGGAAGGCGGCTTCGAAGTCAGCTACCTGACCATACGCCCGCCCAAAAGGGCCAACAGCAAGCGTCTGCTGGTCGGCGTGCTGGACGACACCGACGCCGATCTGCTCTCCGCCATCCTGGTGCAGCACGGCCTGTTCGCCCTGCCCTACCAGCGGCCGGAGCAATTGCTGGAAGCCCTGCCGCGCGAGCACTTCGACGCCTTCGTGCTGGACTGGGTCCTGGGCGGGGACCAGAACGGCATGGCGATGATCGAAGCCATCCGCCGCCGCACCGCGCACACGCCCATCATCGTGCTCACCGGCTACGCCCAGCAACACGAGCAGGCCCTGCAGCAAGCCTTGCAAACCCACGGCGTCTATTACGTCGGCAAACCCACTCCCGGCTCCATCCTCGCCCTGCAGATCAAGAACGTGGTCACCAGCGCGGTGGAAGCCAGCGCCGCCGCCGAGGCTTAACCTTCGTCCGGCTCCCGCAGGCATAGCAACAGTTCCGCCGCGACGGCGAACAGGCTGGGCGGCGGCAGGTAACGCAAGCCGTCCAGCTTCAGGACGTCGTCCTCCAGCGGCTCGCCGCGCAAGCGCGGCTGCGGGCCGATGCCGCAGGCCAGCAGCCTGACGCCCGCTCGCGCCGCCGCAGCGGCCAACGCCGGCTTGCGCTGGCGCAAGGCCGCGCAACGCGCTTCGTCAACGCTCAGCCCCAGCCACACCCCGCCCGCCATGCGCCGCAGGCGCAAGCGCAAGCGCCCCCAGAACGGCAGCTCCAGCTCCAGCAGCAGATCCGCCAGCGTCTCGTCCGGCGGCGGCCAGTCGTCGTCAGGCCGCTCCAGCCACATAGCCAGACGCGGGCCGCCCCACAGCCAGAACGGCAGCCACAAGGGCAGGCCCGGCTGCGGCGCGTCGGCCTGCGCCAAAGCCTGCCATTGCGGCAACAGCAGCGCCGACACCGCCTGGCCGCCCTGCTGCTGGAAGCGTTGCCGGATCTGGCGCAGCTGCCCCTGCAAGGCGGCATGCCAGGCCTCCGCCAGCTGCGACGGCGCCGCCTCGCGCGGCTGCAGCCGCGGCTGCAGCGCCGCCTCCGGCAGCAAGGCGCGCGCCAGACCCGCCCCTTCTTCCGCCGCGACGGGCGCGGCCGGCTTGGCCGCCGCCAGCCAGGCAAGCTGCAAGACCGGCTGCAAGCTCAACACCCGCAAACGCAAGGCGTCGCCCGACGCCAGGGCCGGCCAGGCCTCGGGCCAGCCGTCCAGCAGGCACTGCCAGCCCTCGCCTTGCAGCAGCCACTTGCCGTCGGCGCGCGGCCCGCGCGCCACCGCCGCCACATCCTCGCCCGGCTGCGGCAAGCGCGAAGCCGCGCCCGGCAGCGGCGCGATCGCCAGGGCGGGAGAAACGGGAGAAACCGCCATGCGGGCGCTCCTTCATGCGGACAAGAAAAAAGCCAGCGGCAAGCCGCTGGCTGGATGCGTGCGAAGCGTTTGCGCTTATTGCAGCAGGGACATGGCCAGGCTGTTCATGCTGGCGCTTTGCTTCAGCATGGAAGTGCCGGCCTGCATCAGCATTTGCTTGGAGGTCATGCTGGCGCTTTCGGTAGCGAAGTCGGTATCCATGATGCGACCCTTGGCGGCCAGGGTGTTGTTGTTGATGTTGGCCAGGTTGTTGGTCACGTGGTTCAGGCGGTTGGCGTTGGCGCCCAGGGCGGAGCGCAGGTCGCCGACCGAGGACAGGGCGTCGCTGATCTTGGTGATAGAAGCGGCGGCGTTGCCATCGCCGGTGATTTCGTCGCCAGCGCCGGTGCCGGCCAGCGCCATGAACGCGCCCATTTTTTCTTCCAGAGCGCCTTGCAGGCCCTTGCGATCCGCGCCAGTAGCCGCAGCGCCATACGCCGTGATGGCTGCGTTCAGCTGGTTGGTCGCTTGTTCCAGCTCAGAACCAGCAGCAGGCGTGCCGCGCGCGGCAACGACGGCATCGGCGGCGCCCTTCAGCGCGGTTTCAGCAGCGGTCACATCGCCGGCAACCGGCGTGCCCTTGCCGCTTTCGAAGGCCAACTTGGCCAGCTTGGCCTGGAAGTCCTGATGCGCGGCCTGGGTGCCCTTGATCGCCTCGGTGGCGGCCGTGGTGCGGCCGTTGACGGCGGCAGCCACGCTGTCCAGCTTATCCAACAGGCCGGTCAGGCCGGCGCTGGTATTCACGGACATGCTTTCCTGGGCGCCGGCGCCGATCTGGAACTTCATTTCCTTGGACAGCGAACCGCCCTTCAGCAGCTTCTCGCCGCCAAAGGTGGTGTTGGTCATGATGTTGCCCAGTTCTTTGCCCAGTTCGTCGAACTCGGCTTGCAGTGCCTGTTTGTCGGCCTTGGTCGCAGTAGCGTTGGCGCCTTCGGTGGCCAAGTCCTTCATGCGTTGCAGGATGTTGGTCACTTCGCCCAGCGCGCCTTCGGCGGTTTGCAGCATGGAGATGCCGTTCTGGGCGTTCTTCATGGCGACGGTCATGCCGCGGCTTTGCGCGTCCAGACGGGTGGCGATCTGCAGGCCGGCGGCGTCGTCCATGGCGCTGTTGATGCGCAGGCCGGTGCCCAGGCGGGTCATCGAGGTGGACAGACCGCTTTGGGTCGAGGTCAGGTTGGCCTTGGTGTTCAGGGCGGCGATATTGGTGTGCAGGCTCAGCATGTGATGCGCTCCGTCAGGTTAGTTGGATCCGGCATTGGCTGCCGTCCCCCAAGCTAGGCGACAGACGCGGCGAACGGCTTAAGCCCGTCCCAGTGTGAAAATTGCCAAACCAAATTTCCTCTCCCGCGCCCGCGCGGCCCAAACCGGCTTGCCAGCCCGGCCGCTTCGGCGCTAGGGTGGGGGCATCGCCTTCTTCGGCAACGGTGCCGCCCCATGGACCTACCCCTATCCGACCTGATTTCGATGTACTGGAGCGCCTCCAAGTGGCAGATCAACCTGCTGGTGATCGCCAACATGCTGGGCGGCTTGTTTCTTGGCTGCCTGCTGGGCTACGAGCGCTGGTACAACGGCCGCGCCGCCGGGATGCGCACCTATGGCCTGGTGTGCATGGCGTCGGCCGCCGCCATCAGCATCATCGGCTATTCGGCCTACTGGTACGGCGGGCACAACCCGGACACCGTGCACGGCGACATGACGCGGGTGGCGCAGGGGGTGTTGACCGGCATCGGCTTTCTGGGCGCGGGCATGATCATGAAGGAGGGCATGTCGATCAGCGGCCTGACCTCGGCCGCCTCGGTGTGGATGTCGTCGGTGGTGGGCATTTTGCTGGGCGTGGGCTTTTACGCCGCCGCCATCGGCCTGACGCTGGCCTGCGTGCTGTGCATCGTGCTGGTCAACCGCGTCGAAAACATCCTGCCCCGCCATTTCAGCCTGTTCGTCACCATCCGTTTCCGGCGCGAACACAACTGGACGGTGGAGCGGCTGCGCGAGGGGCTGGACCCGTTCGGCGTGACGCTGCTGGAAGACAGCATCACGGTCAAGGCCGATCAGGACGGCGCGGAATGGAGCTTTCTGGTGTCGGCCAAGAACCGGCGCATGCTTATCAACGTGGTGGACCTCTCGCGCGACATCATGCGCATCGACCATATCGAAACGCTGAGCATCCAGCCGGCGCGCAACTAGCGAGCCCGCCTTACAGCGCCACCCCCGGCGGCGGCTGGTCGTGGGTTTGCTCCATCAGCTGGTGCGGCAGCCGCAGATAGCTGGTGGATTGCATCTCGGCGAGGCGGCTGGCGGTGCGGAAAAACTCGCCGGCCTGCAAGCCTTCGGTATACAGGGCCTCCGGCTCGGCCGCCGCCGAGACGATCAGCTTGACGCGGTTGTCGTAGAACACGTCCACCAGCCAGGTAAAGCGGCGGGCGATGGACGCCTGCTTGGCCGATAGCCTGGGGATGCCCGACACCAGCACCGTATGGTATTCGGTGGCGATCTCCAGATAGTCGGTCTGCGCCCGCGGGCCGTCGCACAGCGCCAGAAAGTCAAACCAGATCACTCCCGGCGACACGCGCTTGACCGGAATGGCGCGGCCCAGCACCTCGATGGCGGCCATCTTCAGCTCGGCGCCGCTGGAGAGGCGAACGAAAAACTGCTCCAGCTTCTCCTCGCTGGCCGCGTCGGCCGGCACCATGAACAAGGGCTCGCGGGTCAGTTCGCGCAGGCGGTAATCGTTGCCGCCGTCGACATTGAGCACGTCCAGCTCGCGCTTGATCAGCTCGATGGTCGGCAGGAAGTTCTGACGTTGCAGGCCGTTGGGGTACAAGTCGTCCGGCGCGTAGTTGGAGGTGGTCACCAGCACCACGCCGCGCTCGAACAGCGCCGCCAGCAGCCGGCCCAGCATCATCGCGTCGGCGATGTCGCTGACGTGGAATTCGTCGAAGCACAGCAGCCGGGTGGATTTGGCGATCTGATCGGCGTAGGCCAAGAGCGGGTCCTTGCCGCCCGCCAGCTTGCGCAGTTCGCGGTGGGTTTCCGCCATGAAATGGTGGAAGTGGATGCGGCGCTTGCGGCGATACGGCACGCAGGCGTAGAAAGCGTCCATCAGGAAACTCTTGCCGCGCCCGACCCCGCCCCAGAAATACAAGCCGCGCGGCACCTCGGGGCTGCGCAGGCTGCGGCCGAGAAAACGGTTGCGCTTGTTCTTGAAATCCACCAGCTGGTGCCACAGCGCGTCCAGCGCGTCTATCGCCGCCGCCTGGGCCGCGTCGTGGATGAAGCCGGGTTTTTCGCTGGCCTGGCGATACCAGGCCTTGGGGCTGCAGTGGACGTTGCCGTCCGGGGAAAACGTGTGTTGGGACATGGCGAATGATCTGGCGGGTGGCCATCGATAGGCGAAACCGGGACATGATAACCGCTTTGCCGGCTTAGCGGCAGGATGCCAGCCGCACCCCGCTGGGTTCCGCCAGGCGTTTGAGCGTGCCGTCGCGGCACATCGCCTCCAGCGCGTGGTTGAAAGCCTCCACCGTGCCGGGCTGCAAGCGGCTGCGGGTAAAGCCATAGTGATAGCGCAGGGCCTGCACGCTGGCCAGCCGTTTCAGATTGGAGATGCCGTCCTGCGCGATCCAGTAGCGGGCGATGTCCTCGTTGGAAAACGCCACGCCCTGTGCGCCGTAACGCCCGGCCGACAATTTGCGCAACACGGTCTCAGGGTCTTTCTCCACCTCCAGCGCCACCCCCGGCACGCCCTGGATCAGGCGCTGGCAATTGGTTTGCGACAGCGAGGGGCCGTACACCGCCATCGCATGTCCGGCCAGATCGGCGGCCTTGCGGTAGCCGAAAGTCGCGCCCGACTGGACATACAAGCCATAGCGGCTGGAGAGCACCGGCAGCGACAGCTCCATCGTGGCGCGCCTCTCCGGCGCATCCTGCGCCAGCAGCATGCCGTCGGCCTTGCCCTGCTCTATCATCAGCAAGGCCCGCTTCCACACCATCATCTGCATCGAGCAGCGCCAGTTGAGCCGGCGGCAGGCCTCTTGCAAAATGGTCACCAAGGCCCCGCTCACCCGTCCGTCCTCGCTTTGTTCGATGAACGGCGGAAACGCCTGGCTGACGAAAACCAGTTCGCGCGATGCGGCCTGCGCCTGGGCGCACGACAGAGCCAGCGCGGCCGCAATGCCGGCCAAAACCCGCCCCTTGCGCGCCGCCATCGAATATCCGAGTCGTTCCGCCATCCGCCCTCCCGCCTTCCTGGCTCAGCGACAACTGCTCAAACGCACGCCCGACGGGGCGCTCAGTCGACGCAAGGCGCCGTCGCGGCACATCGAATCCAGCGCCTGATTGAACGCCTCCACCGTGCCCGGGCGCAGGCGGCTGCGGGTAAAGCCGTACAGATAGCTCAAGGGCTGAATGGAGGCCAGCAGACGCAAATTGTCGATCCTGTCCTGAGCCATCCAGTAGCGCGCCACATCCTCGTTGGAAAACGCCAGCGCCTGCGGGCCGTAACGCCCGGCCGACAACTTGCGCAATACGGTTTCGGCGTCTTTTTCCACCAGCATCGAGGCGTCGGGAACGCCCTTGAGCAGGTTGGCGCAATTGGTTTGCGACAGCGACGGGCCGTACACCGCCACCGCATGCCCGGCCAGATCCGAGGGCTGGCGATAGCCGAAACCGGCATCGCTCAGAACGAACAGGCCATAACGGCTGTTCACCACCGGCAGCGACAAATCCATCACCGCGCGCCGCTCCGGCACATCCTGGGCCAGCAGCAGGCCGTCCGCGCCGCCCTGCTCTATCGTCAGCAAGGCGCGCTTCCAGACCATGAGCTGCACGTCGCAGCGCCAGTCCAGCCGCCGGCAGGCTTCCTGCAGGATGGCCACCAGCACACCGCCGACCGACCCGTCAGCCCGCTCCTCGATAAAGGGCGGAAACGGCTGGGTGACGAAATGCAGCTCGCGCTGCGCCGCCTGCGCAGGCCATGCTCCGGCCAGACTGGCCAAAAGTACAGTCGCAAACATCTTGCGCATATCGTTCCTCCCGTCCCGGTTCAGTATAGGCGGCGGCAAGAGACTGCCAAACCAGTCAGGTCTACGCCGATGCCGACGCTTCAGCAAGCGGTTTGGAGAACGGGAGAAAAACGCCGCGGGATGGGAAGCGGGCCGCCGCTAGCCCTGCCGCGCGCGCCAGGCTTGCAAGCTGGGGCGCTGCCACTGCCGTTCGGCGTAGGCCGCCAACGGCGCGGGCAAACCGTCGTGCCTCAGCCGGCGCAACATCAGCGCCAGCTCGGCGTCCACCACGCTCCAGGGGCCGAACAGATCGCCGCCGTCAGCCGGCAGCACCGCGGCGGCCACCGCCAGCAGCTTGTCGCCCGCCGCCCGCGCCTCGGCGCTCAAGGGCTGGCTGGGCGGCCGCAGAAACACTACTTCGGTGCTGCGCTCTTCGCGCAGCGGCAACAGGTCGCTGCGCAGCCAGGCCTGCAACTGGCGAGCGCGGGCGCGCGCCCTTGGCTCGGCGGGCAGGACGCGGGGCGCGTCGGGATAACGCTCTTCCAGATATTCGATGATGGCCGACGATTCGGTCAGGGCGAAATCGCCGTCAAGCAGCATGGGCACGCGCGCGGTCAACGATTGGGCGCGATAAGCCGGATCAAGCTGCTCGCCGGCGGCAAGATCGCAGCCGCGCAAAGTGAACGGCAGCCGCTTTTCCGTCAGCGCGACGAAGGCGGCCATGGCGTAAGGGCTGAGAAAACGGGAATCCACATACAGTTGCAGCATGGTCGATCTCCTGGTGGGTGAAATGCCACGGTAATCGATATCTCGCTCCGGCCCAAGCCGTTTCAAGCAAACAGGCTGTCAGCGCGGATCGAACAATCCGGTGGACAGGTAGCGGTCGCCGCGGTCGCAGACCACCGACACGATCACCGCATCCGACAGCTGCGCATTCAGCCGCAGCGCCACCGCCAGCGCGCCGCCGGACGACGGCCCAGCCAGGATGCCTTCGCTGCGCGCCAGCAAGCGCGCGGTGTCTTCGGCCTCCCGCTGGCCGACGTGCTGAATCTCGTCGATGCGCGCGAAATCGCAAATGGCGGGCACGTACGGCTCCTCCCACTTGCGGATGCCGGCGATCTGGCTGCCCGGCTCCGGATGCACGCCGACGATGCGGATCGCCGGGTTCTTTTCCTTCAGGAAACGGCTGGTGCCCATGATGGTGCCGGTGGTGCCCATGCTGGAGACGAAGTGGGTGACGCCGCCGCCGGTTTGCTCCCAGATTTCCGGGCCGGTGGTTTCATAATGCGCCTGCGGATTGTCCGGATTGGAGAACTGGTCGAGGATGCGGCCTTCGCCCGCCGCCTGCATCTGGCGGGCCAGATCGATGGCGGCCGGCATCGATCCGGCCGACGGAGTAAGGATCACCTCCGCGCCGTAGGCGCGCATGGCCTGCACCCGCTCGGCGCTGGAGTTTTCCGGCATGATCAGCACCATGCGATAGCCCATCATCGCCGCCGCCATCGCCAGCGCGATGCCGGTATTGCCGCTGGTGGGTTCGATCAGCGTGTCGCCGGGGCGGATGTCGCCGCGCGCCTCGGCGCGGCGGATCATCGACAGCGCGGGCCGGTCCTTGACCGAGCCTGCGGGATTGTTGCCCTCCAGCTTGAGCAGCAGCGTGTTGCCGCGATCGCCGGGGAGGCGCTTGAGCCGCACCAGCGGGGTGTGGCCGACGAAATCTTCAAGATGCTTGTACACGGCGATATTCTCCAACAGCGATGGCGCATTATACCGATTGGCTATCAGCTGATACGGAATCGTTATTTCTAAGAAAATAACCTTGCCCGCGCGCCAAAGCAAAACGGCAGCCCGAGGCTGCCGTTTGAAAGCATCCGCCGCGCTTAGCGCTGCATCAGCCAGTCCACATAACGATCCACGCCTTCGGACACGGTGAACAGCGGCTCGGCGTAACCGGCCTCGCGCAGCTTGGAAATGTCCGCCTGGGTAAAGCTCTGGTACTTGCCCTTCAGCGCGTCCGGGAAGTCGATGTACTCGACGATGCCCTGGGCCACCATCTCTTCCAGCGTCAGCGCCGGCTTGCCTTCATGGCGGCGGCAGGCGTTGACCGTGGCCACCGCCACGTCGTTGAACGGCTGGGAACGGCCGCTGCCCAGATTGTAGATGCCGCTCTTTTCCGGATGATCCAGGAAGTACATGTTGATCTTGGCCACGTCCTCCACCGAGACGAAGTCGCGGCTTTGCATGCCGTCGCCCCAGCCGTCCCAGCCGCCGAACAGCTTGACCTTGCCGCTGTCCCGATACTGGTGGAAGTGATGGAAAGCCACCGACGCCATGCGCCCTTTGTGCTGCTCGCGCGGGCCGTAGACGTTGAAGTAGCGGAAGCCCACCGCCTGGGCGCTGAGGCCTTCCTTCATCCGCCGACGCAGCACCTGGTCGAACAGGAATTTGGAATAGCCGTAGACGTTGAGCGGGCCTTCGTACTCGCGCGCCTCCTTGAACACCGTGCCCTTGCCGTAGGTGGCGGCGCTGCTGGCATACAGGAACTGGATTTCCTCGTGCTGACAGTAGTCGAACAGCGCCAGCGTGTACTGATAGTTGTTGTCCATCATGTACTTGCCGTCGTGGTTCATCGTATCCGAGCACGCGCCCTGGTGCAGGATGGCCGACAGCTCGCCCTCGAATTCGCCGTCCAGCAGCAGGTGCAGGAACTCGTGTTTGTCCAGGTAGTTGGCGATTTCGCAATCGACCAGATTGTGGAACTTGTCGCCGCTGGACAGGTTGTCGACGGCGATGATGTCGGTGACGCCGCGCGCGTTGAGCGCCTTGACGAGGTTGGAGCCGATGAAGCCGGCCGCGCCGGTCACTACGATAGTCATGTCTTTGATCCTTCCTGCCTTCATGGCAAGTGGATGGGTTGAATTCAGAAACCGCTGCCCGGCTCGCTCAGATACCGCGCCTCTTCTGCGGTATCGACGCGCCCAAGCGCGGCGTTGCGATGCGGAAAACGGCCGAAACGGCGAATCACGTCCCGGTGCTTCACAGCGTAGTCCAGATACGATGCGCACTGCGGCTCGCCGGCCAGCGCGGCGAACAAACTGACGGACCGTTCCTGATCGTCAAGGTTCTCGCTATGCTCCAGCGGCAGGTAGACGAACACCCGCGCCAGGGGCGGCAGCGCCTGGTCCAGACCCCGCTCCAGCATCAGCCGGCAGGCGCGGCGGGCCTGCTCGTCGCAGCTGAACGCCAGCGCCGAGCCGCGGTGCAGATTACGCGAAAACTGGTCGGCGACGATCAGCCAGGCGAGGCCGCTGCGCGCGTCGGACGCGGCGAACGGCAGCCAGCCGCTGGCCAGAGACTGCCACAGCGCGCCGAAGCGTTCGCGAATGATGCCGTCGAAGGTCTCGTCCTTCTTGAACCAGCTCAACCGCGGCGTGGACAACATTTCGTCGTCGCCGCCGCCGAACCAGAAGCCGAGAATGTCGTCCACCTGCCGCGCGGCCAGCATGCCGGTACTCAGAGCGCCAGCAACTCGGCCTGCGAGCACACCGCCGTGCCCAGCTTGCCGACCACGATGCCGGCCGCGGCGTTGGCGAGGCTCATCGCCAGCGGCAAGTCCATCCCGGCGGCCAGGCTCAGGCCCAGCGTGCCGATCACGGTGTCGCCGGCGCCGGACACGTCGTACACCTCGCGCGCCAGGGTCGGCTGATGCAAGGCGCCCTCGGCGCGGAACAGGGTCATGCCCTCTTCGCTGCGCGTCACCAGCAAAGCGTCCAGATTCAGGGACTGGCGCAGCGCCTGGGCCTTGGCGGCAAGGGCGGCTTCGTCCTGCCAGCTGCCCGCCACCTGGCGGAATTCGCTGCGGTTGGGGGTCAGCAGGGTGGCGCCGGCGTACTTGCTGTAATCGTCGCCCTTGGGGTCGATCAGCACCGGTTTGCCCGCCTGGCGCGAGAGCGCGATCATTTTCGAGACATGGGCGAGGCCGCCCTTGCCGTAGTCGGACAGGATCACCACGTCATGCTCGGCGACGATGGCGGCGAACTCTTCAAGCTTGCCGGCCAGGATTTCGTGGCTGGGCGCGTCTTCGAAGTCCAGCCGGATCAGCTGTTGCTGGCGCGCCACCACCCGCAGTTTCACCGTGGTGGCGATCTGCGGATCGCGCTTGAGCGAGGTGGCGATGCCGTCGGCCTCCAGCAGACGCTGCAAGGCGTCTGCCGCCTCGTCGTCGCCCACCACCGACAGAATGGTGGCCTGGCCGCCCAGGCCGGCGATATTGCGCGCCACGTTGGCCGCGCCGCCCGCCCGCTCTTCGCAGCGGCCGATCTTGGCCACCGGCACCGGCGCTTCCGGCGAAATGCGGTTGACGTCGCCGAACCAATAGCGGTCCAGCATCACGTCGCCCACCACCAACACGCGGGCGCCCGCCAGTCGGGCCGCCAGCTTGGAGCCATCCAGCCCCAGTTCTTGCATCAAACTCATGATTTCAAAACCTCAACGACCGATCGCCAGATAGTCGAAGCCTTGCTCGCGCAGCCAGGCCGGGTCGTACATATTGCGGCCGTCGAAAATCAACGGCGACTTCAGCGCCGCCTTGATGGCATCGAAATTGGGCGCGCGGAACATTTTCCATTCGGTGACGATCAGCAGCGCGTCCGCGCCGTCCAGCACCTGCATCATGTCCTGGCCGAAGCTCAGGCGGGCGTTGCCGCCCATTACCCGCTGCGCTTCGCGCGCGGCCACCGGGTCGAAGGCGACGACTTCCGCGCCGCGACGGGTCAGTTCATCCACGATCACGCGGCTGGGAGCTTCGCGCATATCGTCGGTATTCGGTTTGAACGCCAGGCCCCACATCGCGAAGCGGCGGCCGGACAGGTCCTCGCCGAAACGGGCCGTCACTTTTTCCACCAGCCGCAGCTTCTGGATGTCGTTGGCTTCTTCCACCGCCGTCAGCACGCGCAGGGTGTGGCCGTATTCCTTGCCGGTGCTCACCAGCGCCTTGACATCCTTGGGGAAGCAGGAGCCGCCGTAACCGACGCCCGGGTAGAGGAAGTGGTAGCCGATGCGCGGGTCGGAGCCCATGCCCAGCCGCACCTGTTCGATGTCGGCGCCCAGGGTCTCCGCCAGGTTGGCCAGTTCGTTCATGAAGGAAATGCGGGTGGCCAGCATGGCGTTGGCGGCGTACTTGGTGAGCTCGGCCGAGCGCACGTCCATCAGCAGCACGCGCTCGTGGTTGCGCTGGAAGGGTTTGTACAAGCGGCGCATCATCTCGGCGGCGCGCTCGTCGTCCACGCCGATCACCACCCGGTCCGGACGCATGAAGTCTTCGATCGCCGCGCCTTCTTTCAGGAACTCGGGATTGGACACCACGCTGTACTCGAGGTCCGCGCCGCGGGCGGCCAGTTCTTCGGCCACGGCGGCGCGCACCTTGTCGGCGGTGCCCACCGGCACCGTGGACTTGTCGACGATGACCTTGTAGCCGCTCATGTGGCGGCCGATATTGCGCGCGGCCGCCAGCACGTACTGCAGGTCGGCCGAGCCGTCCTCGTCCGGCGGCGTGCCGACGGCGATGAACTGGATGTCGCCGAAGGCGACCGACTGGGCCACGTCGGTGGTGAAGCTCAAGCGGCCGGCGGCCACGTTGCGACGCACCATGTCTTCCAGACCGGGCTCGAAAATCGGGATGCCGCCTTGCTGCAGAATCTCGATTTTCTTCGGATCCACATCCAGGCAGCAGACCTGATACCCGGTTTCAGCCAGGCAGGTGCCGGTCACCAGACCAACATAGCCCGAACCAATGACTGTGACTTTCATGATTGTTTTGCCTGATAAAGAGAAATGTCTTGATTGATCTGGCGCAGCGCGGCCAGAGGCTCGGCGGCGCGGGTGATCGGCCGGCCGATCACCAGATAGTCGGAGCCGGCGGCCAGCGCGGCGGTCGGCGTCATCACCCGGCGCTGATCGTCGCCGGCGCTGTCGGCGAGGCGAATGCCGGGCGTCACCAGCTTGAATTGCGCGCCCAGCGCGCTCTTGAGCATGCCGGCTTCCTGCGCCGAGCACACCACGCCGTCCAGGCCGCAGTCGCGGGTGAGCGTGGCCAGGCGCAATACGTGCTCCTGCGGCGAGGCTGCGATGCCGACTTCGGCCAGATCGGCCGCCTCCATGCTGGTGAGCACCGTCACCGCGATCAGCAGCGGGCGCTGACTGTACTGGGCCAGCGCTTCGCGCGCGCCCTCCATCATCCGCCGGCCGCCTGATGCGTGCACATTGACCATCCACACCCCGGCCTCGGCCGCCGCCTTGCAAGCATGCGCCACGGTGTTGGGAATGTCGTGGAACTTCATGTCCAGAAACACCTGAAAACCGCGCGCGGCCAGCGTCTCGACCAAGCCGCGCCCGGTGGCGGTAAACAATTCCTTGCCCACCTTGACCCGGCATTCGCTCGGATCAAGACGGCTGGCGAAAGCCAGTGCGCTGCGCTCGTCGGCGAAGTCCAGCGCCACGATCACCGGAGATTTGGATTGCGGCTCGCCCGCGGCGATCAAAGGATTCATGCATGCTCCATCTTGTTCTGATTGCAAGGACGCGGCAGCCGGGCAGCCGCGTCGCAAAGGATTCATTGGGTTCAGGATTCCGAGCGGTTGGCGGTGAAGCTTTCCCACTCGCCGCACGCCGGGCAATGCCAGAAGAAGGCGCGGGAGCGGAAGTTGCAGCACTTGCAACGATGCACGCTCAGGCGCTGGGCGTGCTTGAAGAGCAGCGCGCGCGCCACTTCCGCGTCCATCCGCCCTTCGGGCGACAGCTCGTCCATCTGCGATTCGATCAGGCGATAGACGCCGGAGAGGCTGGGCCGGGCGTGCACCGCCTCGCGCACCGCTTCCAGCGCGCGGGTCTCCCCTTCGTAGGTGGCGATTTTCTGGTACAGCAGATCGGTCAGTTCCAGCTGCGGAAAGGTTTGCTGGTAGCCGCGCAGCAAGGCGATGCCTTCCAGCGGCTTGCCCAGCTTTTCGTAAGCGTCGAACAGCCGTTCCGCCGCCATCGCCAGGTATTCGAAATTCTGCTTCTCTATGCCCTGCCAGGCGGCGATGGCCGCCGGGACGTTGCCTTCGGCGAATTCGATATCGCCCAGAATCAGGCTGGCGCGCACGCACTTGCGATTGGACGCGAAGGCCTCGCCCACCAGTTGGCGCGCTTCGGCCAGGTTGGAGCGATGCAGCTCGGCCTGCGCCAGCTCGCAATAAAACTGCGCGACTTCGTGCTGGAAGGAGTGCGCGTCGCTGCGCAGCTCTCTCGCGGTTTCGATCGCCTTTTTCCAGTCGCGATCCTGCTGGTAGATGTCCAGCAGCTGGCGGCGGGCGGCCAGCGCCATATTGCCGGACAGCAGCTGGACCAGGATTTCCTCGGCGCGATCCACCAGGCCGGCCTTGCGGAAATCCTGCGCCAACTCGTTGCGCACCGCGTCGCGCAGCTCGCTCGGCAAATCCGGCGACTCCAGCATGCGCTGGTGCAGGCGGATGGCGCGGTCGTTCTCGCCGCGCTTGCGATACAGCTTGCCCAGCGTGTGCTGCAGCTCCGGCGTCGAAGTCTGCTGGCGCGCCACTTCGGCCAGAGCCTGGGCGGCGATATCGGTCTTGTCCTCGACCAGCGCGTCAAGGCCTCGGTAATAGCCGGTCGGCACCGACTTGGCCTGCTTCAGCACGGTCCGCATGTCCACACGGGCCGCAAACCAGCCCAAACCAAAAAACGCCGGAAACAACAGCAGCCACCACAAATCCAGTTCCAACAGCAATCCTTTCCGGACGATACGATTTTGCGCTCCGCGCAGACGGAGCCATTCAGGTTGTTACAAGGGGGTCAATCGGCAATCGCGTCGCTCGGATCCGTCGCCACCTTGCTGGCCGGCGGACGATTGCGCAGCTCTTTTTTCAATTGCGACAGCTCGCGGCGGCTCTTCAGGTAATAACCAAAAGTGGCCAGCAGGCCGACCACGGCGCCGGCGACGAAAAACAGCAGCAGGAACACGATCAGCGGAGCGGACCAGGATTGGCCGAAAAACAGCTTGAACTCTACGGAGTGACTGTTTTGAACGGTCACGGCAATCAGGAATAGCAGCAAGGCCAGTTCGATGATACGCAGCAGATAACGCATGTCTTTGCTCGGTGAGTTTGCCGGAGTGCAAGTTTAAACGATAGACCGCCGCAACCCAAGCAGCCGCGGCCGCGGCCCATAAAAAAAAGCGCCGCGGGAAGCGGCGCTTTCTTGACACTAGACCTGCCAGACATGGCGCTCAAGCCTGGGTCTGCTCCATCAGGGAGAGATCCACGCGCTCGCGCAATTCCTTGCCGGCCTTGAAATGCGGCACATATTTCTCAGGAACCGAGACGCTGGTGCCCGACTTCGGGTTACGTCCCACCCGCGGCGGACGATAGTTCAGATCGAAACTGCCGAAACCGCGGATTTCAATACGACTGCCTTGAGCCAGGTTGTTGGCCATCGCATCCAGAATGGTTTTGACGGCCAACTCAGCATCTTTGTAGACCAACTGAGAATTGCGCTCGGCAAGTCGTTCTGACAGCCTAGCGATCAGCTCAGATTTGGTCATGACGCAATTACTCGTTGGAACCGGACAGTTTTGCCTTCAGCAGGGCGCCCAGGTTGGTGGTGCCAGCGGAAGCGCTATCAACGGACAGGCTCTTCAGAGCAGCATTGTCTTCTTGAGCGTCTTTAGCCTTGATGGACAGGCTGATGTTGCGGGACTTGCGATCAACAGCGATGATCACGGCCTCGACTTCGTCGCCATCCTTCAGAACCGAGCGAGCGTCTTCCACGCGGTCGCGGGACAGTTCGGAAGCGCGCAGGTAGCCTTCAACGTCGGAATCCAGAGCGATTACGGCACCCTTGGCGTCAACGGACTTGACAGTACCCTTGACCAGCGCGCCCTTGTCGTTCATGGCAACGAAGTTGTTGAACGGATCGCCTTCCAGCTGCTTGATGCCCAGGGAGATGCGCTCTTTTTCCACGTCGATGGACAGAACAACGGCTTCAACCTCGTCGCCCTTCTTGAACTTGCGAACGGCTTCTTCGCCGGCTTCGTTCCAGGACAGGTCGGACAGGTGAACCAGGCCGTCGATGCCGCCCGGCAGGCCAACGAACACGCCGAAGTCGGTGATGGACTTGATCGCGCCCTTGATCTTGTCGCCCTTGTTGAAGTTGTCGGCGAACTCGTTCCACGGGTTGGCCATGCACTGCTTCATGCCCAGGGAGATGCGGCGACGGTCTTCGTCGATTTCCAGGATCATGACTTCGTGCTCGTCGCCAACCTGAACCACCTTGGACGGGTGTACGTTCTTGTTGGTCCAGTCCATTTCGGACACGTGCACCAGGCCTTCGATGCCTTGTTCGATTTCCACGAACGCGCCGTAGTCGGTCAGGTTGGTCACCTTGCCGAACAGACGGGTGCCGGACGGGTAGCGGCGGGACAGGCCCACCCACGGATCTTCGCCCAGCTGCTTCAGACCCAGGGATACGCGGTTCTTCTCTTGGTCGAACTTCAGCACCTTGGCTTCCACTTCGTCGCCCACCGCCAGAACTTCGGACGGGTGCTTCACGCGGCGCCATGCCAGGTCGGTGATGTGCAGCAGGCCATCGATGCCGCCCAGGTCAACGAACGCGCCGTAGTCGGTGATGTTCTTGACGATACCCTTGATGACGGCGCCCTCTTTCAGGGTTTCCAGCAGAGCCTTGCGCTCTTCGCCCAGGGTTTCTTCCAGCACGGAGCGACGGGATACAACCACGTTGTTGCGCTTGCGATCCAGCTTGATAACCTTGAACTCGATCTGCTTGTTTTCGTACGGGGTGGTGTCTTTCACCGGACGAACGTCAACCAGGGAGCCCGGCAGGAAGGCGCGAATGCCGTTGACCATGACGGTCAGGCCGCCCTTCACCTTGCCGCTGATCAGACCGGACAGGATGGTGCCGGCTTCCAGCGCTTCTTCCAGTTCCACCCAAGCGGCCAGGCGCTTGGCTTTTTCGCGGGACAGCTTGGTTTCGCCGAAGCCGTTTTCCAGCGCGTCGATGGCGACGGTCACGAAGTCGCCGATGGCAACTTCAACCACGCCTTGGTCGTTCTTGAATTCTTCAGCCGGAATCAGGGACTCGGACTTGAGGCCTGCGTTCACGGTTACAAAGTTGGAATCGACTGCCACGACTTCAGCAGTGATCACCTCGCCCACGCGCATGTCGTGGAGGGTCAGGCTTTCTTCAAACAGCTGGGCGAAGTTTTCCATGGAGAGGGTAGTCATCAAGCGTACTCTCGGTGCACACGTGTTACGGTGTGCGGGGTTAGGTTAAACACGGCCGGCGGGTAACACGCCGCAGGCCTTACAAAAATCAGAGGCCGGAGGCCCTTTTCTCCTCGAACCACTGAAGAACCCTGTCGACCGCCTGGTCAATGGATAACTCGGTGGTATCTAGCAGCAAGGCGTCCGGCTCGTGGCGCAGCGGCGCTACCGGCCGGGCGGCATCGCGCGCATCCCGATCGATAATGTCCTGCATAATCTGCGGGAGATTAGCAGATTCCCCCTTGCCTATCAACTGCTTATAGCGACGCGACGCCCGTTCCTGCGCGCTGGCGGTCAGAAATACCTTGAGCGACGCCGCGGGAAACACCACCGAACCCATGTCGCGCCCGTCGGTCACCAGGCCGGGCTGCTGGCAAAAGTCGCGCTGGCGCTGCAGCAGCGCGGCGCGCACCAGCGGCAGCGCGCCGACCCTGGACGCGCCGATGCCGATCTCCTCGGCGCGGATCGCCGCGCTGGCGTCGTTGCCATCCAGCCACACCGCGCCGTCGGCGAAGGCCACCGGCAAGGCGAACGCCGCCCGCGCCAGCGCCGCTTCGTCTTCCCAGTCTATCCCCTGACGCAAGGCGTGAAGCGCCAGCAGGCGATACAAGGAGCCGGAGTCGAGATAGTGAAAGCCAAGCCGGGAAGCGATCAGCGAGGCCACCGTGCCCTTGCCGGATGCGGAGGGGCCGTCGATGGTGATGACGGGTGCGGTCATTGCGAAATCCTGTGAATGTGCCAGCCGCGGACTGCCCCGCGGCCAAACCTCCGATTTTAACGCAAGCCCCGCCGGCGGGCATAGGCAAAATGCGGCGGCGGTTTGCGCCGAGCGACGCGGCCGGTTACATTGTGTTTTCGATCGCGCGCCGCCGCGCCGCCCGGCAACAACACGACAGAGACCGCCGCCCGACATGGAACAGCTTCACCTCGATCCCGCCCCGCGCCTTTCCGGCAGCATCAAGCTGCCCGGCTCCAAAAGCATTTCCAACCGCACCTTGCTGCTGGCCGCGCTATCCAGCGGCAGCACGCTGGTGCGCGAACTGCTCGATTCGGACGACATCCGCCACATGCTCAGCGCCCTGAAACTGCTGGGCGTGAAAATCGAACAGATCGGCGACAGCCGCGACTTTCACGTCCACGGCACCGGCGGCGAGTTTCCGGTCAAGAGCGCCGAGCTGTTCCTCGGCAACGCCGGCACCGCCTTCCGTCCGCTGACCGCCGCCCTGGCGCTGATGAGCGGCCACTACCAGCTCTCCGGCGTGCCGCGCATGCACGAAAGGCCGATCGGGGACCTGGTGGACGCGCTGCGCCAGGCCGGCGCGGCCATCGACTACCGCGGCCAGAGCGGCTATCCGCCGCTAGCCATCGCGCCGGCGCGGATAGACTGCGCCGAAGCCATCCGCGTCAAGGGCAATGTTTCCAGCCAGTTCCTCACCGCCTTGCTGATGGCGCTGCCGCTCACCGGCCAGACCGCCGCCATCGAGGTGGAGGGCGAGCTGATCTCCAAGCCCTATATCGACATCACCCTCAACCTGATGGCCCGCTTCGGCGTGCGCGTCGAACGCCAGGGCTGGCAACGCTTCGTCATCCCGGCCGGCCAGCACTACATCTCGCCCAGCGAGCTGTACGTGGAAGGCGACGCCTCCAGCGCGTCCTATTTCCTGGCGGCCGGCGCGCTGGCCGGCGGCCCGGTGCGGGTGGAAGGCGTCGGCCGGCAAAGCATTCAGGGCGACGTCAAGTTCGCCGACGCGCTGCGCCTGATGGGCGCGGAAATAGAAATGGGCGACAACTGGATAGAAGCGCGCGCCCAGGGCCGGCTCAAGGCCATCGATCTGGACTGCAACCACATTCCGGACGCGGCGATGACGCTGGCCGTCGCGGCGCTGGCGGCGGACGGCCCCTGCACGCTGCGCAATATCGCCAGCTGGCGGGTGAAGGAAACCGACCGTCTGTCCGCCATGGCCATCGAGCTGCGCAAGCTGGGCGCGACGGTGGAGGAAGGCAGCGACTACATCCGGGTGACGCCGCCGGCGACGCTGACGCCCAACGCCGAGATCGACACCTACGACGACCATCGCATGGCGATGTGCTTCTCGCTGGTTTCGCTGCTGGGCGCGCCGGTCGTCATCAACGACCCCGGCTGCGTAGCCAAGACCTTCCCGGATTACTTCCAGGCGCTGGCCGGGCTGCGGGCAAACTGAGGCGTTCCGCGCCGTCGACCCAAGCGCCTCCGGGCGCTTTTTTCACATCGAAATATTGAATACGCCAAATAAATAAAACACAATATATCGACACATAAACTCAAGAAAATACAAAATGAGCCATTTATTCCAATTGCGCCGCGATTTCATGCAGCGCTTCGACCTGCCCCTGCCCACCCGCCCCTGCCCGGAACCGGCCACGCTCGCCATGTGGGAAACCATGCTTGGCGAGGAAATCGCCGAATTCCGGCACGCGCTGGACGAATACAAGCAACTGGACGGCTGCGACGAAGCCGAGCGGGTGCGCCGCATGGCGGAACTCACCGCCGAAGGCGTGGACGTGCTCAACGTGCTGTGCGGCCTGCTGCTGTCGCAAGGCATGCCGCTGGAGGCGATGACCGCGGAAATCCACGCCGCCAACCTGCGCAAATGCGTCAACGGCAAGGTAGTGCGCCGCGACGACGGCAAGATTCTGAAGCCGGAAGGCTGGCAACCGGCCGACAAGAGCGGCGTCATCCGTCGCGCGTTGCGCCACGGATGAAGTCAAAACCGCGGGCTGCGTTAAGACTTGCTTAAGATTTTGGCGCTAACATGGTTTCACCCCAATCACCGCAAGGAGAAGCCATGCTGCGCAATTCCCATCACAGTTACGGCCGCCTGGCCCGCGCACTGCACTGGCTCTGCGCCCTGGCCATCATCGCCGCCCTGGCCTGCATCGAGATCAAGGGCTTCTTCCCCAAAGGCAGCGCGCTGCGCGACGGGATGAAATTCGCGCACGTGCAGGCCGGCCTGATCGTGCTGCTGCTGATCCTGCCTCGCCTGCTGTGGCGCGTTTCCAATCCGGTTCCGGCGATTTCCCCCGCGCCCGGCAAGCTGGCGATGCTGGCCGCGCACGCCATGCACTGGGCGCTATACGCGCTGATGCTGGCCTTGCCTCTTCTCGGCGTCGCCTTCATGCAGGGCAACGGCCGCGAAGTGGCGCTGTTCGGCATGACGCTGCCCACGCTGTTCGCCGTCGACCCCGCCGCCGCCCGCAACTGGAAAGACCTGCACGAACTGCTGGGCAACGTGCTGCTGTGGGGCGTCATCCTGCACGCCGCGGCTGCATTGTGGCATCACGCCATCGTCAAGGACGACACCCTGGCCCGTCTGACCGGTCCGCTGCGCTAGGCCGATCCGCCGCGCAGGCTGGAGGCGCGCGCCACCAGCCTGCCGCTCAGCACCACCTTGCGCGCCGGCCGCTCCGGCTGGCGCAACCTCTCCAGCAGCATCTGCATGGCGCTCTGGCCGATATCCAGCACCGGCTGCTCGATCACCGTCAAGCCCGGCCCGGCCAGCTCTGTCCAGCTGTCGTTGTCGAAGCCGGCCAGCGCCAGATCGTCCGGCAAGCGCATGCCGGCGGCCCGCACCGCGCGCAAAGCGCCCAGCAGCAGCAGGCCGTTGCTGGCCAGCAAGGCTTCCGGCGCGCGGCCGCTCGCCAGCCAGCCGCCCAGTTCGGCCTGAGCCGCCTCCTGGCTGGGCGCGACGAAGCGCGCCTCGCCCTCCAGACCCGCCGCCCGCATCGCCGCCAGAAAACCGGCGCAACGCTCCGCGCCGGTGGTGCTGGTATTGCCGAACAGGCCGCCGATGCGGCGATAGCCCTGCTCCAGCAAATGCCGCACCAGCATGCCGCTGGCGCCGTGGTTGTCCAGCTGCACCGCGTCGCAGCCGCCGTCCCCGGCCCGGTCGATCAACACCACCGGGAAGCCGAGACCGGCCAGCGTCTGGGTCGTCCCGCCCTCGCGGGTGGCGGCCAGGATGACGCCGCCCACCCGCTCCTCCTGCATCAGCCTGAGGTACATCGCCTCCTTGGCCGGGTCTTCGTCGGTATTGCAGAGGATGACGCGCATGCCGGCCTGATAAGCCACGTCCTCCACCGCGCGGCTCACCGCGGTGAAGAAGGGATTGCGGATATCGGACACGATCAGCCCCACGGTGCGGCTGTGCTGCGAACGCAGCCGGCGCGCGGATAAATTGGGCCGATAGCCGCACGCCGCCGCCGCCTCCTCCACCCGGACGCGCAAGGCGGCGCTGACCGGCCCGCCGCTCAAGGCCCGCGACACCGTCGCCACCGACACCCCGGCCAACTTGGCCACGTCTTTGATGCTGGCGCTCATGGCAATATGAAATCGTTTTCAATCATGACCACATGCTGCACCAGCAAAAACCGGAATGCAAGCGCCGATTTGCCACACATTTCCAGGCAATTCGCAACCCGATGCGGCAAGCTACCGTTGGATATTGACAGTAAAAATGTAATCGTTTTCAATGAAAGCCACTCCAGCCATTCACGAGGCAGCGCGCCATGCCCCAAGCTTTGCTCACTCCGCAACTGATACGCCTGAACAGCCAGGCCCGAACCAAGGAAGAAGCCATCCGCGAGGCCGGCCAACTGCTGGTGGACGCCGGCTGCATCGAAACGGCCTACATCGACAGTCTGCTGCGCCGCGAGGCCGTGGCCAACACCTTTCTGGACAAGCACATCGCCATCCCGCACGGCATGGTGGAAGACCGCGCGCTGATCCGCAAAACCGGCATCGCCGTGGTGCAAAGCCGCGCCGGCGTGGCGTGGAACCCGGGCCAGACCACCCGGCTGATCTTCGCCATCGCCGCCCAGTCGGACGAACATCTGGCCGCCCTGCGCCAACTCACCCGCCTGCTGCAGGACGAAACCCGGCTCGCGCCGCTGTACGAAACCGATGACCCCGCAGCTCTGATCGCGGCCCTGGCCGACGCTCCGCCGCCGGCCGCCGCGGAAAACGCCGCGGCCAGCGACCTGGACTACCCGCGCGAGTGGATCGTGGACTACCCCAACGGCCTGCACGCGCGCCCCGCCGCCATGTGGGTAGACGCGGCGCGCGGCTGCGCGGCGCTGTTGCGCGTGCGCCACGGCCATCAAACCGCCGACGCCAAGAACCTGATTTCGCTGCTGCAGCTGGGCCTGCGCCAGGGCGACCGCATCGCCGTCTCCGCCCGCGGCCCGGATGCGCTCGCCGCCGTGGAAAAACTGCTGGGGGAAATGCGCAGGCTCTCCGCCCAGGAGCAAACCGACGCCGCGCTGGCCGCGCAACGCGCCATGAGCCGCCGGGGAAGCAAAAGCTGGACGCCGCCCGGCCATCCCTTGACGCTGGCCGGCATCGCCGCCAGCCCCGGCCTCGCCATCGGCCGCGCCCGGGTATTGAAAAACGAGCGCATCCAGGTCAGCGACCGGCCGATATCGCTGGCCGAAGGCGGCGACCGCCTGCACGCCGCGCTGGCCGCCACCCGCGCCGAACTGGCCGAACTGGCGCGCGCCACCGCCCACGCGCTGGGCGAAAGCGAAGCAGGCATCTTCCGGGCGCAAACCGAGCTGCTCTCCGACACCGACCTGATCACCCTCAGCTGCCAGTTGATGGTGGCCGGCCACGGCGTGGAGTGGTCCTGGCAACAGGCGGTGGAACGTCTGGCCGAAAGGCTGGCCGCGCTGGGCAACCCCCTGCTCGCCGCCCGCGCCGCCGACTTGCGCGACGCCGGCCGGCGCGTGCTGCTGCAGCTGGACCCCAGCCTGCGCAGCCACAGCCTGGCCGACCTGCAAGGCGACGATAACGTGCTGATCGCCGCCGACCTGGCCCCATCCGACACCGCCAGCCTCAAGCCGCAACAGGCGCGCGCGCTGGCCACCGCCCACGGCGGCCCAACCTCGCACACCGCCATCCTGGCGCGCACCCTGGGCATCCCGGCGCTGGTGGCCGGCGGCGCGGCGCTGTTCGACGTGGCCGACGGCGCCGTCGTGATTCTGGACGGCGACGCCGGCAAGCTGTACCTGAACCCGTCGGAACAGGACCTGGCCTCGGCCAGGCAATGGCTGGAACAGCAGCGGCAAGAGGCCGAGCGGCAGCGCGCCGAGCAGCAACGGCCCGCCATCTTGCTGGACGGCGCGCGCGTCGACATCGCCGCCAACGTCAACCAGCCGCGGCAGGTGGCCGGCGCGCTGGAGCTGGGGGCCGAAGGCGTCGGCCTGATGCGCACCGAGTTCCTGTTCCTGGAGCGCAACGCCGCGCCGGACGAGGAGGAGCAATACCAGACTTACCGCGCCATGCAGCAGGCGCTGGACGGCAAGCCGCTGATCGTGCGCGCGCTGGACATCGGCGGCGACAAGCAGGTGCCCTACCTGGGCCTGCCCGGCGAAGACAATCCCTTCCTCGGGGTGCGCGGCGCGCGGCTGCTGCTGCGCCGCCGCGATCTGCTGGAACCGCAGCTGCGCGCCCTGTATCGCGCCGCGCGCAGCGGCCAGCCGCTGTCCATCATGTTCCCGATGATCACCTCGCTGAAGGAAATCACCCGCCTCAAGGGCTGGTGCGAAGGCGTGCGCAAGGAACTGGACGCGCCGGCCGTGCCCATCGGCATCATGGTGGAAGTGCCCGCCGCCGCGCTGCTGGCCGACCAGCTGGCCGAATACGTCGATTTCTTCTCCATCGGCACCAACGATCTCACCCAGTACGCGCTGGCCATAGACCGCCAGCACCCGGAGCTGGCCGCCGAGGCCGACAGCCTGCATCCGGCGGTGCTGCGCCTGATCCGGCAGACGGTGCAAGGCGCCGCGCGGCATCAACGCTGGGTCGGCGTTTGCGGCGGCATCGCCGGCGATCCGCTGGGCGCCTGCCTGCTGGCGGGCCTGGGGGTAAACGAGCTGTCGATGAGCCCGCGCGACATCGCCGCGGTCAAGGCCGCGCTGCGCCGCAACCGGCTGGCCGACCTGCGGGCGCTGGCCGAGCGCGCCCTGGATTGCGACAGCGCCGACGAGGTGCGCCAGCTGGCGCAGGAGGCGAAATGAATCCGTCCGCCCTGCACACCGTCACCCTCAACCCGGCGCTGGACCAGACCGTCACCCTGGCGCGGCTGCGCCCCGGCGAAGTCAACCTGGCCGAAGCCGTGGCCGCCAACGCCGGCGGCAAGGGCGTCAACGTCGCCAGCTGCCTGGCCGACTGGGGGGTGCCGTCGTCCGCGCACGGCCTGCTCGGCCGCGACAACGCCGCCGCCTTCGAAGCGCTGTTCGCCGCCAAATCGATACCCGACCGCATGCTGCGCCTGTCCGGCGCCACCCGCGTCAACATCAAGCTGGCCGACCGCGAAAGCGGCGACACCACCGACATCAACCTGCCGGGGCTGAGCGCCGCGCCGGCCGATCTGGAAGCGCTCGCCGCCCGGCTGGCCGCCGAAGCGAAAGCCGGCGACGGCGCGGCGTTGGCCGGCAGCCTGCCGCGCGGCTTGCCGGACGACAGCTGGGCGCGCTTGTGCCGCCAGCTAAAACAACAGGGCGCATGGGTGCTGCTGGACAGCAGCGGCCCGGCGCTGGCGGCGGCGCTGGCGGGCGACGCCCTGCCCGACGCGATCAAACCCAATCGTCACGAACTGGAGCAATGGGCCGGCCGGCCGCTGGACAGCCTGGACGCGCTGATCGCCTGCGGCCGCGAGCTGCTGGCGCGCGGCGTCGGCCTGGTGACGGTGTCGCTGGGCAGCGAAGGCGCCTTGCTGCTGGAAGGCAACAGCGTCCTTCTCGCCAGCCTGCCGCCGCAGCGCCCGCTCAGCAGCGTGGGCGCCGGAGACGCGCTGGTGGCCGGCCTGTGCGCCGCCTGGCGCGAGCAAGCCGACCCGGAACGCCGCGCCCGGCTGGCGGTGGCCTTCGCCGCCGCCAAATTGCGCCGGATCGGCCCGCATCTGCCGGCGCGCGCCGAGATTGAAACGCTGGCGGCGCAAGCAAGCCTGCGCCGTCTGCCATAACCGCATTCGTTCCGCCCTACCGGGCACACCCACACAGGGGAGCACGTCATGACACATCTGGCCATCATCGCCGCCGGCGAGCGCAGCACCCAGGCCCTGCTGGCGGCCGAAGCGCTGCGGCAAGCCGCGCGCGAACGGGACATCGAGCTGGACATCGAAATCGACGGCCAGCCGGCGCTGAGCGCGCAAACCATCGCCGCCGCGAAGCAGGCGCTGCTGGTGGGCGAGGTGGACGACAGCCGCTTTGGCCACTGCCGGCTGCGCCGCGCCACGCTGGAACAGATTTTGAATCAGCCGGCCGCCATGCTGGAGCAGGATGCCGCGGCCGAGCGGCCGCTGCGCATCCTCGGCATCACCGCCTGCCCCACCGGCATCGCCCACACCTTCATGGCCGCCGAGGGCCTGACGCAGGCGGCGCGCGCGCTAGGCCACTCGATCCGCGTGGAAACGCAAGGCTCGGTGGGCGCGCAGGACCAGCTGGGCGCGGGCGAGATCGCTGAGGCCGACCTGATCGTCATCGCCGCCGACACCCAGGTGGCGCTGGACCGCTTCGTCGGCAAGAAGCTGTTCCAGAGCGGCACCAAGGCCGCGATCAACGACGGCCTGGCGCTGCTCAAGCGCGCCATCGCCGAAGCCCGCCCCCACCAGCCGGCGCGCGAGGCCGCCGCCCGGCCGGCGGAAAAAACCGCCGCCGGCAACGGCCCGTACAAGCACCTGATGACCGGCGTGTCCTTCATGCTGCCCTTCGTCACCGCAGGCGGCATCCTGATCGCGCTGGCTTTCGCCCTGGGCGGCATCTACGCCTTCGACGACGCCCACAAGGGCACGCTGGCCTGGTCGCTGTTCCAGATCGGCGCCAAGTCGGCGTTCGCGCTGATGGTGCCCATCCTCGCCGGCTACATCGCCTACTCCATCGCCGACCGCCCCGGCATCGCGCCGGGCATGGTGGGCGGCATGCTGGCGGCCAGCCTCGGCTCCGGTTTTCTCGGCGGCATCGTCGCCGGCTTTATCGCCGGCTACGGCACCCGCTGGCTGAACCAGCGCATCCAGCTGGGCCGCCATCTGGACGGTTTGAAACCGGTGCTGATCCTGCCGGTGCTGGGCTCGCTGCTGGTGGGCCTCGCCATGATCTACGTGGTGGGCGAGCCGGTGGCGGCCATCCTGTCGGCGCTCACCGGCGCGCTAAAAGGCATGCAAGGCAGCAGCGCGCTGGCGCTGGGCGCGCTCTTGGGCGCGATGATGGCCTTCGACATGGGCGGCCCCGTCAACAAGGCGGCCTACGCCTTCGCCACCGGCCTGATCGCCAGCCAGGTGTACACGCCGATGGCGGCGGTAATGGCCGCCGGCATGACCCCGCCGCTGGGCATCGCCGTGGCCGCCCGCCTGTTCGCCGACCGCTTCACCGCCGACGAGCGCGAAGCCGGCAAGGCCGCCGGGGTGCTGGGCCTCGCCTTCATCAGCGAAGGCGCGATTCCCTTCGCCGCCCGCGACCCGCTGCGGGTGATTCCGGCGCTGATGGCCGGCTCCGCGCTGGCCGGCGCGATGTCGATGAGCCTGGGCGTGGAGCTGAAAGTGCCGCACGGCGGCGTGTTCGTTCTGCCGATTCCCAACGCCGTGGAACACCTGGGCGGTTATCTGCTGGCCTTGCTGGCCGGCACGGCGCTCACCGCCGTCATGCTGCGGCTGCTTAAGAAACCCGTCGCGCTCTGAGGCTTGTCCTTGAAAACGAAGCGGGCATCCCGGCCGGGATGCCCGCTTCCTTGCGCGCCGCGGCGCGCGGCCGCGGCATTATTTCTTGCCGTGGCCGCCGCCTCCCCCCGACGATTTGCCCGAGCCCGCCTTGCCCGTATCGGATTTGCCTGCGTCAGACTTGCTCGAAGCGGCCGCGGCCGCCGCATTCTCCGCCTTGGCGGTTTGCGCTGCGGCCTTGCGCGCGGCCGCCAGCGCCGCGTGCGCTTGCGCCACCGCTTCGGCCTGCGCTTTCAGGGCGCCGCTCAAACTCTGGGCCTGCGCCAGCGCGGCCTGCGCCGCCGCCAGATCTCCGCTGCGCACGGCATCCGCCATCGCCTTCATGTCGGACTGCATCTGGGCACGCGTCGCCGCCAGGGCCTGCTCCGCCGCCTGCAGCTGAGTACGATCGGCCGCCACCGTCGGATCAGCGCTTGCATCGGCTCTCGCATTCGCGTCCTGCGACAGGTCGCGCGCCGCCTGATTCAGCTCAGCCCTGTCCAGCGCCCGCGCCACCTGCTCGGCGCGCAAGGCGCGGTGAGCGGCCGCCACTGCCGCTTCCGCGGCGCGTATCCGGGCATTCAGGGCGTCCACCTTGGCCAGATCGGCCTGCGCCGCCGTCAAGTCGCCGGCGGCGACGTCTGCGCTCAATGCCTGCATAGCCGCGCGCCGCTCGCTGCGCAGAGCCGCGGCGACGGCAAAATCCGCCTGCAAGGTCGTTCGATCGGCTTGCACCCCCTCAGTCGCCGCAGCCAACGCCGCCGCGTCCCGGGCCACCTCCCGCGCGTCCTGGGTCGCGTCCGATGCCCACGCGCTTTGCAGCGCCAATGCGAAAACCACCAACGCCATGTTCTTTTTCATGTCGCCCTCCCGCGCGCTCCACTCAGTTTCATTCAAGCAAGCGAGCGCCGCGCGACAACCCGGAAATGTCGCAAACCGGCGGCAAAGCGTTAACAGGAATGAACGCAGCCGCTCCTCACAACGACAAATGCCGCGGCGTCCATCCGGACACCGCGGCATCGGGCCGCCTCGCGCTCAGGCTCGCTCAGGCCTTCTCCCAGGCCCGGCGCACGTCGCGCGCGGCCTTGAGCGGCGCCGAGGACAGATTGGTGGCGGCGAAATGCCCCACCTGGCGCGACAGCTTGGACATCGCGCCGCCGGAGACGCAGCCCAGCTGCAGAGCCTGGCGCATCGCGTCCAGCGAAGGGCTTTCGCCGGAATCCTGCAACTGCTGCTGCAAGTTCCGGTTCACCTCGGTCAGCAGCTTCTCGGTCAACAGCATCAGGTCGCGCTGGGTATCGGCTTGAGCCTGCACCAGCGACGCGCCGGCCAGCAGGCTGCCATCGATGCGCCGCTGCATTTCTCCATCGGACAACGGCCCCCAGGGCGACACGGCGGACCACCAGGACAGACAGGCGTCCTCTTGCGCTTCCAGCCATCGGCGCTGTCCCCGCTCCATCACGCCGCAATAGGTTGCGACGGCTCCTGCCAACCAGCTACTGGCCATGCGGCCTCCTGACTATTCCGGCCTGGCCAAGCCAAGCCTGCTTGCGTGGCGGCAGTGAGCCGCCGCAAAGAATCGACACTACGCTATTAGCATCCGTTTAAAGACTTTTCCAGAAAGAACAAACCACCATGCCACGAAGCGCGTCTCAGGGCCAGACCGGGTCGCCCGGCAAGGACCATACCCGCAACAATTCGGCCAGCAAGGCTTCCAGAATGGGCTCGCCGGCCCGTTCCGCCGGGTACACGAATTGCAAGTCCGCCAGCTTGACCAGATCCGGCGCCAGACAAACCTCGCCCCGAGCCTCCGCCGCCAGGGCGTCGTCCTCGCGCACCAGCGCCGCGCCGACGCCCGCCGACACCAGCTCCAGAATCACCGCCAGGTTGTCGCACTCCGCCACCTTCTTGGGCGCGATATTCAGCTCGCGCCACAATTCGGAAGTGATCTTGGAGAGGCTGGAAAACTGGGAAATCCCGACCCACGGCAGCTTGCCCAGCTCCTTGAAGCGCCCCTCCCGCGCCGCGCCCTCGCACCGCTTGGGCAAGGCCACGCGAAACGGCAGCTGGGCGAGGCGAATGGTGCTGACGTTGCCGTAGGGGTTCTTGCCCAGGTAGAAGCCGGCGTCCAGCTCCTTCTTGCGCACCTGGTTGAGCACCTCCACCGATACCCCGTGATGCAACTGCACGTCGAGCAGCGGGTATTTCTCCACCAGCGCCGCCGCCCAGGGACCGATGCGCAGCGCCTGCGGCATCAGCGTGATGCCGATGCGGGCCTTGCCGGCCAACTGGCCTTTCAAACCCTTGGCGTGGTTGATGATGTCGCGGGTGGCGGCAAGAATGCCCTGCGCTTGCGGCAACAACTCCTCCCCGGCGCGCGTCAGCGTCACGCCGCCGGCGTTGCGCTCGAACAGCGGCATGCCGACCTCTTCCTCCAGGGCCTTGATCTGGGCCGTCACCGCGGGTTGCGACAGATGCAGCAGTTCGGCGGCCTGCGTCAGGTGGCCTTGCTGCGCCACGGTGACAAAGGTTCGCAACTGGTAGATTTCCATGTTCTCCCCTGCCGGCGGATGCTGTCCGGTTTCGGACCCAGCCGGCCAAGCTTGTTCGCGCATGCGGCGCGAAGCCCGCCAGGCGGCGCTTCATGCCAAATAACTGTCAGCCTACCACAGTCCATTCGCCAGACCCAGACAGTCCGCAACGCAACTCGCCTGACCAGAAGCAAAGCCATGAAAGCCAAACCGCCCGCCGCGGCGACGCGGACAGGCGGTAGCGATCACGAAGCCGGCCAGCCAGGCCGCTCAATCATCGTCATCCTGCACCCAGGACGGCGAGCGCTTGCCGAGGAAGGCGGCCACGCCCTCTTTCTGCTCCTCGCCGCCCACCAGCGACAAGGTGGCGGAGCGCTCGTACGCCAGGTGTTGCTCCAGCGTCAGGTTGGGGCTGTTTTCAATCAGATGGCGCGCCTGCGCCACCGCGGCCGGCCCCTGGCCCGCCACCTTGTTGGCCAAACCCACCGCCACGATCTTGGAGAAACCCTGATCGACGATTTCTTCGATCAGGCCGATTTCGTACGCCTTGGCGGCGGAGATGACCTCTCCGCCCAGAATGATGCGCTTGGCCCAGGACACGCCGACCTTGTCCGCCAGCGTCTTGGTGCCGCCGGCCGCCGGAATCAGGCCGACCTTGGCCTCCGGCAAGCCCAGCTTGGCGCCGCGCTCGGCCACCATGTAATCACAGACCAACGCGCACTCCAGCCCTCCGCCCAGCGCGTAGCCGTTGATGGCGGCGACGGTGACGCCGGGGTAGTCGCGGATGGCCTTGAGCGCGGCGGCGAAGGCGTCCAGCACTTTCTCGGCCGCGGCCTTGTCGCCGGCGGCGAACTGCTTCAGATCGGCGCCAGCGGAAAAGTAGCTGTCGCCCGCGCCGGTGAGAACCACCGCGCGCACGGATGCATCGGCACCCAGCGTCTGTATGGTGGACGCCAATTCCAGCAAGCCATCGGTCGTCAGCACATTGGCCGGCGGGCTGGATAAGGTGATGATGGCTGCCTGGCCCAGCCGCTCAAGTGTCAGATACCTGGCCATAATGTATTCCTCAATGAATCCCCATTGGATTTCTCGTTAACTTCTTACCCCGAACCGATTTTTGCCGCTCTCGCGGCGGCCTTCCCCAGCCGCTCAGTCCGGCTTGCCTGTGCATTCTCTTTGCAAACCGTTCTTTTGGCCAGTAGGCAAAACGGTTATTTTCTTAATTTTTTAGCTGCGCCGCTCGCCCAAGGCCAGGAAAAATCGAATGTTTGCTCAACATAGCACATAAGCAAGGTCAAATTGGCGGCGACACAACATTGGCACGTCCCTCTGTTACCATAGAGCTTTGGTGGGTATTTTGCGGCATGATCGAGACAAATTTCTGGATTCTCTTCCTCGCCGGCCTGTTGGGCGGCGGCCACTGCGTCGGCATGTGCGGCGGCATCGTCACTGCTCTAACGCTGCAACGCGGCGGCGGCGCGCCGCGCTGGCCGATACTCGCCGGCTACAATCTGGGCCGGATCGCCAGCTACTGCCTGATCGGCGCGCTGCTGGGCGGGCTGGCCGGAGGCGGGCTGGGGCTGGGCGGCGCCCGGCCCTACCAGATCGCGCTGATGATATTGGCCAATCTGATGCTGGTGGCCATGGGGCTGTATCTGGCCGGGTGGTCCAACGCGGTGAGCGCGCTGGAAGGCCTGGGCCGGCCGATCTGGCGACGGATACAGCCGCGCGTGGCGCGGCTCTTGCCGATCCGCCGCCCCGGGCACGCGGTGCTGGTGGGCGCGCTGTGGGGCTGGCTGCCTTGCGGGCTGGTCTACAGCGCTTCGCTGTCGGCGCTGGCCACCGGCTCCGCCGGCCGCGGCGGGCTGGCGATGCTGGCTTTCGGCCTGGGCACGCTGCCCAATCTGCTGCTGATGGGCGCGTTCGCCGAAACCTTGCGGCAATGGGCGCAAAAACGCCCAGTGCGCCTGGCGGCGGGACTGGGCGTGGCGGGCATGGGGCTTTACAACCTGCTGCCGCTATTTACCGGAACGATTTGAGAATGGTTTCCACGTTGTAGCGGAACAGGGCCAGATAGCTCGGCGCGGGGCCGGACGGAGCGGACAGGGCGTCGGCGTAAAGCTTGCCGCCGATTTGCACCTTGGCTTCCTTGGACAACTGCTCCAACAGGCGCTTGTCGCTCATGTTTTCCACGAAAACGGCCTTGACCTGCTCCTTCTTCACCTGGCGCACCAGTTGCGCCACGCCCTTGGCCGAGGCCTCCGCTTCGGTGCTCACGCCCTGGATGGCCATGACTTTCAGCTGATAGCGCTCGCCAAGATAGGCGAAGGCGTCATGCGAAGTCAGCATCTTGCGCTTGGCCGCCGGCACGGCGGCGAACTGCTTGGCGGCCCAGTCGTTGAGCGCCTTGACCTTGGCGGAGTAGTCGGCGGCGCGGCGCTGATACTCGGCCTTGCCGGCCGGGTCGGCCTTGATCAGGCCGGCGCTGATATTGCCGATATAGGTCTGCACCCGCACCGGGTCGTGCCAGACGTGCGGATCCAGCGCGCCGTGATCGTGGCCATGATCGTGACCGTGATCATGCTCCTCTTCCGGCGCTTCGCGCGCCTTGACGCCGCGGGCGGCCTCCACCGTCACGCCCTTGAAGCTGGCGGCCTTGTTCAAGCGCCCCATCCAGCCCTCCAGCCCCAGCCCGTTGACCACCAGCACCTTGGCCGCCGCCACTTTCTTCACGTCCGAAGGCGTGGGCTGGAAAACGTGCGCATCCTGATCCGGCCCCACCAGCGACACCACCTCGACGCGGTCACCGCCGATCTCGCGGGTCATGTCGGCCAGAATGCTGAAGCTGGCCACCACCGGCACCTTGGCCAGCGCCAGAGCCGGCAAGCCCGTCAGCAGCAAGACGGCTGCGATCTTTTTCATCATGTTCCCCTTTCAGGATTCCAGGTGGCGCGCCCGGATGTAACGCGGCAAAGCCCCGCCCACCGGCGCGAATAACAAAGAAAACAGGTATACCAGTCCGGCCAGCAGGATGATGGCCGGCCCGGACGGCAATTCGAAGTGATAAGACAGCAGCAGCCCGCCCAGACCGCTGCCGAAGGCCACCGCGATGGCCAGCAGCAAGGTGGTTTCGATGCGCTCGGTCCACAGCCGGGCGGTGATCGCCGGCAGCATCATCAGGCCCACCGCCATCAGCGTGCCCAGCGCCTGGAAGCCCGCCACCAGATTGAGCACCACCAGCATCAGGAACAGCATGTGCCACCAGCCGCCGCGCGCGCCCACCGCCCGCAGGTACACCGGGTCCAGGCTTTCCAGCAGCAGCGGCCGATAGATCAGCGCCAGGCTCAGCAGCGTGACCGAGGCCACCCCTGCCACCAGATACAGCGCCGCGTCGTCCACCGCCAGCACCGAGCCGAACAGGATGTGCATCAGATCGACATTGCTGCCGCCGCGCGACACCAGCAGCACGCCGATGGACAGCGACAGCAGGTAGAAGGCGGCGAAGCTGGCGTCCTCCTTGATGCTGGTAAAGCGGGTGGCGAGGCCGGCCAGCAGCGCCACCAGCACGCCGGCGAAGAAGCCGCCCAGGCTCATCGCCGGCAGGCTCAGGCCCGCGAACATGAAGCCGATGGCCGCGCCGGGCAAGACCGCGTGGCTCATGGCGTCGCCCATCAGGCTCATGCGCCGCATCACCAGGAACAGGCCGATCGGCCCCGAGCCCAGCGCCAGCGCCAGGCAACCGGCCAGCGCGCGGCGCATGAAGGCGAACTCGACAAAGGGCGAGACCAGTAATTCGTAAAGATGCTGCATCAGGCTCCCGCTCCATCGACATCGCATACCGGCGCCTGGGCTTGCCAGTGCGCCGCCGTTTCCACCGCCCGGCGCAGGTTGGCGTCGGTCAGGACTTCCTCGCTGCGGCCCCAGGCCACCACTTCGCGCGCCAACAGCAGGGTGTGCGGGAAATAAGCCCGCACCTGCTCCACGTCGTGCAGCACCGCGATCACGGTGCGGCCTTCCTCGCGCCAGCGCGCCACCAGCGCCAGCAAATCCTGCGTGGTTTTGGCGTCCACCGCGTTGAACGGCTCGTCCAGCAGGATCAGCCGCGCGTCCTGCACCAGGATGCGGGCGAACAGCACGCGCTGGAACTGGCCGCTGGACAGCGCCGAAATCGGCCGCAGGGCGAAATCGGCCAGGCCGACCCGCTCCAGCGCCAGCAAGGCGCGCTCGACGCCGGCCTTGCCCACCGCGCCGAACGCGCCGGTGCTGTGCCACAGGCCGGTGCCGACCAGGTCCAGCACGCTCACCGGCATGGAGCGATCGATCTCCGCCTGCTGCGGCAGGTAGGCGATGTCGCGGCGCCGGCAGCCGCCCAGGCTCACCCGCCCGGCGTCCGGCGCCAGCGCGCCTATCATGGTTTTCAGCAAGGTGCTTTTGCCCGCGCCGTTGGGGCCGAAGATGGCGGTGGCGTCGCCGGCGGCGAAGGCGCCGCTGACGTGGTGCACGGCCGGATGGCGCTGGTAGGAAACCGTCAGATTATCCAGAACGATGCTCATGCCAGCTCCTGCAAGGCCCAGGCCACGACGCCCCACAGCGCGGCCAGGGCCGCCGCCGCCAGGACCAGGCGCTGGCCGGCCGACATCGACAGCAGGCTGAGCGGCGCCCGCAGCGTGGCCGGCGTCAGGTGGCGATGGCCGCCGGGATGATGGTGGTGCCGATCGCTCATTCGAAGCACTCCCGCAGCGCGCGCTCGACGGCTTCGGCGTCGAAGGCCGGCGCGATCAATTCGAAACGGCTGTCGCGCCGCCAGGATACCTGCGCCGCGCCCCACTGCCCGGCCGACCAGTTCAACCACACCCAGCTGTCCAGCACCCGGAACACGCCCTTGGCGCGCACCAGCTCCGGCACCAGCTTGGGCAGCGTATCGAAGAGACGGGTCAGCTTCTCGCCGTCGAACGGCTGCTCGGGGTCGAAGGTCCAGCCGGCGGACTGCCACTGGCTGGCGGCATCGGCCGGCACCGCCGGGCGATAGCGCGGCTTGGGCGTCGTCGCCGCGTCCAGCCAGGCGACGTCCAGTTCGCCGTCGCGCACTTCGCCGATCAGCGACTTGGCGGGGAACAGCGCCGCCGCCTGCTGCCGGAAGGCTTCCATGGTGGGGATGTCGGCGGTATCGATCTTGTTGGCCACCAGCACGTCGGCGATGGCGATCTGATCGCGATACAGCGGCTGGCGGTGGTAATCGGGCTGGATGAACTGGCGCGGATCCACCAGCGTGATCACCGCGCCCACTTCCAGCGCCTCGCCCAGCGGCTTGGCGCGCAATTCGTCGATGACGCCGGCGGCGTGGGCCAGGCCGCTGGCCTCCACCAGCAGCCGGTCAGGCCGCTCGCGGCGGATCAGGGTGGCGACGGTGGCCGTCATTTGCGGGCCGGCCACGCAGCACAGGCAGCCGCCGGCGATCTCGGCTACCGCCAATTCGTCGTTCATCAGCGCCGCGCCGTCGATGCCGACTTCGCCGAATTCATTGACGATGATCGCCCACTTCTCGTGCTCGGGCCGGGTGGCGATCAGATGGCGCAGGGCGGTGGTCTTGCCCACGCCCAGGAAGCCGGTAAACAGATTGACTATGGTTTTCTTCATGATGGCAACAGGAGTTCAGACGGTACAGGCGCGGCATTGGCCGGTCAGCACCAGATTTTGCGGGCTCAGCGAGAAACCGGCGGCGCGCGAGGCCTCGCGCAGCGCTTGCAGGCTGGCGGTAGCGTCCAGTTCCAGCACCTTGCCGCACTGCTCGCAGACCAGAATCATGCCTTCGTGCTGGCAATCGAAATGCTCGCAGACGATGAAGCCGTTGAGCGCGTCCACTTTATGCAGCAAGCCGTGCTCCACCAGGAAATCCAGCGCGCGATAGACGGTGGGCGGCGCGGCCGCGGCGCGCTCTTTTTGCAGCTCGGCCAGGATATGGTAGGCCTTGACCACGCCGGGCTGCCCCAGCACCAGCTCCAGCACCTGCCGACGCAGGGCGGTAAGCTTGCTGCCGCGCCGCTCGCAATGGGAAGCGGCGGCGTCGAGATAATTTTGATGGTTCATGGGTGCGCCCTGACAGAATTGCCAGCAATGTTATATTATAACGTACACGCATTCAAGCTTGGTGCATTCACCTGCGAAAGACATTGTGATACGCTGGAAACTTGGCATTTTTTGTTGTTTGCAAGGAGTTTTCCATGAAAAAAATGTTAGTGATCGCGGTAGCATCGTTATTGGCCTCTCAAGCATTCGCTGCGGATCCGATCAAGGACCGCAAGGAAGCCTTCAAGCAGTACAAGCCGGTCGTCGGCCAGATGGGCAAGATGGTGAAGGGCGAAACGCCTTACAACAAGGACGAGTTCGCCAAGCTGGCGACGCAGCTGGAAGAGCTGTCGCAAAAACCCTGGCAATACTTCCCGGCAGGCAGCACCGCCGGCAAGACCGACGCCAAGCCGGAAATCTGGAGCAAGCCCGCCGAGTGGAAACAGGCCATCGACAAGCACAAGGCCGCCACCGCGCAGCTGAAGCAAGTGGCGCTGGGCGGCGATCTTGCCGCCATCAAGAAACAGTTCGGCGCCACCCAGCAAACCTGCAAGGCCTGTCACGACGCCTTCCGCAAAGATTGACCCTGGCGGCTTGCCCGCTCCGCAACCCGCGCCCGGCTCCGGCCCGCGCGGGTTTTGCCTGCCTATCGGCGGACGGCTCGCCGCCGCGCCGTCTCGATCGTATAATTCCCGCCAGCCGGTTCTCCAGAAGCCGGCGCATCGCGGCCTGCCCTGGCAGACCCTTGCCCGCCCACCCAATCAGAGCCCATATGAAAAAGATCCTGACCGCGCTGCTGCTGGCAGCCATCTCCATTCCGGCCGCCATGGCCGACACGCCTGCGGAGCTTCGCAGCAAGGCTTTCAAAAAGATGCTGGTGCAATCCTTCGAACCGATGGGCATGGTCGCGCGCGGCCGCGCGCCGTACAACCCGGCCCAGTTCCAGCAGTACGCCGACGCGCTCAAGCCGCTGGCCGCCGAGCCGTTCCAGCATTTCCCGGCCAACAGCATAGAAGGCAAAAGCCGCGCCAAACCGGAGATCTGGACCCAGCCGGCCAAGTTCCAGGCCGACAAGGAAGCCTTCCTCAAATCGGTGGACGCGCTCGCCCTCGCCGCCCGCGGCAAGGACCTGGCAGCCATCAAGAAGAGCTACGCGGCCGTGGCGCAAAGCTGCAAGACCTGTCACGACAGCTTCCGCGGCCCGGAAAAATAGGCCGCGCCAACAAAAAAGCCGGCGATTGCCGGCTTTTTCGCATCTGCGCGCCGCTCAGGCGCCCAGCAACACGACTCTCGCCAAAGCCGCGCACCCCAGCGCCAGGCCCAGCGCCAGCAGGCCGGAAGCGAACTTCAGCCTGGGCGCGTCTCCGGCCATCTTCTTGTAGCCGGTCAACATCGGCAGCACCAGATTCTGCTTTTTCACCAGCCGGTACATGACGATGGCGGTCAGATGCAGCGCCACCAGCGCCAAGATGCCGTTGAACAGCAGTTTGTGGACATTGGTCAGGCTTTCCGCCAGCGAGCTGTCGATATGCTTGGCCAGCGGGCCGTCGTAGAGATAGCTGTCGATATCGGCGGCGAACAGGCCGGTGGCTACCTGCGCCGACAAGGCCAGCAGCATCGCCACCACCATCCAGCCGCCCAGCGGGTTGTGGCCCGGCGCGTCGCGCTCCGGCAGCTCGCCGCGCAGGTAGCGCAAAATCGAGGCCGGGCCCTTGACGAAGCTGGCGAAACGCGCGGTCTGGCTGCCGACCACGCCCCAGACCAGGCGGAACAACAGCAAGGCCGCCAGCGCCACGCCGCAGAAAATATGATATTCCAGCCAGTCTCCGCCCTGCTTGCCGCTAAACCACATGCCGGCAACCAGCGCCACCAGCGTCCAATGAAACAAACGGGTCGGCGCATCCCACACCTTGACAGCCTGCTGCATAAAGCTCTTCCTCGCGGGTGAATTCAACGCCGGTATTTTGCGCCCTGCGGCGACAAGGGTAAACGCCCAGAGCATGGCATGGCGCTTAACATCCCGCCAAACGGCGCTTAGGACGCCAAAAATCCCTGTTTTCGGTTAAGATAAAGGTTTTTCCGCGCGTCGCCGCCTGGCGGGGCGCGGGTTGCGGCAGACAAATCCCTTGTCTGCGTGTTCCGCATGACCGGCTATTCGGCCATGGCATTCCTATCGTGTTGGAGATTGAGTCAAATGTCACATACCGCCCTTATTCAGGATCTGCAGGCCCGCGGCCTGATCGCGCAAACCACCGACGCGGCTGCGCTGGAAGACCTTCTGAACAAGGAGCAGGTAACGCTTTATTGCGGCTTTGACCCGACCGCCGACAGCCTGCACCTTGGCCACCTGGTGCCGGTGTTGATGCTCAAGCGCTTCCAGATGGCCGGCCACCGCCCGATCGCCCTGGTCGGCGGCGCCACCGGCATGATCGGCGACCCGAGCTTCAAGGCCACCGAGCGCAAACTCAACACCCCGGACATCATCGAAAGCTGGGTAGCTAAAATCCGCAAGCAGGTGGAGCCCTTCCTGTCGTTCGAAGGCGACAACGCCGCGATCATGGCCAACAACTACGACTGGTTCGGCAAGATGGGCGCGCTCGAATTCCTGCGCGACATCGGCAAGCACTTTTCGGTCAACGCCATGATCAAGAAGGAATCGGTGCAGCAGCGCATCAATCGCGAAGACCAGGGCATCTCGTTCACCGAGTTCTCCTACAGCCTGCTGCAAGGCTACGACTTCGCCGAGCTGAACCGCCGCCACGGCTGCAAGCTGCAGATCGGCGGCTCGGACCAGTGGGGCAACATCACCGCCGGCACCGACCTCACCCGCCGCCTGAACCAGCAGCAGGTCTTCGGCCTGACCCTGCCGCTGATCACCAAGTCCGACGGCACCAAGTTCGGCAAGAGCGAAGGCAACGCCGTGTGGCTGGACGCCAGCAAGTGCTCGCCGTACTCGTTCTACCAGTTCTGGATCGGCACCGCCGACGCCGACGTCTACAAGTTCCTGCGCTACTTCACCTTCCTGTCGGTGGCCGAAATCGACGCCATCGAGGCCGCCGACAAGGCGCGCGACGGCAAGCCTGAAGCGCAGCGCATCCTGGCCGAGCAAGTCACCGAGCTGGTGCATGGCAAAGCCGCGCTGCAAGCCGCGCAACGCATCACCGACAGCCTGTTCAGCAACGACCTGTCCAGCCTCACCGCCGACGACTTCGCCCAGCTGGCGCAAGACGGCCTGCCCTGCATCCGCCTGGAAAAATCGGCAAACGGCCTGATCGACGCGCTGGCCGCCGGCGGCCTGGCCAAATCCAAGAGCGAAGCGCGCACCTTCATCCAGAGCGGCGCGGTAAGCATCAACGGCCAAAAAGCCGACAGCCTGGAACACGCCATCGGCGGCGACGAGCGCCTGTTCAGCCGCTACACCCTGCTCAAGCGCGGCAAAAAGCTGTACGCGCTGGTGGACTGGCAAGGCTAAGCCGCAGCCGGCATGAAACAAGGCCCCGGCAGGTTCACGCCTGCCGGGGCCTTGTCGCATTCCAAACCGGGTTCAGAGCTTGACTTCAAACGCCTCGCCGGTGGCGAAGAACGCCCCGCCGGCGACGTAATGCAGGCTGCGCAAGGCATCGTCGTCGAAATGCCAGTGACCGTCGAACACGCGGCGGTCGGCGGCGGCAGCCACGACTTCGCCGATGAAAAGATCGTAACGCTGCTGATTGCGAGGCTCGTCGATCACCTTGCACTCCAGATAAGCGATGCAGCCGGCCACCCGCGGCGCGCCCACCTTCTCCGCCCGGGCCGGCGCGAGGCCGCTGGCGGCGAACTTGTCGCCGTCCTTGCCGCTGGCGCTGCCGGCGCGCAGCACCGCCGCCGCCTGCGCCTTGCACGGAATATTGAGAATGAACTCGCCGGAGGCCTCGATCAGGCCGCGGCTGAAGGTGGATTTATCGATGACCACCAGCACCTTGGGCGGGTCGAAATCCAGCGGCATGGCCCAGGCCGCCGCCATCACGTTGCGCGCGCCTTGATGCGCGCTGCTGACCAGCACGGTCGGACCGTGGTTGAGCAGACGGTAGGATTTGGCAAGATCGACAGAAAGCAATTCGGCAGTCATGGACATCCCCGGCTGGATGGAAACCGCGATTGTAGCAAAAACACGCCGCCTCTCAGGCGGACAATCTGGCCGAATGCGGCATGCCAAGGCCGGACAGACGCAACGACAATTGCTTGTCCCGCGCCAGGATATCCTCAAGCAGCTTGCTGCGCGCGGCGATGTGGTAATCAAAACGCCAGGACCGGATCAGGTCCATCGCCAACTCGAAATGCGCCTCATCCAGCTTTTGCAAGGCGCGCAAATCAAAACATTCCCCCAGCTGCAAGTCGGCCACCAACTCCAGCAACAAACCAACCTGCTCATTTGTCTGCCCTTGCTCCAGCATCTGTCGGAGCTTTTTTGCCGCATTCACACTACGCACCCGCATAAAAATGACATAAACATTTTACTGAGATTGCAAAAATATGAAACTGCTTAATTGTTATTTTTTTATGACAAAAAAAGCCCGGCTTCAAGCCGGGCTGATTTGAACATTCAAGCACAAAGACAAAGGAGATGTCATCGCAATGACTCTATCGCTATAGACAAGTCCATGTTGCGCCGCAAGAAATCATCAGAAGATATACACCGGCCCATAACCGACGCCGGCTATCGCGCGGCCGTCAAAACCGATGAACACGCTGCGCCCGTAAAAGAAGGGCAGCCCCCAGTCGAACTGGTTGCTCAGCACCCCGGAAGCCGCTCCGCCCAGGCTGGGCAGCGCGCTGTTGTTGCTGGCGAACTGGGTTTGCGAGTTGCCGATCGCGAAAGCCACCGTACTGGCCGCGCCGCCGCTGTAGATTCTGGCGCTCAGATTGCGGGTAGAGGGCGGGCAGTACCAACCCGCGCATTGCGCGAGGCCGGAGTCCGGGAAGAACAGGCCGTTGGAGCCGCTGTCCAGAAATGCGCTCATGCCGACTCGCGCCACGCCCAGGGTATCGGTATACGACGTGGACACCGTGTAGCCCGCGCCCGCCGGAGAAGAAAAAACCTGGGCCGAGGCGGGAATCGCATTATTGCTCTGGGTCGCGACTCCAAAAGTCAACGTGCCTTGCGCCGACGGCGCGCCTGTCGGCAGCACTGCCGGCAATTGCAGCAACACGCCGTTGTTGTCGCCGGCGAGCGCCGCCACCGGGTTGGCCACCTGGACGCTGCCGGCCACCGATTGCGCCTGGCAGCTGTTGACGCCCGCGCACAGATAATAACTGCCCCAGGAGTCGCTCGTGGCCTGGCTCACGCCGATGATGCCCTTCGCCCCCAGGGCAAGCAGGCTGCCCATATTGGACGTGCTGCCCGTGCAATACTGGTTGGCGTAATTGCCGTAAACCGGGTCGGAAACCAGCTGGAACGGCGTGGCAGACGCCACTGCGCCGCCAAGCTTGATGTCGGCAAGCTTGACCGCTCCCCACGTCGCGCCGGAAGCGAAGTTGGCGCACTCCGCCACGTCGCGGCCGCCGACCTGCTGCTGCCCCAGGCTGCTCAGCAGCGCGGGCGTCAGCTCCGAGGCCAGCACCCGCAGACCGGTGGAGCCGGTATCCACCAGCACGTGATCCACCACCTGGCAATTGGCCCCGCCTGGCGCGCACACGGTCACCGACACATAGGGCATATTGATTTGCCCCGCGGCGGAAGACGGGCCGGAATCCACTGTCATCGTCACGCTGTTGCCCGAGGTCGGAGACGGAAGATTGCCGCCGGAGCCGGAACCGCCGCCACCCCCTCCGCCGCACGCCGCCAGCAACAGGGCCACCGACAACCAGCCTGCATCAAGCTTGTTCTTCATGACGTCCCCTCTCATTTCAGCTGCGCCGGCGTCAAGCCCGCCGGAAACAGGGCCAGATCGTAGGCGATGCCCGCGAAGGTCCCCATCCGCCCTTGCGACTCCACCACGAACCCACTGCTCTCGCCGCGCAAGCGATTGAGCCCGCTGCGATTGGTTTGTTGCAGCTTGAGGTAGGCGGGGAAATAACTGGCCAGCAGCTCCTGCATATCCGGCGCGCCCTTGCCGCTCCAGCTGACGGCGAATACCGTGCCGTCAGCCGCCACGTATTGCTTGATGACGCGTCCCGCGGCGTCTTGCGACTGCTGCACGCTGTAATTGCCCGGCGCGGCCAGCATGGCTCTGCCCGAACCGCCCGCTGCCGAAGCCGCCCCGCCCGGAACGCCTATGTTTTGCCCCAACGCCGCCCACGCCGCTGCCGGCAACGATAAACCCGCGATCAAAACCATAGCGCGCAAACGCATCATCGTTTCCCCCTGACAAGGTGATTTCGCATGAACCAGCCGCGGCCGTCCGGGTTTGAACCAGGCCCGCGTCGGCCGCCTGCCACAGCATACACTTGTCATCCCGCAATCTCATCCGCCACAGATCAAAAAAAGCGGGAGGCAAGCCTCCCGCATATCCTCGTTCCGCCGGCAGCCCTTGCCGGTTTCGCGCCCTAATAAGCCAGTTCGTCATGCCGGGTGGCCACCAGCTCTCCGGCGCCCAGGGACAGCATCAGCAGCGCCACCCGCTCATGCACGATGACGGTATGCGCGTTGCCGGAAAACTGCATGAAGCGGCGCAGATCGTCGCGCACCTTGCGCGAGCCGGTCACGTCGATGATGATGTCCACCTGAGCGCCCAACTCGGCGATCTCGATGAAATTGTCGGTGACGGGGACCCCCTGTTCCTTGGCCAGCTTGACGCCGGGCAATTCCAGATCCAGATCCGCCACGCCCACCATGTCCACAAACGGCGCGGCCAGCAACTGTCTGAGCAGGGGCGTGCCCGTTTCGCCCACGCCCACCATGCCAATCCTGAATTTCCGCATATCGACCCCTTCGGGCTAATTATGCCCATCAGATAAACGCTGCCACTCTAGCAGCTTGCCCGCCGCGCACGATTTGAGGCAGGTCAAACAGGACGCTGCCTTGCAGAAACGAAACGGGCCCGGCGCGCGCCGGGCCCGTTTCCGATCAAGGCCGAAAAGATCAATGCAGATTCTGTTGCGACAAAAAGCGCAAGTAGCCGAGGCCCTCCAGCCAAAAGCCCCCGTCCGCCAGCGGCGTGGCGTCTTCCAGATCGGCCACCGTCAAAACCAGTTCCTGACCGTCCAGATTGGCTTCCAGCACCACATCGTCGTCATCGGAGAACTCTTCCGACACCGTATGGAAATCCGGTTTGACGAATTGATTGTTGACCTGGATGTAATCCGACTCGTTGAGCAAGCGCAGGATGTTCATGGCGACCTCCTTGTTGATGCGGTGGGAACAAGGTCAAACAGACAGTTGGCACGCCGGACGGGCTTTTCAGCGTATGCGAGGGCGGCACTGTCAAACCGCTGCGCCATCCAAGCCCGTCATCACAACCAGCCACGTTCGGCAAACGATTCAGCGTGTCGGCCGGTTACCACGAAATGATCCAGCAACTTGATATCGACCAGTTCCAGCGCCGCCTTGAGAGTGTCGGTCAGCGCCCGATCCGCGGCCGATGGCTCCGCCACTCCGGAGGGGTGGTTGTGCGCCACGATGATGGCCGCCGCGTTGCGCTGCAGGGCCCGCCGCAGGATTTCGCGCGGATACACCCGGGTTTCGGTCAAGGTGCCGCGGAACAGCTCTTCCACCACGATGACACGATTCTGCGCCGTGAGGAAGATCGCCACGAAAACTTCAACTTCCCGCAATCCTATGCTCAAGCGCAGATAGTCGCGCACCTGCTGCGGGCTGGACAGCGCGTCGCCCTGCTGCATCTCCTCGAACAGGGCGCGGCGCGCCAGCTCCTTGCAGGCCATCAATTGCGCGTACTTGGCCACGCCCAGGCCCGGCTGCGCCTCGAACTCCTCCAGCGAAGAACCCAGCAACCTCGACAGCGAGCCGTAATCCCGCATCAATTGCCTGGCCATATCCACCGCGCTGCGCCCCTTGATGCCGGTGCGCAGGAAAATGGCCAGCAATTCGCTGTCGGTCAACGCCGCAGGACCTTGCGCCAGCAGCTTTTCGCGCGGACGCTCCGCCTCCGGCCAGTGAGCGATAGACATTCGCCCTCCTCTCTGGCTATAGCATTGTTTGTGGCGCGTGGCCAAATGGATAGCAATAGGCAATGACATTAACATGACGGCGATCGATGCCGCCAGAGCCACCCGCCGCGCGAAATCCGCTAGAATTGCCAGTTTACGGCTGCACTCAAGACCAACCCCCATGACTGCCAAACGCATTCTTCTCGGCGTCTGCGGCGGCATCGCCGCCTACAAGGCCGCCGAACTGACCCGCCAGCTGGTCAAGGCCGGCCATCAGGTCGAAGTGGTGATGACCGAAGCGGCCGCCCGCTTCGTCGCGCCCGCCACCTTCCAGGCGCTGTCAGGCCGCACCGTGTATACCGATTTGTGGGACGACCGCCCCAGCAACGCGATGGCGCATATCGAGCTGTCGCGCCGCGCCGACGTGTTCCTGATCGCGCCGGCCACGGCCAATACCCTGTTCAAGCTGGCGCACGGGGCCAGCGACGACTTGCTCTCCACCCTGGCCGCGGCCCGGACCTGCCCGCTGGTCGTCGCGCCGGCGATGAACCTGCAGATGTGGCTCAATCTGCCCAACCAGCGCAACGTGGCCCAGCTGCGCGCCGACGGCGTCGCCGTGTTCGGCCCCGGCGTCGGCTCGCAGGCTTGCGGCGAAACCGGCGAAGGCCGCATGCTGGAGCCGCATGAAATCGTCGAGCTGCTGCAAGGCGTCTTCACCGAAAAACTGCTGGCAGGGCAAAAGGTGCTGCTCACCGCCGGCCCCACTTACGAGGCGATAGACGCCGTGCGCGGCATCACCAACATCAGCTCCGGCAAGATGGGCTACGCCCTGGCGCGCGCCTGCCGCGACGCCGGCGCGGAAGTCACCCTGATCTCCGGCCCCACCGGCATGCCGGCGCCGCAGGATATCCCGCGCATCGACGTGGCCAGCGCCGCGCAGATGCACCAGGCGGTGCTGGGCGAAGTGGGCCGCAGCGACATTTTCATCTCCGTCGCCGCCGTCGCCGATTATCGGGTGAAGAACCCCAGCGAACACAAGATCAAGAAAGGCGCGGGCGCGCCAGTGATCGAACTGGAGGAAAACCCGGACATTCTGGCCACGGTGGCCAACCTGCCCGCCGCGCCGTTCTGCGTCGGTTTCGCCGCCGAAAGCCGGAACCTGCTGGAATTCGCCGAGGCCAAGCGCCGGCGCAAGAAACTGCCGCTGCTGGTGGCCAATCTGGCCCAGCAGGCGATGGGCGCCGACGACAACCAGGTGGTGCTGCTGGACGACCAGGGTCAGCACCCCTTGCCGCAACAACCCAAGGAACAGGTGGCGCAGGCCATCGTCCGCCATCTGGCCGGGCTGCTGCGCGCCAAACAGGCGGGCTAAGCCCGCGCCGATTCGCCATTTACCGGCCGCGAACCTCCCGCTCGCGGCCACAGCATGAAGGACTTGCCATGAAACCCGTCATCGACGTCAAGATTCTCGACTCGCGGCTGAAGGAAAACCTGCCGGAATACGCCACCACCGGCTCCGCAGGCCTCGATCTGCGCGCGGCCATCGATCAGGACGTGACCATCGCTCCCGGCGAAACCCGGCTGATTCCCACCGGCATGGCCATCCACATCGCCAACCCCAACCTCGCCGCCATGCTGCTGCCCCGCTCCGGCCTCGGCCACAAGCACGGCATCGTGCTGGGCAACCTGGTGGGGCTGATCGACTCCGATTATCAGGGCCAGGTTTTCGTCTCGGTATGGAACCGCGGCCATGAACCGTTCCGCCTGACCCCGCTGGAGCGCATCGCCCAGATGGTGATCGTGCCGGTGGTGCAGGTGGGCTTCAACATCGTCGACGAATTCGACGCCAGCGAGCGCGGCAGCGGCGGCTTCGGCAGCACCGGCCGCGGCTAAGCCTCCCGCCTTCCGATCCACGCCAGACAGTCCGCTGCTGGCGTTTTTCGCGCGGCGGCGCGGCTGTTGCGGTTTTCGCGCCGGCGCCTGCCTATACTCCGTTCAGATACGCTACGCAAAAACCGCAAAGGAGCCGCGCCGCCATGTCGGTACCGTTGCCCGAAGCCAATGAAAGCAAGCTGATACTCGACAACCTCGTCGAGCTGACCTCGCAACGCGAACAGGAGATGCTGGAAGGCAGCCTGCTCTCCACCCTGGTGGAAGTGATGCACGTGGACAAGGTGGAGCTGTTCGCCTGCCGCTGGGTCAACAGCGCGCCCTACATCCGCCGCCGCCACGAGGCGCTGGCCAGCAGCGGCAAGCCCATCATCCGCGACACCTCGCACGAAGGCTGGCTGCCGCCGCCGATTTATCTTTACGACCTGCTCAACGCGCTCGATCGCGACGACGGCATCTACCGCATCCCCACCGGCCTGTGCCTGCCGCTGCGCTGCATGGGCAGCATCATTTCGCTGGTGATCATCCACACTTCCAGCGAGGCCCGCATCAACCGCGCCATGCTCAAGGCCATGGCCCGCATTCACGAAAACTTCCTGCGCCTGCTGTTCGAGGCGGATCGCGACATGCTCACCGCGCTGCACAACCGGCGCAAGTTCGACCTGCGCTTCTACAACCTGATGGCCTCGCTGCAAAGCCCCCAGGCCGATCCGCCGCCCTGCGCGCTGGCGCTGATCGACGTCGACCTGTTCAAGAACGTCAACGACCAGTTCGGCCATATGGTGGGCGACGAGGTCCTGTTGCTGCTGGCGCAACTGATGCAGCAGAATTTTCGCGAAGATGACGGCCTGTTCCGCTACGGCGGCGAGGAATTCGCCCTGCTGCTCTACGGCGCGGAATCCGACGTGGCCGAGCAGGCGCTGGAACGCTTCCGGCTGGCGGTGCAACGCTACCCCTTTCCGCAAGCGGGCAATCTCACCGTCAGCATCGGCTTCACCCGCATCCACGCCCAGCAGCTGCCCGGCCAGTTGCTGGAACAGGCCGATCGCGCCCTCTACTACGCCAAGGCTCATGGCCGCAATCAGGTGCGCAGCTATGAAAAACTGCTGGCGGCGGGCGAGCTGCAGGAGCGCGCCCAAAACGAAGTGGATTTTTTCTAAGCCGCCCGGCGCGCGACAGGAAAGGCGAAGAGCGTGAAGCACCGAGAGAATCAAGGTAGAATCCAGCGCCGAACCATGCCAGACAACTACCACCTGCCCAGGGCGCGATGCCCGCGGCAGAAAGCGCAGACCAGACCATGACCAGCCCTTCCCCCAAAACGCCCGCGCCCGCCAAAGCGGAAGAAACGCCACCGAAGCCGCCGGAAAACGAGATGACGCTGGCCACCCTGGCCTTGCCGCTGGGGGAAACCATTCTGACGCTTAACCGCGACGGCAAACGGGTATACGGCATCTTGCAGCGCAGCCGGGCGATGACCGAGCAGTCCGATTACTTCCGGCTGCAGTTCCGCGGCTACGCCCGCGCCGACGGGCAGCAATGGCAGATGCTGGAGGGCGACGACAGCCGCTTCCACGGCACGCTCAACTGCGCCTGGGTGCGCGTGGATCGCCCCAGCCGCAGCGTCACGTTCGGCCCCAAGGGCGGCGTGATGGCCAGCGACGCCCTGTACGGCACCGGGCTCGACACCTTTTTGTTCGCCGGCGTCATTTCCTGGGCCAAGGGCGTGTGCCCGGACTTCACCATCAGTCCGGGGCTGGTCACCATGAACGGCCCAGCCAGCAGCGAAGAGGAAAAGCTGCGCCGCAACGGGTTTTACGCCAGCCAGGGTTTCGAGTTCGAATGGCAAGATCCGGCGCAACGCTCGGCGCTGTATTTCAAGGACAAGGTCAGCAAGCTGCTGGGGGTATGGAACCGCGAGGCGGTGACCGAGTTCGGCGGCGAGGAAATGCTCAAATCGCTGATCAGCCAGGACGAAGCCCGCGCCGAACTGCGCAAGCAGCTGGAGCAGCTGGAAAACTCGCACGCCAATCTCAAGCGCGCGCTGATGAAGGAAAAGAATACCTCGCAAATCCTGACCGGGGTGCTGATTCTCGTCGCGGTTTTTACCTTGTGGGCGGTGCTTTAGCCCTTGCCCGGCTGGGAAGCTGAGCTTCCCTTGCATCGCCCGCCCCTTGCGCCATGACCGACACCGTATTGCTCACCGGCTTCGAGCCGTTTGACGGCGAAACCATCAACCCCTCCTGGGAGGCCGCCCGCCTGCTGGACGGGCAACGCATCGGCGGCGCCCGCGTCGTAGCCCGCCGGCTGCCCTGCGTCTTCGGCGCATCCCTGACCGCGCTGAACGATCAGCTGCGCGCGCTGCGCCCCCGGCTCGTCCTCTGCGCGGGACAGGCCGGCGGGCGCGCCGAAATCGCCGTGGAGCGGGTAGCCATCAATCTGGACGACGCCCGCATCCCCGACAACGCCGGCCGGCAGCCGCTGGACCAGCCCATCGCGGCCGACGGCCCGGCGGCCTACTTCGCCACCGTGCCGGTCAAGGCCATCGTCGCCGCGCTGCAAGACGCAGGGCTGCCGGCCGTCTTGTCGCACAGCGCCGGCACCTTCGTCTGCAACCACGTGTTCTACGGCCTGCTGCGCGCCCTGAGCGACGAGCCCGATGCGCGCGGCGGCTTCATCCACCTGCCCTGCCTGCCGGAACAGGCAGCCGGCCGCCCCTCCCTGCCGCTGGAGCGCTGCGTCCAGGCGCTGGAACTGGCGATCGCCGCCAGCCTGGGCCAGACCCAAGACAGCCGCGCCATCGGCGGCAGCCTCTACTAGCGCGGCTCAGTCCGCTTCCCAGCTCAACCGGCAACGCCAGCCCAGCAGCGCCAGCAGCAAGGCGCCGCTCAGCGTGGCCCACCCCAGCTGCAGCCACGCGCCCTGCCCGCGCAGCGGAAACAGCAGCGCGCCGCAGGCCAGCGCCGCGCCCAGCGCCAGCGCGCCCTCCGCCAGCAAGCGCCGCCGCAATCGCAGCCGGCCGCCAAGCAAGGCGCCGGTGAGCAGGACGCCGCCCAATGCGGCGAACGCCAGGCCAGGCAAGCCGAACAGATAAGGCAGCGCGAACAGCAGCAAGGCTTGCAAGCCGCTGCCGGCCAACTCGAACAACAGCGGCGCGCGGGTATCGCCCGCCGCGTAGAAGTAGCGCGCCAGCAAGGCGTTCCAGCCGCCGAAGACGATGCCCAGAGCGTAAAGCGCCAGCAGCTGCGGCAAAGGCCCGTCGGCCAGCCCGCGCGGCAACAGCAGGGCCACCAGCGCCGGCGCGGCGCCGATCAGGCCCGCCGCGGCAGGCAGCGTCAACAAGGTGCACAGGCTCAGGCCGCGGCGCAGCACGCGCATCCTATCCTCGCCGGCCAGGCCGCTCATCTTGCCCAGCAGCACCTGATTCAGGCTCATCAGCGCGATCAGCGGCAGATTGATCAGCTTGCGCGCCAGATTGACCAGCGTGATGACGCCCTCGCCAAGCAACGACGCCGCCAACCGCTCCAGCAAGGCCAATCCCTGGCTGGCGGCGCTGCTGGCCAGAAGCGGCAGCAGCTTGCGCCACAGCTCGCGCGCGTCGCCGCGGCATCCCAGCAGCCAGGGCCGCCAGCCCAGCCGCCAGTTTCCCGGCAGCAAGACCAGCGCCATCAAGACGCTGCCCAGCACGAAGCTTTGGGCCAGAACCGCCGCGTCCGCCGCCCGTCCCGCCCATCGCAGATAGATGACCGCCGGCAGGTTGAACAGCAGCGAGCCCAGGCCGGCCAGCAGGAAGCGCCCACCGGCCTGCAGCGGCACGGTCAACGCCGCCTGCAGCAACAGCCCCGGCGCGAGCCAGGCCAGCCAGCGCAAGACGCCGGCGGCCTCGGCCGCGCTGGCCGGCGCCAGCCCCGGCCCCACCATCCGGACCAGCCACGGCGCGGCCACAGCCAGCGCCGCGCCCAGCGCCGCGCCCAGCAGCAGGCAATGCCAGGCGAAACCGGACAGCCAGCGCGCGCGCGCCGGCTCGGCGCGCGCCTGCCACAAGGGCAAGGCCGCCGCCGAGAGCAGTCCGCCGGCCAGCATGGTGCGCAAGGCTTCCGGCAGAAACATCGCCACCAGATAAGCGTCGGTGCGCGCGCCCGCGCCCCAGGCGGCCACCAGCAGCCATTCCCGGGCGAAGCCGGCAAGAAGGCCGGCCAGCGTGGCCAGCGTCAGCAAGAGAGTCGCGCCGAACATCAGTGAAACAGGGTGAACAGCCCCTTGCCTCCCACCTTGTAGTTGAGGCCGCGCGGGCGCTCGCCCATGGCCTTGGCCCCGGAGCCGCCGACGATCTTGTAAGGCGCGATGTCCTTGCTCACCAGGGTGTTGGCGGTGATCACCGCGCCCTCGCCGATGCGCACCCCGTGGCCCACCAGCGCGCCGGTGGCGATCCAGACGTAATCTTCGATGTAAATGGGGCCGGACACCGACCAGAACTCCGGCGCGGCGAGGTCATGGCTGCCGGCGATGATCTTGGCGTGCGAGGCTATCGCCACATGGTCGCCTATCGCCAGCCCGGCGCGGGCGTCGATCTGGCAATGCCAGGCGATGCAGCTGTCGTCGCCTATGGTCAGGCTGTTGACGCCCAGTATCTCGGTGTGGCGCCAGACGCTGGAGCCCTTGCCTATCTTCGCGCCGCCCATGCGCAGCCACCAGACGCGCAGGTGATGGCTGGGCAGCTTGTTGATCAGGATGTTGTACCACTGCTCCCAGGCGCGGGCGAACCGGTCCTTGAAGGTCGGCCAGTTCAGGCCGTACAGCGGAATCAGCTTGGCGGGAAGCTCGTCGCGCAGCATGGCGTAAAAGCGCCGGGCCAGCGGGTGCGGAATGCGTTTTTCCACATCCAGCGAGACGATCATCACCCGCGGATGCGCCGCGTCGCCTTCTTCGAATGCCGCCTGGTTGGCCAGCATCCAGTCGTAGGCTTCGGCCAGATCGCTGTCGGAAACCTGCAGCCGGCGGGCGTATTCGCCCAGGCGCGCGCGCAAGCCGCTGCTGTGGTAAATGCGGTGCCGCCAGGGAAACAGCGGCGCGGCGGATACGTTTGGTTCAATCATGTTTTAAGTCGCCGTCAAGTGGGTGTGCGCCGCAGCCACGGCAGGCGCGCGTCGCGCGCGGCCAGGCCGCTGAGCGCCGAGTCGCCCCGCGCGGCCAGACGCCGCGCCGATTGCAGATTCAGGCTCATCATCAGCCAGAACAGGCCGATCAGCACCATGGTGAAACTGTAGTAATGGTCGAACAGGCCGGTGAGCAGCGCGGCCAGCAAGCCGCCCAGCGTGCCGAACCAGACCGCCCGCTCGGAGTCGAGCGCGCGCACCTCGCCGCGCGGCCGCGTCTCCCGCCACCAGGCGCGCGTCAGCAGGATGAACAAGCACATGCCCGGCACGCCCATCTTGTAAATGAAGTTGAGCCACAGGTTGGAAATGCCGAGCAAGCCGCTGCCCGGCGGCGGCGGGTCCACCTTGAAGCCGATGCCTAGCGGGAAGCGCTTCATCGCCTCGGGGAAATGCCGGTACTCGTCCATGCGCACCTCGGTGCTGGCGTTGCTGGCCGAGAAGGTGGTGGCCAAACGCTCCTGCAAGGGCGGGTAGAACAGCACCAGCGCCAGCCCCAGCGCCAGTGCGACGCCGATGATGCGGCCGGCGTAGGGCGCGCGCTTCCACGCCATCCACGCCAGCGCCAGCGCCAGGCTGACGATGGCCCCGCGCGAGATGCTGAACAGCAAACCGGCCGCGCCCAGCAGCGCCACGCTGAAACCCAGCAGACGACGCCAGCCGCCTTGCGCCAGGGCATAGAAGAAAGCCAGCGGCAGGAACAGCGCCAGCGCGCCGCCGGTCAGGTTGGGATGCACCCAGGGCGAGGCCATCCGCGTGTAGTTGGCCGAAAAAATATCCTTCACCGCCTCCGGATGGGCGTAATGCAGCTTTTCCAGCAACGGGATGAAAGTATTGGCGTCGCGGTCCTTGAGAAAATAGGCGATGGACAGCAGCAGCATGGCCAGCGTGCCGCCCAGCAGCGCCACGATCAGCCGGTCGCGGCGCTTGTCGTCGGCCAGCAGCAAGGGCGCGAGAAACAGCGTGGACAGGTTGAGCAGCCAGCGCAACCAGTTGACCGGCCCGCTGCCCTCCGCCTGTATCGAGACTTGTCCCGCCAGAAAAGGCAACAGGCTGAACAACATCAGCCACAGCATGCGCAGCTCGGTCTTGCCGCGCGGCCAGGCGACTTCGCCGGTGGCGAGCCGCCAGAACACGCCCAGCCAGGTCACGCCCAGCAACGCCTCGGAAATCGTGATGCGCACGCCCAGCTGCACCGTGGTGTACGGGATCAGGGTCGCCACAAAAGCGAATCCCGCCAGCCCCCACTCCGGCTGGCGCAACACCAGCGTCAACGCGACGACCGCAACGACGGCCAAAGCCATCTTGAGCGGCGAGAGCAACACCAGCAGCGCGCCGAAGAACAAACCGCACGCCAGCGCCAGCAGACGGCGTTCCAGGCTCATGTCCGCCCCCGGAGCAAAACGTCCAGCAGAAGATTGAGCCGGCCGGCGTAGGCCTCCAGCCCATAACGCTCCGCCCAGCGCCGGCCCGCCCCGCCGTCCGCGCCGCCCGGCTCGGCTGCCAGACGCCGCATCAGCGCGCGCAAGCCGGCCGCGTCGTCCGGCGCGAAACGCGGCGCGTCAGGCGGCGCCACCTCATCCAGCGCGGAGCCGCTGGCCACCGCCACCGGCGTGCCCTGCGCCAGCGCTTCCACCACCGGCAGGCCGAAGCCCTCGGCGTAAGACGGCTGCCACAGGCGTTCGGCCGCGGCGTAAACCGCCGACAATTCCGCGTCGCCGATGCCGGACAACCAGTTCAGCCCCGGCAAGCGCCGCAAATGCGGCGGCGCATCGCTCACCGCGCCGACCACCACCAGCGCCGGCAGGGGGCCGCGCTCGCTCTCAGCCCGCCACTGCTCCAGAAACCAGGGCAGGTTCTTGCGCGGCTCGCGGCTGCCCACCAACAGCCAGAAACGCGACGGCAAACCATCCGGCAAGGCCTGCGGGTCCGCCGCCTGCCCCGGCACCGCGTTGGGCAGCACCGCCACCTTGGCGGCCCACTGCGGAAACAGCCGCGCCGCTTCGGCCGCGGTATGGCGGGACGGCACCCAGATGGCGTCGGCCGTCGCCAGGCTGCGGCGAATGCCGCCGTGGTCTATCAGGCGGTAAGCCAGCTCGCGCCAGCGGTCGGCGTGGCGGTTTCGCAGCGTCAGCTGGAACAGATCGTGCAGCAACTGGACGTAAGCCACCCCGCGCGGCGCGCGCCACAAGGGCAGACCGACGTTGGCGGTGGCGATGTAGCCGTCCAGGCGCTGGTCGCGGATGGCCTGCGGCAGGAAAACGCCTTCGAAGCCCAGCCGTTCGCGCGGCCGGTGCAGGCCGTTGACCGGGCTGGGACGCGCCGGGCAGCAGGCCAGGCGGCGGTGCGGATGATCGGCCGGGCAGGCGGTGAATCTCAGCACCTCGCAACCCGCCCGCGCCTGCAAGGCGGCCTCCAGCGCCAGCGTCTGGCGGGCGATGCCGGACCACGGCGCCGCGGTTACCGGACGATAATCAATCCCGATGCGCATGCTTCAACTTCCGATAAAGGTTTTCCAGCTGGTCGGCGGCCACCGACCAGTCATGATGATCGCGCGCATAACGCCGCCCAGCCTCGCCCAGTTCGGCGATGCGCTCGCCGCCTTGCAGCGCCGTCCAGGCGGCGTCGGCCAGCTCCTGGCTGTCGTCGCCCGGCAGGAAATCGCGTCCCGCCTGCAAGGCCAGCCCCGAGACGCCCTGGCGGGTGCTGACCAGCGGCAGGCCGGCGGCCAGCGCCTCCAGCACCTTGAGCTTGGAGCCGCCGCCCTCGCGCAAGGCGGCGATGAAGGCCGCCGAGCGGCGCTGCTCCGGCGGCAGCGACGGCGCGAAGCCGCGCCACTCGATGCGCGCGTCCGGCCAGCGCCGGGACCAGGCCGCAGGCATCGCGTAGCCGCATACCGCCAGCCTGGCGTCCGGCATCCGCCGCCACAGCCGCGGCAGGATGTCTTCGACTATCCACTCCACCGCGTCCAGATTGGGCGGGTACTCGAAATTGCCGACGAACAGCAGCCGGCGGCTGTCTTGCGCCGGACCGGAGGCGGCGAAAGCTGCGGTATCGACGCCGTTGATCACCACGTCCACCGGCCCGCGGCGGATGCGCGCCAGCTGGAGCGCGTCGTCGTCGGTCACCGCCGCCAGCCGCGTCGCCGCCGCCAGCGCTTTTTTCTCCCAGCGCTGGTAGCGCCACTGGTCCCAGGCGATGTAGGGCGCCGCCCACGCCGGCAGATGCTGATAAGTGGCCGCGCCCAGCGTGGATTCGACATTGTGTTCGGTCAGCACGAAGGGCTGGCCGCTGCGCCGCAGCGCCGGCAAGAACGGCTGCAGGCCATAGCTGTGTTCGATCTGCACCACGTCCCACGGCTCTTGCAGCAACGCCTCGAAAGCATCGCGCAAGGCCGGCGAGAGGCCGTTGACGCTCACCAGCAAGGGATGCGGTCCGAGGGCGGCGGCCAGCAGCGTCAGCGGATGCTTGAGCGCGCGCCGCGGCAGCACGATCAGCCGCTCGACGATGTCTTCCAGCTGGCGGCGGCATTCGGCGCTGGCCGCTTCCTTGCTTTGCGCCAGCAAGGTGATGCGGTGGCCGCGCGCCGCCAGCTCGCGCAGCAGATGGTATTGCCGCAGCTTGCCGCCGCTGGTGGTGGGCCAGGGCAGATAAGGCAAGGTCCACAGGATTTTCAGCCCCGGCCGGGAGAGCGCCGTCATTCGCGCCACTCCAGCATTTGCAGTTGCCGCGCGGCCCGCACCTTGAGCTCGCCGTCCGACTTGAGCGTCTGGCTCTTGCCGCTCAGCGGCTGCAACAGGCGGGCCTGGCGGATGCCCTTCAGCCGCACCGCGCCCTCGCTCGCGCTCCAGAACATCCACAGCCGGCTGCCATCGGCCTTGCGCCAGCCTATGCTGTACAAGTCGTCCGGTCCAGCGGCGATGTCGGGCGGCGCGGCCGGACTGAGCCTGGGCCCGGTCATGGCCAGAAAGTTGGCCAGCGCGGCGTAGGCGGGTTTGGGCTTGCCGTTCAGATCCAGCAGGCCGTAGCCGCGGTCGCGCGCGCCGGCGCGGCTATCCAGGTCGGACAGGGCGAACAGGAAAATCCGGTCGTAATCGAGCGCGCTCATCAAGGCCAGCCGGCGCAGCAGGTAGTCGGCCTGGCCGCCCGCGCCGATGATGTCCTGCTCTTCCCTGGGGCCGGCGTAGCTGGACCAGCCCCATTCGGTGGCCCAGATGCCGGCGACCTTGGCGTCGCGCAAGCGGCTGTTCACCGTCTGGGCGCGCAACACGAAATCGCGCGCCTTGGGGTCGTCGCCTTCGGGCTGCAGGCTGTAGGGATGGTAAGCGACGATGGCGCCGAGGCCGAAAGCGCCCTTCTTGCCCAACTCCTCCAGCATCAGCCCGCCGCGCGCCGGCATCTGGCTGTAATACGCCATGCCGGCCATCACCACCGGCTTGCCCGGCGCGGCCTGTTGGAGCGCCCTGACGCTGGACTGCAACAACCGCCCGTAGCCTTCCGGGCTGGGCAGCGGCCGCCAGAAGGCGGGCAGATTGGGCTCGTTCCACACCTGCCAGGCGTCCACGCCCGGGTAGCGCCTGGCCAGCATCGCCATCCGCTTGGCGAAGACTTCCGGGTCTCTGGGCGGAAACTGGTCGCTTTGCCCCGGCAGCAAGGGCGAGCTGCTGCTGGCGAACGGCGCGGAACCCACCAGATAGAACACCGATTTCAACTGCTGCGCCTTGAGTTCGCCGGTCAGCTGGTCCAGCGGCGCGAACACGTACTGGTTTTCCTTCGGCTCGTGCCGGTCCCAGTGCAGGTCCACCCGCGTCCAGCGCAGGCCGAGCTTTTTCAGCATCGCCATCTGCTGCCGGTACTGCGCCGGCGTGAACCACAGAAAATGGGCGTTGACGCCGAGAAAGTCCTGCCACGCCACCGGCCGCGGCGCGGTCAGCCGGGTATCCGCCCGCGCGGCCGGACCCGAGGCCAGGCCGCATAAAACGGTTGCCAACAGCAGCCAGCGCTTCATGCCTCGCCCTCCCGCAACACCGCGGCGAACGCCGCCTGGAAACGTTCGGCGGTTTTCGGCCAGGCGCGCCGCGCGCCCAGTTCCGCCGCCTTGCGGCCAAAGGCGATCGCGCGCCCCGGCTCCCGCAGCAAGCGCGCCAGCTCGCCGGCCAGCGCCCGGCTGTCGCCTTGCGGATAAACCGCGCCGTTGCCGTGCGACACTTCTTCGGCAAACGCCCGCGCGTCCGAGCTGACCACGCCGCGGCCGCACGCCGCCGCCCACGACAAGCCGCCGCTGGTGCCGCGCATCTGCCCCAGCCAGGCCAGCTTTCTGGATTCCCGATACGGCAGCACCATCACGTGATGCGCCTGGATCAAGGCCGGAATCTCGTCGGCCGGCACGTCCAGCCGCCACGTCACCATATCCTCCCCAAGCCGCAGCTCGGCCAGCCTGCGCCGCAGCTCGTCGAGATAGGAGCCGGCGCTGCCGAAGGCCACGTCCGGGGCGACGCCGCCCGCCAGGGTCAAGCGCACCTGCCGGCGCGCGTCGGGTTCCATCGCCGCCAGCAGCGCCAGCGCGTCAAGCAAGTCTTCGATGCCCTTGCCGCGATAGAGGAAACCGAAATACAGCAAGCGCAGCGGTTGCGGCGGCGGCAAGCGCACATCGGCCACCTCATGGTTGCCGTGGGCGATGCAAACCACCTTGCCTGCCGGCAGGCGCATGCGCCGCGCCAGGCACGCCGCGCCGGTTTCGGTGAGCGCGATCAGCCGCGACAGCCTGGCCGCCAGACGCCGCTCGCGCGCCAGGGTCCAGGGGTCGGCCAGCAGCGCCGCCGCCTGATAGGCGCGGCGCGGCAAACGGCTGGCCAGCGCCAGCGGCCCCGGCAACGCGGCGGGCCGCCAGATCAGCCGCTCCGGATCATGCGCGGTGGCGGTCAGCGGCAGGCCGGGACGATAATGCGCCAGCCATTCCAGCGCCAGAAACTCGCCGCAGCGGCCGCCGCCCAGCTCGGCGTGCACCAGATCGAAGTCATCCCACGCCACATCCTGCATCCGCGCGGCCAGCGCGTCGGCCTCCGCCGTCAGCGGCGCGCCGGCGAAAGGGGTCGCCACCTCCACGCCGGCGGCCCGCATGGCGTCGCGCCAGGCGAGGGCGTAATCGGCGATGCCGCTTTGCTCAGGGGGCAGCGGCGACAGCAGCGCTATCCGCATCAGGCCGCTCCCTTGAAACGCGCCAGGCGCTCCAGCACCGCCCCGGGAATCTCGAAGCGGCGGCGGTTGAGCACGATGCCGTCCACCTTGCCAAAGGCGGTGGTGAGGATGGACAAGGCGTTCTCCACCACCGGCACCGTGGACTGGCGCGCCTCGATCACCAGCAGGATCATGTCGGCGTTTTTCAGATGCGGAAAGGCGTCGGGATTGGTCAGCAAGGCCGAGGCGTCCAAGAGCGCCGCCTCGCCGGGCGCGGCGCGCTCGCCGCCGCCGGCCAAGCGGGCCTTGACGCCGCGTTCGCCCAGCACCCGCAAGAAGTGCTCGATGACGAAGCTGACGCCTTCGCCGCGGCGCGACGAAGTCAGGCCGATGGTCAGACCGCTCTCCTTCACCTTGTCCAGCGGCAGCTGGCTATACAAGCGGTAAACGCTGGCCTCGAACGAGGACGGCGGATGGCGGCCGGGCTCCAGCTCCATCAGCGTGGTCCACAGCGGCACGCCGAAGCGATGCTCCACCCGTCCGCCGTCGTGGATGCGCTGGTCGCCCAGATAGCACAGGTACAAGGCCAGCAGCCCCACCAGCGCCGCCGCGGGCAGGCTGGCCAGCAAAATCAGCGAGGTCTTGGGGAAGACCTTGGCCGGGCTGAAGGTAGCGTGTTCGATCACCGCGATATTGCTGATGCGGCTGTTGTCCAGCTCGCGGTCGATGCGCGCCTTCTCCAGGCTGTCCATGTACAACAGGTAATTCTTCTCGGCCACCGCCAGATTGCGCTCCAGCCGCGACAGCTCCGGCTCCACGCTCAGGATGCGATGCCGCTCCTCTTTTTGCGCCGCGATTTCCTTGTCGTAGGCCGCCAGCTTGGCTTTCAGCTCGCCGGCGCGCATGTCGCGCTCCAGCTTGCCGCGCTGCAGCATGGTGACCAGCTCGTTGGGCGCGCGGTTTTCCGAGCGCTGCACCACGTTTTTCTGCTGCGCGATCAGCGCCTTCATCGCGGCGATGTTTTCGTCCAGCTCCCGGATCGGCGGCGAATCGGGCAGGAAGTTCTTCAATTTGTCCAGCCGCTCCAGCTCCAGCCCGTTGAGCTTGAGCAGCAGGTCCTGCTGCGCCGGATTGAGGCTCAGCTCGCGCTCCTTGGTCACCTCGCGCGGCAGCTGGCGTTCGCGGCCGCTGGCGCTGGCGATGCCGCCTTCCAGCGCCAGCAGCTCGGCCTTGTCGTTGCTGCGCTCGGCTTCCAGCTTGTTGAGCCGGTCGGTCAGGCTGTCCAGCCGCTCCTTGGTGCTGATGCCGTCGATATTCTGCAAATACTTGCTGATCTTCTGCTTGTAGTCGGCGATCTGGCCGGCCAGATTCTTGCTTTCGTTCTCGTAGAATTCGTACAGGCTCTTGCGGCCCAGCGCGCGGGACCGCTCGTCGATATACAGTTCGATCCACTTGTTGACCACCTTCTGCGCCACGGCCGGGTCGTCCCATTTGAACGAGACTTCCATCACCGCCGAGCCGCTCTGGTGGCTGACGCTGAAGCTGTCTTCCAGTTTGGCGGCCAGCCTGTCCTGCGGCGTCTGCTCCTCCGCCAGCCCCACCAGCACCAGCAAGGCGCGCGCGCCGTCCACCACCTCGCCCACGCCCTTCTTGACGTAGAACTTGATGGTTTTCCACACGCCTTCGGGCTTCTGGTTGCCCACCTCGCTCAGGTAATAGGCCGCCACTTCGCGGATGATGGGGCGGCCGGTCAGCAGCTTTTCCTCGTCGACGATGGGATCGCGCTGGGTGCTGGGCGCCACCAGCGTCTGGCGGTCGCTGTATTCGATCGGCAGGGTGCTGGTATCGCGCCCCGGCTTGACAAGCAGCCGCGCCTCGGATTCGAAGCGCGCCGGCAGCAGGAAAGCGCCCAGCACCGCCACGATCAGCGTGGCGGCGCAGGCCCATTTGAACTCGCGCTGGAAGATGAAGAACAGCCGCGCGATGTCGCGGAAAGAGCGGATTTCGATCATGGCTATTGCTTCTGGATGTAGGTTGTCGAGGTGCCGCGCAAGTCGTAGTTCAAACCGATGCCGATGGCCTTGGAGAACGGAATCAACTGGTTGAGATACATGTCCACGCCTTCCACCGCCTTGCCGATGCCGGACTTGGGCACGAACACCACGTCGCCGCGCTGCAGCATCACGCCGTGGCGCTTGGCCTCGGGGTCCAGCATCCGGGCCATATTGGTGAAATACACCTGGTACAGGCCCTCTTCATCCAGGCGCAGCAGGGCGATGTGTTCGCTGTCGGCCGAAGGCAGCACGCCGCCGGCGCCGATCACCGCCTGTTCGATGGTGGCGGCCGCGGTCAGCTCGAAAGCCGACGGGTTGCGCACCGCGCCGCCGACGAATACCCGGTTGCCCGGCGCGATGGCGATATTCACCGTCACCTGCGGCTGGCGGTAGAGATTGGACAGCTTTTGCGTGACTTCCGCCCCGATTTCCTCCGGCGTGCGGCCGCCGGCCTTGATCACGCCGGCGTGCGGATAGGAAAAGGTGCCGTCCGGACGCACGAAGAACAGCAGCATTTCGTCTTTCTCCGCCGGCGTCTGCGCGTCGCGGACGATGCGCAGGGTGTCGCCGTTCATCACCCGGGTGACCGGCGGCGGCAGCTTGCTGATGTCCTGCAGCTCGATCTGGCGGGCGGCCACTACGCCGGCGGCCGGCAAGCCTATGGTGCTGGGGGTGCTGCAAGCGGCCAGCGCCAGCGCCAGCAGCGGAGGAAGCCATCTGGTGTTCATGAAAAATCCGTTCATTTCCAATATCCCGAAAACATGCTGAGGCGTCGTTTGACGCTGATCGGCAGATAACGCTCGCACTGCCCAAGACGATAACCGGCCAGTTTCAGGGCCGCGCGCAGCAGGATTTCCCCCTGCCGCCACGGCTGGCCGGCCGCGCGCGCCGCCGCCAGTTCGGACAGCACGAAGCGCCGCCCCTCTCCGCCGGCGCGGCCGAAGTGCCGCGCGATCCAGCGCTCCCGGCCGTAGAACACGCCGATGTCGAAATAGCGGCGCATTTCTTCCAGCAGGCTGTAATCGTGCGAATGCCGCACCCGCGCCTCTGCCTCGTAGCGCACATGCCAGCCGGAGAGCAGCATCTTGCCGGCGACGTAGGCGTCCTCGGTGCCGATCACGTCCTCGGGAAAGCCGCCGGCCGCCAGCAGCGCCTCGCGCCGGTAAATGGCGCAGGCGTCGGAGCTGAAGCAGGTCTTGATGCCCAGCCGCGCCGCGTCCTCCAGCCGTTTGGTGCGAGAAAGCGGCGGGTAGTTGAAATCGCGCGCGTGCGCCGCCAGCAGGCTCGCGCCCTGGTGCGGCAGCTGGCGGCCGTAGGCGACGCCGACCCTGGCGTCGGCGAGCAAGGCCTCGCGCAGCCGCCGGAAACAGTCGGCGTCGGCCGGAATGGCGTCCTGCGTCAGGTAGATCAATGCCTCCGCCGTCGTCAGGCGGCTGCCCAGCCCGCGCGTGCCGCCATGGTTGAAGTCGCCCCGCGGCACGGTGACCACCCGCGCGCCGGCGGCGCGCAGCCGTTCGGCGCTGCCGTCGGCGGACTCGCTGTCCAGCGCCAGCCATTCGTCGGGCTGCGCGCTTTGCGCCGCCAGCGCCGGCAGCAGGCAGTCCAGATGGGCGCCGGCGTTGCGCACCGGGATGATCAGCGCCAGCCGCATCAGGCTTCGCCTCCGTCGCGGCCGTAAACGTCGGCGAAGCGGACGATGTCGTCCTCGCCCAGGTATTCCCCGCTTTGCACCTCTATCATCACCAGATCGATCACGCCGGGGTTGGAGAGGCGGTGCTTCTCGCCGGCGGGGATGAAGGTGGATTCGTTGGTGTGCACCATGCGCACGCTGTCCCCATGGGTGACCAGGGCGGTGCCGCTGACCACGATCCAGTGCTCGCTGCGATGGTGGTGCATCTGCAAGGACAGCGAGGCGGCCGGCTTGACCAGGATGCGCTTGATCTTGTAGCGCTCGCCCTCGCCCAGCACCGAGTAATAGCCCCAGGGCCGGTGCGAGGTCAGGTGCTGTTGAAAGGAGGGATGGCCGGCCTGTTGCAGGCGCCTGACCACCTCGCGCACCTCCTGGCTACGGTTGCGGTCCGCCACCAGCAGGGCGTCCGGCGTATCCACCACCACCAGATTGTCCACGCCCAGCGCGGCGATCAACCGGCCGCGGCTTTGCACGAAGCAGTCGCGCGCGTCCTGCAGCAACACGTCGCCGCTGACGCGGTTGCCGTCGGCGTCGGCGGGAAATTCGGCCGCCAGGCTGTCCCAGCTGCCGATATCGTTCCAGCCCAGCGCGCACGGCACCACCGCCGCGTCTTCGGTTTTCTCCAGCACCGCGTAGTCGATGGAAATGTCCGGACACAGGCTGAAGCCGGCCCGGTCCAGCTCGCGCTGGCTGCGCCCCGCGCCCTTGAGCGCAGGACTTGCCGCCAGACAAGCGGCCACCGCGTCCAGCACCTCGGGCGCGTGCCGCGCCAGCGCCTCGCGCATCCGGTCGGCGGCGAAACAGAACATGCCGCTGTTCCACAAGTGCCGCCCGTCCGCCAGATAAGCTTCGGCGGTGGCAAGATCCGGCTTCTCGACGAAGCGCGCCACCTCGTTGCCGTCTTCGCCCAGCGCGGCGCCTTGCTCGATATAGCCGAAGCCGGTCTCCGGACGGGTCGGCTCGAGGCCGAAAGTGACGATGCGGCCGGCGGCGGCCAGGCGAGCGGCCCGCGCCACCGCCGCGGCGAAGGCATCTTCGTCGTCGATCAGGTGATCGGCCGGCAGGATCAGCAACAGCGGCGCGACATCCGCCGCGTCTTCCAGCGCGGAGAGCGCCGCCGCGGCGACGGCCGGGGCGGTATTGCGTCCCACCGGCTCCAGGATCAGCTCCAGCGGCAGCGCGCGCTCGTTGACCTTGCCGCACTCCTCAAGCGTGCGGAACATCACCTGCTGATTGGTGATGATCATCGCCCGGCGCACGCCGGGCAGGCGCGCGGCCCGCAGGAAGGTCTTCTGCAACAGGCTTTGATCGTCGGCCAAGCGGATGAAGGGTTTGGGAAATTCCTGGCGCGACACCGGCCACAAGCGGGTGCCGGCGCCGCCGGAAATAATGCAGGGAATCAACTCGGCTTGCGTATTCATGCTTGTCTCAATAGGCGGCGTCGGCGCTCAGCACCGCGGGCAGTGTGCGCGCCAAGATGTAAAAATCAAACCAGAGCGACCAGTTTTCGATGTACTCCAGGTCGTACTTGACCCGTTTTTCGATCTTGGCCAGGGTGTCCGTTTCGCCGCGGTAACCGTTGACCTGCGCCCAGCCGGTGATGCCCGGCTTTACCCGATGGCGCGCGCTGTACTCGCTCACCGCGTCTTCGAACAGCACGCCGGCGGCCTTGGTGGCGGTGGCGTGCGGCCGCGGCCCCACCATGGACATGCTGCCGCCCAGCACATTCAGCAGCTGCGGCAACTCGTCCAGGCTGGTTTTGCGGATGAAGCGCCCCACCCGCGTGACCCGCGGGTCGTCGCGCGTGGTCTGGGCTTCGGCGTGCCAGTCGCTCTTGTCGATATACATGGAGCGGAACTTGTAAACCTCGATCAGCCGGTTGTTGTAGCCGTAGCGCTTCTGGCGGAACAGCACCGGCCCGCGCGAATCCAGCTTGATGCACAGCGCGATCAGCAGCATCGGCGCGCCGGCCAGAAGCAGCGCCAGCGACGCCAGCGCCACGTCCTCGCAGCGTTTGAGCAGCGGCGACCAGCCGGTCAGCGGCAATTCCGACAGGTTGAACATCGGCAGCCCCGCCACCGTGGTCACCCGATTGTGGGCGTGGCGCAGGCCGGCCATGTCCGGGGCCAGCAGCACATTGACCGGCAACTGGCGCAAGCGGCCGATCACGTCGCCCATCCGTTCCACCGCCGACCAGGGCAAAGCCACCAGGATCTGCTGCACGCGGCCTTCGCGCACCAGCCGCTCCAGCCGGCCCATATCGCCCAGATACGGCAGGTCGGCCATCTTGCGCTCCAGCCGGTCCGAACGGTCGTCGACGTAACCGATCAGGTTGTTGCGCAAATCGGCGTTGTCTTGCAGGTAATCGGCCAGCAGATCGCCGCTATCGGTCGCCCCCAGGATCACCGTCTGTTGCAAACCGACGCCCACCCGCACCAGCCGCATGCTCCACCAGTGCAGCAGCAAGCGCTGGCCCAGCAGCAAGGCCAGAGACGTCAGATACCAGGCCAGCAGCAACTGCCACGGCATCGCCGCCAGCAGAGGCTCCAGCGGCCGGCCCAGCAACACCAGCAGGAAGCTGGCGCTCCAGGCGAGAATCAGCGGGCGAAGCCGCATCTGGCGGCGAAACATCGAGCTACCGTACAGCCCGGCGGCCTGAAACACCACCAGCGCCAACACGCCGGCAAACAGCACGGCCTCCCACAATTCCGGGTTCTCGCCCCACCAATCCGGCAAGAAGCACATGGGCAGCAACAGACCCGGCCCGACGACCAGCAGGAAATGCAGCAAACGCAATAGCAGACGCACATAGGTCAGCGCCTGCGGGTGGGCTACTACCAGACTGTCTACGTTACGGACGCGCATTATTCAACACATAGTAAAAACTGATAAAACTATACGGTTGAAGTTATAACAAAATTTAACTCAATTATTAATTTATATGTCCTACTCAGAACAAAGCCCGGCACCTCCTGCCGCGCGCCGCGCCGCGCAATGTCAAATGCATCGAAAAATCCTTGAAATTGCTGCGCATTCCCGCTCCCACGCTCGTATATCAAGACGGCGCGCCAGCCGGCGCGACGAGGCAAAATCCTCTCGCCTCCCGGCGGCAAACGTTGCGACTTCCCCACACTCCGCCGGTTTGCCGGCCGAGAAGATGCGAAAAGGCCGCCCGGCGATACGCCGGCGCGGCCTCTTGTTGCGCGATGAATGTAGAAGGCGGAACTCGCCGGGAAGCTTACACGTCGCCGCTCTCTCCCCAGCCCCGGCGATCGCCGCGATGCCAAACCGCGTCTCCCAGGGCGATATCGCCGGCGCCCAGCACCGGCGCGTCGGCCAGCTCGGTGTACAAGGCGGTGAAGTCGGGCGCGGTGGCGTCGAATAGCTGCTGGAAGCTGTCGATGACGAAGTAGGTCTTCTGGAAGGTATCGATCCGGTAACGGGTGCGCATGATGCGGCTCAGGTCAAAGCCGATGCGGTTGGGGCTGGCGCTTTCCAGACAGTAAATCGACTCCGATTTGCTGGAAACGATGCCCGCCCCGAAAATGCGCATGCCCTCGGACGTATTGATCAGGCCGAACTCCACCGTGTACCAGTACAGCCGCGACAGCATCGGCAGCGCGCCCAGCGATTTGGCCTTCATCCCGCCCTTGCCGTAAGCCTGCAGGTAGTCGGCGAAAACCGGGTTGATCAGCAGGGGCACGTGGCCGAACAGGTCGTGAAACACGTCCGGCTCCTGCAGGTAGTCAAGCTGCTGCGGCTCGCGCAGCCACCAGGTCACCGGGAAGCGGCGGTTGGCCAGGTGCTCGAAAAACACGTCGTCCGGTATCAACCCCGGCACCGCCACGATGCGCCAGCCGGTGGCGGCCAGCAACTTCTGATTCAGCTTGGCGAAGTCCGGCACCCGCTCGGCGTCCACCTCCAGTTGCGCCAGCCCCTGCATGAATTCGTCGCAGGCGCGGCCCGGCAGCAGCTCGCACTGGCGGCGGTAAAGCGTCGCCCAGGTCGCGTGATCTTCGGCGCTGTAGCGCTCCAGCGGCTGCGGCAGGGTAAAGTCGGCAGGATCGTGGCGTAAGCCCACGTTCTTGCGGGCGGTGATGTCGGGCGCGACGAAGTCGGCTCGGTCGTTCATGGCGGGGCTCCGGATTGGGTGGTTTACTCTAGTTTAAGGCCCGCCGGATGCGGGTTGTCCGCAATATTTGTTGATATTGCTCAAATTTTGCATACTTGGCGCATCAAAACAAAATGGATGCGGAAAATGCGCAAAATAGAACTGGACCGCTTCGACCTGCAAATCCTGCAGGCCCTGCAACAAGACGCGCGCGCCACGCACCAGAAGCTGGCGCAAGACATCGCCCTGTCCGCCTCGCAAATCGGCCGCCGCATCCAGCGCATGGAAGAAAACGGCGTCATCCAGGGCTATCAGGTCACCCTGAATTCCCAGCACATCGGCCTGTCGGTGATGGCTTTCGCCAACGTCAGCCTCGAGCGGCACAACGAGAGCGCCTTGCTGGATTTCGCCCAGTCCATCCACGCCTTGCCGGAAGTGCTGGAATGCTACGCCGCCGCCGGCGAAGCCGACTATCTGCTGCGCATCGTGGTGCCGGACCTGCCCTCGCTGTCCAGCTTCGTCATGAACAAGCTGATGCAGCTGTCGCTGGTGCGCAGCGTCAAATCCACCATCATCCTCAACGCCATCAAGCAAACCGGCAAGCTGCCGCTTAGCCGCCTGCCGGAATGAAACCAGCCGGCGCCGGCCATGAGAACAGGCGCAAGAACCAAGCGGCGGATCGCCAGTCCATGCCGACATCGCTTGCCGCCAGGAGACGCCATGCCCCGCCCGACCTTTGCCCCGCCCGCCCCGTCCGCCATACTGGCCGACGGCATCCGCCGCCTCGCCGCGCGCCGGGCCGCGCTCAGCCGCGAGGAGATTCTGGATTTCTGCCAGGCGCTGCGGCTCGCGCCCGACGAACTGGCCCCTTACCGGAACTTTGACCCCGCCGGCTACCGCCGCAACCGCATTTACGCCGACGACGGCTTTGAACTGTTGTTGCTGTGCTGGCTGCCCGGACAACAAAGCCGCATCCACAATCATCACGGCAGCCGTTGCGGCGTGCTGGTGGTGGAAGGCATCGCCAGCGAAACCGCTTTCGAGACGACGCCCGGCGGCGCGGCCAAGACAGGCGCGGCGCGCCAGATGGCTGCGGGCAGCCTGCTGGTCAACGAACATCAGGACATCCATCAGATCCGCAACGCGCATGACCGGAACCTGGTCACCCTGCATCTATACTCCCCGCCCTTGCGGCAGATGGAAATCTTCAGCCCCGCCGATTTCGCGCGCCGGATCTGGGAACCTGAATACCAGATATGAAGCGCGGGCCGGCCAATAAAAAAGCACTGCCGTTTGGCAGTGCTTTTTCCTTGCGGCGAGACGCGATCAGAAGCGGTATTGCATTTGCGCGCCCAGCAGGTGGCCGGTGAGCGAACCATACTCGCCCTGCAGGGTGCTGGACGTGCCGAACGGGCTGCCCACCGTGCTGTTGATCTTCTTGTCGCCCACGGCGCGCAAGTAAGCGTAGCCCACGTCCACCGACGCTTGCTTGTTGATTCGGTAGCTCGCGCCCAGGCTCAGCCACAGGCGGTTGGCGTCCGGGATCAGCGGATTGCGATGTTCCGGATTGGGAACCGGCGTGGTTTCGTAGCCGATGCCGCTGCGCAGGGTCAGGCGGTCGCTGTAGAAATAGTCGCCGCCCACCGAGAACAGCCAGCTGTTCTTCCAGTGGTTGTCGATGGTGGTGGTGGTATCGATGGCCGGACCGCCGATGCTCACCGCCGGGCTGCCCTTGACCACCAACTGGTCGAAGCGGCTCCAGCGCGTCCAGCGCGCGGTCGCGCCGACGCCGAACTTGCTGTTGAGCTTGCTGTAGCCGCTCAGCATCAGCGATTCCGGCGTGGTGACCTCGGCGGAGCCGGCGAACGTGCCGTTCAGATAACGGCCGAACGGAGCCGGGAAGCCGGCGTTGGTGTAATCGCCCTTGGCGTCATGGTGGACTTTGGAACGATAAGACAAGCCGACGCGGGTATCGGCGCTATACGAGTACATCACGCCCAGGTTGTAGCCGAAACCCCAGCTGTCGGCTTCCAGCTCGCCGGTCGCGCCCGGCAGATAAGCGCCCTTTTTCAGATCGGCCTTGGCGTACTGCGCCGACACGCCGGCGCCGAAGCTCCACTTGTCGTTCAGCTTGTAAGCCAGCGACGGGTTGATGTCCACCGTCATGATGCTGCTGGAAATGCCGGCGTCGCGGCCGCGCCAGTTGTCGCTGTAGCTCGCGCCGAGGCCGAACGGCGTGGTGATGCCCAGGCCGAAGAACAGCTGACTGTTGATCTGATGGGTCAGGTAAGCGTTGGGGATGGCCTCGCCCGCGCCGCGGCCGTTGTCGCTGGCGGCGAAGGTGCCGTCCAGAGCCGAAACCGGCGAGTCTTTGGTGGTATTGGCACCGCTGAACGGCGCGTCGATTTCGGCGTAAGTGAAGCCGCCCTGCACGCGGGTGCCCTCCAGCAGGGTCATGCCGGCCGGGTTGTAAAAGACTGCGGACAAATCGTCGCCCGCCACGCCGGCGCCGGCGTAGGCGCGGCCCATGCCCAGCACGCTTTGCTCGGTCAGCTGGAAGCCGCCGGCCTGCGCGGCCGGAACGGCGGCGAACAGGCCGCCGATGACAAGGGGAAGAACACGGACGAGACGACGCTGAGTCGGGAATTGCATGATGATATCGTTATCCTGAGAGAGTTCCGCGGGGCGGCTCACTGCACTCGGGCAACAGCAACATCCGACCTCCGCCTGCTGATCGGCCGCATATGTTAGATAGCGACCGCAATTTTTTAGAGCGCAGAGTCTAAGCTCCAGTTAACAATCTGGCAAGCAAAAAAATACCTGATTAAAACTTTTCCGCTTGCGCCGGATGCCCCGGCAAGGCGGAGGCGGCGTCAGACGGCGCGTCGCCGGGACAGCCCCGCTACCCGTCAGCAATCATGCCAAAGGGATAAATGGCGGGCGCTTCGCAGCCTGTCCGCCTGTGCTAGAATCACAGGCCCGAATTCAACCACAGCCCCGCACCAGTCATGAAAAAACTGATTTGCAGCCTGGCGCTTTGCGCGCTGCCGGCCCTGGCCCACGCCGCCCCGGTGGTGGAAATGCTCACCAACAAGGGCAATATCGAAATCACGCTGGACAGCGCCAAGGCGCCCAAGACCGTGGAAAACTTCGTGGCCTACGCCAAGGCCGGCCACTATAACGGTACGGTGTTCCATCGCGTCATCGACGGCTTCATGATCCAGGGCGGCGGCTTCGACACCAAGCTCAACCAGAAACCCACCCGCGCGCCCATCGCCAACGAAGCCGCCAACGGCCTGAAGAACACGATAGGCACCATCGCCATGGCGCGCACCGCGGACCCCAATTCGGCCACGGCGCAGTTTTTCATCAACGTCGCCAACAACGACTTTCTGAACTACAAATCGCCCAGTCCGCAAGGCGCGGGCTACGCGGTGTTCGGCAAGGTCACCCGCGGCATGGACGTGGTGAACCGCATCGCCAAAACCCGCACCGGCAATATGAACGGCATGGACGACGTGCCGTTCGAGCCCATCGTGATCCAGAAGGTCACCGTTAAACCGTAAGGCAGGCCGCGCCTGCCCGCAGCAAGGAAACATCATGATCAAACTCACCACCAACTTCGGCGAAATCACGCTGGAACTGTTCCACGAACAGGCCCCGAAAACCGCGGCCAATTTCGAGGAATACGTCAAGAGCGGCCACTACGACGGCACCATCTTCCACCGCGTGATCAACGGCTTCATGATCCAGGGCGGCGGCTTCGACGCCGACATGAACCAGAAGCCGACCAAGGCTCCGATCCAGAACGAAGCCAACAACGGCCTGTCCAACAAGACTTATACCGTGGCCATGGCGCGCACCATGGACCCGCACTCGGCCTCCGCCCAGTTCTTCATCAACGTGGCCGACAACGACTTCCTGGACTTCAAATCGGAAAGCACCCAGGGTTGGGGCTACGCCGTCTTCGGCCAGGTCATCGCCGGCCAGGACGTGGTAGACCGCATCAAGACCGTGCGCACCGGCCGCAGCGGCGGCCACCAGGACGTGCCGGTGGAAGCCGTCGTGCTGGAAAAGGCGGAAATCGTCTAAGCGCCGCTTGCGGCGCGTTTGAACGCGGGGCGGCGCCCGCCCCGCTTGTCCCCTTCACAGCGGCATCGCCATGGTCATTCATTTCATATCCGATCTGCACCTGGCAGACGACACCCCCGAACTCACCCGCCTGTTCCTGTCCAGCCTGCAAAGCTGGCAAGACCGGATAGACGTGCTCTACATCCTGGGCGACCTGTTCGAATACTGGGTGGGCGACGACGACGATTCCGCCTATCTGGAAGCGCCGCTGGCGGCGATGCGCGAGTTCTCCCGCCACACCCCGCTGTACGTGATGCACGGCAACCGCGACTTCCTGATGGGGCCCGATTTCGAGGAACGCAGCGGCGCCACCTTGCTGCCCGACCCGACGCTGATCGACACCACCGCAGGCCGTTTCCTGCTCAGCCACGGCGACGCGCTGTGCCGCGACGACGCGGCCTACCAGCAATTCCGCGCCATGAGCCGCAACCCGGACTGGCAACGCGCCATGCTCGCCCGCCCGCTGGCCGAGCGCCACGCCATCGCCCGCCAGGCGCGCGCGCAAAGCGAAATGGCCAAGCGCCAGCACGGGCTGACCGCCATTTCAGACGTCACCGAAGACGCGGCGCTCGCCCTCCTCGCCGAGCACGACTGGCCGACGCTGATCCACGGCCACACCCATCGCCCGGCGCGCCATCTGCACGTCGCCGGAGAGCGCCGCGCCGAACGCTGGGTGATCCAGGACTGGCACGGCAGCGCAGGCGGCTATTTGCGCCTGGACGAAAACGGCCTGAGCGCCCACGCGCTGTAAGACGCGAGCAAGCGCGCGCCATGAAAAAGCCCTGCCGGACGGCAGGGCTTTCGCTTGTCGGCAACCGGCTTGCCGGCTCAGAACGGGTAGACCACCTCGTCCGCCGCGAACTCGCAAGGCTTGTCGCCGCGGCCGGCGTCGTGGATTTCAGCCTTGGTGTCGGAGATCTTGTTCCATTCGCCGCCCATTTTGCAGGCGAAATCCTGCCCCAGCGCCAGCTTGCCGAAAGTGCTGGGCACCACCGGGTCGCCGCAATGCGGGCAACGGTTATGCGCCGGACCTTGCAGGGCCGACTCGCTGAAACGCTTCTCACACCAACAACATTCAATTTGACCAGCAGCCATCGTACTTACCATCTACAGCGGCGCGACCGGACGGCCGCGCCTGGGTTAGCGTCGCCGACACCGCAAAAGACAACAGCCCCGCAGGAGGGCTGTGTTGTCAAGGATATCGGCCTGTATGGCCAGATTATAGCCTCTCACCCCGCCTGCTGCCCACCATCCGTCGCCGTCGGCTGCGCGGCGAGCAGGTGATCGATGAAAACCCGCAGCCGGGAAGCCCGATAACGCCCCGGCGAATACAACAGCCAGGCCGTGCCGTGATAGGAGGCGAGAAACGTCCATTCCGGCAGCGTCTCCACGATGTCGCCGGCAGCCAGAGCGGCCTCGGCCACAAAATCCGGCAAGCTGCCGATGCCCAGATCGGCCAGCACCGCTTCCAGCCGGATCGCGCTGTGGTTGGCCATGTAACGGCCGCGCACCGGCACCGACAATTCCTCGTCGCCGCGCCGAAAGCGCCAGCGGCTGTGAAAACTGTCCTCGCTCAGACAGATGCAGCTGTGCCCGGCCAGCTCGCGCGGATGCGTCGGCGCGCCGTTGCGCGCCAGATACGCCGGCGTGGCGCACACCCGGTGCCGTATCGGCCGCCACGGCCGGCCCGCCAGCCCGGCCGGTGGCTGGTCGGTGACGCGGATCGCCAGATCCACGTTGCCGTCGATCAGATCCACCTCGCCGTCGTCCAGCAGCAACTGCACGTCCACGCGCGGATAACGCCGCAAAAACGACGGAATATGCGGGTGCAGCAACCGATACCCCACCGCCTTGGGCACGCTGACGCGCAGCAAGCCTTCCGGCTCGTCGCCAGACTGGCCGCTCATCTCCATCACCGACCGCGCCGCCGCCGCCAGCTGCCGGCAACGCTGGTAAGCCTCGCGGCCGCCATCGGTCAAGCGCAGCTTGCGGGTGGAGCGCTCCAGCAGCCGGGTGGCCAGCGCCGCCTCCAGCCGCGCGATCTGCTTGCTTACCGCCGAAGGCGTCGTCCCCAGCTGCCGGGCCGCGGCGGAAAAGCTGCCGCTCTCCACCACCCGCACGAAGGCGACCATTTCGCGCAAGCAATCCTGATAATCATTTGTTCCCATGATTCACAAATCTTATGCCAGCCTGGCGGATTATCAAACTGGCCGCCAGCAGGCAGAATGTCCTCATCCCCAACGCCACCGCGCCGGATGGCCGGCGCACCCCCATCAGGAGCATGCCATGCAGTGGATAGACGTACGCAGCGATACCGTAACCCAACCTACGCCCAGGATGCGCGAAGCGATGGCGCAAGCCGTGGTCGGCGACGACGTTTACGGCGACGACCCCACGGTCCGCCAACTGGAAGCGCTGGCCGCCGACAAGCTGGGCAAGGAAGCCGCCCTGCTGGTGCCCAGCGGGACGTTCGGCAATCTGCTGGCCATCTACAGCCATTGCCAGCGAGGCGACGAAGTGATTCTGGGCGACGACTGCCACATCGTCTGGCACGAGGCCGGCGGCGCGGCGGCGGTGGCCGGCGTGCAGCTGCGCGCCATCGCCAGCGCCGACGGCGCGCTGCCCCCGGAGGAAATCGAACAGCGCATCCGCAAGGGCGAGGATATCCACTGGCCGCGCACCGGCCTGATCTGTCTGGAAAACGCGCACAGCAACGGACGGGTGATACCGCTGGAAACGATGGCGAAAACCGCCGCCATCGCCCGCCGCCACCGGGTTCCCGTGCATCTGGACGGCGCGCGCATCTTCAACGCCGCAGTCCGCCTTGGTTGCGACGCGCGCGACATCGCCGGCCACGCCGACAGCGTGATGTGCTGCCTGTCCAAGGGATTGGCCGCGCCGATCGGCTCCATCCTGGCCGGCAGCGCCGATTTCATCGCCCGCGCCCGCAAGCATCGCAAGATGCTGGGCGGCGGCCTGCGCCAGGCCGGCGTGATCGCCGCCCCCGGCATCATCGCCCTAGAAGAAATGACCGCCCGCCTGGCGGAAGACCACGCCAACGCCCGCTATCTGGCCGAACGCCTGGCGGCCCTGCCCTGCGTGGACGTGCGCGTCGACGACGTGCATATCAATATGGTGTGGTTCCGGCTGACTGCGGATATCGACACGGCCGAGCTGATGGGCGCGCTGCGGCAAGCCGGCGTGCTGGCCAATCCGCCGGAGGACGGCCTGATGCGCATCGTCACCCACTGGCAAATCAGCCGCGACCACATCGACCTCATCGCGGACGCGCTTGAGCAAGTGCTCTGCGCCTGATCCCGCCGGCGCGAACGCGGCGCCGGAATGGACAAGGGCAAGCCTGCGCTTGCCCTTGCCGACGATGAAGCCTTGCCCTCAGCCGGACTGATCGGAGGCGTTTTCCGGCCCGGCCGCCTGCCAGAGCGGCCACCAGCCCGGGCCGGCGGCGTGGGCTTGCGAAACCGCGACGCCCGGCACCGCCAGCAAGTCTCCCGCGCCGCTGTACAGCAAAGGCCAGCGCTGGCGCAGCAAGGGCGGCAATCCGGCTTCGCGCAGCAAATCCTTCACCGCGCGTCTGCCCGCCCGCCCCGGCAGCTTCTCCCCGCCCTGTCGCGGGCGCAACACCAATCCGCCGGCCAGGTGCGCCGCATCCAGCCCGCTCGCCCGCCACGCCCACCCCAGCCGGCCGCCCCAGCTCGGCAACAACAGCGATTGAGCCGGGTCCAGCGGCGGCAACGCCGTGGCTTGCGGCGCGGCCAGCGCCGGCCACGCCTGCACCGCGCCGCCAAAACGCAGCAGGCTGCCGGCCGGAAGTCGCAATAACGGGCAGGCCTCCGGTCCGGCCTGATGCAACTGGCGCAGGAATTCGCGCAACGCCGCCGGCTCCGGCGCCGGCCAGCCCAGCGCCTGCAGCCAGGCCAGCAGGGCGTGGCGCTGCCGCGCCGGCGACAAACTCTTCAAGCGCAACCAATCCAGGCCGCCGTCCACCCGACAGGCCGCCAGATCGGCGGCGGAAACTTCCGCCAGCAGTTCGACGGCATCGGCCTGCAAGCTGGCGGCGCGCGCCAGGTGTTGGCGGTAGTGCGGGATGGCTTGCTCGATGCGCGGCAGGATGTCTTGGCGCAGCAGATTGCGCCGGTAGCGGGTGTCCTGGTTGCTTTCGTCCTCCACCCAGCCCAGATCGCGGCTGCGAACGTAAGCCTCCAGCTCGGCGCGGGCATGCCCCAGCAAAGGCCGCCACAGCATCCGTCCCGCACCGTCCAGCGGCCGCACGGCCGGCATCGCCGCCAAGGCGCGCGCGCCGCCGCCGCGCAACAGCTGCAGCAGCACGGTTTCCGCCTGATCGTCCAAATGGTGGGCCAGCGCGATCACCTGCGCGGCGGACTGGCGATAGACGCGATAGCGCGCCTCGCGCGCCACCGCTTCCAGGCTCTCGCCTCCCGCCACGGCAAGATGCACCCGTTCCACGCGCAAAGGCACGTCGAGACGAGCGCAGACCTGCCGGCAATGCTCGGCCCAGGCATCGGCGTTGGGGCTGAGCCCGTGATGCACGTGCACCGCGGACAGGCGCAGCTGCGGCCTGCGCTCGCGCGCCTCGCACAGCAAGGACAGCAGCGCCATCGAATCCAGCCCACCCGAGAGGCCCACCTCCAAAACACAAAGGCCGGACAATTCGTCCGGCCAGTGTTTGAGCAGCTGGGCTGCAAGATCAGGCGGCATCTTCCTTGAAGCGGCCATAACTCATCAGGCGATCAAAACGGGTTTTGAGCAGTTCGTCCAGCGGACGGCCGGCCACGTCCTTCATCTGTTCCTGCAGCACGCGCTTCAGACTGGTCATCATCTGCGCCGGGTCGCGGTGCGCGCCGCCCACCGGCTCGTTGACCACGCGGTCGATCAGACCCAGGGTTTTCAGACGCGGCGCGGTAATGCCCAGCGCCTCGGCAGCCTCGGAGGCCCGTTCGGCGGTCTTCCAGAGAATGGAGGCGCAACCTTCCGGCGAAATCACCGAGTAGGTGGCGTACTGCAGCATGTTGACGTAATCGCCGACGGCGATGGCCAGCGCGCCGCCGGAGCCGCCCTCGCCGATCACCGTCACGATGACCGGCACGCGCAGGCGGGTCATTTCGTAAAGATTGCGGCCGATGGCCTCTGACTGGCTGCGCTCCTCGGCGCCGATGCCGGGCCAGGCGCCCGCGGTATCCACGAAGGTGAAGACCGGAATGCCGAATTTCTCGGCCAGCTTCATCAGACGCAGCGCCTTGCGATAGCCTTCCGGATGCGGCATGCCGAAGTTGCGGCGAATCTTCTCCTTGGTATCGCGGCCCTTCTGCTGGCCGATCACCATGACGGACTGGCCGTTGAAACGCGCTAGGCCGCCAACGATGGCGGCATCGTCGGCAAAGGCGCGATCGCCGTGCAGCTCTTCAAAGTCGGTGAAGATGGCCTGAATGTAATCCAGCGTATAAGGACGCTGCGGGTGGCGGGCCACCATGGCGATCTGGGACGGCGTCAACTTGGCGTACAGCGACTTGGTCAGTTCCAGACTCTTCTTCTGCAGGCGCGCGATCTCTTCCGAGATATCCAGCACCGAGTCGTCCTGGACAAAGCGCAGCTCTTCTATTTTGTTCTCGAGCTCGGCAATCGGCTGCTCAAAATCGAGAAAGGTCGGCTTCATTCTATACATCACCCGATAAATCCTAATCGGGGGATGATACATGAGGCGGAATCTCGCCGTCACCCGGCAAACCGCCAAAACCACACAAAATTGGAGCAAATATTCCAGTTTTCAGGTTTTGCTAAAAAAACCTTACAAAACCCCTTGCACAAGCTTAAACGCTGTGATTTAATTCGCCTCCTCGCTGAGACGCAAACGCAGACAGCGAAAAGGTTTCAGGGCGTTTAGCTCAGTTGGTAGAGCGTCTGCCTTACAAGCAGAATGTCGGCGGTTCGACTCCGTCAACGCCCACCAG
>NJIE01000007.1 GCA_002213445.1 Xenophilus sp. AP218F | reverse complement strand
TGCTGCAGGTGGGTATCGGCCCGGGCGACTCGGCATCGAGGTCAGCGCCGGCCGCGCGGGCCAGCAGATCCACGAGGGGCCCGCCGGCGACCAGTTGTTCCTGGATGGGCATCGGCCACGACGAGCTGGGCCAGGCCGGCCTGGCGGCTAGCCGCCGTGGTTCACCGCCTTGGCGCGGCCGGCGCCGGCGGCGACAGTCAGCAGATCCACTCGGTGCCCCCCGCGGCCACTCCGACGGCCAGCTGCTGGCGAGCGGGCATCGGCCACGACGAGCTGGKCCWGGCCGGCCTGGCGGCTAGCYGCCGTGGTTCACCGCCTTGGCGCGGYCAGCGCCGGCGGCGCTGGCCAGCAGATCCACGAGGCCTGCGCCGCGGCCGCGCCGATCGCTGCCGGCACGTCAACGCGCAGCCCGCCGGCGACCAGTTGTTCCAGGATGGGCATCGGCCACGACGAGCTGGTCCAGGCAGGCCTGGCGGCTCGCCACCGTGGTTCACCGCCTTGGCGCGGCCGGCGCCGGCCGCGCTGGCCAGCAGATCCACGAGGCGCGCGCCGCGGCTGCGCCGATCGCTGCCGGCACGTCAACGCGCAGCCCACCTCCGACGGACTGCTGCAGGTGGGTATCGGCCCGGGCGACTCGGCATCGAGGTCAGCGCCGGCGGCGCTGGCGGCGCTGGCCAGCAGATCCACGCGACTCCCGCCGCAGCCGCGCCGACGGCCAACTGCAGATGGGGGGCGCCGGCCGGAGGGCTGGTCCAGGAAATTTTGGCGGCTCGCCACCGTGGTTCACCGCCTTGGCGCGGCCGGCGCCAAGGCGCAGGCCAGCAGATCCACGAGGCGCGCGCCGCGGCCGCGCTGATCGCTGCCGGCACATCAACGCGCTGTGTGCCGACGGCTAGTTGTGGGGTGCTTTCGAGTAACGTGGTCATGACTCCACTAACTCAACAGCTTCCCCTGTAGCTCCATCACCAATAAGTCTGAAGGGGAGCGCTATTGCGGCGATTGGCTGATTCGAAAATCTCTGCGATGTATGACATCCCTTCAAAAACTTGAAAGAGCTCTTCTTTCTTCCCAAAGCTTTTGAACGTACGGATCTGACACGCAGTAGCTGCCATGCCCACTCCGCATTACCAGGTTATCTGCATGCAGGATGTTGAGGATCTGCTGCACCTCGCCGGTACTCACTTCCATCCCCAGTTCCGCCCGGTAGCTGGCTAGCGCATCAGCGGAGTACAACCCTTTCACGCCGGCCCGGCTTTTCGCGATGCGATCGAACACCACCATGGCCAGGCTGCCGAGCTGCTCAAGTTTGCTGATCTCGACATCGGCCAGTGAGGACTTCAGCGTCTGGGTGATGATCGGGAAAAACTCGTCCGCATTCTGCCCGGGCTGTAGCTGGATCACCTGCCGCAACGCCTTCATCAGCTCTTCCGGCCGGTGCCCCAACGTCTCAAAGCCGGCGGCCATCACGTCAAGCGACGGCAGGTTCGGGTAGTTCGCCTCTTCCAGTCGCTGGCGGAGAAACTCGACGTAATCGCGACCCAACAGCGGGAAGTCCACCGAGCTGGCGCCCAGGAAGGCCTGGTTGCGGTTGATCACCAGCTCTTGCACTTTGGCCCGGTGCGAGCCAGTGCCGATGAACAGGAAATGACCTGGTGTGCCCGCCCGGCCGTTTACGGCGTCGCGGGCTGCCTTCATCGCGGTCAGCATCTGGTTGCCCTCATCGGTACTGATGGCGTGCTGCACCTCATCCACGATGACCACGACGTTCGTTTGTGCCTGGTCGACCACTTGGCAGAATGCGTCCGCCAACGTAGTGCCTTGTTCGGTGCCCAGGCTGTCCAAGTTGATGCCCAGCTTGAACCCGGCGGCGCCCACGTCGATGCCCTTCAAGCGCTTGAGCTGGCCCAACAGGGACGAGCCGGGAGTCTCAAGCTCCTGTAGTTTTGTTTTGATGGCGTTGTGCACCAGCGTGGCAGGGTTGGCCTGGGGATCGGACCAGAGGTCCACATAGATTACGATGGCGCCGCGTTCTTCCAGGATGGGGATCAGGTCTTGCTTCAGGAACGTGGTCTTGCCGGTCCTGCGCTGGCCGGAGAGAAACAGGCCCGATCGCAGGTTGGCATCCAGGATGCCAGGGCTGAGCAGCTGACCAGCCATCTGGTTTGCCAAGTGGGCACGGCTGAAAAATGTTGACGTACTCATTGCAGTTGTCCGGTGATTATTTGAAATTATGGGAATCCAATAATTATTATTATCCCATAAAATCGAGTAAACAAGTGTGATGCCAATAGCCCTGAAGTTTCGCGTGCGAAACTTTTTCCCTGGACCGCTCTGCCAGGTCACTTCACCTCATCCCAACATGCACTACTGGATTTATCTGCGGATCCAGCGGAACACCGCCAGTTCCTGGCGGTAGGGAACACCGTCAGAAACCGCCGCCGCCGTGCGCTGTTCCGGTCTTCAAACCCCACCCCCTCGGCCCCGTGAGGGGCTGCGGCCGCGCCTGCCGGCGCCCGATGTTCTCCAGGCGAGCTGCGCCCGCCAGGTTCAAAAGCAGCCGCAAGCGGGGCTTCGCCTAGCCGGATCCTGTCCGGGGGAATGTCCTCTCTCCCTCGGTCGCGGCCTTGCGATACCTGTGCCTTTATGTGAGTGCAGCACAACCAGGAGCCGGTGCAAGTCAACCCGGCGAGCCGGGGGCCTGCGGCCGACTTGCACCGGCTCCTGGCCGTGCTCTTTCGCACTCACGGCACAGGCATACGCAACTCCGCGGGAGAGAGGACAAAGTCCTCCCCCGGCCAAAACCCGGCCGCTTGTTGAATCCGCTTCGCGGATGCTTTTTTGAACCCGGCAGGCTCCACTCTCCTTAGGAGAGGGGGAAAAACCCGAAAGGCAAAACCATGCGCACCATCGTAATGAACGGCTCCAAGCTGACCGAAGTGCAGGTCGATGGCGGCTGGTTGGTGATCAAGGTCGAGCCAGCTATCTGAATGAGGCAGTCATCATGAACAACATTCCCCGTCATCTGAGCCAGCCCAACGGCTGGGTTCAAGTCGCTGAGTCCGAACTGAATCGCTATTGCCTATCCGGCGAGTTCTACATCTCGCGCCCGGCGTTGGACACGCTGAGCGACGGTTTTTCCATGGTTGACCTGCTGAACTGGTTCAACATCCCGACCCGCCCGGTCATCACAGGCGACACCCGCCTGATCAATGAACAGCTGCAGGCCCACTTCGGTTTCGATCCGGACAAGCCGAATCGGCTTTGCTTCTTTGTCGAGATCGATCTGATCCATCAACACGCTTGATTGCCGACCCGGCGCAAGACCGCGCCGGGGGTACCGAACTGCCATTACTGTAGGAGCGCCACACTCATGACCACCGTTACACACGAAACCGCCGTAGAGGCCACCCCGGAAATCACCGCCGAGAACAAAGCGATGCTGGCCGCGCTGCTGGACAAGGTCGTCAGCACCACGGTGCCGTTCAACCAGCTGGAAGACGTTGAGGATAATGTCCGCTTCCGCAGCCCGCTGCGCGGCATCCCGGAGCTGGCCGAGAATCTCTACGCCCTTGGCCAGCTGCAAAATCTGGTTGTGTACGAGCTACCGGGCAAGGACAAGTCGAAACGCTACGGCGTGGCCGCTGGCCGCCGCCGACGCTGCGGCTTCGAACATCTGGTCAACGCGGGCCGGATTCCGGCCGATTTTCCGGTCGCGGTCAAAATCGTCAGCCAGTCGGTTGCCCGCATGATCTCGCTGGCCGAGAACAACCAGCGGCAGAGCATGCAGCCGTATGAGCAAATCCCGGCTTACCGGGATCTGGTGGCAGAGGGGCGCAGCAAGGAGTTCATCGCCAGCGTGTACGGCGTACCGGTGGCGCAAGTCAGCCGGATGCTGAAGCTGGCCAATGCATCCCCGCGCCTACTGGCGCTGCTGGCGGAAGACAGAATCTCGCTGGAGCAACTGGCGGCGCTGACGCTGGCCGACACTCACGAGCTGCAGGAGCAGGTTTGGGACGCGGCGCGGGTGGACTGGCAGCGCAACCCCAACAACCTGCGGCAGGCCATCACCAAGGCGGAAATTCCGGCCTCCAATCCGCTGGTGAAGTTGGTCGGCCTCGACGCATACGAGGCGGCGGGTGGCTTTGTCCGAGAGGACATCTTCAGCAGCAACAATTCCGGCTACATCACAAACCCGGAGCTGCTGCACAGTCTCGTGGCCGAGCGCCTGCAGGAGAAAGCGGACGAGGTGACCGCGCAGGGCTGGAGCTGGGTGAACGTGATCGCCGGCGACTATAGCTATTCCGAACGCGAAAAATACGGACGCGCGCCGTCCGAACTGCGCGAGGCCAGCGAAGCCGAGTTGCTGCAGCTGGACACCCTGAACCAGCAGCTGGAGGAGCTGGAACTCGCGCTGGAAGACATGGCCGACGATGAGGATGAGAACGAGCTATCTGATGCCTATCAGGAGGCAGAGGCCAAGCGCGACGAGCTGGCGGCGCAGATTGAAGCGATTCGCGAAGGGATGCGCCTGCCCGTCGACAAAGCCAACTGCGGCGCGGTGATCTACATCGATGGCGCTGGCCAGCTGGTGGTGCTGGAAGGCTTGAAGACGCAAGAGGAGCTGAAGGCGAGGCAGCGGGCCGAGCAAAAGGCGCAGGCCGCCGCCAGCGGCCAGCCGCAAGCAGCCAAGGCGATTCACTCCGAAAAGCTGGTCACCAAGATGACGGCGCACAGGACCGCCGCCGTGCAGGCCGAGCTGATGCAGCAGCCACACGTGGCGCTGGCGATGATGGCGCATCGTATGGCCGCCATCGTGTTCTGCTCGCGCTACTACAGCCCCAGCGTGCTGAAGGTGGACCGCTCCCGCGAGTTGGCCGACTTGCCGCGCAAAGACGAAACCATTGAGCAGTCCCCTGCATGGGCAACGCGCACTGCAGCCGAGGAACTGTGGCGGAGCAAACTGCCGGAAGGTTTCGAGGACGATCTGGAGTGGATTCTGGCATGGCCGCAGGAGGAGGTGCTGGGGCTGCTGGCCTTCTGCGTGGCGGTCAACATCGATGGCGTGATCGGGCGCGAGCGTGTGACCCAGCTCGACCAGCTGGCCAAAGCGGTATCGCTGGACATGACCCAGTATTGGCAGCCGACCGTCGACAACTACCTGATGCACGTCAACAAACTACGCTTGCAGCAAATCGTCGCTCATGAAGTGTCGAACGAAGCGGCGCTGCAGCTGACGCCGATGAAGAAGGCCGAGGCGGCTGGCCGTACCGAAGCCTTGCTGGCAGGCAAAGGCTGGTTGCCCAAGGTGCTGGGCGGCGCGATCTGATACCCATCAGGGCAGGGGCGCAGCCCTTGCCTTCCCTCATAGATGAGAACCTAGCCATGCCTAAATTCGCTGTACACCAATACCATGTTGTTCGCCGCAAATTTCTGATCGAGGCCGAAAGCGCTCAAGCCGCCGCACAGCTGGCTGACACGCGCTGGCCACATCTGGAGGTCGTCGAAGAGGCCGACGCCGAGGAGGTGCTTGACGAGGTGCTGGTCGATCCGCTACTTCCCAGCGGCGAGGCGGATCTCGACCGCTCGATCTGGCTGCAGCTGCATCGCGACGGCGTGTACCGCCCGCGCAAGGATGATGAGCGCGCCAAATCCCCCGACGAGGCGGCGACGAACCCGCATGCGCTCCGCCGCCTGACTACCACCGCGATTTTCCTTTACGAGGGTTTGCGCGCTGCAGCCGGGGATCACTTCGAGCAGCTGCTCGACCGGTGGGGGCAAGGCCATTATGAGCTGGGCTATGAACTGGCCATCGTGGCGGAACGTGTGCGCGCCGTTGGCCTCAAGGTCAACGCGACCGTTGATGACCACGGCGGCAGAGTACCCGGCATCTTCGATTATGAAGTTTCCGAACAGCTGGGGGCGCAGCTGGCCAAGCTCCTCCTGCAGCACCGGGGCAACAACGCCGAGCCGCTCTGTCCCGCCAACGTTGAGCCGCTGCTGTACCAGCAGCTGCAGCAGTATTACCTGCCCGCCATCGCTCAGCAGCCGAAGCTCGGCCAGCTGCTCGAGGCGGAGCTGCAGGCTCTGTTGCCATTCCTTTCGCAGGCCGTCGCCGCGTGATTGTAAAACCGTCGCGGGGCATGCGCCCCGCGTCATCCTCGAGGAGAACCCCATGAACAACACTTTAGAGCTGCTGTTGAGCAACGTGGAGGGCATCGAAGCATGAAGATCCGCGTCACCGAAATCAATGAGGAAGAATATGAGCTGGACGCCCCGAAGGGTCTGAGTGGCGAGGCGCTGGAGAAGTGGGTGAGAGAGGCGATGGAGGACTTCCCCGGACCGTCATCGTTTGTCGGTGTGGTCAGCCGTACCTGGGAGATCGCCAGCTGATCACAACGCCCGGCGCGTAACCGCCGAAACGGCGGCGACGTCCACCTGGTGGACGTCGTTTTCCGGGCAGCCCCGCTTCGCGGCCCCACACCCGCAGCGGGCCGGCCGCCTCCGGCGGCCACCCCGCTGCCCCCTGCCCGGAATCGGCCGCCGGCGCTGCCGGCCCTGGTGATGTGCGGCTGCGCCGCACACCTGACTCTCCCAAGAAGCTGGAGGCCCGCTGCTGCGGGCGCTGTTTAGGGCACTACCCGAAGCCATCGTGGCTTCGCGGTGCTTCAGCCGGCCAGCGGCCGGCCGGGCCAAGGAGTATGCCCGGCCGGCGCGCTTTCAAGGCGCTTTCGCGGCATAGCCTCGGCCGCAAGCGACCTCGGTATTCCACGTCGCCTTGACCGGCAGCCCCGCGCGCCATCGAGGCATCGGGTAGTGCGGTACGGCCGCATCGGCAACGTCGCGCTATCCGATGACTTCGGAGACCTCCATGAGCCGTTTCGTCCTGGGCGACTGCCTATCCATTCTGCCGACCTACCCCGCTGGCGCGGTGGATTTCATCCTGACCGACCCGCCGTATCTGGTCAATTTCCGCGACCGCGCCGGCCGCTCCATCGCCAACGACGTGCGCGACGACTGGCTCGCGCCAGCCGTCGCGGAGATGTACCGCGTCCTCAAGCCGAATGCCTTCATGTTGTCGTTCTACGGATGGACCAAGGTGGACACGTTTTTCGCGGCGTGGAAGGCGGCCGGTTTCCGCGTGGTCGGCCACATCGTTTTCGCCAAGTCCTATTCGAGCAAATCCGGATTTTTTGGCTACGCCCACGAGTCGGCCTACCTGCTGGCCAAGGGCCGACCGGCTGAACCGGCCGAGCCACTGCGCGACGTGATGCCGTGGCAGTACACCGGCAATCGTCACCACCCGACCGAAAAACCGGTCGCGTGCCTGCGGCCCTTGATCGAGTCGTTCACCCGCCCAGGCGACATCGTGCTGGACCCGTTCGCTGGGTCCGGATCGACCTGCGTCGCGGCGGCCGAAACCGGGCGACGCTACATCGGGATCGAGCTGCTTCCGGAATACCACGCCGCTGGCGTGCGCCGGCTAGCAGCGGGTCGCCAAGCACTGGCCGCGTAAGGAGGACAAGACCATGCATACGACCTATACCTTTCCAGTGCTGTCGCTGTCCCACCTGGCCATCATGACTCGCCATTATCTGGAGGCGACTGCCGGCGACCGCGACGAACCGCTGCAATCGGCGCAAACCTCGCGAGGCTTCTTTGTCAATTTGGAGAACGAGGATGCCGGCAGGGGATTCCCGGAGCTGCGCGCGCTGCGCGCCTGGCTGGAAATTCGCTTATCGCCAATCACATGGGTGCTGTTCGAGGAAGATGGCTACATTGTGGACGAGCTGCCGACCTATCTGCCGTACAGCGAGGTGGAGGCGGCTAAAGACCAGCAGCTGCTGCCTTGCCAGCTTGCCGAAAAGTATGGCCATACCGAGGCCGGCCATCCCTGCTTACCAGTATCCCAATGGCGGACTTGGGTAACGGAAGGCCACACGATTGAGGGGTATTGGGACTGGGTAGCGGAACAATTGCAAGAATCCGACTACTACGGACTCATCGGCAATCAGACCGCATGATGTTCTCTGATACTGGCGGCGCTGCCGCCAGTATAGCGTCCAGGAGCTGACCACCATGATTGAACTTGATCGCCTTTTCCATGAAATCGCCCGCAAACACCTGTTGATCGACACGCTGGAACGGCGAAGCCGCGATTGTCTCGATTTTCATGACCTGCCGGTGTGGTCGATCCAGGCCGCACTGCTCGGAGCCTACCAAGCGGGCTTGGCTGCCGGCAGGCGAACCACCCCCGGAGCCGTGCATCTGGCTATCGGTAAGCACCTCAAAACGCTTTGCGGCCGGCGGCGCGACGACGCCAGGTGTTCCACGATAGCCACGGCAGTGACATGCAGGCGTTGCCTGAAACGAATCGGACAAGTTCATCCAAGTGACTCAGTTTGTGCTGTCGCTGAACACCAAATTGGCTCACGATCACCGCCAGTTCCTGGCGGTAGGGGACACCGTCAGGAACCGCCGCCACCGTGCGCTGTTCCGGTCTTCAAACCCCACCCCCTCGGCCCCGTGAGGGGCTGCGGCCGCGCCTGCCGGCGCCCGATGTTCTCCAGCCGAGCTGCGCCCGCCAGGTTCAAAAGCAGCCACAAGCGGGGCTTCGCCTAGCCGGATCCTGCCCGGGGGAGGTCCTCTCTCCCTCGGTCACGGGATTGCGCATACCTGTGCCTATACGTGAGTGCAGCACAACCAGGAACGGGTGCAAGTCAACCCGGCGAGCGGGGGCCTGCGGCCGACTTGAACCCGTTCCCGGCCGTGCTCTTTCGCACTCACGGCACAGGCATACGCAACTCCGCGGGAGAGAGGACAGAATCCTCCCCCGGCCAAAACCCGGCCGCTTGTTGAATCCGCTTCGCGGATGCTTTTTTGAACCCGGCAGGCTCCACTCTCCTTAGGAGAGGGGGGGAAACCAGTAGCAAGGAAATAATCATGGCGACTGCGACAAGCTCCCAAACCATCACCATCGGCACTCGCGTTCACACCAATTTGTACGGGCGCGGCTATGGCACCGTTTACGCCATCGACGGCGAGCAATCGCCGGAATCGGTTCGTATCCATGGCGGTGTAATCCATACCGGGGGCGGGGCGAAATTCGACATCGTTTTCGACGGCGGCGCAGTGACGCAGCAATTGCCGGAGTGCATCTTGCGCGGTGTGCAATGGCGTATTGTGGACGAAGCCCCGGAAACCCCGGAGCAGATCGCGCAGCGGCTGGCATTGGCGGCGACGGTGAAGGCGGAAGCCGAAGCCAAGAAATCCGAAGCCAAAACCGCATTTGCTGCGGAAGTGGCCCGCCTGAAAACCGCGCCGGAATTCGCCCATCTCACCCAAGGCGACCGGGAGAGTTGCGGCAAGCTGGTCGCCGCGAACATTCGCAAGACGCTGAAAAAAGAATGGCCCAAGGTCAAATTCAGCGTGCGCAAAGCTGATTACGGCACGGTCAATGTGTCTTGGGAAGATGGCCCAAGCGAGGATGCTGTTAAGCCGTTCCTTTCCCGCCACAAGGCCGGCAGCTTCAACAGCATGGAAGATTACTTCGAATACCAAGCCACCCCGTTTAATCAGGTGTTCGGAGAAGCCCGCTACATCTTCGCGCATCGTTCGATCTCGCTGGCCATGATCGAAACCGCCATCGAACAGCTGTTTGCCGGCCTGCTGGCCGACATCGACCGCGCCGATAAACCTCAAGCGGAAGCCTACCGGCGCGGCGAGCTGCGCTACCGCTACCCGAACGGCTGGGGCCAAAGCTATGAGCAGTTGATTCGTGAAGCGTTGGAAGCCCTCTGCGACTAATCCCAATACCCGGCTCCCCAGTGGGGAGCCACTTGCAGGAACCCATCAAATGAGCACCACGACCCAAGCCCGCCACTCCATCACCACTCTTGACGGCCAACCTTGCCCGGATGTTGCCCCCATCGCCGCGATGAATTGGCTGACGCAAATGCTGGCATCATTGCCCGCGTCGGAGTTCAATCAATTCTCCGTGCGCGTGAACGGGGAAGTCTGGAGCCGAGGAACAATTCTGCAAAACCTGTTGTGCGCGCGCAGGAATGACACGTTACGGCGGCACTTCATCGGCGGCCACGTAGTCATGACTGAAGGCTTCCGGGCGTTGCCAAACCGCGACGAGTTCTTGCAACGCATCACCGCTTTCGAAGCGTTCGAACCGGGCGACGATCCATACCTTGACCGCTCGTTTGGCTGCGTGGAAATCGGCGGGCAAAAAGCATTCTGGAAAATCGACTATTACGATAAGGATTGCCACTATGCCAGCGAGGAACCATGGAATCCGGAAAAAACCACCCGCGTTCTGACGCTCATGCTGGCGGAAGAATACTGACCTCGCATGCCCACCACATCCCCCGCTTTAAGTTTCGCATGCGAAACTTTTGGTGGGAGTAAGGGCGCAGACTCGGGCGCCGGCGCAAGCGAGGGCCGGATCGACCGGCCCTCGCTTGCCAACCCTACCCCACGGCCCCGTGAGGGGCCAAGGCCGCCGCCTACGGCGGCATCTGTCACAAGCACGCGCCTGACGGCGCGTGCAATTGCCACCGGGGTCCATTCGAACTCGATCCACGACTCGCTGTACATTGCCCATGCTTTAAGTCATCCCGTCAGTGCTGGTCTATCGGAAAATCTTGCCGGCCACTCAATCACCTTAGGTCTTCATCTGTGCGATCACCGCCAGTTCCTGGCGGTAGGAAACCCCGTCAAAAATAGCCGCCGCCGTGCGTTGTGCAGGTCTTCAAACCCCACCCCCTCGGCCCCGTGAGGGGCTGCGGCCGCGCCTGCCGGCGCGCGATGTTCTCCAGGCGAGCTGCGCCCGCCAGGTTCAAAAGCAGCCGCAAGCGGGGCTTCGCCTAGCCGGATCCTGTCCGGGGGAAGTCCTCTCTCCCTCGGTCACGGAATTGCGCATACCTGTGCCTATACGTGAGTGCAGCACAACCAGGAGCAGGTGCAAGTCAACCCGGCGAGCCGGGGGCCTGCGGCCGACTTGCACCTGCTCCCGGCCGTGCTCTTTCGCACTCACGGCACAGGCATACGCAACTCCGCGGGAGAGAGGACAAAAATCCTCCCCCGGCCAAAACCCGGCGGCTTGTTGAATCCGCTTCGCGGATGCTTTTTTGAACCCGGCAGGCTCCACTCTCCTTAGGAGAGGGGGGAAACCCGAAAGGCAAAACCATGCGAATCATCGTGATTAACGGCTCGAAATTGACCGAGGTGTTGCGCGCCGGTCGCTGGGTAGTTACCCAGGTGGAACGTGCTATCTGACTATTCGAGAGGAGAAAACACTATGGCGTTTCGTATCGAAGCAACGACTTTTAACCCCGAATTCGACGGGCCGAGCAAGCTGGTTGGAACCGCAACGACCCCTGCTCGAAAAGTTGCCCGTGTCCTCTGCCGGGAATTTTGGCGGCGCGGACATTGGGTGGAGGTGTTCGACGCATCGACAAATGAGCTGCTGGCCGGCCCCATCGACCCGGATGCTCGCTATCCGTCCTACACCGTTTGACAACGGCGGCCGGCTTCGGCCGGTCGCCTCGGTTGACTCCCGCCCGGCTCCTAGCCGGGCATCGCAAGATCGCATCATGAGCAAACGCCTACCCACCGGCATGCACGAATGCCAACACGAATTTATCCGCCTGATCCGAGAGAACAGCCGCCGCCATCGCCTACATGAGGTGTTCCGAGACTTCTGCGAGATGGCTGCGCTGGCTATCAGCAATTCTGTGGACCGTCACCAGTATGAAGCCCGCGAAGCGCGTTACATGCAAATCATCAAACGATATGAGCGCGATGAGATTAGCCGGTTTCCTGCGATGCTTTCCGTTATGACGGAGGGACTGGCCGCCACACCGCATGATTTTCTAGGCGCGGTGTTTATGGCCTTGGAGTTGTTCGATAACTGGAAAGGGCAATTTTTCACCCCGATTGAGCTAAGTCGGCTTGTCACTCGCCTGAATTGTGGCCCGCTGGATGCCTGGCGGAAGGTCCAGGAAGAGGGGGGATTTTTTTCAATGCATGAACCGGCCGTGGGGGCAGGCTCTATGGTAATCGCCTTCGCGGACATGCTGATGGAAGAGGGCATCAACTATCAGCAGGTTATGCATGTTGAAGCGTGGGACGTAGATGAAACGGCCGCCCTTATGGCCTACATCCAGTTTTCACTGCTACACATCCCGGCCGTCATCGTCCAAGGAAATACGCTGACGCTCAAACAATGGGGGAAGTGGTATACCCCAGCCCACATTTTAGGAGGGTGGTCCCGGAGGCTGGCTGCGCGCCAAAGGGCCGAAACAGTAGACAATCCGGTTGTGCTGCTGCCCGCTCCGGAAAATGACGTACTCGCCCCTTGCCTTGCGACAGTGGCAGAGCCTGTGCTGTGCCTTATCCCACCGAGGGAGCAATTAGCGCTATTCTGACGCGAGTGAGAAGTTTCGTATGCGAAACTTGAGATTTAGGGATGTGCAGGGGGATCGCGCCGTGAGGCAGCCTGCTGCCCCCGCACAATTCCTTATCCGATGATGAGGAAGACCAGGGATATTCCGAATAACGATAGGCCTCCCAGCATCCAGGCCAGTGGCAATTCTTGAGGACGTGCCCGGCGTTTCCAAAGCGCCCAACCCAGCCCGCCGAGGCCGAACAAGCCTGCGATCCAACCCGCAGGGGTGCGCGCCAAGGTGACCAGGAGCGTCAAACCAAGGTTGCCGCCACGATACCCCCATGGCGGCAGCTGGCCACTCCCCAAGACAAAGCCGACCATCACACAGAGCGCGCCAAAGAGCACCAGGGCGGCCAAGCTCCACCCCCAGGCCAGCAGTTGGCTGGCCTGAGACCAACGGCCGGCCAGTTCCTGGCTGGTTTTTGTGACGGTCTCGGTCAAGCCCGAGACCGCTTTGCGCGTCTCTGCCTCAGCCAGCCCAGCCAGCACCTGGCGCTGACTGGAGACCATCTCAACAAGCGACGCCTGGATCATCGCCGGGTATTTGCTGTACAGCGTGTCGTATGACTCCAGGGCCATCAAGATCAGCCACAGCGAATCGTTATCGCGCAGGTTTAGTGCATCCTTCACGCGATGCAGGCGGATAATCTCCGCCTCGCTCGCCTGGCGGCCGAGTAGCTGGCTAAAAGCGCTCTCCAGGTCATTCATCGAGGATGCCTGCCAGAACGCGGTGTACTTCTTTGCGCCAGCGGCCCAGCTCCGCACGGTTGCCCAGCGGCAGCGATTGCATGGCCGCTTCGATCGACAGGCGTTTGCTGTACAGGTCATCGCTCACCCGGTCGGCAAGGTCAGGGAACAGCAAGGACTTGCCGCCGTTCTTCTCGATCGCCTCCCGTGTTTTCGAATTATTGTACAGCTCGAACTTCAACTCGTCGCCGTAGTAGCCGTTACGGATCACGTGAGTCACCGATTCAGGCATGTATTCCATGTATTTTTTCAGCAGTTCGACGCTGTCGCGCTGGCGGTTGATCACCCACAGCGTAATGAGTTTACGGTTCATTTCTGCCAGCGTGCTACTCAGCGTTTCACCGTAGGCGACCACACCCTTTTCGTTGCGTGCGCCGGTATTGATTACCACATCGTGATCTCGATGCTGATCGCAAATGTTTACCAGATCAATCCAGCCGTTTGCATTGTCCAGGTCGATCAACTCCGCAATGCTGACAGACTCGCCATACATCTTATACACGTCAGGATTAGATGTGTCCGTTTCGATCAGCAAAATGTTTCGCCCTTTGCTCTGAAGGGTGTCAACCATTCCTGCACCGGTGATCGTCTTTCCTACACCGCCTTTGCCACCGGCAATCATAAAGATTGAAGCCATATCCGTTTACCTCATAGCTCGTCTGTGTCTGGGTTCAGCTCAAAGGATGACGCTCTTTTATGAATGTCAACTCTGTTTTCGACTTGTCCAGGTTTTGTATCTACTTGCTGCACAACTTGTTCTTGACTATTCGAATCCTGTTTTGTTTCCGTTTTTGTAGTCTTCATTGTTTTCGGTCTTGTAGACTTTGGCTTTCTACCAGCGTTCCGCGAGCGAGAAAGATATGTCTTCAGAGTCTTGCCAGTGATCTGTAAGCCGCGTTTACTCAGGACCTCGGCAATCTGGTCAAAAGTGTAGTTCTTTCTAGTTTGCAACTCTTTGATTTCATCTGCCAACAGATTGATGGCTTCCTGCTTGGAAATTTCGCGGCTTGATTCTTCCATTACTGGAAGCTCTTTAAGCTGCTCCGCGATTTCCTTAATGATTCCTACCGTGTAGCCCATGGTGTTCACCTCACGCTCTCTCATCATTGATTCTATGCTTTTTGCTTGCCATGTCAAATGATGGCTGCTAGTGTATCCGAGTATAAGACTTAAACGGCGGACAGGGTAGGGCTTGTACTCCCGCCGCAAAGCGGCGTCCGTACAACCGGCAGCGCACCAGTCGTTTCACTCCCTCGCGCAGCCTGCCTCCCTGCTCAGGGCTTCGCCCCGAGACCCCGCCCTTAGAGAAAACCCATACTGAAAGACCCATGGATGAGCAAAAGCGAAACCAGACAGCGGACCGGCCGCCTGCCCGCCATCCGCTGTTTTTCCAATGAGGAAGCCCAAATCCGAGAGAAGGCCGCAGACTGCGGCGTTGGCGTTGGCCCCTTCATGCTGGCCTGCGCGCTAGGGCGCCAAACGCGCAGTAAAGTTGACGAGCATGTCATCAACGAACTGCGTAGACTCGGCGGCCTACAGAAGCACCTGTTCAACCAGGGGGGAGGAGAGTTTTCGAAAGAGTATTCTCAAGTGCTGGTGGAGATCACCAAGGCGATCGCCAGGATCGCCAGATCTGATGCGAGTTCAGAATGATCGCGAAGATCCCCGAAAAGCGGCGCGATGGTGGCAGCAACATTGCCAAGCTTATCGCGTACATTACCAACCGTGACAAAGACAAGGAGGAGCCTCATGTCGAGCTCAATCAACGCGAGCGAAGCCGATACGACCAAATTCTTGAAGCTGCTCGAAGCTATCTGCGAGCAGCAGAGGATTATCTCGGAACAATTGAACGAGTTGAGGCTATTGATGCAGCTGCCGTCCGAAGACGTTTTGCGGGTGCTGGAAGGTCTGCTGATCCCGATGGGCCAGAACATGACCAATCTCGTCGTCGAGCTGAAGAAAGTGCTGGAGGAGTAAGGGATGGCCATTCACATCAAGGAAGCCTTTCCGCTGCTCGAGACCATCTTGCGGCAGCAGCAGGACATCTCGACCAGTTTGGACAAATTGATCATTACTTTCAAGCGCGCGCCCGAGCCCGTCGAGCCAACCTTGCGTTTAATACTGCAGCCCATCGGAGACAGAATGACCGAGATGAAAGAGACGCTCTTGCCGACCTCCTCAGCGGACGACTCATCGGAGAAGCACAGCGAGTAACCAGTTCCACAGGCGTCGTCTCTCAGCACAACTGCTTGACGCTGGTGACGGCCGCGGCCGAGATGGAGGCGGTGGCCGTACAGAACCCGCGGGTGAAGGATGCGATCTATCACGTGATCCTGTCCTGGCCGGCTGGCGAGCATCCGACTGATGACCAAGCCTTCGAATGTGGGCTGCATGCCCTTCGCGCCGTCGGCATGCAAGACCATCAATATGTGTTCGCAATCCATCGCGATACCGACAACGCGCATCTCCACATCGCCGTCAACCGAGTCAATCCGGACTCCTTCAAGGCGGTGTACCCGGACCGGGATTACTTCAAGCTAGATTACGCCATGCGCGAGCTGGAGCTGCGATTCGGCTGGAAGCATGATTCCGGTCCTTATGCGGTCCAGATGCGCGATGGCAAGCCGGTGATCGACTGGGCAAGCAAGCGCCCGAATACCAAGGGGAAAATCCCGACGGCGGCGCGGGATATGGAAGTGCATGCCGATCAGGAGAGCCTGTTCAGCTATGCCCGCGGACTGCCGCTGGCCACGGTAAAGGCGGCGTTCAAGAATGCCGAGCTAACCTGGGCGCACTTGCACGAGGCTCTTGCCAAGCATGGCCTGGAAATCCGTGAGAAAGGGCAGGGCTTTGCCATCTACGATCGGCACGATCCTGCCATCACGCCGATCAAGGCGAGTGACATGCATGAGCAGCTTGCCAAGTCCCGGTTGGTGAAGCGCCTTGGTCCATTTGTTGCAAGGTCAGCAGCACCCGAGCAGGTGGCGCCGGTCGAGTCTCACTACGACAAATACCGGCCACCGGTGCGCGCCATCCTGAGCGAGATCGACCGGATGGACGGCAGCCCGAATACCAATGTGGGTCCGCAGGCACCGGCGCTGGGTGCCGGGGTGAGTATCGACCAAGACACCCTGTTTAGTTATGCCAAAGGTCTTCCCCTGGCGGCGATCAAAGCGGCACTCAAGAAGCCTGATCTCAACTGGGCGCAGCTGCACCTGGTGCTCGCCAAGCACGGGCTTGATATCCGAGAGAAGGGGCAAGGCCTTGCCATTTATGATCAGCATGATCCGACCATTGCTCCGATCAAAGCCAGCGATCTGTACGAAAAGCTTGGCAAGGCCAGGCTGGTGAGCCGCCTGGGGCCATATACCGCAGCCCCTGTATTTGCCGCGCCAACGGTCGGAGCCGGTTCTAGTAATAGCCAATATCGACAGCCCAAGAGAGATCCGTATATGCGGGAGATCCGGAGAGAGGCTCGCGCCAAGGAAAGAAAAGGTCTGCGGGAACGGTATGGACTCTACAAGCGGTCTTTCGTTTATCGTCGATTGGATCCTGAGGCTGTCCGAGCCAGATTCCGAGCATTGCGAGAGGAGGCGCGGAGGCGCCGGCTTCAAGTACGCAGTACAGTCCCCGTTGCCGCTCAGCGCAAACTTCTGTATAGCGTGATTGCATTCGATACTATGCTGGCCAAAGACCGTCTGCAAAGGGAACTCCGAGGGGAGCGTGCCATTCTGAGGGCAGACCCTACGAATCGGAGGCTCAATTATCGACAGTGGGTGGCCCGTCAAGCTATGGGAGGCGACGAAGCCGCCATCGTGCAATTGAATGGTTGGCGTTATTCCTCTGGTCGTCAGATCCTGACGGTGATCAAGGATGCCGGTGGAGGGAACGGCATCAGGGCCATAGAGCAGTGCGATCCGAAGCTGGCCCAGCTGCAGCTGGGAATAGGCTTCCATGTACGCGTGGACGGCGCAGTCGTTTACAGACGCGAACAGGAAGCTACGGGATTCATCGATCATGGGCCATTCCTGCAGGTCACAGCCCAAGATGATCATGAGATTCTGCTGGCTGCGCTGCAACATGCCACTGAAAAATTTGGTGGTGTCTTCGAGTTGACGGGAAGTGACGAATTTAAGACGCAAGCGCTCAAGCTGCTAGTGGATGCCAAGCTGCGAGTAGTTTTGACCAGCAAGCAACAAGAGGCGGAACGTAAGGAATTGCAGCTGCAGAACCGAGTAGTGCGCAGGACTTCGCCTCTGAAGTAATTTCCTGGAGTCTCCTCTGTAACGCCACCCGCTACATACAGCCGGGTGGCGTTGTTTTTCGATGGGGAAGATTCGGTTCAGCAACTATTCCCGAGTGCCCGGTCCTTATCCGTGTGTCTACCGGCGGGCTCATTTTTTGTTGCCTTGGTATTGCACAACGCATGCCTATCGTATAATTTGCTTGCCTCTATTTTTTTCGTAGATTAGTATTTCTACGGAAAAGGAGGCTTTTCTCTTATGCATAAATTTGTCCTCGTGTTGATGGCATCGATTGGCGTGGCTGGTTGCGCGACAAATCAGCCTGTCGATACCACCCAGGCAGCTGTCGATCGCCAGATATTGGAAAGCGCACGGGCTGTTCAGAGTGCATTGGTAGAGCTCTACCATGCTGGTGCACTCAATTCCAGCATTCTGCTAGGCGCACCGCGCCCTTCAGATTCGCGAATTACCCAGGAATGGCATGGCGATGCTCTCCAGCTGCTCAACAAGCTAGCCCATGACCGTGGCCAGTCGTTCGCTTTCGTAGGGGTGCGATTGCCTCTGCCGATCAGTGTCAATGTCCGGAATGAGAGCTACGCCTCTGTGCTCAATCAGATCCGAGCGCAAATCGGCTATCGAGCAACGCTTGAGCAGCACCCAGACAAGCTGGTTCTGCATTACAACCGCCCCCCGTCTTCCTAGGAGTCCATCAATGAGGATCATTCCGTTTGTTGCTTCTATGCCTATGTTGATTGTTGGCTTACTGATGGCCCAACTCAGCTTGGCTGACGAACTGGCTGTTGGTCAGGAGGCACCGTCGCTTGACGCATTACTTAAACCGGTTTCCCAGGCTTCGACCGGGATCTCGTCACTGCGGCTACAGATGCTGACCGATGCTGGTCGCACTGTCGGGTTTCGTGGCGGTTTGCTGGCCCGAACAAAGCAGCTTCGAGAGTCGTTGCAAGCACGTGGGCAACAACTTGATACCCTGTATAACTTCACCCCTCTGATGAGCGCGCAGGGTTCGCTGCCTCCGGTCATCGTACGCTCACAAGACATCGCATCCATCAGCAGCGACCAGATCCGGACTGCTGATCGTTCTTACTCTATCGAGCGTGAGGAACGCTTCGTTAGCGTGCCGCCAACCTGGCGCGATTACCTTTACATTGGTTTGAACGGCACCCAGGCGGTAGACCTTCCACAACATGAAGTCAGGCCGAAGAACGATGAAGAAGCTGCGGTGTGGCAAGAGGCCGTTAAAGCAGGATGGAGCGATGGCCAGCGTCAGGCAGAAGCCATCTTACAGGCCAACTTCAATCGGTTGACCCGCGACTACGGTGGGATGGTTTTATACGCCCAGCTGCGTCAAAAGGGCATGGTATCTCAGACCAAGGTCGCGGAGAGCCAGCAGACCGTAACTGGCGATGGCCAGCGGATTCTTGTCGGTGAAACCTCCCGCCGAATTGCCGGTCGCGCCCAGTTCGACACCAATCCCGACAACTGGCGTCCTGTTTCGGCTGACCGTGTTTCACTCCCTGGTCAAGCTCGCCTTATCTCCGCCTCCTTGGCCTCAATCCCTGCGTCTGAAGATACCGACACCTTGCAAATTGATCTTCAACAAACTGAAGCGGGGGACATCCAGAGGGGCGAAGCAGATAAAAAAGCTAAGGAAGAAGCACTGCGCCTAGCGGAGGCTGAGCAGGTTAAGAAAGCCGCAGAAGCGGAGAAGCTGAAACAAGCCGAAGAGGCCAAACGGAGGGAAGTGCTGACCTTGCGGGTAGCTGATGGGCAGTGGCTACCCGATGCAATCAGTATCTATCTTTCCAAGCAGCAGCCGCCGATGGATTTGGAATGGAACGCACCCTCGCAATTCCGCCTTGAGCGTGGGCTGGCCGTCCATGCTGATCAGCCAGAGAAAGCAATATTCAACGTCGTGCGCAACTACGGGCTATCCATTTGCGTGCATCGAGGCAATGTAAAGCCAGTTGTGGAGGTTTACCCGGCCGGCTCTGAAGAGGAGAAGTGCCGTGATTAACTTCCAACTGAGATATTCCGTACTGGTTATGACGCTGCTATTTGCGGGGTGTGTGGCTCCCGCTGAACACGTCAAGCAGAGGGTGAAATCTGGTATTGCTGACGTAAGCCGATCGAAAGCCGATCCCTCGCTTCTGGAAACCAATAGCCCGTATTTACGAGCGCAATCCGCGGACTATACCCGGCCATCGGGTGGCGGTGTGACACTTAGCGTAGAGCGTGCACCGCTGATGCCGACGCTGCGTGCGCTGGCTCAGCAGGCTGGTTACGAAGTAACCGCAGTAGGCAATGTTGACACCCGCATTCCGGTTTCGGTGAGTTTTCGGCAGTTAGATGCTGAAACAGCCATCCGTGAAGTTGCCTTTGCTGGCGGAGTGGTGGCGATCATTGATCGTACTCGGCATATCGTGTCACTAGCGAATGAAGGCGTATACACCTTCCGCATTCCGGTTGGGGTGCTCAAATCCACGAGTATTGATACCAACGTGTCAAACTCCCTGGGTACCAGTGCCGGCGGTGGGACGAGTAGTGGCGGGGCGGGTGAAGGTGGCGGAGGCGGCGGAAGTGGCGACGGCAGCGACAATGCTACGGTATCGGTTCAGGGGAAGCATGCATACTCGGTCAATACCGTGGTGGAGCACTTGAAGGGAGTTCTGTCTACGTCGTCAGCGGCCCGGGTTAAGGCCAATCCGGAGACCGGCCTGATCTCGGTGCCGGGGTCGGCCAGTGATTTGCGCCGCGCCCGCGACTTTGTCGAAACTTGGTTGCGCGATGCGCTGACTGTGGTGGACATTGAGGCGACGGTTCTCGATGTTGGCCTGACCGATCAGTTTCAGATGGGTTTCGATTGGACCAAGGTGCTTAGTGGCGTCACCAACGGGACCGTCAAGGTGATGAACTCTGCCTCGGTTGTCGACTCGCCGGCATTTGACGCAACCATCACTCGAAAAAGTGTGAGCGGTGTCATCGAAGCATTGCGCAAGATCACCGATGTGAATGTACTGGTCCGCTACCACGGTCGTCCAAACAATCACGCACCGGCGATTCTGACCAACGCTGAGCAAGTCCCGTACTTACCAAGCGTAACAACCAACACTACGAGCGGAAGTGGTAGTGCGACGGTGCAAGCTAGTGGCTCGTTAGCATTTGCCATGCAGGGCCTTTCGTTCGCCACCATCCCACATGTAGTGTCGAACCAGTACGTCGATGTCACCTTGGTTCCGCTGATCGCCCGCATTGACGGTTTTTCGAAATTCAACCTACCCGGGGGGACCCAGCTTGTGGGCCCGATGCGCCCTGTCACTGATGGCTATCTGAATACAACAGTCGAAAGTGGCAAGACCGTCATCATCGCCGGGTCCAACAGCGGTACGGTGTCGAAGATCCAGCAAGGTGTCCCTGGGCTGATGGATATTCCTGGTCTCGGCGAACTGGTGAAAGGGCGAAACAACAAGGACGAGCAGCGCGGGACCGTTATCCTGGTGCACGCCAATGTAATCCCGGCGCCGCGGGTCGATGCCCTGATCGGGGAGTCGCTTTAATGCTACGCCACAAGCCGAAGCTCCCGGAACGGATCGGTTTGATCGCCGATGTTAATACTCTGGGGCGTCGATGCTTTGTCGTCGAAGGCAACGCATTGCGCGCTGTGGATACTCTTCCGGCTGAGACCGATTGGATCATCGCTTTCGATAAAGCGGATATGCGCTTTAGTGCTCCGAAGAAGCGCAGTCAGAAGGATGCGCTTGCCCAGGTGCTGAGCAATCCGGAAGCCGACGAACAGTCGCGCATGCTCAACCTGAGCGGAGAGCCTTATCGTGCACTTTATGCGCGCGGTGTGGACGCCATCATGGAAGAGCCAGCTCCGATTACACCGGGTGTCGCGTTGCTAGACCTCCTACGCGCACAAAAAGGGCTGCCTCCTCCCTCGGAACCCGAGCTAACTGGTTTTCTGCTTGGTGATTTGGGCCCAGGTTGCGTTGGCGTTCTGATTGCGCTGCTCCCTGATGGTGGTGTTAAAACCCAGATCGTCCTGGATCCGGATCAGGAACGTCTCCCGAAATTTGTGCTGGCCTTTTCTGATCAGCACCGAATCAAGCCGCCAGCCAATCTAGATCTCTTCACCTTGGATAAGATCCGCGAGGTCGCAGCAATCGTGCCGACCTACGATCGCGAAGAGCGGATCGCTGGAGTCCGGCGTAGTCAGGTGGAAAAGGCAGCAATCGGGATACTCATGCTGGGGCTCTTGGTCATCGGCGGTACTGCCGCATGGCGGTTCGGCTCCGCCATCGTTGACGAGCGAGCGAGCCAAGACGCGGATGCGCGCACGCAAGCCATTCTGCGCAGCAATGCAGCCACCATTCGCCAGGCGCCACTGCGTGTCAGCCAGCAACTTTCCCTGCCGCTGCCGCAATTGTTTATGGCATCCGAGCAGCTGTGGCATCCCGACACCACTATCCGGTTCGATGCCGGCAATGGGAGCGTCGTTTACACCGTCACGGTCGCGGCCAAGGGAGACGCAGCCGGGAATGCAAGTTCTCTCCCGTTCCTGTCGCGCGCAGCCTCTTCTGCGGCAGTGCAAACCGCCCTTACCGCACCGCCTCCGGCAGGTCTGATCCGAAGCGGAATTAAAGTTTATGGAGATCTCAATGCCATCGATGTCGATTACAGCCAAGCACTTCCTAATCGGCTTGGCGGCCTTGTTGCTCATTAGCATCTATTTCCTGCGCTCAGGGACCGAGCGGGCCACCGTTGCAGCTGGTAGGCGGGCCCAGTCCGAGCAGCAATTGCACCAAGCGCAAACCGTTCAGGAGGGGCTTCGTCATGCGGTAGCTGGTGCTCATGAAACGCCGTTGGTGAGTCTTGACCGCGAACTGGCGGAGACGCTGCTGATGCTTGAGCGAAATCGTGCCGTCAACCTGATGGAATTCAGCAGCCTCAGCACCGCAAAAGCGCAGGCATCGCGCGATGCTATGCCGCTCGACGGCATGTCGTCGCCGCTCGGCCAAACCGACAACTCGGTTCGCTCGGTCGAGTTGCATATCAAGGCAAATTACCACGACTACATGGGGCTGAAGCGCTTCCTCGGTGCAATCAGCACCCGCCCTGTTGCCATCCGCAAGCTCAAGGTGAACACGACCAGCGTGGAGATGGATCTGTTGGTCCTGGGGGTATGACTATGTTTTCACTTGAATTGAATGCTAAAGAACTCGACCAGGGCAAGTCTGATCATCGGGCCGCGGTACACGAGGCTGATGAGCGTCCCGCGGCCTCCACCGTGATTGCGCTGCCGATCACTCGCGAGCCCATGGTAGAGAATACCGCATTGACCGAAACGGACGACTCGTTGCGCGTTCGGCTGGGCGAGGTTCTCGTAGAAAAGGGCTGGATTACCCAGGCGCAACTTGATAGCGCGCTCCGGCTGCATCAGGCATCGGGTGCACAGCTTGGCAGTTACCTCGTTGAGCAAGGCAGGCTGACGCCAGAGCAACTGGTACAGGCGCTCGACGAGCAAAAGGCGCAGAACCGCGACTTGTCTAACCTGTTTCGCCGGGCGGGGTTGATGCCTTTGCAAATCCGCCAGCTACAAATGCGCCTCGAGCGCAAGGAAGAGCTCGTTGATATCGTCAGTGACCTTGGGTACGCGACTGACGATGTAGTGGTGCGGGTCCAGGCCGCGTACTACAGCCACGAGCCACTTACGAGCGACCAGGCGCGCGAGCTCGATTTGAGCGATTATCTGGCGCTAGGATTCCCATTGCCCAAGCCCCAGCCGTTTGTCCCGGTTGGTTACGATCCGGCGACGCACGAGCTCTCGGTCGCGATTAGCCGCATCGATCATCGGAACGATGCGGAAAACTATTTCTACGACCTCTTCCGCACTCGCAGCTTGCCAGTGCATATCCATTTCAAATTCGCTTCGGCCACCACCGTCCAGGGCGTGTATTTCCGCTGGTTCAGTAATACCGAGCAGGCGCTGCTCCAACGCATTCGCGAATGCGATGCAACCAACGCCAAGTCCGATCTGCATGCCGACGATGAAGAGAATATCGCGCTCGCCTCCAACCGCGCGCTGGTCTTCGATCTTCTTCGTCATGCCTGTTACTGCGGTGCATCGGATATTCACCTGGAGCGGACTGCCAAGGTCGGCTACATCTTGTACCGATTCGATGGCGTAAGGCAGCGCTTTGCGCCGATGAGCCTGAAAACCTATGAAGCGCTCAATAACCTGCTCCGCAATATGGCAGGCGTCACCAACGAGGATCTGCAGCAGCAGTTGATGGTTGAGGGCGGCCTGCAAACCCGGGAAGGCTGGGAAATCGAGAAAGAGGTGCAAGACATGTTCTTGCGCTGGAACTTCCGCTTGGAGTTCGGTCATGCGATCAGTGGCGATACCGTGGTGATCCGGGTAAACGATGGTCAGTCCACCGTGACTGACTGGGACAAGCTAGGCTTCAAAGCGCATGACAAGACGTTCCTAGAAGACATCCTATCGACCAGCGCCGGGTTGATCATCATCACCGGGCCGACTGGCTCTGGCAAAACCACGACGCTGTATGCTGGCCTGCGCCGCATCGATGCCGATGCCCGCTCGCTGCAAACCATCGAGCGACCGGTCGAGTTCCGCGACCCCCGCTGGAAGCAGTATGAAGTCCCGAACACTTACGATGAAGCGAGCGGCAGCAAGATTCTTTTGAAGGGCATGCTGCGGAACGACCCTGACGTGATCCTGCAGGGTGAGGCTCGAGACGCCGAAGCCTGCGACTTGATGCTGCGCGCGAGCAATACCGGTCACCTGTGCTTCGTCACTTTCCACACTAAACGCTCCCCGTCTGCGATCAGCCAGTTCCGTCGTTTCGACCTACCGGCCGAGATGGTCGCATCCGAGCTGTCAGCGATCCTTGGTCAGCGTCTGGTCCGGCGCCTGTGCACTCATTGTCGCCAACCGGACACGAGGATGGAAACCCGGCAAACCCTGACCGACAGCAAGATCCCAACCACGAATGTGCAGCTTTATCGAGCTAACCCTGGCGGCTGTCATCTGTGTAATCACACGGGCTACCGTGGCCGTCGGATGGTCTACGAGCTGCTACGAGTGACGTCGAACATCCGGCGCCTGATCGAGCGCAATGCCCCCATTTCTGAGATCGATGATGCCGCATTCGCCACGGAGCATCGCATGTGGCGCCATGGGTTGGAGATGGTCGCTGATGGCGTGACGTCGATCGAAGAAATTCGAGAAAACGTGCCGAGGGAAGACTAATGGAGTTCGCCTTTCAATATAGCGGCCGTACGCCGGGCGGCAGTCCAGTGAGTGGTATTGCTTATGGTAAGGATTCCCTCCGTTGCGCGGCCAAGCTGCGCCGCGCAGGCTACGCGGTCCACACTATCAAATTGGATTGGCAGGCCTCACTCGCCACCGTCTTCAATAAAGCAATTCCTGTCGAAGAATTGGTTCGTGTGTATGAGTTTTGCGCGGCACAGCGGGAGAGCAAAAGCAATACGGCAGAGACTCTGTTGGTGGCTAGCGAGTTGGTGTCTGACCCGAGATTAAGGCATGCATTGGACAGTATGGCTTTGGTCATCCAGGAGTCTGGCCTGACCATGGGTGAAGCGGCTCGTCAAACCGGTGTTTTCTCTGGCCGAGATGTCGAGGTACTGATTGCACTCGAGAAGGGCGGAGACCTGGTCGAAGGCCTCCGCGCACTGGCCGATGATCACCGTCGAACGGACGAGCGTAATCGCAACATTAGACGCATGATGATCGCCCCAGCCGCCCTAGGCGTGGCGTTCTATATGCTCGTCTACGCAGCGTTTGCGTTCATCTTGCCTCCAACCGCTGAATCGTATCTGCACAACTTTGGGGATCACATTCCGCCTTCGATAAGCGGACTCTATCATTTTGCATTGTGGTACAGAGAAAACCTGACTCTCACCACGATCGTTCATGTGCTCACCGGCATGGCGCTTGTGGCTTTTATACGCTCGTCGTTAGCCAAGAGCCTGGCTCTGTCCTTCCAGCTTCCGCGGGATATCGCGGAGCGTTCTGACTTGGCCATGATGTGGTCGAGCTTCCGCCTACTGTATCAGGCGGGGATGCCAAAGGAGATCCAGCTCCGGGCACTTCAGCGCATGGCGAATATGGATGTCAACCGCCGGCGCGCGCGCCGCTTTGCCCAGTTCGCACATACCCATACCGAAGCTGAGGCGGCAGAGAAAGCCAAGTTTCCTCGCTATGTGGTTATTGCTCTTAAAGCGAGCAAAAACGGCTCTCTGCCGGATCAGCTCGGACGGATGGTGCAAGAGCAAATCAACATCGTAAATACCAAGTCGACCATTCTTGCCACGATCGTCAATTACGGCTCCACCATGTTTGGTGCCGTACTTGTCCTGGCTTTCATCGCAGTCACTGTTCTCCCGAACATGATTGCCGCATTGTCCAACCTGTAACTCCAACTAGGGGAATTTCATGCAATTCAATTCCGATAATACTCAAGCGAAAAGCCGAAGCAACAAACGCCAGGAGGGCTTTACCCTTCTTGAGCTCATGATCGGCGTCGCCATTATTGCCGTTCTGGGCGCTATCGTTGCGCCCTTCATGAACAGCACCAAATCGAAGGCAACCGCGATGCTGTCGTCGATGGATAGTCTGGGGCAGGGGGCCAGCTTGCTGAATCAAGATGGTGGCTGCTACCCGACCTTGCTGCGCGCGCTGAACACCCAAGCGGATTCCGCTAATTCGTTCTGCGGCATCAGCATGACTAGCAACTGGCGTGGTCCGTACGCCAAAGGGGCAACATTCAACGCCGCTGGCGCCGCGATGCTCGACACTATAGCTACTGGAATCACCGCAACCATCGTACGCGATACCACGACGGGTGTGCGCTATGGCATCCAATCGGCCAACGTTCCGGACGAGATTCTGCGTGAAGCGGACAGCCAGTGTAATAAGTCGGCTGGCTCGACTGTTTGCAAGACCGTGCTGGGCACAGGTGGAGCACCGGGGACCATCACTAAGTGGTTTGATGCGCACAACTGATGCCAAGGGCTCAAGCCATGCAGCCAATCCCAAGTCTTAAGAAACAACGGGGCAGCGCCGCAGGGTGGTTCATCGTCTTCCTGGTGGCCATGGCTATCGCCGTGACCGCCAGCGAGGCGGAGTTGCTGGCCAATAAACGCCGCAACGATCGTCCGTATCAACGAGACGCTTATCTGGAACAGACCGCGTCGGCGGTCACTGCATGGTACCAGCGCAATATCGGGACGATAGACGCGACCGGCGCGGCTGATCCCACCGTCGCGGATGTTCTCGCAGGGGCTGGGATTACGCTCCGCCACGGCCTTCATATTGAGATCAGCCAAAAACTGAGTTCGGGGAGCATGAACTGGCATTCCATTGCGCTGTGGATCAACGACAGCGCAACGGACACGACCACATTCACGGCGTCGACCGGGGTTTTCAACCCGGACCCGAAAGCACGAGCGGTATTGGTTTCTGGCCAGCGTCTTCAGCAAGAAGCCTGGCAACGAACATCTACCGCAGTGAACACGGTAGTTAGTGCGCTCAATAACTATGCGCAGCAACGTCAGGCTGCCAATGGAGGCGACATGACGCGAAATCCTTTCCGACCCGCTGATTGCAGCAACGTAGCACCAGGTGAAATTCCATGCCTCGACAGCTATACGTCGGCGAATGTTATTGCCACCCAGTTGGGACTGAGCAACACGCAGCTGGTGGATGCTTGGAATGGTGCAATCCAGGTGAGTAATGGCACGGATGCACGAACTACCGGGGCTCCTTACACGATGGTTGTGAGGGCTAGGACCCCTTGGGGTGCGGCCGTGATCGGGACCGCCATACAAACCGTTAACTAATCAACATCGAAACACAACGAAGAGACTCTCATGTCGATGCTCGCAACGCTCATCCTTGATCAGATCGAAAAACACCCAGCTTTAGCGGATGTTTTTCTTGATACTAATTGCCCTGCTGGCATTAATGGCGCTTTGGGTTTCGAGCCTATTGAACCCGAAGTTGTCATCACCAGCAACAGCCTTTCCGAGCTGCTCCATGCCCGCTATGGCGGAGATCTACGGCCAAAGCTGAAAGAGTCCAACGGTTCCGACGACTTCTCCCTCAAAATAGGCGACTATGATTTTCGCGCGGCGCTTCGCTCTACCTGCGCTGAAACCGAACTGTCCTTGACGCTGCGTTGGATTCGCGGCTCGATTCCGCATTACAGCTCTCTGGGGTTGCCTGTCGAAGTGGGTGACTTAGTGTATTGCAAGAATGGTTTGGTGCTATTTACCGGCCAAACCAACTCGGGTAAGTCGACTTCGCAGATGGCGCTCATTGATCATTACAACGAGACCATCGCAGGCAAGATCATTACCCTCGAGCACCCAATCGAGTACCGACTCAAGCGGAAACGCTCATGTGTCAATCAGCGTGAGATCGGCGTTGATGTGCCCGACTTCATCACAGGCATCCGCGACGCAATGCGCGAAAGCCCGACCCTGCTGATGATCGGCGAGATCCGGGATCAAGATACCCTAGTTGCTGCGATTCAAGGGGCTGAGAGTGGACACCTGGTCTTCGCGTCTCTCCACACCAATAACTTCGAAAACACGGTCGATCGAGTCTGCGATCTGCTCTCCGGGACCCAAGCCGAGTCGCTGAGAAAGACGTTTGCCTCTGTTTTGCGTGCCGTGATCTCGCAGCAACTCGTTCCAGCCATAGACGGGAAACGCCGTAACCTCGCTCATGAGGTAGTCGTACTGCCAGCGAACGAGCGGGCTATTCAGAACATGATCCGCAAGGGGGAGCTGCAGCAGCTAGGTGAAGAGATCAACAAGCGCCGGCCGTTGATGCACGTTCTCAATGACTCCCTGGCAGAGATGGTGATGAGTGGGCAGGTAAAGCGAGAGGATGCTCTCGCCGCCTCGTATGACCGCGAGCGTCTGGAGACAAGGATCTCCTCATGAATAGCTGCCAAGCATTCCGTCGCCAGCGTGGTTTCACGCTACTGGAGCTCCTGATCGCCACGGCCATCCTGGCGATTATGATCCCGGTGCTATCGGCCTCGTTTTACCAATATTCGTTGGCTAAGCAATCAACCGCGAATGACAAGGCAATCGAAGCGCTTCGGGATGCCTTGGCGGCGGCCTACCGGGGGAATTTGGTAAGCGCAGAAGCTCAGACCGGTCCGATCCTGTCATTACCCGCAGGAAGTATCACCAATGGAGTGACCGCAACCGGCACCATCCTGGCTCCTTTGGCTGCCTATTCGTCGCGCGCGACAGCGGACCTAGCTCTGGACGGCTATCGCCGCCCGTTCAATATCTATGTGTCCAGGCAGCTCTCACAGACGGTAGGAGGTGCAACTCTGTACTACCGAGTAATGGCAGTCGTATCAAGAGGACGGTCGGAAAATTTGGACCCTGGGACCTCTTTCGATCCGAACACTGGAAAGCTGATCTTGGCCGGTGGCAATGTCGGTCTGCTGGTTGATGGCTACGGTATAGCACGCAAGGCTTTTGATGATACTAGCACCAAGCTCAACCGAATTGCCGACGCCTACCACAGCTACGCCCAGACTCGCTATCTATCCGACCCAAACCGTGATTTGAGCGTCGATTACTTTGCCAACGTGAATAGTGGCGGCGGCGCTTCCAACCGGTGGGATGGTGGCGGAGCTATAGGGACGACGGGGGGGCGTGTGATCAACCTGGCTTCTCTACCCGGAGTCAGCAATCTCGGATTGGCCTCGTCGGATATGGTGGATGCCTATGGGCAAGCCATCCAAATCGATAACTCCTCTTCTGCTACCAAGAACCCGGATAACCCAACTCCAACCTTCGCGCTGCCACCATTCAGCGCAAGCATCATGACCAATTTACCTGGCGGCGCCAGCTACAGCATCAACGCCGTCGGTAGCTACTAAGGAGAGTCCTCATGCGCTATACCATTTGTTTTCTATCAGTCCTCCTGGCGATGCCGGCAGTTGCGGCTCCAGCGGTTGTTCCAACCGCTGGAGCGCCGGTGGCCTCGAATCCGGTCGATCAAGTTGCCAGCTCTGCGGCATCTGTCAATCCATTCACAGGTAAGGATCTGAGTCTAGATGCGCTCAATACAGCCGCTCAGGCGGAAAAACTACGTTCCGCAGTCATCGACGAAAAGCTCAAACAGACCGAACAGCTGGCCAAGATCGAGTGTTTGAAGAACCCGCAATCTCGTTATTGCGGTGGCCAGGTGGGGGGGGGCGTACGTGGTAGCGCTGGCAGCGCCGATGTTTTCGCCATGGCTCCTTCGGCACCGCCGCTGAAAGCCAGCTCCAGCACACCCTATGGCCTCAGCGCGCCGGCGGCCGCCACCAAAAGTACGAAGAAAACCAAGAAGACAACCAAGAGCAAGCGCGTAAGCACCAATCAGGCGGTAGCTGCGGCGGCAACATTTACAGTGCCAGCCTCTTTCGGTCCTCGTGTCGTGGGCGTCGTACAGCAGAACGGCATCGCTGCGGTGATGGTGGAGCAGAACGGCAAAGTAGTGACGGTGAAAACGGGCGAATCGGTGGGGGGGCGACTGGTCGGCGCAATCACCCGCTGTAGTATCGAGCTCGGGGGAGCGTCGATTTCGGTATGCAATGACGCAGGCCAAACGCCGCTCACTAACCCGCTGCAGACTGCCGCCAGCGAAAAAATCAATTCCCCGCTGCTGCAAGGAAGCACCCTGAATAATCAAATGCCGGCCGGGAGCGACCCGTTTATGTCCGCGCCCAAAGCACCACAGGCGAATGGTATCGATCCGGTGATTCCTGCTCCGCTGGGCTCAACACCGTTGACGGTTGCGGCCCAAGTTAATGGGTCCTGATCAAAGGGTAAGCCATGAAATCATTCCGTTTCCGCTTGGCTTCCCTGGTGCTGGCCGCTTTGGTCGGCACTTTCGGTGCGCCGGTGACGGCCGCCAACACGGTGGCAACCCAACAGAATCGCACCGCAGTCTTTACCGAGTCGGTGGGGCTTGATGGAATTGCCCAGGTCAAAGGCCGTATCGGCGTGGTAGGCACGGCAGGGAGCACCCTATCCGATATGCAGCTAGGCCAGAAGATCAACAACGCTGCCAGTGTATTCACGATACAGCCGATTTCTCTTGGGGCCCAGACGCTCTCGACAGCGGAAATCCAGAATCTTGCCCAGTCTTGGTTTACTAAGCGCATAGCAGCCCTCACCAACCAAGTCGTGGCGCACTTGAACAGTATCGGCGTGGATAGCGCCTGGCTCGACTACCAGCAAACTGTTAAGAGCAACAACAAGAACAAGTACATCGTATTCAGCGTGAGCATACGGAAATCGGGAAAAATGACTTGGTCGGGTGTTCAGGTTGTGGACGCAGCTCCCACGACACTCTACACGGTGTACACCAACAAGTCGGTGGAGACGGGGCTTCCACAGAGCTGGCAGTATCCGGACTCTGGAACGCTCAAGTACGACACCCGCAACCTCAGTTTTCAGGCGCTGACCCCTGCTACGGTGATTCAGACCAACGGCGCATACGATGAGCCCCCCGCAAGTTCCGACATCACGACCGATCCTGATTCAGGACTCAAATGTCTGATTGACCACAATAGTTCGCCTAGCTGCCCTCAGGCATTTCCCGACGTTAAAACTTTGATCAGGACGACTGATTCGATTCGTGCAGTGGTCGATTACGTTAGAAAAGTACAGCCGGATTATACAGAGCAGCCGGACGGATCGCAGGCGGCAAATATGGCTCTGGATATCTACGAGCGCACGATTCAGTTACCAGCGTGCTGCTGCCAAGATACCGGGCAGACCTATACGAACAAGCAACGCTATGGATTCTCGCTGATAACAATCATCGATCGCTATTTGGTGAATATGGATGGAAGCTATGTTCAAGTGAATCGATATAGTGGGCGAAGCGTGTCACCCACTATTGATCAGACTAAATCAGTTCCAATAACTCGCAGCCAATTAGGGGCGTTATCAAGCCAGATCATAAACCCAGAAAACGGGAAGTTAGATCTTGTCGAGGTAAATAGCTATCCGCCAGGAATGATCGTAAATCTAGCACCAATTTCATATCGTTGAGGGTGGGTTCATGAGTTTGGCCGCTATTCTAGTGATGGGAGTTTTAGGCCTCCCGGGTTCTGTTGTAAATTCAGAGCTGCTATATCCAAACCCTTCGGTACAATGCCGAGCTGAGTCAGAGGAATTAAATAATACAAGCAATTTGAATTTTCAAATGCATGATGATGGATTATCTATGATTAGCGTCCTGCAAGCAATTGCTCAGGCTCGTGCGCAGCCGGCAGATCCAATAGTATTTGGGGGTGGGTCTAAAACTGGCACGCTTTGGTTGTCTTTGGATGATCCGGACGCTGTTGAGATTGTCAAGGAAGCAGTGACGGTAAATGGTAGAATTACGCTGCGACATCTTGCCTTTTCCGGTCAGTCTCCTGCGAAATCCGCATTACTTCATATTCTGCTTGAGCACAGTAAAATAGAAAAATCAAAGCTCCCTTCGCTAATATATCACTTTCAATCTAAAGATATATTAGAATTGCTGGATGAGTATGATGAGTTGCCAAAGTGTTCAAGAACTGCAGCGAATATAAGGGTTAGCGAGGATTCCGTTATTGCTGCTAGGAAATTTGGCCGTCTCGATCGTTCTCGTCTAATGCTCGACAAATAAACTAACCATGAAAGGGTATGGTATGCGTGCAAAAAAATTTTCTCTGATTATGGCGGCAGTGCTTGGTAGCTCGATCGGGGCTCCGTTAGCAGTGGCTGGGTGTGCAGGTCTGGTGGTCGGGGCGTATACTCAAATTCAACTAGGTGGGGCGGTGAGTTATATTTGCATTTCCAATGCGAATTACGACGCTGCAAATAATAGTGGATTTGTAAATGGAGGATGTCCGCCTAATAGTTTCCCGGTCGAGGTAAGTAGGCGTGTTTCCAGTAGCGGTGGAAGCAGTGCGAATTGTTGCTTCGCTAAAGGAACGCCGATTTTAATAGAGGAGGGTCAGTATGTTCCGATTGAAAATTTGTGTGTTGGCGATAAAGTTATTTCACTGAATTTAAGCAGTGGACTCATGGAAGATTCGCAAGTTATAGCAGTAATTAAAAAACAAAGAATCTTGTATAAAATTGTATTCAGAAAATCTGCTGATCCTCTTTATGTAACTGATGATCACCCTCTCTGGATGGGAGGTGATTTATGGGGGGCCATAGATCCTGATGCATCTTCGAATTCATACTCTGAATACGGTCTGAGTTTTCACAAGCTAGTAGAAGGCGGGGTCGTCATTAACGGTCATGGTGAGGAAGTCGAAATTGAAAAGATATCCAAAGTATACCCATGTCTCGAAGCGGAGGTTTATACACTGACGGTTGATCATAATGATCATAACTACTTAGTCGGATCAAAAAACATAGTAGCTCACAATGCGTGCTGCTTCGCCGCAGGCTCATTGATCCTTATGTCAGACAATTCTCAAATTCAGATTGAAGATCTGAATGTTGGTGATTCTGTTTCTGTTATGAATTTTGCGCGCGGCCAAATTGAGTCAGCATACATTTCAGAAACAGTAAAGGGGGAGGGGCTCTTGTATTCAGTTGAATTTGACGACGGTACTGTGGAAAGATTAACAGACTGCCACCCGGTGTGGAATGGTTTTAAGTGGCTTTCCATTAATCCAGAAAAATCACATAAAATATATCAACACTATGACCTTCGGCATGGCGAACTCGAGATCGGATCAACCCTGCTTAATGCATCGGGAAAGCAAGTTACTGTATCTTCGATAACGCCATGGAGAGTAGATTCGGTTTACTCGATTTGCGTGGAGCATGAAGATCACAATTTTATTGTGGGTAATGGCAAAATTATTGCTCACAATAAAAGAGGCGGGAAATAATCCTCGCACAGTTCACTTTTCGCAATAGCAGGAGGTCGCATGCCGTTTATAAGAAAATACATTAATTTGCACTCGGTGGTGGTGTTGTTTTTATATCTGGCTACCTTTGTTATATCTCCAGTAACTAATGCGATGAGCGATGATTTGTATAGACAAGCTGTTTACATGCTAAATGGCGATATTCGTTATACAAAAAACAATCTTGGTGCATTGATCGCACAGATTCCGCCTGGGCAAGTTTCAGATAGTCTCTATTCAACATTCGCAGCCAAGCCACAAATTTACGCCCGCTATCACCCGGAAAGCGCCACCGGTCGTATCGACGTAGTGACCTTGAGAAAGCTTCCCAGTGGTGGCGTAGAAATGCAAATCCGTCCCTGGGCTCCAAAGGACGGCAGTAAATGGGCTCGACATAGGAATGCTGATGGATCACCTATTCCTGGAAACTTCCGAGGATTGAATCCATTTGCGGCATTCTATGCCAGCGCTACATGTGCTGCTGTCAATTATACAGGATCGGCAAGAGATAACTGGAAAGATCCCTGGGATCGCTATACCAACTCCAACCTAGTTTGCGATGAATGGAGAAATCTGAATCCCAGTGCTTTTTTTGCGGCAGTAGGTATGGCTATGAAGTATTACCGTAGCGATAACGCTATGGTTGGGGTCGCAGAAACTCGTATCAACCAAGGAACACGAAAGAGTGGAAATGTATTTGTTAAGAAGACAACGACTTATTTGGACGCCTATGTGAAACCGCACTGGTACATGGGCACGACCTACGGGCGTGGAGGTACTTCAATGAGTACCGCATATTGTGTCGTAGACAGTGGCCCGTCAAATCCCTGCCCGCGAGATCTGGTGGTCGATAGTGGTGTAAATTTTGTTGATTGGAATAACGGCGATCTCAATACCTCTGAATACCACGCGTTCAACCATGAGGAAACAAAATCGGGATTAGGTTTCATATCATTCATCATCATAGCCTTCGCTCTAGCGTGGGCAGGTGGCGTGATGTTAGCTGGATTAGGGCCGGGGATGACTACAGCAGGTGCTGCTGCTAGTGTGGGATCTGGTGCTGGCGTAGTAGCTGCGGGGGCGGGGGCCGCATCCTCGTGGGGAGCTGCGGCCTATGGCCTCGCTTCAGCAGGGATATATGCGGGACTTAGCATGGCAATATCTGGAAATGCTGGAGTTCCTTTATCAACAACCCAAAACGGATTTCTTGGCAATATTAATAATGGAGTTTTAAATACCCCAACGACTGGATCAGTCTGGGATCCAACTCCATCTGTGCGTTCCGGGTACACACAAGCAAATCCTGCCAACGTACCTGGCGCAATGGGCCAAGAGTTTAACAATAGACGTTACCAACCAAGTGATTGGAAAAATCCACAGGATGCTTATAGCCTCAAACAGCAGAGAGATCGGGGTCTGACACCACAAGTTTCTCCATAATAAAATTCTTAAAACCCGCCGCCGGCGGGTTTTTTTCGGTACATCATTGCACTGCTAGGTGACCTGCTGTGCTACGCCTTGCGTACCAGAGCGGTGAACCACGGCGGCGAGCCGCCAGGCCGGCCAGGACCAGCTCGTAGTGGCCGACGCCCGCTCGCCAGCAGCTGGCCGCCGGCGCCGGCCGCGCCAAGGCGGTGAACCACGGCGGCGAGCCGCCAGGCCGGCCAGGACCAGCTCGTAGTGGCCGACGCCCGCTCGCCAGCAGCTGGCCGCCGGCGCCGGCCGCGCCAAGGCGGTGAACCACGGCGGCGAGCCGCCAGGCCGGCCAGGACCAGCTCGTAGTGGCCGACGCCCGCTCGCCAGCAGCTGGCCGCCGGCGCCGGCCGCGCCAAGGCGGTGAACCACGGCGGC
>NJIE01000006.1 GCA_002213445.1 Xenophilus sp. AP218F | reverse complement strand
GATAGCGTTTTGGAGCGGGCTTGGTCATGTCACTATCTTACCAAGCCGCGGGACGGGCGGATTTGTGCAACAGCGCCTTGAGGAGCTGTAAGTGATTGAATGACAATAAAAAAAGGCCGCAGATGGCGGCCTTTTCTTTACAAAATATATCAATTCCTGTCTAGAACGGAATGTCGTCGTCCATGTCGTCCATGCGGGGCGCAGGCTTCGGCTCCTGGCGGCGCGGAGCGGCCGGGGCTTCCTGGCGCGGGGCCGGGGCGTTGTAGCCGTAGCCGTCGTCCATTCCGCCGCCCATGCCGCCAGCGGACGCGCCGCCCGCTTCGCTGCGGCCGCCTTGCAGGCTGAGCTCGTTGACGCGCACGTCCGGAGACAGACGCTTGTTGCCTTCCTTGTCCTGCCATTCGCGCAGGGTAAGCTGGCCGTAGACGGTGACTTGCTGGCCCTTGGCCAGGTAATTCTTCAGCGATTCACCACGCTTGCCCCAGACCTGGCAGCTGAACCAGTTGGTGGTCTTGCGCTCACCGAAACCGATATCGCTGGCCACGCGGAAGGACAGAACCGGCTCGCCGCTGGGGGTGTAGCGCAGTTCCGCGTCTGCCGCCAGGCGGCCGTCAAAGGTGATGCTGTTCATGAATATCTCCGATTCGAATTCAAATAAATTGCTGTGCGCGGCTTGCGTCCGGCGCGCCGGGTTAGAACGTTTGCTGGATCAGGCGCTTCACTTCGGTTTCATCCCAGCTTTGCTGTGAAACCTTGAGGTAAGCCACCCGATCTTCCTGCAAGACGATGGCCTCGCTGACGCCGTCCACCGCGGCCAATTGCCGAGACAGCGCGGCGGCGTCGCCTTGCCAGCTGTCGCCGATGTGGTACATCACCGAGCGCACCGCCTTGGGCGGCTGCATGCCGAAAGACCAGACCAGCCAGCTGAGCATCAGCGCGCTGGTGAAGGCGAACACGCCGGTCGGGCCGAAATGAGTGTAGAGCCAGCCGCCGGCGGCCGCCCCCAGAAACAGGCCAAAAGACTGGGCCGTATTATACACGCCAATCGCGGTTCCCTTGGCATCGGCAGGCGCGATCTTGGAAATCAGCGAGGGCAGCGTGGCTTCCAGGATGTTGAAGGCGATGAAATACAGAGCCAGCCAGCCGGCGATCATCCAGAAACTGTTCAGCGCCAGGGCCATGCCGGCCTGGGCCGCGGTCATCAGCGCGATGGCGCCGACGAAGACCTGCTTGAGGCGCGCTTTCTTTTCGCCGTAGATGATGGCCGGCACCATCAGCAGGAAGCCGATGACGGTGACCGGCAAGTACACCTGCCAGTGCTCGCTCTTGTCCAGGTGGGCGGTTTTGATCAGGGCGAAGGGGATGGTGATGAACATCGCCATCTGGGCGGCGTGCAGCGCGAAGATGCCGTAATTGAGGCGCAGCAGCTGGCTGTTTTTCAGCACCGCCGGCAGACGCTTGGTGTTGGCCTCGGCGTCGGAATGGAAGCGCGACTGCACCGGGTTGGGGATGATCAGCCAGACGCCGGCGAGCGCGGCCAGCGACAGGACGCCGGTGAGGGCGAAGATGCCGTTGACGCCGATGTATTTGGCCAGCAGGGGGCCCAGCACCAGGCTGGCGGCGAAGGTGGTGCCGATGGACATGCCTATCATCGCCATCGCCTTGGTGCGGTTTTCCTCGCGGGTAAGGTCGGCCAGGAGCGCGGTGATGGCGGCGGAGATGGCGCCCGCGCCCTGGATGACGCGGCCCAGGGTCAGGGTGGCGATGTCGTGGGCGCCGGCGGCGACGAAGCTGCCGATGGCGAACAGGATCAGTCCGCCGTAAATCACTTTCTTGCGGCCTATCTTGTCGGAGAGCATGCCCAGCGGCAGCTGCAGGATGGCCTGGGTCAGGCCGTAGCTGCCCAGCGCGATGCCGATCAGGGTGTGATTGTCGGCCCCTTGCAGCGTGTTGGCGTACAAGGCGAATACCGGCAGGATCAGGAACATGCCCAGCATGCGCAGGGCGTAGATGCCGGCCAGGCCCAGGCTGGCGCGTAGTTCGGTTGCGTTCATGGTGTGTCGTTGTGTTTGCGTTTTGTTTTTTGGTGGCAGGTTCTGAAGCGGCCCCTTGGGCAGGGAAGCCCTTGCAGGTTTAACGACCGCGCCGGCTTGCGGATGACGCGAAAAGACAAGTGGAGTCGGCCTTGCCAAGTCCGGTATAGTATCAGGTTCCCTGACGACGGTGAGTAACAGCCTTTTTATGGACAGCATTCGCATCCGTGGCGCACGCACGCACAATCTCAAGAACATCAACCTGGATCTGCCCCGCAATCAATTGATCGTGATCACCGGGCTGTCCGGCTCGGGCAAGTCATCGCTGGCGTTCGATACCCTGTACGCCGAAGGCCAGCGTCGTTACGTGGAAAGCCTGTCGGCCTACGCGCGCCAGTTCTTGCAATTGATGGAAAAGCCCGATGTGGACTTGATCGAGGGGCTGTCGCCGGCGATTTCCATCGAGCAGAAAGCCACCAGCCACAACCCGCGCTCCACCGTCGGCACGGTGACGGAAATCCACGATTACCTGCGCCTGCTGTTCGCCCGCGTCGGCGATCCGCATTGCCCGGAGCATGGCGCGGCGTTGTCCAGCCAGACGGTGAGCCAGATGGTCGATCACGTGCTGGCCCTGCCGGAGGAAACCAAGGTGATGATCCTGGCCCCGGTCATCGTCGGCCGCAAGGGCGAGAATCTGGACCTGTTCGATGACCTGCGCGCCCAGGGCTTCGTGCGGGTGCGGGTGGACGGCGAGGTGTTCGAGATCGACGCCGTGCCCAAGCTGGACAAAAACAAGAAGCACACCATCGAGGTGGTGATCGACCGGGTCAAGGTGCGCGAAGACATGAAGCAGCGCCTGGCCGAAAGCTTTGAAACCGCCTTGCGCCATGCCGAAGGCCGCGCCATCGCGGTGGAAATGGATGGCGGCAAGGAGCACTGGTTCTCGGCCAAGTTCGCCTGCCCGGTGTGCAGCTACAGCCTGCCGGAGCTGGAGCCGCGGCTATTCTCGTTCAACAATCCGATGGGCGCCTGCCCCAAGTGCGACGGCCTGGGCGAGATCACCTTCTTCGATCCGCGCCGGGTGGTGGCGCATCCGGAGCTTTCCCTCGCCTCCGGCGCGATCAAGGGCTGGGACAAGCGCAACCAGTTCTACTTCCAGATGCTGCTGGCGCTGGGCGAGCATTACGGCTTTTCGGTGGCCGATCTCGCCTTCGAGGACTTGCCGGAGAAGGTGCGCAACGTGGTGCTGCATGGTTCCGGCCGCGACAGCATCGAATTCACTTACATGTCGGAGAAGGGCACCAAGTTCACCCGCGCCCATCCCTTCGAGGGCATCATTCCCAATCTGGAGCGGCGCTACCGCGAAACCGACTCCAGCGCGGTGCGCGAGGAGCTGGCCAAGTACCAGAACAATCAACCCTGCCCGCATTGCCAGGGTTCGCGGCTGCGGCTGGAGGCCCGTCACGTTTTCATCGGCGGCCGAACACTGCACGAACTGAACCAGATGCCGCTGAAGGAAACCGCCCGATTCTTCGCCGCCTTGCAGTTCAGCGGCCAGAAGCAGGCGGTGGCGGAGAAGATCGTCAAGGAAATCGGCGAGCGGGTGTCGTTCCTGAATAATGTCGGCCTCGATTATCTCAACCTGTCGCGCTCCGCCGATACCCTGTCCGGCGGCGAGGCGCAGCGCATCCGGCTGGCCAGCCAGATCGGCTCCGGCCTCACCGGCGTGATGTACGTGCTGGACGAGCCGTCCATCGGCCTGCACCAGCGCGACAACGACCGCTTGCTGGCCACCTTGATGCGGCTGCGCGATCTGGGCAACAGCGTCATCGTGGTGGAGCACGACGAAGACGCCATCCGCGCCGCCGACTATCTGGTGGACATGGGCCCCGGCGCGGGCGAGCATGGCGGCGAAGTGCTGGTGGCCGGCCTGCCGGAAGAAGTGGCGGCCAGCGAGCGCTCGGTCACCGGCGCCTTCCTGTCCGGCCGCCGCAGGATCGCCCTGCCGGGCGGGCGGCGTGAGCTTGACCCCGCGCGCGTTCTGCGCCTGATCGGCGCCAGCGGCAACAACCTCAAGGACGTGACGCTGGAGCTGCCGCTGGGCGGTATGGTGTGCATTACCGGCGTGTCCGGTTCCGGCAAATCCACGTTGATCAACGACACCCTGTACAAGATCGCCGCGCGCGATCTCAACGGCGCAAGCGAAGAGCCGTCGCCGTACCGTGAAGTGCAGGGACTGGAGCAGCTGGACAAGGTGATCAATGTCGATCAAAGCCCGATCGGCCGCACGCCGCGCTCCAATCCGGCCACCTACACCGGGCTGTTCACGCCGATCCGCGAGCTGTTCGCCGGGGTGCCGCTGTCGCGCGAGCGCGGTTACGGCCCTGGCCGCTTCTCCTTCAACGTCAAGGGCGGCCGCTGCGAAGCCTGCCAGGGCGACGGCGTGATCAAGGTGGAAATGCACTTCCTGCCCGACATCTACGTGCCGTGCGACGTGTGCCACGGCAAGCGCTACAACCGCGAGACGCTGGAGGCGCAGTACAAGGGCAAGAGCATTCATGAAGTGCTGGAAATGACGGTGGAGCAGGCGCTGGAATTCTTCGCCGTGGTGCCGACGGTGGCGCGCAAGCTCAAGACGCTGATGGACGTGGGGTTGGGCTATATCCGGCTGGGGCAGAGCGCCACCACCTTGTCCGGCGGCGAGGCGCAGCGCGTCAAGCTGGCGCTGGAACTATCCAAGCGCGACACCGGCCGCACGCTGTACATCCTGGACGAGCCCACCACCGGCCTGCATTTCCACGATATCGACCTGCTGTTGCAAGTGCTGCACCGCCTGCGCGAAAGCGGCAATACCGTAGTGGTGATCGAACACAATCTGGACGTGATCAAGACGGCGGACTGGCTGATCGACCTGGGGCCGGAAGGCGGCGCGGGCGGCGGGCAGATCATCGCCGCCGGCACGCCGGAGCAGGTGGCGGACAATCCGGCCAGCCATACCGGCCGTTATCTGAAGCCCTTGCTGCAGCGCGAGCAGGCCAGCTAAAGCGGTAAAAAACGCGCTAGAATGGCGGACTGCGGGGCAATGGCTATTTTATAAATAGGGAGCGGCCGCAAGGGGGCTGTCGGCCGCATCGCCCTGTTCGCGCTTCCCCGTACCGTGTCACCAAGAAAAGAATGAGGAAGGCATGCTGACGCTAGGCAAGATCGATCATATCCACATACGCGTAAAAGACGTGCCCAAGGCGTTGAAATGGTACCAGCGCGTATTGGGATTGGCGCCGGATGCGCGTTACAAGCATATGCAAAACGGGCCGCACGGCACGGTGATGCTGGCGAACTCCAACGGCGCGGTGCGCCTCGCCATCAGCGAAGACAAGGCGGAAACCGCCAGCGGTGTGGGCGCCATCGCCTTCGTGGTCAGCGGCCAGGATTTCCTGGAGTGGATAGACCAGCTGGCCGGCGAGCGTGTGACCAACGCCGAAGGGCAGACCATCGCCCGCGATTCGGTGCGCGACCACCGCATCTTCTGTTCGCTGTTTTTCGTCGATCCTTTCGGCAATCCGTTCGAGATCGTCAGCTACGACCACACCTGGCTGGTGGGCAAGCTCAAGCTGAATATCCAGCCCACCACCGAATAAGCGCCGCCGCTCGCGTTCTCCGCGCCCGCCTTAGGCGGGCGCTTCCCTGTCCGCCGGCCGGCGCCGCCGCTCATTCGCCCAGCGGCAGGGCCAGCGTTTCCTTCACTTCCTCCATCACCACATAGCTTTTGGATTCCTTGGCCGAGGGCAGCTGCAGCAGGATGTCGCCCAGCAGCTTGCGGTACATCGACATGTCCGGGATGCGGGCCTTGATCAGGTAGTCGAATTCCCCCGACACCAGATGGCATTCCAGAATCTCGGGAATGCTCAGGATTTCGCGGCGGAAGGCGTCGAAGATATTGCCGGATTTGGCTTCCAGCTTGATTTCCACGAAGACCAGCAAGGACGCGCCCAAGAGCTGCGGGTTGAGCCGGGCGTAGTAGCCGTCGATGATGCCTTCGCGTTCCATGCGCCGCACCCGCTCGGTGCAGGGCGTGGTGGACAGGCCCACTTTTTCCGCCAGCTCGGTCATCGGAATGCGGCCGTTTTTCTGCAGGAGACGCAGGATTTTCAGGTCCATCTTGTCCAGGTTTTTGCCGCTGGAAGCGCTGCTTTTCATGTTTTCACTACCATGCCGTATGATTGGAGTTATTCTACCGTTGATCTTGATCAAGTTTGGTGAAAAAAACCGCATTTGAGTGAATATACTACGCGAAATCACTATGTGTAGTAGTGCGGCTACAAACGGAGAGAAGAGATGAAGGTGATCGTACTGGGTGGCGGCGTGCTGGGTGTATCGACGGCATGGTATCTGGCCAAGGCGGGGTGCCAGGTGACGGTGCTGGAGCGCCAGGACGGCGTGGCGCTGGAAACCAGCTTTGGCAACGCCGGCCAGATTTCTCCGGGCTATTCCGCGCCCTGGGCGGCCCCGGGCATCCCGCAAAAAGCGATCAAATGGCTGTTCCAGCGCCACGCGCCGCTGGCCATCCGTCCGGACGGCAGCCTGTACCAGCTGCAGTGGATCGCCAAGATGCTGGCCAACTGCAACGAGAAATCCTACGCGGTCAACAAGGGCCGCATGATGCGGCTGGCGGAATACAGCCGCGACAAGATCAAGGAGCTGCGCGCCGAAACCGGCCTTGACTACGAAGGCCGCCAGGGCGGCACCTTGCAGCTGTTCCGCAGCCAGGCGCAGGTGGATGGCATGGCCAAGGACATCGCGGTGCTCAAGGAGTGCGGCGTGGACTTCAACGTGCTGGACCCGGACGGTTGCGCCCGCGTGGAGCCGGCGCTGGCGGCGGTCAAGCACAAGCTCAAGGGCGGCTTGCAGCTGCCCAACGATGAAACCGGCGATTGCAATCTGTTCACCAGCCGCCTGGCCGAGCTGGCCCGCGCCCGCGGCGTCGAATTCCGCTTCGGGGTGACGGTGGACGGCATCGAAAGCGACGGCAAGCGCGTCACCGGCGTGCGCGTCGGCGACGATTTGCTGACCGCCGATCATTACGTGGTGGCGATGGGCAGCTATTCGCGCGATCTGGTGCGCGAGCTGGGCATCGACATCCCGGTCTACCCGGTCAAGGGCTATTCGCTGACCGTGCCGATCACCAATCCCGACGGCGCGCCGGTTTCCACCGTGCTGGACGAAACCTACAAGGTGGCCATCACCCGCTTCGACAACCGCATCCGCGTCGGCGGCATGGCCGAGCTGTCCGGCTACAATCTGGCGCTCAACCCCAGCCGCCGCGAGACGCTGGAAATGGTGGTGGGCGATCTGTACCCCAACGGCGGCGACATCCCGGCGGCCAGCTTCTGGACCGGCCTGCGTCCGATGACGCCGGACGGCACGCCCATCATCGGCGGCACCCGCTTCTCCAATCTGTCGCTCAACACTGGCCATGGCACGCTGGGCTGGACCATGTGCGCCGGCTCCGGCAAGGTGCTGGCCGACATCATCACCGGCGCGCGCCCGGAAATCAGCGTCGACGGCTTGTCCATGCAGCGCTACGCCCGCGCCGGCGAAGTGCTGGTGGCCTCCGGCCGCCCTTCGATGCAGGGAGCGTGAGCGATGCGTCCCCTGATCGCTTCGATCCGGCTGGACCACTTGCGGCACAATTACCGGCTGGCCAAGCAGCGCCACGGCGGGCGGGTGCTGGCGGTGCTCAAGGCCAACGCCTACGGCCACGGCGCGCCGCAGTGCGCCCGGGCGCTGGAGGATATCGCCGACGGCTTCGCCGTCGCCTGCCTGGAAGAGGCACTGCAGCTGCGCGAGGCGGGCATTCGCCGCCCCATCCTGTTGCTGGAGGGCGTGTTCGAGGCCGAGGAGTTGCAGGCCGTGGACGCGCACGATCTGTGGATGGCGGTGACCAGCGAGCGGCAGTTGGCGATGGTGGAGGCGTCCGCCCCGGCCAGGCCTTTTCATATCTGGCTGATGCTGGATTCCGGCATGCACCGGGAAGGCCTGTCGCCGCAGGATTATCCGGCCGCCTGGCGGCGGCTGGAGAAGAGCGGCAAGGCCGCCTCCTTAACCAGGATGACGCACTTCGCCCGCGCGGACGAGCCGGGCGTGGCGATGACCTTCAGCCAGCTGGAAACCTTCGACGCGGTGGCGCGGCAATTGCCGGCCAGCGAGGAGTCGGTCGCCAACTCCGCCGGCATGCTGTGCCACGAGCGCGCGCGCCGCAGCTGGGGGCGCGCCGGCATCCTGCTGTACGGCGCGGACCCCTTGCCGTCCGGGGTGGCGGCCGACGCCGGCATGCTGCCGGTGATGCGGCTTGCCAGCCGGGTGTTCGGCGTGCGCGAGCTGGCCGCGGGCGAGCCGGTAGGCTACGGCGACAATTTCGTTTCCGCGCGGCCGACCCGGGTCGGGCTGGTGGCTTGCGGCTACGCCGATGGCTATCCTCGTCTGGCGTCCACCGGCAGCCCGGTGTCGATAGACGGCGTTCGTTCGCGACTGATCGGGCGGGTGTCGATGGACATGCTTACCGTGGACCTCACCGATTTGCCCGCGGCCGGCATCGGCAGCGAAGTGGAGCTGTGGGGCGACGCCATTTCGGTCAACGAGGTGGCGGCCTGCGCCGGCACCATCAGCTACGAGTTGCTGTGCAATGTAAAGCGGGCGGCGTTCCGATACCTGTAAACTGCGCCAGCGGCAGGCTCCTGCACCGGAAGACGGCGACGTCTTCCGGTTTTTGTTTGCGCTCGCGGCTATAACGGCGGCAAGACGAAGCGTGACGAATTGGCTATTTGGTGATAAATAGAGCCTCTATTTGTTAATTTAATTTAAGTCTTGCCCATGGCGGGACAAGGAAGAGGGAACGATGCCGCCGCTTGTCACTGGTTTTCGCTTGGGTGGTCTGGCCGCGCTGCTCGCCGCCGCGACAGCCGCGGCGGCGGAGATGCCGCTGGCCGAATTGCCGCATCCGATGCGGCGCGGCGACGAGGCCCGCCGCCTGATGCAGGACAACAGCCGCCGTTTCGACGACATCATTCAGCAGCAGCGGGTGCGGCAGTTGCAGCAAGGCGGCATGCAGGCGCAACGCGACGAGGCCGGCCCGCCGGCGCAGAGCGGTTGTCTGCCGGTGGCGGCGGTGCGGTTGAGCGGGGTGACGCTGCTCGCGCGCGAGGAGGTGATGAAACAGGGCCTGCCGGCGGGCGATTGCCTGGACCTGGTCGAATTGAACCGCTTCGTGCGCCAGCTGACCGCGCTGTATCTGCAAAAAGGCTATATCGCGGCGCGGGTGACGGTAGAGGGGCCGGACGCCGCCGGCGTGCTGACGGTGGCGGCGCAGGAAGGGCGGGTGGCGCGGATCGAGCCCGGCGAGAGCGGCCTCGATCCGGCGACGCTGTTTCCCGGCGTGCCGGGGCGGCCGCTCAATATCCACGACATCGATCAGGGCCTGGACCAGGCCAATCGCCTGCAATCCAACCGCGCCAAAGTGGATATCGCGCCGGGCGAGCGCGCGGGAGACTCCATCCTGCAACTTTCCAACCCGCCGGCCAAGCCTTGGGCGGGCAGCCTGTCCCTGGACAATGCTGGGCGCGACAGCACCGGGCGGGTCAATCTAGGCGGCAGCGCGTCGCTGGACAATCCTTTCGGCCTGAATGATTTCATCAGCCTGTCGGCGCAGCGCACTGCCGACGACAACGCCGAGCGCCACAGCCGCAGCGAATCGCTGTTTTACTCGCTGCCTTACGGTTACTGGACTTTCAGCGCCTTCGCCAGCCGGGCCGACTACCTCAATCCGCAACGGCTGCTGTACAGCACGGTGGCCTTGTCCGGCAATACCGCGCAAACCGGCGCGCGGGTGGACCGGGTGCTGTATCGCGATCAATCGCAAGTCACCACCGCCGATCTGCAGCTGACGCAAAAGCGGGTACGCAATTATTTCCAGGACGTGGAGCTTGGCATCAGCAGCCCGACGCTGACGGTGCTGGAGGCCGGCTTGTCGCGCATGCAGCTGTTCGACGGCGGCATGTTGCTGCTGGACGGCAGCGCGCAGCGCGGCGTGCGCTGGCTGGGGGCCGACGTTCTGGACCAGCGTTTCCCCAATCTGCCCAATCCGCAGTTTTTCAAGCTCAAGCTGACGGCCAGCTGGTATCAGACGCTGGCGCTGCCGGGCGGTCCTTGGCAATGGCAAAGCCAGCTGGCAGGCCAGGCCAGCCGCGACCGGCTGCCGGGCGTGGAGCAGCTGGACGTGGCCGACAGCAGCGCGGTGCGCGGTTTTCGCAATAACGGCCTGCCCGGCGAAACCGCCTGGTATTGGCGCAATACCCTGTCGCGGCGCGTCGGGCTGGGGGACTGGGCGCTGACGCCGCGGCTGGGCCTGGACGCGGGCCGGGTGTTGCTGCGCGAATCGAGCACGCCCTGGCAGGGCATCGCCGGCGCCAGCGTCGGCCTGAATCTGGCCTGGCGGCGCGCCAGCCTGGATCTGGAATACAGCCAGCCGCTTGGAAAGCCCGGAGACTGGCCGGGGCAGGGCCACCTGCTGTTCGCCCGGCTGGCTTGGGGCTGGTAAGCCGTTTGAGCGAGCTTGCCGCGTCGCGCTGTTGGATTTTTGCGACTATGCGCTTGTTTTCTATCCGAAATTTCCCGCTTTCATCGCCAGATTTGGCGCGGATTGGCCGCGCGCCGGCGCTTGTTGGCAGCTTATGTCTTTATGCCAAATTAAAATTGAGATGATTTAAAAAAGCCTGTAGATTGAAAACCTGTTGCTATTTGTTAAGCGCAGTCACATGCGCGAACAAGTGCCTGGGGCAGTCGCGCGGCGCGCGGATCGGGCCTGCCGGCGCAAGGTAAACGGGGAATGACAATCATGACGAAAAACAATTTTGGACTTTCCGTGACGGGCAAGGTGGCGGCGGCGCTGACCTTGGCTTTCGTATTGGCGGAGGGCGCGCTGGCGGCGGGCATCACCGCGGCGCAGGGCGGCAACGGGCCGCAGGTCGGCGTCGCCGGCAACGGCGCGGCGGTGGTCAACATCGTGGCTCCCAGCGCGGCCGGCGTATCGCACAACCAGTACCAGGATTTCAACGTCGGCAAGCCCGGCGCGGTATTCAACAACGCCTTGCAGGGCGGCCAGTCGCAACTGGCGGGCTTTCTGGCCGCCAACCCGCAGCTGAACGGCGCGCAGGCCAGCGTGATTCTGAATGAGGTGGTCAGCCGCAATCCCTCCTTGTTGCTGGGCAAGCAGGAAGTGTTCGGCAAGGCCGCCGACTACGTGCTGGCCAACCCCAACGGCATCGCCTGCAACGGCTGCGGCTTCATCAACATCCCGCGCGCGTCCCTGCTGGTGGGCAACGCGGTGCTGGAAAACGGCGCGATCCGTTCGCTGCAGGCCGCCGGCAACGGCAATGCTCTCAGCATCGCCGGCGCGGGCGCATCCGGCGTCAGCGTGCTGGACCTGATCGCCCCGCGCATCGACGTGCGCGCCAATGTGCAGGCGACGGACGCCATCCGCGCCCGCGCCGGCTTCAATACCGTCGATTACGCCAGCGGCCAGATCGTCAGCACCGCCGCCGCGCCGCAAGGCGTCGGCCCGCTGGATAGCTACTTCCTGGGCGCGATGCAGGCCGGCCGCATCAACATCATCAGCACCGCGGCGGGGGCTGGCGTCAACGTCGCCGGCAGCGTCCGCGGGACCGACGAGGCCACCATCCGCGCCAGCGGCAAGCTGGCGCTGGAAGCGGCGCAAGTGTCCGGCAAGCAGCTGGCGCTGGCAGGCGACAGCGTGGACATTCGCGGCCGGGTGGACACCGCCTCCAGCCAGAGCAGCCAGCACGACGAGAGCTGGTTCATCTGGAAGACCGGGGAGAGCGACAGCAAGACCAGCAGCGAAATCCAAAGCGTGAAGCGCGCCAGCCTGCAAGGCGACGATGTCAGCATCGTGGCCGGCGGAGAAGCGCGCCTGGCGGCGGTGGACGTGGGCGGCGGCAAGGTCAGCGTCGCCGCCGGCAGCGTGACGCTGGACGGCCAACTGGCGGAAAGCCGGGAGAGCAGCAGCAGCCATAACTGGAAGAACTCCTGGGCCTACAACCGGGACAAGAGCGCCGTCACCCAGCAACAATCGGCGACGCGGATCAAGGCCAGCGGCGACGTCAGCCTGAGCGCCGGCGCCGGCGACGTGACCATCAAGGGCGGCAGCGTCGCCGCCGACCGGCAGCTCAAGATCAGCGCCGCCGGCAAAGTGCGGCTGCAGGGGCTGGTGGAGAGCGACAGCAGCAGCGACGTCGGCAACCGCAAGAACGACACCGCCGCGCTGGAGACCGGCAGCTGGAACCACCAGAGCAGCCAGCAGCGGCTGGTGCAGGCGCAATTGCGCGCCGGCCAGAACCTGGGCATCGCCGCCGGCGGCGACATCGACGCGCAGGCGGCCAGGTTGCAGGCCGGCGGCGACGCCGTGATCAGCGCCGGCGGCAAGGCCAGCCTGGCCGCGCAGCAAACCGCCAACAGCCGACAGCAACGCAACGATCAGACTTACTGGGGCGGCATCGGCGGCGGCGGCAATCGCGACAACAGCCAGTCCGCCACGGTCAACACCGGTTCCGACCTGAGCGCCGGCGGCAAGCTGTTCCTCAACGGCGACGACGGCATCGCCATCAACGGCAGCCGCGCCAAGGGCGAGCAGGGCGCGTACGCTCAGGCGCGGGCCGGCGGCGTGGTCATCGACAGCGCCATCGATCTGGCCCAGACCCGCACCGACCAGCGCAGCGGCACCGCCTTCAACATCACCAGCAGCGCCAGCAAGGGCAGCAGCAGCGCCCAAAGCGTGGTGGGAGCCGAGCTGAAGTCCGACGCCGACCTGCAGATTCTGTCCGCCGGCGACGTCGCGGTGGTGGGCAGCCTGGTCAAGGCGGCGCACGCTCTGGACATTTCCGCGGTCGGCGACGTCAAGGTGGCGAGCCAGGCGGCGGCGCAGGACGAAAATAGCCAGGACAGCGCGCTCAACTGGAAGGGCATAGGCCGCGAAACCGGCGACAAGCAATACCGCGGCGGCATCGGCATCGAACACACCGCCAGCAGCGTGGAGCGGCATGACGTCAACCAGACCGGCGCCACGCTGTCCGGCGGCAGCGTCAGCGTCAAGGCCGGCAACGACGTCGCGGTCAGCGGCTCGAGGCTGGAGGCCACCCGGGGCGACGCCAGCCTCAGCGGCCAGAACGTGAGCCTGACGGCGGCGGACAATACCAGCCAGACCGCCAGCAGCAAGACCGTCAGCGGCGGCGGCATTTATGTTGACGCGGGCCTCGACAAAACCGGCGTGGGCGTGGAGTTCGGCCAGAATCACAGCCAGGGCAAGAGCCAATCCAGCCAGGCGCAGGCCAGCCAGATCGACGCGGCCGGCAACCTGACGGTGACCGCCGGCAACGGCATGGGCGATATCCGCAATCAGGGCACGCAGATCAAGGCCGGCGGAGATGCGGCGCTGAATGGCGGCGAGATCCGCAACCAGGCGGCGCGCAATACCCAGAGCAGCGAGAGCAGCGGCTACCACTGGGGCGTGGAAGTAGGCGTCAACGCCGACTACAGCGGCATCACCCGTCCGCTGGTGGAGGCAGGCAAGAACGTCGCCAGCGGCAACGTCGTCGGCGCGGCGCAGCAGGCCGGCAACCTGGGCGCGGCCAATCTGGGCGTCGACCTCGGCGTCAAGGCCGGCAGCAGCGAAGCCAGCGCCAATAGCAGCCAGGCGCTGGCCACCAGCATCGTCGGCGGCAGCGTCAGCGTCAACGCCGCCGGAGCGCTCAAGGACGAGGCCACCCGGTATCAGGCCGACAAGGGCGGCGTCGCCATCGCGGCCGACAGCCACCAGCTGAGCGCGGCGGCCAATACCAGCAGCGAGAGCAGTCGGACGACCGAGGCCAGCGTCGGCGTGCGGGTGTATACCACCACCGGCGAGGACATCAACGTCAAGGCCAACGGCAGCGGCAGCACCACCCAGACCGGCAACGCGCAGAGCCAGGCGGTGACCGGCGGCATCCGCGCGGCGGACGGCGTCAAGGTGGCGGTGGGCAACGACGTCGTCTACCAGGGCGTGAATATCGACGCCGGCACCGGCAAGGCAGTGATCGACGCCGGCGGCAAGATCGCGCTGAATCAGGCCGACACGACCGCCAGCAGCCAGAAGGACGTTTTCAGCGGCAGCGCCGGCCTGACTGTGAATACCAGCCCCATCGACGGCGGCAAGCAGGCGGGCGGCAGCGGCAACGCCGCCTTCGGCAAGCAGTCGCAGCAAGCGGCCAGCAGCCAGGCTGTTGCCGGCGAGATCAAGGCCGCGGGCGGCATCGAACTCAAATCCGGCGGCGACCTGACCGTGCAGGGCGGCAAGCTGGCCAGCGCCGGCGACGTCTCCCTCGCGGCCGACGGCAAGGTCAAGCTGGCGGCGGCCACGAGCGAGAGCGCCTCCAGCGCCAGCGAATGGGGATTCAACGTCAAGGCCGGCGGCAGCAGTAGCGACGGCGCGGCCAAGTCGTCCAACGGTTTCAATGTCGGCGGCGGCTTCAACGTGGCGGGCAACAACGCGGCCGACAGCCAGGCGGTCGGGGTGACGGTGAGTGCCGGCGCTCAGGCGGCCATCCGCGCCGACGGCGCGGCCAAGGACGCCATCCACGCCGAGGGCGCGCAGATCAGCGCCAAGGACGTGAAGCTCGACGCGGCCAGCGGCGGCGTGACGCTGGAGTCGGCGCAGTCCGCCAGCCGGCACGACAACTGGGGCGTGGCGGCCAATCTGGGCGGCGGCAAGAACCATAGCGTCGCCAAGGAAAACGGCCAGCCCAAGGCCGACGGCGCCAGCAGCACCCGCGACATCGGCGGCGGCTTCAACGTCAAGGTGGACCAGCAAGACCGTTTGAGCAACGGCAACGCCGTGATCGCCGGCGAACGTGTCGAATTGAACGTGGACCGCGACCTGACGCTGGCCGGCGCCAACATCCAGGCCGGGCAAGTGAGCGGCAAGGTGGAGGGCAATCTGCAGGCGACCAGCCGCCAGGATCGCGACAACAGCACCCAGGTCGGAGTCGGCCTCAACGTCAACTCGTCCACGGCCAAGGACCCGAGCCTGATCGACAAGGGCGCCAAGCTGGCCGGCCCTCTGGCCGACAAGGCCAAGGAAAAGGGCGTGGAGCTTGTCAATAAGGCAGCCGACAAGGTGGAAGAGAAGTACAACAGCTTCGCCTTCCGCAAGGGCCTGAAGGAGGACACCACCCAGCCGGTCAGCTTCAGCGCCAAGGACGAGAAGGTGACGCTGCCCGAGCAGCCGACCTCGGGCGAGGCCAAGTCCGGCGTGATCGATACCCTGGCGCGCAAGGGCGGCAACACCCTGAAGGACAAGCTGCTCAATCCGCAGGACAAGGGCACCCAGATCAGCGGCAAGGTGGACGTGACAGTGAAGACCGATGATTCGGTCGGCGCGGTCAGCGGCATCAGCGGCAAGCAGGGCGTGGATTTGCAGGTGGGCGGCAAGGTGCAGCTGACCGGCGCGCAACTGCAGTCCGACGGCAAGGTCAGCCTGGGAGACGCCAAGGTGGAAACGGCCGATATCGCCACTCATCGCTACGTCGGCGCAGGCGGCGTCAATCTCGACGGCACGCCGGCCGCGCTTGTGCAGCAGGCGATCAGCGACGTCGGCGCAGGCAAGGCCCCGCTGATCAAGGCCGAGCGCGACAACCAGACGCAAACCGTCCGCGGCGGCATCCAGTCGGGCAACTGACGGCGCGATCCGCGCGCGCAGGGAAAAGGGCCAGCAATCGCTGGCCCTTTTTTCATGCCGGCGCGCCGGGCGGTTTACATCGCTTCCTGACGCCAGGCCTGCAGGCGCTGCCACACCGCTTGGGCGCGGCTTTCCTCGTCCGCGCCGGTGGCCGGCAGCGGCAGGCGGCATTGGCCGACCGCCAGGCCCTGGCTGCGCAACATGGCTTTCACCGCCATCGAGAACACTACCGCCTCGCTGTTGGCGAAGGCGAACGACTCTTGCAGCGCGGCGTTGATGGCGCGGGCGCGCTGCACCTCGCCTTGTTCGAAGGCGGCGATCATCGCCGCGAACTCGCGGCCGGTCCAGTGGGTGGAGGTGCCTACCACGCCTACGGCGCCTACGGCCAGCAAGGGCAGAGTCAGCGCGTCGTCGCCGGAGTAGAGGTCGAAATGCCGCCCGGCGCTGGCCACCAGGCTGGCGGCCGCCGCCGGATCGCCGGTGGCATCCTTGAAGGCGACGATGTTGTCTACTTCGGAAAACAGGCGCAGCAGCACGTCGCGGGCGATGCGGCGGCCGGTGCGGCCCGGCACGTCGTAGACCATGACCGGCAGGCGGGTGGCGGCGGCCACGGCGCGGAAATAGGCTTCGATGCCGGCTTGCGGCGGACGGTTGTAATAGGGCGATACCACGAAAGCGCCGGCCGCGCCCGCGTCGGCAGCCCGGGCGGCCAGCGCGACCGCGTGGCGGGCGTCGGCGCAGCCCACGCCGGCCAGCACCGGCACGGTGACGGCCTCGCTCACCGTGCGGATCAGGTCCATGCGCTCGGCGTCGCCTAGGGTCGGCGCTTCGCCGGTGGTGGCGGCCACGATCAGGCCGTCGCTGCCGTTGGCGGCCAGGTGGCGGGCCAGCTGCCGCGCCATGTCGAGATTCAGCCCGCCTTGTTCGTCAAACGGCGTGACCATCGCAGTCAGCACCTTGCCCCAATGTCTAGCCATGTCGGCCCCCTTAGTTCTTGTGGCTCCCGCCGCCGGCGCGGCAGAGCGCATTTTCGATGCGCGCGATGATACTCCTGTCGGCGCGGGCTAGAAACCCGCCGGGCGGCGCGCAGGGCAAGGAGGCGGGGCGGGCGGCGCATCCTGAACAGGGCGCGTCGCCTGCGCTTACGGGCTCAGGCCCGGCGCGCTTGCAGCCAGGAGAGGCGCAGCCGCTCGGCGGGCAGGGAGCCCAGCGCCGCGCCGCCGACGATCATGGCGATGGCCAGCGCCGCCGCGCCGTTCAGGCTGGCCTGGCCGCTGGCCACCAGCATCAGGGTGGACAGCAGCGGCGTGGTGTTGCCCAGCGCGCCGATCTGGCGCGGATCGCCGCTTTTCATCGCCCGGTTCCAGCACAGGAAGGCCGCGCCCATCGGCAACAAGCCCAGGATGAGGATGGTCAGCCACTGCCCGGCGTCGGGCGTCGCGGCCGGCTCGGTGGCGGCGTGCAGCGCCAGCGTCAGCAAGCCGGAAGCGAGGCAGAAGCCGCCGACGGCATTGTCCGGCGCGGGCGGCAGGCGGCGCGTCAGCAGGCTGTAAACCGCCCATACCACGGCCGCGCCCAGCGCCATCAGGTAGCCGGGCAGCGCGGCCATGGACAGCGACAGCTTGCCGCCGGTGACGATCAGCGCCGCGCCGGCGAAGCCCAGCAGGCTGCCCAGGATGTGATTGGGGCCAAGCCGCGAGCCGGGCACGAATACCGGCGACAGCAAGACCATCAGCAGCGGCCAGAGATAGCTCAGCACGGTCGCCTCCATCACCGGCGCCATGCTGTAGGCGTTGAACAGGAAGAAGTAGAAACCGAAGATGCCGAATACGCCGTTGAGGAAGACCCTGGGGCTGACCTTCCATTCGCGCAGGCGATGGATGGTGAGCAGGCTGCCCAGGCACAGGCCGACGCCGGCGACGAAGAAGGGCGGCAGCGAGCGGGTAAGCGCGCTGATGGTGGCGACCGAAGCCCACATGGAAATGGCGCCCAGCGCGAAAAGAAGCGATTTGTTCATGATTGCAAACGAGCCTGAATTTAGTTTTATGTGGAAATATTCTAGGAACAAAGCGCGCGGAAAAACAGAAGCTGGATCAAACAAAACCCCAGCGTCGCGGGCGGCGCGAGCGGCCGTGGCGAATTGGCAACAGCGCCGTCGCCGGCTCCGCGGGCGGCAAACCTCTGGCGCGCAAGGCGGCGTGGCGCCCGGCCCTGGCGGACAAGCGCCGCGATCCGCGACTGCGAGGGCGGCTGTGAATTTGACGATTGCCGGCGCGCGCTTATGCGGCGGTGTTTTTTATCGGTCGCGGCGTTATGCCATGCAGAAGGGCGATGGCCTCGCCGGTGGGATGGGCGATCAGATCTTGCAGCGTGTAGCGGTCCAGCACCGCGAAAAAGGCCGCCAGCGCCTCGTCCAGCACGCCTTTGAGCCGGCAGCCGCCGCTCAGGGCGCAGGGCGGCTCGGCGCAATCTATCAGCGGCTTGACGCCTTCCAGCCGGCGCAGCAGATCGCCCAGCCGGTAATGCGCCGGCGGCTGGGCGAGGGCCAGCCCGCCGCCCTTGCCGCGAGTGGTGCGCAACCAGCCTTGCTGGGCCATGAAGTGGACCACTTTGACCAGGTGGTTGCGCGACACCTGGAAGCGGTCGGCGATTTCGCTGATGGTGACCGCCTCGTCGCGCGCGGGGCCGGTCAGGTACATCAGCACGCGCAAGCCAAGGTCGGAAAAATGGGTCAGTTGCATGTGGACTGGGCGGGTGAAAACAGCAGGCAGGATACGCTGCCCGCCGTTTTCGCTCAATCACACGCCGCCGGTGCCGAACGCTTCGGCGTGGATGCGGGCGTCGTCCACGCCCATTTCGCGCAGCGCCGCCGCCTGCTGGCGCATGAAGGGCAGTGGGCCGCACAGGTAGTAGTCGGCGTCGGGCCGGCAGGCGAATTCGCGCAGATCGTCGGGGCCGATGCGGCCGGCGCGATGATAGTGCAGGCCTTGCTGGTCGTCGGCCCGCGGATGCTCGTAATGGATGCGGCTGGCGAAGCGCGGATGGCGGTCGGCAAAGCCGGCCACGCTGTCGCGGAAGGCATGCGCGCCGCCGTGGCGGCAGGCATGCAGGAAGCGGATGTCGCGGTCCGCGTTTTCGCGCAGCAGCTGCTCGCTGATCGCCATCATCGGGGTGATGCCGACGCCGGCGCTGATCAGCGCCACCGGACCCGTGCGTTCGCGGCGCAGGGTGAACTCGCCCATCGGCGGTGCCACGTCGATGGGGTCGCCCGCCTCGAGCGCGTCGTGCAAGTAGTTGGACATCGCGCCGGCGGGACGCGTCGCGTCGCCGGCTTCGCGCTTGACCGAAATGCGCAGGCTGTCGCCGCCGGGCGCGGCCGATAGCGAGTACTGCCGCGGCTGCGTCAGGCCAAGATGCGGCAGCCAGGCGCGCACCGTCAGGTACTGGCCCGGCTGATAGTCCGGCAGCGGACCGCCGTCGGCCGGCTGCAGGTAGAACGAGCAGATTTCTTCGCTTTCCGGCACCTTGCGGGCGACGACAAAGCTGCGCCAGCCGCTCCAGCCGCCGTTCCGGCCGACGGCCTGCTGGTAGAGGCCGTTTTCCATCCGGATCAAGATATCGGCCAGCTGCCCGTAGGCGGCGGCCCAGGCCTCCAGCAGCGCGTCGCTGGCGGCGTCTCCCAGCACTTCCCGGATCGAGGCCAGCAGGTGCTTGCCGACGATGGCGTAGTGCTCGGCGCGGATGCCCAGGCTGGCGTGCTTGTGCGCCACTCTCTCCAGCACCGGCAGCAGGGGGCTCGGGTCGTCGATGTGCTGGGCGTAGGCGGCGACGGCCATGGCCAGCGCCTGCTGCTGCTGTCCTGCGGCCTGGTGCCCCTGGTTGAACACGGCCTTCAGCTCCGGATTGTGCTGGAACATGCGCTGATAGAAATGGCGGGTGAGGGTTTCGCCGTGCTGTTGCAAGACCGGGGCGGTGGAGCGGACCAACTGGCGGGTGGCGGCGTCTAGCATGATTATTCCTTGAAGATGCATTGAAAATGCAATTTATTGGCGGAAAAAACGACGCCGGCGGCGGCGTCTCTATCTTAAGGTGTAAAAATAATACATCTTAAAGACCGAAAAGAAAACCGCCTGGCGGCGGTTTTCGGGTCGCGGCGGGCTTACAGCTTGAACTTGGCGATCAGCTGCTCCAGCTCTTCGCCCAGTCGGCCGAGCGTGGCGACTGCCCGGTGGGCGTCCTGGATGGCGTGATCGCTGTCCAGCAGCATGGAGTGAATATGCTCGATATGGTGGGCGATTTCCTGGCTGGCGCTGGACTGCTCGGCGGTGGCGGAGGCGATGTCGCCCACGCTTTGCACCACTTCGCGCGCGTTGTCGCGGATTTGCAGGATGGCGCGCGCAGAAGCCTGCGCCAGTTGCTCGCCCTGGTTGACGCGCGAGAGCGCGCCGTCCATCCGCTCGCTGGCCTGGCCGGTGTCGCGCTGGATGGCGCCGATCACCTCCGAGATCTCCAGCGTGGCCTTGCCTGTGCGCTCGGCCAGTTTGCGCACTTCGTCGGCCACCACGGCGAAGCCGCGGCCCATTTCGCCGGCGCGGGCGGCCTCGATGGCGGCGTTTAGCGCCAGCAGGTTGGTCTGATCGGCGATGTCGCGGATCACGGCGACGATGCCGCTGATCTGCTCGGAGCGCTGCTGCATGCCTTCCAGCACCGCGGCCAGTTCGCGCACCGACTGCGCGACACGGGCGATTTCTTCCGCCGTGCCCCCCACCTGCGCGGCGACCTCGCCTGACAGCGCGTCGGCGGCGCGGGCGCGGCTTTCGGCCTGCTGGGCGGAAGCGGCGATATGGCTGATGCTGACCGACAGCTCTTCCACGCTGGCGGCGGTGGCGTTGGCCGCTTCCGACTGGCGGGAGGAGCTGTCGCGGATCTGGCCGACGCCGTCCCCCAGCCCGCGCACCGAGGCCAGCACGCCACCGGCGTGCTGCTGCACGCTGCGCATCATGCCGCGCAGCGAGCCGGTGAAGGTGTTGAAGGCCGCCGAAGCCTTGCCGATCTCGTCGCCGCTGTCGGCCGGCAACTGGCGGGTCAGGTCGGCGTCGCCGCTGGCCAGCTCGGCGATGGCGTGTTGCAGCCGGGAGAGCGGCTGGAGCAGGCGCGCCAGCGTTGCGCCCAGCAGCAGCAGGATGGCGGCGAGGATGCCGGCGCTGATCAGCAGGGCCTGGACGCCGGCGTGGCGCGCCGGCGCCAGCGCGTCGCTCAGCGAGATGGAGATCCTCACCGCCCACGGCGTGGCGGCTTCGCCCACCACGATGGGCATGATGAAGTGGCGGAAGCCGTCGTCGCTATCGTAGGCGAAGGGTTGTCCCTGGCGGATGGCGTCGCGCGCGGCGGCCGGCAGTTTTTCGTCCACCTTGCCGTTGCCCGCCGCATCGACGCCGGCCAGTTGCACCGCGCCGTTGGAGTAGAGGCTCATGTAGCCGCTCTGGTAAGGCTTGACCTGTTCCGACAGCTTTTGCAGCTGGCTGAGGGCAAGGTCGCTGCCGGCCACGCCGATGGCCTTGCCGTCGATCAGGACGGGAAAGGCCAGCGTGCCCATCAGCACCTTGATGTCGTCGTCGATATAGGGTTCGGTCAGCATCGGCCGGCCGGTCTGGTGCGGGGTGGAGTAATAGCTGTTCTTTTCCACGCCGTCGCTGCCCCAGACCACGTCCACTTGGCCTTTCTTGCGATACCAGTAAACGCCGGCGGTGCCGGTGTGGTCGTTTTCCGGCTTGCCGGCGAGTTCGGCGTCGCGCCCGTCCAGCGCGTTCGGGTCCCAGCTGATCCAGTAGCCGATGGCGTTGGGATTGTGGGCCAACTGGCGCTTGACGATTTCGGACAGAAGCTTGCGGGCGTTGGGCGGCAGGTTCTGGCGCATGGCGGCGGCGGCCTCGGCCAGGGCTTGCGCTTCGGAATAGGTTTGCCCCAGCAGGGCTTGCAGCTTGCCGGCTTCCCGCTCGGCCAGCAGGTTGGCGTTGCTCAGCACCTCGGCTTCGGCGTTGCGGTAGCCGGCGTAGATGTTGAAGCCGGCCAGAACGCCGAAGCCCAGCAGGATGAGCAGGCCGCAGGCGGCCAGGATTTTGGATCGGATGGTGGCGAGCATGTTTTTCCCGAATGCTGAGCTGAATCTTGCCGTTGGCAGACGCGGCGTATTGGTTTTATGGCGCGGCGGATGGCGGTTGCCGGCGTGGAATCATATGTTTCCAGACGGGCAGCGTCTGCGTGAATAATGGCAGATGCAGGAAAGGCGGCCAACCCTGAAGGGCTGGCCGCGGGGAAAAACAGTTTGCGTTCAGACTGCGGGGGGGACGCGCACCCAGCCTTCCATCAGGATGCGGGCGCTGCGGCTCATCACCGCCTTGGAGACGGTCCACTGGCCGTCCGCCAGTTTGGCTTCCGCTCCCACGCGCAAGGTGCCGGAGGGGTGGCCAAAGCGCACTGTCTGGCGTTCGCCGCCGCCGGCGGCCAGATTGACCAGGGTGCCGGGGATGGCCGCCGCGGCGCCGATGGCCACCGCGCAGGTGCCCATCATGGCGTGATGCAGCTTGCCCATCGACAGCGCGCGGGCCAGGAGGTCGATGTCGGCGGCCTGGATGAGCTTGCCGCTGGAGGCGGCGTAATCGGCCGGCGGCGCGACGAAAGCCACTTTGGGCGTGTGCTGGCGAGAGGCGGCTTCCTCCGGGGTCTTGATCAGGCCCATCCGCAGCGCGCCGGCCACGCGGATGGCCTCAAAGCGCGCGAGCGCGGCGGGGTCGCCGTTGACGGCGTCTTGCAGCTCCCAGCCGCGATAGCCGATATCGGCCGCGTTGACGAAGATGGTGGTGATGCCGGCGGCGATCATGGTGGCTGGCAAGGCGCCTACGCCGGGCACGTCCAGGGTGTCCACCAGATTGCCGGTGGGAAACATCGAGGCCGGCGCGTCGCCGCCGCCTTCGTCGGCGGGGTCGATGAATTCCAGCACGATCTCGGCGGCGGGGAAGGTGACGCCGTCCAGTTCGAAGTCGCCGGTTTCCTGCACCTGGCCGTCGCGGACGGGCACGTGCGCGATGATGGTTTTGCCGATGTTGGCTTGCCAGACGCGCACGCGGCAGACGCCGTTGTCGGGCACCCGCGCCGGGTCAACCAGTCCGGCGTGGATGGCGAAAGCGCCGGCGGCGGTGGACAGGTTGCCGCAATTGCCGCTCCAGTCGACAAACGCGGTATTTATCGACACCTGACCGTACAGATAATCCACGTCGTGATCGGGCACGCGGCTTTTGCTCAGGATCACGCATTTGCTGGTGCTGGAGGTGGCCCCGCCCATGCCGTCGGTGTGTTTGCCGTAAGGGTCCGGGCTGCCGATCACGCGCAACAGCAGCGCGTCGCGCGCCGGGCCGGGCTGCTGGCAGGGGGCTGGCAGATCTTCCAGACGAAAGAACACGCCCTTGCTGGTGCCGCCGCGCATGTAGGTGGCGGGGATTCTGATTTGCGCTGGATGATTCACGTCATGTTCTCCTGTGGTGCGTCAGGCCCCGGCGTTGGCCAGAAAGTCCTGGGCGAAGCGTTGCAGCACGCCGCCGGCCTGGTAGACGCGGACTTCGGCCGCGGTGTCCAGCCTACAGGTGACCGGCACTTCCACGCTGCTGCCGTCGCGACGGCGCACCACCAGGGCAAGCGTGCCGCGCGGAGCGATGTCGCCGATCACGTCGTAGGTCTCGGTGCCGTCAAGCCGCAACGTCTTGCGGTCGACGCCGGGCAGGAACTCCAGCGGCAGCACGCCCATGCCGACGAGGTTGGTGCGGTGGATGCGCTCGAAGCCCTCTGCCACGATGGCTTCCACGCCGGCCAGACGCACGCCCTTGGCGGCCCAGTCGCGCGAACTGCCCTGGCCGTAGTCCGCGCCGGCGATGATGATCAGGTTCTGCTTGCGGGCCATATAGGTTTCGATGGCTTCCCACATCCGCATCACCTTGCCCTCCGGCTCCACGCGGGCCAGCGAGCCTTTCTTCGCCTGGCCGTCCACCACCGCCATCTCGTTCACTAGCTGCGGGTTGGCGAAGGTGGCGCGCTGGGCGGTGAGGTGGTCGCCGCGATGGGTGGCGTAGCTGTTGAAGTCCTCTTCCGGCAGGCCCATCCTGGCCAGATACTCGCCGGCGGCGGAGTCGGGCAGGATGGCGTTGGACGGCGACAGGTGGTCGGTAGTGATGTTGTCCGGCAGCAGCGCCAGCGGACGCATGCCCTTGAGCGTGCGCTCGCCCGCCAGCGCGCCTTCCCAGTACGGCGGGCGGCGAATGTAAGTGGACTGCGGCCGCCAGTCGTACAGCGGGCTGTCGGCCTGCTGCGCTTCGCCGAGGTCGAACATCGGGATGTACACCTGCTTGAACTGCTCGGGCTTGACGCAGGCGGCGACGATGGCGTCGATTTCCTCGTCCGAAGGCCACAGGTCCTGCAGCCGGATTTCCTTGCCGTCCGCCACGCCCAGCACGTCCCGTTCGATATCGAAGCGCACGGTGCCGGCCAGCGCGTAGGCCACCACCAGCGGCGGCGAGGCGAGGAAGGCCTGCTTGGCATAGGGGTGGATGCGGCCGTCGAAGTTGCGGTTGCCGGACAGCACGGCGGTGGCGTACAGATCGCGGTCTATGATTTCCTGCTGGATGGCCGGGTCCAGCGCGCCGGACATGCCGTTGCAGGTGGTGCAGGCGTAGGCCACGATGCCGAAGCCGAGTTTTTCCAGCTCCGGCAGCAGGCCGGCCGCTTCCAGATACAGCCTGGCCACTTTGGAGCCGGGCGCGAACGAGGTTTTCACCCACGGTTTGCGCGCGAGGCCCAGCGCGTTGGCTTTCTTGGCCAGCAGGCCGGCGGCTACCACGTTGCGCGGGTTGCTGGTGTTGGTGCAGCTGGTGATGGCGGCGATGATCACGGCCCCGTCGGGCAGCCGGCCGCGGGCTTCCTCGTCGCGGGCGACGGCCAGCTTGGCGGCGTCGGCGATGCCGCGCTCGGCCAGCTGAGAGGTGGGCAGGCGTTTGTGCGGATTGGATGGCCCGGCCATATTGCGCACCACGGTGGAGAGGTCGAAACGCAGCACGCGCGGGTATTGCGCGGTTTTCAGGTCGTCGGCCCACAGCCCGGCGCGGCGGGCGTAGTTTTCCACCAGCGCCACCTGCTCCGGTTCGCGGCCGGTCAGCTTCAGGTAAGCGATGGTTTGCGCATCGATGTAGAACATGGCGGCGGTGGCGCCGTACTCCGGGCACATATTGGAGATGGTGGCGCGGTCGCCGATGGACAGGCTGTCGGCGCCCTCGCCGAAGAACTCCACCCAGGCGCCCACCACGCGCTCCTTGCGCAGGAACTCGGTGAGCGCCAGCACGATGTCGGTGGCGGTAATGCCGCTTTGGCGCTGGCCGGTCAGCTCCACGCCGACGATGTCCGGCAGGCGCATCATGGACGGGTGGCCCAGCATCACGGTTTCGGCTTCCAGGCCGCCGACGCCGATGGCGATCACACCCAGCGCGTCCACGTGCGGGGTGTGGCTGTCGGTGCCGACGCAGGTGTCGGGAAAGGCCACGCCGTCGCGCGCCTGGATCACCGGCGACATTTTTTCCAGGTTGATCTGGTGCATGATGCCGTTGCCGGCCGGGATCACGTCCACGTTCTTGAACGCGGCGCGCGTCCAGTCGATGAAGTGGAAGCGGTCTTCGTTGCGGCGCTCCTCGATGGCGCGGTTCTTTTCGAAGGCCTGCGGATCGAAGCCGCCGCATTCCACCGCCAGCGAGTGGTCGACGATCAGCTGCGTCGGCACCACCGGGTTGACCTGGGACGGGTCGCCGCCCTGTTCGGCGATGGCGTCGCGCAGGCCGGCCAGGTCCACCAGCGCGGTTTGGCCCAGGATGTCGTGGCAGACCACGCGCGCCGGATACCAGGGAAAATCCAGATCCTGGCGGCGTTCGATCAGTTGCGTCAGCGCGTCGGTCAGCAGCGACGGTTCGCAGCGGCGCACCAGCTGCTCGGCCAGCACGCGGGAAACATAGGGCAGGGCGGCGTAAGCGCCGGGGCGGATGGCGTCCACCGCGGCGCGGGCGTCGAAGTAATCGAGATCGGTGCCGGGCAGGGGCTGGCGGTATTGGCTATTCATGGCGTGGGCGCGAGAGTGAGAGTGTCTGGGCGGCAGGCCGCCGCGAAGGGGGCGAGGCGCGCCGGGCGGGGCCGGCGCGGCGCAAGCGCGCATTCCGCGGCGAAGGCATGTCAGCGTTTTTCCAGCGGAACGAAGGCCTGGTCTTCCGGGCCGATATAGTTGGCCGACGGGCGGATGATCTTGCCGTCCTGGCGTTGTTCGATCACGTGCGCCGCCCAGCCGCTGGTGCGGGCGATGACGAACAGCGGGGTGAACATGGCGGTGGGCACGCCCATAGCGTGGTAGCTGACGGCGGAGAACCAGTCCAGGTTGGGGAACATCTTCTTGGCTTCCCACATCACGGCTTCCAGCCGCTCGGCGATATGGAACATTTTCATGTCGCCGGCGTCCTTGGACAGCGCGCGCGCCACTTCCTTGATGACTTTGTTGCGCGGGTCGGAGATCGTGTACACCGGGTGGCCGAAGCCTATCACCACTTCCTTGCGTTCGATGCGGGCGCGAATGTCGGCCTCGGCTTCGTCCGGCGTTGCGTAGCGCTGCTGGATTTCGAAAGCCACCTCGTTGGCGCCGCCGTGTTTGGGGCCGCGCAGCGCGCCGATGGCGCCGGTGACGGCGCTGTACATGTCCGAGCCGGTGCCGGCGATGACGCGGGCGGTGAAGGTGGAGGCGTTGAATTCGTGCTCGGCGTAGAGGTTGAGCGAGGTGTGCATGGCGCGCACCCATTCATACGAAGGTTTTTCGCCGTGCAGCAGGTGCAGGAAGTGGCCGCCGATGCTGTCGTCGTCGGTTTCAACCTCGATGCGCTTGCCGTTGGTGGAGAAGTGGTACCAATACAGCAGCATGGAGCCGAGCGAAGCCATCAGCCGGTCGGCGATGTCGCGCGCGCCGGCGAGGTTGTGATCGTCTTTTTCCGGCAGCGCGCAACCCAGCGCCGACACGCCGCTGCGCATCACGTCCATCGGGTGGGCGTTGGCCGGCAGCGCTTCCAGCACCGCCTTCACCGAGGCGGGCAGTCCGCGCAGCGCCTTCAGTTTTTTCTTGTAGCCGGCCAGTTCCGCCTTGTTGGGCAGCTTGCCGTGCACCAGCAGGTAGGCGATTTCTTCGAATTCGCAATGCGCGGCCAGGTCCAGGATGTCGTAGCCGCGGTAGTGCAGATCGTTGCCGCTGCGCCCCACGGTGCACAGCGCGGTGTTGCCGGCGGCCACGCCGGAGAGGGCGACGGATTTCTTCGGTTTGCCGGTGAGCGCCACTTCAGTCATGCTGCTTCTCCTTGGATGGGTTTCTATTCGTTGCAGACTTCAATTGCAATCGCCGGGGCGCGGCGCGCCCGGCCGCTTCACTCTTTGCCGGCGGCGAACAGCCGATCCAGCCGGGTTTCGTAGTCGTGGTAGCCCAGGTGGTCGTACAGCTCCATCCGGGTTTGCATCTTGTCCACCACCGCCTGTTGCGTGCCGTCGCGGCGGATCGCGCCGTACACCTCCAGCGCGGCCTGGCTCATGGCGCGGAAGGCGGAGAGCGGGTAGAGCGCCAGCGAAACGCCGTGGGCGGCCAGCTCCTGCGTGGTGTAGAGCGGCGTGGCGCCGAATTCGGTGATGTTGGCGAGGATGGGCACCTGCACCGCCGCGGCGAAGCGCTGATACATGGAAAGGTCGGTCATCGCTTCCGGGAAGATCATGTCCGCGCCGGCTTCCACGCAAGCCGCCGCCCGCTCGATGGCGGCGTCCAGCCCCTCCACCGCCAGAGCGTCGGTGCGCGCCATGATCACGAAACTGTCGTCGCGGCGGGCATCCACGGCTGCCTTGACGCGGTCGACCATCTCGTCCTTGCCGACGATGGCCTTGTTGGGGCGGTGGCCACAGCGCTTCTGCTGCACCTGGTCTTCTATATGCACCGCCGCCGCGCCGGCTTTTTCCAGGCTGCGAATGGCGCGGGCGATGTTGAAAGCGCCGCCCCAGCCGGTGTCGATATCCACCAGCAAGGGCAGATCGGAGGCCTCGGTGATGCGGCGCACATCGATCAGCACGTCTTCCAGCGTGGTGATGCCAAGGTCCGGAATGCCGCAGGAGCAGGCGGCCACGCCGCCGCCGGACAGATACAGGGCCTTGAAACCGGCGTGTTCGGCCAAACGTGCGGCATAGGCGTTGACTGCGCCTACCACCTGCAGCGGTTTTTCCTGGTTCACAGCCTGGCGGAAACGTTGACCGGGAGTGTGCATCGTTGAGCTCCTGAGGATGGTTTGTTACTTGAATGTCATTCAAGCAAGTGCTTGGTTGGAGTGTAAATGCTCCATATGGCGATGGCAAGCGATTGCAGGCAAAGGTTCAAGTTTTGACGCGGGTCTGTTATGTTTCGCAGCGGCTTCGCGTAATGGGAACTTCAAGACGCCGGCTGCGGTCTAGCACTGCAGTCCACGTAACGACTCACAAACAAACAGTGGGCAAACCAGGGAGCATAACAACGACATGAGTGATCGGGACATCGATCAACAGTTGGTGGAGCGTGCCCAGCGAGGTGAAAAAAGAGCTTTCGATCTGCTTGTTGCCAAGTATCAGCGACGTCTCGCCAGGCTGTTGTCGCGGTTTATCCGCGACGGCTCGGACATCGAGGATGTGACGCAAGAGGCGTTTATCAAAGCGTATCGCGCTTTGCCGTCCTTTCGGGGCGAGAGCGCGTTTTACACATGGCTGTACAGAATCGGCATCAACACTGCCAAGAATTTCCTCAGTTCCACCGGGCGCCGCCCGATGATCAACAGCGAGATCGAGGATGAGGATGGCGAGAGTTTCGACATGGCGTCGCAAATTCCCGACATGAACACTCCCGAAACCGAGTTGATGAACAAGGAAATCCTGGCGACGGTCAACGCCGCCGTGGAAGCTTTGCCGGAGGAATTGCGCACTGCTATTTCGCTAAGGGAAATGGAGGGGCTGTCCTACGATGAAATTGCCAAGGTAATGGATTGTCCGATTGGCACCGTCCGTTCCCGGATCTTCCGGGCGCGGGAAGCCATTGCTGCTGAGCTGCGGCCATTGCTGGATACGGCCAAGAATAGAAGGTGGTGAGTATGAAAGAGACGATATCTGCGATGATGGACGGGGAACTGTCCGACAGGGATGCCACAAGGGCATTGGCCGCCATCGCCGGCGACAAGGACCTCGACGAGGCTTGGGAGCGCTATCACCTGATCGGCGACGCCATGCGCGCCAATCGCGCGGTGTCGGTCGATGTGCGTAAGCAGGTGGCGGAACGCCTGGCGGCCGAGCCGACCGTGCTGGCTCCGCGTCGCTGGGTGCGTCCGCAGCGCGCCCGCGCAGCCGGCGCGGTGGCGCTGGCGGCGAGCGTCAGCTTCGCCGCGGTGGTGGGCTGGCAGCAATTGTCGCATCGCAACGCCAATCCTTCGCTGGTGGCCGACAAGGGCGTGCCGGTGATGGTGCAGCAGGCGGCGCAGCCGCTGCCGGAGCGCGACGATCCATACCTGCTGGCGCATCAGGAAATCACCGCCGATCAGGGCGCGATGCGCGTCTCCTATGCGAACGGAGCTCGCCATTAATGCGTGTCTCGCCTTTGCTCGGTATGTTGATGTTCGGCGCGGCCATGGCCGCCCATGCAGAGGATGACTGGCAGCTGTTGCGCAATGCGGCCGCTGCCGGTCGTCAACAAGCTTTGAACGGCACCTATCTGCACCAGATGAACGGCATGATGGAAACTTTCCACATCGTCCGTTCGGGGCAGGGGGACGCCACCCGCGAGAAGCGGACTTCGCTGGACGGCCTGTCGCGCGAGATCGTGCGCAAGGGCAACGAGCTGACCTGTTACGCGCCGGACAAGAAGGCGCTGATGGCGGCCAAGATCAGCGCCATGCGCCTGTTTCCGGCGCTGATGCCCGAAGATATGAGCGACATCAGCCGCTCCTACACCATCAAGCGCGCCGGCGCGGATCGGGTGGCGCAGCGCGACTGCAACTGGCTGGACGTTCGCCCCAAGGACAAGCAGCGTTACGCCATGCGGATGTGCGTGGAGTCGCTGACGGCCTTGCCGCTGAAGGTCATCACCCTGTCGCCGCGCGGCGACGCGGTGGAGCAGTTCACCTTTACCGAGGTGGCGCTCAACGGCCCCAAGGACAAGAAAGCCTACCGCTCCCGCTTCCCGCAGAAGTTCCTGTTGCGCTCCGCGACCACGCCCCCGGCCAGCGCGCCGGCGGACGCCGCCGCCTTGCAGGGCGAAGTCAGCGGCATGCCCGCCGGTTTCCGCCTACTGCGCTCGGTGCAGCGCAGCCTGCCGGGCCAGGCCGACAAGACCGTGCGCCATCTGGTATTCAGCGACGGCCTGGTGATGCTGTCGGTGTTCGTCGAACCGGTGGTGGATGGCGGCAAGGTGGAGCGCAGCGGCAATCTGCACGGCGCCATCAATATGGCCACCGGCCCGGAAGGCGATTACCAGCTCACCGCGGTGGGCGACATGCCCGAGCAGGCGATGCTGGGCATGATCAAGAACCTGCGGATCAACGGCAAGAATGATTGAAACGCAGGCCAGAGTGGTTGCCGCGGAAGCGGGCTACGCCGTAGTCGAGCCGCGCCCGCACACGCCTTGCGGCCATTGCGACCCTGAAACCGGTTGCCGCTCCCTGGCCATCGCCCGCGCCTTTAGCGCCGGGCCTGGTCACTTTCGGGTGCGCAACCCGCTGGACGCGGCGGTGGGCGATTGGGTGACGGTGTCGATGGCGGAGGCGGGCGTGCGCAACAGCGCGCTGCTGATGTATCTCCTGCCGCTTGGCGGCCTGCTTGGCGGCGCGCTGGCGCTGGCGCCGCTGGGCGAGTTCGCTTCGGTTTCGGGCGGTCTCGCCGGTTTGGCGCTGGCGCTGCCGCTCGTGCGGCGTCAGGCCGGTCGCTGGCAGCTTTCTCAGGATTACCAACCGGTGATTACCGGAAAACTCAACCCGCAACACATCAAGATGGAGCGCACATGTCGATCAAAAAACTGATCGTATCTGCCATGCTGGCGGCTTCTGTTTTGGCCGCTCCCGCGCCTGCCGCACTGGCGGCGCAAATGCCCGATTTCAGCAATATCGTCGAATCTGAAGGTCGCGCGGTGGTGAACGTCAGCACCACGGCCACGGTCAAGGAGACGGCGGGGTTGCCCGAAGGCATGGAGGGGGATCCTTTCTTCGAATTCTTCCGCCGTTTCGCGCCGCCGCAGCCGCAGGAGCGCCAGGAAAACTCGCTGGGCTCCGGCTTCATCATCTCGGCGGACGGCTACGTGCTGACCAACGCCCACGTGGTGGCGCGCGCGGACGAGATCACCGTCAAGCTCAGCGACAAGCGCGAATTCAAGGCGCGGGTGATAGGCTCGGACGCGCCGTCCGACGTGGCGCTGCTCAAGATCGACGCCAGCAATCTGCCTGTGGTGCGGCTGGGCGACGTCAACAAATTGAAGGTGGGCGAGCCGGTGCTGGCCATCGGCTCGCCGTTCGGTTTCGAGAGCACCGCCACGTCGGGCATCGTTTCCGCCAAGAATCGCACCCTGCCTGACGCCGAGGTGCCTTTCATCCAGACCGACGCCGCCATCAATCCGGGCAACTCCGGCGGCCCGCTGTTCAACGGCAAGGGCGAGGTGATCGGCATCAATTCGCAGATTTACAGCCGTTCCGGCGGCTTCATGGGCATTTCCTTCGCCATCCCGATCGACACCGCCATGGATGTGGCCAACCAGCTCAAGACCAAGGGCAAGGTGACGCGCGGCCGCATCGGCGTGGTGATTCAGGGCGTCAATCAGGAATTGGCCAAATCCTTCGGCCTCGCCAAGGCCAGCGGCGCGCTGATCAACGCGGTGGATCCCAAGGGGCCGGCGGCCAAGGCCGGTCTCAAGCCCGGCGACATCATCGTCAAGGTGGGCGGCCAGGCGATCGAATCGCCCAGCGATCTGCAGCGCCTGATCGGCAACATCCAGCCGGGCAAGCCGGTGGCGCTCGAGGTATGGCGCAGCCGTGCCAGCGTTTCGCTCAAGGTGGTGCCGGAGGAGCTGAAGGACGAGAAGGCCGCCTCCGCGGGCCGCGAAGGCGGCAAGAAGCCCGGCGCGCAGAGCGAGCAAAGCTTCTCCCAGATCGGCCTGCGCCTGCAGGAGCTGGCGCCGATGCAGCTGCAGCGCGCCGGCGTCAAGTACGGTTTGCTGGTGCGCGCCGCCAACGGCGTAGCGGTGCGAGCCGGCATCCAGCCGGGCGACATCATCGTCGGCGTGGGCGGCGATGAGTTGACCAGCGTGGCCCAGCTCAAGAGCGCGCTGGAGCAGGCCAAGAAGGGCGGCGCCATCGCCCTGCAGGTGATGCGCCAGGGGCAGGTGCAGTTCGTGCCGCTGAACATAGGCGACGCCAAGTGACATTGACCCTGTATTTTCGGGAGTACTGCAGCCTTTGCCATCAGATGCTGGCCGAGCTCCAGCCCTGGCAGCAGCAGCATGGTTTCGCCATCGACGTGGTGGACGTGGATGCCGACCCGGAGCTGGAAGCCCGTTTCAACGAGCTGGTGCCGGTGCTGATGGACGGGGAGCGGGAAATCTGCCACTGGCGTCTGGATGCGGCGAGATTGGCTGCACACTTGGGCGAAATCGGCTAAAATCCGCGCCAGTGTGAGTTAAACCGGGGGCACGATGGACGTGCCCCCGCTTGCTGATCGGACCGGGCCGCCCCGGAGACGACCCGCTTCAGCAGCCTCGGGCACGCGCGCGTGCCCTTATCTTTTGCTGGATACCGATGAAAAATATTCGAAATTTCTCGATCATTGCCCATATCGACCACGGCAAATCGACTTTGGCCGACCGCTTCATTCAATTCTGCGGCGGCTTGGAAATGCGCGAGATGAGCGCGCAGGTGCTGGACTCGATGGATATCGAGAAGGAACGCGGCATTACCATCAAGGCGCAAACCGCCGCGCTGACTTACAAGGCGCGCGACGGCCAGGTGTACAACCTCAACCTGATCGACACCCCGGGGCACGTGGACTTCAGCTATGAAGTGTCGCGCTCGCTGTCCGCCTGCGAAGGCGCGCTGCTGGTGGTGGACGCCTCGCAGGGCGTGGAAGCGCAAACCGTGGCCAACTGCTACACCGCCATAGACCTGGGCGTGGAAGTGGTGCCGGTGCTCAACAAGATCGACCTGCCGGCAGCCGATCCGGAGCGCATCTCGCAGGAAATCGAGGACATCATCGGCATCGAAGCCATCGACGCCGTGCGCGCCTCGGCCAAGTCCGGCATCGGCATCGAGGACATTCTGGAGGAAGTGGTCAACAAGATTCCGCCGCCAAAGGGCGATCCGGACGCGCCGCTCAAGGCGCTGATCGTGGACTCCTGGTTCGACAACTACGTCGGCGTGGTGATGCTGGTGCGGGTCATCGACGGCCAGTTGAAGCCCAAGGACAAGATCAAGTTCATGGCCACCAAGGCCGAGCACCTGTGCGAGCAGGTGGGCGTGTTCACGCCCAAGTCGGTGCAGCGCCAGAGCCTGAACGCGGGCGAGGTGGGTTTCGTCATCGCCGGCATCAAGGAGCTGAAATCGGCCAAGGTGGGCGATACCATCACGCTGGCGGCGCGTCCGGCCGAAGCGGCGCTGCCGGGCTTCAAGGACGTGCAGTCGCAGGTATTCGCCGGCCTGTATCCGGTGGAAAGCCACGATTACGAAGCGCTGCGCGACGCGCTGGAAAAACTGCAGCTGAACGACGCCTCGCTCAAGTACGAGCCGGAAGTGTCGCAGGCGCTGGGCTTCGGCTTCCGTTGCGGCTTCCTCGGCCTCTTGCACCTGGAAATCGTGCAGGAGCGCCTGGAGCGCGAGTTCGACATGGACCTGATCACCACCGCGCCGACGGTGAACTACGAAGTGGTGATGAAGGACGGCACGGTGGAAGTGGTGTCCAATCCGTCGCGCATGCCGGAAGCCGGCAAGTACGAAGAACTGCGCGAACCCATCATCACCTCCACCATCCTGGTGCCGCAGGACTACGTCGGCGCGGTGATGACGCTTTGCAACCAGAAGCGCGGCGTGCAGCGCAATATGCAGTACATGGGCCGCCAGGTGATGCTGACCTACGACCTGCCGATGAACGAAGTGGTGATGGACTTCTTCGACAAGCTCAAGTCCACCAGCCGCGGCTACGCCTCGCTGGACTACGAGTTCAAGGAATTCCAGAGCGCCGATCTCGTCAAGCTGGACGTGCTGGTCAACGGCGAAAAAGTGGACGCGTTGAGTTTGATCGTGCACCGCGCCTCCAGCGTCTACCGCGGCCGCGAGCTGGTATCCAAGATGCGCGAGCTGATTCCGCGCCAGATGTTCGACATCGCGGTGCAGGCTGCCATCGGCGGCCACATCATCGCGCGCGAAACCGTCAAGGCGCTGCGCAAGAACGTGCTGGCCAAGTGCTACGGCGGCGACATCACCCGTAAGAAAAAGCTGCTGGAAAAACAGAAGGCCGGCAAGAAGCGCATGAAGCAGGTGGGCAACGTGGAAATCCCGCAAGAGGCTTTCCTGGCGATTCTTCAAGTAGGGGATAAATAAGTGGGCGCAAACTTGTTCTGGGTGTTCGTGGTGGCGACCGTCATCGGGGCCTTGCTGGTGGCTCTGGGCGGCAAGAAGGAGGCGGGCGCCAAGGATTGGCCGCAGTCGGTGCAGTGGGGCTACCTCGCGCTGGTGATCGGCGGTTTCGGCCTTCTTTCCAACTACATGAGCTTTACCGCCGTGATGCTGGTGTTCGTCGTGATCACCGGCGCGGTGTGGGCCCTGGACAAGTGGCTGCTGGCCAAGCGGCGCGCGGCTTCCGGCGCGCAGCCGGGCCACTTCGTCGATTACTCGCGCGGCTTTTTCCCGGTGATCTTCGTGGTGTTCCTGCTGCGTTCTTTCCTGGTGGAGCCGTTCCAGATTCCGTCCAGCTCGATGCGCCCGGGCCTGATCGTCGGCGATTTCATCCTGGTCAACAAGTTCACCTACGGCATCCGCGTGCCGGTGCTGAACAATGTGCTGATTCCGGTGCACGAGGTGCAGCGCGGCGACGTGGTGGTGTTCAATTACCCGCCCAACCCCAAGGTCAACTACATCAAGCGCGCCATCGGTCTGCCGGGCGATACCGTCGAGTACCGCAACAAGCGCCTGACCGTCAACGGCAAGCCCCTGCCGGACGCGCAGGATGGCACGTATGAATACCTGGAACAGGGCCTGATGTCGATCAAGGCCGACCAGTACAAGGAAACGCTGGGCGGCAAGACCTATCAGGTGCTGAATAACCCCGGCACGCCGGTGGTGGCCCTGAGCCAGGTGCAGGACTTCAAATACCGCGACAATTGCCGCTATGATGACGATGGTTTCGTCTGCAAGGTGCCGGCCGGCCATTACTTCATGCTGGGCGACAACCGCGACAACAGCGCGGACGGGCGCTACTGGGGTTTTGTCGACGACAAGCTGATGGTGGGCAAGGCCTTCATGATCTGGATGAATTTCGGCAGCCTGTCCCGCATCGGCACCACCATCCAGTAAGCGTTTCCATCATCCGGGAGGGACTATGCAGCAGCAACGTGGCATGTCTTTGTTCACCGTCTTGTTTTTCCTGCTGTTCGTCGGCGCCGCGGCGGTGCTGGCGATGAAGGTCGTGCCGGTTTATTCGGAATACGCCCAGATCAAGCAGGAGCTCAATACTCTCTCCACCCAGACCAGCGTGGGCGAAGCCAGCCTGCGCAAGTCTTTCGACGACCGCGCCACCGTCGCCGGCATCGTTTCCATTCATGGCGACAAGCTGACGGTGGTGGCCGGCAACGACGCCAACTACCTGCGCGCCAGCTATCAGCGGGAAGTGCCGCTGTTCGGCAATGTCAGCCTGCTTTTCAATTTCGACACCCAGGCAGGCCCCGCGCCTGCCCAGCAATAACACCGTGACCCAAACCGACAACCGATTCCGGCGCCTGACCCAGGCGCTGGATTATGCATTCAAACAGCCGGAGCTGTTGCGCCAGGCCCTGACGCATCGCAGCTACGGCAGCTGCAACAACGAGCGTTTCGAGTTCGTTGGCGACAGCATTCTCAATTACACCGTGGCCCGCATGCTGTTCGATCAGTTCCCGCAGCTGTCCGAGGGCGAACTCTCCCGTCTGCGCGCCAATCTGGTCAACCAGAACACCCTGGCCGAGATCGCCCAGGAGCTGAAGCTGGGCGACTACCTGTATCTGGGCGAGGGCGAGCTCAAGAGCGGCGGCTTCAACCGGCCGTCTATCCTCGCCGACGCGGTGGAGGCCACCTTCGCCGCGGTCAGCTTCGACGCCGACTTCGCCGCCGCCGAGCAGGTGGTGCGCCGGCTGTACGCCCAGCGCGTCGCCAACATCGACATCACCCGCCAGGCCAAGGACGCCAAGACCCGCTTGCAGGAAGCCCTGCAGGCGCGCAAGCTGCCATTGCCCAAGTACCGCATCCTGTCGCAAAACGGCGAGGCGCACGAGCAGTGGTTCAAGGTGGAATGCGATCTGGGCGAACTGGCGCTGATCTCCACCGGCGAGGGCGGCAGCCGCCGCGCCGCAGAGCAGCAAGCCGCAGAGGCAGCCCTGGGGCTGCTGGAACAAAAATTCGCTTCGGGCAAGAAATCCAAATGACAGACACCAACTTCCATTGCGGCTTCGTGGCCATCGTCGGCCGCCCCAACGTGGGCAAATCCACGTTGATGAACCATCTGATCGGCCAGAAGATCAGCATCACTTCCAAGAAATCGCAAACCACGCGCCATCGCGTCACCGGCATCCACACCGAAGACAGCGCCCAGTTCGTTTTCGTCGACACGCCGGGTTTCCAGACCTACCACAAGGGCGCGCTCAACGAGGCCTTGAACAAGAGCGTCAAGGATTCGCTGGGCAGCGTCGACTGCGTGCTGTTCCTGCTGGAAGCGATGCGCTTCACCGCCGCCGACCGCGAGGTGATGGCGCTGCTGCCCAAGAAAACCCCGGTGATCCTGGTGGTGAACAAGCTGGACAAGGCCAAGGACAAGCTGGCCTTGCAGGCCTTCATCGAAGAGGTGCGCGCCGAGTTCGAATTCGCCGGCGTCGAGGTGGTCAGCGCCAAACACGGCCAGCGTCTGGCCGAACTGCTGGACCAGGTGCGCCCGCACTTGCCGGAGTCGATGCCGCTGTATCCGGAGGATATGGTCACCGACAAGAACGAGCGTTTCCTCGCCGCCGAGATCGTGCGCGAGAAGCTGTTCCGCTACCTGGGCGAAGAGCTGCCCTACGAGATGAACGTAGAGGTGGAGCAATTCGAGATGGACGGCGAATTGCGCCGCATCCACATCGCGGTGCTGGTGGACAAGGAACACCAGAAGCCCATCGTCATCGGCAAGGGCGGCGAGAAGCTGAAGAAGATTTCCACCGAGGCGCGCCTCGACATGGAAAAGCTGTTCGACGGCAAGGTCTTCCTGCAAGTCTGGGTCAAGGTCAAGTCCGGCTGGGCCGACGACGTTCGCTTCCTGCGCGAATTCGGCCTGAACTGATTCCCGGCGGAGCATTGAAGATGGTCACAGCGCCATCCCCCCCGTATTGGGCGGTGGTCTTGTCTTCGGCATTGCCGCAGGCCTCGCTGGGCGACAGCATGCTGCGCCTGGCGCAAGGCCAGCCCGGCTATCTGGGCGCGGAGCCGGGACGCCAGGCGCAGGGGCGGCGCAGCGTGGTGTCCTATTGGGACAGCGTCGACGCCATCGCCGCTTGGCGCAACCGGGCCGAGCAGCTGGCTTGCCAGCGCCTGGGGCCCGGGGGCTGGTCCGGCGTGTTTTCCCTGCAAGTCCTGCCGGCGGCGGCGCCCGCGGCCGCAAAGGCCAGCGCATGAGCCAGCAAGGACGGGTAGACCGGCAAGCGGCGTTCATCCTGCACGCGCAGCCTTATCGCGAAACCAGCCTGCTGGTGGAGGCGCTGACCCGGGATCACGGCCGCTTCAGCCTGGTGGCGCGCGGGGCGCGCCGGCCGCGCGCCGACCTGCGCGGCGTGCTGCTGCCGTTTCAGCCGCTGACCTTGTCCTGGTTCGGCAAGGGCGAGTTGCGCACGCTGCACACCGCCGACTGGAACGGCGGCGTGCGGCCGCTGTCCGGCTTGCCGCTGGTCTGCGGTTTTTATTTGAATGAATTGATGATGAAGCTCACGGCGCGGGACGACCCCGAGCCGCGGGCTTTTTCCGTTTATGATGACGCGGTGCGCGGCTTGTCCCGGCTGGGCGCCCAGGGCGCGGTGCTGCGCCGCTACGAGCTGCGTCTGATGCAGGCGCTGGGTTACGCGCCCTCCCTGCTGCGCGACAGCCAGGGCGAGGCGATCCATCCCGAACGCGGCTACTGGTGCCGCGGCGCGAGTTTGCCTGAGCCGGACGAAGGCCAGATCGTCGCCGACGGCGCGCGGCTGACCGGCGCCTGCCTGCTGGCGATCGAAGCCGACGACTACGCCCTGCCGGCTACCCGCCAGCAGGCCCGGGCGCTGACCCGCTTGTGGCTGACCCATCTGCTGGGCCGCGAGCCGCTGGCCTCGCGCGAACTATTGCAAGCCATACAGGCGATAGCCGAGTGATGGCGATAAAAGGAGCGAACATGATTCTGTTAGGCGTAAACATCGACCACGTGGCCACCCTGCGCCAGGCGCGCGGCACCCGTTACCCCAGCCCGGTGGAGGCTGCCCTGGTGGCGGAAACCGCCGGCGCCGACCTGATTACCCTGCATCTGCGCGAAGACCGCCGCCACATTCAGGACGCCGACGTGAAGGCGATGCGTCCGGTGCTGAAAACGCGGATGAACCTGGAAATGGCGATGACGCCGGAGATGCTGGCGCACGCCTTGCAAGTCGCGCCGGAAGATGTGTGCCTGGTCCCGGAAAAGCGCGAGGAAGTCACCACCGAGGGCGGCCTCGACGTCATCGGCCATTACGCCGACGTCGAGCATTACACCGGCAAGCTGCAAGCGGCCGGCGTGCGCGTCTCCATCTTCATCGACCCGGATCGCGAGCAGATCCGCAAGGCCTTCGACGCCGGCGCGCGGGTGATCGAGCTGCACACCGGCGCTTACGCCGACGCGCCCCACGCAGCCGAGCGCGAAGCCGAGCTCTCGCGTATCCGCGAGGCCGCCGAATTCGGCGCCGGCCTCGGCATGGTGGTCAACGCTGGCCACGGCCTGTCGTACCACAACGTCAAGCCGATCGCCGCCATCCCGCACATCGCCGAACTGAACATCGGCCACGCCATCGTCAGCCACGCGCTGTTCGTCGGCTTCCCGCAGGCGGTGCGCGAGATGAAGGCGCTGATGATCGAGGGTCGCCAGGGGCTGTGATGATTTACGGCATCGGCACCGATCTGGTGGAGGTCGCGCGCATGCAGGCGCTGGTGGCGCGCTGGGGCCTGAAGGCCGGACGCCGCCTGCTGACGGCGGCGGAGCGGGCCGAGTTCGAGGCCTGCGCCGATCCGGGCCGCTTCCTCGCCAAGCGTTTTGCCGCCAAGGAAGCCTTCGCCAAGGCGCTGGGCACCGGCGTGACGGCCCCGGCCGTGCTGACGGCGATAGGCGTGGGCCACGATGAACTCGGCAAGCCGCTGCTGGTCTTGTCCGATGAGCTGGCCGCCTTTCTCGCCGCGCGCGGCGTGACGCGCAGCCATCTGAGCATCAGCGACGAGCGCGGCCATGCGCTGGCTTTCGTGGTGCTGGAGTCCGGCGCGTGATCGTCGCGCCGTAACCGAAAATCCGGCCGATGGCGTCGCCGCCTTGCGCGCGGCGCAGCGGCAGAAGGTTGATAACGCAATGACTACTCTGAATCTCCCGCGCGGCCCGGTGATGGTCGACGTCGCCGGCTTCGCGCTCACCGAGCGCGAGCGCGCCCGCCTGTCTCATCCGCTGGTGGGCGGCGTCATCCTGTTTCGCCGCAACTTCCAGAACATCGAACAGCTGCGGGCGCTGACCGCCGAGATCCGGGCGCTGCGCTCGCCGCACCTGCTGATCGCCGTCGACCACGAAGGCGGCCGCGTGCAGCGCTTCCTCGACGGCTTCACCCGTCTGCCGCCGATGAACGTGCTGGGCGAAGCCTGGGACGCAGATCGCGAACAGGCGCTGAAGCTGGCCGAGACCGTAGGCTACGTGCTGGCTGCCGAACTGTCGGCCTGCGGCGTGGATCTGTCCTTCACCCCGGTGCTGGACCTGGCCTGGGGGCGCTGCGCGGTGATCGGCAACCGTTCCTTCCACCGCGATCCGGAAGCCGTGTCGCAGCTGGCCGAGGCTTTGCAGCAGGGCTTGGGCCGCGGCGGGATGGCGAGCTGCGGCAAGCATTACCCGGGCCACGGTTACGTGGAGGGCGACAGCCACCACCTGATGCCTGAGGATGGCCGCAGCCTGGCCGATATCGAGCGCGACGATCTGGTTCCGTTCGCCCGCCTCGCCGCCGCCGGCATGGGCGCGGTGATGCCTGCGCACGTGCTCTATCCGGCGGTGGACGCGCAGCCGGCCGGCTTCTCCCGCGTCTGGCTGCAGGACATCCTGCGCGGCAAACTGGGCTTTGACGGCGTGATCTTCTCCGACGCGCTGGACATGGCCGGCGCGGCCGGGGCCGGCAGTTACGTGCAGCGCGCCGATCTGGCGCTCTGCGCGGGCTGCGACATGGTGCTGGTTTGCAACCAGCCGGACGAGGCGGACGCGATGCTGGCCGCCTTGACGCCGCCGGCGCAACCGCGTCTGGCGGACCGCCTGGCGCGCATGGCGGCCAAGAGCCGCGCCGAGGACTGGCAGCGCGTGATCGCCAGCCCGGACTTCGCCGCCGCGCAGGCGGCGGTGAGCCGATTGGCCATGCCCAAAGACGCCCTGGCCGGGCCGCAGGTCGGCGAGGCGCACTGATGCTGGCAGGCAGCCTGGCGCAGCTGGACGCGACGCGCGAGCAGTGCCGCGCGCTGGTCAGCCAGCGAGCGGCCTTGTCCGCCGGCGCGTCGGCGCTGCCGTTGCCGGGCGTGGACGCCGCGGCCGACGTCGTCATTTTGCTGCAGCTGATTCCGGAGATCAGCCGTCGCTTCGGCGTCGCGCCGGAGCAGATCGCAAGCTACGACGCGGCGCGCAAGCAGCTGTTGTACCAGCTGATCCGCCGCGCCGGCAGCGCGCTTTTGGGCATGGAGATCACCCGCAAGCTGCTGACTGTCGCGCTGAAGCGCGTGGCCGGACGCCTGGCGGCCAGGCAAGGCCTGAAACTGGTGCCGCTTCTGGGCTGGGCGGCCAACGCCGCCATCGGTTTCGCGGCGATGAAGTACATGGGCAACGCCCATATCGACGATTGTTACGCCGTCTGCCGGCGCGTGCTGGAAGAGGGCGCAAGTTCACAGGAGTAAAACCATGCAGACAGGCGCGCTGATCATTGGCGACGAATTGTTGTCCGGCAAACGCCAGGACAAGCATATGCAGGCTTTGATCCGCATCCTGGCCGCGCGCGGCATGAAGCTGGCCTGGGCGGAGTATCTGGGCGACGATCCGGTTCGCATCGAGGCGGCGCTGCGCCGCGCTTTCGCCGGCGGCGATCTGGTGTTCAGCTTCGGCGGCATCGGCGCGACGCCCGACGACCACACCCGGCCGTGCGCGGCGAGGGCCTTGGGCGCGCCGCTGGTCTTGCATCCGGAGGCGAAAATCCTGCTGGAAACCCGTTTCGGCGCGGAGGCCTATCCGCACCGCATCCACATGGGCCATTTCCCTGAAGGCGCCAGCCTGATTCCCAATCCGGTCAATCAGGTTCCGGGCTTCTCCTGCGGCCACGTCCATTTCGTGCCCGGCTTTCCCAGCATGGCCTGGCCGATGGCCGAGTGGGTGCTGGACACCCATTATCGCCAGCTGTTCAACGACCAGCCCGATATCGAGCAGGGCTGCATCGCCGTCAACGCCAAAGAAGGCGATCTGATCGGCCTGATGCAGGACTTCACCGCCCGCTACCCGGCCCTGAAGCTGTCCAGCCTGCCCAATTTCGGCAACGAGTCCATTCCGCAGATGCACATCGAGTTCGGCTTCGCCGGCCGGGCGGCGCTGGTCGAGATCGCCCTGGCGGAGTGGAAGAAGGCCTTGCAGGCGCTGGGCTACGAAATCCGGGAAAAGGGCGCGTCCCGCGCCTGAGGAGACGGCGATGATGGCCAGGCGATGGCTGGCGGCGCTGCTGGCGCTGGGTTTGTCCGGCGGAGCGGCGGCTTGCACCTTGTGGGGCGCGGCGGGCGAGGCCGGCAGCGAAGGCACGTTGCTGGTCAAGAACCGCGACTGGCGGCCGGATCATGTCCAGTCGCTGAGATTGCGCCGTCCCGCCAACGGTTACGCTTACCTGGGCCTGTACGCCGATGGCGGCGATGCGCCCGGAATCAAGGCGGGCGTCAACGAAAAAGGGCTGGCGGTGGTCAGCGCCTCGGCCAGCAGCCTGCCGCGCGCCACGCGGCTGGCGGATAGCGAGCGCCGCGGCGTGATGGCGGAATTGCTGCGCGGCTACGCCTCGCTCGACGAAGCGGCGGCGGCCGGCGCGCTGTTTTCGCGGGCGCGGCCGGCCTTCCTGCTATTGGCCGACCGCAGCGGTCTGATGCTGGTGGAAATCGGCCAGGGCGGCCGTTACCGGATCACGCGGCAGAGCAACGGCGCGCTGGCGCATACCAATCATTATTTCGACGCCTCGTTGCTGGATCGCCCGCAGAAAATCGGCGACAGCAGCCGCGTCCGGCTGGCGCGCATCCAGTCGCTGCTGCAAGCGAGGCCGACGCACGATCTGGCCGAATTCGGCCGTTTCAGCCAGGACCGTCACGACGGCCCGGACGACAGCCTGTGGCGCACGGGCAAGGAACATACGCTGGCTAGCTGGCAGATGGCGCTCCCGCCCGGGGGCGCGCCGCGGCTGCGGTTGATCCTGGCCAACCCCGGCGAGCCGGCGCTAAGCCGCGACTATCTCCTGGACGCCCGTTTCTGGGCGCAAGCGCCGCAGACCTTGCTGCCCTGATCGGGCGCGCCGGGCTTTCCGGTTACGGATGTTGCGGCTTGCCGTGTTTGCAGGCCGGGACGGGCATAGCACAATCCACGCTTGTCATGACAACCAAGGAGAACGACGGTGCGGAAGATGCGCATGGCGCTGCTGGCCGGCGCGCTGGCGTTTGGCGGCGGCGCGCGGGCTGAAGGGAACATCGCCCAGCGCGAATTCGAACAGCGCTTCGCCGGCTATCGAGCCTGTTTTCTGCTGTACAGCCTGGACGAGGCGCGAATGGTCAGCCAGTACAACCCGGACGGCCGCTGCGCCGAGCGTCTGGCGGCCAACTCCACGTTCAAGATTCCCCTGTCGCTGATGGCGTTCGATCAAGGCTTGATCACACAGCGGACGGTATTCCAGTGGGACGGCGTCAAGCGCGACTTGCCGGCGTGGAATCGCGACCAGACGCCGCAAAGCTGGCTGCGGGAGTCGACGGTATGGGTGTCGCAACGGCTCGCCACCCAGTTGGGGCGGACGCGCGTGCAGCGCTATCTGGACGGTTTCGCCTACGGCAACCGCGACTTGTCTGGCGATCCGGGGCGCGATAACGGTTTGACGCATGCCTGGCTGAGCGGCAGCCTGCGCTTGTCCGGCCGGGAGCAGCTGGCGTTTCTCGAGGCGATGGCGGAGGGGCGTTTGCCGGTTTCGCCGCAGGCCGTGGCCGCCACCCGCCAGAATCTGTATCTGGGAAAGCTGGCGAGCGGCGCGGACTATTACGGCAAGACCGGCGCGGGCCGCCATAAAACGCGGCCGGGCGACGCGCGGCCCAATCTGCGCCGCGACGGCTGGTTTGTCGGCTTTGTCGAGGCAAAGGGCCGGCGTTACGTCTTTGTCAGCAACCTGACCGACAAGCGCCCGCCGTCGCCGGGGGACAAGGCCTTCGGCAGCGGCATCCTCAAGCCGATCGCGCTGGATTTGCTCAACCGCTACTTCGCCGCGGCGGGTTGAGGGGCGGCCGGGAACTTCCCGACCCGGCGGCGGCCCCTTCCTGCAGGGCCGCGCGCAGGCTCAAGCCGGGTCCAGGCGGCAGGCGAGGCCGGTTTTGGCGAATCCGCCGTACAGCTTCATCTGGTCCGGCGTCTTGCGGGAGACGAAAAAGCTGTCGGGCAAGGCCAGGCCGCCGTCGCGCTTGGGCCAGGTGAGCAAGCCCTTTTCATCGGTGATGCCCTTGTAGACGCGAGCGTTTTTCTCCAGCGTCACCGACTGGCTTTGGCGGTCGACATGAAAACGCACCTGGTCGGCGCAGTGATAACTGGCTTGGAGCCGTTGCGGCTGGCAAGCGCAGAGCAGGGCGAGCAGCAGGCAGGCTGCGGGGCGGAGCAAGGGTGGCATCGGGTGTCCGGCGTGAAAATCGGGACGCCAATATAGCAAGCTTGGGCCGGCGCGGCCAGTTGCGGGGAGAGGTGTCGATGACGGGAGCGTTTGCGTGCTGACCATGGGGTTTTTGAGCTGGTTGCTGGGCGACGAGAATCTGATGTCGTTGCTGGCGGAAAACTGGCGGGCGGGCGTCTGGGTGGTGGCCGCCATCATCTTTTGCGAAACCGGGCTGGTGGTGCTGCCTTTCTTGCCGGGCGACGGTTTGCTGTTCGCCACCGGCGCCTTGCTGGGCGCGCAGGGCGTCGTGCCATGGTGGCCGATGGGCGTGATCACGCTGGCGGCGATTCTGGGCGACGGGCTGAATTACTGCATCGGCCGCTCGGCGCTGGGCCGGGCGCTGTTGCGGCGCGGCTGGATCAAGCCGGCGCACCTGGCGCGCACCCGGCGGTTTTTCGATCGCTACGGCGCGCCCACCATCACCATCGGCCGTTTCGTGCCAGTGGTGCGCACGGTGGCGCCGTTTCTGGCGGGGATGAGCGGCATGTGTCCGCGCCGCTTCGCGCTCTACAACGTGCTGGGCGCGCTGATCTGGTGCGGCGGCTTGTTGTCCATCGGTTACTGGCTGGGAGACATTCCCTGGGTGCGCGCCAATATGCTGTGGCTGGTGCTGGCCATCGTGGCCATCCTGCTGTTGCCGCCGGCGTGGCAGTGCTGGCGTCTGGCGCGCGCCGGGCGCTGAGCGCGGCTTTGTAAAATATTGTCGCGGGCTCGGAGCGCGCGCGCTGCGCGCCTTGACCCATCCGCGCCCCGCCGGCAAAGTCCGGCGCGGTTTTGCCGTGCGCCGCGGCCGGCGGGCGGCGGGGCGCGATGTTTTTCGAAACTGTTTCCTCCTGTGTAAATTCCCCTTAATAATCATCCGATTACCATTTTGCCGGATACAATCCGTCCGTCTTGCGCTGCCGGCTGCGGCGTCGTCTCCCGGCTTTGTCTTGTCCCGTGCCCCGCATGGGAATTTTTTTGCCCCGGCGCCCGCGGCGACAGGCGGATCGCGCGCCGCAACCATGATTTGGCGACGTCCCGCGTCGTGAAAGGATGTTTGAACATGATCACCGGAATTTCCAGCAGCTTCCCCGCCCAATTGGCGGAACGTCTCACGCCTGGCCGCCCGGTTCCGCCGCTGGCCGCCGCCGCGGGAAAAACCGCCGCGGCCGCGGCGCTGGTTTCGCGCCCGGTGGCGGTGGCGGCGGCCAGCGACAACGCCCGGCTGGATCAGTCGGCGATGGCGATCTACCAGTACCAGACGGCGACCAAGACGCTGGATACCTATCTGCAAACCGGCGGCGCGGGCAGCCAGCTCGACGTCACTGCCTGAAACCTTCATTTCTCCGGGAGAACTACGCTATGCGAGCGCTCATCATCGCAATCCTGACGTTGGCCGCGGCTCCGACGGCCATGGCCGCCGGCGACAAGTACTGCGCCGCCCAGATCAGGGCGGTTGAACATCAGGTGATCAAGAACGGCCAGCACGCCGCGGTGAAAAAGCAGGCGGAGGAGCACGACGCCGAGCATTTCCGACGGATGCTGGAGCGCTGCGGCGACAACGCCAGCCAGCAGGTGCGCAGCGTCTGGGCAGCCAGCCTGGCCCAACTGGAGGGCAGGCCGCGCAAGCCGTGAGCCCGGCGCGCCGCGCCTGACGGCGGGGATGAGATGCCGGTGAGGTAGCGTCAGGCCGGTCGGGCTTGGCGGCATGAACGACAAGGAGCGGATATGGGGCAATCGAATCGTGAAACGGCGACCGGCCGGCGCGGCTTGCGCCGGCTGCTGATCGGGCTGGCGCTGGCGGCGGGCGTCGTTTTTTACGCCATGCACATGCGCGCGGCGCTGCTGGGAATGGACATCGCCAAGATGAACGGCTCCGGTTTCTGGCGCGGCGCGTCGGCGGTGTTGCTGACGCCGCAAGAGCGCGGCGACATCAAGCAATTCACCAGCGACAAGCAGCATGACTGGGAAAAATTCTTCACCCTGGCCAGCGGCATGACGGTGCGGCAGGTGATAGACAGCCATCGGCAAACCGCCCGATAGGGCCGCGCAGGGGGAGGACAGCGAAATGCATGCGACCCTATGGATAATCGCCGGGCTGGCGCTGGCGTGCGGGTGGCCGGCGCAAGCCCAGGAGGCGAGCGCGCCCGCCGCGCAGCAGGCGCAGGCCTGCAAGAAGGACGACGGCAAGGCCAGGCGCGCGGCGCAAAACCAGGCCATCGGTCGGGCGGCGGACAAGAAACCGATCGGCATCGGCCTGTTGCGGCGGGCCAGGGACAAGCGCCTGGGGGAGTGTTAGCCGCGCGCTGGCCGGCGAAATGGGCAGAGCGGGCCGCCTGGACGGGCGGCTCCTTGTCTTGGCTTCGCGCTCAGTTCAGCGTGTGAAAGCGCTTGACGATGCTGGAGAAGTCCAGCTGGCCGTGGCCTTGCAGCACGTGCTCCTCGTAGAGGTTGCGCGCCAGCGCGCCCAGCGGATTGGCGGCGTGGCTTTGCAGGGCGGTTTCTTCGGCCAGGCCCAGGTCTTTTAACATCAGTTCGGACATGAAGCCGCCGGCGTAGCCGCGGCTGGCCGGGGCGTTGTCCATCACGCCGGGCCAGGGGTTGTAAAGTTCGGTCGCCCAGTTGCGCCCCGAGCTTTTGCTGATGATGTCGGACAGCACTTTCGGGTCCAGGCCGTTTTTCACGCCCAGCGCCAGCGCTTCGGCGGTGCCGGCCATCAGTATGCCCAGCAGCATGTTGTTGCAGATCTTGGCGGTTTGCCCCGCGCCCGCGCCGCCGGCGTGGAAGATGTTCTTGCCCATGGCCTCCAGCAGCGGCCGCGCCCGCTCCAGATCGGCCGCTTCGCCGCCGACGATGAACGTCAGCGTGCCGGCCGCCGCGCCGGCGGTGCCGCCGGAGACCGGCGCGTCCAGCATGGCGAGCCCCGCGTCCCGCGCCGCGCCGGCCACCTGGCGGGCGGCGGCGGCGTCTATGGTGCTGCAGTCGATCACCAGCGCGCCCTTGGGCAGCTTGGCGAACAGGCCGTCGTCGCCCAGATAGAGCGCGGCCACGTGCTTGCCGGCGGGCAGCATGGAGATGACCGCTTCCGCGCCATGGGCCGCGTCGGCCGCGCTGCGGGCCGCGCGCACGCCGGCCGCCGCCGCTTTTTCCAGCGCCGCGGCGGAGAGATCGAAGGCGCTGACGATGAAACCCTTGTTCTGCAGATTGACGGCCATCGGGCCGCCCATATTGCCCAAACCGATGAAGGCGATGTGTTTCATGCTTCTTCCTTTTGCGTGTGCGCGGGGCGGTTGGCGCGCCCCATGAGCCGCGGGCTTTACTGCAGGGCGGCGAGCGGGTGCTCGCCCGCGCGCCATGGCGAGTCGAAATGGCTGTCCACCCAGGCGTCTTCGATCTGCGTCAGCGTCTTGAAGCGCCAGTCGGGCTGGCGATCCTTGTCCACCAGCAGCGCGCGCACGCCTTCGCGGAAGTCGGGCTTGTCGCAGAAATTCACCGACAGGATCAGCTCCATGCGCAGGGCTTCGGCCAGCGACAGATGCTTGGCGCGGCGCAGGGTTTCCCAGGTGACGGCCGCGGAAGTGGGGCTGCCGTGGGCGAAGGTCTTGGCGGCCTGCGCCAGCCACGGGTCTTCGAAGGCGGTGTCGCGCAGCGCGGCGGCGACGGCCGACAATTCGCCCTTGTTCATCAGCCGGTGCACGGCCGCCAGGTTGCGGGCGACCGGGGAGTCGGGCAGCGCGTCGCGCGCCTCGTCTTCCATCGCGCCGAGCAAGGCGCTGACGCGGGCGTGATCGTGGGCGTCGCCGCTCCAGTCGGCGGCCAGCAGCCGCGAAAGCAGAGCGAAATAGCCGTCGGCGGCGACCACGTGGTCCGCCAGATTGCAGATCAGAGCGTCGTGCGCGTTGAGCGGCGCGCCGGTAAGGCCGAGGAACAGGCCAAGCTTGCCCGGCATGCGCTGCAGGAACCAGCTGCCGCCCACGTCCGGATACAGGCCGATGGTGATTTCCGGCATGGCGATGCGGGTGGCGGGCGTGGCCACCCGGTGGCTGGCGCCCGCCATCAGCCCCAGCCCGCCGCCCATGACGATGCCGTTGCCCCAGACGATCAGCGGCTTGCGGTAGCAATGAATGCGGTAGTCGAGGGCGTATTCTTCGCTGAAGAAATCCACGGCCTGGGCGTTGGGGTAGGCCGGGCTGTCCAGCAGCGCCTCGCGCAGGCCGCGCACGTCGCCGCCGGCGCAAAAGGCCTTGTCTCCCGCTCCGCGCAGCAGCACCGCGGCGATGCCGTCGTCGCGGTCCCAGATCGATAGCCGGGCGTCCAGCAGGCGGATCATGTCCAGCGTCAGCGCGTTCAGCGATTTTTCGGCGTTGAGGGTGGCTACGCCGACGCGCTTGCCGTTGGCGGCGGCGTGTTCTTCAAACAATACCGGGTCTAGCATGGGTTCTCCTCGCGCTTCAGGCGTTTTTCCAGACAGCCGGGCGTTTTTCCAGGAAGGCGCGGGTGCCTTCCTGCTGATCCTGGGTATCGAACAGCTTGATGAACAGTTCGCGCTCGTGGATCAGGTTGTGGGCCGGCGGCTGCAGGCGCGCGCGTTGCACCAGCTGCTTGCAGACCGCCACCGAGGACGGCGACTGGCGGCCGACTTTCTCCGCCAGCTTGAGCGCGGCTTCCAGCGCCCGGCCCTTGGGCGTCACTTCTTCCACCAGGCCGATGCGCAGGGCGGTAGCGGCGTCCACGCGCTCGCCGCACAGTATCATGCGCTTGGCCCAGCCTTCGCCCACCAGCCAGGGCAGGTTCTGGGTGCCGCCGGCGCAGGGCAGGAGGCCGACGGAGGCTTCCGGCAGCGCCATCTGCGCCTGTTCCTCGGCGATTCGGATGTCGCAGGCCAGCGCGCACTCCAGCCCGCCGCCCATGGCGAAGCCGTTGACGGCGGCGATGCTGACGCCGCGAAAGCCGGACAGCGCTTCGAACGCCTCGCCGAACAGCATGGTCATTTCGGCGGCCACCTTCTTGTCGCCGTCGGCAAACAGGTTGAGGTCCGCGCCGGCGGAGAAGAATTTCTCGCCCTGTCCGGTGATCACCAGCGCGTAGATGTCGCGGTCGGCGTTGAGATCGGCCACCAGGCGCTTCAGCGCGGCGAGGCTTTCGCGATTCCAGGTGTTGGCCGGCGGGGTGTCTATCGTCACCACGGCGGTATGGCCGCGTTTTTCGACATTGAGGTGGGCGTAGGTTTGCATGTTCTGGTCCTTGTTTTTCCAAGCAGCGGAAACACGCGGGAAAGCACGGAACATATCCCGGCGAGCGCGACGCCCGGGGATCACGCTATGGTCCGTGTCATTCCGCGTGCGTTCGCGGCTCAATGGATTTCTGTTCAACGCAGCGTTTCCAGCGCGCCTTCTTGCAGCATCTTGCGCGCCACGATCAGGCGCATCACTTCGTTGGTGCCTTCCAGTATCTGGTGGACGCGCAGGTCGCGCAGATGGCGCTCCAGCGGGAAATCCTTCAGATAGCCGTAGCCGCCGAAGAGTTGCAGCGCGTTGTTGGCGACATTAAAGCTCAGATCGGTGGCGATGCGTTTTGCCATCGCGCAATAAGCGCTGGCGTCCGGACTGGCGTTGTCCAGTTTCCAGGCGGCCAGACGCACCATCTGCCGCGCGGCCACCAGTTCGGTGAGCATGTCGGCAAGGCGGAACTGCACCGTTTGCAGCTCGGACAAGGGCTGGCCGAACTGCTTGCGCTCCTGCACGTAGCGGCTGGCGGCTTCCAGCGCCGCTTGCGCGGTGCCCACCGCGCAGGTGGCGATGTTGATGCGGCCGCCGTCCAGCCCCTTCATGGCGAAGGCGAAGCCCTGGCCTTCCGCGCCCAGGAGGTGAGAGGCGGGGATTTCCACGTTGTCGAAAGTGACGGCGCGGGTGGGCTGGCTGTTCCAGCCCATTTTCTTTTCCTTCTTGCCGTAGCGGATGCCTGCCGCGTCCGCGGGCACCACGAAGGCGGAGACGCCCTTGGCGCCGGGGCTGCCGGTGCGGGCCATCACCACCAGCACCTGGGTGCTGCCGGCGCCGGAGATGAACATCTTGCCGCCGTTGAGAACGTAAACCTCGCCCTTGCGCTCGGCGCGGGTGGTCAGCGAGGCGGCGTCGGAGCCCGCGCCCGGCTCGGTCAGGCAGTAGCTGCCGAGATGCTCGCCGGTGGTCATGCGCGGCACCCATTGCTCGGCCAGCGCTTCGCTGCCGAAGGCGGCGATCATCCAGCTCACCATGTTGTGGATGGTGAGATAGGCGGCGGTGGAGGTGCAGCCGGCGGCCAGCTCTTCGAACACGATGGCGGAATCCAGCCGGGAGAGTCCCAGCCCGCCAAAGCGTTCCGGCGTGTACAGGCCGAGAAAACCCATCTCTCCGGCGCGGCGGATCACGTCCACCGGGAAATGCTCTTCTTCATCCCAGCGGGCGGCGTGGGGAGCCAGTTCGCTTGCGGCGAAGTCGCGGGCGCTGTCCTGAAAGGCGATCTGATCCTGGTTGAGTGCGAAGTCCATATGAAAACCCCTGCTAATGGCCGCGGAAGCGCGCGGGAAGTCGCGGAATTCAAGCGGCTGCCTGGATTGCGTCCGGGCAGCGAAGTTGCGTTTGAAGGTTGCCGCGCCTTCGGCCTGTTTCCGCGGCGAATTCAAAATCAGCGCAGCGAAATGGTGGTGTGCACCTTGCCCTGGCTCGCTTCATCGTCGAACCAGCGGCTGGTCACGGTTTTGGTCTGGGTGTAGAACAGCACCACCTGTTTGCCGTAAGGGCCGAGGTCGCCCAGTTTGGAGGCCCGGCTGCCGGTGAAGCTGAACAATGGCACCGGCACCGGAATCGGCACGTTGATGCCCACCTGGCCCACGTCGATGTCTTCCTGGAAGCGTCGCGCCGCCGCGCCGCTCTGGGTGAAGAGGGCAGTGCCGTTGCCGTTGGGGTTGGCGTTGATGATGTCGATGGCTTCGTCCAGCGTGTCCGCCGCCATCAGGCACAGCACCGGGCCGAAGATTTCCTGATCGTAGACCGCCATGCCGGGCTTGACGCCGGAGAGAATGGTGGGGCCGACGAAGTTGCCGTTTTCAAAGCCGGGCACGACCACGTCGCGGCCGTCCAGCTCCAGCTTCGCGCCCTGTTCGACGCCCTTGGCGATCAGGGTGGCGACGCGGTCGCGCGCGGCGCGCGAGATCAGCGGGCCGAGGTCGGGGTTGTCCTTGCCGGCACCCACTTTCAGTGTTCTGGCCTTAGCCGCCAGATCGGGAATCCAGCTTTGCGCTTCGCCCACCAGCACCGCCACAGTCAGCGCCATGCAGCGCTGGCCGGCCGCGCCGAAGGCCGCGCCGGCCAGCTGGTTCAGAGCCTGTTCCTTGTTGGCGTCCGGCAGCACGATGGCGTGGTTCTTGGCGCCCATCATGCATTGCGCGCGCTTGCCGTTGAGGCTGGCGCGGTTGTAGACATGGGTGCCCACTTTGGTGGAGCCGACGAACGATACCGCTTTGATGTCCGGATGGTCGCAAAGGGCGTTGACGACGTGCTCGCCGCCGTGCACCACGTTGAGCACGCCTTTGGGGATGCCGGCCTCCAGCGCCAGCTCCACCAGCCGCATCGTCACCATCGGGTCCTGTTCCGAGGGCTTGAGCACGAAGGTGTTGCCGGTGGCGATGGCCATCGGGAACATCCACAGCGGGATCATCGCCGGGAAATTGAACGGGGTGATGCCGGCGCACACGCCCAGCGGTTGCATCACGGTGTAGGTGTCGACGCTGCCGGCCACGTTCTCGGCGTACTCGCCCAGCTGCAGGCTGCCGATGTTGGCGGCGTGCTCCACCACCTCCAGGCCGCGGAAGATGTCGCCTTCGGCGTCGGCCAGGGTTTTGCCCTGTTCGGCGGTGAGCAGGGCGGCCAGCTCTTTCATGTTGTCGCGGATCAGCTGCTGATATTTCAGGAAGATGCGGGCGCGCGCGCCTATCGGCGTTTTCTTCCAGGTTTTGAAGGCTTCCTTGGCGGCGGCGACGGCGGCGCCCACCTCGTCGGCGGTCGCCATCGGCACGCGCGCCAGGATTTCCTGCGTGGCCGGGTTGACGATGTCGCGCCACTCTTGGCTTCTGGATTCGACGAATTCGCCGCCTATCAGCAGCTTGACGCGGGGGACTGCCTGGGTCATGACGGTATCTCCTCGTTATGGCGCGGGCCGGAGGCGGCCCGGCGCTTGTCAGTCGTAGCGGTAAAAGCCCTTGCCGCTCTTGCGGCCCAGGTGGCCGGCCTGCACCAGCTGGGCCAGAAGCGGGCAGGCGCGGTATTTGCTGTCGCGGAATTCGGCGTGCAGGATGTCCATGATGGACAGGCAGGTGTCCAGGCCGATCAGGTCGGCCAGCGCCAGCGGCCCGATGGGGTGGTTCATGCCCAGCTTCATCACCGTGTCGATGTCCTCGGCGCTGGCCAGGCCTTCGTGCAGCGTGAAGGCGGCTTCGTTGATCATCGGCATCAGCACGCGGTTGGAGACGAAGCCCGCCGAATCCTTCACCGTCACCGGCGTCTTGCCCAGCGCCTCGCTTAGGCGGAATACCGCCTGGTAGGCCTCGTCGCCGGTTTGCAGCGCGCGGATGATTTCCACCAGCTGCATCACCGGCACCGGGTTCATGAAGTGCATGCCCACCACGCGCTCGGGCTTGGAGACCCAGCTGGCGATGCGGGTGAGCGAGATGGAGGAGGTATTGGACGCCAGCACGCAATCGGGGCGGACGACGGCGTCCAAGCCGCGGAAGATCTGTTCCTTGATGGCTGGATTCTCGGTGGCGGCTTCGATCACCACGTCGCAGCCGGCCAGATCGGCCTGGACGGTGGTGGGGCGGATATGGGCCAGGATGCCGGCGATATTGGCTTCCTGGATCAGTTCTTTTTTGGCCAGCCGTTGCAGGCTGGCCTGGATCTGGGCCATGCCTTTGACCAGCGCCGAGTCGGTCACGTCCTGCAACACCACCTCGAAGCCCTTGCTGGCGAAAGTCTGGGCGATGCCGTTGCCCATGGTGCCCGCGCCCACCACGCCGATTTTCTGACTCATTGCGCCACTCCTCGATTGTTTGCTCCAAATATCCTCACGATAACTTGACGTTTACGTTAACGTCAATCGACAATGGCGACAGCGCGGCGCGTTGTTGCGCCGCTGGCCTGGCCAGGAAGGAGCGCAAGAGGCATGACGAAAACCACCTACAGCATCGCCGGGCTGGCCGCCGAGTTCGACATCACCACCCGCGCGATCCGCTTTTACGAAGACCAGGGTCTGCTTGAGCCTGTGCGCGAAGGCCAGCGCCGCGTCTACAGCCGGCGCGACCGGGTGCGCTTGATGCTGATCCTGCGCGGCAAGCGCATAGGCTTGTCCTTGCAGGAAATTCGCCAATTGTTCGACCTGTACGACGCGGCGCAGGACGACGGGCCGCAGTTGCAGGAATTCGCGCAGATGCTGGAGCGCAAGGAGCGCGAGCTGCAGGCGCAGATGGAAGACCTGCGGCTGGTGCTCAATGAAATCAGCCAGCTGCGCGGCCAATGCCAGAAAACGTTGACCCGTCGCCAGGGCGCGTCCTGAGCGGCAGACATCCAGAAAGGAAACCAGATGCAGCAGAACATCGTGATAGTGGGCATGGCCCGCACCCCTATGGGCGGTTTTCAGGGCAGCCTGTCCGAACTCAAGGCCGGCCAGCTGGGCGCGGCGGCGATCCGGGCCGCGCTGGCGCGCGCCGGATTGCCGGCGCGCGAGGTAGAGGAAGTCATCATGGGCTGCGTATTGCCCGCCGGCCAGGGGCAGGCCCCGGCCCGGCAGGCCGCGCTGGGCGCGGGGCTGCCCTTGTCGGCGAACTGCACCACGGTCAACAAGATGTGCGGCTCCGGCATGAAGGCGGCGATGCTGGCGCATGACCTGTTGCGCGCGGGCAGCGCCAAGGTGATGGTGGCCGGCGGCATGGAGAGCATGAGCAACGCGCCTTATCTGATTCCCAAGGCGCGCGGCGGCTTGCGGCTGGGCCACGGCGAGATCAAGGACCACATGTTTCTGGACGGTCTGGAAGACGCCTACGATCAGGGCCAGCTGATGGGCGTGTTCGCCGAGCAGTGCGCCGACAAGTACCAGTTCAGCCGCCAGATGCAGGACGAATTCGCCATTGCCTCGCTGCAGCGCGCGCAGGACGCCATCCGCCAGGGGCGTTTTCGCGACGAGATCGCGGCGGTGACGGTGGCGGGCCGCAAGGGCGATACCGTGGTGGACACCGACGAGCAGCCGCTGAAGGCCAATCCGGACAAGATCCCGACCCTGAAGCCGGCCTTCCGCAAGGACGGCACCGTCACGCCGGCCAACGCCAGCTCCATTTCCGACGGCGCGGCGGCGCTGGTGCTGATGAGCGAGGACGAAGCGCGCCGCCGCGGCCTCGCGCCGCTGGCGCGCGTCGTCGGCCACGCCTCGCACGCGCAAGAGCCGGGCTGGTTCACCACCGCGCCGGTGTTCGCCATCCAGAAGCTGCTGGGCGATATCGGCTGGACCGCGGGCGACGTCGATCTGTTTGAAATCAACGAAGCCTTCGCCGTGGTGACGATGGCGGCCATGCGCGACCTCAAGCTGCCGCACGACAAGGTCAACGTTCACGGTGGCGCGTGCGCGCTCGGCCACCCCATCGGCGCGTCCGGCGCGCGCATCCTGATTACGCTGATCTCCGCGCTCAGGCAGCGCGGCGGCAAGCGCGGCGTGGCCAGCCTGTGCATAGGCGGCGGCGAGGCGACGGCGATGGCGGTGGAGCTGATCTGAGCGATTTGCGCGGCGCTGACCCGGGCGCGTCGCGCTCAATAGCCGCGCGTCCAGTCTACGGCGCCGCGCAGCGGCAGGCCGAGGTAAAGGTTGCGGGCGTTGTCCAGGATCTGGCGCACTATGACGGGATACGACGCGGCCGAGGCCATGTGGGGCGTCAGCAACACGCCAGGGCAGGACCATAGCGGGTGGGTGGAAGGCAGCGGTTCCGCCTCGAAAACATCCAGCGCCGCGCCGCGCAACTGTCCGGCGTGCAAGGCCAGCGCCAGATCCTCCGTCACCAGGTGCGGCCCGCGTCCGCAGTTGACGATGGCCGCCCCGCGCGCCAATCGCGCGAACGCGCGCTGGTTGAGAATGCCGCGAGTCGCATCGGTCAAGGGCAGCAGGTTGACGAGCAAGTCAAGGCCGGCCAGAAATCCGGGGAAGGCGTCGTCCCCGGCGTGGCACTCGATGCCGGGCAGACGTTTGTCCGAGCGCGACCAGCCGCGCACCGGATAGCCGGCGTTGGCCAGATCAAGCGCCACGGCGGCCCCCAGGGAGCCAAGTCCCATGACGCCGACGCGGAATTCCGCCGCGGCGCGCTGCGGATGGCGTCGCCAGATACGGCGCGTCTGCTGCGCCAGGGCGCGGTCGAAGTCGCGCTGATAGTGCAGCGCGGTCCAGCGCACGTACTCGATCATGCCGCGGCGGTGTTCCGGATCGATTACCCGGCAGGCGGGCAGCTTGGGGGCGCTGCTGTCGCTGCTGAAATGGTCTATGCCGGCGCCGGTCGAATGCAGCAATGCCAGCCGAGGCAGTCGCCCAAGGCTGCCTTGGGGCGGAAACCAGCAGGCCGCGACGCGCGCTTCGCAGGCGGCCGGATCGTCAGGGCCGGCGATCCGCAGGCCGGGAGCCTGGCGTTTGAATTCCGCGCCAAGCGCGGCGAAGAGTTCGGGATCGGAAGTGAGCAGGGCGAGCGGATAGCGGCAAATCGGCATGTGTGCTCCGTGCGAAAACTGAAGAGCGTCACTATTAGCAGAGTGTCGCGGGAGCAATGTCAGAACATTGTCAGAATTGTGTCACATGCAAATCTCTTTTCGCTATTTATGCTTTTGGTATTGTTGCGCTAGCATCGTGAATCTAGACACCAGACAGGAACCCATCATGAAACGCACGCTGTTGCTGCTTGCCTTGCTGGCGGCCGGACCCGGTCCGCTAGCTTACGCCCAAGACCTCGCCGCCCACGCGCTGCCGCCCGGCATCAGCTGGCAACAGGGCGACGTGGACGCCGCCTTCGCCCGGGCCCGCGCCGAGAACAAGCCGGTGTTCCTGTACTGGGGCGCGGTGTGGTGCCCGCCGTGCAATCAGGTGAAAGCCACCATCTTCAATCGTCAGGACTTCATCGTCGCCGCGCGCCAGTTCATTCCGGTGTATCTGGACGGCGACAGCGACAACGCCCAGCAACTGGGCAGCCGCTTCAAGGTGCGCGGCTATCCGACCATGATCCTGTTCAAGCCGGACGGCACCGAAATCACCCGCCTGCCGGGCGAAGTGGACCCCGAGCGTTATCTTGGCACCCTGCGACTGGGGCTGACCGCGGCGCGGCCGGTAAAGGCCTTGCTGGCCGAAGCGTTGGCCGGGGATAAGCTGGCGGCGGCGGACTGGCAGCTGCTGGCCGATTACGCCTGGGACGTCGATCAAGGGCAGATCGTGGCGGAAGGCGATTTGCCGGCCACCTTGCAAGGCCTCGCCGACCGGGCTCCGAAGGATCAGCCGGCCGTCGTCCACCGCTTGCGGTTGAAGGCGCTGGTCGCCGCCGCCGGCGAGAAAACGCCGCCGGCGGTGGACAAGGACGCCGCGCGCAGCCTGGTGCTGACGGTACTGGACAAACCGGCCGAGGCGCGCGCCAACGCCGATGTGCTGCTCAACTCGCCAGCCGGCGTGGTCAAGCTCTTGACTGACGGCGACCCGCAGCGCGCGCATCTGGCGCAGCGTTGGGACGCCGCCTTGCTGCGCCTGCAAAACGACGCCGGCCTGTCGCGCGCCGATCGGCTGGGGGCGTTGTCGGCCCGGATCGAACTGGCCAGGCTGCAGCACCCCAAGGGGGCTTTGTCGCCGGTGCTGGTGGCTGATGCGCGGCGCGAGGTGCAGGCCGCCGATCAAGCCACCGTCAATCCCTACGAGCGCCAGGCGGTGATCACCAGCGCCGCCGACATCCTCTCCGAGCTGGGGCTGCTGGACGAGTCCGACGCCTTGCTCAAGGCGGAGCTGGATCGTTCCCACGCGCCGTACTACCACATGCTGATCCTCGCCTCCAACGCCAAGCAGCGCGGCGACAAGGCCGCGGCGCTGGATTGGTATCAGCAGGCCTACCAGGCCTCGCAGGGTCCGGCCACCCGCTTGCAGTGGGGCGCGAGCTACGTCGGCAACGCGGTGGACCTGGCGGCGCAAGACGCCCAGCGCATAGAGCAGGCCGCCAGCGCGGTGTTCAAGGACGCCGGGGCCGACAGCGGCGCGTTTTACGAGCGCAGCCGCCGCTCGCTGGAACGGGTGGTCGCCAAGCTCAAAAGCTGGAACAAGGAGCAGGCCAACGCCGCGGCGGTGGCGCGCCTGGCCACCCAGCTGGACGGCGTGTGCGGCAAGCTGCCGAGCGCGGACCCGCAAAAGCCGGTGTGCGACGGACTGGTGCGCTCGCTCAAATCCTGACGCGGCGATCGCGGCGCACGTCCCGACCACCGGCCTTGCGCCGGTGGTTTTGTTTTCTGCCGGCAGCCGGGCTGGCTTACAATGGCGTTTTGGCTCTGGTTTTCGCATGACCGCACCCGTATTTCGCGTCCGGGAGGACGAGGTGGAAATTTGCGCCATCCGCGCCCAGGGCGCGGGCGGGCAAAACGTCAACAAGGTATCTTCCGCCGTCCACCTGCGCTTCGACATTGCCGCCTCCTCCTTGCCCGACTGGCTGCGCCAGCGCCTGCTGGCGCTGAACGATCAGCGCATCAGCAAGGAAGGCGTGCTGGTGATCAAGGCGCAGCAGTTCCGCACCCAGGAGCAGAATCGCGCCGACGCGCTGCTGCGCCTGCAGGCGCTGGTGGATGGAGCGAGCCATACCCCCAAGGCGCGCCGCGCCACCAAGCCCACTTACGGCTCCAAGCAGCGCCGGCTGGCGGGCAAAGCCAAGCGCGGCGCAGTCAAGTCCCTGCGCGGCAGGGTGGATGAGTAGCCGGATCAGGCGTCTTCGATGCTGACCTGCGGCCAGCGCTCCCGGTAGCGTTTCTCCGCCACGCGTTGCCGGTAGCTCTCCAGGCTGGCCCGCGCCGGGTTGCGGCGCACGCGCATGGCGAACAGATCGTCCAGGCCGTGCGGCGCGATGATCTGGACCCCATCGTCCTCGTCCAGCCACAAACCCACCGCAGTGGCGTATTCCGGCCAACAGGCGACGGCCTGCTCCAGCGAGGCCAGCGGCGCCACCGCCTGGCCGAAGCGGGCTTCGAGCCAGAGGTGCACGGTAGCCTGATTGGTCGCCTCCCAGTTCAGCGTCGGCATGATTTGGCGCAGGCGCGTTTGAAGCCGCCGCTCCTGGCCGTCGTCGGCCGCCGCGGGGTTAAAGTAGGCCAGATCGACATCGGGCAGCCAGGATGGCTGGGCGTAGCCGTGCAGGTGGTCCCACACCAGATTGCGCACCGCGCCGGCCCCTATGCACCAGGAAGACAGCCGCAGCGAACGGGCCGCGCACAGGGCGGGCAGCAGCCAGGGGGAGGCGAGGGCAAGCGCGGCAAGCGTTTGCCGCTGTTGTGAATGCGCGTCGGTCATGAGAAGGTCGGGATGAGGTCAGGCGCGGCTGGCTGGATGCCGGGTTTGACGTGGGGCATGCAACCGCGCTCAATTTATCGAAAGCGAATGCCGGACAGGCCTATACTGGTGTCTGCATCGGCCTTTGCCGTGCAAGCCAGTCAAGGAGTGCATCATGAGCAAGTCGAAACACAGCACCAAGGAATCCAAGAAACAGCCGCAGATGACTTTCAAGGAAAAGCGCGCCGCCAAGCACCAGAAGAAGCAGGCGCACGAAGTCGCTCCCATCGTGATTCCCCACTAGTTTTTTCTTGGCGCTCGCCTCGTTGAGGCTGGCCGATTCCAGCAAAAATGCCGCCAGGCTCGCCCGGCGGCATTGGTTTTTCAAGAGCAAGGCTGGCCGCTCCGCAGGGGCGGCCAGGTCTGGGTTTAATCGCGCTCCACCGCCAGCGCGACGCCCATGCCGCCGCCGATGCACAAGGTAGCGAGGCCCTTCTTGGCGTCGCGGCGCTGCATTTCATGCAGCAAGGTCACCAGCACGCGGCAACCGGATGCGCCGATGGGGTGGCCCAGGGCGATCGCGCCGCCGTTGACGTTGACCTTGTCCGCGCCCCAGCCCAGCTCTTTCGCCACGCCCAGCGCCTGGGCGGCGAAGGCTTCATTGGCTTCCACCAGATCCAGATCTTCAACCTTCCAGCCGGCCTTGGCCAGCGCCTTGCGGGTGGCGGCCACCGGGCCGATGCCCATGATTTCCGGTTCGCAGCCGGTCAGCGCGTAGGACTTGATGCGGGCCAGCGGCTTGAGGCCGAGCTGGTCGGCTTTCTTGGCCGACATCAAGAGCACCGCCGCCGCGCCGTCGTTGATGCCGGAGGCGTTGCCGGCCGTGACTGTGCCGTCCTTCTTGAAGGCCGCGCGCAGCTTGGCGAGGCCTTCGCCGGAGGCGTCGTGCTTGATGAATTCGTCCTGGTCGAAGGCCACCGGGTCGCCCTTGCGTTGCGGCACCAGCACCGGCACGATTTCATCCTTGAATTTGCCGGCCTTTTGCGCGGCGGAAGCGCGCTGCTGGGAAGACAGCGCCAGCGCATCCTGCTCTTCGCGGCTGATGCCGTATTTGGCGGCCACGTTTTCCGCGGTGATGCCCATATGATAGGCGTTGTAGGCGTCGGTCAGGCCATCGTTGACCATGGTGTCGACCAGCTGGGCGTTGCCCATGCGGAAGCCGTCGCGCGAACCCGGCAGGATGTGCGGGGACAGCGACATGCTTTCTTGGCCGCCGGCGATCACGATTTCGGCGTCGCCGGCCAGAATGGCCTGAGCGCCCAGATGCACGGCGCGCAGGCCGGAGCCGCAGACCACGTTGAGGGTGGACGCCGGGGTGGCGACCGGCAGGCCGGCCCTGATCAGCGCCTGGCGCGCCGGGTTCTGGCCGCTGCCGGCGGTGAGCACCTGGCCCAGGATTACTTCGCTGACGTCTTCCGGCTTGACGCCGGTTTTTTCCAACAAGCCCTTGATGACGGTCGCGCCCAGTTCCGGCGCCGGAATCTTGGCCAGGGAACCGCCAAAGCTGCCTACGGCGGTACGAACTGCTGCAACGATTACAACTTCCATATCTTTCTCCGTATGTCAGGCCGTGCTCTTGAGGGCACGGTGCAAGGGGCCCGCCGCGGACGGCGGGAGAATTCGTCGTTGTGCGATCAACCGTTTATTGCAAGGTGGCCGCTACGCTTGGCATGGCCTTGGCCAGCACGTAGGAGCCGGGGGCGGCCATCAGCGGCGGCAGCTCCTTGCTGCCCAGCGACTTGGGCGCGGCCACCTGCTTGCCCGATTGCGGGGCAAGCCAGGCGTCCCAGTCTTTCCACCAGCTGCCGGGGCGGCTTTCCGCGCCTTCCAGCCAGGCTTCGCTGCTGGCGGGCAGCTGGTCGTTCACCCAGTAATTGCGCTTGTCCTTGGTGACCGGATTGATCGAGCCGGCGATATGGCCGGACGCGCCCAGCACGAAGCGGCGGCTCGGCGCGCCGGTGAGGTACTTCATGCCGGAGTAGGCCGAGGTCCACAAGACGATGTGGTCTTCGCGGGCGGCGAAAACGTACAGCGGGATGTTGATCTTGGAGACGTCGATGGGCACGCCGAACAGGGTGATGGCGCCCGGCTTCACCAGCGAGTTGTTCATGTAGAACTGGCGCAGCAGGAAGGTGTGCATCGGCAGCGGCAGGTCCACCGCGTCGTTGTTCCAGTACAGGAGGTCGAACGGCGCCGGCGTCTTGCCCAGGAGGTAGTTGTTGACCACGTAGTTCCACACCAGATCGTTGGCGCGCAGGCTGGCGAAGGTGCGGCCGATTTCCTTGCCGCTGATGATGCCGCCTTGCGCCATCTTGGCTTCGCGGCTGGCGACCAGGTTTTCATCGATGAAGAAGGAAATCTCGCCCGGTTCGGAATGGTCGATCAGCGAGGTCATGAAGGTGGCGGAGTCGAAGTAGTTCAGCCCCTTGGCCTGCATCACGCATTGCGCGGTGGTGAGGATGACGCCGCCGACGCAAAAGCCCAGCGCGTTCATCGTCGGTTGCTTGGTGATCTTCTGCACCGCTTCGGCGGCGGCCACCACGCCCTTGTCGATATAGGTTTCCCAAGTGAAGTGCTTCATCTCGGCCACGGCCGAGCGCCAGCTGATCAGGAACACGCGATAGCCTTGGGCCACGAAGTGGCGCACCATCGAGTTGTCCGGCTGCAGGTCCATCAGATAATACTTGTTGATGCACGGCGGCACGATCAGCAGCGGCTTTTCGTATACCTTGTCGGTGGTGGGGGTGTACTGGATCAGCTCGATCAGCTCGTTGCGGAACACCACCTGGCCCGGCGTCACCACCAGATTCTTGCCGATCTCGAACTTGCTCTCGTCCGACATCGAGATGTGGCCCTTCTTGAAGTCCTCCATCATGTTCTTCATGCCCTCGACCAGGCTTTCGCCCTTGGTCTCGATGGCGCGCTTGACCACATCCGGGTTGGTCAGCATGAAGTTGCTGGGCGCCATCGCGTCCAGGTACTGGCGGGTGGCGAAGGCGAGCTTGTCCTTGGCGGTTTCGTCGATCTGGGTTTGATCCACCAGCTCGGTCATCCACTTGGAGGTTTGCAGATAGCTTTGCTTGAGGAAGCTGTAGAACGGGTGTTCGTTCCACTCGGGAGAGGCGAAGCGGCGGTCGGTGCTGGCGGCGGCCGCGGCGGCGTTGTCGGTGATCGGAGCGTTGGCGCCGAGAAACTGCGACCACAGGTTCATTTGCTGCTGGTAAAGATTGCTCTGCAGGCTGAGCAGGTGGTTGGTCTGGTTCAGAATTTGCGACCAGGCGCCGGCGAGCGGGTTGTCATTGGCGTCGGGGGCGGAGGTCATGGATAGCGAATTGACGAATTGCTGCATCCACTGCTGATTGGCCTGGGACAGGCCGGCAAAGAATTCTTCCAGCGATGCGGTGCTGTTGTGCGACAAAATGACCTCCTAAACGTATTGGGTTCGTGTTCGAAGCGAGTCGGATTCTGTCTGTGGCGAGCCATCGTCACGCAGACGTGTCGCCAAACTCTAACAGGGTTGCATGACATTTTCACGCGCTCGCCCCGGTAAACTGGCCCATTAGCCGCCGGGGCGGAATGAATTGTTGTTGCAATGCGCAAAATTGTTAATGTCATGACAAAACCAATGTGTCTGTTTCTGCTTGCTTATGGGATAATCGCCCGCTCAGCCAAGGAGAATTGTGATGTCGTATGTAAAACTTGGTTTACATAATGTCCGCGTCGGGAATATTTTCTGCATCGGTCGCAATTACGCCGCGCATGTCGCGGAATTGGGCAACCGCCCCGAATCCGAACCTCTGGTTTTCCTCAAGCCCACCAGCGCGCTGCTGCGCGAGGGCGCGCCGATTCCGCTGCCGCCTTACTCCCGGGACGTGCATCACGAGTGCGAATTGGTGGCGCTGATCGGCAAGGGCGGCGACGATATCGCCGAGGCCGACGCGCTGGAGCATGTCGCCGGCTACGGCATCGGCCTGGACATGACCGCGCGCGACGCGCAGGAAGAGGCCAAACGCAAGGGCCACCCCTGGACGCGGGCCAAGGCCTTTCGCGGCTCCGCCTGCGTTTCCTCTTTCACGCCGGCCGCCAACGTGTCCGATCCGCAGGCGCTGGATATCGCGCTGCGGGTCAACGGCGAGCCGCGCCAGCAGGGCAATACCGGCCAGATGCTGTTTCCGGTGGCCGCCATCATCCGCCATCTGTCGCAGCATTACGGGCTGAGCGACGGCGATCTGATCTTCACCGGCACGCCCGCAGGCGTGGCTGCGGTGCGGCCGGGCGACCGGCTGGAGTTGTCGCTGTCGGGGCTCGTCGACGCGCATTGGGACGTCGCACGATGAGCAAGCCGCAGGAAGACGACGGCAAAGTCCGTCTGGACAAATGGTTGTGGGCGGCGCGTTTTTACAAGACCCGCCAACTGGCGCACGAAGCGCTGGAGCTGGGCCGGGTGCTGGTCAACGGCGAGCGGGTCAAGGCGTCGCGGGTGGCGAAGGAGGGCGATCGCCTGCAGCTGCGCATCAATCAGCTGGAATACAACGTCGAGGTATTGGCGTTGGCGACCCAGCGCCGCCCGGCGAAGGAGGCGCAGCTGCTGTACCGCGAGTCCGCCGAGTCCATCGCCGCGCGCGAGGAGCGGGCCTTGCTGCTCAAGGCCGAGCACGCCAGTTTCCCGCACGGCGAAGGCCGTCCGACCAAGAAGGCGCGCCGCGACATCGCCCGTTTCAAGGGTTCGTTCTGAGCGTGGCGGCCCTCTCTATTCGCGCCCAGCCTGCGCGCTCGGCCGCGAGCGGCGCTTGTCATCCAACCCTCGCCCGGCGAGGGTTTTTTGCAACCTGAAAGCAAGAATTAGAACATGCAACAGATTTCCCTGGTTCCGTTTGGCGTTTTCTATTTCACCTATTTCGCGTTTCAAGGCTTGTTCGGCCCGTTCTGGGGCCTGTATCTGGAGTCGCTGTCGTTTTCCGCCTGGCAGATATCCATCCTGATCGCGCTCTCCACGCTGGCCCGCATCGTCGCGCCGGGGCTGTGGGGCTGGCTGGCCGACCATAGCGGCCGCCGCCGCAACATCATCATCACCACGTCTATCCTGTCGGCGGCGGCCTTCGGCGCGGTAGGCATGGATCATGCCTTCTGGTGGATTTTCGTCAGCCTCGCCGTCTCGCACTTCTTCTGGGCGGCGGCGCTGCCGCTGGTGGAGGCCAGCACCGCCTTCCTCACCCGCGCCGAGCCGGGCCAGTACAGCCGCATCCGGGTGTGGGGTTCCATCGGTTTCATCTGTTTCTCGATGACCGGCGGCTATCTGCTCGACTGGCTTGGCATCGCCAATCTGCCCTGGCTGCTGACCGGTTTTCTGGCGCTGGTGGCGGTGTCGGCCTTCGCCGTGCCGGAGGCGCAAGCCGCGCGCAAGGCGCACAGCGGCGAGCCCATCCTGCAGACGCTGCGCCAACCCAAGGTGATGGCGCTGTTCGCCTGCTGTTTCCTGATGGCCTTCGCCCATGGCCCGTATTACACCTTCTATTCCATCGGGCTGAAGGGCGAGGCTTATGATCCGGGCGTGATCGGCATGCTGTGGGGCGTGGGCGTGGTCAGCGAGGTGCTGGTGTTTCTGGCGATGCCGCGCATCATGCGCCGCTTCCGGCTGGAGACATTGATGCTGCTGTCGCTGCTGGCCGCCGTGCTGCGCTTCGCGCTGATCGGCACGCTGCTGGCCAGCCCGGCGGCCGCGGTATTCGCCCAGACCCTGCACGGCCTCACTTTCGGCCTGCATCACGCGACGTCGGTGGGCCTGATCAACCGGATGTTCGCCGAGCATCACCACGGCCGGGCCCAGGGCTTTTACATCATCGCGTCCTTCGGCGTCGGCGGCAGCGCCGGCGGCCTGATCAGCGGACTGATCTGGCCGCACGGCGGCTTGATGCCCACTTTCGCCATGTCGGCCGCCGCTGCGCTGCTGGGGGTGCTGGTGTGCCTGAAATGGCTGCCGGCCGGCGATGGCAGGAAAATCGCGTGCCCGGCCTGACCCCGGAGGACGCGCTGGCCGGCTATCAGCGGGCGCTGGCCAGCCATGACTGGCGGTAGGCGGCGCCTTGGCTGCATGAAGACGCCTGCTTCGTGTTCGCCGAGGGCACGTTTCACGGCAAGGCGGCGGTCTGCGCCGCCATCCGCCAGACTTTCGAATGGATACGCAGCGAGCGCTACCAGGTGCAAAACCTGCATTGGACGGCACGCGGAGCCGACTTCGCCTGCTGCGTCTACGATTTCAGCTGGAACGGGTTGATCGATGGAGAGCCGGCCAGCGGCGCCGGGCGCGGCAGCTGCGCGCTGATCCGCGACGCGCGGGGCTGGCGTTTGCTGCAGGAGCATCTGGGGCCGCCGGCAGCCTCATAGCAGCATCACCAGCTTGTACTCCGGCGCGTGGCTGGGGCGCAGCGTGATCTGTTGCCGGGTGAGTCTGCCCAGCGTCGGGTGCAGGAAGCTGCGTTCGCCGCCTTCTCGCTCCAGCACGTCCTGCTGCTGCCACAGGCGATTGAAATCGGCGCTGTCGCGGCGCAGACGCTCCAGCATGGCGGCGGTGGCAGGGTCGTCCAGCTGTTGGCCCAGATCGGCGCGCAGCTCCGCCACGACGCGGCGCGCCCGTTCCGGCCAGTTGTCGAGGAAATGTTGCGCCGCCGGCATGAGAAAAATGAAATCCAGCTGGTTGCGGCTGGCGTCCGGCTGGCCCAGCCAGTCGCAAAACAGCGTCGCGGCGGCTTGGTTCCAGGCCACGGCCTGCCAGTGGCGATCCAGCACATAGGCCGCCAGATCGATGCGCGGCAGCATCTTCTCCAGAATGTCGCGCGCCTGGGGGTGGGCTTCGCCGCGCTTTTCCTGCGGGTTCTTCAGACCCGCCAGATCAAACAGATAATCGGTTTGCGGGCCGGAGAGCTGCAAGGCGGCGGCCAGCCGCGTCAGCGTGTGCGCCGATACCGACTCGGTGCGCCCTTGTTCTAGCCAGGTGAGCCAGGTGGGGCTGATGCCGGCCAGCTGCGCCACCTCTTCGCGGCGCAGGCCTTTGGCGCGGCGGCGGCTTCCTGCCGGCAGGCCGGCCTGTTGCGGCGTCAGGCGTTCGCGATGGGCGCGCAGGAAAGCGCCTAGCGGGGTGGCGGGAGAGAGGGGCATGGTCGATCCTGTTGGTTTTTATACCAGTATAACGGCTTATCTTGTAACAGGATCAAAGCTGGTGAAAGATGTGCTCAACGACGCGCGCCGCGTTATCCGAGGAAGCGTAAACATGACTGCACAAACCCTGTACGACAAACTCTGGAACAGCCACGTAGTGCGAGAGGAAGCCGACGGCACCGCGCTCTTGTACATCGATCGCCATCTGGTGCACGAAGTCACCAGCCCGCAAGCCTTCGAAGGCCTGAAACTGGCCGGGCGCCGGCTGTGGCGCGTGGATTCCGTGGTGTCCACCGCCGACCACAATACGCCGACCGACCATTGGGACCGCGGCATCTTGGACCCGATCTCGCGCCAGCAGGTTGAAACGCTGGACGCCAATATCAAGGAATTCGGCGCGCTGGCCTACTTTCCGTTCAAGGACAAAGGACAGGGCATCGTCCACGTGATGGGGCCGGAGCAGGGCGCGACGCTGCCGGGCATGACCGTGGTCTGCGGCGACAGCCACACTTCCACCCACGGCGCGTTCGGCGCGCTGGCGCATGGCATCGGCACCTCCGAGGTGGAGCATGTGATGGCCACCCAGTGTCTGGTGGCCAAGAAGTCCAAGAACATGCTGGTGCGGGTGGACGGCGAACTGCCCGCCGGCGTCACCGCCAAGGACGTGGCGCTGGCCATCATCGGCAAGATCGGCACCGCCGGCGGCACCGGTTACGCCATCGAGTTCGGCGGCGAGGCCATTCGCGGTTTGAGCATGGAGGGCCGCATGACGCTGTGCAATATGGCGATAGAAGGCGGCGCTCGCTCTGGCATGGTGGCGGTGGACGACAAGACCATCGAATATGTGCGGGGCCGGCCGTTCGCGCCTAAGGACGAGCAGTGGGACAAGGCGGTGGCCTACTGGCGCACGCTGCGTTCCGACGATGGCGCGCATTTTGACCAGGTGGTGGCGCTGAATGCGGCGGATATCCAGCCGCAAGTCACCTGGGGCACCTCGCCGGAGATGGTGGCGGCGGTAAACGGCAAGGTGCCGAACCCGGCGCGCGAGAGCGATCCGGTGAAAAAATCCGGCATCGAGCGCGCGCTCGCCTACATGGGCCTGGAAGCGGACACCCCGATCAACGAGATTCCGGTGGACGTGGTGTTCATCGGCTCCTGTACCAACAGCCGCATCGAAGACCTGCGCGAGGCGGCGGCGGTGGCCAAGGGCCGACGGAAAGCGGCCGGCGTCAAACGCGCGCTGGTTGTGCCGGGCTCGGGCCTGGTCAAGGCGCAGGCCGAGGCCGAAGGGCTGGACAAGGTTTTCATCGCCGCCGGTTTCGAATGGCGCGAGCCGGGCTGTTCGATGTGCCTGGCCATGAACGCCGACCGGCTGCAGCCGGGCGAGCGCTGCGCCTCCACCTCCAACCGCAATTTCGAAGGCCGCCAGGGCCAGGGCGGACGCACCCATCTGGTGAGTCCGGCGATGGCGGCGGCGGCGGCGGTGGCCGGGCATTTCGTCGACATGCGAGAATGGGCCGTCTGATTTACGGCGGAGTTCTGCAATGAAAACCATGATCGTCCTGCTCGCCAGTCTTGTCTGGCTGACCGGCTGCCACACCATGCGCGGCATGGGGGCGGACGCCAGACAAGGCGGCCAGGCGGTGGAGCATGGCCTGCAAAAGGCCGGGCAGGCGATCGGCAACGCGGTGGAGAAGAGCGGCCAGGCGATACAGCGCGCCGCCGAGTGATCCGCCGCGCCATCCTGAATACAGGGAGCGCGATATGAAGGCATTCACCACTTTGCAGGGGCTGGTCTGTCCGCTGGACCGGGCCAACGTCGATACCGACGCCATCATCCCCAAGCAGTTTCTGAAATCGATCAAACGATCCGGCTTCGGCCCCAACCTGTTCGACGAGTGGCGTTACCTCGACCATGGCGAACCGGGCATGGACAACGGCAAGCGTCCGTTGAACCCGGACTTCGTGCTCAACCAGCCGCGTTATCAAGGCGCGCAAATCCTGCTGGCGCGCGAGAACTTCGGCTGCGGCTCCAGCCGCGAGCACGCGCCGTGGGCGCTGGACGATCAGGGCTTTCGCGCGGTGATCGCCCCGAGCTTCGCCGATATCTTCTTCAATAATTGCTACAAGAACGGCCTGCTGCCCATCGTGCTGGCGGCGGATATCGTCGATCAGCTGTTCCGCGAATGCGCGGCGACGCCGGGCTATAGCCTGACGGTGGATCTGGCGGCGCAGACCGTGGCCGCGCCAGCCGGCCAGACCTTCGCTTTCGACATCACCGAACATCGCAAGCAGTGCCTGCTCGGCGGTTTGGACGAAATCGGCCTGACCCTGCGGCACGAGGCCGAGATACAGGCCTTTGAAGCCAAACGGCGCGCCGCGCAGCCGTGGCTGTTTGCTTGAGCGGCATGGTATTGAGATGAGGGCACGCTCGAGTCGGCTTCCGGGAGGGAAAACATGAGCAAGCAAAACGGCCGCAGCCTCATGGCCTGGCTGTATCTTCATCCGCTATGGGCTTTTTGGTTGCTGGGCTTGAGTTTTTTGTTGTTCGGCATCGGCACGGTCAATCTCGCGCTGTTGCTGCAGCTCAACCTGAAATTATGGCTGGATGCCGGCTGGCAGGCGGCGATGGACGGAGCCTTGCGTCAGCTCGGAGAGTTGCTGCTGTCCGGCTATGCCGCCATGCTGGCTTACGTGGTGTTCAAGTGTTGCGAAAAGGTGCTGGTGGCCAAGCTCACCGGACACGATTGAAGCGAAATAAAAAGGATAAGACATGAAGATTGCCATCTTGCCCGGCGACGGCATCGGCCCGGAAATCATCGCCCAGGCCGAGCGCGTGCTGGATGTCCTGCGCCGCGACGGCCTGAAGATCGAAACCGAACGCGCGCCGCTGGGCGGCGCGGCTTACGATCAGTACGGCGCGCCGTACCCGGAGGCGACGCAACAGCTGTGTCGCGCAGCCGACGCCGTGCTGCTGGGCGCAGTGGGCGGCCCGCAATACGACAAGCTGGATCGTCCGCTGCGACCGGAGCGCGGCCTGCTGGCCATTCGCAAGGATTTGAACCTGTTCGCCAACCTGCGCCCGGCCATTCTGTACCCGGAACTGGCCAACGCCTCCACGCTAAAGCCGGAAGTGGTGTCCGGCCTTGACATCATGATCGTGCGCGAGCTGACCGGCGACATCTACTTCGGCCAGCCGCGCGGCATCGCCGTCAACGAGCTGGGCGAGCGCGAGGCCTACAACACCATGCGCTACAGCGAGAGCGAAATCCGCCGCATCGCCCACGTCGCTTTCGGCATCGCCATGAAGCGGGGCAGGAAGCTCTGCTCGGTGGACAAGGCCAATGTGCTGGAGACCACCGAGTTCTGGAAAGAGATCATGACAGACGTGGCGCGCGAGTATCCGCAGGTGGAACTCAGCCACATGTACGTGGACAACGCCGCGATGCAGCTGGTGCGCAACCCCAAGCAGTTCGACGTGATGGTCACCGGCAATATCTTCGGCGACATCCTGTCGGACGAAGCCTCCATGCTCACCGGCTCCATCGGCATGCTGCCGTCGGCGTCGCTGGATCAGAACAACAAGGGCCTTTACGAACCCAGCCACGGTTCCGCGCCGGACATCGCCGGCAAGAACCTGGCCAATCCGCTGGCCACGATACTGTCTGCGGCGATGATGCTGCGCTACAGCTTTGGCGAAGAAGCCGCGGCGCAGCGCGTGGAAGGCGCGGTGAAAAAGGTGCTGGCGCAGGGCTATCGCACCGCCGACATTTTCGAGGCCGGTTGCGAGAAGGTCAGCTGCTCCGCCATGGGCGACGCGGTGGTGGCGGCGATGTGATCGAAAGCTCCGGTGCGCGACGGGGCTGACCTGTCGCGCATCGGGAATTCGAGCGATCCGGCTTTGTTCGCACGAGGCCTACTTGAACTCGTCGCCGAAATTTTCCAGTTTCTTGTGCCCGCACGCTTCGCAGACTACGTAGCGGTCAATCAACTCGATGGCAGCCAGCCCGCCGCCGCCATAGCCCGAGACCAAGCCATCGACAAAGGCTTTGAACTGTTCTTTTTTGCCCGGGCCATACGCTGATGGTTTTTGCTTGATGAATTCCTTGTGCTCGGTTTCTTTCCCGCATTTTTCGCAAAACTGTTTCGGCATGCCAGGCTCCTGTCTTTTGCGTGGTGAAAATGGGGGCGCGCGGCGGATGTCTCCTCTCCAAGAGGCGGGCATCATGACGATTGCGGCCGAAACGCCAGTTTACTGCGGAAAGGACATGGCCGGGAATGCATATGGAATCGGCGGGCCGGGGCGCTTGCGCAGGGCGCTGCGCCAATGCTTCGCCGGCGCGGCGAGGGATGTCCGGCATGCCCGCCATGCATCGCAATAAAAGTGCGCTACCCCATTGCCTGCCGTCGTGACGCGCTGCAAAATGGAGTAACAAAAAATTCACTGGCCAGCCCGGAACCGGGCTGGCCAAAACACGATTCAAACCAGGACAGACTCGGGAGAATTTCAGTGAGAGTAGGCTTTGTAGGCTGGCGCGGCATGGTCGGTTCCGTGCTGATGCAGCGCATGCGCGAAGAGAACGATTTCGCCGCCATCGACGAACCGGTGTTCTTCACCACCTCCAACGTCGGCGGCAAGGCCCCGGAGATCGGCCACGAGGTACCCGCGCTGAAAGACGCCGGCAATATCGACGAGCTGAAGGCGATGGACGTGATCGTCACCTGTCAGGGAGGCGATTACACCACCGAAGTCTACGGCAAGCTGCGCGCCGCCGGCTGGACCGGCTACTGGATCGACGCCGCCTCCACGCTGCGGATGGAGGCGGACTCCATCATCGTGCTGGATCCGGTCAACCAGGGCCTGATCGAGCAGGGGCTGGCCCGTGGCGTCAAGAATTACATCGGCGGCAACTGCACCAACTCCATCATGCTGATGGGCATGAACGGCCTGTTCCGCGAAGGCCTGGTCGACTGGGTGTCGTCCATGACCTACCAGGCGGCCTCCGGCGGCGGCGCCAACCACATGCGCGAGCTGCTCAAGGGCATGGGCGTGGTGCACGCCGCCGTGGCCGACGAGTTGGCCACGCCGTCGTCCGCCATTCTGGAAATCGATCGCAAGGTCGCCAAAACCATACGCGAAGACGTGCCGACCGATTTCTTCGGCGCGCCGCTCGCCGGCGGCCTGATCCCGTGGATCGACAAGCAGCTGGACAATGGCCAGTCCAAGGAAGAATGGAAGGGCCAGGCCGAGGTCAACAAGATTCTGGGTACTTCCAGCGTGATTCCGGTAGACGGCCTGTGCGTGCGCATCGGCGCGATGCGCTGCCACAGCCTGGCGTTGACCGTGAAGCTGAAGAAGGATCTGCCGCTGCCCGAGATCGAAGCCATCATCAAATTCGGCAACGACTGGGTGAAGTGGGTGCCAAACGACCGCGACATCACGGTCAGGGAGCTGACTCCCGCGGCCATCACCGGCGGGCTGGAAATCGGCGTCGGCCGCGTGCGCAAGCTGAACATGGGCGGCGAATACCTGTCCGCCTTCGTGATCGGCGACCAGCTACTGTGGGGCGCGGCCGAGCCGCTGCGCCGCATGCTGCGTATCCTGATCGGGCGCTAAGCGCTAAAATGGCGGCAAGCCTGGCGTCGGAGGGTTCCGACGCCGTATGACGCAAGGGCACTTCGGTGCCCTTTTCGCATTGATCCGGCGCAGGCCAGAGCCTGCGCCGCGGAGCTTGCGCTCCCTTAATTTAGGAAAAACGGAATGTCGACTTCTTTGCAATTGGCCGTGGTGGGCGCGGCGGGACTGGTGGGGCAGGCGGTGCTGGAGCTGCTGGCCGAGCGTCAATTCCCGGCCGCGCGGGTTTTCGCCGTGGATGGGGCCGAACACGACGGCGCGACGGTGTCCTACGGCAATCTGGAGCTGGATGTGCGCCAGCTGGAAGATTTCAATTTCGAGAACGTGGCGATGGCGATTTTCGTCGCCGGCGGCGACGTGGCGCGCGAATACGTGCCGCAAGCGCGGGCCGCGGGCGTGGACGTCATCGATTTCAGCAGCGCCTACCGCCAGGATGAGAGCGTGCCGCTGATGGTGCCCGGCCTCAACTCCGAATTGCTGGAAAATATCGGCCAGGCGGCGCTGGTGTCGGTGCCCAACTGCACGGTGACGCCGCTGGCGCTGGCGCTGGCACCGCTCAAGCCTCTGGGCGTCAAGCGAGTATCGGTGGCCACGTACCAAGCGGTATCGGGCAGCGGCCAGGCGGCGATGGAAGAGCTGGCGGAGCAGACCACGGCGCTGTTCTCGCACCGCGACGCGGAAGCCAAGGTCTACGCCAAGCGCATCGCCTTCAATCTGCTGCCGCAGATCGGCGCGCTCGACGCGGCGGGCGATTCGGAAGAAGAGCGCTCGGTGCGCGACGAGCTGGCCCGCCTGCTGGCCCTGCCGGCGGCGGCCATCGAGCCGACTTGCGTGCGGGTGCCGGTATTCTTCGGCCATTCCTGGGCGGTGAACGTCGAACTGGACGCCGAGCCTGATCTGGAGCAGATCCGCAACCGCCTGCGCGCGTCGGGCCTGCAGGTCATCGCCGCCGACCAGCACGGCGGTTTCGTCACCCCGATGGAAGCCACCGGCAATCCCGCCGTCTGGATCAGTCGCTTGCGTTTGCACGGCAAGGTGCTGAGCCTGTGGCTGGCGGCCGATAATATCAAGGCGGGCGCGGCGATTCATTGCGTGAAACTGGCGGAAATGCTGCTTAAACAGAATCATCTGGCCTGAGTGGCGATTTAGCGCCACCTTCCGGCGCTGTCGTTATGAAATCTAGCTAAAAACCACGGCAAGGCCTAATATTGCAGCAGTTGCCGTGTTTGCCCGCATCGCCGGGCCAGCGCCGATAAAATCAATTAGACAGTGCCGGAAGGTAGACAGTGAGAAAACAGGCAAAATTCAAGCTTAGCGTCCTGGCGGTGGCTTTGGCGTGCTCGGCGACGGCCTGGGCGGGACTCGGAAAAATCAATGTCCGCTCCAATTTGGGAGAGAATCTGAAAGCGGACATTGAAATGACCGGCATCCGGGCGGGCGAACTCGATAACGTCCGGGTGGGTTTGGCCGACTCCGCCACATTTCAGAATTTGAATGTCGATTATTCCGCGGTATTGTCCTCTCTTCGCTTCTCCCTGAGTCCGTCCGCCGCCGGCGCGCTGATTCGAGTCAAATCCACCGTGCCGGTCAACGACCCATATCTGCGTTTCGTGCTGGAGGCCAAAACGCCCTCCGGCCGCTCTGTGCGCGAATATACGGTGTTGCTGGACCCGGCCAATTATTCCGCCAGCGCCGCGGGGCAGAATATCGTGCAGGACGTGCCGAGCTATGCCGACAATAATCTGGCCAGCCGCTACCAGGGCGCGCCAGGCGCGGTCCCGGCGACGCCGACGGCGCTGAAAGCGCGCGCCGGATCCACCCTGCGTTCCTTGGCTGCCAAAGTCAAACCGCGCGGCGCAAGCATCAGCCAGACCATGGCGGCGCTGGCGCAAGGCAACCCTGACGCTTTCGTCGACGGCGACATTCATCAGCTGAAGATAGGCGCGACCCTCAAGGTGCCGTCCGCCCGCAAGATCAAATCGCTGACTTCGGCGCAGGTCGCCAGTATTCTCGGCGCCGCGCCGGCGCAGCCGCGGGCCGCCGAAAGCCAGGCCCCGGCAATGCCGAAGCAGGGCGGAGACGTGCTCAAACTGGTTCCGGGCGAAGGCGGCGCCGCCGATAGCGCCAAGCTTTCCGAGCTGCAGCAGCAAATCAATGCGCGCGAGCAGGCATTGAAGGATGCCGAAGCCAGAATCAGCGCCTTGGAGCAACAGCTCAAGGCCATGCAGGGCGGGCAAGCGCCCGCGCCTGTCAAATCGGCCTCCGAGCCGGTCGCCGTCGCCTCGGCTCCGGCGGCGCGCGTGGCCAGCGCGCCGGCCGCCGCCATCAAGCATCCTGAGCCGGCGGTCAAGCGCAAACCGGTTGTCGCCTCCGCGCCGGCGCCGCAAAAATCGATGCTGGACAGCATATTCGACAACTTGCCGCTGATCGGCGGCGGCGCGGCCGCGCTGGGCTTGCTTGGAGCTTTGGGTGCGCTGATCGTCAGACGGCGCAAATCCGCCGGCCTGGCAGCCGATGCGGGGGCGAACGGCGCGCTGGGCCGCTCATCGGTGATCAACGCCAACCCCAGCTCCATCGGCGCGGGCCACTCTTTCATGAGCAACTTCACGCAGGCCGCGGGCGCGATCGACGCCGCCGAGGTGGACCCGGTAGCCGAAGCCGAAGTGTATATCGCCTATGGGCGCGACATGCAGGCGGAGGACATTCTCAAGGACGCCTTGGCCAAAGATCCGTCGCGCCATGAGGTCCGGATGAAGCTGATGGAAATCTACGCGGCGCGTCCGGACACGGCCAGCTTCGAGAAGCTGGCGCGCGAGATGCAAGCGGCCTTTGACGGCAAGGGCGCGATGTGGGCCAAGGCCAAGGCGATGGGTTTGGCCATCGATCCGGAAAACCCGCTGTACCAAGGGGAAGTCGAATCGGTGGAAGATCTGCTGCCGGAGGCTCCCGTCGCGGAGCAGGGCAAGCCCATCGATCTGGATCAGGAATTGTTCGGCGAGACAGCGCCGGCCGCCTCTCCGGTCGAGCCGGAAATCGCCGCCGCAGCCCCGGCCATGGAAGAAGATCCGCTGGCGGCGCTGTTCGATACGCCGGCTGACGCCGCGCCTGCGGTGGAAGAGGCTGGAGCGGATATGCTGGACTTCAATATCGATGACGTTGTCGGCGAGAATGCGACGCCGGCGGAAGAGCCGGCCAAGGCCGAGCCGGCGGCGAACCTGCTCGATTTCGACTTCAACCTTGACGCAGAGCCCGCGGCGCAAACCCAAGCGGAACCCGCGGCCGCGGAGGAGCAGGGGTTTGAGTCCTTGTATGAGGATCTGGCCCAGCCGGCGGCCGGCGCGCAGCCTGCCGCGCCAGCCGAAAACACGGTTCAGGCCGAAGGCATCTCCGTGCTGGACGATCCTCTGTCCACCAAGCTTGATCTGGCCAAGGTTTATCTGGATATGGGCGACCGAGAAGGCGCGCGCGAGGTATTGCAGGATTTGCTGAGCGAGGCGCAGGGGCCGCTGAAGGATGAGGCTCAGGCTTTGCTGACGCAGATCAGCAGCTAGGTTGATCTGTTGGTATCATGTGGTTGGTTAAAACTGCTGCAAGTTTTTGAGCGGCTGGCTTTCAAGCGCCGGCCGTTCGCAATATGCCCCGGCCCGCGCGCGATCACGGGCGTGCTTAATGCTATCAGGCGCAAGATGATAATTAAAATTCGCAACCACACAGGTGGGGAAGTCCTGACATGGCTTCGAAATTACCGTTGAGCAGGCTTGCGCTGGCGATTGCCGGCCTGGGATGGGCGATGGCCGCGAGCGCCGGCCTCGGGCCCATCCACGTCCTGTCGTCTGACGGCGACGCTTTTGTCGCCGAGATCCCGGTAATGGATGACGAGCCCACCGGCAATGTGCTGGTCAATCTTGCCGACCGGAACCACTACCCTCTGCTGTCCGCCTATAGTGGCAGCGCCTCCGCCCTTCAGTTTTCCATCACGCGCAAGGCGGACGGCAACGTCAAGAAGATTGTCGTGCGCGGCCCGGCCGCTTTCAGCGAGCCCTTGTTGCGCTTTGCCGTCGAACTGAGCTGGCCTGCCGGACGGTTGGTTCGGGAATTCGAGGTTGACTATCGCCGCGATGGCCCCCCACGCAAAACGCCCGCGCCCGCCAATGGCGACGATGGCAAGAAACATGCGGCGACGCCGGACAATACCGCGCGCCTGGATGGTTTGGGCTTGGGCGAATTAAAAGTCAAATCGCGTCTTGGAGAGCCCTTGCTGGCGGAGCTGGCCTTGCTGGGCGGCGCGCTGGACAAGACCGATCAGCTGCAGGTGATGCTGGCCGCCGATGGCGCGGCAGCGGACAGCAAGGAGCAACTGGCGCTGATCGCTTCGATTTCCCACCAGTTGATCAAGACGCCAAGCGGCGGCCATGTTTTGCAATTGCAATCGTCCCAGCCGGTTGTCGCGCCGGTGCTGACTTTCAGGCTGGATGTCGCCGCCGCCGGGCTCAAGGCGCAAAAATCCTACACGCTGTTGCTGGATGCCCATGGCGGCGGCGCAGTGTCGGATCAGGCCAGGGCCGGAAAGGCGGCGCGCGCGGTCAAAGAACCGGTCAAGCAATACCGGGTGCGCAAGGGCGACAGCCTGTCGGAAATCGCCAGCCGCATGCGCGGCTATCCGCGCGAAACGGATGTCGCGCAGCTTCTGCTGCAGCGCAATCCGCAGGCTTTCATCGGCGGCGACGCCAACAAATTGAAGGCCGACGTCGATCTGAGCTATCCCGCCGGTTGGAGCGTGTCCGAGCCTGCGCCGGGAAATGCCCGGCAGGCTTCGGCGGAAAAACCGGCCGCGTCCCCTGCTGCCGCGCCGGTATCGGCCAGCAAGGCGGCGGCCAGCGAGCCTGCCAAGGCGCCGTCGGTTTCTCCGGCGGTGCGCGCGGCGGAGCAGAAGATGAGGGATGTGCTGGCGCGGCAGGACCATGTTTTGGAGCAGACCGAGGCGCGGGCCCGGGCGCTCGAGGAGCGGATACGCCAGCTGCAGCAGTCTCGCGCGCAGGCGGCGGTCGCCTCGCAGCCCAAGGCTCAGCCCAAGGTGGTTGCCGTCGCCAGCCAGCCTGCCGCCACGCTCAAGCCGATGCTGAATCCTCTGCCCGCCGCGGAGGCATCCCGGCCGGAAGCGCGCGCGGCGACCGTCAAACCCGCCGCCCCATCCTCGCCGCGGCATGAGGCCAGCCAGCCCAGGGCGGCCTTGGCGCACCGACCCGAAGCCAGAACGCCGCCGGCCGAGGCATCGGCCGTGGACGAGGCCTTGGGCATGCTGTCCGATAGCCAGGTGCAGCTGCAGTTGGGCGGCGCGGCCGCGGCGCTGGCGCTGGTGGCGGTGCTGCTGCGCCGCCGCAAACGCCATGGCGCCTCCGGCGCGGCTGCCGGGCCGGATGGGAGCGCCGACAAGCCGGCCGGCCACTCGATGTTCACTCTGGGGCCGTTGACGACCTTGATGAGCACCTTGAAAAAAGGCGACGGGATAGACATCAGCTCGGTGGATCGCATCGCCGAGGCAGAGGTTTACCTGGCGTACGGCCGCAGCGACCAGGCGTTGGACATCCTGCGCGAGGGCCTGAATCATGAACCGATGCGCCAGGATTTGCGTTACAAGCTGCTGGAGGTGTTGGCCGATCAGCCCGACGCCGCGGCCTTCATCGCCGAGGCCGGCATCGCCCAAGGCGTTTTCGGCAAGGACAGCACGCAGTGGCAGCGCGTGAGCGAACTGGGACGCCGCGTCGCGCCGGGGCATCCACTGTTCGTCGAGGCGGAGCCGCCCGCCGCGCCCCTTGCCAAGACCGCCGTCGCGGAGCCCAAGGCGGAGATGCCGCTGGCGGGCACGTTGGCCGGGCTGGGGTTCGAAACGCCGGCGCAGCTGAAGCCGGAAACGCCGCCGGTTTCGCCGGTGGGGCAGGCGGCGGTGGTGCCCGAGGAAGCGGACGACAAGGTGGCGTTGGCCAAGCTGTATCTGGAAATGGGCGATAAGGAAACGGCGGACGCCTTGATGCAGGAGAGCCGGGGACGTTGAAACGATTGATGCCTGTTTTGCACCCGGCCACCTGTCTGGCCGGGTGGCTGCTGACGGCGCTGGTGCTGCAGTTTCTGCCTCCAGCGCCTTTGTTTTTGGCGCTGCTGGCCAGCGGCCTGGCGCTGGTTCTTTGCGAGCCGAAGGCGCTGATCGGCAGCTTGCGGCGCATGAAGTGGCTGTTGCTGGCCATGGTGCTGGCGCTGGGCTGGAGCGTGCCCGGCCAGGCCCTGTGGCCGGGCGTTTGGGCCCCGACGCGGGAAGGTCTGGGGCAAGGCGCGCAGCAGGCGGCGAGAGTGCTGACGCTGGTCTGGCTGATTCGCCTGCTCTGGCTGCGCTATCGCCAGGAGGGGGTGCTGGCGGGTTTGTACATCTTGCTGCGGCCGGGGCGCTGGCTGGGGCTGCCGGTGGAGAAGATAGGCTTGCGCCTGGCCTTGACGCTGGCGCATGCCGAGCGTCTGCAGGCTGAACCACCCGGCCTCTCGTGGGAAAACTGGCGGCGCGAATTGTTTGGCGTGGCGCAAGCGATGCCGGATAGGGTAGAGTTGAAGCTTTATCGCCATGGTTGGCCGGATGCGGCGTTTTTATTGCTGCTGGCGGCGCTGGCGGGTTTCTTGATGAAGGTGTGGGCATGAGAATAGCGCTTGGCGTCGAGTACGACGGCAGGGCGTTTGCCGGCTGGCAGACCCAGCCGCATGGCAATACGGTGCAGGACAAGCTGAATCGGGCGATCGCGCAGATTGCCGGCAGGGACGACATGACGACGGCGGCGGCGGGGCGTACCGATGCCGGCGTGCACGCCGCGATGCAGGTGGTGCATTTCGATACCGACGCGACGCGGCCGCTCAACGCCTGGGTGCGCGGCGTCAACGCCTTGCTGCCGGCCGAGATCGCCGTGGTTTGGGCGCGCGAGGTCGGCGACGAGTTTCACGCCCGGTTTTCGGCGTTTTCGCGCAGCTACAGTTACTTCCTGTTGACCAGCGCGGTGCGTCCCTGCTTGCTGGCGGGCCGGACCGGCTGGTTTCATCAGCCGCTGGACGCGGACGCGATGCGCGCCGCGGCGGCGCATCTGCTGGGACGTCACGATTTTTCCAGCTTCCGGGCCGCTGAGTGCCAGGCCAAGTCGCCGATCAAGGATTTGCAACGACTGGACATCCACGCCGACGGCGGCCTGATCCGTTTCGATCTCACCGCCGACGCCTTCTTGCACCACATGGTGCGCAACATCGTCGGCGCGCTGGTCTACGTCGGCAAGGGCGCGCTGGCGGCGGACGACATGCGCCGCTTGTTGGCGGCCCGCGACCGCACCGCCGCGCCGCCCACTTTCATGCCCGACGGTTTGTTCCTGACCGGCGTGGGTTACCCGGAAACATTTGACTTGCCGTCGCGCGTGGAGCCATCGCGACTGGTATTGTGGCGGTAGTCATCGCATGGAAAGCGCTGCATGATGCGAATCAAGATTTGCGGCATCACCCGTCCGCAAGACGCGCGCGAGGCGGCCCGGTTGGGCGCTGACGCCATCGGTCTGGTGTTTTACCCGCCAAGCCCGCGCCATGTCGGGCTGGCGCAGGCGCAAGAAGTGATTGCCGCCTTGCCGCCTTTCGTCAGCGTGGTAGCCTTGTTCGTCAACCCGCGGCGGGAAGAGGTGGAAGAGGCGCTGGCCGCCTGCGCCATCGATGTGCTGCAATTCCACGGCGAAGAAGACGCCGCGTTTTGCCGCAGTTTCCAGCGGCCCTACCTGAAGGCCGCGCGGGTCAAGCCCGGAGTCAATCTGGCCGACTGGGCGGCGCGCTATCCCGATGCCCGCGGGCTGCTCGCCGACGCCTTTGTCGACGGCGCGCACGGCGGCACCGGCCAGACGTTCGACTGGGCTTTGCTGCCCGATGATTTGAGCCTGCCGTTGATACTGTCCGGCGGGCTGGACGAAAACAATATTGCAGAGGCTGTGCGCCGGGTAAGGCCGGCGGCGGTGGATGTTTCCAGCGGAGTGGAGGCGTCCAGGGGAATCAAAGATGCTGCCAGGATGGCGGCGTTCATATCAGGAGCAAGGCATGGATCGGTATAACTTTCCGGACGCCCAGGGCCATTTCGGCCAGTTCGGCGGCGTGTATGTCGCAGAAACCTTGATGGTGGCGCTCGATGAATTGAAAGCGGAATACGCGCGCGTGAAGGCCGACCCGTCGTTCTGGCAGGAATTCCATCACGAGCTCAAGCATTACGTCGGCCGACCCAGCCCGATCTACCACGCCAAGCGCTGGTCCGAGCAACTGGGCGGCGCGCAGATTTACCTGAAGCGCGAAGATCTCAACCACACCGGCGCGCACAAGATCAACAACGCCATCGGACAGGCCCTGCTGGCCCGGCGCATGGGCAAGAAGCGGGTCATCGCCGAAACCGGCGCCGGTCAGCACGGCGTGGCCACCGCCACCGTGGCGGCCCGCTACGGCATGGAATGCGTGGTGTACATGGGCTCGGAAGACGTCAAGCGCCAGTCGCCCAATGTGTTCCGCATGAAGCTGCTGGGCGCTACCGTGGTGCCGGTGGAGTCCGGCTCCAAAACCCTGAAGGACGCGCTGAACGAAGCGATGCGCGACTGGGTGACCAATGTCGACTCCACCTTCTACATTCTGGGCACCGCCGCCGGCCCGCATCCGTATCCGATGCTGGTGCGCGATTTCGTGTCGGTGATCGGCGAGGAATCCAAGCTGCAGATGCCGGAAATCATCGGCCGCCAGCCGGACGTGGTGGTGGCGTGCGTGGGCGGCGGCTCCAACGCGATCGGCATGTTCCACCCCTATATCGACGTCGAGGGCGTGCGCATGGTGGGCGTGGAAGCCGGCGGCTACGGCATCGCCAGCGGCAAGCACGCCGCGCCCTTGTCGGCGGGCGCCAAGGTGGGCGTGCTGCACGGCTCCAAGAGCTATCTGATGCAGGACGAAAGCGGGCAGATCGTGGAAACCCATTCGGTTTCCGCCGGCCTGGATTACCCGGGCGTCGGCCCCGAGCATTGCCTGCTCAAGGACATCGGCCGCGCCGAGTACGTCGCCATCAACGACGACGAAGCGCTGCGCGCCTTCCACGATTGCTGCCACCTGGAAGGCATCATCCCGGCGCTGGAGTCCAGCCACGCGCTGGCCTGGGCGGCCAAGGTCGCGCCGACGATGGGCAAGGATCAGGTGATTCTGGTCAACCTGTCCGGCCGCGGCGACAAGGACATCAATACCGTGGCCGGCCTGTCCGGCATCACGCTGTAAGGGGGGCTTATGTCACGCATTGCCAACTGTTTTGCCGCACTCGCGGGCAAGAAGGCGCTGATTCCGTTCATCACCGCCGGCGATCCGCATCCCGAAATCACGGTTTCGCTGATGCATGGCCTAGTGGAAGGCGGCGCCGACATCATCGAACTGGGCGTGCCGTTTTCCGATCCGATGGCCGACGGCCCGGTCATCCAGCGCGCCTCGGAGCGCGCGCTCAAGCACCATGTCGGCCTGCGCCACGTGCTGGAAATGGTGGCGGAGTTTCGTCGCGACAACGCTACGACCCCCGTGGTGCTGATGGGCTACCTCAACCCGGTATGCGCGATGGGCTATACCGAATTTGCCGCCCGCGCCAAGGCGGCCGGCGTGGACGGCGTGCTGACCGTGGATTGTCCGCCGGAAGAAGCGGCCGAGCTGAACGCCGCCTTGAACGCGGCGGATCTGGATACAGTGTTCCTGATCGCGCCGACCACGCCGCCTTCGCGGGTGGCGGAAATCGCCAAGCTGGCGCGCGGTTACGTCTATTATGTGTCGCTGAAGGGCGTTACCGGCGCCGGACATCTGGACATTGATGACGTAGCGCGTAAAATTGCTGCCCTTAGACAGCAACTGCCGCTGCCCATCGGGGTGGGGTTCGGCATTCGCGACGCCGCGACTGCCCGAGCCATCTCCGCCGCGGCCGACGCCGTGGTGGTGGGCAGCCGGTTGGTGCAGGAAATCGAGGCGGCGACACCCGAAACTGCCAGAGAGCAGTTAACCCGTCTGGTGGCCGAATTGAAGGCCGCCATCCGCTAGAACACCAACGGGGGCGCAGCCCCCGTTATAACGTGGTCGGACCGTCGGTCCGGCCGCAAGATTCAAGGAGTCAGCATGAGCTGGTTGAACAAGCTCCTGCCGCCGAAGATCAAGCGCGACAATCGCGCCGACAAACCTTCTGCGGTACCCGAGGGGCTTTGGAGCAAGTGCCCGGAATGTGAAGCCGTACTGTATTACACCGACCTGGAGAGCAATCTGCAGGTGTGTCCCAAGTGCAACCACCACCACCCGTTGTCGGCCAGACAGCGGCTGGACCTGCTGCTGGACGCCGAAGGGCGTCGCGAAGTGGGCGAGGAGGTCAAGCCGGTGGACATCCTCAAGTTCAAGGACAGCAAGAAGTATCCGGACCGCCTGGCCGCGGCCAAGAACGACACCGGCGAAGACGACGCGCTGGTGGTGATGCAAGGCAGCATCCACTCGCTGCCGGTGGTGGTGGCCGCGTTTGAATTCAAGTTCATCGGCGGTTCGATGGGTTCCGTGGTGGGCGAGCGCTTCGTGCGCGGCGTGCAAGCCGCGGTGGAAGCCAAGGCGCCGTTCATCTGCGTGGCGGCCTCGGGCGGCGCGCGGATGCAGGAAGGCCTGAGTTCGCTGATGCAAATGGCCAAGACCAGCGCCGCCTTGCAGCTGCTCAGCGAGAACCGGTTGCCGTTCATTTCGGTGCTGACCGACCCGACCATGGGCGGCGTGTCCGCCTCCTTCGCCTTCCTCGGCGATGTGGTGGTGGCCGAGCCCAAGGCCCGCATCGGTTTCGCCGGCGCGCGGGTGATCGAGCAGACCGTGCGCGAAACCTTGCCGGAAGGCTTCCAGCGCGCGGAGTTCCTGCTGGACAAGGGCGCCATCGACATGGTGATCGATCGTCGCGAACTGAAACGCAAGGTGGCCGAGCTGATCGCGCTGCTGATGAAGGAGCCGGCGATCGCCTGACCGCATCGCGGCGCTCGTTTCTTTTCAAAGCCGTCCGCTGTCGCAGCGGGCGGCTTTTTGCATGGCGCGCGGGCCGGGGGAAGGAGTTTGCTTAAAAAATGGGCGTTTTCGGTTTTTCGCTTTCGAATCAGCGCGCTGCCGGCGCTATCCACAGCTTGTCACCAGTCTTGTTCCAGCCGACGGTGGGAAAGTTTCAAGTTTGACTGTTTTTTGAGCAGACAGGGCAAGCAATTCAAGATAAAGAGAAAAATCGTACTATCCCAAACTTGTCCACAGGATTGTTCCCTTTTGTGTGTGGATTGTGTCGGAAATGACAACAGCCCCGCTTGGGGCTGTTGTCCGGGCGGAGCGGGTTGCGCTTACTCCAGCGCTTCCAGTTGCTCCTGCACTTCCATCCACTCTTCCTCAACCGCGTCCAGCCGGCTGGCGACTTCGCCCTGGCGCTTGACGCTGTCGGCCAGCTGCTGCTTGTTGGCGTCGTCGTAAGCTTGGCTGGACGACAGGAAGGCCTCCAGCCGCGCCTTTTCCTCGCTCAGCTTGTTCAGTTCCTGTTCCAGCTTGTTCAGGCGGTTCTGCAGCGGCTTGCGCTGGCGGGCCAGCGCCTGGCGCGCTTCCGCCTCCTGGCGCTTCTGCTCCTTGCGGTTCGTGCCCAGCGCGTCGCCGCTGGACGGTTTGCCCCCCTCCGCCAGTTGGGCGATGCGCCACTGGCGGTAGTCTTCCAGGTCGCCGTCAAACGGCTGCACCTTGCCGCCGCTGACCAGCCAGAACACGTCGGTGGTGGATTCCAGCAGGCTGCGGTCGTGGGAGACCACGATCAGCGCGCCGGTGAAGTCCTGCAGGGCCAGCGTCAGCGCGTGGCGCATTTCCAGGTCCAGGTGGTTGGTCGGCTCGTCCAGGAGCAGCAGGTTGGGCTTTTGCCAGACGATCATCGCCAGCGCCAGGCGCGCCTTCTCGCCGCCGGACATCGGGCCGGTGGGGGCGGTGGCGGCGTCGCCGCGGAAGTTGAAGCCGCCGAGGAAACTGCGCAGTTCCAGCTCGCGCGTGGTCGGGGCGAGGCGCTGCATGTGTTGCAGCGGCGACTCGTCCGGGCGCAGCGTCTCCAGTGTGTGCTGGGCGAAATAGCCGATCTTCAGCGTCTGGGCGTTGATCCGCTCGCCGGAGAGCGGGGCGAGGTCGCTGGATAGCAGCTTCACCAATGTGGATTTGCCCGCGCCGTTGACGCCCAGCAGGCCGATGCGCGCGCCGGCCTCCACCGACAGGCTGATGTTGGACAGGATCACCTTGTCGCCGTAGCCGGCGCTGGCCGATTCCAGCTTCAGCAGCGGATTGGGCAGATTGTCGGGGCTGTCGAAGTGGAAGTCGAAGGGCGAGGCGGCGTGGGCCGGCGCGATGCGTTCCAGCTTCTCCAGCGCCTTGACACGGCTTTGCGCCTGGCGCGCCTTGCTGGCCTTGGCCTTGAAGCGGTTGATGAAGGATTCCAGATGCGCGATCTGGCGCTGCTGCTTCTCGAATTCGCCCTGCTGGCGCGCCAGCTTCTCGGCGCGCATGGTTTCGAACTGGCTGTAATTGCCGGTGTAGAGCGTCAGCGTCTGGTTGGCCACTTCCACGATATGGCTGCAGATGGCGTCCAGGAAGTCGCGGTCGTGCGAGATGATCAGCAGGGTGCCGGGGTAGGCCTTCAGCCAGTCTTCCAGCCACAGCACCGTTTCCAGGTCCAGGTGGTTGGTCGGCTCGTCCAGCAGCAAGAGGTCGGAGCGGCACATCAGCGCTTGCGCCAGGTTGAGGCGCATGCGCCAGCCGCCGGAGAAGCTGGCCACCGGGCGCTGTTGCGCCTCTTCGTCGAAGCCGAGGCCGGTCAGCAGCTTGCCGGCGCGGGCAGGGGCCGAGTAGGCGTCGATATTGGCCAGCTCGCCGTGCAGGTGGCCGATGGCGTTGCCGTCGTGCCTGGCTTCGGCGTCGGTCAGTTGGGCCTCCAGCGCGCGCAGCTCCTTGTCGCCGTCCAGCACGTAATCGAGCGCGCTGCGCTCCAGCGCCGGGGTTTCCTGCGCCACGTGGGCGACGGTCCAGTTGGGCGGCAGCAGCATGTCGCCGCCGTCGGCGTGCAATTCGCCCAGCAGCATGGCGAACAGGCTGGACTTGCCGACGCCGTTGGCGCCGGTGAGGCCGGCCTTGTAGCCGGGGTTGAGCGTGAGATTGGCGCCGATCAGCAGTTCTTTCAGGCCGCGGCGCAGGTTGAGGTTCTTGAGTTGGATCATGTATTTATTTGGCCGCGAAAGCGCACGGAGCGACACGGAAGGGTTCCGCTGGCGTGCTTGTCGTCAGGGCAAGATGGTTTCGGCATGGTTCAATGCGCGAAAGCGCGTTGGAACAGGAACAGATTGTTTGGCATTTTCCCTGCGCTCCGAGCGCTTCCGTGGCACATATCGGTTATACCGCCGGCAGGCTGGAGAGATCCCAGCGCGGCTTGATGCTGAAGCCGCCGGCGGGCTCGGCGTATTTGAGGCGCATCGCGCCGGCGAAGGCGATCATCGCGCCGTTGTCGGTGCACAGCGATAGCGGCGGGTAGAACACTTCGAAGCGTTTGCGCGCGGCGGCGTCGTCGAGCGCGGTGCGCAGCTGCTTGTTGGCGCCGACGCCGCCGGCCACCACCAGCCGCTTCATGCCGGCCTGCTTCATCGCCGCAAGCGATTTTTTCACCAGCACGTCGACGATGGCTTCCTGGAAGGCGCGGCAGATGTCCATCCGCGTCTGCTCGTCGATGGCGCCGTGCTCGGCCTCCACTTGCTTGGTCAGCGTCAGCACCGCGGTTTTCAGGCCCGAAAAGCTCATGTCCAGATTGCCGGAGTGCAGCATCGGGCGCGGCAGGACGAAGCGCGCCGGGTCGCCGGATTCGGCCAGCCGGGAGAGCAGCGGGCCGCCGGGGTAGGGCAGGCCCAGCAGCTTGGCGGTTTTGTCGAAGGCTTCGCCGGCGGCGTCGTCCACCGTTTCGCCCAGGATTTCGTAGTTGCCCACGCCGCGCACCGCCATCAGCTGGGTGTGGCCGCCGGAGACCAGCAGCGCCAGGAAGGGGAAGGCCGGTTTGGGTTCGGCCAGCAACGGCGAGAGCAGGTGGCCTTCTAGGTGATGGACGGCGATAACTGGGATGTCGAGGCCGAAGGCCAGCGCGTTGGCCATGCTGGCGCCCACCAGCAAGGCGCCGCCGAGGCCGGGGCCCTGGGTGTAGGCGACGGCGTCGAGGTCGGCCAGCGTCTTGCCGGCGTCGGCGAGGCAGGCCTCGGTCAGCGGAATGGCGCGCCGGATGTGGTCGCGGCTGGCCAGCTCGGGCACCACGCCGCCGTACTCGGCGTGCATCGCCATCTGGGTGTGCAGCTGGTGCGCTAGCAGGCCGCGTTCGGTGTCGTACAGGGCGACGCCGGTTTCGTCGCAGGAAGATTCAATACCAAGTACCAGCATGGTGCAGCTCAAATAACGGAACAATCTTTCTATTCTACCGGTGAATCTTTGTCCGCCCAAATCCGCGATGGTACGCTGATGGAACGATTCAATCAGGAGGCGGTATGAAGGCGAGACTGAAGTGGGTGGACGGCGTCTGTTTTCTGGGCGAGAGCGGCAGCGGCCACGCGGTGGTGATGGACGGCGCGCCGGAGGGCGGCGGCCGCAATCTGGGGCCGCGACCGATGGAATTGCTGTTGCTCGGCACCGCCGGCTGCACCAGTTACGACGTGATCACCATTCTGAAAAAGTCGCGCCAGGCGGTCAGCGATTGCTGGGTGGAAATGGAGGCGGAGCGCGCCGAGGCGGAGCCCAAGGTGTTCACCAGGATCCATTTCCATTTCGTGGTGACCGGCAAGAATTTGAAGCCGGAGGCGGTGGGGCGGGCGATCAGCCTGTCGGCGGAGAAATACTGCTCCGCCTCTATCATGCTGGGCAAGACCGCCGACATCACCCATGATTTCGAGCTGCGCGACGGCTAAGCCCTGCGAGCAGTCAATCAATCGTACAAAACCATCCGGTTCGGCAGGCAAGCTGGCAGCTTTGCTGGCTTGCCGCGCCTGCGCTTGTGCGCCAAAGCGGCATGGCCGGCCTGAACCCGCGGGCCCTGCCGCGGTCTATTCCTCTATTGCTGCTATGCTGTAGCTGCGGCAGCTTCCGTGCTGGTCTCTTGAATGACACCCCCGAGCGGTCATGATGCCTGCCCCGGCCTGGTTGCGCCGGCGCGAGGCGCGCGGCCGTTCATCAACAACAAGGAAAATCCATTGACGCACAACACGATTCCGCGCTGGACCATCGTAACCCCTGTTCTGGCCTGGGCCGCCATCGTCGCCTCTCCGGTGGCCGGCGGCCTGGCGTTTTATCTGATCCTGCTGAGCGTGCTGCTGGCCGGGACGGTGTTCGCCGCCGTGCATCACGCCGAGGTGGTGGCGCACAAGGTGGGCGAGCCCTTCGGCACCCTGATCCTGGCGCTGGCGGTGACGGTGATCGAGGTGGCGCTGATCATTTCCTTCATGCTCGGCGGCGGCGAGGAGAAGCTGGCGTTGGCGCGTGACACCATTTTTTCCGCCATCATGATCACCTGCAACGGCATCCTCGGCATTTGCCTGCTGTTGGGCGGCCTGCGCCATCGCGAGCAGAACTTCCAGCTCAGCGGCGCCAAGGCGGCGTTGACCGTGCTGGCGGCGATTTCGGTATTGGCGCTGGTGCTGCCCAATTACGGCACCAGCGAGCCCGGGCCGTTGTTGTCGTCCTCGCAGTTGGCCTTCACCGGCGTGGTGTCGCTGGTGCTGTACGGCGCTTTCGTGTTCGTGCAAACCATCCGCCACCGCGACTACTTTCTGCTGGAAGGCAGCCACGACGAGAACGAGCACGCGCCGCCGCCGTCGGCCGGGGTGACCGCGCTGAGCGTGGGGCTGCTGCTGATTTGCCTGGTGGGGGTGGTGACGCTGGCCAAGCTGCTGTCGCCGTCGATAGAAAGCTTTGTGGTGGACGCCGGCGCGCCGGCGGCCGTGGTGGGCATCATCATCGCCTCGCTGGTGCTGCTGCCGGAAGGATTGGCCGCCGCCAACGCCGCCAGGGCGGACCGGGTGCAGACTAGCCTGAACCTGGCGCTGGGCTCGGCGCTGGCGTCCATCGGCCTGACCATTCCCACGGTGGCGATGATCTTCGTCTTCATGGGCGAGCCGCTGATCCTGGGCCTGGAGATCAAGGAAACCATCTTTCTGCTGCTGACGCTGGTGGCGTGTTCGCTGTCGCTGTCGGTGGGGCGCACCACCATTCTGCAGGGCATCGTGCACCTGGTGATCTTCGCCTCCTTCGTGTTCTTCGCGATCAGCCCCTGAGCCGGGAGCATCGCGAAAAAGACAAAGCCGCCAGCGTTCGCCCTGGCGGCTTTGTCTTGCATGGCGAGGCCTTAATGGTTTTCGTGGCGGTAGCTGAAGGTGGGCAGCTGCCACTCCCGCCACAGCGCGGTCAGGCGCAGGGCCAGACCGAAGGCGAAGCTGGCGGCGATGTTGTAGTCGTGCGGCACGGCCAGCTGGTTGAGGCCCAGATACAGCACGGCCACCAGCAGCGAGACGCTGGCGTACAGCTCGCGGCGAAAGACGATGGGCACGCGGTTGCACAGCACGTCGCGCAGAATGCCGCCGGCGATGCCGGTGATCATGCCGGCCATGGTCACGATGACCGGGTGGTAATCCATGGCCAGCGCCACGTCGCAGCCGATGATGGTGAAGGCGATCAGGCCCAGCGCGTCCAGGATCAGGAACAGGCGGTTGAGCCGCTTCATGAAGCGGGCGGCGAAGACAGCGGCGATGCCGCCGGCAATCACCAGACCGACGTATTCCGGGTGCTGGGTCCAGCCTATCGGGTAGCGGCCAAGCACGATGTCGCGCACGGTGCCGCCGCCCAGGGCGGTGAGAAAGGCGATCACGGAAACGCCGAAGATGTCCATATTGCGGCGGCCCGCCGCCAGCGCGCCGGTCATCGCTTCCGCGGTGATGGCGATCAGGTAGATCAATGTCAGCATGGGATTACACGATTGCGGCGGCGCGATGGCGCGTGAACGACGAAAAAACGGGCAGGGCGAAGCGGGACGATGCGCGGCGCAAGGCGCGCGCGCGAGACGGCAGGCGAGACAAGACAGACTCCTGGTTGGATTCCGGGCGACGGAACAGCCTCTCCCCTTGTCCTTTTACCTGAGAGTTGCGCGGCCGGCGGCCACTTGCCCCTTCGGTGGGCTGCGCCAGGCAGCCTCTCTCCAATCGGCTTGAATCAATGAAACACTGCGGTACGGCTTGCCTGAGCGATTATGGGAGCTTGCGTCTTCGGCGGGGGCGTGGCCCCTCTCTCCCGCAGAGAGGGGCATATTAGCGTTTGCTTGCAGCGTGGTCAATTCACCGACTATCCGCCAGCGTAGAAACCGTGTGCGGATATCTCGATCCGGAGGAAAATCTCCGGATCGAGCGGGTCAGGACTTGGCTGGCCGGCTTGCCGGTTTGGCGGCGGCCTTTTTCGCCGCGCCGGCCGGAGCCGGTTTGGACGCGGGCTGGGCCGCTTGCGCCGGCACCACGATCTCCGGCGCGGCCGTCGCCTTGGCGTCGCCGATTGCCGAGGTTTCCAGCGCCGCGCGTTTGTCCTGCTCCGACAGCTCCAGCATCGCCGCCACGGCGTCCAGCCGCTCTTGTTGCGCTTGCGGAATGTCGCGGCGGTCGATCAGCAGCAAATCGCGCGACAGCATCCAGGCCTGGTGGCGCAGGCGTTGCTCCGGCAGCAGCGAGCGCAAGCCGGCCAGCGCCCGTTGCGGATCCAGGCGCACCAGCGACACCTGGCGGCGGATGGTGTCTTTCAGCTGCATCAGCGTCAGCGGATATTCGTTGCGCACGCGGCGCATGGTGCGGCGAATGGCGTTGAACGGCCGCTCGTCGATGACGCCCATGCCGATGCCGACGTAGACCAGCAGCCGGATGAAGCCGTCGGCCAGCGTGCCTTGCTCGAACTTGGGTTCCAGCGCCTCCCGTTTGAGCTTGGCCAGTTCGCGGGTTTCCCAGGTGACGGCGTGGCTGCGCTTTTCGCGCGGCGGCTGCACGCCGACCATGGTGGCCAGCAGCGGCGATTCGTAGATCATCTGGAACAGCTGCTCCTGACTGGCGTCGCGCAGGTCGCGGTACTGGTTCAGCGCCTGGACGACGGCTTCGGACACGCGCTCCTGCCATTGCCAGAGCGGGTTGCTTGCCGCCACCGGCCGGCGTTGGGCGCGCACCTGATCGGCCAGCGGCTTGAGCCACCACAGGGCGGGGTTGCGCGGCGACATCAGGGTGCGCTCCAGCCGGGCGGGGTGCAGTTCGCGCATGATCTGCGCGCTGGCTTCGTTGCTGAATGCCTGCACCGTCGGCGAAACGAAGCGGTTGTAGAGCCCTTGGTTGATTTCCGAGACGCGCTTGACCACCTCGAACGCGTGCTCGTCATCGCGGCCGTCGTCCAGCGCCAGGATGTCGGACACGTCGCGCGCTTCGAAGCGGATGATGTAACGCCCTTCGATGTATTCCTGGCCGGGCGCGTCCGGGGCGATGTCTTCGATCACCGCTTCGTAAAGCCCCGGCGCCAGCACGTCGATCAGGTCCAGCGCGTTGGCGAATTCGCTGTGCTCCTTGTTGGCGACGCCGGCGGAAACGAAGATGCCGAGGTGGCCGACCTTGTTGTGCAGGCAGTAGATGATGGTTTGTTCGTTGTCGCGGATGTCCTCGACGCTGTCGTACAGGTCGGGAATCCAGTTCAGCGCCTGCTGCGGCGGCGTGATGTTGTCGCCCCAGGAGGCGAACACCACGATGGGCGAGCGGATGGCGCGCATGTCCACCCGCAGCTTGCTGTCATGGCTGACGATCTTGCCGTGGCTCAGGTCGTTGCCGACGAACAGGTGCTGGGAGATCCACTCCATCTCCTGTTTGTTGAGCAGGTAATGGCCGCCCCACCAGCGTTCGAAATCGAGGAAGCGCTGGCGTTCGGTGTCGACCTTGGCGTACAGGTTGTAAGGCTTTTTCCACCAGGTATTGGCCGGGTCCAGCTTTTCGAAGTTCTCCACCAGGTGCGCGCCGTCGAAATGGCCGTTGCCGATGTCGCCGGCCAGCGAGGCGCTCCAGGTGCCGCCCAGCAGGCCGCCGGAGTAGCGCATCGGGTTCTTGCCGCGCACGCCGGCCCAGTAGGACAACGGCGAGCCGGCCAGCAGGATCGGGCCGACCAGATCCGGCGCGGCCGACGCCAGCATGGCCAGCGCCCAGCCGCCCTGGCAGTTGCCGATGACGAAGGGCTTGCCGTCGGCGTCGGGATGCAGCGCGTTGACATGCTGTATGAAGGCGGCTTCGGCCTTGGCGACGCTTTCTATGGTCTGGCCGGGCTCTGGCAGGGGGAAGAACATCACGAAATAGCAGGGATGGCCCTGCTGCAAGGCGATGCCGATTTCGCTGTCCATCTTGAAGCCGCCGATGCCCGGGCCGTGGCCTGCGCGCGGGTCGATGACCACGAAGGGGCGCAACGCCGGGTTGGTGGGCGGGCAGTTCTCGGGCGGGACGATGGCGGCCAGCGCGTAATTGCAGGGTTCGGGCAGCGTTCTGCCGTCCATGATGACGCGGTGTTCGAACACCAGCACCGGCGGTTTGCCGCTGGCGCAGTGTTCCAGATAGGCCTCGCCCCGGTCATAGAGCGCGTCCCAGTACAGGACGGAGCGCTGGCAGGCGTCCAGCCAGTAATCGAAAACCGGCTGGGCGAAAGGAATGCCACCGGACCAACTTGCAGCTTGTGACCACATAAGCGACCTCGGAGTCTGATTATGACGGAAGGGATAACTGTACCCGCATTTTGCTGCGGCGCAATAAAAGCCGGGAGCAAAAAAGCCAGCCATGGGCAACATGCTGGCGTGGACGAGACAGTCGGCTCTCAGGTTCGAGGTGACGTTGGCATGTTTGGTTCCGGGGTTTTACACATCTACACAGTTTGCCCCGGCAAGAGCGGAGCGATCAGCGCCAGATGGCGTCCATGCCGTGTTCCTTGCCGCGCGGGTAGCCCCAGTCGGCGGCCTCTTCGGCGCTGATCAATTCCTGATCCAGAAAGTCGATGAAGGCGCGCACCGCCGGCGACATGCCGCGCCGGGTGGGAAAGGCCGCGTGCAGGATGCCCCAGGGAAAGTCGAAGGCCGGCAGCAGGCGCGAGAGCCTGCCGTCGGCCAATTCCTGATGGCAATAATGCGCCGGCAGGGCGGCGACGCCGAGGCCGGCTACCGCGGCATCGCGCAGCACCACCATGTCGTCGGTCATCAGCCGCGGGGCGTCGATCTGGATGGCGTAGCTATGCCCGGCGTCGTCCAGCAGCACCCAGCTGGCGCGGCCGTCGGCGCGGCTCATGGTCAGCGCCGGCAAGGCACCCAGTTCGCTCGGCATGGTCGGCGGCGGATGGCGTTGCAGCAAGGCGGGGCTGGCCACCAGGATCACCCGGCTGATGCCCAGCCGCCGCACCACCAGATTGGCGCTGTCTTCGATCACGTTGCGCACCCGCAGCGCCACGTCGATGCCTTCTTCGATCAGGTCTACCCGGCGATTGGTGGCTTCCAGCCAGACGCGCACCTGCGGGTGGCGGGCCATGAAGCGCGGCAGGGCCGGACCGAGCATGGTTTTGGCCAGCAGCTCCGGGCAGCTGACGCGAATCAGCCCGCGCGGCTCGGCGCTGCTATGCGCGATGGCTTCCTCGGCCGCCTCGGCTTCGGCCAGCATCGATCGGCAATGCTGGTAATACTGGTTGCCGATATCGGTGAGCGACAGCCGGCGGGTGGTGCGCTGCAACAGCCGGACGCCCAACCGCCGCTCCAGTTCCGCCACCCGTCGCGACAGCCTGGATTTGGGAATGCCCAGCACGCGGCCGGCGGCCATGAAGCCGCCGTGCTCGACCACCTTGGCGAAATACAGCAGGTCGTTCAGGTCTTGCATTCTGATTGTCCTGTCAGTGGAACAATGTTTCCGATTTTAGCAGTCTAGTCGCAGCAGGCGCAGCTAATTACCATGCAAGGCGTTGAGAGCCACCAGTAAAGCCGCTTGTCGGAAAGCGGGTTTGCTGGCGGCTCTGCCCCGAACCCAGATCAAGGACATTCATCATGAAACTGTTGCACATCGATTCCAGCATCCTCGGCGCCAATTCCGTGAGCCGCGAGTTGACCGCCGCCGTCGCCGGCGCGGTGCGCGAGCGCCACGCCCAGGTGGAAACCAGCTACCGCGATCTGGCCAGCCAGCCGCTGTCGCACCTGTCCGGCGAGATCATCGGCGCCAACTTCATTCCGGAAGCGGACTGGAGCGCCACCCAGCGCAGCGAGGCGGCCAATAGCGCGGCGGCGCTGGAAGAATTCCTGAACGCGGACGTGTTGATCATCGGCGCGCCGATGTACAACTTCTCCATCCCCTCGCAGCTGAAAAGCTGGATCGACCGGGTATCGGTGGCCGGCCGCACCTTCAAGTACACCGACAAGGGCGCGGTGGGATTGGTGACCGGCAAGAAGGCGGTGATCGTATCCTCGCGCGGCGGGGTGCACAGCAGCGAGCAAGGCAAGCTGATGGATTTCCAGGAAGACTACCTGAAATCGGTGCTCGGTTTTCTTGGCATCACCGAGGTGGAAATCATTCGCGCCGAGGGCGTGAACATGGGCGAGGACAATCGCGCCGCGGCGATGGCCGCCGCCAAGGCCGCCATCGCCAAGCTGGCGATCTGATCGTCGCCCGGCCGCGCGCTTGGCGCCGGCGAGATGCGACGCGCAATGAAAAACCGGCCTTGGGCCGGTTTTTCCATGTCAGGGCCTGGCCGGTTGCGGGCACTGCGCCGATTGGCCGTCCAGCCCCTGGCGCTCCAGCCGGAAGGCGGCCCGCGGCCGCTTGCCGTCGAAATCCAGCCGAATGACGTAGAGGCTGTCGAAATCCTTGCCGCTCCACTTGGGCACTTCGCCGTTGTCGCCGTATTCGCGCATCAGCGCGCGCGCCAGCTTTTCCGCTTCCTTGTGCTCCCAGGCGATGAAGATGAGCTTGTCGCGGTAGCGCGCCTGCAATAACTCCTGTTGCAGGCCCTGGATGTCGGCGAACGCGTAGCGCGTATCCACCGGCATGCCCAGCGCGATGGCGGTGGGCTCGATGGTGGCCAGCGGGCGGATGTAGTTGAAATCGCCGGCGGGGTCGCGCTTGAGGCCGGGCAGGGGCGCGAACAGGAAGTCGGGTTTGCCGAACTTCTTCGGCAATACGGCGCTGAGCGCCAGCGCGCGGTTCAATCCCTGGCAGTTCAGCTGGCCGTAACCGCCGGCCGGCTTTTCCCCGTGACGAAGCAGGACCAGGGTTTCCGCCTGGCCGGCGAGGCTGGCTGAGGCGAGCGCGCAAGACAGAAGCAGAGCGGGCAGGCGGGGCATGCGTTTCCTCGGGAGTGGCGTTGGAGGCGCTATTGTATCGGGATTTGCATGATGCGGCGGGTGGCGTCCTCGCTCAGGTAGCGCCGGAACAGGCTGCGCAGCGTGCCGTCCTGGTACATTTTCAGCAGTTCGGCATGCCACAGTTCGGCGCTTTGCTCGCTGAAGCGCTTCTTGCTGAGCACGAAGCCGCCGGCTACAGCCTCCGAATCCGGAAACAGGTCAAGCTGGATCACGTGACGCTGGAAGGCCGGCGTGTTCATCCAGCGATCGTAGCTCAGCGGGTGGGCGAACGCGGCGGTGATGACGCCGCTGCGCAGCATCCGGTACAGATCGTCCTCGTCGTCGGCGACGACGGTGCGATTGTCGCGCGCCAGCCGCGCAAGGAACGTGTCCTGTTCCGGGCTATGGCGATAGCCGCGGATGACGCCCCAGCGCAGCGCCGGGTCCTTGGGCAAATCCGCCAGGGTGCGGGCTTTCACCGTGCTGTAGAGCAGCACCATGTTCTTGCTGTAGTTGTAAGGATAAATCCAGGCGTAGGCCTTGCGTTCCGGCGAGGGGATGGTGGAGGTGCCGATATCCACGCCGCCAGATTCCAGCAGCTTGAGCACGCGGATGCGCGGGAACAGCGCTTCGCTGGCGATGGGGCAACCCAGGCGGCGGGCGAGCTCATGGGCCAGATCCACGTCATAGCCCTTGCCGTCGCGGTAGGCGACGCCGAATTCGTAGTAGCCGATCTTGAGCGGTCCGTTGGGGCAGGCGGGATTGGGGGCGGCGACGCTAGTCTGCGTCATGGCGAGCAGCAGGCAAAGGCCGGACAAGAAGGCGTGTTTCATGGTGTATCCCGAATTGGCCAAGGTTCGCTTCACTATAGGCAAGCTTGGCGGGCAGCGGGAGCGCCGGCCGCGGGGCGCGGCCGGCATCGTCGGGTTTACAGCTTGATCAGGGTGCTTTTCAGTTCCGTGTATTTTTCCAGCGCGTGCAGCGATTTGTCGCGGCCGTTGCCGGATTGCTTGAAACCGCCGAAGGGGAAGTTCATGTCGCCGCCTTCGTCGTAGCAATTCACCCATACCGTGCCGGCGCGCAGGCGGCGAGCCACCTGGTGCGCGGTGGAGACGTTGCCGGTCCAGACCGCGGCGGCCAGGCCGTATTCGCTATCGTTGGCGATGCGGACGGCTTCCTCGACGTCGTCGAAGGTGATGACCGACAACACCGGGCCGAAGATCTCCTCGCGGCAGATGGCGAGATCGTGGCGCGGGCAGTCGAAGATCGTCGGTTCGATGAACAGGCCTTGCCCGGGATGGGCGGCCTTGCCGCCGATCAGCAACTCGGCGCCTTCGCTCAGCCCCTTGTCGATATAGGACATCACCTTCTGGTGCTGGATGCCGTCGACGATGGCGCCCATGCTGGTATTCGGGTCCAGCGGGTCGTTGGGGTAGTAGGCCTCGGCCGCCTGGCGCAGCTCGGCGAGGAAGCGCGCCTTGATGTCGCGGTGCACCAGCACGCGCGAGCCGGCGGTGCACATTTCGCCCATGTTGTAGAAGATGGCCCCGGCGGCGGCGCGCGCGGCGCGGGCCAGGTCCGGGCAGTCCGGCAGGATGATGTTGGGCGACTTGCCGCCCAGCTCCAGCCAGACGCGCTTGAGGTTGGATTCGGCCGCGTAGCCGGCGATCAGCTTGCCGACCGCGGTGGAGCCGGTGAAGGCGATGCAGTCGATGTCCATGTGCAGCGCCAGCAGCTTGCCGACGTCGCCCGCGCCGGGCAGCACCTGGAAGATGCCGTCGGGAATGCCGGCCTCTTTGGCGAGCTGGGCGACGCGGATGGCGGTGAGCGGCGATTTTTCCGACGGCTTGACGATGACGGCGTTGCCGGCGGCAAGCGCCGGGCCGAACTTCCAGCTCGCCATCAGGATGGGGAAGTTCCACGGCACCACGGCGGCCACCACGCCGATGGCCTCGCGGGTGACGAGGCCGACGACTTTCGGGTCCGCCGGCGCGACTTCGCCGCCCACCTTGTCTATCGCTTCGGCGAACCATTCCACGCAATACGCCGCGCCGGGGACGTCCACGCTGGCGGTGTCGCCTATCGGTTTGCCGGCGTCCAGCGTTTCCAGCAGGGCCAGCTCGTCGGCGTGTTCGCGCATCAGCGCGGCGAAGCGCTTGAGAATGCGGCCGCGCGCCAGCGGCGCGAGCCCGGACCAGACGCCGGATTCGAAAGCGGCGCGGGCGGCCTTGACCGCTTCATCCACCTCGGCCTCGCCGCACCAGCTCACGTCGGCCAGCTTGGCCCCGTCGGCGGGATTGACGCAGGGGAAGGTCTTGCCGCTGTCTGCGGCGCGGTAGCGTCCGGCGATGAAGGCGCGGCCCTCGATGTTCAACCGGGTCGCAAGCTGTTTCCATTCGGCGTGGCTGCGTGGCATGGCGTTCTCCTCATTGTTTTTCAAAGTGGCGCTGCGAGTGGTGAAGGCTGGTTGTCTGTCAGACGGCGTGCGGGCTGCACAGTTCGATCAGGGTTCCGTCCGGGCTTTGCAGGTAGGACACGGTCTGGCCCCAGGGCTTGCGCTTCGGCGCGGCCAGCTCGCGGGCGCCGCAACCCAGCGCGCGGGCGTGGGCGGCGGGCACGTCGTCGCAAACCAGGCCGATTTCCATGCCCAGCGGCTGCTTCGCGTCGCTGGCGCGCACATAGCCGGCAGGCAGGTTGCTCTCGGCCAGGGCGTGGCAGGCGAAGGACAGCGTGGTATCGCCGGTTTCCAGCTCGCCATACTGGCCCGATTCATCGATGAATCGTTGCGCCAGGCCGAAGGCTTCGCCGAAAAAGCGCAGCGAGGCGGCGACGTCCGGAACGTAAACAATGGTGTAACCCAGTTTCATGCCGATTTCCCCCTTAAGGATGCCGGTGTCAGAATGTAGGAGGCGAGCTGGCGCTGACCATCTCGCACACCTCCTCGCCCACGTTGCGGAAGCGATGCGGCAGCCGGCTTTCAAAGTAATAGGCGTCGCCCGGCCCCAGGATTCTGCTTTCGTTGTTGACGGTGATCTCGATCTGGCCGCGGATGACGACGCCGCCTTCCTGCCCCTCGTGTTCCAGCATGTCCGGGCCGGTGTCGGCGCCCGGCTGGTACAGCTCGCGCAAGATGGCGATGTCGCGCTTGTCGTGCGCCGTGCCCACCAGCAGCAGGTTGATCTGGGCGTTGCCGAGATTGGGAAGCTCTTCGGCCTTGTAGAACACGCGCGGCTGTTCGGGGTCGGCGTCGAAGGTGAAAAATTCGGCCAGCGTGATGGGCAGGCCCTCCAGCACTTTTTTCAGCGAACTGACCGAGGGGCTGACCCGGTTCTGCTCGATCAGCGAAATGGTGCCGTTGGTGACGCCGGCGCGTTTGGCCAGCTCTCTTTGCGACAGCCCGAAGCGGGTCCTCACCATTCTCAATCTTGCCCCAACGTCCATTTGTCCTGCTCCATCAATATGTTAATAATTTTAGACAACCTGAGTACTGCGCGGCGGCAGTTTCGATCGGTGCTTGCTGCGTTGCAAAATCAAATATCTTTGCAAGGATGAGGGTTTATAGCCAGAATCAGTGGCATGGAGCAAGTGTCTTGTGAATTTTCTTAAACGGATGCTGTCCATGCGGCTGTTCAAAATAACCAGAGGGAGACAATCATGTTAATTGGCGTACCGAAGGAGATCAAAAACCACGAATACCGGGTCGGGCTCACCCCCTCCGGCGTGCGTGAGTTGGTGGCGGGTGGGCAACACAAGGTGCTGGTGCAAACTCACGCCGGTCTGGCCATAGGCTTTACCGATGAACAGTATATCCAGGCGGGGGCGTCCATCGCCTCTACCGCCGCCGAGGTCTTCGAGCGCGCCGACATGGTGGTCAAGGTCAAGGAGCCGCAACCGGTGGAGTGCAGGATGCTGCGCCCCGGACAGGTTCTGTTCACCTATCTGCATCTGGCTCCGGACCCGGAGCAGACCAAGCTGCTGGTCGAATCGCAGGCCGTCGCCATCGCCTACGAAACGGTGACCGACGAGCGCGGCGGCTTGCCCTTGCTGTCGCCGATGTCGGAAGTGGCAGGCCGCATGGCGATCCAGGCCGGCGCCCACGCGCTGGAAAAAGCGCAGGGCGGCCGCGGCGTGCTGCTGGGCGGCGTGCCCGGCGTTTCGCCGGCGCGGGTAGCGGTGATCGGCGGCGGGGTGGTGGGGCTCAACGCCGCGCGCATGGCGCTGGGCGCGGGCGCGGAGGTGACGATTCTGGACAAGTCGCTGACCCGCCTCAAGGAAATCGACATGGTGTTCGGCGGCCGCATCAAGACCTTGATGTCCAATAGCGCCAATATCGACGAATGCATCCGCGAGGCCGACATGGTGATCGGCGCGGTGCTGATTCCGGGCGCGGCCGCGCCCAAGCTGGTGACGCGGGCCATGCTCAAGCACATGAAGCCCGGCGCGGTGCTGGTGGACGTCGCCATCGACCAGGGCGGCTGTTTCGAAACCAGCCGGGCCACCACCCACCAGGACCCGATCTACATCGTGGACGGCATCGTCCACTACTGCGTCGCCAACATGCCGGGCGGGGTGGCGCGCACCTCCACCCAGGCGCTGACCAACGCCACCTTGCCGTACATGCAGGAGCTGGCCAACAAGGGTTGGCGGCAGGCGCTGCTGGACAACCCGCATTTGCGCAACGGCTTGAACATTTGTCATGGACGGGTAACCTATCAGGCGGTGGCCCGCGACTTGGGCTACCCCTTCGTCGACCCGATGGAAGCGATCAAGGCCGCTTCCTGACTCTTCCGGAGAACCCTATGCAGCCCCCGATCATCGGCATTCCCTGCGACATCAAGCCGATCGGCCCGCAACCGTTTCACGTGGTGGGCGAGAAATACATCACGGCCGCCGCCGGCGGCGCCGGCGGCCTGCCGCTGCTGATTCCGGCGATGGGGAATCACGCCCACCTTCTCGAGGTGCTGAACATGGTGGACGGCATCCTGCTGCCCGGCTCGCCGTCCAACGTCGAGCCTCACCACTACAACGGCGAGCCCAGCCGGCCCGGCACCCTGCACGACCCGCAGCGCGACGCCACCACCTTGCCGCTGATCCGCATGCTGGTGGACGCGGGCATCCCCTTGCTCGGCATTTGCAGGGGGTTCCAGGAAATCAACGTGGCCCTCGGCGGCGAGCTGCATCAGCACGTGCAGGAGCAGCCGGGGCTGCGCGATCACCGCGAGGTCAAGAGCGAGAGCATGGACGAGATGTATCAGCTGTCGCACCACGTGGACTTCGCGCCAGGCGGCCTGCTGGCGTCCTGGACCGGCGAGACCCGCGCCAAGGTGAATTCGCTGCACCAGCAGGGCATACGTCGCCTGGCCGACTGTCTGGAGCGCGAGGCGACGGCCGAGGACGGGTTGATCGAGGCTTACCGGGTGCGCGACGCCAAGAGCTTCGCCTTTGCCGTGCAATGGCATCCGGAGTGGCGCTATTGGGAAAATCCGGTTTCGCAGGCCATCTTCAACGCTTTTGGCGACGCTTGTCGCGCAAGGAGGCGCGCGCGGGGATAACTTGGCGGTTTCCGTTCCGGCGCGCCGTATCTTCAATCTTCGCGCGCGACGGGGCGACGTTGCAGTGGCGGTAAAGCAGCACCTCCCGGTTTCAGAGCCGGTATCACGGCCGGGGAGCTAACAGAGGAAAGCTTTATGAATCACCAAATCAACGAATGGTTGCGAGAACATCGCATCACCGAAGTGGAGTGCATCGTTCCGGATATGACGGGGGTGGCGCGCGGCAAGATCGTGCCCAAGGACAAGTTTGTTTCCGACCCGGAAATGCGGTTGCCGGAAGCCGTGCTGATGCAAACCGTCACCGGCGACTACCCCGACGACAGCATGCTGGACCTGACCGATCCGGACATGGTGCTGGCGCCGGACCCCAACACCTTGCGCTTCGTGCCCTGGGCGGTGGACCCGACCGCGCAGCTGATCTACGACTGCCATCGCGCCGACGGCACGCCGGTGGATGTGGCCCCGCGCAATGTGCTCAAGCGCGTCCTGAAACTGTACGACGAGATGGGCATCGAGCCGGTGCTGGCGCCGGAGATGGAGTTCTACCTGCTGTCGCCCAATCCCGATCCGGACATCCCGCTGGCCGCGCCGGTCGGCCGCACCGGCCGCGCCGAATTCGGCCGCCGCTCCTACTCCATCGACGCCGTCAACGAGTTCGACCCGCTGTTCGAAGACATCTACGATTACTGCCATGCGCAGAATCTGGAAGTGGACACGCTGATTCACGAAGTGGGCACCGCGCAGATGGAGATCAACTTCCTGCACGGCAACCCGCTGGACCTCGCCGATCAGGTCTTCCTGTTCAAGCGCACCGTGCGCGAAGCGGCGTTCCGCCACAGCATGTACGCCACCTTCATGGCCAAGCCGATGGAAAACGAGCCGGGCAGCGCCATGCACATGCACCAGAGCCTGGTGGACCGAAATACCGGCCGCAATGTGTTCACCAATGACGACGGCAGCCCCTCCGATCTGTTCTTCCACTTCATCGCCGGTTTGCAGAAGTACATTCCGCAAACCATGCCGCTGTTCGCGCCCTACGTGAACTCATTCCGTCGTTTGTCGCGCTACACCGCCGCGCCGACCAATGTCGAATGGGGTTACGACAACCGCACCGTCGGCCTGCGCGTGCCGCATTCTTCGCCGCCGGCGAGGCGAGTGGAGAACCGGGTGCCGGGGGTGGACGTCAACCCCTATATCGCCATGGCGGCCACGCTGGCTTGCGGCTATCTGGGCATCATCAACAAGCTCAGGCCGTCCGAGCCGCGCCAGACCGACGCTTACGAGCTGCCTTACCAGTTCCCCAACAGCTCCGAGGAGTCGCTGGTCAGGCTGGCGGAGTGTTCCGAAATGGCCGAAGTGCTGGGCGAGCGTTTCGTGCGCATGTACGTCGGCATGAAGGAGAAGGAATTTTCCGAGTATTTCCGCGTCATCAGTCCCTGGGAGCGCAAGTTCCTGCTGCTGCACGTGTGATGGCGCGCCGCCGGGCATGCCCGGCGGCCGGATGGACAGGACCCAGCAATAGAACAACACGCCAAGCGCGAAGCCGGGCGGTTTGCCCGCTATCGAACAACCGGGAGGAAGTCATATGCAGAAGCAACGTACCACCAGCGAATGGCGCGAACTGGATGCCGCGCATCACCTGCATCCGTTTACCGACACCGCGTCGCTGAACCACCAGGGCGCGCGGATCATGACGCGCGGCGAGGGGATGTACCTGTGGGACTCCGAAGGCAACAAGATCATCGACGGCATGGCCGGCCTGTGGTGCGTCAATGTCGGATACGGTCGCAAGGATTTCGCCGAAGTGGCGCGCCGCCAGATGGAGGAGCTGCCGTTCTACAACACCTTTTTCAAAACCACCCACCCCGCGGTGGTGGAACTGTCCGCCTTGCTGGCCGAAGTCACCCCGGCCGGTTTTGAGCACGTGTTCTACACCAACTCCGGCTCGGAGTCCGTGGATACCATGATCCGCATGGTGCGCCGTTACTGGGACGCCCAGGGCAAGCCGGAGAAAAAGACGCTGATCGGACGCTGGAACGGCTATCACGGCTCCACCATAGGCGGCGCGAGCCTGGGCGGCATGAAGTACATGCACGAGCAAGGCGATTTGCCGATTCCGGGCATGGCGCACGTGGAGCAGCCGTGGTGGTATAAGCACGGCAAGGACATGAGCCGCGACGAGTTCGGTTTGGCCGCGGCGCGCTGGCTGGAAGAGAAAATCCTGGAGATCGGCGCGGACAAGGTGGCGGCGTTCGTCGGCGAGCCGATTCAGGGCGCCGGCGGCGTCATCATTCCGCCGGCCACTTACTGGCCGGAAGTGGAGCGCATCTGCCGCAAATACGATGTGCTGCTGGTGGCGGACGAAGTGATTTGCGGCTTCGGGCGCACCGGCGAATGGTTCGGCCATCAGCACTTCGGCTTCAAGCCTGACATGTTCACCACCGCCAAGGGGCTGTCTTCCGGTTATCTGCCGATGGGCGCGGTCTTTGTCGGCGAGCGCGTGGCCAAGGGGCTGATCGCCGCCGGCGACTTCAACCACGGTTTTACCTACTCCGGCCACCCGGTGTGCGCCGCAGTGGCGCGCGCCAATGTGCTGGCCTTGCGCGACGAGGGCATCGTGGAGCAGGTCAAGCGCGACATCGGCCCCTACATGCAGCAGCGCTGGCGCGAAACCTTCAGCCAGTTCAAGCATGTGGACGACGTGCGCGGCGTCGGCCTGATCCAGGCTTTCACGCTGGTGAAGAACAAGGAGACCCGCGAGCTGTTCCCGAATTTCGGCGAGGTCGGCCTGGTGTGCCGCGATATCTTCTTCCGCAACAATCTGATCATGCGCGCCTGCGGCGATCATATCGTCGCGGCTCCGCCGCTGGTCATCAGCAAGGACGACATCGACGAGATGCTGGCGGTGGCCGCGCGTTGCATGCGCGAGTTCGAACAGAAAGTCGAATCGGAAAATCTTTCTTGAGATAAAACTGCTTCGAACGATATGACAACCCGCGTCCTTATTGGTTTTGCGGGGATGAAGGCGGGTTGATACAATTCAATCCGCTTTTTCTATTATGAAGTAATAGAAGACGTGCTCTAATACAGACACGGCATCCCAAAATACTCAGAACAGGACTACGCATGTTCGTCGCGATCGGGTACATCATCATCCTTGGCTCGGTGCTGGGGGGCTTTGTTGCGGCAGGGGGCCACGTCGCCGCGCTGATGCAGCCCCTGGAAGTGGTGATGATTGCAGGCGCCGCCATCGGCGCCTTCGTGGTAGCCAACGGCGGCGCGCCGCTGAAAGCCACCATGAAGGCCTTGCCCACCGTTTTCAAGGGCAGCCCTTACGGCAAGGCTTTTTATATGGATCTGTTCTCCTTGCTGTTCGAGATCCTGACCAAGGTGCGCAAGGAAGGCCTGATGTCGATCGAGGCCGATGTCGAAAATCCGGAAGCCAGCCCGGTGTTTTCCAAGTACCCGACAGTCATGCATGACCATCACGTTGTGGAATTCATCTGCGACTACCTGCGGCTGATGGTGGGCGGCAACCTCAACGCCTTCGAAATCGAGAACCTGATGGACGTGGAAATCGAAACCCACCATCACGAAGGGGAGGTGCCGGTCAGCGCGGTCAAGGGGCTGGCCGACGGCTTGCCGGCTTTCGGTATCGTGGCGGCGGTGATGGGCGTGGTGCACACCATGGAATCGGTAGGCGCGCCGCCTTCCGAACTGGGCATGCTGATCGCGCACGCGCTGGTGGGCACCTTCCTCGGGATTTTGCTCGCCTACGGCTTCGTAGGCCCGCTCGGCACCATTCTGGAGCACAAGCTGGGCGAGGGCACCCGCGTCTACCAGACCATCAAGGTCACCATTCTCGCCAGCCTCAACGGCTACGCGCCGCAGGTGGCGGTGGAGTTCGGCCGCAAGGCGCTGTCGTCGATGGATCGTCCGTCCTTCAAGGAACTGGAAGACCACGTCAAGCAGAAGAAATAAAGCAGCCAGGAGCGGAGCATGGCAGACGAATCGCAACGGCCCATCATCGTCAAGCGCATCAAGAAGGGCGGGCACGGCCATCATGGCGGGGCCTGGAAGATCGCCTACGCCGACTTCGTGACGGCGATGATGGCCTTCTTCCTGCTGATGTGGCTGTTGGGCTCGGCCTCGCAGGGCACGCTTAACGGCATCGCGGAATATTTCAAGACCCCGCTCAAGGTCGCCTTGGCCGGCGGCGCCGGTGCCGGCGACGCCACTTCGGTGATCAAGGGCGGCGGCAACGATCTCACCAAGCAGGCCGGGCAGGTCAACAAGGCCGGCGCGGAAAAGGACGAAGTGCTGCGCAAGGCCAAGGAGAAGGCGTCCTTGTCGCAACTGCAGCAAAAAATCGAAAGCAGCATAGACCAGAGCGAACTGCTCAAGGAATACAAGAGCCAACTCAAGCTGGAAATGACGCCCGAAGGGCTGAAGATTCAGATTGTCGACGAGCAGAATCGCCCGATGTTCGATTCGGGAAGTTCGCGCATGTTGCCGCACACGCGCGAACTGCTGCAGCAATTGGCGCCGGAGCTGAATCAGCTGCCCAACAAGATCAGCATTTCCGGGCACACCGACGCCAAACCGTTCGGCAATGGCCAAAACGGTTACAGCAACTGGGAACTGTCCGCCGACCGCGCCAATACCGCCAGGCGCGAACTGATCGCCGGCGGTTTGCTGGAAAGCAAGGTGCTGCGCGTGGTGGGCCTGGCCTCGGCCAACCCCCTGATCAAGACCAATGTATTCAGTCCGGAAAATCGCCGCATCACCATCCTGGTGCTGAACCGCGATACAGAGACCTCGATTCTGAACGATGGCAACAAGCCGCAGTTGAATCAGGAAACGATAGGCGGCCCGCCGACCGAAGTGCAGGCCTCTCCGCCGGCGGAGGGCGGGAAGTGAGGCGCGGCGAGTGAAATGGCTGCGCCCGCTGTTGTTGCAGGCGCTGGCTTGCGTCGCGGCTTGGCTGTTCGTGGCGCCGGCGCTGATGCCGGCCGCGTGGGCGATCCTGCAAGGCATGATCGCCGCCGCGCTGGCCATCGCGCATCGTTTGCCTCCCTGGCAGCGGCTGACGCACGGCCTGTTCGTGCCTGCCGTGGTATTGATGCAGCAACTGGCGCTGCCCGGCTGGATTTACCTGCTGGCCCTGTTGCTCACTGTCGCCGTCGGGCGCAACGCATTGTCCGAACGGGTGCCCTTGTACCGTTCATCGGGGGAGGCGAGCCGGCGTCTGGCGCAGCTGCTGCCGGAGGACGCCAGCCTGCTGGAAGCGGGCTGCGGCGACGGTCGTCTGACCGTGCAGCTGGCGGCGCAGAGGCCGGACGTGAAGATCGACGCGTTGGAGAATGCCTGGGGCAGCTGGCTGTTGGCCAGACTGCGTTGGGCGCGGGCCGGTCGGCCCCTGCGTTTGCAGGTGAGATGCCGCAGCTTCTGGGGGCAGAGCTGGGCGAATTACGATGTGGTGTATGTTTTTTTATCGCCGGAGCCGATGCCGCGGGTGTGGCGGAAGTTCGTCGCGGAGGGGCGGCCGGGCAGCAAGCTGATCAGCAACACTTTCGTGGTACCCGATGTGAAACCCGATGAGCGCGTGCCGCTGGATGGCGCGCTCCAAAAAGAACTCCTGATCTGGCATCACCCACATGGACCTCACTAAATGGATCAAGTCCATCGCTGAGAAGCGCTGGCCGATTTTGCCCGATACGCTGAGCGAGCTGAAGGACATCTGCGCCCGCCACAGCGACATGATCAGTTTCACCGACCTGGCCAATCTTTGCCTGTCGGACCCTTTCCTGCTGCTGGACCTGTACCGGGTGGTGGGCAACTCGCGCGCCTTGCAGCGCAACGAAACCATTCCTTCGGTGGAGCAGACCCTGATGCTGATGGGGCTGGAGGCGGTGGTGAATCGCTTCGGCAAGGTGGAGGCCCTGGCGCCGGCGCCGAATCAGCTGGACCCGGAAGTGTACGAAGCGATCGGCGACTGGCTGGGCCGCAGCCGCGTGGCCGCGCTGATCGTCAAGGAGTGGCTGTCGATACAGGGCGACCACAAGGTGGAAGATTGTTTCGTCGCCGCCTTGCTCTACAACGTGCCGGCCTGCCTGTACATGCTGCAGCGCAACCAGCTGCCCGACAAGCCTTTGCTGCAAGAGGTGTCGGACGCCTTCGGCGCGGACTACTCCCAGATTCTGGCCCAGTTCATCCGCGATTTGCCTTTGCCTGCCGGCCTGAACGGGCTGCTGGGCCCCGGCGCGCCAAGCAAGCGCCGCCAATTGCTGCGCCTGGCCATGGCCACCGCCAACTCGCTGGAGAACGGCTGCTGGCGCAGCACCTGGCAAGTGGGCGTCGACACCGCCGCCAAGTTGATCGCCACTTCGCCGGACAACGCTTACCAGGCGGTGGTGCACGCCGCGCTCAATGTGGCGCATCACCCGCGCGCCGACGGCTACAGCTATCCGGTGCGCTCGCTGCTGTTGCTGGAGGGCGAGTACAAGAAAGCCAGCATGAAGCAGAACAAGGCGCTGGATGCCGGCGCGCGGCTGGAGGACGCCATCAAGGAGTCGATCCGCTTCCTCGCCAACGACCTCAAATTCGAGCGCATCCTGTATTATCATTACGAGCCGGAGCTGCACAAACTCAAGCTGCGCTATCAGGTGGGCCTCGATGCCGACAACCCGCTGCGCAAGTTGCTGGTGGAGCTGGAGCCCGGCAGCTTTTTCGCCGTATTCGCCAGCAAGCCGCAAAGTTTTCATGCCCCGGCCAGCGTGCGCGCGCAACTGGCGCAGCGTTACGAGGACGCGTTCTTCCAGCACATCGGCGACGGCGAATTCGCGCTGATGACGCTGTTCAGCGGCCACCATTTGAGCGGGGTATTCTACGTGGACAACCCGCGCAGCGGCCGGGCGATAGACGAACCCACCTATCATCGTTTCAAGGACCTGATCACCCGCCTGACGCACTGAGCGGGTTAACTTGTCGCGCCGGCCTGTCGATTCGGGCCGGCGTCTTTCATTTCAAGAGTAGTCATGCCTTACACGATCAAAAGCATTACCTCCCCTCACAACGACGAAATCAAGCAACTGGCCCGACTGGTGCAGAACGGTCGCGAGCGTCGCAAGGAAGGCGTCATGGCGCTGGAGGGCATACACCTGACCCAAGCCTGCCTGGAAACGGGCGGGCGTTTGCGACGGCTGTATGTCAACGAACGCGCCTTGCAGCACCCGGAAGTGCAGGACCTGCTGCGCGCCCTGCCGGCCGGCAGCGTCGTGGCGAGCTTGCCGGACGCGGTGATGGCCAAGGCCAGCGCGATGGCCACGGCCGGCGAGCTGCTGGCGATCTGCGAACGCCCGACGGCGCGGCCGGCTCCGCGGGACGCGTCGCGGCTGCTGCTGGAGGATATTCAGGACCCGGGCAACCTGGGCACCATTTTGCGCGGCGCCGCGGCGTCCGGGCTGCGCGAGGTGTATCTGTCCAAGGGCTGCGTCGACGTGTTTTCGCCCAAGGTGCTGCGCGCCGGCATGGGGGCGCATTTCGCGCTCAACTTGCACGAGCAGGCGGATCTGCAAGCTGAACTCAAGGGTTTCGAGGGCCGGAAGCTGGTCACGTATCTGGAAGGCTCCGCCTCGCTTTACAGCCAGGACCTGAGCGGCCCGCTCGCCTTCGTATTCGGCAACGAAGGCGCGGGCGTCAGTCCGGCCTTGCTGGCTCTGGCCGACGCCCGCGTCCGCATCCCGATGCCGGGACGGGCGGAGTCGCTGAACGTGGCGATGGCGGCCACGATATGCCTGTTCGAGCGCGTCCGCCAGCTGGAGGCGCCGCTTACGCGCTGAACGCGATTTGGCGCATGGCTTCGGCGATAGCCTGCTGGCGGGCGCGGTCAATCGCAGCCGGGATGCCGGATTTGTCGGCGCAGGCCGCCGCGATGGCGCCGGCGTCGACAGCTTGAGCCGCTTCCAGCAGCGCTTGCAGATAGCCTTGCTGCGGATAGGGCGCGTGTTCGAAGCCCAGCCGGCCGCGGCTGTCGGCGAGGCAGGCTTCCAGCATCTGCAGGAAACGCGCCGGGCGACGCAAGCCATCGCAGTCCTTGAACAACTTGAGGATGGTGGCCGGTTTCAGCGACGTCGCCTGATGCACCTTGGTATGGTGGATCATGGTGATGTGGGCCAGATCGCGGCAGTCGGACGGGACGCGCAGCCGCTGGCACAGCTCGCCCAGCGCGTGGGTGGCGCGGGTTTCGTGGCCGATGTGGCGCGGCAGCATTTCGGGCGGGGTGAGCGCCTTGCCAAGATCGTGAACCAGCGCCGCGAAGCGCACCGGCAGCGCGTAGCGCTGGGCGGCGGCGTAATCGATGACCCGCATGACGTGATCGCCGGTATCCACTTCCGGGTGATAGTCGGCGCGTTGCGGCACGCCGAACAGGTCGTCCACCTCCGGCAGAATGCGCGCCAGCGCGCCGCATTCGCGCAGGATCAGGAACATCCGCGACGGGCGATCCTCCATCAGGCCCTTAGCCAGTTCCTGCCATACCCGCTCCGCCACCAGCGCGTCCGCCTCGCCGTCGACTACCATTTGCCGCATCAACCGCATGGTTTCCGGGGCGACGTCAAAGCCGAAGCGGGCGGCGAAGCGCGCCAGGCGCAGAATGCGCACCGGGTCCTCGGCGAAGGCGGGGCTGACGTGGCGCAGGATGCGCGCCTTCAGGTCGGCTTGCCCGTCGTAGGGGTCGATCAGGGCGCCGTCGTCGGCCTCGGCGATGGCGTTGATGGTCAGATCGCGGCGGGCCAGGTCTTCTTCCAGGGTGACGTCGGGCGAGGTGTGGAAGCTGAAGCCGTGATAGCCCTTGGCGATTTTGCGCTCGGTGCGCGCCAGCGCGTATTCCTCCTGGGTTTCCGGGTGCAGGAAAACCGGAAAATCCTTGCCTACCGGGCGGTAGCCCCGGGCCAGCATGTCTTCGGGCGTCGCGCCGACGACAACCCAGTCTCTGTCTTTGACCGGCAGATTCAGCAGGCGGTCGCGCACCGCGCCGCCGACGATATAGATCTTCATATTCAACGCGCGGCCTTGCTCCGGTAGCGGGATACGATGGTATTGAACTCTTCGCCCGCGAGATAGGACGGGGCGATGGCGGCAAGCGAGGCGGGGGCGAAGCCCAGCAACTGGCCGGGGAAAGGCTGGTCGCTGACGTTGTCGAGGCTCAGCGAGCGCACGTTGTCGCGACTCATCAGCGTCGGTCCGGGCAGACATTCCATCAGCGCGGCCTGCAACATGGCCAGTCCGGCCGGCAGCGGGATGATGGGGCGCGGACGGCCGGTGAGCCGGCCGGTCAGCCGCACCAGCTCGGCCAGCGTGTAGACTTCCGGGCCGGCCAGATCCAGGCTTTGGCCGATGCAGGCGGAGTTGTCCAGGCAGGCGGCGACGGCCGACGCCACATCCTCCACCCAGATCGGCGCGAAGCGGCTGTCGGCGCCGGCCAGCGGCAGCGCGGGCAGCGCGGCCAGCAGCTGGGCGAACAGGGTCAGGAAGCTGTCGCCGCGGCCGAAGATCACCGACGGCCGCAATATCGTCCAGTCTAGCCCGCTGGCGCGTATCGCCAGCTCGGCCAGCGCCTTGGTTTGCAGATAGTCGCTGGGCGCGTCCTGGGCCGCGCCCAGCGCGCTGATGTGCACCAGCCGCCGCACGCCTTGCCGGGCGCAGGCTTGCAGGATGGCGTCGGTCAATTCGACATGGGCGCGCTCGAACTGTCGGCGGGAGCCGTGCAGGATGCCCACCATGCTGACCACCGCGTCCTGGCCGGCCAGCAGGCGGTCAAGATGCGCGGGCTGGAACACGTCGGCCTGGATCATCTCCGCGCCCGGCAAAGTGGCCAGCCGGGATTTTTGCCGTTCCGGCCGGCGGGTGGCGATGCGCAGCCGGCAGCCGGCGCGGGTGAGCCGTTCCGCCAGATAGCCGCCGACGAAGCCGCTGCCGCCGATCAGACAGATGTTTCTGGAAGTCATGATGTTTCCTTGTTCCGCGCGCCGCCGCTTAGTAACGGGCGGGGATGACGCCCATGCGGTTCTTCAGCGAAATGTTGGCATGGCCGAAGGTGCTCGAATAATAGGCGGCATTGGCCATCACTTTCTGCACGTAATCGCGGGTTTCGCTGAACGGGATGGTTTCGGCGTAGATGGTGCCGTCCAGCTCCTTGCCGGTTTGCCAGTTGCGGGCGCGGCCGGGTCCGGCGTTGTAGGCGGCGGTGGCCATCACCTCGTTGCCGGACAGATTGTCCAGCACGTAGCGCAGATACCAGGTGCCGAGCTGGACGTTGGTGTCGATGTCGTTGACGGCGAAGTGGGTCAGGCCGATCTTCTTGGCCGCCCACTTGGCGGTGGCCGGCATCAGCTGCATCAGGCCGGAAGCGCCGACGCCGGAGCGGGCCATGGTGATGAAGCGGCTTTCCTGGCGGATCAGGCCGTACACCCAGGCGTCGTCGATGTCCAGCTGGCGCGCGTACTTTTGAGTGACTTCGCGGTAAGGCGTCAGATAGCGCAGCGAGAAGTCGTGCTCTTCCCTGGTGCGCTCGGCGCTGTAGATGGCCATGTCGTAGAAGCCTTCCTTGCGAGCGATTTCGGCGGCGGCCAGCAGCTCCATGTCGTTGCGGCCGCGCATCGCCCAGCGCCATTCGCGCTGCGCGTCGGTGCGGAATTCCGGCTTGGTGTAGACCTCGGCCACGCCCAGGAGCGCCAGCGAGCGCTGGACGGCAGGGTCGGCCTTCATCCGGGCGATGTCGTCCTTGCCCGGCGTGGTCTTGTTGCTGGGGGTGGACAGGCTGTTGCCGATCTCCTCCAGCGACAGCAGCGCGTAATAGCTGTGGCCGCCGCTGGCCTTGCTGAACAGGGCGCGCGCTTCGGCGTTCTTGCCCTGTTGCTGCAGGGTGCGGGCGCGCCAGTAGGTCCAGACCGGCTTGCCGGCGATGTCGGCCGGCATGTCGCGGATGATCTTGTCCAGCTGCGCCCATTGCTCAAGGCGCAAGGCGGAGCGCGCCCACCAGTCCCACTGTTCGCTGGTCAGCTGTTTGGGATCGGCGCGGTCGAACCATTGCAGCGCCTGCTCCGACTGCAGCTTGCGCGCGGACAGCAAGGCCAGCTGGCCCCAACCGAAACGGCTGCGCTCCGGCGACAGTTGCTCCTGCGTCTTGAGCAGTTGCGCAGCGGAGGCGTTCAGGTCGTTCTTGGCCTTGCGCACGATGTCGAACAGGGCGGCTTCCTGGCCGCCCGGCGTGGCCAGATTGGCGGCGGCAGGCTTGTTGAGCGCGGCGTTGTCCAGCGGCAGCTGGCCGGCGGCCGCGGTCTGGCGCGCCTGGGTGACGTAATTGCCGGCCAGGAGCAGGCGGGTGCGCAGCCACAGCCAGTCTTCCTTGAGCAGGCCTTTGCCCGCGGCGGCGGCGATCAGGCGATTGCAGCCTTCCGGCGCGGGCTTGCCTTCCAGGAAGCGGTCGAGGTCGGCGGGGGCCTGGCCCTGGCGCAGCTGCATCAGCTGGCCGTAGCAGCCGGACTCTTCATCGCGCCCTTCCGCGGGCAGTTTTTTCCATTCGGCGGCGAAGGCGGACCAGCTTTCGCGCGACCCCAGCTTCTTTACCCACTCGTTGCGAATGCGCTCCGGCAGCAGGCCTTCCTGCACGCGGGCGAGGAAGCGTTGCACCTGGGCGTCGTCGTCGCGGTCCAGCGCCTTGAGAGTAAGCCAGAACTCCGGGTAATCCTTGAGCGCGTAATCGGACGGCAGGCTGGCGCCCAGATCGGCGAGCTTGGTCATGTCGTTGGCGCGGTAGGCGTCGCGGGCCGCCAGCAGGGTGGCGTCGGGACTGGCGCAGGCGGGCGCGGTGAAACCGGCTGCCAGCAGCAGGCCGAACAGGGACGGGATGGCGTGGGGGGCTTTCATTTTTTATTCCATCATTTTGTTGTCGCCGCGGGCCGGCGCCTGCTGGCGCGGCCGGGGCGGCGGTTCGCTCAATATCACTATGCGCGGCGCGCGCGGAAAGGCAAAGCCGGATTCCGCGGCGCGGCGCGCCTGGGTTCACGGCGCGGTTTCGTAAAACTCCACCGGCAGCTGGTCCGGGTCGCGGCAGAAAAAGAAGCGCGCTCCGGTGTATTCGTCGATGCGGATCGCCTCCACTTGCACGTTCTCTCGCCGCAAGCGGTCGCGGACGTCGTCCAGCGCGTCGGTGGCCAGAGCCAGATGGCGCAGGCCGCAGGCTTCCGGGCGGGTCGGGCGCGGCGGCGGTGAGGGGAAACTGAACAGCTCCAGCTGGCTGCCGCCGGGCAAGGCCAGGTCCAGCTTCCACGATTGCCGCTCTTCGCGCCAGTTTTCGGCCAGGATGGGGAGGCCGAGCAGGCGATGGTAGAAATCGCGAGCGCGAGGGTAGTCGGCGGTGATGATGGCCAGGTGGTGCAGTCCGGTAATGCGCATGGAGGCGTAGGTATCCGCGAGGTGGGAATTGCCCGCCGTCGGCCGGCGGGGGCTTGGGTCGATTTTAACGGTTAGGCCGGTGGTCTGCACCTGCCTTGATGTGGCAGCTTTGTAGCATAAGCGCGTCGCCTGGCGCCGTCGCTTGCGAGCTGATAGGAATTGCAAATGGATAGTCTTTAAACAATCAATTAGACCTAATTTTCTTTGGCTATCATAATCCGCTCATCGATTGATTCAACACTGTTTCACCCCGTCAAGGAGATCGCACCATGCTGCAAAATCGTGAAGGCCAACGCGTACCGAACGTCACTTTCCGCACCCGTGAAAACAACGAGTGGAAGGACGTTACCACCGCAGAACTGTTCGACGGCAAAACCGTAGCCGTGTTCTCGCTGCCGGGCGCGTTTACCCCGACGTGTTCCTCCACCCACCTGCCGCGCTTCAACGAGCTGGCGCCGGCCTTCTTCGCCAACGGCGTGGACGCCATCCTGTGCGTGTCGGTCAACGACACCTTCGTGATGAACGAATGGGCCAAGGATCAGGAAGCCGGCAATCTGGTGATGATCCCGGACGGCAACGGCGATTTCACCGAAGGCATGGGCATGCTGGTGGACAAGGCCGACCTCGGCTTCGGCAAGCGCAGCTGGCGCTACTCGATGCTGGTCAAGGACGGCGTGGTGGACAAGATGTTCATCGAACCGCAAGAGCCGGGCGATCCGTTCAAGGTTTCCGACGCCGACACCCTGCTGAACTACATCAACCCGACCGCCAAGAAGCCGGATCAGGTGGTGGTGTTCACCAAGGTTGGCTGCCCGCACTGCGCCCGCGCCAAGGCGGTTCTGGCTGAAAACGGCTACGAATTCGTGGAAGTGCCGCTGGACAACAAGGTGCGCGGCAAGGTGCTGGGCGCCGTGGCCGGCAAGATGACCGCCCCGCAGGTATTCATCAACGGCGAACTGATCGGCTCCGCCGACGACGTGGAAAAGCGTTTCGCCAAGTAATTCTCGCGTTCGACCCCGGCGGCTCGGGCCCTGACGCCGCCGGAACATTTGGGGCCGGTACTCCTGCCGGCCGTTTTTTCGCCGGGATACGCCACGCCATTGTCGCCAGTGCCGTGCCGCATCCCTGCCGAATCCAAGGAAAGGAAACCATCATGCACACCCTGAACATCGACGTCGCCATCATCGGCGCAGGCACCGCCGGCCTCGCCGCCTACCGCGCCGCCAAGGCTCACGGCAAGAGCGCCGTGCTGATCGAAGGCGGCCCTTACGGCACCACTTGCGCTCGCGTCGGCTGCATGCCGTCCAAGTTGCTGATCGCTGCCGCCGAGGCCGCGCATCACGCCGGCCACGCCGCGATGTTCGGCGTGCATGTGGATGGGCCGGTTCGCATCGACGGCCGCGAGGTGATGGCCCGCGTGCGCGGCGAGCGCGACCGCTTCGTCGGCTTCGTGCTGCGCGGCGTGGAATCCATCCCGCCGCAGGACAGGCTGCGCGGCTACGCCCGCTTCATCGACAACACCACGCTGCAGGTGGACGAGCACACGCTGATCCAGGCGCAGCGCGTGGTGATCGCCACCGGTTCCTCGCCGGCGATTCCGGCGCCGTTCCGCGCTTTCGGCGATCGCCTGATCGTTAACGACGACGTGTTCAGCTGGGAAACCCTGCCGCAAAGCGTGGCGGTGTTCGGCCCGGGCGTCATCGGCCTGGAGCTGGGCCAGGCGCTGTCCCGGCTGGGCGTCAAGGTGCGCGTGTTCGGCGTGGGCGGCGCGGTCGGCCCGCTGAGCGACCCGGCGATCCGCGACTACGCCCGCCAGGCGCTGTCCGCCGACTTTTACCTGGACCCGGACGCCAAGATCCTGGAAATGGACAAGGACGGAGAGCAGGCGCGGATCCGCTATCTGAACCTGGACGGCGAGGAAGTGGAAGAGCGTTTCGATTACGTGCTGGCCGCCACCGGCCGCGCGCCCAACGTCAAGGGTCTGGGCCTGGAAAACACCAGCCTGCAGCTCGATGCCCGCGGCGTGCCGGTGTTCGATCCGGAAACGCTGCTCTGCGTCGGCGCGCCGGTGTTCATCGCCGGGGACGCCAACAACATCCTGCCGCTGCTGCATGAAGCGGCCGACGAGGGCAAGACCGCCGGCGACAATGCCGCGCGCTACCCGGACGTTCAGCCCGGCCTGCGCCGCTCCAGCATCGCCGTGGTGTTCTCCGACCCGCAGATGATGATGGTGGGCCGCCGTTTCGCCGACTTGCCGCCTGGCGGCTTCGTCACCGGCGAGGTGAGCTTCGAAGACCAGGGCCGCAGCCGGGTGATGGGCATCAACAAGGGGCTGCTGCATGTCTACGCCGACGCCGCCACCGGCCGCTTCCTGGGCGCGGAGATGATAGGCCCGCGCGCCGAAAACCTGGCGCATCTGTTGGCCTGGAGCCATCAGCAGGGACTGACCATCGCCCAGATGCTGGAGATGCCGTTCTACCATCCGGTGATCGAGGAGGGCTTGCGCACCGCGCTGCGCGACGCCGCCGCCAGGCTGCAGGGCTGATCGGCGCGGCCAGACCGTATCCGCAATGAAAAGCCGCCACGGAGGGTTCCGTGGCGGCTTTTGTCATGCGCGGGCGGCAGCCAGTTCGCGCACCCAATCCAGCCGGGTGCGCCAGATCACCGGCGCGGCGCGCGCCAGATGCAGCGTGGCCAGGATGTTGGCCCCGGCGGCGATGAGCAGCAGCGCGGCGATATTGTCGAACCACTGCAGCATCAGCGCGCTGGCGGCGGCGGCTGCCACCATGTAAAAGCCGTTGATGATGTTGTTGGCGGCCACCGCCTGGGAGCGGAACGCGTCCGGACTGCCGGTTTGCAGCCAGGTGTAGAGCGGCACGGTGAAGAAGCCGCCGAAGAAACCGAGCAGGGCGACGTCCAGCATATTGCGCCAGCTGCCAGGCAGGCCCAGAAACTGCGGCAGCGTGGCCAGCGGGCCGTGGTAATGCGCCATCGCCGACAGCGCGAGGTCGCCGCCGAACAGCGTCATGCCGGCGCTGCCCAGCAGCACCATGCCCAGTTGCAGCTTGCCTTGCGACAGCTTGGCGCAGGCCACGGAACCGACGCCGATGCCGATGGAAAATAGCGCCAGCAGCAGGGTGTAGACGTCGGCGTCGCCGCCCAGATGCAGGCGGGTGAAGGTGGGCAGCTGGGTGGTGTAGATCGCGCCCATCAGCCAGAACCAGGAAATGCCCAGTATCGAGCAGCGCACGTCGTGGATGCGCCAGGCCTCCCGCACAAGCTGTACCGAGTCGGCGAGGAAATTCCACGACAGCTTGAGATCCGGCGCGCCGGGCGCGACGGGCGTCATGGCGCGGCTGCTGCCGTAGCCCAGCAGCGAGGTGAGCAGCAGCGCTGCGATCAGGAGCAGCGGGCTGGCGTGGGTGAGCAGGCTGCCGCCCAGCTGGCCGATCAGGATGGCGAGGAAGGTGCCCATTTCGATCAGGCCGGTGCCGCCCACCAGCTCGTCTTCGCGCAGGTATTGCGGCAGCGCCGAGTATTTCAGCGGGCCGAAAAAGGCCGAGTGGCAACCCATCAGGAACAGCGAGGCCATCAGGATGCCGGCCGACGACCAGTAAAAGCCGCAGGCGGCCAGCAGCATGATGGCGATTTCCGCCAGCTTGATCCAGCGGGCGATCCGCGCCTTGTCGTAGCGCTCGGACAGCTTGCCGGCGGTGGCGGAAAACAGGAAGAACGGCAGGATGAAGACGCCGGCGGCCAGGTTGACCAGCTGCTCCGCCGGCAGGCCGGCGAAGCTCAGGCCCTGGAAGCTGATCAGCACCACGATGGCGGTTTTGAGCAGGTTGTCGTTGAACGCGCCCAGAAACTGGGTGCTGAACAGCGGCAGGAAGCGCCGGGAGGCGAAGAAGGTGAAACCGGCTTTCACGTGGGCCCAATCATGAAAAAAGCGGGAATGGCATGCTAGCCGATTCCCGCTTGACTGTCAGCCGCGCCTGGGCGCGTCACGCCATCAATGGAATACCGAAACCCACAGGCCGGCGGTGGAAGCGGTCATGAAGCCGGCCATGATGGAGGCCAGCAGCGCGCGCATGCCGATCTCGGCCAGTTCCTTCTGGCGCGACGGCGCCAGCGCGCCGATGCCGGCCACGCAGATGCCCACCGACGAGAAGTTGGAGAAGCTGGCCAGCGCGAAGGTGGAAATCATCACCGCGTTGGCGGACAGCGTGCCGGCCACCTTCATCTTGGCCAGATCCATGTAGGCGATGAATTCGTTCAGCACGATCTTCTGGCCGAGCAGGCTGCCCACGCCCAGGGTTTCATGCCAGCCGATGCCCATCAGGAAGGCGAAAACGCGGAATACCTGGCCGGTGAGGTACTGCAGGGTCAGGCCGTCGAACATGCCGCCGGTGCTGGCCTTGATCATGTCGTTGACGCCGAGCGCCGCGCCCAGGCCGTCTTTCACCACGAAGTTGGCCAGCTCGATCAGCGACACCATGGCCAGCAGGATGGTGGCGACGGCGGCGGCCATCTTCATGCCGTCCAGCGCGCCGGTCACCAGCGCGCCGACGAAGGTGTCGCCGCTCTTCTGGCCCTTGTCTTCCGCCAGCTTGGTGCTGGACACCTGATCCGGCTGGGTTTCCGGGAACATCATCTTGCTGAACACCACCGCGCCGGCGGCGTTCATGCACGAGGCGGTAAGCAGGAAGGTGGCGAACCGGGTCTGCTCGGCGAGATTGTCGCCGCCGAGGAAGGTAATGTAGGCGGCCAGCACGCTGCCGGACAGCGTGGACATGCCTGCGATCATCACGCAGGCCAGCTCGGAGCGGGTCATGTGCTGGATGTAGGGGCGGGCCAGCAGCGGCGCTTCGGTCTGGCCGAGGAAGATGTTGGCCGAAGCCACCACGCTTTCCGGGCCGGAGGTGCCGAGCGAGCGCTTCATCGCCCAGGCCAGCACCGCCACCACGCGCTGCAGGATGCCGAAGTGATAGAGCAGGGCGGACAGCGAGGAGAAGAAGATGATGACCGGCAGCACCACGAAGGCGAACAGAAAGCCGATCTTGCCGGCCGGATGCGCCAGATCGCCGAAGATGAAGCCCGCGCCGTAGCTGGCGAAGCTCAGCACCTTGGCGAAGCCGGCGCCGAAGGCGTCGAAGCCGGCGCGCACGGCCGGCAGGTAGTTGATCATCAGGAACAAGGCGCTTTGCAGGATCAGGCCGATGCCTACGGTGCGCCAGCTGATGGCTTTGCGATTGGTGGAGAAGGCGTAGGCCACGGCCACGAGGAGCAGCATGCCTGCCAGAGCTTGAATGGTGTTCACGGACGCCCTTTGCTTTGCGATGACGGAAAGCGCGGATGCAAGGACGGCGTCGGCTGCGGCGGGGCGAATCGAACATCCGCCCCTGAATGTGCGCAGTCCGGCCTGAGCCGGACTGCGGGTGCGCTGTTGCAAGAAGCTGGCGATTATATAAGCAGAAAATGAATTGTCAATTCCGGAACCTTCTTCATGCCATGCGCAAGTATTTGATCCGGCTGGATATTGAACCCGTATCGCCGCCGAAGCGGGCGCTATTCGCGGGCGTCGTCTTCCTTGCGTGCCGCGTCCGGCTTGTCGTCGTCCATCAGGATGCGATGCGCCGGGCCTTCCATGTCGTCGAACTGGCCGGAGCGGGTGGCCCACCAGAAGATCGCGCCGATGGCGAAGGCCAGCACCAGGCTGAGCGGGATGAGCAGGTAGAGACTTTCCATCTAGGCTTTCCGTTTGACAAGACGCAGAGCGTTGCCCACCACGATCAGGGAGCTGGCGGCCATGCCCAGGCTGGCTATCCAGGGCGTGACGTGGCCGGCCATCGCCAGCGGCAGCGCCACCACATTATATCCGGCCGCCCAGAACAGATTCTGGTGAATGATGTTAAGCGTTTTGTGGCTGATGACGATGGCGCGGTCGATCAGCCCGAGTTGATCGCCGATCAGGATCATGTCGCCGCTGGCGCGGGCCACGTCGGTGCCGCCGCCCATGGCGACCGAGACGTCGGCGCGGGCCAGCACCGGCGCGTCGTTGATGCCGTCGCCCACCATCAGCACCCGGCAGCCGTCCTGCTGCAGCTTGCCGACGAAGGCGAGCTTGTCTTCCGGCGCGGCGCGGGCGGTCCAGCTGTCGATGCCGAGCTTGGCGGCCAGGCTGGCCACCGGGCCTTCGCCGTCGCCGCTGAGCAGGTGGACGCGGATGCCGCGTCGCCGCAGGCTGGCCACCAGTTGCGCCGCGTCCGGGCGGGCGGCGTCGCCGATGGCGAAGCTGGCGGCCGCGCCGTCGGCATTGGCCAGCACGATGCGGGTTTTGTCGCCATGCCAGTCGCCCAGATCCAGCGGTCGCCCAAGCCAGGCGGAGATGAATTCCGGCGAGCCCAGCCGCCATTCGACGCCGTCTATGCGCCCGGCGACGCCGCCGCCCGGCTGGTTGCGGGCCTCGGCGGCGGCCGGCAGCGGCGTGTCGCCGGCGGCGGCCAGGATGGCGCGCGCCAGCGGGTGTTCGGAGCCTTGCTCCAGCGCGGCGGCGATGGCCAGCGCGTCGGCCGGGGCGATCCCCGCGGCGGCGCGCTGCTCCAACAAGCGCATCTCGCCGTGGGTCAGGGTGCCGGTCTTGTCGAACACTACGTCGCTGACCTTGGCCAGCGTCTCCAGCGCGTGGCCGCGGGTGGTGAGAATGCCCAGGCTGGCGAGGTGGCCGGTGGCGGCGGTAAGCGCCGCCGGAGTGGCCAGCGACAGCGCGCAGGGGCAGGAGATCACCAGCACCGCCACCATGATCCACAGCGCGCGGGCCGGTTCGATGAAGTGCCAGGCGAGGTAGCTGGCGGCGGCGGCCAGCAGCAGCAGGGCGACGAACCAGCTGGCGAAACGGTCGGCCGCCACCGCCAGCCGCGGCTTCTCGGCCAGCGCCTGGTCCAGCAGGCGGACGATGCCGGCGAGACGGGTGGCCTGCCCGGTCTGGCCGACTTCGATCACCAGCGGGCTTTCGGCGTTGACGCTGCCGGCGATCACGCTGTCGCCCTCGCTCTTGGCCACCGGGCGGCTCTCGCCGGTGAGCAGCGATTCATTGCTGGCGCTGCGGCCGTCCAGCACTACGCCGTCCACCGGGATGGTTTCGCCCGGCTTCACCAGGATCACGTCGCCGCTTCGCAGGCTGGCGACGGTGGCTTCGTGGCTGTCGCGCGCTGCCGGCCAGCCGGCGATGCGGTGGGCGAAGGCCGGCACCAGCTTGACCAGGCTCTCGCTGGCCTCGCCGGCCTTGCGCCGGGCGATGCCTTCCAGATAGCGGCCGCCCAGCAGCAGAAACACGAACATCGATACCGAGTCGAAATAAATGCCGTGCTCGAACTTGTGGATCAGCGCCCAGAAGCTGGCGATGAAGGCGGTGAGAATGCCGATGGTGACCGGGGTGTCCATGCCGACGCGCCGGGTCTTCAGATCGCGCCAGGTGGCGCGGTAAAACGGCAGCGCCGAATACAGCAGCACCGGCAGCGTCAGGATGAAGCTGGCCCAGTGCAGCAGCCACAGGAAGTCGGGGGCGATGTCGCCGTCGGGCGCCAGATACACCGGCACCGCGTACATCATCACCTGCATCATCGACAGGCCCGCCACCCACAGCCGGGTCAGAGCCTGCTTGCGTTCCTTCTGTTGCAGCGCTTCCTGGCGCTCGGCGTCGTAAGGATGGGCGCGGTAGCCGATGGCGGCGATGGCTTCCAGGATGGCCGACAGCTTGAGGCGGCTATTGTCCCAGCGCACGCGGGCGCGCTGGGTGCTGTAATTGATGTCCACCGCCAGCACGCCGGGCAACTGGCGGATGTGTTGTTCGTTGAGCCAGATGCAGGCGGCGCAGGTGATGCCTTCCAGCATCAGCGAGGCTTCGCGGACGTTTTCTTCTGCGATCAGCACGAAGCTACGCTGCAGCTCGTCCGAATCGTACAGCCGTATCTGTTCCAGAATGCTGGCGGGCAGCGCCTCGGCGCGCTGCGCGCCCTCGGTGCGGTGCTGGTAGTACTCGGACAGGCCGGAATCGATGATGGTGGTGGCGACGGCTTGGCAGCCGGCGCAGCAGGCAGGCTCCTCCCGGTCGCGGTAGCGGATCGGGAAATGGGCGTCTGGCGGCACGGGCAGGCCGCAGTGGAAGCAGGAATCACTCATGGCGCGGCCATTGTAAACAATGACGGCGTGGTTTGCTTGATTCCGCTCAGTTTCATGACGGACAATTTGCCCGCCCGGGCAAGAAAAAGGCCAGCCTGGCAAGGCTGGCCGGGTGGCGGACGGTTGGGGTCAGGCGGTTCGCATCTGCGGCTGAAAGCCGTATTGCGCCAGGCGCTTGAGCGCGAGATTGAGCACCACGCCGTACATGGGCAGGAAGAAGAGCATGCAGATCAGCACCTTGAAGCTGTAATCCACCAGCGCGATTTCCACCCAGTTGGCGGCCATGAAGGCGTCGCTGCTTTTGTAGAAGGCGATGAAGAAGAACGACAGCGTATCGCTGATATTGCCGAGGAACATCGCCGAGGCCGGAGCGGCCCACCAGGCCTTGAGCTGGCGCAGGCGGTTGAAGACGTGCACGTCCAGAATCTGGCCCAGCGCGTAAGCGGCGAAGCTGGCCACCGCGATGCGGGCCACGAAGCCGTTGAAGCTCGCCAGCGCGGCCAGGCCTTGCCAGTCGCCCTGATAGAACAGGGTCGAGATCAGGTAGGAAATCGCCAGCGCCGGCACCATGGCCGCGAGGATGATGCGACGGGCCAGCTGCGCGCCGAAAATGCGCACGGTCAGGTCGGTGGCCAGAAAGATGAACGGGAAGGTGAAAGCGCCCCAGGTGGTGTGAAAGCCGAACACGGTGATCGGCAGCTGTACCAGATAGTTGCTGGAAGCGATGATGGCGATGTGAAACAACGAAAGCCAAACCAATGCCGACAGCTTTTGTCGGTCGGTAAAAGAAAACATGCGATGTAGCCTTTTTTTAAGCTTGGGGTGAGGGAACCCAATCAAACCAGCCGGCTCTTGCCGAGCCGGCGCGAAGCGGGCAATCATAGCGCGAGTTTTGGCGCGGGCCAAATGTTTTCATGTAAAACTAAATTTTGTGTGGGGAATACGCATGCAAGCAGTGATGCAGGAGTCGTACGGCGGGCCCGAGGTGCTGCGGCTGGCCGAATGCGAGCAGCCGTCGCGGCGCGCTGGGCAACTGTTGGTGAGAGTGATGGCCTCCGGCGTCAATCGCGCCGATCTGGCGCAGCGGGCGGGCAGCTACCCGCCGCCGCCGGGCGCCAGCCCCTTGCTGGGGCTGGAGGTGGCGGGCTGGGTGGAGGAGGCCGACGCCGACTCTCGTTTCCAGCCCGGCGACGCGGTGTTCGGCCTGGTGGAGGGTGGCGGCTACGCCGAGTACGCCTTGCTGGAGGAGGCGCTGGCCATCGCCAAGCCGGACGCGCTGTCCTGGGTGGAGGCGGCCAGCCTGCCGGAAGCCTGGATGACGGCCTGGTTCAATCTGGTGGAAAAAGCGGGCCTGGCGGCCGGCGAAACCGCGCTGATCCATGCCGGCGCCAGCGGCGTGGGCGCGGCGGCCATTCAGCTGTCCGGCTTGCTGGGCGCGCGGGCGCTGGCGACGGCGGGCAGCGAGGACAAGCTGGCTTACTGCCGGGAGATGGGCGCGGCGGCGGCCTTCAATTACAAGCGGCAGGACTTCGCCGCCGAGGTCAAGGCGCTGGGCGGCGCGGACGTCGTCCTCGATCCGGTGGGCGCGGCGTATCTTGACGCCAACGTGTCGGCGCTGAGGCCGGACGGGCGTCTGGTGTGCATCGGCCTGCTGGGCGGCGCGCGGGCGGATTTCAACTTGGGCGCGCTGCTGATGAAGCGCATCGCCATCCTGGGTTCCACTCTGCGGCCGCAGCCGCTGGCGGTGAAGGGGCGACTGGCGCGGGCGCTGGAGGAAACCATTTTGCCGGCCTTGCTGGACGGGCGCTTGCGGCTGAGCGTGGATTGCAGCTTCCCGCTCGCCCAGGTTGAGGACGCGCACCGTTACGTGGAGGAAAACCGGAATCTCGGCAAGGTGGTGCTGACCCAGTTCCCCACCCTCGCGGGGGAATGAAAAAACGGCCCGCGGGCCGTTTTTTTATGGCGCGGCCTTGGCCGTCAGCCGTGCGCGGCGTTCAGCTGGCGGGCGATGATGTCGTGGCTCAGCCACAGCACCGGGCCGGCCGGCGCGGCGGCTTCGCCGAACATCAGCGCGCCGCTGGCTTCGATCACCAGCGCGCTCAGGTGGTCGGTGATCAGCGCCTTGCGGTCCTGGTGCATGGCGACGATGGCGTCGGACGCGCCTATCATGGTGTCGGCCAGCTCCGGGCTGTTCGGCATCGGCCAGGCGTTGAAGTCGCGGAAGCCGCGCATCACGGCGCTGTCGTTCAGCGCGTCTATCTTGGCCAGCACCTCGTCCAGGCTGTGGCCGTCCTGCAGCAGGGCGGCGCAGCTTCGCAGCTGGCTCTCCGCCCATGCGCCGCCGTTTTCGCGCTTGAGCGCGCGCAGCAGGGCCAGCAGCGGCAGCTCGACGCCGACGAAGATGTCGGAGGAGTTGGTGCGGATTTCCGGGCAGTTGAACACCGTGGCCTTAACGCCTTGCTCCCAGGCCGCGCGCGCGACGTTTTCCAGCCGCATCTTGGCGTAGCCCTGGGTGTAGTTGGTGTAGGTCTGCCACTGGTATTCGCCGTCGATCAGGATCTCGGTGCCGTGGTAGCCGTAGGCGGTGTAGCGCACCTGGCCGCCGGCGGCTTCCAGTCGCCGGCGCAGCGCGGCGCTGCCGTCGATCAGATGCTGGAAGGTGTTGGCGGTGACTTCGTCGAAATTCTGCAGGATCAGTTTGCCCAGATCGCTGTCCAGCAGGGTTTGCGAGGAGACGAAGCGTTCGCCCTGGCCCTTGTAGACGCGGTTGGCGATAGCCAGGAACACCTTGGCCTTGGGGATGCCGCCGGCCATGGTGTGAGCGAAGAATGCATTGCGGCCGTCGGCGATCAACTGGTCGAGCTGCGCCATCGCCTCGGCTACGCCGGCCTGGAAGCGGGCGACGCCGATCTGGCGGCATTTTTCGATATGCGCCCAGTCTAGCTTGTCGTCCTGCCAGGTTTTCAGGCTGAGCGCGGCGAGCAGGTCGGTGGGCGTCGGCTCGCCCTCCGGCGCGTCCTGGTCGAAGCCGGCCATCAGCGGCACATTGATGATCTTGCCGCCCAGATTGGCCTCGGCGGCGGCCAGTTCTTCCGCGTTTAGCGGGCGCAGGCGGTTGTTCTCGTCGCGGCGGCCGACGGTCATGCCGATGATTTCCATGCCGGCCTGACGCGCTTCGTTGATGAGGCCGTTGGCGTAGCCGCGGCCGAACAGTTCTCCAAACAGCACGAACACGTCGCCGGGGCGGAACAGCTTGCTTTGCGGCAGCTGCCGCAGCGCGGTGAGTCGGGTCATGAACAGTCCTTTTCTCTATCCGGGGTGATGCGCCGTGCGGGCCATCGCGTGATGGCGGGCGCGGCGCCTTGATTCTGGTGCGATTGCTCTAGTTCGGGCGTGATGATACCGGCAATCTGGCGCTTTGGCAGCGGCTCAGTTGTCGGGCAGCGGCGAGAGCGCCTCGATCAGCGACACTTCCTGGGCGTAGCTCAGCGCTTTCATCTTGGCGAGCAGCGCGTCGGCGGCGACTTCGAATTGCTGATCCAGCTCGTCCTGGATGATGCGCGCCTCCACGGCCAGCCAGACGCCGCGGCACGAAGCCGCGCTGTCGAAGTGCACGCTGCGGATGACGGCGGCGATCAGGCGCAGTTCATCGTCGCTGAATTGCCGGGACAGCGCGGCCTGTTCGCGGCGCACGATTTCAGCGTAACGGTCGCAGATTTGCTGGACGCGGTCCGCGTCGCCGTAGTGCGCCGGCGCTTCTTCCTCGGCGGCCAGTTCGCCCTGGCGGAACCAGGCCTCGATCAGCGGCCGCAGCTGGGGCAGGTCCTCGTGCCAGACGCGGGCCAGCTCTTCGCGGAAGCTGGCCAGGTCGGTGAAGGACAATTCGTCGAAGGGCATCGCTGGCAGCACGTCCTCGTCTAGCGTGCGCTTGCCCACCCAGATGCGGCCTTCCTCGTCCAGCTTCGCCTCGCCGCGCCACACGGCCTGCTCTTCGGTGGCCAGATTGTCGACGTGGATTTCAACGTAGGGCAGGGCGACGTTCTGGCCCTCGTCCTCGGTGACGAAGCGCAGGGTGATGTCGAACAGGCCGTGCTTGAACACTTCCAGCAGCTGCAGGCCGCCATCGTGGCCGGCGAGGATGAAGCGGTCGGCTTTCTCGTAGACGGCCACCTGGTCCGGCTGTTGCGCCGGATGGATCAGCTTGGCGGACAGCTCGTCGGAGAGCAGGTTGGCGTCGTTGTGGTGGATGTCGTAACCGGTGCGGTAGCCTTGGTGTTCGTGCCACAGTGCGTTCCAGTCGTACATGATGCGTTCCTTGTTGCGTGATGGCGGCAGTGTAATGGCAAACGCCGCGCAAGACGATATTGCCGCGGCGCAGCATTTGAATGGAATAAAAGGCGGGCGTGTCATCGCCTTGTCACGGCTTGTTACCGAAATTTTCGTGGAGTTTGGCTATCATGCTATAATCTTTCGATTTTTCTGTTTCCAGATAGCCGCCTGAGACATGACCCGACAAATTCGTAACATCGCCATTATCGCCCACGTTGACCATGGCAAGACCACCCTGGTTGACCAACTGCTGCGCCAGTCCGGCACCTTCCGCGAAAACCAGCAGGTTGACGAGCGCGTAATGGACAGCAACGATCTTGAAAAAGAGCGTGGCATTACCATTCTGGCCAAGAACACCGCCATCGAGTACGAAGGCGTGCACATCAACATCGTAGACACCCCGGGACACGCCGACTTCGGCGGCGAGGTGGAACGCGTTCTGGGCATGGTCGACGGCGTGCTGCTGCTGGTGGATGCCGTTGAAGGCCCGATGCCGCAAACCCGTTTCGTGACCAAAAAGGCCCTGGCCCTCGGCCTGCGCCCCATCGTGGTGATCAACAAGGTTGACCGTCCGGGCGCCCGTCCGGACTGGGTGGTAGACCAGACTTTCGACCTGTTCGACAAGCTGGGCGCCACCGACGAGCAGCTGGACTTCCCCATCATCTACGCTTCCGGCCTGAACGGCTTCGCCAAGCTGGAGCTGGAAGAAGAGTCCGACAACATGCGCCCGCTGTTCGAGACCGTGCTCAAGCACGTTCCGACTCCGCCGGGCAGCGCCGACGCGCCGCTGCAGCTGCAAATCTCCGCGCTGGACTACTCCACCTACACCGGCCGCCTGGGCGTGGGCCGCGTGTTGAACGGCCGCATCAAGCCGGGCCAGCAAGTGGTGGTGATGAACCACGACGAGCAAGTGGCCTCCGGCCGCATCAACCAGGTGCTGGGTTACCAGGGCCTGGATCGCGTGCCGGTTGACGAAGCCGAAGCGGGCGACATCATCATCATCTCCGGCATCGAGGATATCGGCATCGGCGTGACCATCTGCGACAAGGAGCAGCCGGTAGGCCTGCCGATGCTGTCCGTGGACGAGCCGACGCTGACCATGGACTTCATGGTGAACTCCTCGCCGCTGGCCGGCACCGAAGGCAAGTTCGTGACCTCGCGCCAGATCCGCGATCGTCTGACCAAGGAGCTGCTGACCAACGTGGCCCTGCGTGTCGAAGATACCGAAGACTCCGACGTGTTCCGCGTTTCCGGTCGCGGCGAACTGCACCTGACCATTCTGCTGGAAAACATGCGTCGCGAAGGCTTTGAAATGGCCGTCGCCAAGCCGCGAGTGGTGTACAAGGAAATCGACGGCCAGAAGTGCGAGCCGTACGAAAACCTGTCCATCGACCTGGAAGACGACCACCAGGGCGGCGTGATGGAAGAAATCGGCCGCCGTCGCGGCGAGCTGACCAATATGGAATCGGACGGCAACGGCCGCACTCGCCTGGAATACCATATTCCGGCGCGCGGCCTGATCGGCTTCCAGTCCGACTTCATGACCATGACCCGCGGCACCGGCCTGATGAGCCACGTGTTCGACGACTACGCGCCGGTGAAGCCGGACATGCCGGGCCGTCACAACGGCGTGCTGATCTCGCAGGAAAACGGCGAAGCCGTCGCCTACGCGCTGTGGAAGCTGGAAGACCGCGGCCGCATGTTCGTATCGCCGGGCGAAAAGCTGTACGAAGGCATGATCATCGGCATTCACAGCCGCGACAACGACCTGGTGGTCAACCCGGTCAAGGGCAAGCAGCTGACCAACGTGCGCGCCTCCGGCACCGACGAAGCCGTTCGCCTCACCACCCCGATCAAGCTGACGCTGGAGTCGGCCGTGGAATTCATCGACGACGACGAGCTGGTGGAAATCACGCCGAAGTCCATCCGCATCCGCAAGCGTTACCTGAACGAGTCGGATCGCCGCAAGATGAACAAGGCCAACGCCTCCTGATCGCATTTCGCGTCCGGATCGGAACCGCTGCCCAAGGGCAGCGGTTTTTTTGTATCCGGCCGCCGCTTTTTGGCAACGATGCTCCGGCCGCGCCGGTGCTACAATCGCCGACTCCGATATCCGCGATTCCTTCAGGGTGAAATCATGCTGTTGCCGTCGATCTTCTTCACCAAGTTCCTGTTCGTGATGGCCGCGTTGCTGCCCATCATGAATCCCCCCGGCCTGGTGCCGATCTTCATCTCGATGACGGCGCGCAATTCGCCGCAGCAGCGGCGCTTCCTGGCGCGGCGGATCGCGCTGTATTGCGCGTTGCTGCTGGTGGGCAGCATGTATGTCGGCGGCTTCGTGTTGTCCTTCTTCGGCGTTTCGCTGCCGGTGGTGCAGATGTCCGGCGGCTTGTTGATCACCTTCGCCGCCTGGCGAATGCTCAACGACACGCCGGCGGAATCCAGTCAGCCCTCCAGCGAGCCGGCGCACACCGACAATCACGCCGAACTGAAGCAGCGCGCGTTTTATCCATTGACTTTCCCGCTGACGGTGGGGCCGGGCTCGATTTCGGTGGCCATCACCATCGGCGCGACGCTGACCGGCCCGGCCGCGGGCGACGGCATCACCCGTTTCGTCATCGGGCCGCTGGCTGGCGCGGTGGCGGTGCTGGCCAGCAGCGTGCTGGTTTATCTTTGCTACGCCCACGCCGACAAACTGCTGCGCTATCTTGGCCAGACCGGCTCGGTGGTGTTCTTGCGCTTGTCCGCTTTCATCCTGCTGTGCCTTGGCGTGCAGATCATGTGGGACGGCATCGGACAGTTGCTGGTGCAGTGGCTTCAGGAGAACGCCCGCCTGTTGCATTGAGCGGGGCCTGATTCAGGTCAGATGAGGCTGGCGGGGATTATTGCCAAAACCCGCACCTGAACCTTGGTACAGGGGTGGCCGGCCTGCCTTTCTTGACTTGTAGCAAGGTGCGGGGAGCGGCTTCGGAGCAGACTTGTTTCCATGACGAAAGTCTCACAAATGGAGATATAACATGACTGCAACGGCGTTTTTCATTCCCTCCCTGAACCTGATGGGCGCAGGCTGTCTCAAGCAGGCGGTCGAGTCCATGCGCAGCTACGGCTTTCGCAAGGCGCTGATCGTGACCGACGGCGGCCTGGTCAAGGCCGGCCTCGCCGCCAAGGTGAGCGGGCTGCTGGCGGAGCAGGACATTCAGTCGGTGGTGTTTGACGGCGTGCAGCCCAATCCGAGCTGCGCCAACGTCAACGCCGGGCTGGCCTTGCTGAAGGAAAACAACTGCGACGTGGTGGTTTCGCTTGGCGGCGGCTCCCCGCACGACTGCGCCAAGGGCATCGCGCTGGTGGCCGTCAATGGCGGCAAGATCCAGGATTACGAAGGCGTCGACAAGTCGGCCAAGCCGCAGCTGCCGCTGGTCGCCATCAACACCACCGCCGGCACCGCGTCGGAAATGACCCGCTTCTGCATCATCACCGACGAATCCCGCCACATCAAGATGGCCATCGTCGACAAGCACACCACCCCGATTCTGTCGGTGAACGATCCGGAAACCATGGCCGGCATGCCCAAGTCGCTGACCGCCGCCACCGGCATGGACGCGCTGACCCACGCGGTGGAAGCCTATGTGTCCACCATCGCCACCCCGATCACCGACGCCTGCGCGCTGAAGGCCGTGTCGCTGATCGCCGGCTTCCTGCGCCGCGCCGTGGAAAACGGCCAGGATATGGAAGCCCGCGAACAGATGGCTTATGCCCAGTTCCTGGCCGGCATGGCCTTCAACAACGCCTCGCTGGGTTATGTGCATGCCATGGCGCACCAGCTGGGCGGCTTCTACGACCTGCCGCACGGCGTGTGCAACGCGGTGCTGCTGCCGCACGTCCAGGCTTACAACGCTGAAGTGGCCGGCGCTCGCCTGGCCGACGTGGCGCTGGCGCTGGGAGAGAAGGAGGCAACTGCCGAAGCCGCCATCCGCGCGATCAAGCGTCTGGCCGCCGATGTGGGCATTCCGGCAGGCCTGGCCGAGCTGGGCGTCAAGGAGGCGGACATTCCGACCTTGGCCGACAACGCGCTGAAAGACGCTTGCGGCCTGACCAATCCGCGCGTGGCTACGCATGAGGAAATCTGCGGCATCTTCCGCGCCGCGCTGTGATGATCGGGAATAAGTGACCGATAGGCTGCGCCGGCTTGAGCCGGCGCAGCCATGGATGGCAAAATTTTTTTGTTTCAAATATCGTATCGCGATATATTAATCAAATGCTTAATTAGGTGGCTGGCTCGATTCGACCGCGCCAGGCGAAACAGGATAATGAGGTGAGATCATGGGTATCGAAATCCGCTTGATGCAAGTCGAGGACTGCCGCAAACCGCCTGTCGGCGCCTTTCTGATCGACAGCAAATGGCCGGCGGGCTGGCCGCGGGCGGCGATCGCCGCCGATCACTGGCTGCCGCGGGTGTTGCCGACGCCGGAACTGGTCGCCTGGATGCGCTATCAACCCCTGCGCTGGCCGACGTTTTGCGAAGTGTACTGGTCGGACATGGGCAGCAACCCCTTGCGCTGGCAGCCTTTGCTGCGCGCCATGCAGCAAGGCACTCTGGTGCTGTTGCACGCGGGCGAGGCGGACGAGCACAGCCCGGAGCGGGCTTTGGTGTTGTTCCTGCAGGCGCGTTACCGCGAATGGGATGGCGCGCCGGTCGCCGCCTGAGTCAATAATGACGCGGCGGCGCGGATGGGACGGCGTGGTAGACTCGGGCAATCATCATCGTGTTTGACTGTGTGGAATGAGTCTGAGCAAGGAAGATTTCGAGCGGCTGGCGGATTTTCGCTACCGGCTGCGCCAGTTCATGCGCTTCAGCGAAGATCTGGCCCAGGATAACGGCATCACCCCGCTGCAGTATCTGCTGTTGTTGCAAGTTCGCGGCTATCCGGGCCGCAGTTGGGCCACGGTGGCCGAACTGGCAGAGCGCTTGCAGTCGCACCACCATAGCGTGGTCGGCCTGGTCAGCCGTTGCGAGGGCCAGCAGCTGGTGGAGCGCCGCCCGGGCCGCGCCGACCGCCGTTGCGTGGAGGTGCATCTGCTGCCGAAGGGCGAGGAGCTGGTGGAGAGGCTGGCCAGCGCCCATCGCGACGAGTTGCTGGCGCTGCGCGAAGCCGGCGGTTATTTGTCGCTGGATCTTCTGCTGCAAACCAAGCAGTGGTTGCAGCCGCCGGCAGGCGACGGAGAGCGCGGCGGCGGTTAATAGCCCGCGCGCGCGGCGCATATGGCCGCACGGCATTTAGTAAATCGCGTGTTTTGAGGCAAGATGTCGGGATGGGGCCCGTTGCCGGCGGGCCGATAACAAAGAGAGATTCATCATGGCATCCGACACGCCTGAGCATTCCCTGCATCCCGATACGCTGGCCATTCGCGCCGGCCGCGAAACCAGCCAGTTCAACGAACACAGCCAAGGCTTGTTTCTGACTTCCAGCTTTACCTATGAGTCCGCCGCGCAGGCCGCGGCGATGTTTCTGGGCGAGGTGGAGGGCTATACCTATTCGCGTTTCACCAATCCCACCGTGGCCGCCTTTCAGCAACGGCTGGCGCAGATGGAGGGCGGCGAGCGCGCCATCGCCACCGCCACCGGCATGGCGGCGATCCAGGCGATCATGATGACCTTGCTCAAGGCGGGCGATCATATCGTTTCTTCGCAAAGCCTGTTTGGCTCCACCACCAATCTATTCGCCGGCCTGCTGGCCAAGTTCGGCGTGGAAACCACCTTTGTCGACGCGCGCGATCTGAACGCCTGGCGGGGGGCGCTGCGACCGCAAACGCGCTTGCTGTTTCTGGAGACGCCGTCCAATCCGCTGACCGAGGTGGCCGACATCGCCGCCGTCGCCGATATCGCCCACGGTCACCAGGCGCTGCTGGTGGTGGACAACAGCTTCTGTTCCCCGGCTTTGCAGCAGCCGCTGAGGTTGGGCGCGGACCTGGTGATGCACTCCGCCACCAAGTTCCTGGACGGCCACGGCCGGGTGATGGGCGGCGCGGTGGTCGGCTCCGATGCTTTGGTCGAGCAGGTCTACCTGCATGTGCGCACTGCGGGCCCGTCGCTGGCGCCGTTCAATGCCTGGGTGTTGCTGTCCGGCTTGGAGACGCTGGGACTGCGCATGGAAAAGCACAGCGCCAACGCCTTGCGGCTGGCGCGCTGGCTGGAAACGCAAGCCAATGTCGAACGCGTCTACTACCCGGGCCTGGAGAGCCATCCGCAGCATGCGCTGGCCATGCGCCAGCAGCAAGGCGGCGGGGCGGTGGTGTCCTTCGTGGTCAAGGGCGGCCGGGAGGCGGCCTGGCGCGTGGTGGACGCGGTGCGGGTGATCTCGCGCACCGCCAATCTGGGCGACGTCAAGTCCACCATCACCCACCCGGCGAGCACCACCCACGCGCGCATTACGCCGGAAGCCCGCGCCAGGGCGGGCATCGAGGAGGGGCTGTTGCGCCTTTGCGTCGGACTGGAAAACGCCGACGATCTCGCCGCCGATTTGCGGCGCGGCCTTGACTAAGCCCTTTTAACGCGTGTTTCATTCAAACGGCAGTCTAAAATTCAGACTGCCGTTGCGCTATTCATGGACGGTGAATGTCAGGAGGGTATGCAGTCCTTGACATTGATCAACTTAAAACGTAAGTTTGAAACGCTTGTTCGAAAGCTGAGATGAGCAAGACAAAACCATTAGCAAATACAACAAAGGCACTGGAGAGCATGGAGGCAAGCCGTCCCGATACATCCACCCGCATTCTCGACGTTGCGGAACGTCTGTTTGTGGAGCACGGATTCGAGGCCACTTCGCTGCGCATGATCACCCAGCAAGCCGAGGTAAACCTGGCCGCGGTGAATTATCACTTCGGTTCCAAGGATGCGCTGTTCGAATCGGTATTCCTGCGCAGGCTGGCGCCTTTGATCGCCGACTGCCTGGCCGAGCTCGATAAGCTGGAGTCTGGAGAAGAGAAACTGTCGTTGGAGGCGCTGGTGCTGTCGTTCATACGGCCCTGTCTGGCGCTATCCAAAGATCCTTCGCGCGGAGGGGCGATGTTTGTCCGTCTGCTGTCGCGCACGCTGGTGGAAAACCACCGCCTGCTGCGCGAAACCATCTCCCAGCAATACAGCGTATTCGTCCAGCGTTACAGCAGCGCCTTCCAGAAGGCCTTGCCGGAGCTGGGCCCGGAGCAGCTGGCCTGGAGAATGCACCTTGCGTTCAGCGTCATGTTCAACGCGTTCGCCGGCAACGATGTGCTGAAGATTTTCACCCGCAGCCAGATCGTTACCGCGCGCGACCCGGACATGATCGTCAAATACCTCGTGCCTTTCGTGATTGCCGGTTTGGTCGCGCCCATCGAAAGCTGATTCCGTAGCCGCTGCCGACAGCAGAACAAGGGAGCAGGCTTCGGAGCTGAGGGGTCAACACGAGGGTAAAACAAAATGATTGCTGCCGTTCTTCTGGTCGTGCTGCTTGGCGTGCTGGCGTACTTTGCTGCGCCGGTGCTGGCTTGGACCGTAGGCATCGCCGCCTGGCTTGCCGCGCTCCAGTATCTGTTCCAATGTCCGCTGCCCGTCGCCGCATGGGCGGCGTTTGCCGTTGTCGCCGCGGTGCTCAACATCGTGCCGCTGCGCCGCGCCGTGTTCACCGGCCCGGTATTCGGCATTTTCAAGAAAATCACCCCGGCCATGTCGCAGACCGAACAGGAAGCGATCAACGCCGGCACCGTGTGGTGGGATCGCGACCTGTTCTCCGGCAAGCCGGATTTCCAGCGCCTGTTGTCCTTTCCCGATCCCAAGCTCACCGCTGAAGAGCAGGCCTTCCTGGACGGCCCGACCGAACAGCTGTGCGGCATGATCGATGACTGGAAAATCACCCACGAGCTGAAGGACCTGCCGCCGGAAGTGTGGCAGTTCATCAAGGACAACGGCTTTCTGGGCATGATCGTCAAGAAGAAGTACGGCGGTCTGGAATTCTCCAACTACGCCCACGCCAAAGTCGTGACCAAGATCGCCACCCGAGGCGGCACGGCTGCGGTGTCGGTGATGGTGCCCAACTCGCTGGGGCCCGGCGAACTGCTGCAGCATTACGGCACGGAAGAACAGAAGGATTACTACCTGCCGCGCCTGGCCAAGGGCGTGGAAGTGCCGTGCTTCGCGCTGACCAGCCCTTACGCAGGTTCCGACGCCGGCGCCATCCCGGACTTCGGCGTGGTGTGCCGCGGCTCCTATACCCACCCGCGCACCGGCGAGCGTTTCGAGAACGTGCTCGGCGTGCGCGTCAGCTGGGAGAAGCGCTGGATCACGCTGGCGCCGGTGGCCACCATCCTCGGCCTGGCCTTCAAGATGTATGACCCGGATCGCCTCCTCGGCGACAAGGAAGACATCGGCATCACCTGCGCGCTGGTGCCTACCGAGCACGAGGGCGTACAGATCGGTCGTCGCCATTTCCCGGGCGGCTCGGCCTTCATGAACGGTCCGACCTGGGGCGCGGATGTGTTCATCCCGCTGGAATGGATCATCGGCGGCCGCGATTACGCCGGCCAGGGCTGGCGCATGCTGGTGGAGTGCCTGTCGGTTGGCCGTTGCATCTCGCTGCCGGCGATGTCGGTCGCTTGCGGCAAGCTCACGTCGTTCACTACCGGCGCTTACGCCCGCATTCGCGACCAGTTCGGTCTGCCCATCGGCAAGTTCGAGGGCGTGGACGAAGCGATGGCGCGCATCGGCGGCTACACCTACCAGATGGAAGCGGCGCAGGATCTGGCGCTCACCGGCCTGGATAGCGGCGAGAAGCCGTCGGTGCTCTCCGCCATCCTCAAGTACCACAACACCGAGCGCATGCGCAAAACGCTGAACGACGCGATGGACGTGCACGGCGGCAAGGCCGTGGTGCTGGGGCCGCGCAACTATCTGGCGCGCGGCTACCAGTCCATCCCCATCGGCATCACGGTCGAAGGCGCCAACATCCTGACCCGCTCGATGATCATCTACGGCCAGGGCGCGATTCGCTGCCATCCCTTCGTGCTGCGCGAAATCAAGGCGGCGATGGCCAACGACAGCGCCGAGTTCGACAAGGCCATCACCGGCCACATCAACTTCGTCATCAGCAACAAGGTGCGAGCCTTCTGGCTGGGCCTGACCGGCGCGCGTTTCACCGGCAGCCCCAAGGGCGGCGTGGTGGCGCCTTACTACAAGCAGGTGACGCGCCTCTCCAGCGCCTTCGCCTTGCTGTCCGACATGGCCATGTTCAGCCTGGGCGGTTCGCTGAAGTTCCGCGAGAAGCTGTCTGCCCGTCTTGGCGACATGCTCTCCGGCCTGTATATCGCCACGGCCTCGCTCAAGCGCTTCGAGCGCGACGGCGCGCCCAAGGAAGACATCGCGGTGATGAGCTGGGCGGTGGAAAACGCGCTTTACGACGTGCAGGTGGCGATGGACGGCTTCCTGTCCAACCTTCCCAGCCGCGGTCTGGCCTGGGCGTTGCGCCGCATCATCTTCCCGTGGGGCCTGACGCTGAAGCCGGCTTCGGACCGCATCGGCACCAAGGTGGCGCGCGCCCTGATGGAGCCGGGCGGCACCCGCGACCGCCTGACCCGCGGCATGTACGTGCCCAAGGACGAAACCGACGCGGTGGGCGTGCTGGCGCACGCGCTGGACGCCATCCTGGCCACCGAACCGCTGGAGCAGAAGCTGCGCAAGCTGGCGCGCGACGGCAAGTTCAAGACCATCACGGCTCGCGAACGGCTGGCCGAGGCGTTGCAGCTGGGTTTGATCGCCCAGTCGGAATTCGAGGCCATCGCCCGCGCCCGCAAGCTGAAGCGCGACGTGATCATGGTGGATGACTTTGATATGAAACTGGAGCAGCATGACGACAAGCTGCTGCAACGCCTGATCTTCTGATCGGCGCATCCGGCCGGGCGCTTGCGCCCGGCGTTGATCCAAGCGTCTGCCCTGCGGCCGCTTGGATCAACGTTTTGGCCCGCAAGGGCATTGCTGGAGTTTGCTTCATGGAACAGCCGGAACAGCGCATACCGGTATTGCGGGTGCGCGCCTTGCCCACCAGCACCAACGCCTACGGCAAGGTGCAGGCGGGATGGCTGATGAGCCAGATCGACATGGCGGGCAGCCTGGACGCCGAGCGCCTGTCGCGCGGGCCGGTCACCACGGTGGCGGTCAACGCCTTTCAGTTCGCCGCGCCGATTCTGCTGGGCGATGTGGTGGATATCTATGTGGAGAGGCTGCGGATAGGGCAGAAGTCGATCACGCTGAAAATCTCGGTGGAGGCCGAGCGCATGGATGGCAGCCATGTGCGCATCACCGAGGTGATCGCCACTTTTGTCGCGATCGACCAGGACGGAAAATCCCGGCTTTTGGAACAGCTTTGAGCGTCTATATTGCCAGTGTGTGAGCAGTGTTGTGGAAATGTTGCATTAAACGAACGTTTGGAACAAAGACTCTGGAATTTGGTTGGATTGCTCTAATTCTCTGGTAGCATCGATCATGCCTTACGCTATGTGTTGGGCATGAGGATGACACAAACAACTATATGTACCAGAGAGAGGGAAGCATGAAACTCAAGCATCTCAGCCTGTCCGTGATGATCATGGGCACTGCCTTCGGCCTGGCGTCCACCCAGGCTGCTGCCTCGGGTTATCAGTTTGGTTCGCAGAGCGTCTCCGGCCAAGGCACCGCCCACGCCAACGGCGCCGAAGCCAACGACCCTTCCACCATTTTCGCCAACCCGGCCGGCTTGACCCGCCTGGAGGGCACCCAGTTCTCCACCGGCATCACCTTGGTGGTGCCGCACTCTGAATACACCGACAGCGGCTCGAGCACGGTATCGCTGCCTGGCAGCCCGTCTCACGCGACTGGCGGAGGCAACGGCGGCACCTTTGCGCCCAAGGCGGTTGCGGCCCCCACCTTCTATCTCTCCAGCAAGATCAACGACAAGATCACTGCCGGCATAGGCGTCTTCGTGCCCTACGGCGCGAAGATGGATTACGGTTTCGACTGGGCTGGCCGCTATGCCTTGAAGAGCGTCAACCTGCAGTCGCTGAACATCAACCCCAGCATCGCTTTCAAGTTGGATGACCGCCACTCCTTCGGCTTTGGCGTGTCGGCCCAGTACATGAGCGCCACGTTGGAGCAGATGGCGGATGCCAGCTCCGGTTTGAATGCCAGCGTGTATGGCGCGGCTTACAGCAAGGCGCTGTCTCTGGGCTTGCCGGCTAGCACCGCCGACGTAGTTGCGAAAAACGCGGTTGCCGCCGCCGGCATCAAGGGCGATGGTCTGGCGCACGTGGAAGGCAACGATTGGGGCTTCGGCTGGAATATCGGCTACATGTTCCAGCTGAACGAGAATACCCGCTTCGGTCTGGCCTATCGCTCCAGCGTCAAGCAGTCCTTGCAAGGTTCCTCAACCTGGACATTCGACAACGTGTCCGGTGCCATCGCAGGCTCGCCGCTCACCCCGGCGCAATTGGCCAAGGGCAAACACCCCAACGCGTCCGCTTCGGTTGACATCACCACGCCGGAAACCTTCTCCGCCAACTTCTTCCATCAGCTGGACCCGCGCTGGGCCGTGATGGGTGATGTGACCTGGGTGGGCAACTCGCAGCTGAAAAACATCGACATCAAGCAGTCGACGGTAAACGGCACCGCCCAAGGCGACATGGTGATTCACCAGAACTGGAAGGACACCTGGCGCGTGTCGTTCGGCGCCAATTATCAGCTGAACGACGCCTGGCTGTTGCGCGGCGGCCTGGCTTGGGAGCAGTCGCCGGTGCAGAACGATCAGGACCGCCATCCGGCCATCCCTGACAGCGACCGCCTTTGGCTGTCCTTCGGCGCCAATTACAAGATCAACAAGCAAAGCTCGGTTGACATGGCCTACAGCTTCATCGACTTCAAGAACGCCAACGTCAACTACACCGACGGCTGCAGCCCGGCAGGCGTCAGCCCCACCACCGGCGCGGCGTGCACCGGCAACGGCGGCACCGTCAACGGCAGCTACAAGACTTATCTGCAGCTGCTTGCCGTACAGTACAACTACCGCTTCTAACGGGTGAGCGGTTCTTGAAAAGATCGACAGGGCAGACGTTAGGGCGTCTGCCCTGTTGTCATTTTGACGCGGCAAAAGCCTCTGTCGCAGCAGGCTTGGCGTCGCGTGCAGATTTTTTGAAAATCCTGCTTTGATTTTGCCCAAAATGGGTTAGACTAATTCAGCATAAAAGCGAGTGTTTGATATTTTATCTGCGCGCGCAATCGATCCGGACCGCTTGCCCGCAGGGCGGGGCTGCCGGATGATGACAGACCGGAACAACAGCCACAGCGAACCGGTCAAGCTATCAAGTGGTACTGCCCGATGCCCGGCCAGCCCCTGCCGGCGTCGAGGCGAGGACAAGGACGCACAACGCCCGTCCTTGAAGCAAGCAGGACAGGCGAGAGGGGCCTGTCTCATGTGTGTTTCAACATAACGAGGAAACCATGTCTCAAACCAAGTTCAACGTACGCAAGGTTGCCGTCCTCGGCGCTGGCGTGATGGGAGCGCAGATCGCCGCCCATCTGGTAAATGCCAAAGTTCCCACCATTCTGTTCGACCTTCCGGCCAAGGAAGGCGACAAGAACGGCATCGTGCTCAAGGCGCTCGAAGGGCTGAAAAAGCAGAAGCCGGCGCCGCTGGCCAACAAGGATGCCGTCAATTACATCCAGCCGGCCAATTATGACGATCACCTGCATCTGTTGAAGGATTGCGATCTGGTGATCGAAGCCATCGCCGAACGCATGGACTGGAAGGCGGACCTGTACCACAAGGTGGCCCCGCACCTGGGCGAGCACACCATCTTCGCCACCAACACTTCCGGCCTGTCGATCAACGCGCTGGCGCAAAGTTGCCCGGACGCGGTGCGTCCGCGCTTCTGCGGCGTGCACTTCTTCAACCCGCCGCGTTACATGCACCTGGTTGAGATCATCCCCTGCCTGACCTCCGACGCCCACATCCTGGACAACCTGGAGCGCTTCCTGGTGTCCACTCTGGGCAAGGGCGTGGTGCGCGCCAAGGACACCCCGAATTTCGTCGCCAACCGCATCGGCGTGTTCTCGATGCTGGCCACCATCGCCAACGCCGCCAAGTACGGCATCCGCTTCGACGTGGTGGACGACCTGACCGGCCCGCGCCTGGGCCGTCCCAAGTCCGCCACCTTCCGCACTGCCGACGTGGTGGGCCTGGATACCTTCGCGCACGTGGTGAAGACCATGCAGGACACGCTGCCGGGGGATCCTTGGCACAGCCTGTTCGTGACGCCGGACTGGATGCAGCAACTGATCGCCGGCGGCGCGCTGGGCGCCAAAACCCGCGCCGGCATCTACAAGAAGGACGGCAAGCGCATGCTGGTGTTGGACCCGGCCAAGGGCGAGTACGTGGGCGCCGGCGAGAAGGGCGACGACGCGGTCAAGGACATCCTGAAGATCGCCGACCCGGCCGAGAAATTCCAGAAGCTGCGCGAAAGCCAGCACCCGCAGGCGCAGTTCCTGTGGGCCTGCTTCCGCGACGTGTTCCACTACATCGGCTTCCATCTGGCCGACATCGCCAACTGCGCCCGCGACGTCGACTTCGCGATCCGCTGGGGCTTCGGCTGGTCCACCGGCCCGTTCGAAACCTGGCAGGCCGCCGGCTGGCAGCAAGTCGCCAAGTGGCTGGAAGAAGACATCAAGGCTGGCCATGCCCTGGCCTCGGCCGAGTTGCCGGCCTGGGTGCTGGAGAGCGACCGCGCCGGCGTGCATTTCGCCGAAGGCTCGTTCAACGCCGCCGACAAGAAGCTGGTGGGTCGTTCCCAGCTGGACGTCTACAAGCGCCAGCTGGCGCCGGCCAAGGTGCTGGGCGAGCCGGTGGCGCAACTGGGCGAAACCGTATTCGAAAACGAAGGCGTGCGCGCCTTCACCACCGGCGACGAGATCCTGGTGGTGTCGTTCAAGTCCAAGGCCCACGCCATCGGACCGAGCGTGATCGACGGCTTGAACACCGCCATCGACATCGCCGAAGACCGCTTCAAGGGCCTGGTGATCTGGCAAACCGAAGAGCCGTTCTCGGTGGGCGCGGACCTGCAGTCGATGATGCCGGCCTTCATGATGGGAGACTGGGACGCGATCGACGCCACCATCAGCCGCTTCCAGGCTACCTCGATGCGCCTGCGCTACAGCCAGATCCCGACCGTGGCCGCGACTCAGGGCTACGTGTTCGGCGGCGGTTGCGAGTTCGCCATGCACTGCGACAAGACCGTGGCGGCGCTGGAGTCCTACGTGGGTCTGGTGGAAGTGGGCGTCGGCTTGCTGCCGGGCGGCGGCGGCTGCAAGGAATTCGCGCTGCGCGCCGCGCAAGAGTCCAAGGGTGACCTGCTGGCCGCGCTGAAGGACTACTTCATGGCCGTGGCGACCGCCAAAGTGGCCACCAGCGGCTTCGAAGCCCAGGAAATCGGCTTCTTCAAGAAGGGCGATCCGGTGGTCTTCAATGCTTACGAGTTGCTGCATGTCGCCAAGCAGCAGGCGATCGCGCTGGCCGAGGCCGGCTATCGTCCGCCGCTCAAGGTGAAGGGCTTCCCGGTAGCCGGTCGCGCCGGCGCGGCTTCGATCAAGGGCCAGCTGGTGAACATGAAGGAAGGCAACTTCATCAGCCAGCATGACTTCTTCATCGCCTCGCTGATCGCCGACGTGATGACCGGCGGCGACGTGGAAGCCGGCACTCTGGTCAACGAGCAATGGATTCTGGACCTGGAGCGCAAGGGCTTCATGACCTTGCTGAAGAACTCCAAGACCCAGGATCGCATCGCCAACATGCTGACTACCGGCAAACCGCTGCGCAACTGATAGGAGCGGCCCGCAAGACGCCCGATGCCGCGCCGACTGCCGCAAGCAGTCGACGCCCGCCCCAGGCGCTTGCGAATCGCTCGAAAACTCAAGAATGCATAGGCTGGCGGCAGGCAGGAAGACCTTGCCGCCGGCCGCGAAGGAGCAAAAGAATGGTTAAGCAAGTACAAGAAGCTTACATCGTCGCCGCCACCCGCACCCCGGTGGGCAAAGCGCCGCGCGGCATGATGCGCCACGTGCGCCCGGATGACATGCTGGCGCATGTGATCACCGGCGCGCTGGCCCAGGTGCCGAACCTGGACCCGAAACTGATTTCCGACTGCGTAGTCGGTTGCGCCTTCCCGGAAGCGGAGCAGGGCCTGAACATGGCGCGCATCGGCGTGCTGCTGGCCGGCCTGCCCAACACCGTGGGCGGCATCACCATCAACCGCTACTGCTCGTCCGGCATCAACGCCGTGCAGATGGCGGCCGACCGCATCCGTCTGGGCGAAGCCGATGTGGTGATCGCGGCCGGTTCGGAATCGATGTCGCTGGTGCCGATGATGGGCAACAAGGTGTCGCTGAATCCGGAAATCTTCGCCAAGGACGAGAACTACGGCATCGCTTACGGCATGGGCCTGACCGCGGAAAAAGTGGCGCAGCAGTGGGGCATCTCGCGCGAAGACCAGGACGCGTTCGCGGTGGAATCGCATCGCCGCGCGCTGGCGGCCATCGACGGCGGCAAATTCAAGAATGAAATCACCCCGCTGGAGGTGACCTATCGCACGCCGAATCTGGAAACCGGCGAAGTGGTGGCCAAGAAGCGCGTGCTGGACACCGACGAAGGCCCGCGCCGCGAAACCACGCTGGAAGGTCTGGCCAAGCTGAAAACCGTGTTCGATGCCAAGGGTTCGGTCACCGCCGGCAACTCTTCGCAGATGTCCGACGGCGCCGGCGCTGTGATCCTGGTCTCCGAGCGCGTGCTCAAGGAATTCAACCTGACCCCGATCGGCCGTTACGTGACCTTCGCCGTCAAGGGCGTGCCGCCGGAAATCATGGGCATCGGTCCGAAAGAAGCCATCCCGGCCGCGTTGGCGCAAGCTGGCTTGAAGCAGGACGAGCTGAAGTGGATCGAGTTGAACGAAGCCTTCGCCGCCCAGGCGCTGGCGGTGGTGCGCGATCTGGAGCTGGATATGTCCAAGGTCAACCCGCACGGCGGCGCGATCGCTCTGGGCCACCCGTTGGGCGCGACCGGCGCGATCCGTACCGCCACGCTGATCCACGGCATGCGCGATTCCGGCCAGAAGGGCTACGGCATGGTGACGATGTGCATCGGCACCGGCATGGGCGCGGCGGGCATCATCGAAGTGCTGTAAGCGCCAGCGCGCCGCGCAATGACAAACGCCACGGAATCCCCGTGGCGTTTTTTATCGGCCGGCATCGGATCGGCGGCGTCGAAAGCGGGCGAGGCGTCGTTGATTGGGACGGCGATCGTGACAGGCCCGGGGACGGCCGTCTGGCCGTGTCATGGATGCGGGGCGCGGTTTGAGGGTTTCCTAGCACAAGTCGCCGCGGCTGGCGCTGCGGATTCAGGCAGCCCTTGGCGTGGCGATTCAGACGAACTGTACCGGCATATAGTAGTCGCGGCCCGGGCGAGAGATCAGCACTTGCGGCTGACCGTGGATCACGGCGCGAAACGGGCGCGGCAGGCGCTTCCAGTCCATGAATTTCATCTTGATGCTGTCGTTTTGCTGCTGGCTCATCGTCGTTCTCCTGTGTGCCGTTGGGCGCGGCGCTTGCGGCCCGGAATTTAATCCACCTTGTGAATCACGCTGCTGACTACGCCCCAGATGTGAAAGCTGGCATCCTCCGGCACCTCGATCGGCGAGAAGGCCGGATTTTCCGGCAGCAGCCGGACGCGGCCATGCTGTTTGTCCAGGCGCTTGACGGTCAGCTCGCCGTTGAGCACCGCCACCACCACCTTGCCGTTGCGCGGTTCGGCATTGCGCTCTACCACCAGCAGGTCGCCGTCGTGGATGCCGGCGCCTATCATCGAATCGCCCTTGACCGTGGCGAGGAAGGTGCTGCCGGGGCGGCTGACCAGATGGGTATTGAGGTCGATGTCGGCTTCCTTCAGATCGTCCGCCGCCACCGGCGAGCCGGCGGGCACGCTGCTGGCGAACAGCGGCAGCGACATTTCGCTCAGGTTCTGTCCCAGGGTGCGAAAATCGCTGGCCTGGCTATGCTGCAGGGTGCGCCAGTGGCGATAGTCCAAAAGCCAGGCCTCCAGTACCGGTTTCAGAGGCTCGGGCACGCGGATGGCGACTGTCTTGTCGCCGCCGAAAGCGGATTTTCGCCCCGCGCCCTGGCGTTTGCCGCCGTGTCCCATCGTTTTGCGTCCTTGGCTTGTTTGTCGATGGTTTGATTTTGTACATTATCAATCGCAATGGCAAGGGGCTTTTGCCGCCGCGGTAGGGCGGACATTAGAAAGCCTTGTCTGGCGTGGGTTTGCGCGAGAATCGGCGTGTCGCCAAAGCGAGACAGCGGGCGGGAGGAGGGCGCAAAAACGCCGACGCGGGCAAACCGGCGTCGGCGTGTCGGGAGGCTGGCGATCAGCCCTGGGCGTCGGCGGCGAGGCCCGCCACCAGGTCTTCGCGCGTCAGCAGGAAGACGAAGCCGTCTCCGCTTTCGGTTTCCATCCACATGAAGGGCAGGGTGGGGAAGCATTCTTCCAGCATGTCGCGGTTGTGGCCGATTTCCACCATCAGCACGCCGCGTTCGTTGAGGAAGCCGGGGGCGCGGCGCAGGATTTCGCGGGTGGCGTCCAGCCCGTCTTCGCCGGAGCCCAGCGCGATTTCCGGTTCGTGAAGGTATTCTTCCGGCAGCGCTTCCACCGACTCGGCGTCGACGTAGGGCGGATTGGAAATGATCAGGTCGTACTTGTCCTCGATGCCTTCCAGCAGGTCGGTGTGGATCAGGTTGATCCGGTCTTCCAGGCCGTAGCGTTCGACGTTGATCGCCGCCACTTCCAGCGCGTCCAGCGAAATGTCGACCGCGTCGATTTCTGCGTCCGGGTAATGGTGGGCCAGCTGGATCGCCAGGCAGCCGGAGCCGGTGCACAGGTCCAGCGCGCGGTGCACCAGCTCCGGGTGCTCGATCCACGGCGAGAGCGGTTCGCCCAGCAGTTCGTAGATGAAGGAGCGCGGCACCAGCACGCGCTCGTCGACGTAGAAGTTGAACTCGCCCTGCCAGGCTTCGTTGGTGAGGTAGGCGACCGGCACGCGTTCTTCGGCGCGGCGGCGGATCAGTTCGATCACGTGCGCCACTTCCGACGGCAGCAGTCTGGCGTCCAGATACGGCTCCAGCTGGTCGATGGGCAGCTGCAGCGCGGACAGGATCAGGTAGGCGGCTTCGTCGTGGGCGTTGTGCGTGCCGTGGCCGTAGGTCAGCTCGGCTTCGTTGAAGCGCGACACGGCGAAGCGCAGCAGATCGCGCGCGGTGGAGAAATGGTTGGCGGCCTGTTCGTACATTCGGGTTCCTTTCAATGCAACGGGGACATGGCAAACCATGTCCCCAGCGAGTTTGGCGGTGCGCCGAGGCGGCGTTTAGAACGGCAGCTTGGCGTCGGTGGCGGTGCCCAGCACGCGGCGGAAGTCGCCCTTGATGCGTTCCAGCGCGTCGCTGTTGTCGGCTTCGAAGCGCAGCACGATCACCGGGGTGGTGTTGGAGGCGCGAGCTAGGCCGAAGCCGTCCTTGTACTCGACGCGCAAGCCGTCCATGGTGTTGACTTCTTCCGCGCCGTCGAACTGGGCGGTTTCCTGCAACTTGGCGATCAGCGCGTGGTTTTCGCCTTCCTTGGCCATCTTCAGGTTCAGCTCCGGGGTGGAGATGGCGTTGGGCAGGGCGTTGAGCAGTTCGCTCGGATCGTCGACGCGCGACAGCACTTCCAGCAGACGAGCGCCGGTGTACATGCCGTCGTCAAAGCCGTACCAGCGCTCCTTGAAGAACACGTGGCCGCTCATTTCGCCGGCTAGCAGGGCGCCGGTTTCCTTGATCTTGGCCTTGATGAAGCTGTGGCCGGTGCGCGCCATCACCGGCACGCCGCCGTTTTCCTTGATCCAGGGCTTGAGCAGGCGGGTGGATTTCACGTCGAAAATGATCTTGGCCTTGGGGTGGCGCTCCAGCACGTCGGCGGCGTACAGCATCAGCTGGCGGTCCGGCCAGATGATGTTGCCGTCCTTGGTGACCACGCCCAGACGATCGCCATCGCCGTCGAAGGCCAGGCCGATTTCGGCGTCGGTCTTGGCCAGCGCCTCGATCACGTCCTTCAGGTTTTCCGGCTTGGCCGGATCCGGATGGTGGTTGGGGAAGTTGCCGTCCACGTCGCAGAACAGCTCGCGCACCTTGCAGCCCAGACGGCGGAACAGCACCGGGGCGAACGCACCGGCCACGCCGTTGCCGCTGTCCACGACGATGTTCATCGGGCGGGACAGCTTGATGTCGGAAGTGATGCGCTCCAGATAAGCCTCGGCGATGTCGTGGGTGCTGTATTGGCCTTCGCCTTCGCTCAGTTGGCGATCCGCGATGCGGTGATACAGTTTCTGGATGTCGTCGCCGGCGAGGGTGTCGCCGGCCAGCATCATCTTGAAGCCGTTGTAATCCGGCGGGTTGTGGCTGCCGGTGACCATCACGCCGGAGAGGGTGCCCAGCTGGTGGGCCGCGAAGTAGAGCATGGGGGTGGCCACGCGGCCCACGTCGATCACGTCCACGCCTGCGGCGCGGATGCCGTCGGACAGCGCCTGGCACAGTTCCGGCCCGGACAGGCGGCCATCTCGTCCCACCACAATGGCCTTGACCTTGCGAGCGCGGGCTTCCGAGCCCACGGCCTGGCCGATCTGATGCGCGGCCTCGGCGGTCAGGGTTTTGCCGACGATGCCTCGAATGTCGTAAGCCTTGAAAATGTCTTTGGAGAGTTTTGGCATGATGGTTCTGGCTAAATCAAAAATGAGGTTGCGCCGCCGGCAAGCGGGCCAGCGACGGTGACGCGATTCAGTGGGCCAGAGACTGGCTGAGCGAAATCAGCTGCTCCAGTTTGGCGCGGGCGCGGCCCGAGTCCAAGGCCTCGCGCGCCATGGTAACACCATCGGCCAGGCTTGGGGCGTTTCCGGCGGTGTAAATCGCCGCACCGGCGTTGAGCAGCACGATGTCGCGCGCCGGGCCGCTTTGCTGGTCCAGCACCGCCAGCAGCATGGATTTGGACTGCTCGGCGGTCTCCGCTCGCAGCGTTTTCAGCTCTGCCAGCTGGAAGCCGAACTCCCGCGGATCCAGCTGGTATTCCAGGATGTCGCCGTCTTTCAGCTCGGCCACCATGCTGGGGCCGGACAGGGTGAGTTCGTCCAGGCCGTCGCAGCCGTGGACGATCATCACGTGGCGGCTGCCCAGCTGTTTGAGCACCCGCGACTGAATGCCGACGAGGTCGGGGTGGAATACGCCCATCAGCTGGTTTTCCGCGTCGGCGGGGTTGGTCAGCGGCCCGAGGATGTTGAAGATGGTGCGCGCGCCCAGCTCCTTGCGGATGGGCGCGACGTGTTTCATCGCAGTGTGATGGTTGGGCGCGAACATGAAGCCCAGGCCGATTTCGTCGATGCAGCGGCCCACTTGCCGGGCGTCCAGCTTGAGGTTGACGCCCAACAGTTCCAGCACGTCGGCGCTGCCGGAGCTGGAGGACACCGAGCGGCCGCCGTGCTTGGCCACCCGCGTGCCGGCGGCGGCGGCGACGAAGGCCGCGGTGGTGGAGATATTGAAGGTGTGCGATTTGTCGCCGCCGGTGCCGCAGGTATCGACCAGATGATCGCGGCTCTGCACCGGGACGTGGATGGCGAATTCGCGCATCACGGTGGCGGCGGCGGCGATTTCCAGCACCGATTCCACCTTGACGCGCAGGCCGATCAGGATGGCGGCGGTCTGCGCCGGCGTCAGTTCGCCGCGCATGATCTGGCGCATCAGGTCCAGCATCTCATCGTAAAACAGCTCGTTGCCGTCGATCAGGCGGTTGAGGGCGGCTTGCGGAGTAATCATGGCGAAGTCTCTTGTGCGCTGTGGGCGAGCAGGGCCTGCAGGCGCTGCTCGTCCAGGTCTGTCTGGCAGGCGAGGCGCGCTTGCTCCGCGCCGTTGCCGCTGGCGTAGCTGGCGGCCACCCAGCGGCATTGCCGTTCGCGGTAGCGGGCGAAGGCCTGTCGGGCCTGGCGGTGGGATCGGGCGGCGGCGTAGCGGCCGGCGGTGATCTGGTCCAGCTCGGCCATCTCCCGGGCGACGCGCGCCTCTGTCGCGGCGAGTCTGGATTCGGCCTGGGCATGGCGCTGCTGCAGACAGCCGCCGACTTCCGGCATGGTGCCGGCGCTTCGCATGCAGTCGTCAAGGGAGCCGCCCCAGGCCGCAGCGGACAACAACAGCATCGGCAGCAGCAGGCGCCGCATCAGGCGAATTCCCTGAGGAAGTTGTCCAGCATGCGGTGGCCGTGATCGGTGAGGATGGATTCGGGGTGGAACTGCACGCCCTCTATGGGCAGCGTCTTGTGGCGCACGCCCATGATTTCGCCGTCCTCGGTCCAGGCGGTGATCTCCAGGCAGTCGGGGAGGGTGTCGCGTTCGATGACCAGGGAGTGGTAGCGGGTGCAGTTCACCGGGTTGGGCAGGCCGCGGAACATGCCGACATCGCGGTGATGAACCGGGGACACCTTGCCGTGCATCAGCTGCTTGGCGTGGATCACCTTGCCGCCGAAGGCCTGGCCTATGCCCTGATGGCCGAGGCACACGCCCATGATCGGCAGCTTGCCGGCGAAATGCTTGATGGCGGGCACGGATACGCCGGCTTCGTTGGGCGTGCACGGGCCGGGAGAAATCACCAGGTAGCGCGGCGCCAGCGCTTCGATTTGCTCCAGCGTGATTTCGTCGTTGCGGAAAACCTTTACGTCCTGCCCCAGCTCGCCGAAGTACTGGACCAGGTTGTATGTAAAGGAATCATAATTGTCGATCATTAATAACATGATTTTCTTAAGCCTTTGATTTGCTGGATTTTGTTTTCGATCCAGCATTCGGATGCCCGCTATTTGGTTTGCTGGGGGCCGGCATTGAGATGTTTGTGAGCCAAACAAATATACCCGAAGAACGAGCGGATGCGCATGTCTATCGAATCGGACGCGATGTGCAAGTTGGCGAGCAGAATGAGCGAAGCCCTGGCATTTAGCCAGGGCTTCTGAATGGGCGGGCGGAATCGAACCGCCGACGCAAGGATTTCAAGGCCTCCGCTCTACCGACTGAGCTACACCCCCATTGTGCATGCCTGTCGGCAAGTGCTTTCGGTGCACGCGGATATTTTTGCGCGCCCAAAAGCATATGTCAAATGCAAATCCATGCAGTTGAAAGACTTTTATATTTCTGGAGGCAAAGCACCCGAGTTCGAATATGTACTTATTCATGGGCGTACTGGCTCCACCTGTCGCGGTTCAGGCGCAAAGCTTGAATTCGATCACGTAGAGCGGCGGCAGGTCGGGATAGATGGCGCGGATGACTTGCCTTAATTCGTCCAGCGTCATGTTTTCCTGACGAGCGTGGTGGTCATCCAGTTGTTCGAAGCGGATCGGGCGAATGGCCAGCACTTCGATTTCCCCGAAAGGCAGCCCCTCTGGGTTGGTGTATAGCGCCAACCGCTGGCCGGCTTGCCATCCCGCTTCGCTGGCGTCGCGGATGGTGATGGTTTTGCGGCCGGCGCGGATGTCGTCGACAAAGCGGCTGAAAAAAGTAAAGGCGGGGTGAGGCATGACGGTTCCTGCGTGTGGCGATGGAGATTCGCCATCATACCCGTCGCGCGCGCCGCGGCCACGCAGAGCCGGCGGCGCTTCGTCGCCGGCCCGACGCGCCTCAGTACCAGACGCTGCCCAGCGAGCGGATGCCGGCCAGCACTTGCTCCGCCATCTTGCGATGGTCGGCGAGGCTGGGGTGCCAGTTGCAGCCGGTCAGCTCGATGTCGCGCCATTCCACGTAAGCGACGCTGCGCCCCTGCGCGCGCTGTTCGTTTGCGACTTGCGCCGCCAGCGGCCGCAGACGGTCGTCTGGCCATAAGTAAGTGCCGGTCAGCACCATGGCGACATCGCCGTAGCGCTCGCGCACGCTGGCGATCAGCCGGTGGTAGCCGGCGACGTAATCGCGCGCCAGCTGCTCCTGGCTGCGTGGTTCGCCGGGATTGACCGGAGTGGAAAAATCATTGATGCCGAGGCCGATGACCACCACCTGCGGTTGCCAGGCGCCGTCATCGAGGGCCTGGTTGCCCGGCGCGGCAAGGGGACGGTCTTGCAGCACGCGCGGGTAATAGCTGGCGAAGTTGAGCGCGGGCAGGCTGCCGTTCCAGTTGCGCACCACGCCGAGGCCGGAGTGCGCCACGACGCGCACGTCCGCGTCCAGCGCGCGGCCAAGCAGGGCGGCGTAGCTTTGCGAGGCGTCGGTCGTGCGGGTGATGTCGTCTTCGCTGCAGTTGAGAGTGACGGAGCGGTTGCCGTAGGCGGCGGTCCAGGAATCGCCCAGGACTTCGATCTTGCGCTGGCGAACGGGCGGCGCTTGCAGGACGCGGCCGTTTTCCAGCGCGAAGCCGGCGAAGCGGCCGGCGTATTGGGGAGATTCGGTGCGTTTGATCAGCGCCGCGAGATGGGGGCCAGGCGGCAGGTTGCGTGCCCAGACGACGCGCTCGCCGCTGGCCGGTTCGATTTCGCGAACGGTCTGGCCATCCACTTGCAACAGATAGTAGTTGCGCGAGTCGTCCAGCCGGACGCCGACGGCGCTGCCGTCGAAACGCGCCTGCCAGCTGACGCCGGGCCAGGTGGCGAGCCAGGCCTGATCCTTGGCCAGGGCGCGGCCTTCCACTTTCACTGCCCAGGCGGGAATGGCCGTGTTCGCCGCCTGGGCGCCGGCTGCCAGCGCCAGGCCGGCGCCGAGCAGGCAGGCCGAGAGTGTCATATATAGCATCGCATCTCCAATGGTTGATTGATCGCCGGCGCGTTGGCGGCCGGTTAGTCAATATGCCATTGGGTTTGATTGGATTGCATGCAAATGCGCTCGATCGCCGGCGGCGTGCGGCGGCAATGACACAAGCAAACCCTTGTTTGACGGCGCGCTTACAGCTGGTAGAAGCACTGGCCGCAGACGGCGCGGTATTGCGCCTCGCCGCCGATCGAAACTTGCGGGCCTTCCTTGACTCGCTGGCCGTCGGGCGCGATGCGGATGTGCATGGTGGCTTTTTTGCCGCACTGGCAGATGGTTTTGATCTCTTCCACGTCCTCGGCCAGCGACAACAGCCAGCTGGAGCCGGGGAAGGGGTGGCCGCGAAAATCGCTGCGCAGGCCGAAGCAGATCACCGGAATGCCGCGGGTATGCGCCAGCTCGTGCAGCTGGCGCACTTGCTCCGGCGTCATGAATTGCGCTTCGTCGATCAGGATGCAGGCGGTTTCGCCGTAGTCCTGGCTCAGAAAGTCCAGCTGCGGGGAGAAGGTCAGCGCTTCGCGCTGGATATTGAGCCGCGAGGTGATCTTGCCTACGCCGTAGCGGTCGTCGATGGCGCTGGTGTACAGCGCCACCGTCTTGCCCATGGATTCGTAATTGTTGGCGATCTGCAGCAGCTGGGTGCTTTTGCCGCTATTCATCGCGGCGTATCGGAAAAACAGTTTGGCCATGCGTGTGGGAGGTGTGCGAAACCGGGCGCGCAGGATAGCACGTCGCGTCCCGCTTGTCCGCGGGCGGCGCGGGGATGAACTGCCTTGGCGCGCGGCTTATGTTCAAAATACCGGTCGCGACATGCTGTTGGGCTGGCCAATGGCATGTAGTTTTGTTTCAAGTAAAGATACTTCTCTTGAAGTTAATTTTCCGCAAAAAAAGCACGCCAAAGCGTGCTTGAGGCGGAAAACCCGGCGAGGCTCAGAGATCGCCGCCGGTCTCCAGCACGAAGTTGGCCTTGCCGTCCTGGCCTAGGTGCTTGACGAGATAAGGCAGCGTCTCGCGCAGCGCTTGCGGCAGAGTCCACGGCGCGTTGAGGATGAACATGCCGCTGCCGTACATGCCGAAACCGTCGGCGGACGGGGCTTGCACGTGCAGCTCGGCGCGCAGCCAGTTCTTGGCCGGCAGCTTTTTCAGCTCCTTGGGCAGCTCTTTCATCTCGGCGCGCTGCAGGCAGGGATACCACACGGCGTAAACGCCGGTGGCGAAGCGTTTCAGGCATTCCTTCAGCGCCGAGACCACGTGCTGGTAGTCGCGCTTGTCTTCGTAAGGCGGGTCGATCAGCACCAGGCCGCGGCGCGGCGGCGGCGGCAGGATGGCCTTGATGGCTTCAAAGCCGTTGGCCTGCTGGATCTGCACCCGGCGGCCCGCGCCGGCGAAGTTCTGTTGCAGCAGGGCGGCGTCGCTGGGGTGCAGTTCGAACAGGCGCAGCTTGTCGCTTTGCGGCATCACGTCGGCCGCGCACCAGGGCGAGCCGGGGTAGAACTTCAGCTCGCCGTCGGGATTCATGCGTTTGACCACGCCGACGTAGTTGGCCACGGCGGCGGGCAGGTCGTCGCGCTGCCACAGACGGGCGATGCCGCTTTCGAATTCGGCGTTCTTGGTGGCGTAGCCTTCCACCAGCGAATACGCGCCGGCGCCGGCGTGGGTGTCGATATACCAGTAAGGCTTGTCCTTCTGGCCCAGATAGTTGAGCAGCTCAATTTCGATCAGATGCTTGAGCGCGTCGGCGTGGTTGCCGGCGTGAAAAGCATGGCGGTAGCTAAGCATGATGATGGCTTTCGATGATATGCCTGAAAGGTAGTCGGAAAGTCAGTCCGCGTCGCGCGGGGTGGGGAGCCAGGCGGCGGGAACGGCGTCTTGCCAGCCCAGTTGCCGCAGCGCATGGGCAAAGTCCTCGTCCAGCCGGGTGGCCAGCGTCAGGGGTTCGCCGCCTAGCGGATGGATGAGCCGCATCCGCATGCAGGCCAGCAGCATGCGCCGGCAGCCCAGATGTTCGCCGAACATCCGGTTGTGGCGGCCCTTGCCGTAAGTGGAGTCGCCGATGATGGGGTGGGCGATATGCTTGAGATGGCGGCGCAGCTGGTGGCGGCGGCCGGTGAGCGGATGCAGCTCCACCAGGCTGTAGCGGCTGGTGGGGTAGCGGTCCACGGCGATCGGCAGCTCGGTTCTGGCCAGCGTGCGGTATTCGGTCTGCGCCGGCTGGGCGGCGGTTTCCACCTGCTCGCCTATCCATTCCAGATCGTCGGGACGGCGCGTCAGCGGATGGTCGATGAGGCCGGCGTCGTCGGTGTGGCCGCGCACGACGGCCAGGTAGGTCTTGTCCACTTGCTGGCGTTCGAATTGCCAGCTCATCTCGCGGCCCGCGTCCTTGTCCAGCGCGAACAGCAATACCCCCGAAGTGCCCTTGTCCAGCCTGTGCACCGGGTAGACGCGCCGGCCGATCTGGTCGCGCAGCAGCTGCACGGCGAAGCGGGTTTCGTGGCGGTCCAGCACGGTGCGGTGCACCAGCAGGCCGGACGGCTTGTGAATGGCGATCAGGCGATCGTCTTGGTACAAAATGGGCAGCATGGGGACTCGGCTTCAATGCAAGACCGGGATTGTAGGGCGTCGGCTCCGGTTTGGGTATGGCTGCCGGCAACTATCGCCGGTTTTGCGACAGGTCAATCGCCGCGCGGATTGTCGTGGGAAAGAGGACGGCGGCTCGGCACAATCCCGGCTGGGGCGGGCCTGGCGCGATGCCGGAACGACGATATCGGTTTGGTATATTTCAAGATCGAAGGAAATTGTTTACAGTCGCGGATGCCCTCTTTACAATTCGCCGCGCTCAGAAGAACGACGAAGCCGCGTCTGTTGACTTTTTCGCCTGCCGGCGATTTGGCCATCAGGCCTTTTTTCGCACCTTGACCTGTAGTTCAGACGTTACATGCCAGGCGCAAGAAAGGCGGCCGCTTGAGGTCGAAGCGCTGTTGCACGACACCACATCCCGAGGGGTGACGCCGTGCGTGTTGACCAACAAACTCCCAGAGTTATAGAGATGACCATCCAATTGAAACGAATCAGCTTTGCCGTTGCCGCCACCTTGCTGTCGGCTTCCGCCCTGGCCAAGGACTTCACCCCGTCGCTGATCTACGATCCGAGCGGCAAGTTCGACAAGAGCTTCAATGAAGCCGCCTACACCGGCGCAGAGCGTTTCAAGAAGGACTTCAAGATCAATTACCGCGACGGCCAGATCGCCTCCGACGCGCAAAAGGAACAGCTGCTGCGCAAGATGGCGCGCAGCGATTCCGACATCGTGATCGCCGTCGGCTTCTCCTTCACCCAGGCGGTGGAAACCGTGGCCAAGGATTACCCCAAGGTCAAGTTTGTGCTGATCGACGCCGTGGCCAAGGGCCCGAACGTGCAGAGCATCGTCTTCAAGGAACAGGAAGGCTCCTTCCTGACCGGCATGGCCGCCGCGCTCAAGTCCAAGAGCGGCAAGGTGGGCTTCATCGGCGGCATGGACGTGCCGCTGATCCGCGCCTTCAGCTGCGGCTACGTGCAGGGCGTCAAGTACATCAACAAGAACGCCAGCGTGATCCAGAACATGACCGGCACCACGCCGGCGGCCTTCAACGACCCGGCGCGCGGCACCGAGCTGGCCAAGAGCCAGTTTGACCGCGGCGTGGACGTGGTGTTCGCCGCCGCCGGCGGCACCGGCCTTGGCGTGTTGCAAGCGGCCAAGGCCGCCGGCAAGTACTCCATCGGCGTGGACAGCAACCAGAACCACCTGTACCCGGGTTCCGTGCTGACGTCGATGGTCAAGCGCGTGGACGTGGCCGTCTACAACACGCTGAAGGACGCCAAGAACGGCTCCTGGAAGCCGGGCGTGCAAGTGCTGGGCCTGAAGGAGCAGGGCGTGGACTGGGCGCTGGACAAGAACAACCGCGCGCAGATCACCCCGGAGATGGAAAAGAAGATCAATGCCGCCAAGGCTGATATCGTCAGCGGCAAGATCAAGGTGGTCGACTACCGCGCCAACAACAGCTGCCCGGTGCAATAAGCAGGCAGCGTATCCCCGGCTACGGGGCGGCAGCCGCGATGGTTTTCCATCGCGGCTGTTTCTTCGTTGGGCGGGCCGGATTTGACCGAAGATCGGGAACATAACAAGCATGACCGAGTTCGCCATTGAGCTGACAGGCATCAACAAGAGTTTTGGTGCCGTCCAGGCCAACCGTGACGTCACGATGAGCATCGCCAAGGGGAGCATCCACGGCGTCATCGGAGAAAACGGAGCTGGCAAATCCACGCTGATGAGCATTCTGTACGGCTATTACCAGGCCGACAGCGGCAGCATCCGCATCAACGGCCGCGACGCGGCCATCCGCAACAGCCAGGAGGCCATCGGCCTTGGCATCGGCATGGTGCATCAGCACTTCATGCTGGTGGACACCTTTACCGTGCTGGAAAACATCGTGCTGGGCGCCGAAGGCGGCCGGCTGCTGAAGCAGGGCATGGACCAGGCGCGCGAGCACCTGAAGGCCCTGAATCGCGACTACTCGCTGGAAGTCGACCCGGACGCCATCGTCGGCGATTTGGGCGTCGGCCTGCAGCAGCGGGTGGAAATCCTCAAGGCGCTGTACCGCGGCGCCGACGTGCTGATCCTGGACGAGCCGACGGCGGTGCTGACGCCGCAGGAGGCCGATCACCTGTTCCACATCCTGCGTTCGCTCAAGGAGCAGGGCAAGACGGTGATCCTGATCACCCACAAGCTGCGCGAAGTGATGGACATCACCGACAACGTCAGCGTGATGCGCGCCGGCACGGTGGTGGCCAACGTCCATACCCGCGAGGTGGACAAGGAAAAGCTGGCCGACCTGATGGTGGGCCGCAAGGTGAGCCTGAAGGTGGACAAGGCGGCGGCCAAGCCCGGCGCGGCGGCGCTCGAAATCAAGGGGTTGAGCCTGACCGACGCGCGCGGCGTCAAGCTGCTGGACAACCTCGACTTCCAGGTCCGGGCCGGCGAGATCGTCGGCGTGGCCGGCGTATCCGGCAACGGCCAGTCCGAGCTGCTGGAAGTGCTGGCCGGCATGCGCGCGCCCACCGCCGGCGAGATCGTCTATAAGGGGCGGGATCTGCTCAAGGACAAGAGCCGCCAGCCGCGCGCGGCGCGCTATCGCCGTCTGGGCATCGGCCACATTCCGGAAGACCGCTCGCGCGAAGGCCTGGTCAAGGCTTTCTCCATGTTCGAAAACGCCATCCTGGGCTATCACGACGACCCGGCCCTGGGGCGCGGCCCCTGGTATTCGCGCCGCAAGCTGGTGGCGCGCGCGCGCGACTTCATCGGCCAGTTCGACATCCGCCCGGCCAATCCGCTGCTACGCGTCGGGCTGTTGTCCGGCGGCAATCAGCAAAAAGTGGTGCTGGCGCGCGAAATCCACGCCAACCCGGACGTGTTGTTGATCGGCCAGCCCACGCGCGGCGTGGACATCGGCGCCATCGAGTTCATCCACAAGCGGCTGATCCAGCTGCGAGACGAAGGCAAGGCCATCTTGCTGGTGTCGGTGGAGCTGGACGAAATCCTGGCGCTGGCGGACCGCATCCTGGTGATGGCGGGCGGACAGATTACCGGCGAAGTGGCGGCCAAGGACGCCGACGCCACTTCCCTTGGCCTGCTGATGGGGGGGCACAAGCATTGAAATTCGGACAACCATCCACTTTGCCGCGCTGGGCGCAGCTTAGCATCCTGCCGGCGCTCAACCTGCTGGCGGCTTTGCTGGTGACGGGCCTCGTCACCTGGCTGATCGGGGAAAACCCGGTCGAATGCCTGAAGCTGCTGATTCACGGCGCCTTCGGTTACGGCGAAGGCATAGGCTATACGCTGTTCTATACCACCGGCTATATCTTCGCCGGCCTGGCGGTGGCCACCGCCTTCCACGCCGGGCTGTTCAATATCGGCGGCGAGGGGCAGACCTATCTGGCCGGCCTTGGCGTCACCCTGGTGATGCTGGGCTTCGACCATACGCTGCCGCCGGCGGCGCTGGTGCCGCTGGCCATCCTGGCGGCGATGGGCTTCGGCGCGGCCTGGGCCTATATCCCGGCCTATCTGCAGGCCAAGCGCGGCAGCCACATCGTGGTGACCACTATCATGTTCAACTTCATCGCCTATTCGCTGATGTTGTACCTGATCAGTCACCAGCTGATCGAGCCGGGCTCGCAAAACCCGACCACGCGCGAGTTCGCCGAATCCGGCTGGATTCCGCAACTGCACGTGCTGGCCGCCGGCATGGGGCTGGAATTGCCCAGTTCGCCGCTCAACCTGACCTTTGTCCTGGCCCTGATCGCCAGCGCGCTGTTCTACCTGGTGGTATGGCATAGCCGCTGGGGTTTCACGCTGCGCACGGTCGGCACCAACGAGCACGCCGCGCGCTACGCCGGCGTCAGCGTCAGCCGCGTCATCATCGTCGCCATGTGCGTATCGGGCGCGCTGGGCGGCCTGTCGGCGGTCAACGACCTGTTGGGCTCCTCGCACCGCATGAACGTGCTGTTCACCAACGGCGTCGGCTTCGTCGGCATCGCCGTGGCGCTGATGGGGCGCAACCATCCGGTGGGCATCATCCTGTCGGCGCTGTTGTTCGGCGCGCTGACCCAGGGCGGCTCCGATCTGTCGTTCGAGAAGCCGATGATCACCCGCGAGATGATCCTGTTCATCCAGGGCCTGATCATCCTGTTCTGCGGTGCTTTGGAAAACCTGTTCGAGCCGTTCATCGCCGGCCTGTTCAAGCGCAAGGACAACAAGTAATGGAAATGTTCTTCAGTCTTCTCGACTCCACGGTGCGCGTGGCCACGCCGCTGGTGCTGGCGGCGCTGGCGGGCATGTTCTCGGAACGCTCCGGCGTGGTGGACATCGGCCTGGAAGGCAAGATGCTGCTGGCGGCCTTCGTTTCGGCGGCGGTGGCGCTCGGCTCCAACAGCCCGTGGCTGGGCATGGCCGCCGGCATCGCCGCTTCGGTGGCCATGGCCATGGTGCATGCCTTCGTCTCCGTCACCTACAACGGCAACCAGCTGATTTCCGGCATGGCGATCAACACCATCGCCTCCGGCCTGACGCCGGTGCTGGGCCTGGCGTTGTTCCATCAGGGCGGCAACTCGCCGCAGCTGCCGGATGCGGCGCGTTTTCATGAAATCGCCTTGCCGTTCGCCGACGCGCTGCGCGACGTGCCGGTGCTGGGGCTGGTGTACAGCAAACTGATTTCCGGCCACAGCGTCCTGGTTTACCTCACCGCGCTGGTGGTGATTCCGCTGGTGACCTGGGTGCTGTTCAAAACCCGCTTCGGCCTGCGCCTGCGGGCCGTGGGCGAGAACCCGCACGCGGCGGATACCGCCGGGATTTCGGTGGCGCGCGTCCGTTACACCGCCTTGTTCTGGGGCGGCGTGCTGTGCGGCATGGCCGGCACGTATCTGTCGGTGTACCAGACCGGGAGCTTCATTCGCGAGATGACGGCGGGCAAGGGCTTTCTGGCGCTGGCGGCGCTGATCTTCGGCAAGTGGCGGCCGCTGTCGGCGGTGGCCGGTTGTCTGCTGTTCGCCTTTGCCGACGCGGTGCAGATCCGTCTGGAGGGCGTGGCGTTGCCGGTAGTGGGGCAGATTCCATCGCAGGCCATCGCGGTCATACCCTATGTGCTGACCGTGCTGCTGCTGGCGGGCTTCGTCGGCCGCTCTCTGGCGCCCAAGGCGATCGGCGTGCCGTTCGTGAAGTCGCGCTAAACCGCTCGGCAATCAGAGTAAAAAAGCGCCCGACCACTTTTCAAGTGGCGGGCGCTGTGTTTTTGGCAGGCGCTCAGGCCGGGAACAACTGGCCTAAAGGCTGTACGATTTTTTGCAGATAATCGATATCCGTAGCGTCGAATGAGGCCAGTTCCGCGGAATCCACATCCAGCACGGCGACGACCGCGCCGGCGGCATCGCGGATCGGCACCACGATTTCGGAGCGCGCGCTGGACGAGCAGGCGATATGGCCGGGGAAGGCGTCGACATCCTCCACCGCCAGCGTCCGGTTCTGCTGCCAGGCGGCGCCGCAGACGCCGCGGCCGAACGGAATGCGGGTGCAGGCGATCGGTCCCTGGAACGGTCCCAGCACCAATTGCTCGCCCTTGACGAGGTAAAAGCCGGTCCAGAGCCAGCCGAAGGTGGTCGCCAGCGCCGAGGACAGATTGGCCAAAGCGGCGATGAGGTCGGTTTCTCCCTGGATCAGCGCGTGAGCCTGCGGCAGCAGCGTCTGGTACTTTTCTTCCTTGCTGACGCCTTCAATGATCAGATTTTCAGCCATGTTTCCAATGCATGCGGGTGGATGGGGCCTGCCAGCATACACCAAAACAAAACGCCGCCGGAGAGCCGGCGGCGCGTGGCGGAGCAGGGGGCGAGACTTACATCATGTGCTGGCCGCCGTTCATGGCGACATTCGCTCCGGTGATGAAGCCGGCCTGGTCGGAGCAAAGGAAGTTGACCAGCGCGGCGATTTCTTCCGGCTTGCCCAGGCGGCCCACCGGGATCTGGGCGATGATCTTGTTGCGCACGTCTTCCGGCACCGCCATCACCATTTCCGTGGCGATATAGCCCGGGGAGATGGTGTTGACGGTGATGCCCTTGCGCGCCACTTCCTGCGCCAGCGCCATGGTGAAGCCGTGCATGCCGGCCTTGGCCGCGGAGTAGTTGACCTGACCGAACTGGCCTTTCTGGCCGTTGATCGAGGAGATGTTGACGATGCGGCCGAAACCGGCTTCCAGCATGCCGTCCAGCACCGGCTTGGTCATGTTGAAGACCGAGTCCAGATTGGTGCGGATCACCGCGTCCCAGTCTTCCTTGGTTTGTTTCTTGAACGTGCCGTCGCGGGTGATGCCGGCGTTGTTGACCAGAATGCCGACCGGGCCGATGTCGCGGGCGATCTTGGCGACCATCTCCCGGCAAGCGGCGGTGTCGGTGACATCGCACAGGTAGCTGTGAATATCGGTGAAGCCAAAACCCTTCATGTCGGCGTGCCAGGCTTGCTCGCGGCCCGGTTTGCTGTACGTCGTTACCACGATGTGACCGGATTCGGCCAGCGTCTTGCAGATGGCGGTGCCGATGCCGCCCATGCCGCCGGTAACCAGTGCGATCCGTTTTGTCATAGTGTTGGCTCCTTTTGTGTTTGAACAAATAATGCTAGATCAATTATTCCGCCCTCGTGTTGCAGGATATGCATAGTGGGATAAAAAGTAAATAAAGAGTATGTACTCTCTTGTTTACAATTTGGATGGCGCCAGCTCTTGCGTCAGGCGTTGCAGCAAATCCAGGCGCTGCTTGGTGATCAACCCCTCTGCCGCTGCATTCATGATGGCACAGTTGGGCTCGACGCGGTGGGAGCAGTTGTGGAAACGGCACTGGCCGATGAAGGGCCGCATTTCCGGAAAGTGGTATATCAGTTCCGAGGCCTGAAGGTGCTTGAGGCCAAACTCCTGCAAGCCTGGCGAGTCGATCAGGTGGCTGTCGGCGTTGAGGTGGTAAAGCGTGGCGTGGGTGGTGGTGTGCCGTCCCGAATCCAGCGCTTGCGAGATGTCGCCGGTGCGGGCCTTGGCTTCCGGCAACAGCGCGTTGGTCAGCGTGGATTTGCCCATGCCCGACTGTCCGACCAGCACGCTGGTCTGGCCTTGCAATAGCGGCAGCAGCGGCTCGAAATCCTGCTTGGCCGAAAGTGTGAGCAGCTGGTAACCGAGCTTTACATAGAGTTGCAATTTTTCCAGCAGCGCGGCGGTTTCCGGCAGGTCGGACTTGTTGACGACGATGACGGGCTCGATGTCGCCGGCTTCGGCGGCGATCAGGCAGCGGCCCAAAAGCTCTTCGTTGGGCGAGGGCACGGCGGCGGTGACGAACAGGATGCGCGTCACGTTGGCGGCGATGACCTTGGTTTTCCAGTCGTCCTGGCGGTAGAGCAGGCTGCGCCGCTCCTGGGCGCGTTCGATGACCGCCTGTTCCTTGTTCTGCACCAGGATGTCCACCCAGTCGCCGCAAGCGAAGTCGACGCGCTTGCCGCGGGTAGTGCAATCGTAGGTCTGGCCGTCCGCCTCGACGATGAAGCGGCGGCCGTGGCTGCGGATGATCTGTCCGGTAGTCGCGGTCATGGACGGCCCAGCAGCGCTTCGGTTTTCGCCGCGCAGATGAAATCGTTGAGCGTCAGGCCGCCGGCGTCGTGGGTGCTGAAGCGCACCACCGCGCGGTTGTAGTGCACCGACATGTCCGGGTGATGGTCTTCGCGGTGCGCGATCCAGGCCAGGGCGTTGACGAAGGCCATGGTGTCGTGGAAGTTGCCGAAGGGGAAGGTTTTCACCAGCTCGATGCCCTGGATTTCCCAGCCGGGCAGGCCGGCCAGCAGTTGCTTGACGGTTTGTTCCGCCAGCGGCGCGGCGCCGTGCTGCGGCGCGCAGGACAGTTCCAGCAGATTCATGAGTGTTGTCCTTTCAGGTGTTGGATGCGCAACGCCGCCGGAGGGTGCGAGTCGTAAAAGGCGGAGTGCAGCGGGTCGGGGGTGAGCGTCGAGGCGTTGTCGCGGTACAGCTTCACCAGCGCCTGGATGAGCTCGCCGGCTTCGGTTTCGGCGGCGGCGAAGGCGTCGGCCTCGTACTCGTGCCGGCGCGACAGCATGCTGGAGAGCGGCGTCAGCGGGAAGGCGAAGGCCGGCACCGCGGTGAAGAACAGGATCAGCGCCATCGCGGTGCTGGGCAAGGTTACGCCCATGCCGGCGTAGAACCAGGGCGCGTGCATCAGCTGGCCCAGCAGGAACAGGAAGCCCAGCGACAGCGCGAAGGCGAAGGCGATGCGCTTGACGATGTGGCGGCGCTTGAAGTGGCCCAGCTCGTGCGCCAGCACGGCCTCGATTTCGGCATGGCTCAACTGGGTGAGCAGGGTGTCGAAGAAGACGATGCGCTTGGCACTGCCAAAACCGGTGAAGTAGGCGTTGCCGTGGCTGGAGCGACGCGAACCGTCCATCACGAACACACCCTGGCTCTTGAAGCCGGCGCGATCCAGCAAGGCCTCGATGCGGCGTTGCAGCGCCTGGTCTTCCAGCGGCTTGAACTTGTTGAACAGCGGCGCGATCAGCGTCGGGTACAGCGCCACCATCAGCAACTGGAAGCCGGACCAGACCAGCCACACCCACAGCCACCACAGCGGCCCGGAAATCTCCATCAGCCACAGCACCAGCGCCAGCAGCGGCAGGCCGATGACCGCGCCGAGCGCCATGCCCTTGAGCTGGTCGGCGATGAACAGGCCGATAGTCGTCTTGTTGAAGCCGTAGCGGGCTTCCACGCCGAAGGTGCCGTACAGCGACAGCGGCAGCGAGACTGCTCCGCTGATCACGGCGACGGCGCTCACCAACGCCATGCCGGCCAGCAGCGGCTGGCCGGACAGGGCCATGGTTTGCAGCGCCAGCCATTGCAAGCCGCCGCCGAAGGTCAGCGCGGCGATGACTGCGGTGTCCAGCCAGGCGGAGAGCAGACCCAGCCGGGTTTTGGCTATGGTGTAATCGGCGGCGCGCTGATGCGCCTCCAGCGTGATGGCGTCGCGAAAGGCTTCCGGCACCTGGCGGCGATGCCTGGCGATATGCCGGATATGGCGCGCGCCCAGCCACAGCTTCAGAGACAACGTCAGCAGCAGCGCGGCGGCGAATAATAGGGAAAAGGCCTCGGTCATTTCGGTCCGTACTGGTTTGGGGTTTGCCGCGAAGGCGGCAATGAAGGAAAATGATTGCGTTTTCTAAAGACCGACAAGTATGGCACAAGACACAAATAACCTCATCTGGCTGGACATGGAAATGACTGGCCTGAACCCGGATAGCGACCGCATCATCGAAGTGGCGATGATCGTGACCGACAGCCAGCTCAACGTGATCGCCGAATCGCCGGTGCTGGTGGTGCATCAGCCCGACGCCATTCTCGACGGCATGGACGACTGGAACAAGAACACCCACGGCAAGAGCGGCCTGATCGCCAAGGTCAAGGCCTCCGCCCTGACCGAGGCCGAGGCGGAACAGCAACTGCTGGATTTCATGATGCAGTACGTGCCGGAACGTGTCACCCCGATGTGCGGCAACACCATCCACCAGGATCGCCGCTTCATGGCGCGCTGGATGCCCAGGCTCGAGGCCTACTTCCACTATCGCAACCTGGACGTGTCCACGCTCAAGGAGCTGTGCAAGCGCTGGAAGCCGGAAGTGGCCAGGGGCGTGGTCAAGCGCGGCAAGCACGAGGCGCTGGCCGACATCCTCGAATCCATCGAGGAAATGCGCTATTACCGCGAGCACTTCATCAAGCTGTGAGCCGGCGGCGTATACGTTTGGTATGATCTCGGCTTCGAGATGACGCGAAAGGGGCCTAGCCCCTTTCGCTTTTCCATTCCCCCCTTCGCAGGCAGACATCATGGCAGCGCCACGCCAAACCGACATCAACGCCACCTCCGTCTGGGCCAAGCTGCACCAGCACCAACGGGCCACTCGCCATATGCACATGCGCGAGCTGTTCGACACCGATCCGCAGCGTTTCCAGCGCTTTTCGCTGGAGCTGGACGGCCTGTTGCTCGATTACTCGAAAAACCGCATCACCGAACGCACGCTGGAGTTGCTGATCGAACTGGCCAACGTCGCCGATCTGGCCGGCTGGATGGAGAGGATGCGCGGCGGCGAGCGCATCAACGTCAGCGAGAACCGCGCCGTGCTGCACACCGCGCTGCGGTTGCCGGAAACGGCAAGCCTGCCGGTGGACGGCGTCGACGCGGTTCCCGAGGTGCACGCCGTGCTGCGGCGGCTGCGCGTCTTCAGCGACAAGGTGCGCGGCGGCGAGTGGCTGGGTTGCGACGGGCAAGCCATCCGCGACGTGGTGAACCTGGGCATAGGCGGTTCCGACCTCGGCCCGCTGGTGGTGAAGGAGGCGCTGGCGGCTTATGCCCAGCCCGGCCTGAACGTGCACTTCGTTTCCAATGTCGACGGCCAGCACCTGGCGCGCACGCTGGAGCGATTGAACCCGGCCACCACGCTGTTCATCATCGCCTCCAAATCGTTCACCACCCCGGAGACGCTGCTCAACGCCCAGGCCGCGCGCCAGTGGTTTCTGCAAAGCGCGACCGAGGCCGACATCGCCCGCCATTTCGTCGCGGTTTCCACCAACGCGCCGGCGGTGACGGCCTTCGGCATCGATCCCGAGCACATGTTCGGCTTCTGGGACTGGGTGGGCGGCCGCTATTCGGTGTGGTCGGCCATCGGCTTGCCGGTGATGCTGGCGATCGGCTACGACAACTTCCGCGCCTTCCTCGACGGCGGCCACGCCATGGATCGCCATTTCTTCAGCGCGCCGTTCGCGGCCAATATGCCGGTGCTGCTGGCCCTGATCGGCATCTGGTACAACACCTTCTATCGGGCGCACACCCACGCCATCATGCCGTACGACCATGGTTTGCGCCGGCTGCCGGCGCATATCCAGCAACTGGACATGGAATCCAACGGCAAGCGGGTAGGCCGCTACGGCGAGGCGCTGGACTTCGACACCGGCCCGGTTATCTGGGGCGAAGAGGGCGCCAACAGCCAGCACGCCTTCTTCCAGCTCTTGCATCAGGGCACCCGCCTGGTGCCTTGCGACTTCATTCTGCCGATGAACAGCCATTATCCGCTGGGCGAGCAGCATCATGTGCTGGTGGCCAACTGCCTGGCGCAGACCGAGGCGCTGATGCGCGGCAAGGGCGAGGCCGAGGCGATGCGGGAGCTCAGCCACCTGAGCGGCGAGCAACTGGACATGTTGCTGCCGCAAAAACTGTTCCCGGGCAATCAGCCGTCCAACACTCTGGCGCTGGACAAGGTGACGCCTTACAGCATGGGCATGCTGATGGCGCTTTACGAGCACAAGGTGTTCGTGCAGGGCGTGATCTGGGGCATCAACTCCTTCGACCAATGGGGGGTGGAGTACGGCAAGCAGCTGGCGCGGCGGATTCTGCCCGAGCTGGCCCCCGGTTGCGAGCCGGGCCGCCACGACGCCTCTACCGCCGGTCTGATTCGACACTTCAAGGAACGTCATGGCAAATGAAGATCGACTGGCCGCCCGCCTCGGCGCGGCCCTGCGCGCGCGCGGCCAGAGCGTAGCGACGGCGGAGTCTTGCACCGGCGGCTTGATCGCGGCGGCGCTCACCGACATTCCGGGCAGCTCAGCCTGGTTCAGCCACGGCATCGTCAGCTACGGCAATCAGGCCAAGCGGCAATTGCTGGGGGTGGAGGCCGCCGCGCTCGACCGCTTCGGCGCGGTGAGCGAGGCGGTTGTGCGGCAGATGGCCGGCGGCGCGCAGAAGCTGGCTGGCGCGGACTGGGCGGTGGCGGTGTCCGGCATCGCCGGCCCGGACGGCGGCAGCCCGGAGAAACCGGTGGGCACGGTATGGATCGCGCTGGCTCGTCCCGACGGGCAGACCGAAGCCAAATGCTGCCAGTTTGCCGGCGATCGCGCCGCGGTGCGCGCCCAGACGGTGGCGACGGCGCTGCGATGGTTGCTGGAGCGGGTGGAGAGCGACACGGCGCAGGCCTGATCGGCCCGGCCGGAAAAACGCGAGGCGAGGTCTAGTCGACGTCGCCTTTTTTCTTGCGCGCGCGCGGGTGGGCCTGGTCGTAAGCGCGCGCCAGATGCTGGAAATCCAGCGCGGTATAGATCTGGGTGCTGGACAGGTTGGCGTGGCCCAGCAGCTCTTGCACCGCGCGCAAATCGCCCGAGGATTGCAGCAGGTGCGAGGCGAAGGAGTGGCGCAGCATGTGGGGATGGACGTGTTGCGGCGCGCCGGTCTTGAGCGCCCAGTCGCGCAGGCGTTTTTCCACCTGGCGGCCGCCCAGGCGCCGGCCGTGCCGGCCCAGGAACAGGGCGGCCTCGTCGTTTGTCGCCGGACGCAGGGCCAGCCAGCGCTGCAGCCAGTCGCGCGCCGTGACGCCCAGCGGCAGCAGGCGGGTTTTGCCGCCCTTGCCGTGCACGCGGATCAGGTCGTCGGAAAAATCGACGTTGTCCAGATTCAGCCCCACAGCTTCGGACAGCCGCAGCCCGCAGCCGTATATCAGTTCGAACAGCGCCCGATCGCGCACCGACAGTTCGTCGTCGGCTTCGATGCGGTCGAGCAGGGCGGCCGCTCCGTCCACCGGCAGCGCCTTGGGCAGCAGCTTGTCCTGCTTGGGCGCGCGCAGGCCAAGGCAGGGATCGTCCTCGCGCAAGGCCTGCTGTTGCAGCCAGCGGTAAAACTGTCGCCAGGACGAGAGCTTGCGCGCCAGGCTGCGGCTGCCCAGGCCCTGGGCGTGCAGGCTGGCCAGCGCCTTGCGCAGCTGCGGTGGCGAGGCGTCGGCCAGCGGCGGCTCGCCCAGCTGTTTTTGCAGCAGTTGCAGGTCGCCGCGATAGGCTTGCCGGGTGTGTTCGCTGCGGCCGGCCAGCCGCAGCGAATCGAGGAAGTCGGCGAGGAGGTCGGCCATGTCAGCGACGCAGGCGCGCGATCTGCATCAGGCGCTCGAACAATTGCAGATCCTGCTCGTTCTTGAGCAGCGCGCCGGCCAGCGGCGGCGCGGCGCTGTCGTCCTGCTGCGCTTGCAGCTGCTCGGCGCTGACGTTTTCCGCGTCCAGCAGCTTCAACCAGTCCAGCAGCTCGGAGGTGGTCGGTTTCTTCTTCAGGCCGGGCAGCTCGCGGATGGAGAAGAACACCTCCAGCGCCTGGCTGACCAGCTGTTGCCGGATATCCGGAAAGTGCACGTCGATGATGGCCTGCATGGTTTCCCGGTCCGGGAAACGGATGTAATGGAAGAAGCAGCGGCGCAGGAAGGCGTCCGGCAGCTCCTTCTCGTTGTTGGAGGTGATGATGATGATGGGCCGCTGGCGGGCGCGCACGAATTCCTGCGTCTCGTGGACGAAGAACTCCATCTGGTCCAGCTCGCGCAGCAGATCATTGGGGAATTCGATGTCGGCCTTGTCGATTTCGTCGATCAGCAATACCGGAGCGGTATCGGCCTCGAAGGCTTGCCACAGCTTGCCCTTGACGATGTAGTTGCGGATGTCGTGCACCTTGTCGTTGCCCAGCTGCGAGTCGCGCAGCCGGGAGACGGCGTCGTATTCGTAAAGGCCATGCTGCGCCTTGGTGGTGGACTTGATCGGCCAGACGATCAGCTCGCGGCCCAGGCTGGCGGCGACTTCCTCGGCCAGCATGGTCTTGCCGGTGCCGGGCTCGCCCTTGATCAGCAGCGGGCGTTGCAGGGTGACGGAGGCGTTGACGGCCATCATCAGGTCGTCGGTGGCGATGTAGCGGTCGGTGCCGGTAAAGCGGGTAGTCATTGCGGTTTCATGCTCGGGTGGTTGTCGGGCAGCAAAAAGCAGCCGGGCGCGGGCCTGCGGCTGCTTTTGTCGGGGCGGATCAGCGCGCGAATTCGCGTTCCAGATCGTCCAGGGTAATGCTCCAGGTTTTCATCATGTGGCTGAGCAGCGCCATTTCGCTGTCGCTGATGGTGCCGTCGGATTTGCTGATGTCCATGGCCAGCACGCAGGTCAGGATGCGCTTGCGGTGGTCGCTGACTTCGGAAAGCAGATTGTCCACCCGCTCGCGCTCCAGCAGGCGGATGGTGCCGTCTTCGCCGGCTTCGTCCGAAATGTCGTCGCAGAAGTCGCGCAATACCTGGGCGAATTGTTTGCGAGGCAGGTTGATCAGGTGATAAACGTGCAGTTTTTCCAGCAGCTCCAGCTCGCGCGGATCCATATTGCCGTCCGACACCATGAACATGGAGAGCAGCCTTGCCATCGCCTCCGGGCTGTTTTGAGGATAAATTCGCATCACGCATTCCTTCTTTTGGCTTAGGGGCAGAGCTTCCCGGCGAATATTTCCGGCATCGGGGCAACCTTGCGTTTCTGATAGTCGAAAAACACGACGCCTGTTTTCAATCTTGCCACTTCTTTGCCCGTCTTGTCATCGCTCACCGCGTACAGCAGATCAAATCCATGGCGATTGAGGTCGTCGGCGGCCAGGGCAAAGCGCAGCGCGTCGCCGTGAAACGCCTCGGCGCGGTAGCAAACGGCGGCGTCGGCGATGATGATGCCCGCGCCTTCGATGGCGGTTTCGCTGGCGTAACCCAGGCATCGCAGCCAGCGCAGCCTGGCTTCGTGGGCCAGGCGAAGCAGGGCGTCGTTGGCCAGGTGGCCGCCGTAATTGATGTCGCCGATGCGTACGGAGAGGCAGGTTTCAAACGAGAATCGTTCAGGCAGGGGGATTTGGATTCGGGCCATGATCGGTATACTGTGGTCTGGATTGACAGGACGCCCGATTAATTTGCGTCAATAGCAGCCAGGGCGAGTTTGATAGACTGAAAGTGTAAGCCAAATACCACGAGGAGAGAGTGTTATGTATCAGCGCATTTTTGTGCCGGTGGACGATAGCGATACTTCCAATATGGCGCTGAACGAAGCGTGCCGGCTGGCCAAGGAATTCAATTCCGTGGTTCGGCTGGTTCACGTGGTGGATCTGGCGCAGTTTGGCTGGGGCGGCACCGAGTTTCTGGATGCGACCGAGTTGCAAAAGTCGATCAAGCAGGCCGGCGAGCAGGTGCTGGGGCAGGCGGAGGCGAGAGCCAACGCCATTGGCGTCAAGGTGGAGAGCAAGATTCTGGAGAGCTGGGGCGACAAGATCGCCGAGGTCCTGGCCGACGATGCCAGCGTATGGGGCGCGGATCTGCTGGTGATGGGCACGCATGGCCTGGGCGGCCTGATGCATCTGCTGATGGGCAGCGTGGCCGAAGGGGTGTTGCGCGTGGCGGACATGCCGGTATTGCTGATCCGCAACCCGGGCGACTAAGCGCTTTGCATGCGCATCGGGCTGGCCGCGAGAGAAGCGATCAGCCTGCGCATGGTTTGATTGTCTGACAACGCTGGGCGCGGACGCAAAAAAGCCAGCCGGACAAGAGCGGGCTGGCTTTTGAAAACCCTGCGGTTTAGCTGGCGGCGGCTTCCGCGCCGCCTTCCTGTGCTTCGAGCTTGGTGCGCACGGCTTTGCGCAGGCTCTTGTAAAGGTCCGGGTGGGTTTCCTTCAGGTATTCGACGATTTCGAAGTCTTCGCGGCGAACCTTGGACAGGTCGATCTGCTCGACGTGCACCAGGCGCAGCAGCTCGCGCACCGGCTTGGGCATGTTGCGGCCGCTTTCGTAGCGGGAGCCGCCGGATTGGGTTACGCCGATGCGGCTCCAGAATTCCTGCTGGTTCAGGCCAAGCTTGCGTCTGATTTCCCGGGGATTCGGGATCTTTTCAAACAGTTTCATGAGTGTTCCTCTCGTATCTAACAAGTTAGGTTCTAATATTTTTTTGGACTTCACCCTGCTACTTCAAAATAGCAAAAAAAATCCACAAGGAATATTTTTGATTTGGGGAGTTTGGTGAAGTTCCATGAATTGGAAGATTCAATTTTGCTTATGTTAGCGGATTCTTATCATCAAGGACAATGGAATTCGTGCGATAGGGAACAAAAAAATGCACATTGTGGCATTTTTGTAAATTTATTACGTAGTGGGGAGGGGTGGCGAGCCTGACCCCCGGCACTTGCACTAAGTAACTGTGGCTGCTTCCTTCCGGACCTGACCAGGTTCGCTACCGTGCAATGCGGGGAGGCCCGCCATAGAGAAGAGCGATTGTAATCAATCCGTATCGATTTGCCAACAGTTTTTTGCGATGCCGTTGCGCATGACGAGGCGGGGCTTGGCGGCGGTAGGCAGCGGCTGCGCAAGCTATTGCCTAGCGAGGCGAGGGCGGTGCAGACTTCCGGACAGTCCTCATTCTGGAAAGCCTCATGCCTCCCAATCTGATTCACTTGCTGTCCGAGCTGGTGCGATTCGACACCACCAGTCGCCATTCCAATCTGGAGCTGATCCGCTGGGCGCAGGACTATCTGGCGGGACTGGGCGTGGCCTCGCGCCTGACGTTCAACGACGAGCGCAGCAAAGCCAATCTGTTCGCTCGCATCGGCGACGAGACGCTGCCCTTGATCCTGCTGTCGGGGCATAGCGATGTGGTGCCGGTGGACGGGCAGGCCTGGAGCAGCGCGCCGTTCGAGCTGACCGACAAGGGCGATGGCCGTTTGTATGGCCGGGGCTCCGCCGACATGAAGGGCTTCATCGCCTGCGTGCTGGCCCGGGTGCCGGATTTCGTGGAGCGCGCGGCGCAAGGCCGCTTGAGCCATGGCATCGGCATCGCGCTGTCTTACGACGAAGAAGTGGGGTGCCTGGGGGTGGGGCGGCTGATCGACGATCTGGCGGCCAGCGGCGTTTCGGTGGCAGGCTGCCTGGTGGGCGAGCCCACCTCGATGCGGCCGGTCATCGCCCACAAGGGCATCGCCCATTATCGCTGCCGGGTGCGCGGCAAGGCCGCGCATTCGTCGTTGACGCCGTTCGGCGTCAACGCCATCGAATACGCGGCGCGCCTGATCACGCACATCCGCAAGCTGGCGGACGCCGAGGCGGCGTTCGGCCACCATCAGGCCTTGTACGACGTGCCGTTCACCACCCTGCAAACCGGCCTGATCCAGGGGGGAACGGCTTGCAATATCGTGCCGGCCGATTGCGAATTCATGTTCGAGTGCCGCTGGTTGCCCGGCGACGAGCCGGAACGCTTCGTCGCTTCGGTAGCCGACTACGCCGCCACCTTGCTGCTGGAGATGCGCGCGGTGGCGCCGGAAGCGGACATCGTCATCGAGCCGGTGGTTTACAGCCCGGCTTTCGAGTCCGACCCGGCCTCCGCCATTCGCCAGTACGTGGGCCGCTTGTGCGCTTGCGCCGACGGGGCGGGCGTGGCCTATACCACTGAGGCGGGCTTGTTCAGCAAGGCCGGCATCCCTTGCGTGGTGCTGGGGCCGGGTTCGATCGAGCAAGCGCATCGGCCCGACGAGTTCATTGAGATCAGTCAATTGCAGGCTTGCCATGATTGGTTAGGCTTGCTTGCCGACGAGCTTGAGCGGTGAGACGGCAAAAAAATTTTGCGCCCGGGCGGCTTAGCCTTCAAAATTCGCCGCCTTGATCTGCGCTGTCGCGGCCGGGCCGCGCGGCGGAAAGAGGCGTTGGTTGCCCGCGCGGAAGTGGTTTCCCCGCGGGCATGTTTTATTGCAGTCTGGAAAGAAAAACAATGAATCAGGACAAAAACAAATCTGGTGGAGAGGCAAAACTCAGGGATGGGTTCACCTCCAGCTTCGGCGTGCTGGCGGCGACGCTGGGCTCGGCGGTGGGGCTGGGCAATATCTGGAAATTCCCTTATCTCACCGGCACCAACGGCGGCGCGGGCTTCCTGGTGGTTTACGTGCTGGCCACGCTGCTGGTGGGTTTGCCGGTGATGATTTCCGAAATCATGCTGGGCCGCAAAGCCAAGCGCGACGCGGTGACGACCATGAAGATGCTGGCGCCTGCCGGGCAGCCCTGGTGGCTGATCAGCACTTTTGGCGTGCTGGCGGCTTTCTTGATCATGGCGTTTTATTCGGAAGTGTCGGCGTGGGTGTTCGCTTACATCTTCAAGGCCATCGGCGGCAGCATTCTTTCCAATGACCCCAAGGTGACTTCGGCCGCGTTCGGCGCGCTGATCAGCGACCCGGTGCAGTCCCTGTTGTGGCAGTGGCTGGTGCTGGCCCTGATCGGCGGCATTCTGCTGATGGGCGTCTCCAAGGGCATCGAAGCGGTCACCAAGAAGCTGATGCCGCTGCTGTTCGTGCTGCTGCTGGTCATCGGTGCGCGCAGCCTGATGCTGCCTGGCGCGGCACAGGGGCTGGCTTTCCTGTTCACGCCTGACTTTTCCAAGATCACAGCCGGCGTGGTGCTGACCGCAGTGGGTCTGGCGTTCTTCAAGCTGTCGATAGGCATGGGGACGATGATCACTTACGGCAGTTACTTCCGCGACGACCAGAACATTCCGCTTACCACCTTCCGGGTGATGTGCGCCGACCTGTTCGTGTCGCTTTTGGCCGGCATCGCCATCTTCCCGGCGGTATTCGCCTTCGGCTTCGCGCCATCGGCCGGCCCGTCGCTGTTGTTCATCACCATTCCGGCGGTGTTCGCCAGCATGCCGTTCGGCCATGTGTTCATGGTGGTTTTCTTCGTATTGGCCGCCATCGCCGCCACCGGCGCGATGCTGTCGATTCTGGAAGTGCCGGTTTCTGTGCTGAGCGAGCGTTTCGGCATCAGCCGAGCCAAAGCCACTGTCGCCAACTTGCTGCTGCTGGGCGCCATCGGCTCCGGTTGCGCGCTGTCCAACAGCGTCTTGGCCGATGTGAAACTGTTCGGCATGACTTTCTTCGACCTGTTCGACTTTGTCACCTCCAACGTGCTGATGCCGATGGGCGGCATTTTCTTGTGCCTGTTCGTCGGCTGGGTGTGGGGATTCGACAAGCTGAAGGCCGCGCTGTCCAACGAGGGCGCTCTCAAGAACGAAGCGCTGTTGCGCGTGCTGTTCGTGGTGGTGCGCTTTGTGTCGCCGCTCTTGATCCTGGTGGTGATGCTCAAGGGCCTGGGCGCGATCTGACGCCTGCCCGGGCGAGGCGGCTGCCGCAAGGCGAGCCGCCTTTTTTACGCCTGGCGCTCATGACTGGACGTCTTCGTCTCCCGCGACGACCGGCGGCGGCGTGAAGCCATTGATGTCGCGCGCGCTCTTTTCCAGCACCAGCACGATGGCGGTATTGAGCGCGCCAAAGGCCCAGCTGACCAGCAGGAAGGCGGAGTAGGCGCTGTACTTGTCGGCGAACAGCGCCTGCTTGTGCAAGGTGAGCTCGGCCGGGTCGAAAACCGAGAAAAACACGATGGTGGCGAGCACCGCGATGATGAACGACGGCCACAACAACAAGATGCCTTTTTTCATGTTTGCGCTCCTTGGAAAACCAGACTGGCTGGTCAGGGTTGGCGTTTTGTGCCGGATTTACTGTTATGCCATACCCTGCCTCGGCTGGGTAGTGGCCGTCGGAGATGGCGCAGCCTGCCGCCGCGCCGTCGTGTTACACTCGAACGACCACGATTTTTATGGCAGGGCCGGACAAGGGCCGGGCTTGCCGTTTTGCAAAGCAATGGAGCCTGGTTATGACCTCTTCGATTTTTGCCGGCGTGGAGCTGGCGCCGCGCGACCCGATTCTTGGCCTGAATGAAGCCTTCAACGCCGACACCCGCAGCACCAAGGTGAACCTGGGCGTGGGCGTTTACTCCGACGACAACGGCAAGATTCCGTTGCTGGCGGCGGTCAAGGCGGCGGAGAAGGCGCGTCTGGAAGCCATGCCGCCGCGCGGCTATCAGCCGATCGAGGGCGCGGCCGCCTACGACGGCGCGGTGCAAAACCTGCTGTTCGGCGCGGGCAGCGAGCTGATCGGCGCCGGGCGCGTGATTACCGCGCAGGCGTTGGGTGGCACCGGCGCGCTGAAAATCGGTGCGGACTTCCTCAAGCGGCTCAATCCCGCGGCCAAGGTCTACATCAGCGACCCGTCCTGGGAAAATCACCGCGCGCTGTTCGAATCCGCCGGCTTCGCAGTCGAAAACTATCCGTACTACGACGCGGCCACCCGCGGCGTGGATTTCGCCGCGATGAAGGCCTTCCTGAGCCAGCTGGACGCCGGCTCCATCGTCGTGCTGCACGCCTGCTGCCACAACCCCACCGGCGCGGACCTGAGCGACGCGCAATGGGGCGAAGTGGTGGAAGCCTGCCGCGCGCGCGGCCTGGTGCCCTTCCTCGACATGGCGTATCAGGGTTTCGCCGACGGCATCGACGCCGATGCCGTCGCGGTGCGCCTGTTCTCGGCTTCGGGCTTGCAGTTCTTCGTGTCCAGCTCCTTCTCCAAGAGCTTCTCGCTGTACGGCGAGCGCGTGGGCGCCTTGTCCATCGTCACCGCCAGCAAGGAGGAGTCGGCGCGCGTGCTGTCCCAGCTCAAGCGCGTGATTCGCACCAATTACTCCAACCCGCCGATCCACGGCGGCGCCATTGTCGCCGCAGTGTTGTCCAGCCCGGAGCTGCGCCAAATGTGGGAAGACGAGCTGGCCGGCATGCGCGACCGCATCCGCGCCATGCGCGTGGGCCTGGTCGAAGCGATCAAGGCGCAGGGCGTGGAGCAGGATTTCTCCTTCGTCAGCAAGCAGCGCGGCATGTTCTCCTACACCGGCCTCACCGCCGCCCAGGTTGAGCGCCTGCGCAGCGAATTCGGCATTTACGCGGTTTCCACCGGCCGCATCTGCCTCGCAGCGCTCAACAGCAAGAACCTCGACTACGTCGCCAAGGCGATCGCTGCGGTCGTGAAGGCCTGAGTCCGCTCGCCTGTTGTCGCAACGGCCCGATCGCTTTGCCGATCGGGCCGTTTTGCGTTTCGGGCGTTGCCGCCGCGCGCGTGGCGCGGCATGATCGGGGCGCTTGTTCTTGCCGTTCCGTTTCCGCACAGGAGGAGGCTTCATGCAGTTATACAGCGACAGTTTTCAACACGGGCAGCGCATTCCCGGCGAATTCGCCTTCGCGGTTCCGGCGAAGGTCGGCCATATCGCCTTGTCTTCCAATCGCAATCCGCACCTGGCGTGGCGCGACCCGCCGCCGGGCACCCGGTCGTTCGCGCTGCTGTGTCATGACCCTGACGCGCCGGCGTGCGCCGACGATGTCAACCAGGAAGGACGAGAGCTGCCTGCGGACCTGCCGCGCGCCGATTTTTATCACTGGGTATTGCTCGACATCCCTGGCGACTGCCGGGGCATCGCCGCCGGCAGCCATAGCGACGGCGTAACCGCAAGGGGCAAACCCGGGCCGGAGTCCGTCGGCGGCGGCAGGCATGGCCTGAATGATTACAGTCTCTGGTTTGCCGGCGACGCGGACATGGATGGGCGCTATTACGGCTACGATGGGCCGTGCCCGCCCTGGAACGACGCGCGCGAGCATCGCTACGTGTTCACCTTGTATGCGCTGGACGTGGCCAGACTGGCGGTGGACGGGGAGTTGACTCCCTCGGCGGCGCTGTCGGCGCTGCGGGGACACGTATTGGAACAGGCGGAGCTGATGGGCCGATACGCCTTGAGTCCGGCTATTCTGGCGACGTCTTAGGACTAAAGGACAGTTTTCGCCCCTGGGAGGCGTTACTAAGTAGATTCCACATTGGTACTATTCGAAAGGATAACGCATGATGCCGCTTCGGCATTTTGAATGTCAGCAAGCGGACGGTCGCAGGCAGGCGAAGTCTGCAATTCCAGAGAACCCATGATGAACGAGGGCTAGCCCCTTGGGAGTGTAAGCCATGACTGCAGTTTCCCCGGAAGTATTGGTCTCACAGGCAATGGCCACGGGCGCTTTTGACGCCGACGACGCCGATGTGCGCAACAATCTGGGCCTGTTGGGCCTGCTGGACGTGTATTCGCGCGATAGCCGCTATCGCCTGACCGCGTCGCTGGAGCCGGTAGACGCCGAGCGTCAGCCTTCGCTCTGGTCGCTGGAGCTTGAAATCGAAGTGTGCGAGCAGGGCAGAGTGGCGCGTCGCCGTGTTTCCGAGGTGAATTACAGCGGCTCGCTGCCGGGCAGCCATCTGCGCCAGCTGCTGGCCAACGGCAAGCTGCACGGATACTTGAGCGACGCCACCGCCGCAGCCTGAGCGCGACGCGAATCGAAAACTGCCGAAGCCGGCCTGGCTTCGGCAGTTTTGCTTTGAGCGCCCGATTTTGCCTTTGGCCGCAAACCCCAGGGCCTGCTTGTTATCGGTAAACGCCGTAGCCGGCGTCTCGGGCCGCCTGACGGATGCTTTCCAGCAGGGTTCTGGCTTTGCGCGGCATGCGCCGTTGAGCCAGCACCGCGTGCATCTGCGGATCGTTGCCCTGGCTGGAGACGATCCGGTACTGCGGGCATACCCTCACCAGCAGGCCGGCGCGGCATAGCGGCTCCGCCAGCCAGTCTCCCATGCGCGCGATGCCGAGGCCGGCCAGCGTCGCGCCCAGCACGGCATTGCCGGAGCTGAAACGATGCCAGGCTTGCAGGTTGAGGCTGGCTTCCCGCGTATCGGAGACGAAATTCCAGGCCTTGAGCACGCGCGGCGCGGTGTGGATGACGATGCGGTGCTGCGGCAGCGCTTCCGGTTCTTCCGGCGCGCCGTGAGCGGCCGCGTAGCCGGGGCTTGCGTACAGATGGCGGCGATAATCCCACAGGCGGTAGCCGATCAGCTCGCTGGAGGCTGGGAACGCGCCGCGGATGGCGAAGTCCAGCTTGTCTCGGATCGGCTCCAGCGTGGTGTCGCTGTAACTGACGTCAAAGCGCAGCAAGGGGTTGTCATCCGCCAGCCTGGCGAGGAGCGGCGCGAGAAAATGGCTGCCCATCACCTCCGGCGCGGAAAAACGCAACAGGCCGCGCGGCGACGACGCCAGCGTGGCCAGATCGTCTTCGGCCTCGCTTTGCATGTCCAGCATCTTGCGCGCCACGTCGTAATAGGATTCGCCGGCAACGGTCAGGCCCAGTTGCTTGGGCGTGCGCGCCAGCAGGCTGCAGCCCAGCGACTCTTCCAGCGTTTGCACCGCGCGGGTGGCGCTGCTGGGCGAGGTGCCCAGCAGCCGCGCGGCGGCGACGAAGCTCTTGCGCTCCACCACCGCGCAAAATACCCGCAATTCCCACAGTAGTTTCATATCTGGTTTACGTTGCGATTTTTGCAATACGGTATTGCAACCGCTGTGCCATGGCAAGGCATAGAATGCCGGGGTTGCCAGGAGAATGCCAATGTTGTTGACCTTAGGTTTTGTCTGCACCCTCGCCTTCATGGCGGGCCTGATCGACGCCGCGGTGGGCGGCGGCGGGCTGATACAGATTCCCGCGTTGTTCACCGCATTGCCGAATATGTCGCCAGCCACGTTGTTCGGCACCAACAAGCTGGCCTCGGCGGTCGGCACCTTGTCCGCCGCGCGCTCCTACCTGCGCAAGGTGCGCCTGCCATGGCGGCTGATTCTGCCGGCGGCGGCGGCGGCATTTATCATGTCGTTCGCCGGCGCGGCGGCGGTCAGCCTGATTCCCAAGGACGTGATGCGGCCCCTGGTGCTGGCCTTGCTGCTGGTGATGGCGGTGTACACCTTATGGAAGAAAGATTTTGGCGCGCGTCACAGCCCGGGGCCGATCGGCCGTCGCGAAATGCTGGTGGGCGTGGCGATAGGCGGCGCGATCGGTTTTTATGACGGCCTGTTCGGTCCGGGAACGGGCAGCTTCCTGATGTTCCTGTTCATCCGTTTCTTTTCTTTCGACTTTCTGCATGCTTCGGCGTCCGCCAAGGTGGTGAATCTGACCACCAACGTGGCGGCGCTGGCGTTTTTCATCCCGGCCGGGCATGTGCTGTATCAGTACGCCGTGCCGATGGCGCTATGCAATATGCTGGGCGCGATGGCCGGCACCTGGATCGCCCTGAAAAAAGGCGCGCGCTTTGTCCGCATCCTGTTCCTGATGCTGACTTCCAGCCTGATCTGCAAGCTGGCCTGGGACATGTTCTTCGCCGCCGCGGGCTAGGGCGCGAACCGCCGGCTTTGAACTATGACGATGCGTCCATTATCATGTTGCCAGCTTCTTTACCGCATGAGTGCCGATGCCTCCATCCTTCTGTTCCGCGCCCAAGGGCGTTCATGTCCAGACGCGACTGACCGCCGGCGATCCGGGCGCGGCCGAGCGCTCGCGCCCGGGAGACGTCCCGCGCCCTGAGCCGCGCGGGGCCGCCGCGCCGCCCAAGCTCTTGCGGATCCAACATGGCTGATTCCGCCGCCCGTCTGGAAGCGTGCCACGATTGCGATCTGCTGCTGCGCCTGCCTGCCGCGCGCGAACGTTTGTGCTGTCCGCGTTGCGGCGCGGTGCTCTACGAAAAGAACGCCCACTCTCCGCAGGCCGTTGTGGCCTTGTTGCTGGCTGGTCTGGTGGTTTTTCTCATCGCCAACCTGTTTCCGGTGGTTCAGCTGGAAGTGGCGGGCAATCGCAGCGCGGCTACCCTGTGGCAGACGGCGCTGGCGCTCAAGGACCAGGACATGAGCAGCGTGGCCTTGCTGGTGCTGTTTACCGGCGTCGTCATGCCGGCACTGGTGCTGGGCAGCATGCTTTATCTGCAATTGCCGCTGCTGTGGGGGCGGTCTGCGCCAGGCTTCGCCCACATCGTGCGTTTGCAAGCCATGGTGCATCCCTGGTGCATGGTGGAGGTGTTCTTGCTTGGGGTGCTGGTTTCCCTGGTCAAGCTGGTCAAACTGGCCAGCGTCCATCCAGGCGTCGGGCTATGGGCGTTTTTCGGGCTCATTTTGCTGATGGCGACCAATGCCAGCCGTTTCGACGCCGAGGATTTGTGGGAGCGCAGGCAGGCATGTCGCAATACGGAATGAAATCGGCTGCGGCCAGAGGTTTGTGGCGCTGCGGCGGCTGCGGCCTGCTCAACCGCGTTCCGCAGCCGGAGCGGGCCCTGGCCTGCCCGCGCTGCGGCGCGCCGCTGCATGCGCGCAAGCCCTCCGGCGTGCAGCGCTGCTGGGCCTTCCTGATTGCGGCGATGCTGTGCTATTTGCCGGCCAATCTGTTGCCGATCATGATTACCTCTTCGTTCAGGGGGACGCAGCGCGACACCATCATGAGCGGCGTCATCTACTTGTGGAGCAGCGGCTCGTGGCCGCTGGCGCTGGTCGTGTTCATCGCCAGCGTGGTGGTGCCCTTGCTCAAGATACTGGCCTTGCTGCTGTTGCTGGTTACGGTGCAGCTGCGCTCGACTTGGGCGCCGCGCCAGCGCACCCGCTTGTATCGGGTGGTGGAGGTGATCGGCCCGTGGTCGATGCTGGACATTTTCGTCGTGGCGCTGATGGTGGCGCTGGTGCACTGGCAGTCCCTGGCCAATGTGCAGGCCGGACCGGGCGCGGTGGCGTTCGGCGCGGTGGTGGTGCTGACCATGCTGGCCGCCATCAATTTCGATCCCAGGCTGATCTGGGATCCTGTCGAGGATAACAATGAATAGCGAGCAACCCGAACGCGAAACCCCGCCGGAGCCGGCGCTGCCTGAGGCGGTGCCGGTCAGGCGCCGTCGCTGGTCGCCTTCCCTGGTATGGCTGATACCGATTCTGGCCGCGGTGATCGGCGTCTGGCTCGCCGCGCATACCATCATGTCGCGCGGCCCGACCGTCACCATCACCTTCCAGAACGCGGAGGGGCTGGAAGCGGGCAAGACCCGGATCAAGTACAAGGACGTGGAAATCGGCGAGGTGACTGAAATCGCCCTCAGCCCGGATCGGCAGACCATCGTCGCCACCGCGCTGCTGAGCAAGACGGCGGAACCGTATCTGGTGGCCGACAGCCGTTTCTGGGTAGTGCGTCCGCGCATTTCCGGCGGCAGCGTGTCGGGCCTCGGCACCATGCTGTCCGGCGCCTATATCGGCATGGACGTAGGCAAGAGCGCGGAGCGCAAGACCGAATTCACAGGCCTGGAGACGCCGCCCATCATCAATGCCGACTTGCCTGGCCACAAGTTCCTGCTGCGCGCCGACAATCTTGGCTCGCTCAATACCGGCTCGCCGGTGTACTTCCGTCGGGTGCCGGTGGGGCAGGTGGTGGGCTACGAGCTGGACCCCGCCGGCGGCTATGTGCGGCTGAGCGTGTTCATCAATGCGCCGTATGATCGCTTCGTCACCGGCAATAGCCGCTTCTGGCACGCCAGCGGCGTGGACGTCTCCATCAACGCCAACGGCTTGAATGTCAGCACCCAGTCGCTTGCCGCCATCGCGCTGGGCGGCATCGCCTTCGAGACGCCGCTGACCGATTACGGCCCGGACAAGCCGGCCCAGGCCGACGCGCCGTTCGTGCTGAGCGATACCCGCGAGAAGGCGCTGCAGAACCCGGATAGCGAAATGCAGGGCTTCCGGCTCAAGTTCCGCCAGTCGGTGCGCGGCCTGTCGGTGGGCGCGCCGGTGGACTTCCGCGGCATCGCCCTGGGCGAAGTGGCCGCCATCGGCGTGGAGTACGTTCCGGCGCGCAAGGATTTCGACATGACCGTGGACATCCGCATCTACCCCAGCCGGCTGCGCTCCTTGTCCGGCGACAAGAACCTGATGCACAAGCTGTCGGCCGAGACGCTGGTGCGCAACGGCATGCGCGCGCAACTGCGGTCCGGCAGCATCCTGACCGGCCAGTTATACGTGGCGCTGGACTTTTTCCCCGACGCGCCGCCGGCCAAGTTGATTCAGCGCGACAAGATGCTGGAATTGCCCACCATTCCGGGCGATCTGGAAGAGCTGCAGCGGGTGCTGCAGCGCATCGCCCGCCGTCTGGACAAGGTGCCGTTCGACTCCATCGGCCAGAATCTGGACGCCTCGCTGAAAACGCTGCGCGAAACGCTGGGCAGCATGAAGCAGCTGTCCGAAAACATGGACGCCAAGACTTTGCCGGAAGTGGCGAAAACGCTGGACAGCCTGCAAAAAACGCTGGAAGAAACCCGTCAAACGATGAAAGCCGACTCGCCGCTGCAACAGGATGTCCGCTCCGCGGCGCAGGAAGTGCGCGAAACCGCGCGCACGTTCCGCTCGCTGGCCGACTATCTGGACAGGCATCCCGAGGCGCTGATCCGGGGCAAGGAGAATAAACAATGATGCGTCATGGTCTGATCATGCTGGGGCTGGCCGCCGCGCTGGCGGGCTGCGCCTCGCCCAGTCCCCGCTTGCACACGCTGGATGCGCTGTCGGCCGCGCCTGCCGCGGCCCCGGTCTGGGGCAAGCGCTTGATGGTGGGGCCGGTCAATCTGCCGGCCGGGCTGGACCGGGCGCAGCTGGTCACGCTGGGCGAACGCGGCGAGTTGCAATGGCGCGATCTGGATCGCTGGGCCGGCCCTCTGGACCGGATGCTGGCGCAGGCGCTGGCGGCGCAATTGACGCGCCGCGCCGGCCTGGCCAGCGTGTACGTCTATCCTCAGCCGGGCATGGATGGCGGCGATTACAAGCTGCTGCTGGACGTGCGCGGGCTGAGCCTGCAACCGGGCAGGGAAGCGGCGCTGGTGGCCGCCTGGCAGCTGCTGCGAACCCGCGATGGCCAGCGAGTGGCCCAGGGGTATTTTCAGCGGCGCAAGGCTTGCGCCGCCGGCGTGGAGGCGTCGGTGGCCGCCGCGCGCGCCTTGCTGGACGAGCTGGGCGAGGAGGTGGCGGCGACGCTGCTTGCGCAGGCGGAGTGGTCGAGCATCAGCAAACCGTAAGCGGCGCGGTTGATTATTGGCCGTAAATTTCGAAAATCAAGAAACTTACAAAATTATTCGCCTTGTCGATCTGATAAAATGTCCGGCATATGGACCTGTCTAGATCGAAACTTTCCGCGCCGGATGGCAGTCGCCATGCCTACGGCTTGCTGACGCTGACCACTTTTCTCTGGTCGAGCAATTTTGTGGTGGCGCGGGCGCTGCACGGACAAATCGGGCCGTTTGCGATGGCTTTCGGCCGCTGGGGCTTCGCCCTGCTGTGCATCCTGCCGTTCGCCTGGCCGCGGCTGGCGAAATCTTGGCCGCAGCTGCGCGCGCAGTGGCGCGTTCTGCTGCTCTTGGGCGCGTCCGGCATCGCCACCACCAACACCATGATCTATCTGGCGGTGCAGACCACCACTGCGACCAACGCCGTCATCCTCAACAGCGTCACCCCTGTGCTGGTGCTGCTCATGGGCGCGTTGTGCTTCCGGCAGCGCCTGCGCGGCGGGCAACTGGGCGGCATGCTGCTGGCGCTGGGCGGCGCGTTGCTGATCATGCTCAAGGGAGATTGGCGCAATCTGGCCGGTTTGCATTTTGGCGGCGGCGACATCTGCATCCTGATCGGCGGCGTGGCCTGGGCGGTTTACACGCTGGGCTTGCGCAAGCTCAAGCCCGGCCTGGACGCGCGGGTATTGATGTTCAGCCTGCTGGCGATAGGCGAAATCTTGCTGTTGCCCCTGTTCGTGGCGGAATTGCTGACCCGCACGCCGATGCCGGCCCTGGGCGCGGCCGCCTGGGGCGCTTTGCTCTACCTTGGCGCGCTGCCGTCGGTGGCGGCCTTCCTGATGTACAACCGGGCGATCGGCCTGGTGGGCGCGGCGCGCGCGGCCAGCTTTCTGTATCTGATGCCGGCCTTCGGGGCTTTGCTGTCCATCGGCCTGCTTGGCGAGAGTCTGCAGTGGTTTCACGCGGCCGGGCTCGCCGCGATCTTCGGCGGCATCGCCTTGAGTTCTCGACGGCGGCGCGAGGCGGCCGTTTGCGACGCCGCCTTGCCGGCGGGCGGGCAGGCCGGGGCGCGCTAGGCGTTTATACGTATACTGGAAAATCGATTTTCCGGATTAAAATCATTCATCCAATGATTGTCCGCCATCCATCAGGCGGACAGCGCCATATTGTTGAATGCGCAGAAAAATATCCGACTATCGCTCCGTGAATGTTCGACATTGGATTCGGCGCCGGCTTGTCCGGCGCCGTTTTCTTTGACGCTGCTTGCGTTGCGGCGTGGCCAGTTTGCTCCCCATCCCCTACAATATCAGTCGATTCAATAGCGGCCTCAGGCACTTTTGTGACCGGAGTCCGCTTTTTCATTACGGAAAGTCAAATGGAACCTGTACGTCTGTCAAAACGCATGGCCGAGCTGGGGCTGTGTTCGCGCCGAGAGGCAGACAGCTATATCGAGCAAGGCTGGGTCAAGGTGGACGGCGAAGTCGCCGTGCTGGGCCAGAAGGTCTTGCCGCACAATCTGATCGAAGTCGACAAGAAGGCGCAGGACGCGCAATCCTCGCGCGTCACCATTTTGCTGAACAAGCCGGTGGGCTATGTCTCCGGTCAGGCCGAGAACGGTTACGAGCCGGCGGTGGTGCTCATCAAGCCGGAAAACCACTGGTCGGAAGATCACAGCCGCAAGCGTTTTCAGCCTTCGCACCTGCGCGGCCTAGCGCCCGCCGGCCGTCTGGACATCGACTCGGTAGGGCTGCTGGTGCTGACGCAGGACGGCCGCATCGCCAAGCACCTGATCGGCGAGAATTCCAGCGTCGAGAAGGAATACCTGGTGCGGGTGGAAGGCGAGCTTAGCGAGCGCGGCCTCGCCTTGCTCAATCACGGCCTCGAACTGGACGGCAAGCAATTGCTGCCGGCCCGAGTGAGCTGGCAGAACGAAGACCAGTTGCGCTTCGTGCTGCGCGAAGGCCGCAAGCGGCAGATTCGCCGCATGTGCGAGCTGGTGGGGCTGCGCGTGGTCGGCCTCAAGCGCATCAGCATCGGCAAGGTCAAGCTGGGCAATCTGCCTACCGGCCAGTGGCGTTACCTGCGCGACGACGAACAATTTTGAACGCCGCGCGATTCTGAGGAGGGGGCATGTTTCAGGCTTTGCTGCGGAAGTTGGGATGGGACGAGGCCAGTCGCGAACGGAAAAAGGCGCTGTCGGCGGCGATAGAGCAACTGGTGGACGCCACGGACCGTCGCTTGCGGCTGGTGCCGGGTTATCGTCAAGCGCTGGAGCCCGGCATGCGGACGGCGCAGGCATATCTGGCCACATTGATGCATCAATTGCCGCCGATGCTGGACCTGTCCTTGCGCGCCTACGCCACCGATCCGCGCTTGGGCCTGCTGTTCTCCGGGCCGGCCAGCCTGCTGGAATTGCTGGAAAACAGCGAGCCGCTGCGCGAGTTCTTTCTTTCCGCCAGCAACGGCGACGAGGCCTGGGCCCTGATGACCATGATGCGCAGCGAAACCGCGCGCTTCGGCATGGCGATGAGCAACGGCGAAGTGCGCAGCGACGTGGCGCAAATCGTGGTCAGTTTCGACGCCCATCGCTTGATGATGCTCAGTCCCTCGCTGGAGCAGCTGCAGGCCAAGTCCGGGCCGCGCGGCCAGGAAGTGCTGGCGGCGGTCATCGCGCGACGCCTGAGCCTGTGCGAGCAAATGCGGCAGCAGCTGGAAAGCGAGCTGGGCCGTTTGCGGCTGCGGCGCTTGTCCTTGCGCGGCGGCGAGCAGCGAACCGTCATCGACGCCCAGGCCGATGACCGGGACTTGCCGGCCAGCTTGTCGGCGGTGGACGCCAGAATCGGCGAAATCCAGCCGCAGCTGGAAGCCTTGCGCGCCAGCGCCAGCCTGGAAGGCATGCTGGCGGAAGTGAAAGGCGTGCTGGAGCAGCCGCAGGATTACTTCAGCCTGGAGAGCGTCTCCCTGCATTTGAACCGGATGGGCGTCAAGTGCGATGATCCGGCCGCGGGCGATGAGGATGTCACCGAGCTGAGGCTGGAGGAGATGGTGCTGGGCAAAATCCAGCCGATACGCCGCGCGCTGTTGCCGGTGCGCGTCAGCCGCCAGGCGATTGACGAGTTGCGACAGCGTTTCGGCGCTTGACGCTGCAAGATTGCCCGCTTTGGCATGGCGCGGCGATTAACTGCCTAATTGCGCCTGCGACGGTTTTTCCCGCTGCGGCCGCGCCGCGGCGCGCTATGCTGAACAAGGAATGTCTTTCGGTCGACCTCAGGGCGGTCGATTGAATCTGCCCCGGCCGCGAGCCGGGGCTTTTTTATGCTGCCCGGCAATGCTTTCGGTATATTTTCGGCGCGCGGCGTTTCCGGACTGCGCGGGCGGGCGCTTTGTGATATTCTTGCGCCCCTCTCGAATCAAGCAGTGACCCGTCACCCAACGCAATGAAAGATCCTTGCGATCACTACACCTATGACCTGATCGGCGGCGTGCAGAAGAAGCCGGGCAGAAAACCGCTGGGCGAGCGCGCCATGACGGTGGCCGAGCGCAAGCGCCGCAGCCGCGAATTGCGGCGCAATCGGTTGCAGGAGCTGTCGGTGACGGTGGAGTTGAGCCGCGAGGCGCAGAAGTCGCTGGACAAGATGATAGAGTGGTGGGGCGTCAGCAAGAAGGAGGCGATCAATCGCGCGCTGACCATCGCCTGCCAGTCGCAAACCGGCCGCACCGGCACCTTGTTCGATCTGGACTTGCCGTTCCAGGCAACCGCCAAGAAGCCGCGCAAGAAAGCGTAAGCGGGATGAGAAACAAAAGGCGCGCCTTCGAGGCGCGCCTTTTGCCTGGTCGGGGCAGGCTCAGATTCAGGCCGCGCCGTAGCGCTTGAAAGCCTCGATGGCCAGCCCGTTGCCGATGCTGCCGAACAGATTGCCTTCCACGTGGCGGGCCTGGGGCAGCAGCGCGCTGACGCTGTCGCGCAGCGCCGGCACGCCGCTGGAGCCGCCGGTAAAGAACACGGTGTCGATTTGCTCGGCACGCACCTGGGCGTCGGTCAGCAGTTGGTCAACCGTTTTGCCGATCTGCCGCAGCATGCCGTCGATGCTCTGGTTGAACTCCTCGCGCCCCAGCGCGCACTGCAGGCCGGGTTCGATCTGGTCCAGGCGCAGCGTGTGCTGATCCTGGTTCGACAGCGCGATCTTGGCCGCTTCCACCTCCATGGCCAGCCAGTGGCCCGCGCGTTGCTGGATCAGCCGGAACAGGCGGTCTAGGACGGCGGGCTCGGATGCGTCGCGATGCACGTCCTGCAGGTCCATCCAGGCCTTGCGGGTGTAGGCGAAGTTGATCGTGTGCCAGGTGGCCAGGTTGAAGTACTGGCTGGATGGCATCTCGGCGTTGTTTCTGAGGCGGCTCTTGAAGCCGAATAGCGGCATCACGCCGTGCAGGCTCAGCTGGCGGTCGAAGTCGGTGCCGCCGATGTGCACGCCGCCGGTGGCCAGGATGTCGTCGCGGCGCTCGGCGACGCTGCGGCGTTCGGGGGAGAGCCGGATCAGGGTGAAGTCCGAGGTGCCGCCGCCGATGTCGACGATCAGCACCAGCTCCTCGCGTTCGATGCCGGCCTCGTAGTCGAAGGCGGCGGCGATGGGCTCCAGCTGAAAGGAAATGTCCTTGAAGCCCACCTGGCGGGCGATCTCGGCCAGGGTGTCTTCGGCCAGCTTGTCGGCCTGCGGATTGTCGTCGACGAAGTACACCGGACGGCCCAGCACCACTTCGTCGAAGGCCCGGCCGGCGGCGCTCTCCGCGCGCAGCTTCAATTCCTTGATGAACAGCGTCAGCAGCTGGCGAAACGGCAGCGCGCGGCCCTGCACTTCGGTCTGGCTGTCGATCAGGCTGGAGCCCAACAGGCTTTTGAGCGAGCGCATCAATCGCCCCTCGTAGCCGTCGATGTACTCTTGCAACGCCATGCGGCCGAAAACCGAATGGTCTTCTTCGTAGTTGAAAAACACCACCGACGGCAGCGTGATCTTGCCGTCTTCCAGCGTCAGCAAGGCGGGCTGCTCCGGGCGCAGCCAGCCCACCGTCGAATTGGAAGTTCCAAAGTCGATGCCGCAAGCGCGGGCGGTGTGTGCAGCCATGAAGCCATCCCCTTGTAAAAAAAGAGGCGGGATGGTACGCGGATTAAGGCCGTTAGGGAAGGGCTGTCGTTGTTTCGCCAAGGTTTTTTCAGGTGAGCGGCAGGATCAGCGGGGCCAGCCAGCGTTCCAGCAGCAGCAAGGCCAGCGGCGTCAGCAGGCAGAGCCCGCCCCAGATCGTCCACGGGAAGGCGCTGTCGCCGCGCCGGCGAGCCACGTACAGCAGCAGGCGGTAAGCCGGATAGCTGACCACCACCACCAGCGGCGGCGCCATCACGTAGATGGCCAGCGGCCGCCAGTCCAGCCAGGGCGACAGGCCCAGCACGCCGATATGCAGCGCCAGCTGGCTGGCGAATAGCGCCGCCAGCTTCGGTGAACGGCCGGGGAAGCCCAGCTCCCGCCTGCCTGCGCGCATGAAGCAGGCGCTCCAGAGCACGGCGGCCACGCCCAGCCAGGCGTAGCAGTAGATGAAAGGCAGCAGGATGGGCGCCAGCAGGAAGGGCGGTTGGCTCAATTTCAGCGTGCTGGCCAGGATCAGGTAGGCGGCCGCGAAGCACGCGGTGGCGCAAGCGTCGCGGTCGGCGATCAGACGCCACAGCACGTGCAGGTAGAACATGCCCAGCAGGGCGAGCAGCGCCAGGCTGGCGGGGGTGGCGATCATCAGTCCTCCAGCGTGCGCAGCAAGGTGGCGGAAACCAGTTCGCCGATTCGAGCCAGGTACTGGGTGTGCATGTCGTAGGTGAAGCGGTGGGCGTCGTCGGTGGCCAGCACCAGGATGCCGAAGGCTTCTCCGGCGCGGTTCCTGAGCGCGATCTGGGCGAACGACTGCAGCACCGGCTTGCTGGGAAACCAGCTGAGCACTTCGTCGTTGACGTAGGGGCCGCAGTAGGGCGCGTTCAGGTTGCGGGCCAGTGCCTGCACCTCGTTGCGCGAGTTGTAAACCGCGTCGTGCTGCTCGGCCCCGGGGTGCCACAGACGGATGGCGACGCGATCCAGCTGGTACTGCTCGGCGAAGCTCTCGCGCACGGTGTCCAGCGCGTGGCCCAGCGTGCGGCAGGCCAGCAGCGCCAGCGTCATCTGATGCAGGCGCGACAGCAGCAGGTCATTGTTCTCGCCATGCTCCACCAGTTGTTGCAGCCGGGCTTCCAGTTGGCGGTTCAGATCCTTGAGTTCCAGCAGCTGCCGCTCGGCGAACGACACCACCACCCGGTCCTGTTGCAGCTTGGCCGGGTGCAGGCCAAAGCGTTCGGCGTGATGCATCAGAAAATCGGGATGGCCGTCCAGAAAGGCCAGAACCTCGTCGCTTTGCATATGTGCAACCCTTTCGCGCTGATGGCTTGTCTTGAGTCAGATGTGGATTTCGCCCTGGAATACCGTGACGGCAGGGCCGGTCATGATGACGGGCTGGCCTTCGCCCGCCCATTCGATGGCAAGGTCGCCGCCGCGGGTATGAACCCGCACCCGCGCGTCCAGCAGGCCGAGGCGGATGCCGCTGACCACGGCGGCGCAAGCGCCGGTGCCGCAGGCCAGCGTTTCGCCGGCGGCGCGTTCGTATACCCGGAGCCGGATTTCGTCGCGGCCGATCACCTGCATGAAGCCGGCGTTGACCCGCTGCGGGAAGCTGGCGTGGCGCTCGATGGCCGCGCCCAGCTCCGCAACCGGGAAGGCGTCCACGTCGGCCACCGTCTGCACCGCGTGCGGGTTGCCCATCGACACCACGCTGATTTCGCAGGAGAGCTCGCCGACGCTCAGCAAGTGGCTGATGGCTTCGTGCTCGGCGCGGAAGGGGATGTCCTTGGGGGCGAAGCGCGGCACGCCCATGTCCACCCGCGCCAGATCGTCGCCCAGGTATTCCGGCACGATCACGCCCTTGGCGGTTTCCACGCGGATGCGCCGCTTGCTAGTCAGTCCCTGGTCGCAGACGAATTTGGCGAAGCAGCGCGCGCCGTTGCCGCATTGCTCCACCTCGCCGCCGTCGTTGTTGAAGATGCGGTAGCGGAAGTCGTTGTCGGCCGCGCGCGGCGGCTCCACCAGCAGCAGCTGATCAAAGCCGACGCCGAAGTGGCGGTCGCCCAGGCGGCGGATCAGCGCGCCGTCCGGCTCCACGCTCTGGCGCACGCCGTCTATGACCATGAAGTCATTGCCCAGACCTTGCATTTTGCTGAATACGAGTTTCATATCGTGAAGAGCGCTTGTCGTTGCCTCTGCGGCCGAAGCAGGCAGATTAGCATATTCATTTTGAGATTGGCGCGGCAGCCCGTGTCAGGCGCGCAATATGGTGCGGGCGCCCTCGAAGCGCGGCGCGAAGTAGCTGTTGTCCAGGCGAGCCACCCGGATGGTGCTGTTGGTGCGCGGCGCGTGCACGAATTTGCCGTCGCCGATGAAGATGCCCATGTGCGAAAACGGGCGGTTCATGGTGTTGAAGAACACCAGGTCACCCACCTGCATCTGGCTCGTGCTGATCGGGCGGGCGATGCTGGCGATTTGCGCCGCATTGTGCGGCAGCTTGATGCCCACCGCGTTCTGGTAGATGTAGCTGACCATGCCGCTGCAGTCTAGGCCGGCTTCGGGGTTGCGGCCGCCGAACTGATAGCCGCCGTCCAGCAGCCCCATGGTGTAGAGCAGGATTTCCGCGCCGGTGCCTTCGGCCTTGAGCCCTGACAGGGAGGTGTCGCCCGATGGCCGGGCGGGCTTGCGCTGTCCGGTTTTGACCGGCGCGCTCGAGCATGAAGCAAGCAGCGCGGCCAGTGACGCCAGCGCCGCGCCGCGCAGCAGCGCGCGGCGATCTACGGGGAGGGCCATCGGGGACGGTTTGTTCATTGTTGTTTCGACTCCAGTTCTTCCCAGCGCGCCAGCTTTTCCATCAGCAATTCGTCGATCGCCTCGATGCGCTGCTGCCAGGCGACGGCCTCCTTGGGCGAGTCGCGGTAGCAGTTGGGGTCGAGCAGCTTCTGGTTCAGCTCGGCCTGTTCGGCTTCCAGCGCGGCGATCTCGTCGGGCAGGGCTGCCAGCTGGCGCACTTCATTGTAGGACAGCTTGTTGCGCGCCGGTTTCGGTTTGTCCTGGCGCGCGGGCTGGGCGGCGACGGGGTCCTTGCTCTTTTCCTGCGGCTTGAGCGCGCTCATGCGTTCGCGGGTGTCGATCCAGTCCTGGTAACCGCCGGGATATTCTTCCAGCCTGCCTTCGCCTTCGAAGGCGATGACCTGGGTGACCACGTTGTCGAGGAAGGCCCGGTCGTGGCTGACCAGAAAAACGGTACCGGAATACTGACTGATCACGTCTTCCAGAAGTTCCAGCGTGTCGATGTCCAGATCGTTGGTCGGTTCGTCCAGCACCAGCACGTTGGCGGGGCGGGTGAACAGGCGGGCCAGCAGCAGGCGGTTGCGCTCGCCGCCGGACAGGGAGCGCACCGGGCTTCTGGCGCGCTGCGGCGAGAACAGGAAGTCTTCCAGATAGCTCATCACGTGCTTCTTCACGCCGCCGATTTCGACGAAATCGTTGCCTTGGCTGATGATGTCGGCCACGCTGGTTTCCTCGTCCAGCTGCTCGCGGAACTGGTCGAAGTAGGCGATTTCCAGCTTGGTGCCCTGTTTGACGACGCCGCTGTCGGGGGCGAGTTCGCCCAGGATCAGCTTGAGCAGCGTGGTTTTGCCGGCGCCGTTGGGACCGATCAGGCCGATCTTGTCGCCGCGAAGGATGCGGGTGGTGAAGTCGCGGATCAGGGTGCGGCCTTCAAAGCCCTTGCTGGCGTGCTCCAGTTCGGCCACCAGCTTGCCGGAGCGCTCGCCGGCATCCAGCTGGAAGTTCACCTGGCCGACGCGTTCGCGGCGCGAGGCGCGTTCGCGGCGGATGGCTTCCAACCGGCGAACGCGGCCTTCGTTGCGGGTGCGGCGCGCCTCGATGCCCTTGCGGATCCATACTTCTTCCTGGGCGTGGAATTTGTCGAAGATGCGGTTTTGCTCTTCCTCTATCGCCAGTTCTTCGGCCTTGCGCGTCTGGTAGGCGGAGAAACTGCCCGGATAGCTGCGCAGCAGGCCGCGGTCCAGCTCCACGATGCGGCTGGCGACGTTGTCGAGGAAGCGGCGGTCGTGGGTGATCAACAGCACGCTGCCGGCGAAGTTCTTGATCAGGCCTTCCAGCCATTCGATGGCGGAAACGTCCAGGTGGTTGGTCGGCTCGTCGAGGAGCAGCGCGTCGGGCTTGGCCGCCAGCGCGCGCGCCAGCGCCACCCGTTTTTTCCAGCCGCCGGACAGCTCGCCCACCCGCTTGTCGGCGTCGAGGCCCAAGTGGGAGAGGGTGGAGCTGATCAGCGCGTCGAACTGCCAGCCGTCGCGGGCTTCCAGTTGCTGCTGGATGCTTTCCATCCGGCTAAGCGCCTCGTTGTGGCCGGCGTGGTTTTGCGTCAGCTGGTGGGTGATGCGGTGGTAGTCGGTGAGCAGGGCTTTCAGGTCGCCCAGGCCTTCGGCCACGGCTTCGAAAACCGTGTGTTCCGGGTTGAATTCCGGTTCTTGCGGCACGTAGGCCACCTTGATGTCGCCCTTGATGTTGATGCGGCCGTCGTCCAGCGCCACCGCGCCGGCGATGCCTTTGAGCAGCGACGATTTGCCGGCGCCGTTGCGGCCGATCAGGCCGACGACTTCGCCCGGCTCCAGGGAAAAATCGACATTGTCCAGCAGGGCGTGGTGGCCGAACGCGAGGCAGGCCTTTTCAACGGAAATCAGTGCCATGGGTGATGCGTCTTGTAGGTAAAGTGGGATCGGCCGCAATTGTAGCACGCGGCGTGCTGGGCTCCGGACAGATGGGGTACAATGCGCGCCAACCGGAAATTGAAAGGAATCGCCATGTACTTTGTCGACCGCGCCGTCGCCGTGATCAAGCCCAAGCAACCGTTCCTGGACTGGCTCAACCAACTGCCGGATGCCGACATGGTGGATTTGACGCTGGACAGCCTGCGCAGCGACTGCACCGCCATCCTGCTGCCGGAATTCGTCGAGCCGGAAGAGGCCATCTCCCACCTCGATGAAATTTATGAACAACTGTTCAAGATGGAACTGGCGTCCTGGGACGAGGACGAAGCCCTGTGGCCGGCGGATTTGTCGCTGAAGGCGTTCTGGGAATGGTTCGACGTGGAGATCCACTCCACGGTGATGGACAGCGTGGACGCCGACATCCACAACATGCCGGCCAACGATCTCTGAGCGCTCCATGCCGTCCCGTCCGCAGTTGCCGCCGTTCGCCCTGAGCTTGCGCCCCTCGCCTTGCTGGCTGGCGCTGGTGGCGTCGGCGTGGCTGCTGTCCTCGCTGGCGATCCTGGCGCATCTGCCCTTGCATTGGGCGGGTCTTGCGCCCGTCGAGGCGCTGCTGGCGCTGTGGGCCTTGCGCGCCAACGGCTGGTGGGCGCGCGATTTTCATCCCTGCCTGCTGCAGGTCGACGCCTACGGCGTCCTGGCGCTGCATTACCCCGACGGGAGGGAGGAGCCCGCGCAGGTGCTGGACGACAGCTTCGTCAGCCCCTGGCTGATCGTGCTCAACGTCAAGGCGGCGGGCCGGCGGCGCAGCGTGATGCTGTGGCCCGACAGCGCGGCGGCGGAAGGCCGTCGCCAGCTGCGCGTCTATCTGTTGTGGTTTGCGGCCGAGCCGCAGGCCGATCTCAATGAAACCGTGTGATGACGACCAAAACGACTCTGAATGACTGGCTGAGCTGGCAGGAAAGCCTGCACTTCACCGCCATAGACATGGGCCTGGCCCGGGTGGAAGCCGTGCGCGCGGCGATGGGCCTGCAGGCGGCTTGCCCGGTGATCATGGTGGCCGGCACCAATGGCAAGGGCTCGGTCTGCGCCATGTTGTCCGCCATCTTTCACGCCGCCGGCTTCAAGGTGGGGACGTACACCTCGCCGCACATCCTGCGCTACAACGAGCGCATCGCCATCGATCTGGTTCCGGCCAGCGACGAGCGCATCATCCAAAGTTTCGAAGCCATCGACGCCGCGCGCGGCGACACTTCGCTGACCTATTTCGAATTCGGCACTCTGGCGGCGATGCACAGCTTCATCGCCGAGAAGGTGGACGTCATCATTCTGGAAGTCGGCCTGGGCGGGCGGCTGGACGCGGTCAACATCTTCGAGCCGGACGTGTCGGTGGTGGTGAGCGTCGATATCGACCACCAGGCGATTCTGGGCGACAACCGCGAGGACATCGGCTTTGAGAAAGCCGGCATCTACCGCGCCGGCAAGCCGGCCATCTGCGCCGACCCGCGGCCGCCGCAAAAGCTGATCGAACACGCCGCCGCCATCGGCGCGGATTTCAAGCTGTACGGCCGCGACTTCTGCTTCGAGCGCATGGACAATCAGTGGTCGTTCCGCTGCGGCGAGCGCCATCGCCACGCCTTGCCCTTGCCGGCGCTGCGCGGCGGTTACCAGCTGTTCAACGCCAGCGCCGCGCTGGCGGCGCTGGACGCGCTGCGCGAACGCTTGCCGGTCAGCCTCGGCGCGATCAAGCGCGGGTTGGTGGAAGTGGAGTGGCCGGGACGTTTCCAGGTGTTGCCGGGGCGGCCCGCCGTGGTGCTGGACGTGGGGCACAACCCGCACGCGGTCAAGGCCATGGTCGCCAGCCTGCGCCAGCTGCCGTTCGCTGAAAATCGCTACGCGGTGTTCTCGATGCTGGCGGACAAGGATATGGCCGCGGTGCTGGAGCTGGCGCGCGACGAGTTCGACGGCTGGTTCGTCGCCGGGCTGGATATGCCGCGCGGCCAGCGCGGCGCAGACATCGCCGAGAAGCTCGCGCAGGCCGGCATCCGCAACGTCAGGGCCTTCGACGCCGTGGCCGACGCCTGGCGCGCCGCCTTATCGCAGGCCGGCGAGAATGATAGAATCGTCGTTTTCGGGTCGTTTCACACAGTGGCCGAGGTGATGGACGCCCGGCAACGCCCGATTTGAGGAATGCATGGCACTGTCCACTCAAGATGAACTGATTTTGCTGCGCAAGCGCGCCCGCCGCCGGCTGGTGGGCGCGGTGGTGCTGGTTTCAATCGCAACCGTTGTGTTGTGGAATGTAGTCGGCCATCTGCCGGAGCAGCAGATGAGGCCGGAGTCGATAGAAATCATGGGCGGCGCGTCCGCGCCGGCACCAACCCAGGCGCAGTCATCGCGCCCGGCCTCGGCTCCGGCGGCCGTTCCCCACGCCGCCTCGCAACCCCTGGCGGAAGCGCAGGCGGTGGCGAAGCCGGGCGCCACCGAACTGGCGGCCAATCTGTCCGCGATTACCGAGCCCAAGGCCGATGCGCCGGCGCAAGCCGCCCCGCCGGTCAAGCCGCCAGCCAGCCCGGCCGCTGCGACCGCCAAGCCGGAACATAAGCCGGAACCCAAGCCCAAAGCCGAACCCAAACCGGAGCCGAAGGCCGAGAAGCCGCGCAAGCAGGCTGATCCGGCGGCGATTCTGGAAGGCCGCTTCGACGCCGAGGCCAAGCCGGAAGCCAAACCGAAGGCGGACAGCGCCGCGGGAGGCAAGTCGGTAATCCAGCTGGCGGCGCTGTCCGACCCGGCCAAGGTGGACGCGATGCGCGCCAAGCTGCAGGCGGCCGGCGTCAGCGCCCACTTCTCCAAGGTGGAAACCAGCAAGGGCGAGGTGACGCGAGTGCGGGTGGGGCCGTTCAATAGCCACGCCGAAGCGCAGGCCGCGCTGCAGAAGCTGTCCAAGGCCGGCATCAACGGCATCATCGTCAGCAAGTAGCCGTCATGACCGTATTCGACTATATCGCGATCGCCGTCATCGCCGGCTCGGTGCTGGTGGCGATGATGCGCGGGCTGGTGGCCGAGGTGCTGTCGCTGGGTTCCTGGCTGATCGCCTTCTGGTGCGCCAAGCAGTTTTCGCCGCTGGCGGCGGCTTTCATGCCGGCCAGCCTGGCGTCGGAAGGGCTGCGCGCGGTGGCGGGCTTCGTACTGGTGTTTTTCCTCGCCTGGCTGGCAACGGCGTTGTTGCGTGTTACCCTTACCGGATTGGTCGACAGCGTCGGCCTGGGCGGCGTCAACCGGCTGTTCGGCGCGGCGTTCGGGCTGGCGCGCGGCGTGGTGCTGGTGACGGCGATGGTATTGATGGGCGGCTTGAGCGATTTGCCGCAAAAACCGATGTGGAGGAACGCGGTGCTGGCGACGCCATTTGAACATCTGGCCTTATCCTTAAGGCCATGGTTGCCGGCGGCAATGGCCGACAACCTCCACTACGACACCGGATTTTAGGTGAACAAGGCGGAACCTCTTGATATCTTCACTTCAAGACTCCGCCTTTTTCTTTGTCTTCATTTCTGTTTCTAGGTAGTTGGGAAGAGAGCAAACGATATGTGCGGAATTCTAGGCGTGGTTGGTCAGGCCCCTGTCAATCAGTTGCTGTACGACGGTTTGCAGGTGCTGCAACATCGCGGACAGGATGCGGCCGGTATCGTCACCGCCAGCGGCAAGACTTTTCACATGCACAAGGGCAGCGGCATGGTGCGCGACGTGTTCCGCACCCGCAATATGCGTTCGCTGCAGGGCAACGCCGGCATCGCCCATGTGCGCTATCCCACCGCCGGCTCGGCCTCGTGTCTGGCCGAAGCCCAGCCGTTCTACGTCAATTCGCCGTTCGGCATCGTGCTGGCGCACAACGGCAACCTGACCAATACCAGAGAGCTGAAGGCGGACATGTTCCGCCACGACCTGCGCCACATCAACACCAACTCCGACTCCGAAGTCCTGCTCAACGTGTTCGCGCACGAGCTGGCGCAGCGGGTGGAGGGCTACGAGCTGAGCGTGGACGCGGTGTTCGGCGCGATTTCCGCCGTCCATCGCCGCGTGCGCGGCGCTTACGCCGTGGTGGCGATGATTTCCGGCTACGGCCTGGTGGCCTTTCGCGACACCAACGGCATCCGTCCGCTGGTGATCGGCAGCCACGATAACCAGGGCAAAACCGAATACATGTTCGCTTCCGAGTCGGTGGCGCTGGACTGCTCCGGCTTCTCGCTGCTGCGCGACGTGCAGCCGGGCGAGGGCATTTTCGTCAGCTTCGACGGCGAATTCCACGCCCGCCCTTGCGCGGAAAACACCCGCCACGCGCCTTGCCTGTTCGAGTACGTCTACTTCGCCCGCCCGGATTCTGTGATAGACGGCGCGTCGGTGTACCAGACCCGCATCGTGATGGGCGAGAAGCTGGCCGACAAGGTGCGCGCCACGCTGCCCGACCTCGACATCGACGTGGTGATGCCGATTCCCGACACCAGCCGCCCAAGCGCGCTGCAACTGGCCAATCACCTGGGGCTGCCCTACCGCGAGGGCTTCATCAAGAACCGCTACATCGGCCGCACCTTCATCATGCCGGGCCAGGCGGTGCGCAAAAAATCGGTGCGCCAGAAGCTCAATCCGGTGGCTTGCGAGTTCAAGGGCCGCAACGTGTTGCTGGTGGACGACTCCATCGTGCGCGGCACCACCTCCAAGGAAATCGTGCAGATGGCGCGCGACGCCGGCGCGAAGAAAGTGTACTTCGCCTCGGCCGCGCCGGCGGTGCGCTTTCCCAACGTCTACGGCATCGACATGCCCACGCGCGCCGAGCTGCTGGCGACCGGGCGCGACGAGGCGGAAATCGCCCGCGAAATCGGCGCGGACGCGGTGATCTATCAGGATTTGAGCGCGCTTAGGCAGGCGGTGAGCGCCGTCAATCCGGAGTTGCACGCCTTCGAAACCTCGTGCTTCGATGGTCAATACATCACCGGCGACATCACCGCGGCTTATCTTGACGCCATCGAGTGCGCCCGCCTGCAGGGCAAGACCGGCGAGGAGGCCGGCAGCGAGCAGATGCTGGACCTGAATCTGAACGTGGCCGAACAAAACCTGATCTGACAGCAGACGCGCTCTTTGCAAACCGCCGCCCGGACGCGTCCCGGCGGCGGTTTTCATTTTTGCCGCTGTCGGCGCGGGCCGCGATGCCGGCCTGAGAGCGGAACATCGTCCCGTTTTCGGGATGGCCGGCGTGCCGGCGACGGGATGGCAGACGCCGCCGCGCCGGATTTTGGCGGCTGGCCGCCCTGGCACGGGAATTGCGCTTATCAGGGCGGATAGCGATGAAGGAGGCGCGATGGGACGCATGACGTGGGCGGTGCTGATCTTGGCGGGCGGCTGGTGGGCGCTGGACGCGCTGCGCGCGGCCGTCGCCGGCCTCTGGCTGGCCGCGCAGTGGCTGGCGCTGCTCATCGCCCTGGCCGCCGGCCTGTCCGACCTCCTTCCCGACCCTCACCCCTGGCTGCCCCTGCTGGCGGCCCTCAACTGGAGCTGAAACATGAAGCCGCTTTCCTCGCGCCTCGCGCGCCTGGCGCTGTTGTCCTGCTTCTCCCTGCCGGCCCTGGCCGCCGACGATCTGGATTTGAGCCAGGTGCGGAAGATCGTCTTCGTCGGCGACGGCAGCGCCATCGAGCTGAGCACCGACGCCGGTAGGCCCTACCGCCTGCAACAGGAGCGCAGCTGGCCGTTCCGCGATTACTGCCAGGTGACGCAAAGCCTGAGCCAGAACGTGCTGACCCTGGGGGTGAAGGTGAACGGCTCGTATCCGCTCAGCCATTGCAAGGTCACCTTCCGCGCCAACCTGCCGGCCTCGCGCCAGGTGGAAATCCTGCAAGGGGCCAACAGCGTGGACGCCCAGGGCCTGTACGACCGCTTCACCCTGAACAGCGGCGCGAGCCAGATCAAGTTCCGAGGCGGGGCCAATCTGCTGACGTTGAAAGGCTCGGCGCTGAAGGCCGACGCGCGCCTGACCGGGGCGCAGCCGCGCGGCAAGGTGGTGGTGGACGGCCGGCTCGCCAGCGTTTACCTCGCCATCGAGCGCCGCGCCGCCGTCGATTATCTGTTGCAGGGCGCGATGTCCTCGTTCGACCGCGGCTGGCGGAACCAGCCGGGCGCGCCGCTGCGGGTGGAAGTCAACGGCGAATACATCCAGGCGACGCTGGCCTATCTCTAGCCATCCGCCCATTTCTTGAGGAGACTGGCGGCTTTGTTAGTGAGAATGAGAGGGACCGCTGTAACCGTAAAGGCGATGCCCGGCGCGAAGCCGGCAAAAAAACAGGCCGCTCGCGGCGACCTGTTTTTGTCTGAAAGGCGCGACGTTAGACGCGGTGCCGGTCGCACAGCGAGCGGAAGGCCTGCATGTACTGCGGCTGCACGTAGGGCTTGAGCAGAGCCAGTACCTGCAGCACGCCGCGATGGCCGGATTCCTCGGTAATCGGCGCTTTGGGGCGAGCGGTCTGTTCGAAGGCGAACCAGAACTTCACCACCAGCCAGATATTGACGCTGACCGCCTCGATGTCTTCCTCGTCCATTTTCAAGAGGCCAAGACGGATGAACTCGCGGAAGTGTTCGCCAAGGATGTTCTTCAGCTCGGTATTCACGAACTGGTGGTACTCGGACTGCATCTGCGGATTGCGCGCCAGCATGCCCGGCAGGTCGTAGAACATGAAGCGGAACTGCCACATCGCCAGGAAGGCGGTGTCCAGGTAGTTGACCAGATCGTCCACCGTCATGTCGCGGTTTTCCGGCACCGCCAGACGCTGGTTGATGAACTCGCGGTACATCAGGAAGATCTGGTAGACGATCTCTTCCTTGTTGCGGAAGTGGTAGTAGAGGTTGCCGGGGCTGATGCCCAGATGCGCGGCGATGTGGTTGGTGGTGATGCTGCGCTCACCTTGTTCGTTGAACAGCTTCAGGCTTTCCTGAATGATGCGGTCGTAGGTCTTGATTCGGGTTTTGCTCATGGGGCACCGGCGGCTTGTACTTTCGCGTAGCGGCAATTGTACACTACGTTTGGAGTTGTTGCTCTATTCTTGATCTTGGTTGTCGTCGTCAGGGAAGCAGCGCGACATGAAGTGATGCAAAATGGTCTGCTCGATCCGCTGGCGCTCGCGGGCGGGAATGGCGACGCGCAGGATCAGCTGGTAGCGCTTTTCGTCCACCGCCTGCAGGGCGATGCGCGGCTCCACCGAGGGGGTTTCCACCAGATAGCGCTTGGCCATGTCTTCCATGTGGCGACGGGCGACTTCCATGTGCGGCAGGCAGGTCGCCTCGGCTGCGGCCATCAGCAACTTCTCGGCGCGGCCAGGCGGGATAGTATACGCCATGGGTACGGTGATGATGTGCATCACGTAGTCGCCCATGTAATTTTCACGAATCACCGGCTGCCCCAGCAGCAGGCTGTTGGGGAAGGTCAGCGCCCGGCCCGTCATCTGGTGCGAGCTGTGATTGGGGCCGATTTCCATGACGGTGGTGGAGAGCAGGCCGATGTCCACCACCTGGCCGCGCACCGTGCCGATTTCGATGTGATCGCCCAGACTGTAGCTGTTGGCCATCTGTCGCACCACGCTGCCGGACAGGCACATGATCAGCTCTTTGGTGGCCAGGATCAGCGCCGCGGCGAAGGCCAGCATGGAGACGGCCAGCGATTGCAGCTCGCTGGCCCAGATCAGGCCGATGCCGGCGAAGCCGGCCACCAGCAGGATGTTGCGGGTGTTGAGCGACCAGCGGCGGCGCTCCTCGACCGGCACGCCGCTATTGGCGGCCAGGATGCGGTCCACCGCCACCCGGATCAGGATCAGGACGGTGATCAGCATCAGCGAGCGCACGATTTCGTGCGCGTAGTTGGCGCGCAAGTAGTGGATCAGGTCGAGGAGGGTGCTCATGCGTCCTTAGTCGTTCAGTTTCACCGCGTGTTCGCGGGTTTCGTGGAAGACGATGTCCGGCCAGCGCTCCTGCGTCAGTTGCAGGTTGACGCGATTGGGGGCGAGGTAGGCCAGGTTGCCGCCGGCGTCGGTGGCGATGTTCATCTGCAGCGACTTGGTGAAGTCGTCCAGCTTCTTGCGGTCTTCGCAGCTGAACCAGCGCGCCGACCAGATGCTGGCCGACTCGAACACCGCGTCCACGCCGTATTCCGCCGCCAGGCGGCTGGCCACCACTTCAAACTGCAGCACGCCCACCGCGCCCAGAATCAGATCGCCCCCGCTGTGCGGCTTGAAGACCTGCACCGCGCCTTCTTCGCCCAGCTGCTGCAAGCCCTTTTGCAATTGCTTGAGCTTGAGCGGGTTCTTGATGCGCACGGAACGGAACATTTCCGGCGCGAAGAACGGAATGCCGGTGAAGACCAGGTCTTCGCCCTCGGAGAAGCTGTCGCCGATCTGGATGTTGCCGTGGTTGGGGATGCCGATGATGTCGCCGGCGAACGCTTCTTCCACGATTTCGCGGTCGTGGGACATGAAGGTCACCACGCTGGAGGCGGCGATGTCGCGATTGAGGCGCAGGTGCTTCATCTTCATGCCGCGTTCGAACTGGCCGGAGCACACCCGCAGGAAGGCGATGCGGTCGCGGTGTTTCGGATCCATATTGGCCTGGATCTTGAACACGAAGCCGGAAAACTTGGCTTCTTTCGGGTCCACGCGGCGCACGGTGGCGTCGCGTTCCTGCGGCGCCGGCGCCCAGTCGATCAGCGCGTTGAGGATTTCGCGCACGCCGAAGTTGTTGATCGCGGAGCCGAAGAATACCGGGGTCAGCTCGCCGGCCAGGAACTCGTCCAGGTTCCATTCGTTGGACGCGCCCTTGACCAGCTCGATCTCCATGCGCAGGTTTTCCATTTCCAGCGGGAACAGCTCGTCCAGGCGCGGGTTGTCGATGCCCTGGATCACCTCGATGTCGGAAACCAGCTTCTCCGTGCCGGCCTCGAACAGAATCACCGCGTCGTCGAGCAAGCTGTACACGCCGCGGAAAGTCTTGCCCATGCCGATGGGCCAGGTGATGGGCGAGCAGCGGATCTTCAGCACGTCCTCCACTTCGTCCAGCAGTTCCAGGCTGTCGCGGACTTCGCGGTCGCACTTGTTCATGAAAGTGACGATGGGGGTGTTGCGCAGGCGGCAGACATTCAGCAGCTTGATGGTCTGTTCTTCCACACCCTTGGCGGCGTCGATCACCATCAGCGCGCTGTCCACGGCGGTGAGCACGCGATAGGTGTCTTCCGAGAAGTCCTGGTGGCCCGGGGTGTCCAGCAGGTTCACCACGTGGTCGCGATAGTCGAACTGCATCACCGACGACGCCACCGAAATGCCGCGCTGCTTTTCGATTTCCATCCAGTCGGAAGTGGCGAACTTGCCGCCCTTCTTGCCCTTGACTGTGCCGGCCATCTGGATGGCGCCGGAGAACAGCAGCAGTTTTTCCGTCAGCGTGGTTTTACCCGCGTCAGGGTGGGAAATGATGGCGAAGGTGCGGCGGTGCGAGACTTCTTCTGCGATACGGGCAAGTTCTGCGGACATGTTGGCGACTGGGTTGGAATGGAATAGAACATTGCATTTTACCGGACTTGCCCGCCACTGGACAATCAATGTTTCTGCGCGCCCGCGCCCGCCAGATATGGCGACGGCCTGGGGGGCGACGGGTTACAATGACGCATCCAAATCCATACCACAGCAAGGAGCCGCACTGTGTTTACCGGTATCGTCCAGGGCGTGGCGGAAGTCGTCGCCATCGAGGAAAAACAGGATTTTCGCACCCATGTCGTGCGTCTGCCGGCGGCCATGCTGCCCGGTCTGCAACTGGGCGCGTCGGTGGCGCACAACGGCTGCTGTCTGACCGTGACCCGCGTGGACGGCGATCTGGTTTCGTTCGACCTGATGCGCGAGACGCTGCGGGTCACCAATCTGGGCGAGCTGAAAACCGGCGGCGTGGTGAACGTGGAGCGTGCCGCGCGCTTTGGCGACGATATCGGCGGCCACGCCATGTCCGGCCATATCATGGGGCTGGCGACGGTGGTCGAGGTGATCGAGTCGGCCAACAACCGCACCATCTGGTTCGAACTGCCGGCCGGACTGGAGAAATACGTGTTGGCCAAGGGTTATATCGGCATCGACGGCATCAGCCTGACCGTTGGCGAAGCGCGCGGCGCGCGCTTCTGCGTGCACCTGATCCCGGAAACGCTGGCGCGCACCAATATCGCCGCGCGCCGCGCGGGCGACCGCATCAATATCGAAATCGATCCGCAAACGCAGGCCATCGTCGACACCGTGGAGCGGGTGCTGGCCCAGCGCGGCGCAGCGGCATGAGCGGCCCGGATCTTGACGGCCTGGCGGTAGTCGCCTCCTGGAGCGGCGGCAAGGACTCCTGCCTCGCGCTGTGGCGGGCGACGCGCGCCGGCGCGAGGCCGCAGGCGCTGCTTACCATGCTGGATGAAAGCGGCGAGCGCTCGCGCTCGCACGGCATCCGCCCCGAAGTGCTGGCCCTGCAAGCGCAGGCGCTGGGCTTGCCGCAGATTCGCGCCTTGGCGGCCTGGCAGGATTATGAAGCGGTTTTCATCTCCGCTTTGCGCGATCAGGCCAGGCAGGGCGCGCAAGCCGCGGTGTTCGGCGACATCGACCTGGACGCGCACCGCGAATGGGAAGAAAAAGTCTGCGCCGCCGCCGGCCTGCAAGCCGTTTTGCCGCTGTGGCAGGAGCCGCGCGCGGCGCTGGTGCGCGAATTCGTCGACGCCGGCTTCGCCGCCCGCATCGTGGTGGTGAACACCTCGCTCGCCGCCGAAAAGTGGCTGGGGCAAACCCTGAGCCACGCACTGATCGACTCGATGCTGGACGAAGGGCTGGACCCTTGCGCCGAGGCGGGCGAGTTTCACACCCTGGCGGTCGACGGGCCGCTGTTCCGCCAGGCGCTGAGCTTGCGCGATGGCGAGATTTATCGTCACGGCGACTATGTCGCCCTTGATTTATTGCCCGCGTAGCGCCAACTGCACAACAAGACGGGCAAACCTACGAAGGAAGAAAGACATGGCAATCTCCCCGATTCAAGACATTATCGCCGACATCCAGGCCGGCAAGATGGTGGTGCTGATGGACGCCGAAGATCGCGAAAACGAAGGCGATCTGGTGATGGCGGCCGAGTTCGTCACGCCCGAGGCCATCAACTTCATGGCCAAGCACGGCCGGGGGCTGATCTGTCTGACGCTGACCGAAGAGCGCTGCCAGCAATTGAACCTGCCGATGATGGCGGTGAACAACGGCACCAGCTTCGGCACCAACTTCACCGTTTCCATCGAAGCGGCCGAAGGCGTCACCACCGGCATTTCGGCGGCGGACCGCGCCCACACCATCCAGACCGCGGTGGCGCGGCTGGCCAAGGCGGGCGATCTGGTGCAGCCCGGCCATGTCTTCCCGCTCAAGGCCCAAAAGGGCGGCGTGCTGATCCGCGCCGGCCATACCGAGGCCGGCTGCGATCTGGCGATGCTGGCGGGCGTGGAGCCGGCCGGCGTGATCTGCGAGATCATGAACGACGACGGCAGCATGGCGCGCCTGCCCGAGCTGCTGGCCTTCGCCGAGGAACACGGCCTCAAGATCGGCACCATCGCCGACCTGATCCAGTACCGCAGCCGCACCGAATCGCTGGTGGAAAAAGTGGGCGAGCGGCCGGTGGATACGCCGTTCGGCGCGTTCGATCTGCACGTATTCCGCGACATCACCACTCGCGCCACCCACCTGGCGCTGGTCAAGGGCGAGATCGAGGCCGGCGAGGAAACGCTGGTGCGGGTGCACGAGCCGCTGTCGGTGATCGACATGCTGGCCCCGCTGTGCAGCCAGCACTCCTGGACCGTGCCGCACGCGCTGGAGACGATAGAAGAGGAGGGCCGCGGCGTGGTCATCCTGCTGTACCGGGACGAGACCGGCGAAGACCTGGCCCAGCGCGCGCTGGGGCAGGAGCAGCAGAAGCAGCGCTGGGACAGCAAGACCTTCGGCGTCGGCGCGCAAATGCTCAAGGCGCTGGGCGTGGGCAAGATGAAATTGCTGTCTTCCCCGGTCAGCCTGCCGTCGATGACCGGTTTCGAGCTGGAAGTGACCGGTTTCCTGCAGCCCCAGCACTTCCACGTCGAATACTGAGCCTTCAGTTCGAGGCCCCGCGCGCCCGCCGGATTTTCCGGCGGGCGTTTTTCATCGCGCCGGCCGCCGTGGCGGAATGGCCGGCTTTGCGGTAGAATCGCGGGCTTTCCTTAGTGTTTTCGCCGCGAGGACTCCCATGCTTGAAGCTATCCAGCGTATCGAACCCAATCTGTCCGGCAAAGGCCTGAAAGTCGGCATCGTCATGGCGCGTTTCAATACGCCGGTCTGCCACGGCCTGCGCGACGCCTGCCTGGCCGAGCTGGCCCGCCTCGGCGTGGCCGAACAGGACATCGTGCTGGCTACCGTGCCGGGCGCGCTGGAAATCCCGCTGGTGCTGCAAACCATGGCCAAGAGCTCGCGCTTTCACGCGCTGGTGGCTCTGGGCGCGGTGATCCGCGGCGAAACCTATCATTTCGAACTGGTGTCGAACGAATCCGGCGCCGGCGTCACCCGCGTCGGCCTGGACTTCGACATTCCGGTCGCCAACGCCATCCTCACCACCGAAAACGACGAGCAAGCCGAAGTGCGCATGCAGGAGAAGGGCGCCGACGCCGCTCGCGTCGCCGTGGAGATGGCCAATCTGCACAAGGCACTGCGCGGCTGATTCAAGCCCGCGCCGTGACAGGCGGGAGCCGGGTAGGCTTGCCTACGGCTCCCTTGCTCTTTACAAGGAATCGTCACTATGAAAACCGCTCGCCGCCGCGCTCGCGAATTCGCCATCCAGGGCATTTACGAATGGGTGCTCAATCCGGATCGTCCGGCTTCCATGATCGAAAAACACCTGCGCGAAAATGAATACTTCGTCAAGGCCGACGAGACGCTGTTCCGCACCGTGCTGTACGGCGTGATCAAGGACGCCGCCGAGCTGTCCGCCATGGTGGGCCGCTACTACGAGCGCGCCGAGGACGAAGTCAGCCCGGTGGAACGCGCCGTGCTGCTGATGGCTGCGCTGGAATTGACCCAAAGCCCGGAAACGCCGTACCCGGTGATCATCAACGAAGCCATCGAGATCACCAAGACCTTCGGCGGCACCGACGGCCACAAGTTCGTCAACGGCGTGCTGGACAAGCTGGCCGCCGACGTGCGCGGCGATGAAGTGCTGGCGCAAAAGCAGCGTCGCCGCCAGGACTGACGGCTTGCGACACCCAGCCGCACACACCCGCCCCGGCGGGTGTTTTTGCGTGAGGAAGGCATGAACGAATTCGAACTGATCGCCCGCCACTTCAGCCGCCCGACGCCGTCCGCGCTCCTGGGCGTCGGCGACGACGCCGCCATTGTCCGGCCGACGCCGGGGCACGATTTGCACGTGTCGGTCGACATGCTGGTGGAGGGCCGCCACTTCTTCGCCGACGTCTCCCCGGAAGCGCTGGGTCACAAGACGTTGGCGGTGAATCTGTCCGATATGGCGGCGATGGGCGCGCGCGCGCGCTGGGCGCTGTTGTCGCTGGCCCTGCCCGAGGCGGACGAGGCGTGGGTGGCCGGCTTCGCGCGCGGCTTTTACGCGCTGGCCGCGCGCCACGGCGTCGAGCTGATCGGCGGCGACACCACGCGCGGGCCGCTGACGCTGTCGGTTACCGTATTCGGCGAAGCGCCGGCCGGCCAGGCTTTGCGCCGCGGCGCCGCGCAAGCAGGCGACGACATCTGGGTCAGCGGCGAACTGGGCCTTGGCGCGCTGGCGGTGCGCCAGCGGCTGGCCTGGTTCGAGGTGAGCGACGCCGCCTTGCTGGCGGAGGCTACCCGCAAGCTGGAATATCCGCAGCCCAGGCTGGAACTGGGACAACGCCTGCTGTCCCTGGCGCATGCCGCCGCAGACGTGTCCGACGGGCTGCTGGCCGATCTTGGCCACATCCTCAAAGCGTCCGGCGTCGGCGCCGAGGTGTGGGCCGATGAACTGCCCTCGCTGCCGGCAGTCGAAACAGACCGTCGCCGCTGGCTGGATTGCCTGGCGGCGGGCGGAGACGACTACGAACTGGTTTTCACCGCGGCGGCCGCCAGCCGACAGGCGATCGAGGCGGCAGGACGGGCCGCCGCCTGCCGGGTCACCCGCATCGGCCGCATCGTGGCCGGGCAGGGCGCGTCCTTGCTGGGCGCCGACGGCCACCCTCTGACATTGAAAAAGGCAGGTTATGACCACTTCAGCGGATGAAACGCTGCGCGAGCAGCCCGACTGGCGCTTTCTGATGCGTCGCCCGGCGCACTTCCTGGCTTTCGGTTTCGGCAGCGGGTTGATGAAGAAAGCGCCCGGCACCTGGGGAACCGTGGCGGCCTATCCGCTGTTTTTCGCCTTGCACGCGTTGGGCGTCGGCGGCTGGTGGCTGGCCGCGTTGTGCCTGCCCCTGTTCGTCTTCGGCGTCTGGATCTGCGACGTCACCGGCAAGGCGCTGGGCGTTCACGATTACGGCGGCATCGTTTGGGACGAGATCGTCGGCGTGTTGCTGGTGCTGGCCTTCGCGCCGGCGACGCCGGTCGGCTGGCTGCTGGCTTTTGTCCTGTTCCGGGCGTTCGACATCGTCAAGCCTTGGCCGATACGCTGGCTGGACGCCCGCGTGCCCGGCGGCTTCGGCGTGATGATAGACGACATCCTCGCCGCGCTGTTCGCGCTGGCGGCGCAAGCGGCCATCTGGGCCGCGTTGCATTAAGCCGAGCGAGGCGTGGCGTCAGGCAGTACAATCCGGCTTGGCGCTGTTCAAACACTTTTCATCAAAACCATCGCGCTCCGGCCTGAGCAGGACAGGGCGCTGAAGGCGGACAGACGCCAAGGTCACAACGCCCGGCGCGCGCTTGCGCGGCCGGGTCGATTCCATTAGCGACAACCGGCGGCTAGCCGCCGGCATGAAATCGGGGTTTCTGATTGTGTGGTTCGTAGTATGCGTATTGCTGTTGGCAGGGGTGTTGGGCTGGCTGGTGCATAGTGGCAGGGTCTCTCCCGCAATCTGGTTGCGGAAATTGGATGGCCTGCTGGGCACCGAGGGGCGACAGAGGCGCGACGCGATCGACCGCTATGACTTCCCGGCCGACTCCGCCGGCTCGCCGCCAGAAGAAGCCTTGCCCGAGCAGCCCGTCGCCGCGCCGCCGCGCCGGCGGGAGCCCCTGGCGAGCCCCGCCGAGCCACAGATCGATGTCCGGCTCGCGCCGCGCGCCGAACCGCCGCGCGAAACCATCGTGCTGCCGAAAACGGCCGCGCCGCAAAAGCCGCGGCGCGCCGAGCCTTTGCCTACGCTGGAGCTGTCGCGCGAGTTTCGCGGCCGCCAGCGCGCCGCGCCCATCACCCGCCAGGACCCGGAGTTGCCGGTAATCGGCCTGACCGAACTGCAGGACAATCTGCGCCAGGATTATCGCCGCCGCCAGCTGCAACGCGGCGCGACGCTGCCGGAGGCGCAGGACAAACCCTTGCCGCTGATCCCGCCGGGTGAAGTGCGCGCCACGGTGCAGAACCTGCACGCTCCGCGCCGCCAGCCGCCGCTCAAGCCGGCGCTGGAGCCGGTAGTATTGCAGCCGGTGACGCCCGCGCCCAAGCCGCGTCCGCCGCAACCGCCGGCTGCCCGTTCGGGTTGGCTGAACCCGCCGCGCCCGGCCGCAAGCGCAACGCCGCTTCCGACGCCGATCATGCCTCCGGTTCCGCCTGCCGCCGCCCCCCTGCCGGCTGCGGCCTCGGACACGCCGCCGACGCCCCCGGTCTCTTCGCCGCCTGGCATGGATGCGCCCGCGGAACAGGACGCGCCTCAGGCAGCCGCATTGGAAACCCCGCCGATCGCCGCGCCCGTCATCGAGTCTTCCGTCGCGCCAGCGGCGGCTGAGGTCGAGACGCCTGTCGAGGCCTCGATGACGCCGCCAGAGGCCGAGCGCGCCGCCGGCGAAGCGGTCGAACCCGCGCTGGAGGTGCCGGAACGCATGCCGTGGCGCTGGCCGCAAATGCAGCAAGTGGTAGTGCGGGCTGACGATCAAGCCACCATCGCTCAGCGGGCGGTCCTGGCCGCCGAGCCGGCCGCGCCGGCCGAGACGCTGGCCGACAAGGTGGCGGCGCTGAGCGCCAGCGCCTCGCCCTGGGTGCTGATCGAGAAGGATGCGCCGGCCGCGCCGCAGGCCGCGCCGGAGCCGCCCCCGGCCGCGCCAGGCATGGTCTGGCAACTGCTGGACAATGCGCAGCCCGACGACGCCCAGCCGGAAGCGGCCTGCGAACCGCCACGCGCCGCGCGGCCGGAGTACGGCGAGGACATCCTGCCGCCGCTTGGCCTGCTGCGGCCGGCCGACATCGCCACCGTCACCTGCAGCGAGGACGAGTTGCTGGAGCGCGGCATCCTGATCGAGGAAAAACTGGCCGAATTCAAGGTCAAGGTCAGCGTGGTGGACGCTTACGCCGGCCCGGTGATTACCCGTTACGAGGTGGAGCCGGCTGTCGGCGTGCGCGGCAATCAGGTGGTCAATCTGATGAAGGACTTGTCGCGCGCGCTTGGTCTGGCCAGCATTCGCGTGGTGGAAACCATCCCCGGCAAGACCTGCATGGGCCTGGAGCTGCCCAACGCCAAGCGTCAGATGATACGCCTCTCCGAAGTGCTGTCCGACGACGTGTTCCAGCAGTCGGCGTCGCGACTGACCCTGGTGCTGGGCAAGGACATCACCGGCCAGCCTGTCGTCGCCGACCTGGCCAAGGCGCCGCACCTGCTGGTGGCCGGCACCACCGGTTCCGGCAAATCGGTCGGCGTCAACGCCATGATCGTATCCATGCTGTACAAGGCCACGCCGGATGAAGTCCGCTTCATCATGATCGACCCTAAGATGCTGGAATTGTCGGTATACAACGACATTCCGCATCTGCTGGCGCCGGTGGTCACCGACATGAAGCTGGCCGCCAACGCCCTAAACTGGTGCGTGGGCGAGATGGAGCGCCGCTACCGGCTGATGAGCGCGCTGGGCGTGCGCAACCTGGCCGGCTACAACCAGAAGGTAAAGGCCGCCGCGCTGGCTGGACAGAAGATTCCGAATCCCTTCAGCCTGACGCCGGAAACGCCGGAGCCGTTGGACAAGCTGCCCTTCATCGTGGTGGTGGTGGACGAGTTCGCCGATCTGATGATGGTGGCGGGCAAGAAGATCGAAGAGCTGATCGCCCGCTTGGCGCAAAAGGCGCGGGCGGCGGGCATTCATTTGATTCTGGCCACGCAGCGGCCATCGGTGGACGTCATCACCGGCCTGATCAAGGCCAACATTCCGACGCGGATCGCCTTCCAGGTGTCGAGCAAGATAGACAGCCGGACGATTCTCGACCAGATGGGCGCGGAAACGCTGCTGGGCCAGGGCGACATGCTGTTCCTGCCGCCGGGCACCGGTTATCCGCAGCGCGTGCATGGCGCCTTCGTCACCGACGACGAGGTGCACGCCATCGTCGAGCATCTGAAGCAGTTCGGCGAGCCGGACTATGTGGAGGGTCTGCTGACCGGCGAAGCCGAGGCCGACGAAGAATCGGCGGCGGCCGCGGGCAAGGCGCAGGCGGCGACCGAATCCGACCCGTTGTACGACGAGGCGGTGGAGATCGTGCTGCGTACCCGCAAGCCCTCCATTTCCGGAGTGCAGCGCCATTTGCGCATCGGCTACAACCGCGCCGCGCGCTTGATCGAGCAGATGGAGGCGGCCGGCATCGTCAGCCCGATGGAAAGCAACGGCAACCGCACCGTGCTGGTGCCGCAGCGGGACTTCTGAACGCGGGCCCCGGCGGCATGAAAAAAGCGCGCCTGATTGGGCGCGCTTTTTTGTGCGGACAAGATAAACGGTCAGCGGCGACGCTGGCCTTCATCGTGGCGGATGCGGATCGGAACCAGCTTGGGCTGTTTTTCCACGGGGACGGCCAGCATCCTGGCCAGAGCGACGACCGCGGCGATCAGCGCGGCGAAAAGAACGATTTCCATGTTTGACTCCCCGTAACGTAATGAGGCGGGTTCAGATCAGGGCTGCAAGCCTCCGATTTCATTCTGGGCTACAACACGCTTGCTGCTCAAGTAAGAAATTGTGTCCGTTGGTTAAAATTCAAGCCCCCGCGCAATCAAATGCCGCCCATTGGGCATGGATGAAGCTTGCGATTTCAAACCGCCGCCTGCTTCAGGCTGCGCATCGCGCGGTCTATGCCTTCCACGGTGAGCGGCTGCATCCGGCCGGACATCAGTTCGCGCATCATGGTCAGGGAGCGGGTGTAATCCCAGCTGTCTTCCGCCGCCGGATTGAGCCAGACCGCGTGCTTGAAGTGGGCGAGCAGACGCCGGATCCAGACTTCGCCGGCTTCTTCGTTCATGTGTTCGACGCTGCCGCCGGGGAAGGAAATCTCGTAGGGGCTCATGGTGGCGTCGCCGACGAAGATCAATTTGTAGTCGCTGCCGAAGGTGTGGATCAGGTCCCAGGTCGGCAACAGGTGCGCCTGGCGGCGGGTGTTGTCTTTCCACACCGACTCGTAGACGCAGTTGTGAAAGTAGAAATACTCCAGGTGCTTGAACTCGGCCTTGACCGCCGAGAACAGCTCCTCGCAGGCGCGGATGTGGTCGTCCATCGAGCCGCCGACGTCGAACAGCACCAGCACCTTGACGTTGTTGCGCAGCTCGCGCTGCATGCGCACGTCCAGCATGCCGCCGTTGCGGGCGGTGGCGGAGATGGTGGCCTCCAGGTCCAGCACTTCCTCGGCCCCGTCGCGGGCGAACTCGCGCAGGCGCCGCAGCGCCACCTTGATGTTGCGCGTGCCCAGCTCGACCTTGTCGTCGAAGTTGCGGAATTCGCGCTGGTCCCACACCTTGACCGCGCGGCGGTGGCGCGACTCATTCTGGCCGATGCGGATGCCTTCAGGGTTGTAACCCCAGGCGCCGAAGGGGCTGGTGCCGCCGGTGCCTATCCACTTGTTGCCGCCCTGATGGCGCTCCTTTTGCTCCTCCAGCCGCTGACGCAGCGTTTCCATCAGCTTGTCCCAGCCCAGCGCCTGCAGCCGTTGTTTTTCTTCCTCGCTCAGATACTTTTCCGCCTGCTTGCGCAGCCACTCCTCGGGGATGGCGGTTTGCAGATCGTCCAGCGCGGCTTGCAGCCCCTGGAAGTGCTGGCCGAAGGTCTGGTCGAAGCGGTCGAAATGTTTTTCGTCCTTCACCAGCGCGGCGCGCGCGAGGTAGTAGAACGCGTCCATGCTGCCGAACGCCACCTGCCGCTGCAGGCCTTCCAGCAAGGTCAGAAACTCTTTCAGGGTGACCGGCACGCCGGCTTGGCGCAGCGCGTAGAAGAAATCGATAAACATGGTTTATCCGGGTGATGACAGCGGAGCTGATTAGGAGTGATAATCCGCGCTAGAGTCCAGGCTCTAAACGGACGTTCGGGTACAGTGAAAAGGATAACACAATGAACACGCCCAAGATGCCAGAGGCCGTCGCCGACACGCTGCAGGCCGATTTCAATCGCCTCAAGGCCGCCAGCGGGACGACGCCTTTTCCCTCTCTCGCGCAGCGCCAGGCATGGCTGGACGCCCTGACGCGGCTGATCCGCGACAACATGCCGGCGCTGATCGAGGCGGTCAGCCGGGATTTCGGCCACCGCAGCGCGGTGGAAACCCGGCTGGCCGAAATCTTCCCTAGTCTGGAAGGCATACGCCACGCCCGTCGCCACCTGAAAAGCTGGATGCGGCCGCGGCGCCGCCGGGTATCGTTCTGGTTCCAGCCGGCGCGGGCGCGCCTGCTGGCGCAGCCCCTGGGCGTGGTCGGCATCGTGGTGCCGTGGAATTACCCGCTGTTTCTGGCCTTCGGTCCCTTGCTCGCCGCGCTCGCCGCCGGCAACCGGGTCATGATCAAGATGTCGGAATACACGCCGGCCACCGGCGCCTTGCTGCAAACCTTGTGCGGCCGCTATCTGGGCGACGATCTGGTGCGGGTGGCAAACGGCGACGCCGAGCTGGCCGCCGCCTTCACCCGCTTGCCGTTCGACCATTTGCTGTTCACCGGCTCGACCGAGGTCGGCCGCCACGTGATGCGCGCCGCCGCCGACAACCTCACGCCGGTGACGCTGGAGCTGGGCGGCAAATCGCCAGCCTGGGTGACGCGCAGCGCCCACATCCGCCAGGCGGCCGAGGCCATCGTCGCCGGCAAGATGCTCAACGCCGGCCAGACCTGCGTCGCCCCGGATTACGTGCTGGTCAACGAGAAGGACTGCGCCGCGCTGCTGGAGGCGATACGCGAGGCGGCGCGCCGGGCCTATCCGACGCTGGCCGACAATCCGGACTACAGCGCCATCATCAACGCCCGCCATTATCAGCGCCTGAGCCAATGGCTGGAGGCCGCGCGCCAGGCGGGCGCCCGCATCGAGGCCATCAATCCGGCCGGAGAAGCGCTGGAAGCCGGGCGCAAGTTCCCGCTGACGCTGGTGCAAGACTGCCCGGAGGATGCGACGCTGATGCGCGAGGAAATCTTCGGCCCCATCCTGCCCATCGTCACTTACGACACCTTCGAACAGGCGCTGGCCTATATCAACGCCCGCCCCAGGCCGCTGGCGCTGTATCTGTTCTGCAATGATCCGCTGCGCATCGATCAGGCGCTGGAAGGCACCATTTCCGGCGGCGTCACCATCAACGACACGCTGTTGCACGTGGTGCAGGACGATCTGCCCTTTGGCGGCGTCGGCCCCTCCGGCATGGGCCACTACCACGCGAGGGAAGGTTTCATGACCTTCTCCAAGCTCAAGCCGGTGCTGCATCAAAGCCGGCTGTCGGGCAGCCGGCTGACCCGCGCTCCTTATGGCCGGCTGGTCGAGCGCCTGCTGTCTTTCATGCTGAAGGGTTGACATGGCCAGCCGCAGACAATTCATCAAAACCGGCCTGCTGGGCGGCGCGGCGCTGGCCGCGGCAGCCTATTTCGCCGTGCCGGAAGCGGAACAGCCGGCGCGCGACGGCGCGGTGCGGCAAAGGCTGCGGGCTGGCGACGCGGCCATCGTGGCGGCGCTGGCCCCGGCGCTGCTGGGGCTTCCCGCCGCTTCGCTCGCGCCGGTGGTGGACCGCGTCGATCGCACCATCGCCGCGCTGCCGCCGGCGGCGCAACAGGAAATCAAGCAACTGTTCGATCTGCTGGCCAGCCGCTGGGGACGCCGCTACGTCGCCGGCGTGCGCTCCCCTTGGGCCAAGGCCAGTCCTGAGGAACTGGAGCGCTTCCTGGCCGGCTGGCGGGACAGCCGGTTTTCCTTGCTGCGCGGCGGCTACCAGGGCTTGCAGCAATTGATCTCGACCGCCTGGTACGGTTATCCGGGCAGCTGGGCCGGCATCGGCTACCGCCAGCCGGACAAGGTGATGGAGATGCTGCCATGAGCGCGCGGCAAACCATCCCCGATCCGGTGCGCGCCGGGCTGGCCCAGGGCTGGCAGGTGGTGAGCGGGGCGGCGCAGAAGGCGGATATCGCCTGGGACTGCGACGTGGCCGTCATCGGCAGCGGCGCGGGCGGCGGCATGGCCGCCGAGCTGCTGGCCAAGGCCGGCCTGAAAGTGGTGATCGTCGAAGAGGGCGGCCTGTTCTCGTCCAGCGATTTTCGCCTGCTGGAATCCAAGGCCTACGCCGAGCTGTATCAGGAATGCGCCAGCCGCAAAACCGCCGACAAGGCGATCAGCATCCTGCAAGGGCGCGCGGTGGGCGGCAGCACGGTGGTGAACTGGACCAGCAGCTTCCGCACTCCGCCGGAGACGCTGCGCTGGTGGCAGCAGAAACACGGGCTGGCCGGGCTGGGCGAGGCGCAAATGCAGCCTTGGTTCGAACAGGCCGAGGCCCGACTCGGCATCGGCGACTGGACCGCGCCCCCCAACCCCAACAACGCGGTGCTGGAGCGCGGCTGCCAGACGCTGGGCCTGCGTCACGCCCGCATCCGCCGCAACGTCAAAGGCTGCTGGAACCTGGGCTATTGCGGCATGGGCTGCCCCACCAACGCCAAGCAGTCGATGCTGGTCACCACCATCCCGGCGGCGCTGGAGAAAGGGGCCAGGCTGCTGACGCGAGCCAGAGTCGAGCGGCTGGAAACCGAGGGCGACCGCATCGCCGCGGTCGGCGGCAGGCTGCTGATGTCCGACGGCGTCTATCCCAGCGGTTATCGCTTCCGCATCCGCGCCCGCCAGGTGGTGCTGGCCGCCGGCGCCATCGGCAGCCCGGCCATCATGCTGCGCAGCGATCTGGCCGACCGCGCCGGCCACACCGGCAAACGCACTTTCCTGCACCCGGTGGCCTTGAGCGCGGCCCTGATGCCGGAGCGGGTCGAACCCTTCAACGGCGCGCCGCAAACCGTGTATTCGGACCACTTCATGCACACCCAGCCGCTGGATGGCCCTCTGGGCTACAAGCTGGAAGTGCCGCCCATCCACCCCTTGCTGGCCAGCGCCACCTTCCCCGGTTTTGGCCGCGAACAGGCCGCGCTGATGGCGCAGCTGCCGCACCTGCACGCCACGCTGGCCTTGCTGCGGGACGGTTTTCATCCGGAAAGCCGGGGAGGGACGGTCAAGCTGCGCGGCGACGGTTCGCCGGTGCTGGACTATCCCCTGGGGGAGGCGGAGTGGGACGGCGTGCGCCGCAGCTGGCTGACCATGGCCGAGCTGCAATTCGCCGCCGGCGCGCGCCAAGTGATGGTCTTGCACGAGAACGCCCGGCTGGCGAACAGCTGGGCGGCGGCCCGGGAGCAGATCGCCGCCTTGCCGCTCAAACCGCTGCTGGCCAGGATCGTCAGCGCTCACGTCATGGGCGGCATGGCGATGAGCGACGCGCCGGAGCGCGGCGTGGTGGATGAAAATGGCCGCCACTGGCAATGGCGCAACCTGACCGTGGCGGACGGGTCGGCCTTTCCCACCAGCGTGGGCGCCAACCCGCAACTCTCCATTTACGCCTTCGCGCTGCGCGCCGCAAGCCTGCTGCGCGAGCGCATGGCGTAATCACTTGCCCGGCGCGTCGCCGCCGTCGGCGGCGGCCGCCGCGCCATCTTCTTCCGGCTTGTCTGTCTTCGGCGGCAGGAAAAAGGCCAGCGGCTGGCTCAGGAAACGCCGCGCCAGAATCGGCAGCAAGGGCAGCAACAGGCTGCCGGACAAGCGCCGCGAGCGCAGCGCCACCCACAGCGCCAGAAAGAAGCTGACGCCCAGGTTGATCAGACCGATCAAGGCCACCCCGGCGGCGCCCAGCCAGAGCGCGCTGGCCGGCACCTGAAAATCGAGGGCGACGGCGGCGAAAGCCAGATTGGCCGACGAGAAGGTGATATGGCGGATATCCAGCGGCAGGCCCAGGATGATGCCTACCGTGCCGGTCAGGCCCAGGAACATGCCGAAATAGAAATTGCCCGCCAACGCGCCGAGGTTGTGCTCGACGTAATGCCCCAGCCGCCAGGCTCGGTTCTCGCCCAGCAGTTTCTGCAGCAGCGGGTGGCCGGCGATCCGCTCCGGAATGCGCCGATACACCGCCTTGTTGTCGTAATAGCCGGCGATCAGCCCGGACAGGAACAGGAACACTCCGGCGATGGCGGCGTGGGGCAAGGCCAGGCTGTGTATCGGGTCGATATCGTGCAGCAGGGTTTGCGCCTTGGCCGCCGGCACCACCGGCCCGCCGAACAACCCGCTCCAGGCGAAGGCGATCAGCGCCGCGGTCGGAATCGCCAGCATCACGTTGCCGAGGATGGCGACGAACTGGGTGCGCACCACCTTGACCACCAGGTCGGCCAATTGCTCCAGCTGCTTCTTGCGGCCGTGCTGCTCGTGCAGCGCGGCGGCGATGCGCGCCGCAGTCATCGCCGGCTGCTTGGTGGCGATGGTGAAGTGCAGAATCTGCACGATGATGAAGCCGATGGCGTAATTGAGGCCGAAGGCGATGCCTTCCCACAGCAGGGGCAGGTGGGCGCTGGCCAGCATGAGCTTGATCAGCGCCATGAAGCCGACGATCAGCCCCGCGCCCATCGCCGCCTTGGCCATCTTGCTCCAGTCGCGGCGGTCTTCCGCGATGTAATGCTCGCCATGGCGACCGGCGTGTTCGGTCACCTGCAAGGCCAGCAGCTCGGTATTGGACTTGAACAGGTCGCGCACGCTGTACTTGCGGTTCTCGGCGCGGGCGAAAGCCACGATCAGCCGGAACAGCTGATTCTGCTCGGCGGGGTTGTGTTCAGGCGACAGCAGCTCCAGCAAGGCTCGCATACGCTCTATGCTCTGCGCCAGGCGCAAACCGTGGTAGGTCAGATTGACCGAAATGCCGTAGCGCGAGGCGTTCTTGCGCACTTTGGCCAGAATGGCCTCGCACTGGTCCAGCAGCACTAGCACCTGTTTTTCATCTTCAGGCGGCAAGGCTTTGTCCACCAGCGCCTGGCGGTAGCTGTCGGCATAACGCTGCACTTCGGCGTTCAGATGCAGGAAAGGCGAGGCGAAGCGCTCCACTTCCGGACATATCCGCACCAGCTCCGGTTCCAGCCCGATGGCGGTGACCCGCGCAGACAGGACCTGTACCGACTCGAGCAACTGCAGCCGGGTTTGCCGCCAGCTTTCATGCTGCTCGTTCTCCTGCCAGGCCATGGCCCGCCACAGCGCCTGCCAAGTGGCGTCCGGGACGGCGGCCAGCCAGACATGATCTTCCTGCCAGCTGAAAAGCTGGCCGAAACGATCGCGCAGCGAGTCGGGATTGGGCGGCATCGGCAGCATGCGCTCGCCCAGGCGGTGCGCCAGCGTGCTGGCGAAGCCATCGTTGGCGAGAATGCCGGATTCGGTATACAGCGGGATTTGCCTGGTTTCGCCCAGCAGGTGAAGCAGGGCAGTGCGCAGGGCGAAGCGGTAATCGAAATGATGTTCAAGCAGGAAGGACAGCGCCTGGAGATTGACCACGGCCAGTTCCGGTTTGTCGCGGTCTTGCGGACGCAGATGGGCGATGACTGCGGCCAGCGCCGGCAAAGAAGCCGGCGCGGCCGCCAACTGCTCTAAAGCCTGATTCAGGCTGGCGGAGGATGTGTTTTTCATGACCTTGGGAGCGAGCCGCCCGGCGGGGTGCGCGCCAGATGGCAGTTTTGAATTTTCGATGAAAACAGCTTGCGAATTCGATGAATGATAAGGCAAGGCGCGATGATTGACACCTTACTAACCAGTAAGTAGAGTGATTCCATGACCGAAGGTTCCGACTCCAAAAACGATACCCGCAAGCGCATCCTCGACCTGGCCGAGGAACTGCTGCTCAGCCGCGGCTTCAACGCGTTCAGCTACCAGCACATCAGCTCGGCGCTGGGCGTGCGCAATGCCGCCATTCATTATCACTTTCCGCGCAAGACGGACCTGGGGGTGGCGCTGATCCAGCGTTATCGCCGCCGCTTTCAGCGCTTCGTCGAGCAACAAGGCGATCTGTCGCCGGCGGCGCAACTGGAAAACTACTTCGGTCTATCAGACAGCTATTACCTGCGGCACAAGCAGATTTGTCCCAGCGGTGTGCTCAGCACTGAGTTTCTGACCCTGCCGGAAGAAATGCAGCAAGAAGCGGCCGGGTTCATCGACGAGATGCTGGCCTGGGCGGTAAGCATCGCCAGACGCGGCCGCGAGCAGGGCGCGCTGCGCTACGCCGGCACGCCGGAAGCCATCGGCATGATGCTGTTTTCCGCGCTGCAAGGCGGATTGCAGCTGGCCCGCATCGACGAGCGCGCGCTGGATGTCATCAAGCGGCAAATCCGCGCGTCGCTGGGATTGGAACCATGACGCTCGTCCGCGCCTGCCGGGTCGACTGAGGGGAAAGACGCGGCGCGCCGGCGCGGCGGACGGAAGCAACGATAATCACGAGGGGAGACTATGGGGTATCAAAAAAACAACATGAGCCGCATCGCCGACAAAGTCGGGCGTTTGCCCGAAGGCTTGCGCAGTCCGGTGCTGTCCTTGCTGTTCGGCAAGATCGTGCCGTTCCTGTCTACGGCGGGGCTGCGTTTTGAAGAGGTGGGCCACGAGCGGCTGGTGGTGTCCATCCGCAACCGCAAGAAGGTGCAGAACCATATTCGCGGCGTGCACGCCGCGGCGATGGCGCTGCTGGCGGAAACCGCCACCGGCTTCGTGGTGGGCATGAATGTGCCCGACGACAAGCTGATGCTGCTCAAGTCGATGAAGGTGAATTACGTCAAGCGCTCGCAAGGCGACATGCGCGCGGTGGCGACGCTGACGGCGGAGCAGATTCAAGCCATGCACGATGTCGAAAAGGGCGAGGCGCTGGTGTCGGTGCATGTCACGGACGAGTCCGGCGAATCGCCGATCGTCTGTGAAATGGTATGGGCCTGGATTCCCAAAAAACGTCCGGAGGCGAAGGCATGATAGAGCTGGAAACCCTGAGCGCGACGCTCGACGACAAGGTGGCGTTGATCTGCTTCAATCGCGCCGACAAGGCCAACGCGCTCAACCAGCAGATGTGGCAGGATCTGCGCGCGGCCTTCGAATGGGCCGATGGCGACAGCGCGGTGCGCGCCGTCGTGCTGGCCGGCAGCGGCAAGCATTTCTGTTCCGGCATCGACTTGACCATGCTGCTGGGGTTGCAACAAGCGATCCAGGACGATTGCGAAGGCCGCAAGCGGGAGAAACTGCGCCGCGTCATCCTGGACCTGCAGGATTGCGTCAGCAGCCTGGAGCGCTGCGTCAAACCGGTGATCGCCGCCATCCACGGGGCCTGCCTCGGCGGCGGGCTGGATATCGCCCTGGCGGCGGATTTCCGCTTTGCCGCGCCGGACGCGGTGTTCGGCGTGCGCGAGGTGGATATCGGCATGGTGGCCGACGTGGGCAGCCTGCAGCGCTTGCCGGGGGTGGTCGGGCAGGGCATCGCCCGCGAGCTGGCGCTCACCGGCCGCGACGTGGTGGCGACCGAAGCGCTGGAAATCGGCCTGATCAATCGCATCTTCGACAATCAGGACGCGCTGCTGGCCGGCGCGCAGGCCAGCGCGGCGCTGATCGCCTCCAAATCGCCGCTGGCGGTGCGCGGCACCAAGCAGGTGCTCAACTACAGCCGCGATCACAGCGTGGCGGACAGCCTGGAATACGTCGCCGGCTGGAACGCGGCGATGCTGATCTCGGAAGATATCCAGAAAGCCGGCATGGCCGCCATGCTCAAGCAGCAGGTGACGTTCCGGGATTGACATCCTCCGGAACAGGCAATGAAAAAGAGGCGCCGCGCGGCGCCTCTTCGCGTTTGCGGCTAAAGCTTACTTGGCCGCGCTGGCGTCCGCGCCGCCGCCAACGGTGGAAACCACTTCCCACTTGCCGTTCTTCACCTGGTACACGGTAACCGCGCCGTTCTTGATGTCGCCCTTCTCGTCAAAGGCGATCTTGCCGGTCACGCCGGTGTAGTCGGTTTTGCCCACCTCCGGCAGATAGGCCTTGGGATCGGTGGACTTGGCGCGCTTCATCGCGTCGACCAGCACCATCACCGCGTCGTACTCAAACGGGGCGTAGATCTGCACCTCGGTGTTGAACTGCTTCTTGAACTTGTCGTTGAAGGCCTGGAAGCCCGGCATTTTTTCGCGGGAAACGCCGCAGCTGGAAGCGAACTGGCCATCGGAGGCTTCGCCCGCCAGTTTGATGAACTCCGGCGTTTGCCAGCCGTCGCCGCCCATCAGCTTGGCCTTGATGCCGAGGCGCTGCATTTGCTTGGCCAGCGGGCCGGCTTGCGCGTCCATGCCGCCGTAGAAGATCAGGTCGGGCTTGGAGGATTTGATGGAGGTCAGGATGGCATTGAAGTCGGTAGCGGTGTTGTTGGTGAATTCGCGCTTCACCACTTCCGCGCCCTTGGCCTTCACCGCGCCTTCGAACTGGTCGGCAAGGCCCTGGCCATAAGCGGTGCGGTCGTCGATGATGGCGATTTTCTTGGCCTTCAGCGTGCCTGCGGCGAATTCGCCCAGCGCGCGGCCTTGCTGCACGTCGTTGGCGATGACGCGGAAGGCGGTCTTGAAGCCTTGTTTGGTGTAGTCCGGATTGGTGGCGGACGGCGAAATCTGCGGAATGCCGGCATCGGAGTAGATCTTGGAGGCCGGGATGGTGGTACCGGAATTGAGGTGGCCGATTACGCCCGCCACGCCGGCGTCAACCAGGCGCTGCGCGACCTGGGTGCCGATTTTCGGGTCGCCCTGGTCGTCTTCGGACACCAGCTCGAACTTGACTTTCTTGCCGCCGATTTCCACGCCTTGCGCGTTCAGGTCCTCGATGGCGAGCTTGGCGCCGTACTCGTTGTCCTTGCCCAGATGGGAGATGGGGCCGGACATCGGCGATACCTGGCCGATTTTGACGACGGCGCTGTCGGCTGCGGCGGCCTTGGGGGCCGAGGCCGGCTGGTTTTCCGCGGGCTGCTCCTGTTTGCTGCAGGCAACCATGGCCAGGGTCGCGGTGGCGATCAGGCTGAGGCGAGCGTATTTGTTCATAGTTGTATATCCCCTGAATCTTATCTGCGTAGACTTGCGGTGGTCTCTTTGTTGACCGGTAATATTCACACCCGGTGCGCTGATTATGGTAAGCACCATACGCCAGTGTCAATGTGCTCAGCATATGTCCTCAGGATTATTTTTCACCCTTCCTCGCGCCCCTTTCCGCCAGAAAAAAAGGCCGTCGCCGGCGATGCCCGCTGGCGGCGGCCTTTTTTCAGTCATTTGATTTTGAATGGATTTTCAAGACGTCCATGCCGAAGGATTACTGCTTGGCGCCTCTCTCCATCGCGCGCGGTCGACGCAAGGCGGGGTCTTCGCCCGCCGCGGCCTCCCAGCCGGCGAGATGTTTTTTTACAATTTCGCTCAATGCGGCGATCCACTCCGGGCTCTCGTTGAGGCAGGGCAGGTAGCGGTACTCGCCGCCGCCGTGGCTGAGGAAGGTTTCCTTGCCTTCCATCGCGATCTCCTCCAGCGTCTCCAGGCAATCGCCGACAAAGCCGGGACACACCACGTCGACCCTGGCGGTGCGCGCCTTGCCAAGCTCGGCCAGCGTTTCGCTGGTGTAGGGCTTGAGCCACTCGGTGCGGCCGAAGCGGCTCTGGAAGGTAATCAGATACTCGTCCTTGCCCAAGCCCAGCGCTTCGGCCAGCAAGCGCCCGGTTTTCTGGCATTCGCAGTAGTAAGGGTCGCCCTTGTCGCGGGTAAATCGCGGCACTCCGTGAAAGCTCATCACCAGCTTGTCGGGACGCTGGCCGTACTGCCAGGCCTCGCGAATCCGGGCGGCCAGAGCGGCGATATAGCCGGGGTCGTCGTGAAAATGTTTGACGGCGCGCACTTCCGGCATGTTGCGCAGCTTCATCAGCGCGCGAAACGCCTGATCCAGCGCGGTGGCGGAAGAGGAGGCCGCGTACTGGGGGTACAGCGGCAGCAGCAACAACCGTTCCACGCCCTGGCCGCGCATCCGGCCGATGACGGTTTCCAGCGAGGGCTGGCCGTAGCGCATGGCGAAATCTACCACCAGATCGTTCAAGCCCATCTCGCCCAGCTGGCCCTTGAGCAGCTTGGCCTGGTTGCGGGTATGGATCAGCAGCGGCGAACCATCCTTGTCCCAGATCGCGGCGTATTTCTTGGCGGACTGAGCCGGCCGGGTGTTGAGAATGACGCCATTGAGAATCAGCCACCAGATGGCGCGCGGAATCTCGATGACGCGGGAGTCGGACAGGAACTCCTTGAGATACGGCCGCAGCGCTTTGGCGGTGGGCGCTTCCGGCGTGCCAAGGTTGATCAGCAGCACCCCGGTTTTGGGGCGATAGTCATGACGAAAGTCGGGTTCTGGCGCGTAGCGGGACATGGCGTGTCCTTCTTCATGGTTTCCGGAGTGGGAGAGCGCCCGGGCGGCCGGGCGCTGCGTGGCGTTTGCCTTAATCTTCTCTGGCCGGGGCCAGCACCGTGCGGTTGCCGTTGCTTTCCATGCCGGATACGAGGCCGGCGGCCTCCATTTGCTCGATCAGCCGCGCGGCGCGGTTATAGCCGATGCGCAAATGGCGCTGCACCGAGGAAATGGAAGCCTTGCGGGTTTTGACCACGATGGCGACGGCCTCGTCGTACAGCGGGTCGGACTCGCCGCCGCCGCTGCCTTCGCCGTCGATGCCGGCCGAGCTGTCGTCGCCGTCGGCCTGCCCGGTGAGGATGCCCTCGATGTAATTGGGCTCGCCGGTGGTTTTCAGGAACTCCACCACGTGATGGACTTCCTCGTCGGAGACGAAGGCGCCGTGGACGCGGTTGGGATAGCCGGTGCCCGGCGGCAGGAACAGCATGTCGCCCTGGCCCAGCAGCGTTTCCGCGCCCATCTGGTCGAGAATCGTCCGGCTGTCTATCTTGCTCGACACCTGGAAGGCGATCCGCGTCGGAATGTTGGCCTTGATCAGGCCGGTGATGACGTCCACCGATGGCCGCTGCGTGGCCAGAATCAAATGAATGCCCGCCGCCCGCGCCTTTTGCGCCAAGCGGGCGATCAGCTCTTCGATCTTCTTGCCCGCCACCATCATCAGGTCGGCCAGCTCGTCGATCACCACCACGATCAGCGGCAGAGTATCCAGCGGCTCCGGCGTTTCCGGCGTCAGGCTGAAGGGATTGGGGATCTTCTCGCCGGCCTTGTCCGCGTCGCGAATCTTCTGATTGAAACCGGCCAGATTGCGCACGCCAAGCTTGGACATCAGCTTGTAGCGGCGCTCCATCTCCGCCACGCACCAGTTGAGCGCGTTGGCGGCCTGCTTCATGTCGGTGACTACCGGCGCCAACAGGTGCGGAATGCCTTCGTACACCGACAGTTCCAGCATTTTCGGATCGACCATGATCAGCCGCACGTCCTTGGCGGTGGACTTGTACAGCAGCGACAGAATCATCGCGTTGATCGCCACCGATTTGCCCGAGCCGGTGGTGCCCGCCACCAGCACGTGCGGCATCTTGGCCAGGTCGGCCGAAACCGGCTGGCCGGCGATGTCCTTGCCCAGCGCGATGGTCAGGCGGGACGCCATGTTCTGGTAGCCGTCGGAGCCGATGATTTCGGTCAGCCGCACGATCTGGCGCTTGGGGTTGGGCAGCTCCAGGCCCATGTATGTCTTGCCGGGAATGGTTTCCACCACCCGGATCGATACCAGCGACAGCGCGCGCGCCAGGTCCTTCATCAGGTTGACGATCTGCGCGCCCTTGACGCCGACGGCCGGTTCGATTTCATAGCGGGTGATCACCGGGCCGGGATAGGCGGCGATCACCTTCACCTCCACGCCGAAGTCAGCCAGCTTGCGTTCGATCAGGCGCGAAGTGTACTCGACGGTATCCTGCGACACCGGCTCCTGGGCCTCCTTGGCGGCGTCCAGCAACGTCAGGCCGGGCAGGGCGCCGTCCTTGGGGTCGGCGAACAGCGACTGCTGCACCGGCTTTTGCGCCTTGGGCGACACCGGCACCTCCAACACCGGCGGCTCGATGCGCACCGGCGTGGTTTCTTCAATCTTCTTCTTGGCGACGGAGACCTTCTCTTCGCGTTTTTGCGCGATCTCCTTGCCGATTTCCCTGTCCTTCTTCGCCTGCCAGCCGCGCCACAGCCCGACCACGCCATCCTCCAGCTTGCCGCCGACGCGCTCCATCAGGTCCAGCCAGGACACGCCGGTAAACAGGGAAAAACCGATGGCGCCGGCGACGCCCAGCAGCAGATACGCCCCGGAGATGCCCAGGCCATGGCTGATGGCGGTGCCCAGCCAATGGCCAAGCATGCCGCCCGCCTCCAGCGGCAAGGTCAAGGCTTTGCCTTCCAGCACGATGGCTTCGAAGCTGGCGCTGGACAACAACAGGAGGGCGAAACCGCCGACTGCGGCCAGGGTGATGGGGTTGAGCTTGAAACCCATGGTTTCCATGCGGCGATAGCCCCAGGCGATGGCCACCAGGCAGAACACCACCAGCCACCAGGCCGACAAACCGAAGATATAAAGCAGCAGGTCCGACAGCCAGGCGCCGAAGGCCCCGCCGTAATTGCGGATCGACGGATCGGACGAACTGTGCGACCAGGAAGGATCGAGCGGGGAATAGCTGGCCAGCACCAGCACCAGATAAACCGCCGCCACCGCCATCAGCAGCCACCACGCTTCGCGCAGCAGGGCGGCCAGCTGCGGCGGCAGCGGGGTCTGGTTGTTCTTGACGACGGCTTTGCGCTTGAAAAATCGCATTTTTCTCATATTTGGCTATGGCAGGCGCTGATTATAGCGTGATGTGTCGGCATATGGCCCTTTGCGCCGCAGGCTGAAGGCCGCCCAGATGCGGGCGGGCCGATCGCGGGGTTAATGTGGATGCAAGACGCCCAGCACGCGCGGACCGGCGGCTCCGGTCACGGCGGGCAGATTGCCGGCCAGCCGGCGGCCGAAGCGCCAGCCCAGCCAGGCGAAGGCGGCGGCCTCCGTTTGCTGGGCGGGCAGGCCCAATTCGTCGGTCAAGGCCAGACGCTGGCCGGGCAACAGGCGGCCCAGCCGGCGAAGCAGCCGGCGGTTGAACGCGCCGCCGCCGCAGACGAATACCGCCTGATTGCCGGGGCAGTGCAGCAAGATGGCGTCGGCGATGCTGCGGGCGGTGAATTCCAGCAGCGTGGCCTGCACGTCCTGCGGCCGCAGCGCGCCGCTCTGCTCGGCGAGCTTGCGCTCCAGCCAGGGCAGGTCGAACAGGTCGCGTCCGGTGCTTTTGGGCGGCGACAAGCGCAAATAGGGTTCGGACAACATGGCTTGCAGCAGGGGAACCACGGGTTGCCCCTGGCCCGCCCAGTCGCCGTCCGCATCGTAAGCCTGGCCGGTGTGGCGCAGGCACCAGGCATCCATCAGCATATTGCCGGGGCCGCTGTCGAAACCGATCACTTCGCTATCGGCATGCAGCCGGCTGAGGTTGGCGATGCCGCCGATATTCAATACCACCCGCTTTTCCTGCGGGCTGGCGAACACGTTGTGATGAAACGCCGGCACCAATGGCGCGCCTTGCCCGCCGGCGGCCACGTCGCGGCTGCGAAAGTCGGCGATCACGTCGATGCCCGACAGCTCGGCCAGCAGCGCCATATTGCCCAATTGCAGCGTGTAGCCCGCTTGCGGCGCGTGACGTATGGTTTGCCCGTGGCAGGCGATGGCGGTGATATCCGCCGCGGCGCGCCGGTTTTTTGCCAGCAAGCCCGCTGCTGCTTGCGCGTACAGGCGCGCCAGGTCGTTGGCGAGCCGCGCCGCCCGATCGAGCTCGTTTTCGCCGGCCGGCTGCAAGGCCAGGACTTGCGCGCGCACCTCCGGCGGGTAGGCCACGAAATGATCGGCCTCCACCCGCAACGCGCCCTGGGCGTCAAAACGCGCCAGCACGGCGTCCACGCCGTCCAGGCTGGTGCCGGACATCATCCCGATATAGCGGCTGTCTGTTTGCATAGTGGTCGAATTCTTGTCATGACGGCGTAAGTGGCGCGATTTTACACCATACCCGCCCTTCGCTGCGCGAGCATGATCCATAGGAAGATGGCCTGACAAGGACTAAAACGAAAGCATAGCCTGACCGGAGTCCGGCATGTCCCAAGACCATCACCAGGCCCGCCTGGCCGCGTTGCTGCCGGCCTTCGCCGCGCAGAAGGGCGGCTTGCTGCCATTGTTGCAAGCCCTGCAGCGTGAGGTCGGCTACATTCCTCCCGCCTGCGTCGCCGATATCGCCCGCGCTTTCGGGGTCAGCCGCGCCGAGGTGCAGGGCGTGATCAGCTTTTACCGCGACTTCCGCAGCGAGCCGCCGGCCAGGCATTGCCTGCGGCTGTGCCTGGCCGAAGCGTGCCTGAGCATGGGCGCGGCGACGCTGGCCGGCCGTGCCCGCGCCCGGCTGGGCGCGGAGATCGGCGCGCGCAGCGCCGACGGGCGATGGCAGCTGGAGGGCGCGTATTGCCTTGGCGCTTGCGCCTGCGCGCCGGCCTTGCAGCTGGACGGCGAACTGCACGCCAGAGTCGGCCCCGAGCAGTTGCAGCGGCTGCTGGACGACGAGGACGAGCCATGCTGACATTTTATCTGCCGCAGGACTCCGTCGCGCGAGCGCTGGGCGCGGACGCGGCGGCCCAGGCCTTGCTGCAGGAAGCCGCCCGCCGCCGGCTGCCCTTGCAACTGGCCCGCACCAGTTCGCGCGGCCTGATCTGGCTGGAGCCCTTGCTGGAAACGGATGGGCCGGACGGGCGCTTCGGCTACCGCAACGTCGGCCCCGAGGCCGCGCCGTCGCTGCTGGACGCGGCAACAGGCCAACTGGAAAACCATCCGCTGGCGCTGGGCGAGGTGGAAGCGCTGCCTTACCTCGCCTCGCAACAGCGCCTGCTGTTTGCCCGCGCCGGCGTGACCCGACCGCTGTCCCTGGACGACTATCGCGCCCACGGCGGCTTTCGCGGGCTGGAGTGGGCGTTGCGCCGCGGCCCCGACGCCACCGTGTCGTCGGTGCTGGGCTCCGGTCTGCGAGGGCGGGGCGGCGCGGCGTTCCCGGCCGGCGTCAAATGGCAGGCGACGCGGGCGATGCCGGGCGAGAAGTACGTGGTCTGCAACGCGGACGAGGGCGATTCTGGCAGCTTCGCCGACCGCATGCTGCTGGAGGGCGACCCTTTCCTGCTGATCGAGGGCATGCTGATCGCCGCCTTGGCGGTGGACGCGCACCGCGGCTACATCTACATCCGTTCCGAATACCCGGCCTGCGTCGCCGTGCTGCGCCAGGCGCTGGCCATCGCGCGCGAAGCGGGCTGCCTTGGCGACAACGCCGCCGGCAGCGGGCGCGCCTTCGACATCGAGCTGCGCCAGGGCGCGGGGGCCTACATCTGCGGGGAGGAAACCGCGATGCTGGAGTCGATGGAAGGACGGCGCGGCATGGTGAGAGCCAAGCCGCCGCGGCCGGCCCAGAGCGGGCTGTTCGGCCGCCCGACCCTGGTTCACAACGTGCTGACGCTGGCTTCGGTTCCGTCCATCCTGGCCGACGGCGCGGAGGCCTATCGCAACTTCGGCTGCAAGGATTCGCAAGGCACGATGGCGTTTCAGCTTGGCGGCAACATCCGCCGCGGCGGGATCGTGGAGCGCGCCTTCGGCCTGTCGCTGGCGGAGCTGATCTACGACTACGGCGGCGGTTGCGCCAGCGGCCTGCCGGTCAAGGCGGCGCAACTGGGCGGCCCGCTGGGCGCGTGGCTGCCGCCCGAGCGCTTCGACACCCGGCTGGATTACGAAGACGTCGCCGCCGCCGGCGGCATGCTGGGGCATTGCGGCGTGGTGGTCTGCGACCAGCGCGCCGATATGGCCGACATGGCCGAGGCGGCGATGCGTTTTTGCGCGGAAGAGTCCTGCGGCAAGTGCGCGCCGTGCCGCATCGGCACGGTCCGGGCGCTGGAAATCGTCCGCCGCCTGCGTCAGGGCGGCGCGGGGCAGGCGCAGGACGCGCAGCTGCTGTCCGAGCTGTGCGCCACGCTGCGGCATGCCTCGCTGTGCGCGCTGGGCAGCCTGGCGCCGCAGCCGCTGCAAAGCGCGCTGCGCCATTTTCCCCAGGATTTCGGCCTTCCCGCCGAGGAGGCGCGCTCATGAACCGCCACGCCGCTTGTCCCGCGCCGGATGCCGACGCGCAGAGCATCGCCCTGAATATCGACGGCCGCGAGCTGAACGCTCCGCCCGGCGCGTCGATACTCGGCGCGGCGCGCCAGGCCGGAATCGACATCCCCACCCTGTGCGCCCAGCCCTCGCTGGCCGCCTTCGGCTCCTGCCGGTTGTGCCTGGTGGAAATAGAAGGGCGGGCCGGCTATCCGGCGGCCTGCTCGACGCCGGTCGCGGCCGGCATGCGGGTGCGCACCCAAAGCCCGGCCTTGCTGACGCTGCGCCGCGGGGTGATGGAGCTGTACCTGTCGGACCATCCCGACGACTGCCTCACCTGCGCGGCCAGCGGCGATTGCGAGCTGCAGACCGTGGCCGCGGGTCTGGGCATGCGCCAAGCGCGTTACGGGGCCGCCGGCGCCAGCCACCTGAGCGCCGAGATAGACGACTCCAACCCGTATTTCCGTTTTGACCCGGCGCGCTGCATCGCCTGCAGCCGCTGCGTGCGCGCCTGCGCCGAAACGCAGGGCAGCTTCGCGCTGACGCTGCTGGGGCGCGGGTTCGATTCCCGCGTCGCCCCCGCCGGCGGAGAAAATTTTCTGGCGTCGGAATGCGTATCCTGCGGCGCTTGCGTCGCCGCCTGCCCCACCGCCGCGCTGATGGAGCGCGGCGTGATAGAACAGGGGCCGCCAGACCGCAGCGTGACCACCACCTGCGCCTATTGCGGTGTCGGCTGTTCGCTCAACGTCGAATTGCGCGGCGACAGGCTGATCCGGTTGACGCCGGACGAGAACGGCGGGGCCAATCACGGCCACGCCTGCGTCAAGGGCCGCTTCGCCTGGGCTTACGCCACGCATCCGGACCGCGTGCGGCAACCGCTGTTGCGCGCCAGCATCGACGATCCCTGGCGGCCGGCCAGCTGGGACGAGGCGCTGCGGCATGCAGCGGACGCCTTCCGCCGCATCCAGGCCGAGCACGGCGTCAACGCGGTGGGCGGCATCGCCTCCAGCCGCTGCAGCAACGAAGAGGCCTGGCTGGTGCAGAAGATGATGCGCGCCGCGCTCGGCACCAACAATGTCGACACCTGCGCCCGGGTCTGCCATGCGCCTACCGGCTTCGGCCTGAAGCAGACGCTGGGCGAATCGGCCGGCACCCAGGATTTCGACTCCGTCGACCACGCCGATCTGGTGATGGTGATAGGGGCCAACCCGATGGACGCGCACCCGGTCTTCGCCTCGCGGCTATTGCGGCGACTGCGGCAGGGCGCGCGGCTGATCGTGATCGATCCCAGGCGCAGCGGTTTGCTCGCCGCGCCGCATCTTGGGCCGACGCTGCATCTGGCGGTGCGGCCCGGGCGCAATGTCCTGCTGCTGAACGCCATGGCTAACGTGATGGCCAGCGAGGGGCTGCTGGATTACGCCTTCATCGCCGAGCGTTGCGATGACGAGGCTTTCCGGCGCTGGCGCGATTTCGTCGTCGATGCCGCCTGGTCGCCGGAAGCGGTGGCGGAGGCGTGCGGCGTGGCGGCGGCCGACATCCGCGCCGCCGCCCGTCAATACGCCGAGGCCGGCAACGCCGCCATCTATTATGGCCTGGGCGTCACCGAGCACAGCCAGGGCAGCACCGGCGTGATGGCCATCGCCAACCTGGCCATGGCCTGCGGCCAGATCGGACGCCCGGGCGTCGGCGTCAACCCCTTGCGCGGCCAGAACAATGTGCAAGGCGCGTGCGACATGGGCTCGTTCCCGCACGAATTTCCCGGCTACCGCCACGTCTCCGACCCCGAGGTTCGCGCCGCATTCGAACGCGCCTGGGGCGTGACGCTGAGCGCCGAGCCGGGCATGCGGCTGCCGGACATGCTGCAAGCCGCGCGCGATGGGCGTTTCAAGGGCCTGTATTGCCAGGGCGAAGACATCGCGCAGAGCGACCCGGACAGCGAACGGGTGATCGCCGCCTTGCGCGCGATGGAGTGCGTGGTGGTGCAGGACCTGTTTCTTAACGAGACCAGCCGCTACGCCCACGTTTTTCTGCCCGGCAGCTCCTTTTTGGAAAAGGACGGCACCTTCACCAACGCCGAGCGGCGCATCTCGCGCGTCCGCCAGGCATTGCCGCCGCTCGCCGGCAAGCAGGACTGGGAAATCACCCAGGCCTTGAGCGCCGCGCTGGGCTACCCGCAGTCTTACGCGCATCCGGCGCGGATCATGGATGAAATCGCCGGTCTGACGCCCGCCTTCGCCGGCGTCAGCTACGCCTTGCTGGACGAGCGGGGCAGCGTGCAATGGCCATGCGATGGGCATGCGCCGCTCGGCACCCCCATCCTGCATCAGGATGGCTTCAGCCGCGGCAAGGGGCGCTTCGTCCTGACGCCAAGCGTGCCCTCCGGCGAGCGCGCCGACGCCGACTTCCCCCTGCTGCTCACCACCGGCCGCGCCCTGGCGCAATACAATGTCGGCGCGCAAACCCGTCGCAGCGACAACGGCCTCTGGCTGGCGCGCGACAGCGTCGTCCTGCACCCGCAAGACGCCGCCCGCCGCGGCATCGCCGACGGGGACTGGATCACGCTGGCCAGCCGCCGCGGCCGCATCCGCTTGCAGGCCTGCGTCAGCGACGCGGTGCCGCCGGGCGTGGCGCACGCCACCTTCCATTTTCCGGAAAGCGGCACCAATCGCCTCACCTCGGAGGAGTCCGACTGGGCCACCGGCTGCCCGGAATACAAATTGACGGCGATCGAGGCGTGGCGGGCGGGCGACGAACCCGCCGCGCTCCGCGCCGAAGCCGGCGCGGACGGCCTGGCGCGCCTGGAGAGGATGGCCAACCAGATCGCGCGCAGCCTCTCGGTCGGCCAACCGGAGGCGGACCTTGCCCGCGACGTGGCCAATCATCTGCGGCGTTTCTGGAGCGCGGCCATGCGCCGGGAGCTGGCCGAAGCGGCGCGGGCGGGGAGGGCGAAGCTGGACGCCGCGGCGCGGCAGGCGCTGGAAACGGAATAGCACAAAAAAACAGGCCGCCGGGCGCAAACCCGGCGGCCTCGCTTCGTCTTTGGCCTCTCGGCGCTAATCCAGCATCGCGACGTTGGTCGGAATGCTGCCCAGCAGATTGAGACGGGCGGTCAGCGCCGAACTCTTGGTCTGGAACTGCGCCAGCTGCGTGCTGCTCAGCCCCGGCGTCGGCAAGGCGTTGGTGGCCGGGTCCACCGCCTGGCCGTTGATCTTGACTTCGAAATGCAGATGCGGGCCGGTAGAGCGGCCGGTGCTGCCCACGTAGCCGATCACTTCGCCGGCCTTCACCGCCTTGCCGGCCTTCATGCCCTTGGCGAAAGCGCTCATGTGCGCGTACAGCGTGGTGGTTTTGGCATTGTGGCGAATCTCGATCATGTTGCCGTAGCCGTTTTGCCGCTCCGCCTTGGCCAGGGTGCCGTCGGCCGGCGCGACGATGGGCGTGCCGCTGCTGGCGGCGTAATCGATGCCGGAATGCAGGCGCATGGTGCGCAAGATGGGGTGCTTGCGCCAGCCAAAACCGGAGCTGATGCGGGTGGCGGCCACCGGCTGGCGGCTGAAGCCCTGTTTCACCGGCTTGCCCGCCGCGTCGTAATACGCGCCGGATTCGCTGTCGTGGGCGAAGTAAAACGCCTGGTAATCGCGGCCGTCGCGCCGGATGGACGCCGCCAGCAGATTGCCGCTGCCCACCGGACTGCCGCCGTGCAGCAGGGTCTCGTACACCAGGTTGATGCGGTCTCCCGCCTTGAGCGAGGCCAGCGAGAACTGGTCGGCGAAGATTTCCTCCAGCTGGTTGCGGATGTCGGCCGGCACCTTGAGCTGGTTCAGCTCCGCCACCGCGTTGCGCTTTACGGTCAGGCCGCGCATCGTCTCCACGCTTTGGGCGACGATGGGGTCGGCGCTGGCCTGCCAGACGCCGTTCTTGTTTTCCAGCGCCACCAGCACCTGCTCGCCGTTTTCGTCGTCGTTCAGGAAACGCAGGCCGTAAAGTTCGCCGGCGTCGTTGGTCTGCACGCTGAGCGTGGCCCCGGCCTTGAGCTTCAGCAAATCCCTGGACAGGGGGCTGGAGTAGAGAAAGCGGTTGGCGTCGCTGTCGCGGATGCCCAGGCGGTTCAGGACGCGGGCGATGGTGTCGCCGCGCTTGATCGGCTCGTCGCGCCAGTAGCGGGTGCTGCTTTGCTGGAATTCGAATGCCGGCAGCGCCAGCCGCTCCACCACTTGCTGGACTTCCGGCGGCTCAGGCTCGGTTTGCGCATTGCTGGCGACCGCGGCCGCCGTGGCCATGCCGAACAGGGGAAGCGCGGCGGCGATGCCCAGCCAGCTCCAGTGGTGGTTGATCAGTTTGCCGACGCAGTTTTGCGGGATGTGCAGCAGTTTGCGATAATCCATCAATTCTCGGGATGACAGGCGTCAGGCCGGCCTGATTCAGGTTCAAAAGCAAGTTGGTAAGCGCTGCCTGGCATAAGTTCCGGCCAGCGGGGCATGGCTTGCGAAAATCACATTTCGCCGCGCCCGCGGCGTCGCAAAGCTGCCGACGCCGCGCAATCAAACCGCCACACTCTACCGCAAAATCCGATACTTTTCATGAAGTTGACCTTGATTCTTCCCGGCCTTGCCTGGCTGGACGCTTACGACGGAGCAGATGTATGCAAGGGTCTTGCCCTGCCGGCCCTGCAAACATTGCTGGGCCGCGGCCGCCTGATCCGCCGCGAAGCCGCCCTGGGCGCCTGCCTCACCGACCTGTGGCAAGCGCCGCCTTCCGGCCTTGCCAGACTGGCGGCGAGCGAGGCCGGCTTGCCGGCCGATGACGGCCACTGGCTGCTGGCCGATCCGGCGCATCTGCGGGTGGAGCGGGATCGCGCCTTGCTCGCCGACGTCGGCGTGATGACGCTCGGCCAGGAGGAGGCCGACGCCTTCTGCCTGACGCTCAACCGCCATTTCGCCGCCGACGGCCTGCGCTTTCACCCGGCCTGGCCAGGGCGCTGGCTGCTGCAAACCGAAACCGAGCCCGACGCGCGCTTCAGCCCGCTGTGGGACGCGGTGGGCGACGACGCGCACACGCATCGGCCGCAAGGCGGCAGGGGGCTGGATTGGGATCGGCTGCTGAACGAAATGCAGATGCTGCTGTACGCGTCGCCGCTCAACGACCAGCGCGAAGCGCGCGGCGAGCTGGCGGTCAACAGCCTCTGGCTGTGGGGCGAGGGCGAGCCCGCCGACTGGCAGGCTCCTGCTGCGCGGCTGCTGGCCGACGACGAGGCGCTGAGCTGGCTGGCGCGCCGCAGCGGCATGGCCTGCGACGCCGCCCCTTACGCATTTGACGGCCTCGCGCCAGGCGAGGATTGCCTGATCGTGCTGGACAGCCTGCAGGCCGCGGCGCAATATCGCGACGCCTGGGGCTGGCGCGAAACGCTGCCGCGTCTGGAGCGTGACTGGTTCCAGCCCTTGCTGTCGGCCCTCAAGGCCGGCCAAATCGAACAACTCACCCTGATCGCGCACGGCACGGCCGGCTTCGAACTGCGGCTCAAGCCTGGCGATCTGTGGAAATTCTGGAAGCGACCGCTCGCGCTGGCGGCGCTGTATTGAGGCATGTCCCAGATTCTTACCCGCGAAGTTCCCGTCCACAGTCGGCAAACCCTGCTCAGCCAGGGGCTGACGCCGCTGCGCGCCCGCCTGTACGCCGCGCGCGGCATCGCCGATAGCAGAGAGCTGGATTACTCGCTCAAGGCGCTGCTGCCTTATCACAGCCTGAAAAACATCCAGCTCATGGCCAAGCGCCTGGCCGACGCCATCGCCGCCGGTGAAAGAATGCTGGTGGTGGCCGACTACGACGCAGACGGCGCCACCGCCTGCGCGGTGGCGGTGAAGGGGTTGTCGGCGCTGGGCGGCGCGGTGGACTTCATCGTGCCCAACCGTTTCGAGTACGGCTACGGCCTGACGCCGGAAATCGTCGAACTGGCCGCCCGGCAAAGCCCAGACATCATCGTCACCGTGGACAACGGCATCGCCAGCGTCGCCGGCGTGGAGGCGGCGCGCGCCCGCGGCATCGAGGTGCTGGTGACCGACCACCACCTGCCCGGCGACACCCTGCCGGAGGCGCTGATCGTCAACCCCAACCAGCCGGGCTGCGCGTTCCCGTCCAAGCATCTGGCCGGAGTCGGCGTCATGTTCTACGTGCTGCTGGCGCTGCGCGCCGAGATGCGCGCCCGCGGCGTGTTCGGCGACGGCGGCGGTCCCAACCTGGGCGAGCTGCTGGATTACGTGGCGCTGGGGACGGTGGCCGACGTGGTGCGGCTGGATCAGAACAACCGCACGCTGGTGGAAAACGGCCTCAAACGCATGCGCGCCGGACGGATGGCGCCGGGCATCGCCGCCTTGTTCCGGGTAGCGGGCCGCGCCCACTACAAGGCCAACACCTTCGACTTGGGTTTCACCCTTGGCCCGCGCCTCAACGCCGCCGGCCGGCTGGACGACATGAGCCTGGGCATCGCCTGTCTGCTGTCCGCCAGCGAGGAGCAGGCGCTGCGGCTGGCGCAGGAACTGGATCGCCTCAACCGCGAGCGGCGCAGCATCGAGCACGATATGCAGGACGAGGCGCTGGCGGCGCTGTCCGGCATCGACGCCGACAACCGCTACACGCTGACGCTGTACCGCGACGACTGGCACCAGGGCGTGGTGGGCATCGTCGCCTCGCGGCTGAAAGAGCGTTTCCACCGCCCGGCCATCGTGTTCGCGCCCGGCGACGAGGGCGAGATCAAGGGCTCAGGCCGCTCGATTCCCGGCTTTCACCTGCGCGACGCGCTGGACCTGGTGTTCAAGCGCCATCCGGGGTTGATCCTGAAGTTCGGCGGCCACGCGATGGCGGCCGGTCTGAGCCTGGCCGAGGCGCGCTTCGCCGAGTTTCAGCAGGCTTTCGAGGCGGTGGCGCGCGAACTGCTGGACGAGAAGCAGCTGACCCGCACCATCGAAACCGACGGCAGCCTGTCCGCCGCCGAAATCGGCCTGCCGCTGGCCGAGGAGCTGGCGTCCGAAGTGTGGGGGCAAGGCTTTCCGGTGCCGTATTTTCACGACCGCTTCGCCGTGGTCGGCCAGAAGCTGGTCGGCACCAAGCACCTCAAGCTGCGCCTGGAGCGCGACGGCTACGAGTTCGACGCGATGCTGTTCAATCACGTCGACTGGCTGCCGGAGCGGATCGAGGCCGTATATCAGTTGATCGCCAACGAATGGCAAGGCCGCAAGGAGCTGCAGGTATATCTGCAGCACTGGGCGGCGGCGTAAGCATCGGGACACATCATGGAAATGTTGATCATCGGCCTGCTGCTAGGCTTGTTGGCCGGCGGCGGCGCATGGCTGCTCGGCCGCGGCAGGAGCCTGCGCGAACAGGCGGCTTTGCAGCAGGAATTGGCCAATCTGCAGGCGCAGTGCCAGGCCGCCCAACAGCAGGCGGCCGAGGCCCGCAGCCGCGAGCAGGCCGCCGCGCAAAGCCTGCAGGCGCAGAACCAGCAACTGGCCGACAGCCAGACCCAGCTGGGCGCTTACATCGCCCGCGCCCAGCGCGTGCCGGAACTGGAAAAGCAGCTGCAGGACCGCGAGCAGGCGCTGGGCCAGCTGCAGCGCGAGCTGCGCGAGCTATCCAGCCAGCTGGCGGCGCGCGAAGAGCAGGGGCGGGTGCTGGAGGCGCTGGAAGTCCGCAGCCAGCAGCAGGGGCATGAGGTCACCCGGCTGACGGCGCGCGAACAGGAACTGCTGACCTTGCTGGAGCAGGAGCGGCTGCAGAGCCAGGAGAAGATCGCGCTGCTGAACGAGGCGCGCGCATCGCTGTCCGCGCAGTTCAAGGCGCTGGCCGGCGACATTCTGGAGGAAAAATCCAAGCGCTTCACCGAGCAGAACCAGCAGAATCTGGGCGCTTTGCTCGGCCCGCTGCACGAGCGCATCCAGGGCTTCGGCAAACTGGTGCAGGACACTTACGACAAGGACAGCAAGGAACGGCTGACGCTGGAGACCGAGCTCAAGCGCCTGCAGGAACTGAACAGCCGCCTGGGCGACGACGCCATCGCGCTGACCAACGCCCTCACCGGCGCCAGCAGCAAGGCGCAGGGCACCTGGGGCGAAATGGTGCTGGAGAAGGTGCTGGAAACCTCCGGCCTCGCCAAGGACCGCGAGTACCGGGTGCAGGTGTCCGACATCGTCGAGACCGAGGACGGCGCCAAGCGCTACCAGCCGGACGTGGTGATCGATCTGCCGGAAGGCAAGCAGCTGGTGGTGGATTCCAAGGTGTCGCTCAACGCCTACGTGCGCTACACCGCCGCCGACAACGATGCGGCGCGCGAGGCCGAGCTGAAGGCGCATATCGCCGCCATCCGCGCCCACATCCGCGCGCTGTCTGAAAAACGCTACCAGGACTTGTACCGGCTCAACACGCTAGACTTCGTATTCATGTTCATCCCGGTGGAGCCGGCCTACCTGCTGGCCGTGCAGCACGACATGAGCCTGTTCAACGAAGCCTTCGAGCGCCGCATCATGATCGTCGGCCCCAGCACGCTGCTGGCCACGCTGCGCACGGTGGCCAGCATCTGGCGCTACGAGTACCAGAACCAGAACGCGCAGGAAATCGCGCGCCAGGGCGGGGCGATGTACGACAAATTCGTCGGTTTCGTCGCCAATATGGAGAAGCTGGGCAAGCAGCTGGACGCCTCGCGCGACATCTTCGGGGATGCCATGAAGCAGCTCACCGCCGGACGCGGCAATCTGGTGGTCAGCGCCGAAAAACTGCGCAAGCTGGGGATACGCAACAACAAACAGCTGGCCGGCACCCTGAGGCTGGAAGGACAAAGCGAAGACGACGAGGGCTGATCGCCGCCGCCCGCCAACAAAAATCCCCGCCAGGCCAAGCCTGGCGGGGATTTCCCATGCGCGCGCTCAGTCGGCGGCGCGAGGCTTGGCGTGCTTGACGTAGCGATCCAGCCAGCGGTCCTCCTCCCACAGCATGTGCAAGATGGATTCGCGCGCCCGGTAGCCGTGGCTCTCCGCCGGCAGCATCACCAGCCGCGCCGCGCCGCCCAGGCCCTGCAGCGCCTGATACAGGCGCTCGCTCTGGATGGGGAAGGTGCCAGGGTTGTTGTCCGCCTCGCCGTGAATCAGCAGCAGCGCGTCCTTGATCTGCTCGGCGTAGTTGAACGGCGACATGGTCTGGTAGACGTTTTTGGCCTGCCAGAAATTGCGCTCTTCCGACTGAAAGCCGAACGGCGTCAGCGTGCGGTTGTACGCGCCGGAGCGGGCGATGCCGGCGCGGAACAGGCGGGTATGCGCCAGCAGGTTGGCGGTCATGAACGCGCCGTAGGAATGGCCGCCCACGGCGATGCGCTCGCGGTCGGCCACGCCCAGGCGTACCACCTCGTTCACCGCCGCCTCTGCGCTGGCCTTCAACTGCGGCAGGTAGCTGTCGTTGGGTTCCTTGTCGCCCTCGCCGACGATGGGCATGGACGGGTCATCCAGCACCGCGTAGCCGCGCGCCAGCATCGCTTCCGGGCCCCAGTAGCCGATGCGGTTGAAGCGGTAGGGCGAGTCGCTGACCTGGCTGGCGGCGCTGGCGCTCTTGTATTCGGTGGGGTAGGCCCACATCAGCAGCGGCAGCGGGCCGTCGCGCCTGGCGTCGTAGCCGGGCGGCAGGTAGAGCGTGGCGGTCAGCGCCACCCCGTCGGCGCGCTGGTAGCGCAACTGCCGCTTGCTCACCGCCTTCAGCTGCGGCGTGGGGTGGGTAAAGCGCGTCAGCTGCCGCAGCGAAGCGGGTTGGTCCAGCTTGAGCCGATATAGATTGGCCGGCTCGTCGGTTTTCTCGCGGCTGACCAGGGCGAGGCCGGCTTGCGGGTCGATCAGGGCCAACGGCTGTTCGTACCATGGCGCTTGCGAGCGCCACAGCCGCGTCGTTTGCTTGCTGTCCAGATCGTAGCGGTCGATGAAGGGACGGTCGCCTTCCGGGCTGGCGCCTTCGCCGAACAGATACAGCTGCTTGCCATCCGCGCCGGCGTCCAGCACCGGCTGGCCGTAACGGCCCAGTTTGGTGACCGGCGCGCCCGGGTCCGCGTAGCGGTCTTCCGAGCTGCGGCTGTTGATCAGTTCCGGCTGGCTTTGCGGCTGGCCCGGCCGAGCGCGCCATGTTTTCAGCTCGCGCGTCTTCCACCAGTACTCGCTGACCAAGGCCAGATCGTCGCGTCCCCACTTGATGTCGGCGAAGCGGCTGGCCAGCTCCTGCAGCTTGAATGGCGGCTGCTGGAAGGGGGCGGCCTGCAGGAAGAGCGCATCGCGGACCTTGCTGTCCCGCGCCGGGTCGCCGCCGTCCTGAGCCTCGGCCCAGAACAGGGTGGCCGGGGCGTCGGCGCGCCACTCGACGTCGCGCGGGCCGGTTTCCACCGCGTCGTTGCCGGACGGCATGCGTTCGAGCAAGGGGCGCTGATTGACCAGATGCGCGCTGCGGCCGCGCAGGTCCATCACTTCCACGCGTTGCGGGAAGCGGCTGATCGGCACCAGCGTGGAGTAGGGGCGCTGCAGGCGGGTGACCAGCAGATAGCGTCCGTCCGGCGAGGGCGCGACGCCAAGAAAGCGGTCTGGCTTGCCGACGAGGCCAAGCTTGCCGTCCAGGCTGGCAAGCGCCAGCTGGCTGCTCAGGTGGTAATCCAGCAGATCTGCGTCGTACGGCGTTTTCAGCAGGTCGGGGTAGGTGCGGGTTTGCGAAACCTGGCCGCCCGCGCTTTCCTGGATATTGGGCCCCGCCGGCGTGAAAGAGGGCGCCGGCGCGGGACCCTGGCCGGCGGGAACCAGCTTGACCAGCAAGCGGTCGCCCATCCAGGCGAAACCGCGGCCGCTGACGGCATTCAGATGGAAATCGCCCAGCCGGCGCGCCCGGGCGCTGTCGGCGTCCAGCAGCCATAGCTCCACGCCGCGCGGCCCCCACAGGCTGAAGGCCAGACGGCGGCCGTCGGCCGACCAGGCGATGTCGGCGATGCGGGCGGCGGCGGGCAAGCCCCGCGCCGGGCGGCTCTCGCCGCTGTTCACGTCCAGCAAGGTGATGGCATTGCCGAAATCAAAACGCGAAGCGGCACGCATGGCCGGATTCAGGCGCAGCCCGGCCAGGCGCAGCTCCGGCTGTGCCACGTCGGCGATGCCGGGCAAACCCGGGCGGTGGATCTGGGCGACAAGCTGGCGCGTCGGGCTCAGGCTTTGCAGCGGCGGACGCGGCGCGTCCACCAGCGCTTGCAATTCCGGCGGCGGGGTTTGATAGCCGCCGGCCTGGACGGCCAGCGGGCTGAGCAGGCAGGCGGCGAGCGCCGCCATGCTGGGGGTATTGATCATGCTGACTCCGGAAGAGGCGCTCCGGCGGGAGCGGACAGGCCATCGAAGCTGCCTGACCGGAGGGCATTCGTCAAGCGCTTGGCATGAGGCCGGGCTGCGCGCCGTCGGCGCTTTCCAGCGGCGGGGCCAGCAGCGCATCGGCCTGGAAGCTGCCTTCCGCCACCGTCGGGTAGCCGTCGAAACTCAGGCTCCAGCCGCTGGCGTCGGCCTGATAGCTGGCGTGATAGCCCAGCGGCAGCGTGGTTTTGTCGTGGATGTGGCCGAATGGCACCCCGGTGAAGACCGGCACGCCGCTGATGCGGCGCAGTTCGGCGACGACGGCCTCGAAGTTGTAGCTCGGATCGTAGGCGTCGATCTGGCGCTGCATGCTGAAGTCGCCCAGGAAAATGGCGCGCTGGCGGCTCAGTACGCCAGCCAGATGAAGTTGCTGCAACATGCGCTCCACCCGGTACGGCTGCTCGCCCACGTCCTCCAGGAACAGCAGGCCGCCGCGGATGTCGGGCAGGTAAGGGGTGCCCGCCAGGCTGCTGAGCACGCTCAGGTTGCCGCCCCAGAACACGCCTTCGCCCTTGCCGCTTTGCTGCTGCGGGACCAGCGCTTGCAGCGTGCGCCGCGGCGCGGCGATGGCGTGGGCGAATTCGCGAACGGCGTAGCCGCTGGGGTGCTGCGCGCCGAAATCGGTGAGCATGGGCCCGGCGAAACCGCCGAGCCCGCAGCGGGCCAGCAAGGCCAGCTGGATGGCGGAAAAATCGCTGTAGCCGATCAGCAGGCTCTCGCTGGCCTTGAGCTGCGCGCCCAGTCGCGCGTAATCGATATGCGGCAAGAGGCGCATCGCGCCGTAGCCGCCGCGGCCGGCGAGGATGAGCTTGGGCGGCTCGGCCATCGTCGCCAGCAGGTTGAGGTCGGCCAGCCGCTGGCTGTCGCTGCCGGCGAAACGCTGATAGCTGCGCGCGACGCAATCCTGGTTCTCCAGCAGAAAGCCGGCCTGGCTCAGACGTTGCAGGCCAAGCTGCCTGGACTTGAGCGGCACGACGCCCGAGCAGGCCGTCAGGTACAGGCGGTTGGCGTGGCTGGACGATGGCGTGCCTGGCGTGGCGTGATCCGACATGGTGCTGCACCCTTGTAAAATGCCGGCCCCGGCGGCAATGGCGCTCCATTGCAGAACCTGGCGGCGGGAAAACGATGTATTCGATGTCATGGCGGCGGGACGGCTGAAAACGGCGATGCGTGGCTTGGGACAGACTCGTCCGGTAAAAAAACGTTCGGCCAGTATACGCCAAAAGAAAAGGCGGCCTCCATCGCGAAGGCCGCCGGACGGGGGCAAGGATCAGGCCGCGGCGATCATGTTGGCCAGGCTGGAGGAGGCCTGTTCCATTTGCGCCAGCGAGCTGTTCAGCAAGGTGTACTGGTTGAGCAGGCTGCTGCGCTCGTTGTCGAGGCGGCTGTTGATCTGGGATTGCAGGTCCGTTTCCGTCTTCACCTTGGCGTTGAGGTCGTCCTGGCTGGTCAGGATCATTCCGCCCGGCCCGAGCAGGCTGTTGATCGCGGTATTGAATACATTGCCGTAGCCGGTGCCGCTGGAATTGCCGAACAGGTTGGCCACCGCGGACGGATTGGATGTCAGCGCGGAGTTGAACGCCGTCGTGTCCAGGGTCAGCGTCCCGTCGGATTTCTGGGTAATGCCGATTTGCGCCAGGTAGGCATAGGAATTGAGCGGGTTGGCGCCGGAAACCGGCGTGCCGAGAATATTGGCCAACTGCTCCTGCAGCCCGATCATGTTGCCGGAGATGTCGGTATTGTCCGGCGCGCTGCCCACCGTCGTGCTGCTGGAAATGGCCGAGTTGGCGGTGCTCACCACCTGGTTGTAGGCCGAAATGAAGCTCTGCAGCGTCGAGGTGATATTGGCGGTGTTCTGGCTCATGTTGATCGTGACCTGTCCGGGCTTTTCCAGATTGATGGTGGCGCCGGTGATGACGTCGCTCACCGTGTTGCTGCTGGAAGAAACGTTCACGCCGTTGACGGTCAGTTGCGCGTTTTGGGCGTTGGCGGACTCGCCGGCCGCGGTGGCGCTTTGCGTCAGGCCGGCGAGGGTGTTGCCGGAGACGCCGCCGCTGTCGGTTCCGCCCGCGCTGATGGAAAAGGCGTTGCTTGGCCCGGCCTGGGTGGAGCTGAGCACCAGCGAATAATTGTTGTTGTACTGCACCACCGACGCCGATACGCCGATGCCGGCGCTGTTGATGCTATCCGCCATGGAAGACAGCGAAATCGTGCCGCCGTTGGCACCAAGCTGCACGGTGCTGGCGGTTCCGCCGACGTTGAAGCTGAGCGAGGAGGGCGCGCCGGCGAGAGCCGCGTTCTGATCGGTGATCGCCGCGCCGCCGGCTGTCTGATCGAATACCAGCTGGCGCGGCTTGGCCAGCTGGCTCACGTTCAGCTGATAGGTGCCGGCGATGCCGCCCGACGTGGTGGAGGTGGTGGCGATGGTGCTGTCCGAAGAGGTGGCCGAAAACTGTTGCAGGAAGCTGCCGGAGGACAGCGTGGAGGCGGCTGTCTGCAAGCTGGACAGCGCCGAGCTGACCTGGCCCAGGGTGCTGAGCTCCGACTGGTAGCCCGCGGCGCGCTGCTGGCTTTGCGTCAACGGTTGCGAATCGGCGGCCACCAGTTGGCTGACGATGCTTTGCACGTCGAGCGGGCCGACGCTGCTGCTGATGGAGGAGGCGGACATGGTGGCATCTCCTGACTGCGGCCGTCTGCCCGGGCTGCAGCGTGTTGCGTGTTTCAAAACGGCGGATCAAGGGGCGCGGCCTGCGCGGCCCATGCCTCTGCTATCGGCAGCATAGGTCGCGGCTTGACAGCCCGGCGAGCGCTCAACTGTTAAGGGTTGTGATCTGCTTAACGATTGCCTGCCAGCGGCGCGCGGCGCGCTTTCAATATGCCTCTAACGCATAAATACCGATTTTCTAATCTTATATTGATATATCCAATCGGTTTTGAAGCCTGCGCCGCCTTTCCGGTAGATTGGGCGCATCCAGGCGATAGGCTGACATCATGAAGATCGACCCACACCGACTCACCCATCTCAAGCAGCTGGAGGCCGAGTCCATCCACATCATCCGCGAAGTGGCGGCGGAGTTTGAAAATCCGGTCATGCTGTATTCCATCGGCAAGGATTCGGCGGTGATGCTGCACCTGGCGCGCAAGGCCTTCGCGCCGGGCAAGCCGCCGTTTCCGCTGATGCACGTCGACACCACCTGGAAATTCCGGGAAATGATCGCGCTGCGCGACAAACAGGCGCGCGAATACGGCTGGGATCTGATCGTCCACGTCAACCAGGACGGCGTGGACGCCGGCATCAACCCGTTCACCGCCGGCAGCGCCAAACACACCGACGTGATGAAAACCGAAGGGCTGAAACAGGCCCTGAACAAATACGGCTTCGACGCCGCCTTTGGCGGCGCGCGCCGCGACGAGGAAAAAAGCCGCGCCAAGGAGCGCGTCTACTCCTTCCGCGACAAGAACCACCGCTGGGATCCGAAAAACCAGCGGCCCGAGCTCTGGAACATTTACAACAGCAAGATAGACAAGGGCGAAAGCATCCGCGTCTTTCCGCTCTCCAACTGGACCGAGCTGGACATCTGGCAATACATCTATCTGGAAAACATCGAAATCGTGCCGCTGTACTTCGCCGCCGAGCGCCCGGTGATAGAGCGCGACGGCGCGCTGATCATGATCGACGACGAGCGCATCCTCCAATACCTGACGCCGCAGGAAAAAGCGCGCATCGAAACCCGCCAGGTGCGCTTCCGCACCCTGGGCTGTTATCCGCTGACCGGGGCGGTGGAGTCGTCGGCGCGCACCTTGCCGGACATCATCCAGGAAATGCTGCTGACCAAAACCTCGGAGCGCCAGGGGCGGGTGATAGATCACGACAGCGCCGGCTCGATGGAAAAAAAGAAAATGGAAGGGTATTTCTGATGGCACACCAATCCGAACTCATCTCCGGCGACATCCTGGAATACCTGCGCCAGCACGAAAACAAGGACTTGCTGCGGTTCATCACCTGCGGCAGCGTGGACGACGGCAAATCCACGCTGATCGGCCGCCTGCTGCACGACTCCAAGCTGATCTTCGAAGACCAGCTGGCGGCGATAGAGCGCGACTCCAGGAAGTACAACACCACCGATCAGAACATCGACCTGGCGCTTCTGGTGGACGGCCTACAGGCGGAGCGGGAGCAGGGCATCACCATCGACGTGGCGTATCGCTACTTCAGCACCGACAAGCGCAAATTCATCATCGCCGATTGCCCGGGCCACGAGCAGTACACCCGCAACATGGCCACCGGCGCATCCACCAGCAATCTGGCCATCATCCTGATCGACGCCAGGCGCGGCGTGCAGACCCAAACCCGCCGCCACAGCCATATCGTCAGCCTGCTGGGCATCCGCCACGTCATCGTCGCCGTCAACAAGATGGACCTGGTGGGCTACGACGAGGCCGTGTTCAACCGCATCCGCGACGAGTACCTGGCCTTCGCCAGCCAGTTGGACCTGCCCGACGTCCGCTTCGTGCCGATTTCCGCGCTGCGAGGCGACAACGTGGTCAGCCACGGCGCGGACTGCGGCTGGTACGCGGGCCCCACCTTGATGGAGCTTTTGGAAACCGTGGAAGTCAGCCGCGACGTGGCGCTGAACGCCTTCCGTCTGCCGGTGCAGTACGTCAACCGTCCCAATCTGGATTTTCGCGGTTTTTGCGGCAGCATCGTCGCCGGCGAAATCCACCCCGGCGACGCCGTCACCGTGTTGCCGTCCGGCAAGCAAAGCCGCGTCAAGGAGATCGTCTGTTACGAGGGCGCGCTGCCGCGCGCCGGAGCAGGGGAGGCCGTCACCCTTACCCTGGAGGACGAAATCGACATCTCGCGCGGCGACATGATCGTGCGCTCGGAACAGACGCCGCCGACGGTATCGCAAGAGCTGGACGCGCACCTGGTATGGATGGGCGAAGCGCCGCTGCAGCCGGGCAAGGAGTACGGCTTCAAGCTGGCCGGCAAATCCGTGACCGGCCGCGTCAGCGCCATCCTGCGCCGCATCGACGTCAACTCGCAGCAGGAAAGCGCCGCCGACGAGCTGGCGCTGAACGAAATCGCGCTGTGCCGCGTGCAATTGAACGCGCCGGCTGCGTTTGACGCTTACCGCCAATGCCGCGGCAGCGGCAGCTTCATCATGATCGACCGCCTGGGCAACGGCACCGTCGCCGCCGGCATGATCGTCGCCGGCGTCCACGCCTCCCGATCGGAGGAGGATGACGAGCTGACCCGCCTGCGCCATTTCGAGCTGGAGCTGAACCAGCTGGTGAGGAAGTATTTCCCGCACTGGGAGGCCCGCGACATCAGCCAGTTGCTGCGCGGCAAGCCATAGCCGCCAGGCAGTCCACAAAACAGAGCCGGCCATGGAATCCATGGCCGGCTCTGTTTCGCGCCGCGCGATCAGAAGCCCGGCGTCTGCTTGATGAAGGCGTTGAGGTTGGCGATGTTCAGGCTGCCCCAACCGGTAGTGTAATCCCACCCTTTGGCCGACTTGTACGCGCCGTTGCTGCCGCTGACGACATCTCGGTACAGGATGGCATTGCTCTTGAGGTACTTGTAGATGGACGCGGCCGGGAAGCCGATGGCGTTGCCGTTGGCCGATTCGATGCGCGCCCAGAAGCCGGTGAACAGCGGCGCGGCCAAGCTGGTGCCGCCGATCTGCTGCTGGCTGCCGCTGACCAGTACCAGCGCGCCGCTGTTCGGATCGGCGTCAAACGACACGTCCGGCACGCCGCGCTGGGTTTTGGAGATGGTCAACACCCCCGCGCTGGTTTGCCACGTCGGCGCTTTTTCGGTGTAGCTGGGGCCGCCGCCGCCGCCGTTCCACGCGCTTTCCGAACTGTAAGTGGTCGCGCCGCTGGTGGACAGGGTGGTGCCGCCCACCGCGATCACGTAAGGCGAAACCGCCGGATAGCTTTGACGAGCCGTCGAGCCGCCGCATTCGTAAGAACCGGAATCGCCGGTGGATACCGAGAAAATCTGCCCTTGCGCCACCGCGCTCTGGAAAATCTGGTCCGCGCTGGCGGTCATGCCGTCGCTTTGGGCGGCGGTTTCGCACTCGCCAAGCGAAACGTTCACCACCTTGGCGCTGCCGTCGCTTACCGCCGAATTGAACGCCGCCGTGATGTCGGCGTTGGTCATCGAAGGCGCCACGTAGAAGTTCATCTTTTTCACCGCGCCGCCTGCCGCGGCCAGAATGTCCTGGCTGTCCAGATTCCATTCTTCGGTGCCGGAAGTGTCCGAGGTGGGCGTGCCGGAGTTGATGACGCTGGTGGCCACCGCGGCGTAACCCGCGCTCTTGGCGAAGCTTTGCAGATCGCTCAGGGTCTGCGTCAGATCTCCCTCGGCGATGATGCCTACCGTGGTTGTGCCGGCTGCGGGCAGGCTGGAAGCGTTATAGAGGGCAGGGAAGTCCGTGGGCTTGTGGCCGACCACGCTGCTGGCGCTGGTCCGCGCCGCTTGCGGCGCGACGTGGCTCAGATGGGTGCGGAACTGATGCACGTTCTGCAAGCCATGCACGGCCAGCACGATATCCGCAAGCGCGGCCGGGACCATCGCGCCGGAGGTATTGGCGAAGGCCTGGCGACCGTTCAGGTTGTAGTGGTGCAAACTGGTCTGGAAGGCGGTTTTGACCGTCGCGGCCGAACCGTCCGCCGTGATCAGCAAGCGGTTGGCGGCTACCTGGATATTGCGAAAACCGCTGTCCTGCAAATGCTTGACCACCGCCTGCGCCTGCGCCGCGGTGGGCGCGTGCCGGCTCAAGAACTGCTCGCGAGTCAGATAACGTGTTGTCGCGCCTTGCAAGATGCTGTCGGTCAAAGCATCCAGTTGCGCCTTGTTGCGCACTTTCAAGCTGACCGCTACGCGGATGGTCTGGCCAGCGGCCACTTCGCCCGCATCCTGTGCCTGAATGCTCAAGCCGCTTTCCTGCACCGGCTGGGCCAGCGTGCGAGTGGCTACCCAGGAGGAAGACGCGTGGGCGCCGGCGGCGAACAGGGCTGCGACGGCCAGTGTTGCTGCATGTTGCTTTGCAAACATTCAACCTCTCCTTTGAGAACAAGAAAATGAAGCCGCGTGGATGACGGCCTCGACGGACGGGCTGGCTCTGGCGGCAGCCTTCATCCGGATCCGCGCCCCGGTGCGGGAGCGCTATCGCAGGTAAGCGATGAATCATGATTAAAGCCAATGCCATGACATGACAATCGGCTTTGATGTGCGAGAACAGCAAAGCCGGCCCAGCACAGCGCGATCACAAAATGTAAACAGAATGTATAGGCCGCTTGCGCTAGCGCCGGCGCGTCAGGAGCGACGCGCGCGAGATCATCTGCATCCTGTGGCCTGCATTTGAAAAGCGCCTGCGCGCTGGCGCCTGGAGCTAGATTCCATGTTCTGCAAGCGCGCGATTTCGCCCGATTGGCGAATCTTTCCAAAATCGATACTGATAACTCGCCTGCGCTTTAAAAAGTGCAAACTGTCTTGAACAGTCATTGCCAGTCACACTCTCAGGGAAACGCAGGTCCAACCGCGCCGGCGCGCCTTGCGCGGGAAGCCTTGAGGTCGATATCCACCTGTACCAAAGTACAAGCGCGCGGCGGGGCCGTGATGCAATTGACCAACAGCGTGGGGCATTGAGCAGGCGCGCAGCCATTCCATAAGTTCGCATAATCTATATTATGTCAAATCTTGGATTCGAAGATTGGCATACGCGGCGCTGCTGTGGCCTCCTCTGCAGGGCTTCAAGTATTTGCTGCATCACTAAGCGATACTCTCTCGCAGAACGGAAAGCGATAGAAATTTCCGCGGCTTCATGAAGTCGATCAAGTTCCTACGTCGTAGGTCTTGCACGGCATACCGCAGTCGTCCTTTTGGGTCGATTCTTAGCAGGTATCGCCTCCCGTCCTTCCTAAAATGGAATGCACCATCACAGAACCTCTCATTCATCATGAATGAAAACTTCTCATCGCTAGCGTAGTAAAGGTGCATAGAGTCAACAACCTCGCCGCCCGCATCCAGCAAGAGGAATTTGTAGTTCACGCCTTCCCAAGGGGCGTTTTCCAAAACGACAAGATACCGGCGGCAATTATCTAGCCAATACTGCGCCCTGATTGCTTCGTATTCGCCCAAGAAACCCGTATTTCGCCCCCGAAGCCGCAAGGCATGGCAAGCCCCGCTTGCAGAGCCCTTCGCCTCCACTCGAACCAAACTGAAGTGGTGCGTTTTCTTTCCCACCGGGCCGTTCCTCCGTCGATTGCCGCGCTGTGACTTACCGGCTGCGCCACTCAATGATGCTTGCGGTAATGGTCGTTCGTCGCCTTGTTCTTGTAGTGGCCGCCCTTGTGCGGGGAGCCTTTGCCGCTGAGCTTTGGTTCTGAAGGTTGCACTCTTGGAGACATCGGACTTGCGAACCTTTACGCACTAACCCTGTTCGCGCTTTTCAAATGTGGCCATCGTGGGACAGTTAGTGGGACACTGATGGGGTAAATGATAGCGTATAACGGTGTTTTCTGGTGTTTGAAGTGACGTTGCCAGAGCCGTGCTAGTGAGCCTGAAACCCTGGCTGCGTATGAGTTTGCTGGTATTTGAGGACTACTGAGAAAAATCTAGATGGTGCGAAAGGAGAGACTCGAACTCTCACGCCTTGCGGCGCTGGAACCTAAATCCAGTGCGTCTACCAATTCCGCCACTCTCGCGCTTCGGGACTTGCAAACGCCGCCAGGCGCCCGCATTTCTTGAAGAGGCGCGAATAATAACCTAAGGAAACTAGCAAGACAAGTGTGTTTCCTCCCGGAAACTTATTTCCCTGGGCATGGTCTCTGTGCTTACAATTCCATCCCGAAGCCGCACCCGTTCCAGAACACCCAACATAAGATTAAGGAGAAGCACGTTATGCACCCGAACCTTCAAACGGCCTATCAATCGACCACGATGGCCGACGTACGCCATAAGGTTCTACGCAACACTTATGGCCTCTTGGGCTTGTCGATGATCCCGACCGTCATGGGAGCGCTCGTCGGCACCAATATGAGCTTCGCTTTCCTGGCCGCCAGCCCGATTGTCGGCATGCTGGCCATCATGGCCGTGTTTTACGGTCTGGTTTTCGCCATCGAGAAAAACCGCTACAGCTCGGCCGGCGTCTTCCTGATGCTGGGCTTTACCTTCCTGATGGGCGTGCTGCTGGGGCCCTTGCTGCAATTCGCGCTCAAGTTTTCCAACGGCGGCCAGCTGATCATGGCCGCAGGCGCGGCGACTTCGGTTGTGTTCTTCGTGATGGCAGGCATCGCCACCACCACCAAGCGCGACATGACCGGCCTTGGCAATTTCCTGTCGGTTGGCGCCATCGTGCTGATCGTGGCCATCATCGCCAACATCTTCCTGCAACTGCCGGCCTTCCAGCTGATGCTGTCCGCGGCTATCGCCCTGTTCAGCTCGCTGATGATCCTGTGGCAGGTCAAGGTGGTGGTGGACGGCGGCGAAACCAGCTACATCTCGGCGGCGCTGTCGATCTACATCAGCATCTACAACCTGTTCACCAGCTTGTTGCAACTGCTGCTGGCCTTTGGCGGCAACCGCGACTAAGGCTTTGCGCTCCAATCCAATCGCCCTTCGGGGCGATTTTTTTTATTGTTACGGCGCGCGGCGCGTGTTGTCGCGATGGGAAATGCTGCGGGTTTGGACTGCCTGCTGGTACAATTCCCGCAGCCGCGCCGGCTGCTCCGCCAACGCGCGCCCGCCGCTCGCTCGGCTCTTGCTGTCGATACGCGCTCTCCGCCAACCACCCCGCCCGCCCAACGGCGAGCCCCGCTCAAATCAGCCGCAATATGAACACCCAAGAACTGCAACACTGGCAACAACAACTGATCGAACTTCTGGAGAGGCAGCCCGCCTGCGACGACGGCGCGCACGACCTCAGCCACCTGAACCGCGTCTGGGCCAGCGCCCGCCAGTTGCTGGTTCATTACCCGCAAGCCGACGCGCTGGTGGTGATGGCCGGCTGCTATCTGCACGACCTGGTCAACCTGCCCAAGAACCACCCTGACCGCCACCTGGCCTCGCGCCAGGCTGCGCAACTGGCGCGCCGGCTCTTGAGCGCGACGGACTTCCCCGCCGACAGGCTGGACAATCTGGCCCACGCCATCGAGGCGCACAGCTTTTCCGCAGCCATTCCGCCGCAAACGCTGGAAGCTCGGATCGTGCAGGACGCCGATCGCATGGATGCCCTGGGGGCCATCGGCCTGGCGCGCATGTTCTACACCGCCGGCCGCATGGGATCGGGCCTGGCGCATCCGCTAGACCCGCTGGGGCTGGCTCGCGATCTGGACGACCGGGCCTGGTCGCTGGACCACATCGAAGTCAAGCTGGCCAAGCTGCCGGCGATGATGCAAACCGAAGCCGGCCGCGTCCTGGCTGAACAGCGCGTGGCATGGCTGCGCCAGTTCCGCGACACATTCTGCCAGGAGTGGCTGGCCGGCTAACCGTCCGCCCGCGCGCCGCGTTATGATGAGAGGATCGCGAGGCCGCGCAGGCTCTCGCCCACTCTTTCTCCTCCCGCCATGATGATCAGGAAACTGGAGCGCAATCTTGCCGGCCGCGACTGGGTGGTCGGCGATGTCCACGGCTGCTTCAAGCAAATGAGCCGCCTGCTGGAGATCATCGCCTTCGATCCGGACTGCGACCGGCTGTTTTCGGTTGGCGATCTGGTGGACCGCGGCGAAGACAGCCCCGCCGCGCTGAACTGGTTATCCGAACCCTGGTTCTTCGCCGTGCGCGGCAACCACGAGCAGATGGCGCTGGACGCGTTGCGCCAGCCGCAGGAATCGCTGGAACGGCACCTGCGCAACGGCGGCGCGTGGCTGACAGAACAAACGCCGGCCAATCGGGCCGCCATCGACGCCGCCTTCGACGCCCTGCCCCTGGCCATCCAGATCGAACTGGAATGCGGCCGCGCCGGCATCGTGCATGGCGACTGCCCGGATAACGACTGGGACGCGCTGGCGGCCAAACTGGAGAGCGGCGCGCTGAGCGACGAGGAGCGCCGCTTCGTGCTGTGGTCGCGCGAACGCGCCCATCACGGCGGCGCGGGCGTGGTGCGCGGCGTGGATTTGCTGCTGGTTGGCCATACGCCGCAAACCGCGGCGCGGTTGATAGACAACGTGATGTATCTGGATACCGGCGCGGTTTACGGCGACAAACTCACCCTGTTTTGCCTGAACGATTTCGTCGAAGTCTCGCTGCCGTCAGCGGCAGCCCCCCTCGCCCACTTCCAATTGCACTGACATTGCCGCTAGAATTCGCCCCCCCCACCTTGAGGAATCGCCCATGGCCGACCACAAAAAGAAAAGCAGCAGCAAACCCGGCCAGCAAGCCAAACGCGCGCAGGAACAACGCTACCAGCAAGCCGAGGCCGCCAGCCGCGTGCTGATGGAGTGCCTGACGCAGCTGGAAGACGCGGGTCAATTGGCCGCCAGCGAGCGCGCCAGCCAGTACGCCAACACCACCCGCGCCTATTTCCGCCGCTTGCGCAACGGCAAGGTATTAAGCCCGGCGGACTTCACCGCCGCAGCCGACGTCTGCCAGAGCGCCCGGCGCGCCTTGCAAGCGCTGGACCCGGAGCTGGCCTTTGCTGACCTTGCCTCCGCCGAAGCGCTGCGCGCGGCGCTGGCCGCCGGCGACGCCGCGATCGCCGCCTTCCAGGAAATCAAGCGCGGCGGCAAAACCGCCTGAGCCGCCTGCGGCAAGCAATCAAAACGGCAACGTCTGGGCGTTGCCGTTTTGCGCATCGATCGCCCCCGGTTTACTCCGCCAGCGCCTCGCCCTCTTGCTGCAAGCGCCACATCTCGGCATAGCGGCCGCCCAGGGCCAGCAATTGCTGATGCGTGCCTTGCTCGATCACCCGCCCCTGCTCCATCACCGCGATCTGGTGCGCGTCGACCACCGTCGACAGGCGGTGGGCGATGATCAGCGTGGTGCGATCGGCGGCGATGGCCGCCAGCTCGCGCTGGATGGCCTTTTCGGTGCGCGAGTCCAGCGCGCTGGTCGCCTCGTCGAAAATCAGGATCGGCGGGTTTTTCAGGATGGTGCGCGCAATCGCCACCCGTTGCTTCTCCCCGCCAGACAGCTTGAGGCCGCGCTCGCCCACCTGGGTGTCGTAACCGTCCGGGAGGCTCATCACGAAGTCATGGATGTGGGCGGAGCGCGCCGCGTCCATCACTTCCTCGCGGCTCGCCCCGGGGCTGCCATAGGCGATGTTGTAGTAGATGCTGTCGTTGAACAGCACCGTGTCCTGCGGCACGATGCCGATGTGGGCGCGCAGCGAATCCTGGCTCAACTCGCGGATATCCTGCCCGTTGATGCTGATTCGGCCCTGATTCACGTCGTAGAAACGGAACAACAAGCGAGCCAGGGTCGACTTGCCCGCGCCGCTGGCGCCCACCACCGCCAGTGTGTGCCCGGCGGGAATCTCGAAGCTGACGCGCTTGAGGATGCCGCGATTGGCGTCGTAGCCGAACTCCACGTCCTCGAAGCGCACCGCCGCGCGACGGCTGTCCAGCGGCCTGGCGTCCGGCTGGTCTGCCACTTCCTGATGAATGTTGAGCAGCTTGAACATGCGCTCGATGTCGGCCAGCGAATGCTTGATTTCGCGATAGACGAAGCCCAGGAAGTTGAGCGGCGCGTACAGCTGGGTGATGAAGGTGGCCACCAGCACCACGTCGCCCACCGTCATCTGGTGCCGCGTCACGTCGCGCGCGGCCAGCACCATCACCAGCGTGACGCCGCTGGCGATGATGACGGCCTGCCCGGCGTTGAGCAGCGACAGCGAGACCTGGTTCTTGATCGCGGAGGCTTCCCAGGCTGCCAGGTTCTGGTCGTAGCGGCGCGACTCGTAGCCTTCGTTGTTGAAGTACTTCACCGTCTCGTAATTGATCAAGGCGTCGATAGCCTTGGAGTTGGCCTTGGAGTCCAGGTCGTTCATGCTGCGCCGGTAGACGGTGCGCCACTCGGTGACGATCAGCGTGAAGGCGATGTACAGCAGGATGGTGGTCAGCGTCACCACCGCGAACTGCCAGGAGTAGCGATGCAGCAGTATCGCCGTCACCATGCCGATTTCCAGCAGCGTGGGCAGGATGTTGAAGACGGTGAAGTTGAGCAGGAAGCCTATGCCTTTGGTGCCGCGCTCGATGTCGCGGCTCATGCCTCCGGTGTGGCGCTCCAGATGGAAGCGCAGCGATAGCTTGAACAGGTGCTGGAAGACATTGCGCGCCACGCTGCGCACCGCGCCCTGGATGACGCGGGCGAAAATCGCGTCGCGCAACTCGCCCAGCACGCCGGAGAGCAACCGGGCGCAGCCATAGCCCACCAGCGCCATCACCGGCACCGCGAGCAAGGTGGCCGGCATCGACAGTTGATCGACGATGTCTTTCAGGTAAAGCGGCACGGTGACCGCCGCCACCTTGGCCAGCACCATGCAGCCCAGCGCCAGCAGCACGCGCCACTTGAAGCTCCATAGATACGGCAGCAGGGTCTGGATGGTTTGCAGGTCGTGTCGGTCAGTCGGCGCGGGGCCGCTGTGGGAAAATCGCATATTCGGGTTTGCCTGTTGCGGCAAGCTGCCAGGCGGCGAAATGGCTTCGCCGCCGCGGGCAACCGCCTAGGGGTGGTATCGCCGGATGCGCGGCGGCGGGGCGGCCGCGCTCGAGGCGGGAAAGAAGGCCCGGCCGGGAAGGCTCAGTGCAGCACGCGGGGGGCCACCAGCGTCATTTCGGGAATTTCCGCCTCGAAGCGCTTGCCGTCGTCGGCCTGCAGGTGATAGCAGCCTTTCATGGAGCCGTACGGCGTTTTCAGATGCGTGGCGCTGGTATATTCGAACGATTCGCCCGGCTCCAGATGCGGTTGCTCGCCCACCACGCCCATGCCGCGCACTTCCTGCACCTGCTGGTTGGCGTCGGCGATGATCCAGTGGCGGCTGACCAGCTGGGCCGGTTCGGTGCCGGTGTTGGTGATGCGGATGCGGTAGCCGAATACGTAAATGTCGTTGGCGATATTGGATTGTTCCTCGATGTAGCGAGGCTCCGCCTCCACTTCCATCCGGTAAGTTTTTTCGGCCATATTGGCTCTCCTGGCTCCTGTCGATCTTCATTTTATCCCGCCAAGCCGCTTTTGGCGCGGTAGAATGCCAGCCATTCCGGTTTCCTCATACAGCAACTGTACTGTCATGCGCACATTCCGTATCGCCCCCAGCATTCTCTCCGCCGATTTCGCCCGCCTTGGCCAGGAAGTGAGCGACGTCGTCGCCGCCGGCGCCGACATCATCCACTTCGACGTGATGGACAATCACTACGTCCCCAACCTGACCATGGGGCCGATGTTCTGCCAAGCCATCCGCCCGCATGCCGCCGCGCCCATCGACGTGCACCTGATGGTCAAACCGGTGGACGCGCTGGCCGCCGCCTTCGCCAAGGCCGGCGCCGACATCATCACCTTCCATCCGGAAGGCTCCGAGCATATCGACCGCACCTTGGGCCTGATCAAGGACGCCGGCTGCAAGGCAGGCTTAGTATTCAACCCGGCCACGCCGCTTTCCTACCTTGACCACGTGATGGACAAGCTCGACATGATCCTGATCATGTCGGTCAACCCCGGCTTCGGCGGTCAGTCCTTCATCCCGCACGCGCTGGAGAAGATTCGCGCCGCCCGCCGGCGCATCGATGAATACACCGCCAGGCACGGCGGCGAGATCTGGCTGGAAGTGGACGGCGGCGTGAAGGTGGACAATATCGCGGCGATCGCCGCCGCCGGGGCCGACACCTTCGTCGCCGGCTCCGCCGTCTACGGCCAGCCCTGTTACAAGACCGTCATCGACGCCATGCGCGCCGAACTTGCCAAGGTAGAATAGACATGCACGCTTTCATCGTCACCGGCGCTTCGCGCGGCCTGGGCCATGCCCTGTGCGAAGCTCTGCTCGGCGACCGCTATTTCGTGGTGGGCATCGCCCGCCGCGCCAGCAAAGGGCTGGCCGAGCTGGCCGCCCGTTACCCGGACAACCTGCTGGCGATAGACGCCGACCTGGCCGACGGCCAGCAGGCCGCCGGCGCGATCCACGCCGCGCTGCAACAGCTGCCGCTGCCCGACTGCGCCAGCATCACGCTGATCAACAACGCCGGGGTGGTGACCCCCATCGCCCAGGCCGGCCACTACCCGGCCGATCAGTTGCGACAGGCGATCGCGATCAACCTGACCGCGCCGATGCTGGCCAGCGACGCGCTGCTGTCGGCCACCGCCAGCCTGCCGGCCCGCCGCCGCATCCTCAACATTTCCTCCGGCGCGGCGATCAAGGCCTATCCGGGCTGGAGCGTGTACTGCGCGGCCAAGGCCGGCCTCGACCACTTCAGCCGCGCGGCGGCCGCCGAACAGCAGGGCAAGTCCAATCCGGCGCAGATCGTGGCGCTCTATCCCGGCGTGGTGGACACCGAGATGCAGGACAAGATCCGGGACAGCGACGAAGCCCAGTTTCCGCAAAAGCCGCGTTTCGACGCGCTCAAGTCCGACGGCGCGCTCAGCAGCCCCGCCGTCGCCGCGCGCCATATCGTCGACTATCTGGTTTCACCGGATTTCGGCCGCGAAACCGTAGTCGACATCCGCGAACTGTAATTCCCTTCACCCCGCCCGGCGCTTGCGCCGGGCCTTGCATTTTCAGAACGAAACCCTATGGACCTCAAACACATCAAGGCCGTCGCCTTCGACCTGGACGGCACCCTGGTAGACTCCATCCCCGACCTCGCCGCCGCCGCCAACGCCATGCGCGAACATCTGGGCATGGCCCCGCTGAGCGATATGCGCATCCAGGAGCACGTTGGCGATGGCGTCGCCAGCCTGGTGCACCGCGCCATCACCGACCAGCGCGACAGCCTGGCCGAGCACGCCGTCTGGGAACAAGGTTACCGCTTCTTCATCCAGTACTATCGCGAACACCTGTCCGACCTCACCACCGTCTACCCCAGCGTCAACGACGGCCTGGGCCTGTTGCGCGCGCTGAAGCTGCCGCTGGTCGTCATCACCAACAAGTCGGAAAGACTGGCGGTGCCGCTGCTGGAGCAACTGGGTCTGCGCGACTACTTCAGCCTGGTGATCGGCGGCGACACGCTGGCCGAGAAAAAACCCTCGGCGCTGCCGCTGCGACACGTGGCGCAAGTGCTGGAGCTGCAAACGGCCGACATCGCCATGGTGGGCGACTCGATCAACGACATCCTGTCCTCGCGCGCGGCGGGCAGCCCGGCCATCGCCGTCAGCTACGGCTACGCGGATGCCGCCAATCTGGGCGCGGATCTGGTCGTCGACAGCATTGCCGAACTCTACGATTTAATGAAGAATAGCTAACCCCGTTTTCATTCTTCACAAGGCATAGCGGCACCATGCGATTTCTTCCTGCTCCGACCCGTTGGCGATGGCGGCATTAAGCACCACCCGGCAGCACCCACCTCCTCCCCAACCGGTCAACAGGAAGAAACCATGACTCATCAAGAATTCCAGCAACTCGCCGCCGCAGGCTACAACCGCATCCCCGTCACCCTGGAGCTGTTCGCCGACCTGGACACCGCCATGTCGGTCTACCTGAAGCTGGCCAACCAGCCCTACTCCTATCTGCTGGAATCGGTTGTCGGCGGCGAACGCTTCGGCCGCTACTCCTTCATCGGCCTGCCCTCGCACACCCGGCTGCGGGTGGACGGCGACAGCGTGCAGGTGGAAAGCGGCGATCGCGTCATCGAGCGCTACCAGGGCAACCCGCTGACCTTCATCGAGGCTTACCAGCAGCGCTTCCGCTCGCCGCCGCTGCCGCACCTGCCGCGCTTCACCGGCGGCCTGGTCGGCTACTTCGGCTACGATACCATCCGACACATCGAAAAACGGCTGGCCGACTGCCGCAAGCCGGATGCCATCGGCACGCCCGACATGCTGCTCATGGTGTCCGAAGAGTTGGCGGTGGTGGACAATCTGTCCGGCAAGCTCTACCTGATCGTCTACGCCGACCCGGCAGTGCCCAACGCCTTGCGCAAGGCGGAGGCGCGCCTGGGCCAGCTGCGCGCCCAGTTGCGCCAGCCGCTGGAAGTGCCGCTGTCGCTGCCGGAAGCCGGCGGCAAGGCGGTATCGGAAATCGGCGAGGAGGCGTTCCAGCAGGCGGTGGAGGCCAGCAAGCGCTACATCGTCGACGGCGACATCATGCAGGTGGTGCTGTCGCAGCGGATGCAGATGCCCTACAACGCCTCGCCGCTGGCCCTGTACCGGGCGCTGCGCAGCCTCAACCCCTCGCCCTACATGTTCCTCTACCATTTCGACGACTTCCACGTGGTGGGCGCGTCACCCGAAATCCTGGTGCGCCGCGAGCACGATACCGTCACCGTGCGCCCCATCGCCGGAACCCGCCCGCGCGGGCAAAGCCGCGAACAGGACGAGGCGCTCGCCGCCGAGCTGCTGGCCGACCCCAAGGAAATCGCCGAACACGTGATGCTGATGGATCTGGGCCGCAACGACATCGGCCGCGTGGCCGACACCGGCTCGGTGCGCATCACCGACAATATGGCCATCGAGCGTTACTCGCACGTGATGCACATCGTCTCCAGCGTGGAAGGCAAGGTGGGCGACGACATCAGCAACATCGACATCCTCAAGGCCACCTTTCCGGCCGGCACGCTGTCCGGCGCGCCCAAGGTGCGCGCCATGCAGATCATCGACGAGTTCGAGCCCTCCAAGCGCGGCATCTACGGCGGCGCGGTCGGCTATCTGGGCTTCAACGGCGACATGGACCTGTGCATCGCCATCCGCACCGCGGTGCTGAAAAATCAGATGCTGTACGTGCAATCCGGCGCCGGCATCGTCGCCGACTCGGTGCCGCAGATGGAGTGGCAGGAAACGCAGAACAAGGCGCGGGCGGTGATCCGCGCAGCGGAGCTGGCCCAGCAGGGGCTGGACGCCTGAGTCAAGCCCTCCCGACCCGCCGCCCGGCGGGTTTGTCGCGGCGCGGCGAATACAAAAGAAGCCATTGACGCTGCGCCCGGCCACCGCCGCCGACTATCCCTTTCTGCTGAACTTGCGGCGAGAAAGCATGACAGCGCATCTGCAGGCATGCTGGTCAGCGATGGCACGCATCCATTACCGTTTTGGCTGCGCCGGAATCGCGCCAATCGACAGGGAGGACATCGGCCTGTTGAAGGCGGAACGGCAAGGCGAGGAATGGAAGCTGATCCAGATTCAGCGCTTGCCGGTCTGGCACCGCCAGGGCCTCGGCGCCCGCCTGATCCGGCAACTGCAGCAAGACGCACGGGCGGCGGACGCTAGCCTGGCCCTGCGGGTGATGGAACAAAACCCGGCGCGCCGGCTATGCCCGCGGCTGGGTTTTGTCGTCGTTGCACACTCCGAGGGCGGGTTAGCGAGGCAACTCCAGCAAATACTGCTTGACCTTGGCGGCGGTCACCTTCTGCAGCTTGCACAGCAAGCCATGCTCCACCTCCGGCAGATGGAATTGCTTTTGCAGGGTCGCGCCCAGATGCAGCAGCAGATTGGCCGCCATCTCGGCGTCGGCCAGCGCGCGGTGGGCGCGGCCGGTGGCCGGCAGCTTGGCCCAGCGGGTCAGCGTGCCCAGTTTGTGGTCAGGCGCTTGCGGCAGCAACCGGCGGGACAACAACAGCGTGCAGGCGAAGTCCTGCTGTCGGGCAAGGCCAAGTTGCGCCAGCTCGAAATCCCAGAACTTGCGGTCGAAGCTGGCGTTGTGCGCCGCCAGCGGGGTTGCGCCCACGAAGCGCGCCGCGTCGGCCATCACCTGCGCCGCCGGCGGCGCGGCCTTGAGCATGGCGTTGCTGATGCCGGTCAGTTGCTCGATCATAGGCGGCACCCACACGCCGGCGTTCATCAGGCTTTGAAAGCGATCCACCACCGCGCCGTTTTCCAGCAGCACGATGCCGACTTCGGTGGCGCGGCAATCGCGGCCCGGCGTGATGCCGTTGGTTTCAAAGTCGATGACGGCGACGCGTTGCCTCATGCCAGCGCCGCCTTGGCCGCCTCTTCCGGGGTCAAGCCGTCGAAGAACTGGTCGGTATACCACTCGGCCTGTTCTTCGATATGTTCCTGCGCTTCGGCCTCGGTCGCGCCGGCGGCCACCAGATGCGCCTCCACCTCGGCGCACCATACCAGCAACGCCAGGGTTTCTTCGTCCAGCTTTTCGTTCTGCTTCTTCGCCATCGCGATTTTCCTTGCCAATCAGTCCATTATCGAGCGGCGCATTGTACGCGCCCGCCCGCCGCAGGGCAACGCGCGCTTGCCTGCCCCGCCTGGCGCGCGGACGCGAAAAAGCCGGCGGGAGACCGCCGGCCGCGTCGAAAAGCATGGCCCGGATATCAGGCCGGCTGGCGGGTGGCCGCCAGCACCACCTCGCGCACGCAGACGTTCTGCGGTTGGCCGTAGACATAGGCGATGGCGTTGGCCACATCCTCCGCCGCCAGCACACCGCCCATGCCCTGCTTCCAGTCTTCGTAGCCGGCCTTGATGCCGTCGTCGGTGGTGTGGCTCAGCAGCTCGGTCTCCACTGCGCCCGGCGCGATGGTGATCACGCGCACATCGTGCGCCGAGACTTCCTCGCGCAGGTTTTCCGAGATGGCGTGCACGGCGAATTTGGTGCCGCAGTAAGCCACGTGGCTGGGGAAGGTCTTGCGGCCGGCGATGGAGCTGATATTGATGATGGTGCCGCGCTTGCGCTCCACCATGCCGCCCAGCACGGCGTGAATGCCGTTTAGCAGCCCCTTGACGTTGACGTCGAGCATCTTTTCCCACTCCGCCGGATCTTGCTTGGCCATTTCGCCCAGCAGCATCACGCCGGCGTTGTTGACGATGGCGTCGGCCGGACCGAAGACGGCTTCCGCCTCCGCCAGCGCCGCGCGCATCGCGGCGCCGTCGGTCACATCCACCGCGCGGCACATCGTGTTTGGCAGCGCCAGCGCCTGCAGGCGGTCGATGCGGCGAGCCAGCAGCAGCAGCGAATGGCCTTGCGAGGACAGCAGACGGGCGGTTGCCGCGCCGATGCCGGAGCTGGCGCCGGTAATCACGATCAGAGGCTTGGTCATGGGGTTCTCCATATAGAAAAATTAGATATCAGGCGATGAAGGCAAGTATAGTTACCGCCGAACAAGCTGAAAAATGATAATTTCCTCTACGTGGCATCGATTTTTTCTATGGATATTCGCCAACTCAAGGCTTTCATCGCCGTATTCGAAGAGCGCAGCATCACGCTGGCGGCGCAGCGGCTGTTTCTGACCCAGCCTACCTTGTCGGTCACCATCCGCCAACTGGAAGACGCGCTGGGCGCCACCCTGTTCACCCGCGAGGCCCGCGGCGTCAGCGTCAGCGACGACGCCCGCTTGCTTTACCCGCAAGCCAAACGGCTGGTCGAGCAGGCCGAAGCGCTGGGGCAGCTGTTTCGCAAGCGCGACAGCTGCCTGCCGCTGTGCATAGGCATAGAGGCCGACCTGGGGCCAGGCCAGGTGGAAGCCTTCCTGCGGCTGGCGCGACAAGCCTCCCCGCTGCTGCTGTTGACGCTGGTCGATGGCTGCGCCGGCGACGCCCGCCTGGCGTCCGAAGACGCGCGCTGCGAAGACGAGCTGTTCTTGCCGCTCTGGGAGGAAAACTTCGTGCTGGCCATGCCGGCCGGCCATCCGCTGGAGCGGCAGGCCGCGACCGATCTCGCCGCGCTGGGACAGGCCGACTGGATCACCTGCCCGGACCACCCGTCGCACCAGCGCCTGCTGGCCCTGTACGGCAGCGCCGGGGAGGCGCTCGGTTACGCCGCCAACGCCGGCTCGCTCACCCTGGCCTTGCGCATGGTGGCGGCGGGCCTGGGCGTGGCCTTGCTGCCCGCCTCGCTGCCGCAAGACTATCCCGGCGTTATCTCCCGCCCGCTGGACGGGCCTTCGCTCAGCCGCCGCGTCGGCCTGTGCTACGCGGCGCAGGCCATGGAAAAGCCAGGCCTGCAACAGCTGCTGCATTACGCGCTGGCGAATGGCGCTGGAAAATAATCCCCCAGAGTAATGACATAAGCATTGAGCGGGGAGAGAATGCGGGGCAACGCCAACTCTCCCCTCTTCGACCATGCGGTTTGCCCTCACCCTGTCGCTGCTGGCCAGCCTGTCCGCCGGCAACATGAACGCAGCCGGCAGCGCGCCGACCAGCTGCCAGCGCCCGCCTCTCCCATTGACTTGCCAGCCAGCCGGCGGGCAACGGCTGCAAGGCATGTTCTTCTCACGCGACGGCGGCAGCTGGCAGGCTTACGCTTTTGCTCGCCCGTTGCAGGCGCTGGGCGGCCGGCAGTTGGCCATCCTGATTTGCGACAGCGCCAACCTGAGTCTGGACGCCGCCCACTGGCAAGACGAGACGAACGAGCTGATTCCCAACCTGATCAGCCATGTCGGCGCGGGGGCCGGTGTCGACATTCTGATCCAGAACAGCGCCAACGTCGCCGTGCGCCGCCAGCTCGTGCTTGGCGAGCGCAATATCAGCGCCGCCGGCGAATTGAGCGAGCAGCAAGGCGACGCCGAGCCCGCCCTGATCGCCAACCTCATCCGCGGCCCGATCGAGCGCGGCGCGCATATCCGGTTGCGGATCGAGGACTCGGCCAATGTGGCGCTCGCCTTGCCGGATAGCCATTTGCACATCGGCGGCGGCAGCCTGATCGAAGAGCTGATCAACGCCCCCGGCGACGCATGGCGCACGCTGGAGCACGGCTGCCTGGAGGTGGCGCTGAAACGCAGCGGCAACGTCGGCGCGACCTCGCCGCGCGCCGGCATGCTCACCATCGCCAGCGGACAGCTGATCAACGAGATCGTCGATTACGGCCTGGCCGACAGCGAGGTTCGCATCGAAAACGAGCGGACAGGCAATGTTCAGGCTCGCGCCACCCGGCTATTCAAGTCGGAGCTGATAGACGAAATGATCGACAGCCGCAGCCTGGAGCGCAATCGCATCGATATTCAGCTGCTTCATTCCGCCAATGCCGCCGGCGAAGAGCTGGACATCGACGACGCGGAGCTGGTGGACGAAGCGGTGGACGGCGGCCTGATCGCCGATAGCCGGATCCGGCTGCGTTTCCACGAGTCCGGCAACGCCAGCATGGCGCGCGGCGTGCGAATCGCCGACGGCGAACTGATAGACGAGCTGATCGACGCCGAGGACGTTCGCGACAGCGCGCTGGCCATCCAGCTGAGCCGTTCGGGGCAAGTCGCAAGCGATGCGCTGTTCATCCGGGAGGGCGAACTGATAGACGAAACCGTGGACGGCGAGCGATTCACGCGCGCCTCCATCCACATCCAGATGGAGCAAAGCGCCAACGCCGACGCCCGCGAGGTCTCGATCGAAGAAGGGGAGCTGATCGACGAGGTGCTCGACGGCAATGCTTTTCTGCTCAGCAATCTCAGCGTCAGCCTGCAAGGCAGCGGCAATGTCCGCGCCCGGCGGCTGAGCATCGTCGGCGGCGAGCTGATTGACGAAATCGTCGATTCGGAGCGAGCCGTCGCCCGCAGCAGCATGCGCGTCGCGCTGCGGGACAGCGCCAATGTCGCGGCGGAGGCCCTGAGCATTCGCTCCGGGGAGCTGGTGGACGAGATCATCGACGCCGAGTCGATCAGCCAGTCCGCGATCAGCCTGGTGATAGACCGCTCGGCCAATATCGGCCCGCCGCCAGGCGCGACACTTGACGCCGAGATTCGCGATGGCGAACTGATGGACAAGTGCCTGGACGTCGAAACCCGCATCCACGCGCTCGGCGGCGCCGTCTCGCTGCAGGGCAGCGCCAACGTCGACGCGCGAAGCCTGAGGCTGGAAAACGGCCGGTTGCTGGATGAAATCATCGACAGCGCGGCGATGAGCGACAGCCGCGTGCAGGTGGAGGTCGCCGGTTCGGGCAACGCCAGACTGGCCGCAATGGGGCCACCCGCCGCGCGGCCCAAAAAAACGGAGCCGACCATTCGGTCGGCTCCGTTTGCGAACACGCCTCGCGCGGGTCTCAGCGCAAACCGTAATTCCACACCAACAGGCTGGCGGTAAGCAGCATCACCACGCCGATGACCACGTCCAGCACCCGCCAACTGCTTTCTTTCTGGAACAAGGGCGCGAGCTTGCCGGCGAAAAAGCCGATGCTGCAGAACCACAGCACCGAAGCGGCCAGACTGCCCAGCAGGAAGGACAGCATCGCCTCCTCGCCGTAGACGGTGGATACGCCGCCGATCAGCACCACGGTATCCAGCCACACATAGGGATTGAGCAGCGTCACCATCAGGATGGTGCGAATGGCGCGCTTGCGGTCGCGCTCCACGCCGCCGGCCAGCGACATGGCGCCGGGCCGAACCGCCGAGCGGAACGCCTTGAACGCCAGCCACAGCAGGAAGGCTGCGCCCAGCCAGGTGACGGTGGTCAGAAAGCCCGGCACGCTGGCGATCACCTTGCCCATGCCCAGCACGCCGCTGGTGATCAACAAGATGTCGGCGATGATGCACACCGCGATGATGGGCAATACATGGCTGCGGCCGATGCCCTGGCGCAGGACGAAAGCGTTTTGCGGACCGATGCTGATGATCTGGCCGCCGGAAATGCCGAGCGCGGCCAGAAATACGTTGAAATTGAACATGTTGCGACTCCTGATTTTTGCGTCAGCTTAAGGGAGCCGCCAAAAGAAGTAAAACTAATAAAAATTATACTATATTAATTAATTTCATAATCCAGCACCTCGCGCCGCCCGTGCCAGCGCGTAATCCACGCCGGCAGCTCCGCCGCCGCCACCGGCGGCGATATCTCGTAGCCCTGGCCGTCCAGGCAGCCTATCTCCAGCAAGCGGTTCCAGATCGCCCGGCTCTCCACGCCCTCCACCACCAGCTTGCGCCCGGTGTAATGGGCAAACGCCACCATGCTGCGGATGATGGCCTCGTTGCCCGGGGTTTCCAGCAACAGGCGCACGAAACGCTGGTCCATCTTGATGGTGTCGAAAGGCAGCTGCTGCAAATGCACCAGCGAGGATGCGCCGGTGCCGAAGTCGTCCAACGCGATGGACAGGCCAAGGTCGCGGCAGCGCTCCAGCTTGGCGGTGATCTGCTCGGCCTCCTGCTGGGTGACGCTCTCCAGCACCTCCAGCTCCAGATAGCCTATCGGCAGCGGATTGGCTTCCAGCAGCGACTCCATATTGGGCAGAAAGCTCTCGTGCTTGAGGGTAATGGCCGACAGGTTGACGCTCACCGGAATCGACTTGCCCTGCTCGCGCCATTCGCAAGCCTGGCGCACCGCTTCGCGCACCACCCACCAATCCAGCTCGCGCATCAGCTCGGTGTTCTCCACTGCCGGGAAAAACTCGCCCGGCGGCACGGTGCGGCCGTTGCGCACCCAGCGCACCAAGGCCTCCACGCCTTCGATGCGGTTGTTCAGCAGATTGATCTTGGGCTGGTAGTAGAGCGCCAGCTCGCCGCGCGGGATGGCCTGGGCGAACGCGCTGCGTATTGCGTGCAGGCGCTGGATTTCCTCGTCCATCGCCGCGTCGTAATGCCGGCACTGGCCGCGTCCGGCATCCTTGGCCTGGCCCAGCGCCAGATCGGCGCGGCGCAGCATGGTGGCGGCGTCCACCGCAGCCTGGCCCGATACCGCCACGCCGATGTTGCAATGAATTTCCAGCTGCGCGCCCATGATTTCCAGCGGCGCTTGCAGGCGATGCGACAGCTCCCCCAGCAGTTTGTCCAGCAGATCGGTGCGCTCGGTGCAGGCGATGAAGCGCGACGCGCCCACCCGTCCGACCTGGCCAAAGGGGTAGATGCAGCGGCGCAGCCGGCGCGCCGCTTCGCACAGCACGGCGTCACCGCCGTCGTGGCCGAAGCGGGCGTTGATATCGTGAAATCCGTGCAGGGACACCGCCAGCACCGCCACCTCCCGTCCGGCGCTGCGGGCATGCAACAGGCGGGCGATGTGGTCCTTGATCTGCAGACGGTTGGGCAGGCCGGTGAGCACGTCGTGATGAGACAGGAAGGCGAGCTCGGCCTCGGCCTTGCGGCTGCGTTCCAGCGCATCGTGGCGCTCCAGCGCGCGGCCGATCTCCCGGGCCATGACATTCACCAGCGACACTTTGGCCGGATCGAAACCGCCGGCCTGGGTGGCGTATAGCGACAGGGTGCCGAACACCTGGTTGCGCAGCATCAGCGGCGCCACCAGCATGCTGCGGATGCCGTGGCGGCGCAGCTCTGCGCGGCAATCCTGCAGGCTGGCGTCCGTCTCCACGTCGCCCACCACCTGCAACACGCGGTTGCGCACCGCGCGCGCGATGGGCAGATGGCCCTTGAGGCTTTCATTGCAGGCCGACAACTGCACTTTTTCCAGCTGGGCGCAACGCCCTTCGGAGGCGACGGCCGATACCGACAGGCGCTCGGCGGCGCTGTCCAGCGTCCCGATCCAGGCCATGCCGAACTTGCCGTCGCGAACGCACACGTCGCAAATGGATTGCAGCAGCGTGCGCCTGTCGGTGCACTCCGCCAGCGCCAGGCTGACGCTGCTGAGCGTGGCGTACAAATCAGCCATGGCCTCGCTCTGCCGGCCGCTCTGGCTAACCTGGGTTTGCAGCGCTTGCTGGCAGCCATGCCATTGCAGCATCTGATCCAGCAGCACCCGCTTGCGCAGGCTGTGGCCAAGCGCATCGCGCCGGGCCGGCTCCATGTCCTGCTCCGCCAGCCGGGCCAGCCAGTGGGCAAGGCAGCGTTCGTAAGCGCCGGCCAGCCAGGCCATATCCACGCCCAGCCTCGCGTGGCTGCGGCCCTGCTCCACCGCGCGCCTCGCCGCGGCCCCGTCCGTAGGCGTCGTCAGCATCAGCCGCAGATAACGCAACAACGACGCCACCAGCGCGTCGGCGTCCGGAAAGCCGCTCAGCCAGGCTTGCGCCGCGTCCGGCGTTTTCAGCAAATACCAGTACAACTCCTTGCCCAGCAGCTCGCGCCGCGCCAGCAAGGCCGGCGCATGCTGCGGCAGTTGCGCCAGGTGTTCCGCCCGGATTCCTATGAATCGGCACACTCCGTCCAATAGTGCCTTATTATCCGCTTGCATCTTGTCATTGAGCCTGTATCGACCAGAGGCGCCCCCCCCCGTTACGGCGTCGGCGTTCTGGTTCATCCTCGCGGCTGCGAGCCTTTTTATAATGTGAACGGTTATGATTACACCCCAGCCGGCAACATGCCACGCCGGCCGTCTTAAAGCAAGCGCCGAGGCATTATTAACCAACACTTTATTGATTGCCGTAAAACAAAGAGAACGCCGTGCTTGATCCCCGACAACTCCAAACGCTGGCCGCGGTGGCCGAAACCGGCGGCTTCGATAAGGCGGCCAGGAAGCTGCACCTGACGCAATCGGCGGTGTCGCAACGCATTCGCCAGCTGGAAGAGCAACTGGGCCAGCCCGTGCTCACCCGCACCACGCCGGCAGAAGCCACCGAAACCGGCCGCCAGCTGTTGCGGCACTTCCAGCAGCTGCGCCTGATGGAAAACCAGCTGCTGCAAACCCTGCGGCCGTCAGAGCAGAACCGCGAATACACCACGCTGGCGGTCGGCGCCAACAACGACAGCGTCGCCACCTGGTTTCTGCCCGCCGTCAAGCCGGTTCTGGACAGCCAGCCGGTGCTGCTGGATATCCACCTTGACGACCAGGACCACACCCACGAGCTGATGCGCACCGGCCACGTCATCGGCTGCGTCAGCACTCGCAGCGCGCCGATCCAGGGCGGAGAAATCCATTACCTGGGCGCGATGCGCTACCAATGCCTGGCCACGCCGGCATTCGCCGCCCGCCACTTTCCCGACGGCGCGAACGCCGCGGCGCTGGCGCAAGCGCCGGCCATCATCTTCAGCCGCAAGGACACCGTGCACAGCCAGTTCCTGCAGGAGGTTGCCGACTACCACGCGCCCTACCCCTACCTCACCATCCCCACGCCGCAAGGCTTCGTCGAAGCCACCCGGCTGGGTCTGGCTTACAGCCTGCTGCCCGAGCTGATGCTGGACGACGACATCGCCAGCGGCCGGCTGATCGACCTGTTCCCCGGCCGGCACATGGATATCCCGCTCTACTGGCACCACTGGCGGGTGGAATCGGCGCTGGCCGCCGCGATGACCGCCGCGATGACCGACTACTGCCGGCAAAAGCTGCGCCAGCAGCGCTGATGGTAAAAGCACCAGTCGCACAAGTTTACTTCATGTCAAATAATTGCCGGAATGCGGATTGACAGGCCATCTACCCTGGCGCAATATCCAGCGCCCATCTGGTCTTTTGGAGCCAAAACATGAGCAGCAGCATCCAGATTCCAAGCAACGAACAATGGGCCGAACTGGAAATGGCGGCCCGCCTCGCCGCGCGCCAGGCCTATGCCCCGTACAGCCATTTCACCGTCGGCGCAGCCATCCTCGACAACAAGGGCAAGATCCACATCGGCTGCAACGTGGAAAACGCCTCTTACGGCCTGACCAACTGCGCCGAGCGCACCGCCCTCTTTTCCGCCCGCGCCAATCACGGCCTGCAGGAAGTGCTGGCGGTATGCATCTACACTCCCACCGCCAAACCCACCTCCCCCTGCGGCGCATGCCGCCAGGTGCTCAACGAGTTCGGACCGAGCATGCGGGTGCGCGCCATCTGCGACGGCCAGGAGACGATAGACACTACGCTCGACGTGTTGCTGCCGGGCGCTTTCGGTCCCAAAAACCTGGCCGACGCCCAGCAAGGTTAAGCCTGGCCTGAAGCCAACCCAAAACGGAAGCCCCGGGCTTCCGTTTTCGCATGTTTGGCGCCAGCCGGCTGTGTCGGTCGTCTTGGAAAACGGCATGAAAAAAACCGGCCTGGGAAGGCCGGTTTTCACGTTGCCGAATGCTTATTGCGCGTCGTTGATCGACTGCTTGCCGCTGACGACCTTGTACTTCTGGCGCAAGGCCTCCAGATAGCTCGCCAGCTGCGAGTTGGCGGACATCTCGCCGAGCAGGCCGCCCAGCTGCGCGCGGTCGGCGTCGCTGGCCGCCGGCGCGGCGATGACCTTCTCGATGCGATAGATCGCGTACTCGCCATTGTCGCGCTTGCTGCCGGCAAAAGCCGGCAACTTGTTGGCGGAGGCCGCGAATACGGCGCGGACGTCTCCGGACGGCAAGCCGTCGGCGTTGCGGCGGGAAACGGTCTTGGCCGCGCCCCAGCTTTGCGCCTCGAGTCCCTTGCCGGCCTTCAGTTCCAGCAGCAGGCTCTGGCCCTTCTTCTCGGCCAGTTTCGCGCCGTCGCGAGCCACCAGTTCGCTCTTGATCTGCTCGCTCACCTCGGTCAGCGGCTGCTGGCGGGAAGGCTGATGTTCAGCGATGCGCGCCACCACCATGGCGCCGTTGCCAGCGTCCACGGGTTCGCTGTTGTGCTTTTTCTTCAGCACATCGTCGCTGAAGGCGGCTTCCAGCACCTTGGCGTTCAGCAGCGGGTCGGCTGCCGGCGCGTTGCGGGACAGCCAGTCGGAGCGTTTGACCTCCAGCTTCAGCGCATCGACGATGCCTTTCAGCGAGTCGCCTTGCTGATAAGCGATTTCATTGAGCTTTTCCACCTGGGCGCGGAACTGGGCGCCGGCCTTCTGGTTTTTCAGCTTTTCTACCACCGCCGCCTTGACTGCGGCAAAGTCCGGAGCCTTGATCTCGTCAAGGCGGATGATGTGATAGCCGTATTCGGTTTGCACCACCTCGCTGATCTGGCCGGGCTTCATGCGGAAAACCACGTCATCGAAAGGCTTGACCATCATGCCGCGGTCGAAGAAGCCCAGATCGCCGCCATTGGCCGCGGAGCCCGGGTCCTGGGACTTCTGCTTCGCGATTTCCGCGAACTTGGCCGGATTGGCGCGCACTTCCTTGAGCAGCGCGTCGGCTTCGGCTTTCACCTTGGCGCGCTGATCGGGTTTGGCGTCTTTGGAGACGGCCAGCAGGATGTGCGAGGCGCGGCGCTGTTCGTTGGACAGCTCGGCCTTGTGCTTTTCGTAATACTGCTGCGCCTCTTCGTCGCTGATCTTGATGCCCTGCGCCACCGCGTCTTGCGACAGCACCACGTAATCGAGCTTGACCATCTCCGGCTTGGAGAAGCGCTTGGCGTTGGCGTCGTAGTACGCCTTGATCGCGGCGGGATCGGTTTTGACTTCGGCGGCGAAATCGGCCGGCTTCAGCACCAGCGGCTGCACTTCGCGCGCTTCGCCCAGCAAGGCGGCGACGCGCGTGACCACGGCATTGGCGACGAATTCGCTGCCCGCCAGGCTGGTCAGCTGGCTTTGCAGCAGGATGTCGCGGCTGATTTGCGCTTCGAAAGCTTCGGCGCTCAGATGGCGTTCTTGCAGGAAGGCGCTATAGCGAGCCTGATTGAATTGGCCGTTTTCCTGAAAGGCGGGAACCGAACCGATCACCTTGCGCAGCTGCTCCGGGGTCACGGTTGCGCCGTTGGCGCGGGCGTCGGCCAGCAACAGTTCCTGACGGATCAGATTCTCCAGGGCGGCCTGGCGGGTTGCCGGGTCGCTGGGCTGACCTTCGAGCACGCGATCCAGGTCGCGTTTGTAGATCTTGGTGTCGCCCACCTTGACGATGTAAGGATCGTCCATGGCTTCGTAACTTCCCACGCCGAAACCGACAAAGGTCAACGCTACGGCACCTAGTACGACTTGAATGAAGACTTTATTGTTCTGGACAAACTCGAACATGGCGATCGGCTAAAGCCACCCTTGTTAAAAAAAAAGGTGAACGCTGAGTTTCGTTCACCTTTTTCGTATGTTYTGGCGGAGTGGACGGGACTCGAACCCGCGACCCCCGGCGTGACAGGCCGGTATTCTAACCAACTGAACTACCACTCCAACCGTAAAACCTGGTGGGCGTTGACGGAGTCGAACCGCCGACATTCTGCTTGTAAGGCAGACGCTCTACCAACTGAGCTAAACGCCCGAATACGGGTACTGCTTTGTATGGTTGGCGGAGTGGACGGGACTCGAACCCGCGACCCCCGGCGTGACAGGCCGGTATTCTAACCAACTGAACTACCACTCCAACCGTAAAACCTGGTGGGCGTTGACGGAGTCGAACCGCCGACATTCTGCTTGTAAGGCAGACGCTCTACCAACTGAGCTAAACGCCCGAATACGGGTACTGCTTTGTATGGTTGGCGGAGTGGACGGGACTCGAACCCGCGACCCCCGGCGTGACAGGCCGGTATTCTAACCAACTGAACTACCACTCC